>CAVTRK010000008.1:0-685503 GCA_963737095.1 uncultured Acidobacteriota bacterium
CGATCGAGTTTGCCATGACGCACTCACCGGCCAAGTTTCCCGCGAATGTCGTGGATCACGTCGATTGGTCGCCCGGCAGCTTGCCCACGTGCGAAGAGGCAGGCTGCGAAGGCAAACGTCCGCGCAGCTACGCCCACGCCGTGGCCGAGGTAGTGTTCGGTTTTCTCTGGATCATTTGGCTGCTGCTGATTCCGAACCATCCCTATTTGTTGATGGGACCGGGCGCCGCTTACCTTCGCGTTTCACCCTATCAACTCGCGCCCGCCTGGGCTCTGTTTTTCTGGTGCATCGTGGCGTTGAATGTTGTGCAACTCGCCTGGCGCTTGATCGATCTGCTGCGCGGCACCTGGCAAAAGTCGCGCTCCCTGCAACACATCACGGTCAAGACCTTGGGCTTGATTGCCGTTCTGGTTTTGTTCCAAGCGCCGAATCGCGTCTGGGTGCTGCTAAAACATCCCATTACCGATGCAGCCCACTACGGCGCAACCCTCAATTCCATCAATCACGCCATCTACAGTGCGCTGCTGTGGGTCGTAGCCATCTCGGCAATGATCTGGCTCTGGCAAATCGCCCAGATAGGAGTGGACTACTATCGCAAGCGCGTCGCCGGCAGAACAATAATCGCGCGCGCCCGCGCGAACACCGCCAGCTTTGGGTCGCTCCCAAACTGCTTTGGCGATTTTGCACAAATCGAAAATCGTGGCCGTCGGTAACCCCGTTTATGAGGAGCAATCGGATTCACCCGTCTCGATGAGTGCATCGGCCTGTTTTATTGATTTGGGAATGCCTTGGTCAGGCGGCCCATTCGTCGAACCGGCGCATAATCTCCATGAGCTTGCATCCCGACAGAATGAGAGAGCCCCACAATATGAAGGGGCCGCCATAGAGTAGGAGATGCTTGCGCGAACGGGCTAACTCAAACACCTGCATCTTCACGATGGCGTACACGTTCGCTGAGACATAAGCAACCGCCAAACAGCTCACTAGCAAGTTATGCATCTTGTTGCTCCTCCTTTTACCGTGGGAGTTCCGCACCAATCGAGAAGGTCGCGCCGAACACGATGTTTCTTCGTGGGCTGAGCGAGCAGTGACGACGACCGAGCGCCGCCACTTCCTTCTGTATCGCATCAAGTGCGCACTGGTATGCGAGTCCTTGAAGACCGTCCTCGATGCCAGCACCTTCCTGGACGGTCAAGCCTTAGAGTTGAGACCATCCTCCGTCGACCGGAAGTTCGGCGCCGGTCGTGAAGGTCGCATCGAACGCAAGGAAGAGGACGGCCTTCGCGATTTCCTCCGACGTCCCCCAGCGCTTCATCGGGACCATCCCAATCATCTTTTCCCTAATCTGAGCGGCTGCGTCAGCGGGAAACGCTTTGCCGATGATCGGCGTGTCGATGGGGCCGGGCGTCACCGCGTTGACGCGAATCTCGTGAGGAATCAACTCAGCGGCGAGCGTCCGAGCGAATGATCGCAGCGCAGCCTTGGCGGCTCCGTATGTGGCGTTGCCGGCCATTCCCTTGACGTTGGCGATCGAGGTCGTGAGGACGACAGAGCCTCCCCGGTTTATGAACGGCGTGAGCTTCTGCATCACGAAAAGCGGCCCTTTGGCGTTCAGGTTGAACATCTCGTCGTAAACAGCCTCGGTGATGCTTTCGAGAGGAGCTCGGATGCTGAACCCGGCGTTGACGAACAGCAGGTCGAAGGTGTCGAACTCGGCCTTCACTCGAGAGGCGAGTGCATCGATGTCCGTCAACGACCGCGCGTCGCTCGAAACCACGATGGCGTCATTCCCAAGCTCTTTCTGCGCCGATTCCAGGCCTTCCTTCGAGCGACCCGTCACCAGAACGCGCGCAGCCTCCATCGAGGAGCATCTTCGCCGTAGCGAGCCCCATGCCGCTCGTGCCGCCGATGATTACCACCTTTTTACCTTCGTACCGTTTCATGTTTATTCTCCTGGTGACTGGTTGTTATTCGTTCTGTCGCCGTGATTCCAAGTTAGGGATGTGGCGATGTTGTTTTGCATCCAGTGGCGCGCCGATCAGCGCTCCTTCAGGACACCGCGGTCAAGGATGCTGCGTTAAGACAAGTCCACGCCGGAGACCTTGACGACGGCCTGCCACGCGGCTTCCTGGCTGGCGCGATCGTGGAGGTGTGGCTGGCGCTGCACCTCGATTGGGCCTGAGAACTTCCCTTTGGCCGAGGCGAAGAATTGCCCTGAGACGTCGGTTCCGAACTCCGACGCCTGGAGGTAGCGACGGGCCGCGGTCTCCGGCGTCTGATTCATGCCGGGAATGAGGTTCACGATTGGGATAAACAGATACTTCAACAACGGGCCAGCGTTTCGCACCACCTTGGTGTCGGTCGCCCCACCGGGCGAGACAGCGTACACGGCCATGCCGGAGGGTAGCCGGCGCGCCAGCGCCGCGACCCACCAAGCGATAATGAGCTTCGCGTCGGCATACGTATTGTTGGGCACATACTTCACGTTTGGCCCGTTGCGAATCAGGGCTTCGATAGCGGCGGTCCGGTCTCCCCGGTAGTATTTGGCGGCGAATGCTGGCACGTCGGTGTACTTGAACATGGGTACGCCCCCGCGGGCAGGCTCCGCGCCGGCGATAACAATCCGCGCGTTGGGGCTAAGAAGGTTGGCGCGAAGCAACCCGACAGTCAGTTGATGATGGCCGATCAGCGGGGCCTGAGAAGCCTCAACGCCCGCCGCAGTGATCACGCGCTTCTTGGTTGGGACCAATCCGGCATTGAGCAGTAGGAAATCGATCGGCCGCTCTCGCTTGACCAGCTCGGCGAGGGCGGACTGAACGCTGGCCGGCGCGTTCAGATCCAACTCCAGCGGCGTGAAGATCTTCGCTTTGGTCTCCGCCGCGAGCTGAGCGACTGTTTCCTGGATCCGGGCTAGGCTGCGCCCGGTGACGATGACCTCGCGGTAGCCCTTGGCTGCGAGCAAGCGGGCTGCCGCATAACCGAGCCCGGAGGTGGCGCCGGTGACAAGTGCGATCGAATGTTCCACTGGGGGTCTCCTGTATTTATCTGTCTTGCAGCGTTACATACGCGAGAGTACGATACCAACAGATGCAATGCAAGGAGTTTCGTACGCGATGGTAACTAATATTGCGAAGCGCCTTCCAGGACGTCCAAAAGGCTTTATCCCCGAAGAAGCACTCGACCGTGCCGTTGAGATGTTTTGGGAGCATGGGTATGAAGGAGTCGACGTGGATCGGATCGCGCGAGCCGTGAACGTCACCAAACCCGCGCTATACCGAGCCTTTGGAGACAAGTCCACCTTGCTGCTAAGGGCCGTCGAGCGCTATGCGCTGATCTATGGAGCTCCCAAAATGGCAGCGTTTCAAGCGGAGCCGGACATCCACAAGGCCGTGACCACCTTTTGCGAGGCTACCGTCAACACCGCTACCGGCGACGCTCGCAGCGGCTGCATGTTGGCCGCCGCTGCGCTGGGACATTCGGAGCGGGTGACAGAGATTCGTTCCTGGCTCGCGAAGGGCCTCACGGCATCCGCTGATATTTTCGCGAAACGTTTCGAAAAGGAGATCAAGGCGAGGCGCCTGACTCGCACACCGTCAGCTAAGCTGCGAGGCCGTTTGCTCGTTGACTTGCTGCAGGGTATACAGCTTCGCGCCAAGGTTGGTATCACTCGCGAGGAATTGCTGGAAGATGTCCGAAGCTATGTGCCCCTGATTCTTGGCGAGTAAATCTAACGCGCTTCTCGGCGGCGATGCGTCTGGACGAGTGCCAAATCGCCAATGCACTCACCGACCCCGGATCAGTACCAAGAAATGGGATGAGCAGGTCCTCCGAAGGAGGAGCAGACTGTTCCCATGAAGAAGCCATCGCAGCACCTCATCGCTGAAGTACCACGCAAGCAGGCCAAGGTTGAGATCACGATCGGCATCGACCTTGGCGATGTCTGGAGCCATTACTGCACCCTCAACCAGGACGGAGAAGTGGTCGACCGTGGCCGCTTCAGAACCACCCCGAAGGCGATCGAGAAGTGGTTCACCGACGTGCCTCCAGCGCGGGTCGCGATGGAGGCTGGAACACACTCGATCTGGATCAGCGAACAGCTGCAGGAACTAGGCCACGAAGTCATCGTGGCGAACGTCCGCGAGCTGCGAGCGATCTCGCACAGCGACCGGAAGAGCGATCAGGTCGATGCTGAGAAGCTGGCGCGTTATGCTCGGCTTGATCCGAACATCCTCCGGCCGATCGCCCACCGCACCGTCGCAGCAGCAAGAGGCTCTCACTCTGATTCGTGCGCGGGCCCTGCTGGTGCGACTGCGCACTGCTGCGGTGAACGCCGTTCGCGGGCTGACGAAGTCCTGCGGCTATCGTATGCCCGCCTCCGCCACAACGTGCTTCGCTCAGCGCAGCCTCGCCGTTATGCCGCCTGGACTGGCACAGGCGCTCGGTCCGGTGCTCCAGCAGATCGCGGACATGACGCTGAAGATCAAGCAGTACGATCGGCAGATCCAGCAACTCGGCCAGACCGAGTATCCGGAGACGCAGGCGCTGCTGAAGGTTCATGGCGTCGGCCACCTCACGGCCTTGACCTTCGTGCTGACGCTGGGCAGCAAGGAGCGGTTCGGGCGAAGTCGCGATGTTGGTTGCTATCTTGGCCTGCGACCTCGTCGAAGTCAGTCCGGAGATCACGATCCTCAGCTCGGCATCACCCACGCCGGCAACGCGTACCTTCGAAGTCTCCTGATCGAGTGTTCGAACCATATCCTCCGACCACACGGAAGAGACTCGGCACTTCGACAGTGGGGTCTGCACTTGGCCGCAAGAGGCGGCAAGCAGGCCAAGAGCAAGGCCGTCGTTGCAGTAGCCCGCAAGCTGGCCGTGCTGCTTCATCACCTCTGGAGCACCCAGGAACCGTACATGCCGTTCTATGAACAAGCCGCCTAAGAGATGCCCATGTTTACCCGTTGCGACGACACCGTGTTCCGATGACTGCGAGCCGACTTCGGCCTTCGAGGCCGACCGATAAATGGCAGCATCGACTCTCCTCTCGAACCCCAACCGGCACCGAGCTTGCTTCAAGACAGCTCATCCAGAGTGCGAATAGAAACCCGGTGGAGAGCAACGAAATCAAGAGCAACAACAAGAGCAAAAGCCCTATGAATGAAAAAGCAAAGAACAAACCTTGACACCACTGACCTGCTCATAGAAAGTCGGCTTTTCGTCAGCGATCCCAATTTTCACTCGTTGGTGCGAAGGCAGATCACTCGTCGCACCGCATCCGATCACGCTTGAGTCGGAGAACTTCAACCAATTGGCGCCCAGCGTCCTTCACCGTTATCTAGCGTGGAACAAATTTGCAGAATCTTTCTTCGTGCTGACGCGCTGGAGTTGCGGCAGCGGTTACTATAGCCTGAGAAAAGCGCTCTACAAAATTACGTCCAGCAACCACGGCAGCGCGGAGGTCATTTGCTCTACTGGCTTCTTTATCAGAAGTTATTCGTGTACATCCACGCGTTCCGCGTCTTTCGCTACCTGACGATCCGCACTGCGTTTGCAACCCTAACAGCGCTTCTGATCGGCCTGCTGATCGGCCCCTACCTGATCGAAAAGCTACGAGAATTTCAGATTGGCCAATACATCCGCGAGGATGGCCCCAAAGATCACCAGAAAAAAGCCGGCACTCCCACCATGGGCGGCTTGCTCATCTGCGTCGCGATCTTGGTGCCCACATTATTGTGGAGCGACCTTTCCAACCCGCTGGTCTGGCTGGCGATTCTGGCCTTGGTCGGTTTCGGCGGCATTGGTTTTGCAGACGATTATCTGAAGGTCGTACACAAGAGAAACCTGGGGCTCACTGCACGAGTTAAATTTACCTCGCAGGTCGGCGTTGCCGCCCTGATCGCTGTATTCCTCCTGTTGCTGCGCAAGGAAGGCGAATACTCCACCCGTCTGATGGTTCCGTTCGTCAAGCGCTTTCGGCCGGACCTGGTTCTCCACTCCATTCACCATGTTCCGCACCTTGGTCCGCTGGCGTTTCTCATCTTCGTTTTGTTTACCGTGATTGTGCTGGTCGGCTCCAGCAATGCCGTCAACCTGACGGATGGACTGGACGGCCTCGCCATTGGCTGCGCCATCATCGCGGCTGGCGCGCTGGCCGCACTCACCTACATCAGCGGCAACGTTGTGTTCGCCGACTATCTAGGCCTGCAGCGCATGCCGTTGGTTTCTGAGCTGACTGTTTTTTGCGGGTCCATGGTCGGCGCCAGCATCGGTTTCCTCTGGTACAACGCTCATCCGGCAGAAGTCTTCATGGGCGATGTCGGTTCGCTGGCCCTGGGTGGCGCCATCGGGACTGTGGCCGTGATTATCAAACAGGAGCTGCTGTTGCCCTTTATCGGCGGCGTGTTTGTTCTGGAAGCGCTCAGCGTGATGTTGCAGGTTGGAAGTTATAAACTGCGAAAAAAGCGCATCTTCAAAATGGCTCCCATCCATCACCACTTTGAGCTGATGGGATGGTCGGAGTCGAAAGTGATTGTTCGTTTCTGGATTGCCGCCCTGGTGTTTGCCCTGTTTGCTTTGACCACGCTGAAACTGCGTTAACTCTGCGTAGTCGCGCTCACTGCTGTGTGGAATTGTGGGAAACAAGAGCGATGAAACATGGGACAATCAAATCGCGGCGGAGAATGATTCGATGATGGAATTGAAGGACAAGCGCATCCTGGTAGTGGGTCTGGGTAAATCCGGACTGGCCTCCGCGATATTTCTGCGAAAAAAAGGCGCGCAAGTCACCGTGTCCGACGTGCGCAGCGTGGAAGCGCTGGCGAACGAATTGCCCGCTCTTCTCGACGTTGGCGTGATGGTGGAAGCAGGCGGTCACGGTCTGCTGACATTCCGTCGTCAGGATTGGATCGTCGTCAGCCCCGGAGTTCCGATGGATACGCCGGAACTGGTGCAGACCCGCGGATTTGGAACGCCTGTCATTGGCGAGTTGGAACTGGCCTCGCGTTTCTTGGAGGGCAACATCCTCGCCATTACCGGATCGAACGGTAAGACCACAACGACCGCACTCTGTGGAGAAATTTTTCGTGCCAGCGGCCAGCCAACCCAGGTCGGAGGCAACATCGGATTGCCCGTAATCTCGCTGGTTCCTGCAAGCACCGCCGAAAGCTGGAATGTCCTTGAGGTTTCCAGCTTTCAATTGGAAACGATTATCGAGTTTCATCCCAACATTGCCGTCATTCTCAACATCACGCCGGATCATCTTGATCGCCATGGGTCGATGAAGAATTACGTGGCCGCCAAAGAACGCATCTTCGAGAACCAGACGGCAAAAGACTATCTCGTGTTAAATGCCGAAAGCGCCGAGTCGCAGCCGATGGCAGGCAAAACCAAGGCTGGCGTGTTCTGGTTCAGCACACGACGTCCGGTTCGGCAGGGAAGTTTTGTTTACAAGGATGCGATCGTGTGGCGCGCCAGCGAGCAGGCGGCTGCGGAACCGGTTCTGCCGCTCAGCGAAATTCCTCTCAAAGGTGAGCACAACGTCGAAAATGTTCTGGCCGCTGTGTGTTCCGCCAAGCTGGCTGGAATTTCCAACGAAGTGATTCGCAAAGCGGTCAGTGCCTTCCGTGCTGTGGAACATCGGCTCGAGTTTGTCGCTCGCATCGCTGGAGTTGATTTCTACAACGACTCCAAAGCCACCAATGTCGACGCGACCATGAAGGCCATTGGCGCGTTTCCCGGCGGCATTCATCTCATCCTGGGCGGCAAAGATAAAAATTCTGATTACACGTTGCTCAATCCGCTGCTGAAGGAACGGGTGCGCGCCGTCTACACCATCGGCGCCGCCGCTGACAAAATCGAGGGCCAGATTGCGGGCACCGTCGACGTGATTCGCTCTCAGACGTTGGAGCGCGCCGTCGATCAGGCAGCTTCCGAGGCAAAATCGGGGGAGATTGTTTTACTGGCGCCCGCTTGCTCCAGCTTCGACCAGTTTGAAAATTACGAGCATCGCGGACATTGTTTCAAACAATACGTTCTGGCGCGGCAGGGTGTGGATGCATGGCAAAACGTGTCGGCGTAGACAAATGGTTGTTCATCATCACGCTTCTGCTGGTGCTGTTTGGATTGGTCATGATATTTTCCGCGTCCGCGGTGATGGCCAAGGCTACCTACGGCTCTCCCTATGAATTTGTTGTGAGGCAGTCCGCATGGGCTATCGTCGGCCTGCTGGCGATGATGGTTCTGATGCGCGTGAACTATCGCCATTACAACAGTCCATCCGTCATCTTTCCCTGTGTTGCCGTCACCACGGTGCTGCTGCTGGCAACGTTTTTGATGCGCGATTCGCACCATACTCATCGGTGGATTCGCTTCGGCATCTTCAGCTTTCAGCCCTCGGAAATCGCTAAACCCGCTCTGGTCCTTTTTCTGGCGTGGTTTTTGCAGAACCGTGTGGACCAGCTGCAGGACTGGAGGCGTGCGCTGTTGCCTGCGGCTTTGCCCAGCCTTGTTTTTATCGCGCTTATTCTGAAGGAGCCGGATCTTGGTACTGCGCTAGTCTGCGCCGCCGTGACCACACTCATGTTGTATCTGGCTGGTGCGCAGATCAAATACCTGGTGCTGGCTTTCCTGGCGGCCTCGCCGGTTCTTTACTACATGCTGTTTCACGTCGCGTGGCGCCGAGCGCGCATGATCGCGTTCCTCAATCCGGAAAAAGATCCTCTCGGAAAAGGTTTTCACATCCTGCAATCGTTGATCGCGGTCGGGTCCGGCGGCATTTATGGTGTGGGACTGATGGAAGGTCGTCAAAAACTCTTCTTCCTGCCAGAGGCCCAGACTGACTTTATTTTTGCAAATATCGCCGAAGAACTGGGACTGATCGGGACTCTGTTTGTCGTCGCGTTGTTTCTCCTGCTCGCTTATCGCGGGCTGCGCGCCGCTCTGCTTTCAACAGATCCTTTCGCGCGCTTTCTGGCCTTCGGCATCACTGCAACCATCGTCATCCAGGCCTTCTTCAACATCAGCGTGGTGCTGGCGCTGGTTCCCACGAAGGGAATCGCTCTGCCGTTTATTTCCGCAGGCGGCACATCGCTGTTCTTCACATTGGTTAGTATGGGTGTGCTTCTAAATATCACCAGGGAGATTGACTGACGCGGATGGGGAATGGAAAATTGCGCGTCCTCATCGCCGGCGGTGGAAGCGGTGGCCACGTGTTCCCGGCCTTGGCAGTGGCGCGAGAGCTGGTCGATACCTACGGGGCACAGGTGCGCTTCGTCGGTACAGCGCGTGGTCTGGAGACTCGCCTGGTGCCGGCCGCCGGCTTTCCCTTGGACCTGATCCAAGTTGGCCAGCTCAACCAGGTGCATCTGACCACAAAAATAACGACACTCGCCAAGCTTCCATTGGGAGTGCTGGCCTGCCGGCGACTGATGCGCAAATTCAAACCGCATATTGTGTTTGGTGTGGGCGGATATGCCTCCGGACCCGCGATGATGGCGGCCATTTTGAGCGGAACGCCGCGAGTTGCCTTCGAGCCGAACGCGGTTCCGGGGATGGTCAATCGCTGGGTCGGTCGATGGGTGCAGGCTGCTGCCGTCAATTTCCCCGATACATTGAAATATTTTCGCAACGGCCAAGTCACAGGAATTCCAGTGCGTCCGGAATTCTTCGAGCTTCCGCCGCGACCCGGTGACGCTCCTCCACAACTGCTCGTGTTCGGTGGCAGCCAGGGAGCACGCATGCTGAATCGCATCACGCCTTCGATTGCGGCCGAATTGTTGGAGGCGGTTCCGGGGCTGACTATCCTGCACCAGAGCGGCGCGCGCCATGTAGAAGGAACCGAGCAAGCCTATTTGCAATCGCCAGAGCTGCGTGGCCGCTGGGCCGACTCCTGGAAAGTCGAACCATTTCTCGACGCTATGGCGGCACGCTTCGGTGCAGCCAGCCTTGTATTGTGCCGCAGCGGAGCCAGCACCATGGCGGAACTGGCCGCGGCCTGCAAGCCGTCGCTGCTGATTCCTTTCGCGCAAGCCGCGGACGATCATCAGCGATGCAATGCAGAAGTATTTGTGAAGGCCGGAGCCGCGGTCATGATTGAGGAGTCTGAGTTGACCCCGCAGCGGCTGACAGAAGAATTGATTCGACTCCTCAAAGATCCTGAGGGGCTAGCTGCCATGGCCCTGAAAGCTCGCGCTCTGGCGCATGCCGGTGCAGCCACATCGATTGCCGCGCTCATCGGAAAATACAGCGGCAAATCTTGCCAGCCTGTGCAATAACAGCGGTTGAATTTATGCTACGCAGAAGAGGAATGGACCTTATGAAGCAAGATAGAAAGACCCTCGCGGCTGCATTGGTGGCCGCATGCCTGGTTGTCGGCTTTCTCGCGGCCAGTATGGCGAACGCCAACGCAGAAGATAACGGTCTCGAACGTACACCTGTTCTGGGATGGAGTAGCTGGAGCTTCATCCGGGAGCAACCGACGGCGGCCAAGCTGGAAGCCCAGGCCAGCGCGCTGCAAAGTTCGGGTTTGCAGAAACTCGGCTACACCTACATCAATCTCGACGACTTCTGGTATCAATGTCCGGGTCCCCAGGGCCCCAACGTGGACACGTACGGCCGCTGGGTTATCGACGCTTCGAGATTTCCATCGCAGGGGGATACCAATGGAATCCAGGCAGTTGCCAACTACATGCATAGTCGCGGGCTGAAGTTCGGAATCTATGTCACTCCCGGAATTTCCAAGCAGGCCGTAGCCAAAAAGGCGCAAATCAAAGGTACCTCCTACACCGCCGATCAGATTGCCGAGCCTTCGGTGACGGAGGCGAACTACAACTGCAAAGGCATGGTCCGCATTGATTACAGCAAACCCGGAGCGCAGGCCTTCATCAACTCCTGGGTCGATATGCTCGCGGCCTGGGGCGTCGACTATATCAAGATTGATGGCATGAGCAACAAGAACGTGCCTGACATCAAAGCCTGGTCAGAAGCCATTCGCCAGAGCGGACGTCCCATGGTTCTCGATGTGACCCAGGGAAGCTACACCCATGTCATCGCGCCGACCCTGATGAAGTACGCAAACCAGTGGGAATTCGCTCCGGATGTTGAGTGCTACGGCTGCGAGAAGAAAGGCAGCAGCTATCCGCTGACCAGCTGGAAAGATGTCGCCAAGCGCTTCGACTATGTTGCGGAATGGCAGCCGTACGCCGGTCCCGGGGGATTCAACGACTATGATTCGATCGAGCTGGGGAACGGCAGCAACGACGGAATCACGCCGATCGAACGTCAGACTCAACTGAGCCTTTGGTCGCTCGGAGCCTCACCGCTGCTGCTGGGTGTCGACCTGACCCACCTCGATCCGCAGGACCTGGAGTATCTGAAAAACACCGCGGTGCTTGCGGTTGATCAGGATTCCATTGCGGCCAAACGAGTCGTCAATTCTGGAACGCAGCAGGTATTCGCGAAAAAAGAAGCCAACGGAGATGTGATCCTCGGCCTGTTCAATACGGCAGCCCAGGCCGCAACGGTTTCTGTTTCTGCGTCGGCCGCAGGCCTACCCCATAAGGAGGACGGTTATTCGCTGGAGAACCTGTGGACAGGCAAAACGGAGAAAGCAGGCACCACGATCAGCGCCAAAGTTCCTGCGCATGGCGTGGTTCTATACCGCGTACGGTAATCGGAGGGAATTCCTCTGCGCTTCGCGTACCTTCCATTCTTGGGGAACAAAGGGAGCTTGGGGTCGCTACGTATTTCTCCCGAAGCCCGCGATGCAGAATCGCTATAACAAACAACAGCCCGCCGAAGCGGGCTGTTGTACTTGTATCTCACCTGGGAGGTTCCATCTAGTGGTGACCGCCTCCACCACCACCGCCATGGAAACCACCGCCACCACCACTAAATCCGCCGCCGCCGTGGAAACCACCGCCGCCGCCACTAAATCCACCGCCGCCGCCGTGGAAACCGCCGCCGCCACCGCCACTGAATCCGCGAGAACCGCCGCTGTAGCTTCCGCCGCTGCTTCCCCCGTAGCTGCGCGATCCGCCGCTTGGGGTGCTATAGCCGCTGTAGCCGCGAGTGCCGCCGCTGTAGGTTCCGCGAGAGCCAGAGCTGTTGCCGTAGCTTTGGCCACCGTACGGAGTTCCACCCCGTGGCAGGTTGTAGGCCCGTGTTGGTGACGCTCCGCCGAAGCTGCCGGAACTGGTTCGCGCCATGGAGTTGCTGTAACTGCGATTGGTTGCGGTTCCGTTGAATCCGCCTCCGTAGCTGTTTGCTGTGCCGCCCCGGACGGAACCGTAGCTGCTGGTTCGCGCCATAGAGTTGGTGTAACTCCGGTTGGTAGTAGTGACTCCATTGACGCCGCGACCGTAACTATTTGGCGCTCCGCCTCGGACTGAACCATAGCTGCTACTGCGCGCCATGCTTTCATTCATGCCGCCGCGACCATACGTTGCCCCATGTCCAGCGGCTCCGCCATAGCTTCCTGAGGAATGGAACTGGCGTCCATTGACTCCGCCCGGACCACGTTCGCCGCCATACGTGTGATAACTCGCGTTATGAATATTGTTCACGTTGCGATTGGCATAATAGTGATCATGGTCCCAGCGGCCGCCATGGTATCCGTGGCCCCAATAGCCGCAACCGTAGTAAATGCCACCGTAGTAGCCGACCGTCAAACCCCAGTAGCCGGGGTACCAGCCATAGTATCCGCCGGTCCATCCCCAGTATCCAGGCGTCCACAGGGCATCAACATACGGCGGGTACGTCCACACTCCAGCAACCCATACCCAGCCACCATTCCAGCTCCAATAGCCTGGCGTCCAGATGTAACCATCGCCAGGCATCGGGGGCTGATCGTAGGCATCAATGGGGAAAGGGGGTGGAGCGGAATCGACCGCCTGCACCGCGGCTCGTCCGGGATCGTTACTGTCTCCTTGATCCGCTTGATCCATAGGAGGGGGAGGGGGAACTTCTCCGTTGTACTGTCCGTCGTTCTGACCTTGCGGCTGCGCGCCCGGGCCGCCTTCGTACGAGGGACCGATGGGCGCATCATATCCCTGCGGCGCTGCCTGCCCATTGTCATAGGGAGGCTGGCCGTTGTAGTTTTGCTGGCCGTTATCCTGCTGCACTGGCGCCTGGCTATTGTCGTAATATCCGTTGTCCTGCGCCAGGGCTGGGATCGCCGTGGTGGCGACCATAAAGCTGCCTGCAAGTACGGGAACGAAAACGGAACGAAGAGAACGCATATCGTATCTCCCGACCTGCGCTCCCGGCTATCCACCAAATTCTGTGGCTTCAGGAGCGAAGCGTCTCGGAGAGTCTTGGAGGAGGCGACCAATTACGCTCTCCCTTACAACCCTCACCTCAATCTAACGGATTTCGGGCGAAAAAGTTGTGGTCATCGCAACACATTTCGAATCGTGCATCCGCTTCTTTCAGCACCATTTAGTTGTGCTGTCTATTCGATGATGGGCGCGATCCCGGGATTCGAATTCGGAAGCTTCCAGCGAAGAATGAAGCGTCTAGCAATCGGCTTTTCCACGCTGGCATCGCTGCTACAGTAGAAGCTGGGTTCCCATTCAGAGATGTTCATCCGCACGCAGCACGTACATTTCATAGGGATTGGCGGCATCGGCATGAGCGGCATCGCCGAGATCCTGCTGAATCTTGGCCATCGCGTCTCCGGCTCCGACCTGAAGCGCTCGCCTGTCACCGACCGGCTCCTCAGCCTGGGCGCCACCATTTTTGAAGGTCATGCTGCGTCCAACATTTCTGGCGCGGATGTGGTCGTGACCACCTCCGCCCTGAGCCAAAAAAATCCTGAAGTGCTGGCGGCGCGGGCGCAGTCGATTCCGGTGATTCAGCGCGCGGAAATGCTCGCAGAGTTGATGCGGTTGAAGTACGGCGTCGCTATCGCCGGTATGCACGGCAAAACCACCACCACTTCCATGATTGCCGCCGTGCTGGCCGCTGGAGGCCTCGATCCTACGGTAGTTGTTGGAGGTCGGGTGGAAACGATGGGATCGGGTGCTCGGCTGGGACATTCTCAATACCTGGTCGCCGAGGCGGATGAAAGCGATCGCTCCTTCCTCAAGCTGTCCCCCATCCTGGCGGTGGTCACTAACATCGACCGCGAACACATGGATTGCTATCGCGACATGGAAGACGTCGAGCGCGCTTTCCTCGACTTTATGGATCGCGTCCCGTTTTATGGTGCGACGACAGCATGTATTGACGACCCGAAACTGGCGGCCCTACTGCCGCGCGTACGCCACACCGTGTTTACGTACGGCCTCGCCGCAGACGCTGCCTTTCGTCTGGAAGTCTTGAAAAATAAAATCGGCCCCCAAGCGAGCCGGGTTTCCCAATTTCTGGTGCATCGTAAGGGCGAAGCCATGGGTCCCTTCACGCTCTCCGTTCCGGGCCTGCACAATCTTAGAAATGCCACCGCCGCCGTTGCCATCGGAATTCAGCTGGGTGTTTCAGCGGAACACATCGCTGCCGGGCTTGCGGATTTTGGTGGCGTCGAGCGTCGCTTCCAGCGCAAAGGAGAAGTCGGCGGCGTCACCGTTGTCGATGACTACGGCCATCATCCAACTGAAATTCGCGCCACTTTGGAAGCAGCACGCCAATGCGGCTTCAAACGCATTCTGGTTCTGTTTCAGCCGCATCGCTACACCCGCACCCGCGATCTGCTGCATGAATTTCGCGATTGCTTTCAGGCTGCGGATGTTGTCCGCGTGCTGGATATTTATGCCGCCAGTGAAACTCCCATTCCCGGCGTCGATGCGCTCGCCCTGGTGGAAGCCATGGACGGTTCCGATGTGCGCCACAGCGCGTCGTTTGAGCAAGCTGTCGAACAAATTGTGCACATCGCCAAACCGGGTGATTTGGTGTTGACCATGGGGGCGGGCAATATCCACCAGGCCGCACCGATGGTGTTGTCTGCCCTGGCATCCACGGAGGAGAAAATCGCTCCCCGAGAAAAACCCATGAAATCCGCAAAAAACCGGAGAAAACCCGAAAAATAGTGTGGCGAGAAATTGCAGGCAGGTTATAGTCGAATTGGCGACTCTCACGACCAGCTACGGCCGTGCCAAAAAACACAAGAAGCGACGGACGGACCGGGCTGCTCGAGGAAGAGGAGGCCAACCGCCTCTTTCGCTCAAAATTCAACACGGAGATAGCAGAGATTCCCAACCCTGTATTGGATGAGCCGACCACACGGGAACCAGAAACTCCGTTTCTGCGTTCTCAACGGCGCGTCCCAGTACGTCGCCGCGGCGGATCTCGCTTCTTCTCTCGATTCGGATTTGGCCCGCGCTGGATTCGCCTGCTCAAGCTCTTCGTTGTTCTGGTCATCTGCGGACTGATCGCGCTCGCCGGACTCACCATCAAGTCGTTCTTATTTCAGAACCGCCATTTCATCCTGCAATCCACGGAAGGGATTCAGGTCAACGGTAATCGCGTCGTTTCTCGCTCTCAGGCAACGGCTTTCTTTGAGCCGGATGTGAGTCGCAGCATCTTTCGCATTCCGCTGGCCCGTCGCAAGGCGCAGCTGCAAGCCATCCAATGGGTCCGCTCGGCCACTGTCATGCGCCTGTGGCCGAATCAGATTCGCGTCAACCTGGTGGAACGGAAGCCGGTGGCCTTCGCGCTTGACGGCAACACGGTACGGCTGGTCGATGACCAGGGCATCCTGCTCAACTTGCCCGACGCCACCTCGCAGCACTATTCCTTCCCGGTGCTTGCAGGAATTACCTCGGCTGATCCGCTTCCGATTCGCGCCGCGCGTATTACCATGTATCTCGAATTTATTCACGCGCTCGATGCCGAGGGGGGACGCATCTCCTCCACCTTGAGCCAGGTGGACTTGTCCGATCCCGAAGATGTTCGCGCCATTTTTCTCGGCCCGGTGCGTCAGCCTTTGGTTCACTTCGGCGATTCGGATTACCTGGCGCGCTACCAGGCATACCGGTCGAATTTAACGGAGTGGCTGCAGCAATATCCCGGACTGCGGTCGGTCGATATGCGCTATGGAAAGCAGGTGGTGCTCGATACTGGTTCCCTAGCGGGTGGATCGTCCGCGCCTCTCGATGACAACTCCGATGCAAAGGGAGTTGCACCGTTATCGGCTGCGGACACGACGGCGCATTCCAGTGAGACGAAGCCGCCCGTCAGCGGCGAGAAGCACACGACAGCGCCGGCGCAAGGCAGCACCGCGCATCACAAAAACACAGCGGACAAACGCAATTCGCGGCATACGCCCGAACGAGGACATCCGGTGAAACATCCGATTATGCACGTCGTGTCTGGAATGTAGTGGCTGAAAACGGCTTGTCGCAGCAAGAGAAATTCGGCGACAGCCAGGGAGTAAGAGATGGCAGAACGAGAACAGAAGCACATCGCGGTACTCGATGCGGGTAGCGCCAACGTGCGCTCTCTTTCCGCGGAAATCTCGGACGGCGCGGTTCGCTATCGCGGCCACAGTACGGTGCAGGCGCGGGGCATGCGCCGCAGCATTATCGCGGATCTTGGGCCGGCCACGGAGTCGTTCGATCACGCATTCCAGGCGGTTGAAGAAGCAGCCGACACTCAGATCTCCACCGCCGCCGTCGGTATTGGCGGCTCGCGCGTTCGCGGCGTGACCAGTCGAGGCGGCATTCTGCTCGGCAGCCGCATGCGAGAGATCACTCGCGACGATGTGCGCGCCGCCGTCGAGCGCGCCCGTGAAGTGCATCTGCCGCCGGAGTATCGCGTGCTGCACCTTTTGCCGCAGGATTTTCTGGTCGATGAGCAGGAGGGAATTCTCGATCCCGTCGGCATGGTCGGCAGCACGCTGGAAGTAAATCTCCACATCGTGATGGCTCCCGCCAGCACCATGCAGAACGTAGTCACCTGCGCCAACAAAGCCGGTATTGAAGTTTCCGATACCATCTTCGAAGCCATCGCAGCGGCGGAGGCCGTGCTGACATCCGACGAGCGCGAGCTGGGTGTGTGCGTGCTCGATATCGGTGCCGCATCCACAGAAGTTGCCGTGCTGTTTGAAGGCGCCGTGGTCCACACTGATTCCTTGCCCATCGGCGGCGCACATTTCACCAACGATCTGGCTGTCGTGTTGCGCGTGCCGCTGCCGGAGGCCGAACGACTGAAGATTCAATATGGTCACACCATCGTCACCGCTATTCCGCAGTCGAATGAAATCATGATCCAGGCGCCGGAAGCAGGCAGCGGTCAATATCGACAAGTTCCGCAGCGCCATTTGAGTGAAATTCTCGAGCCCCGCGCGCGAGAGTTATTCCAGATGCTGCGCAATAGTCTTCGCCAGGGAGGCGTGCTGGAAGCCATGGGATCCGGCTGTGTTTTGACCGGTGGCGGCGCGAAATTGCCAGGCATGGCCGAACACGTCGAGAATATGTTGCGTACCTCTGCCAGAATTGGATTGCCGGTTCCTCTGTCGCGCATGCCGGAGGATTTGATCGACCCCGAGTACTCCACCTTAATTGGACTTTTGTTGTATACCCATCGCGTTCGAGAGCAGCGATCTGCGGATGAAGTTGGAATGGGCGCCCGGTTACGCGCCATCTTTGCCGGAAGTATTTAGCCACGGGATCGCAGCGTAGAAATGCGACAAGACAGAATTGCGACAGCAGCGGATTAGAAACCACAACGAAATCGGAACCAAGCAAACCAAAGAGGGATTTCCAGATATGAGCGACATCAGAGAGCAAGAGAATGGGCACATTGCCATCGACGACGGCCTGCGGATTCAATACCAGGATGAAGTGCCGCGCGGCGCGAAGATCAAAGTCATCGGCGTCGGTGGGGGCGGCGGCAATGCCGTGAACCGCATGATTGAAGCCCACGTGGAAGGCGTGGAATTCATTGTCGCCAATACTGATGCGCAGGCATTGCGTTCGTCCAAAGCGCCAGTGAAATTGCAGTTGGGAATGAAGCTGACCAGCGGCCTGGGTGCTGGCGCCAATCCCGACGTGGGCCGGCGCGCAGCGATTGAAGATTCGGAGAAAATCATCGAAGCGCTGGAAGGCGCCGATATGGTCTTTGTGACGGCAGGCCTGGGTGGCGGCACAGGAACGGGGGCCGCACCTGTGATTGCCTCACTGGCCAGCGAAATGGGCGCGCTCACCGTCGCTGTGGTTACGCGTCCGTTCGCGTTTGAAGGCAAGCGCCGTTTGCTGCAGGCGGATCATGGTGTGGCAGAGTTACTCGATAGCGTGGACACGATGATCGTGATTCCAAATGAACGCCTGCTCGCAGTCGCCAAGGATGCGGGCTTCTTCGAATCGTTCCGCATTGCCGACGACGTCTTGCGTCAGGGTGTGCAGGGAATCTCCGACATCATCACCATCCCCGGCATCATCAATCGCGACTTCGCCGACGTAAAGACGACCATGTCCGGAATGGGGTATGCGGTGATGGGAACGGCCATGCGCGGCGGACCGAACCGCGCCAATGAAGCGGCCAATGCTGCCATGTCTTCGCCATTGCTGGAAGAAGGCGCAATTGACGGCGCACGCGGCATCCTCATCAACATCAGCGGGTCCAGTTCGTTGAAGCTGAGTGAGGTCAACGAAGCCTCGACCATCATTCAAAGTTCCGCCCACGAAGATGCCAACATCATCTTCGGCGCGGTGCTCGACGAATCGCTGGGTGATGAAATCAAGATCACTGTTATCGCCACTGGCTTCCGCCACGATCTGCCATCCCGCGCCCATCCGCTGGACGTTTCTGCACGAGCCGGAGCCCAGTCGACTCTCGAGCGACCGGCGAGTGCGTTTAGCAATCGCCCCGTTGCTTCTCCGCGATTTGCCAGTGAAATTGCTGAAGAACAGGCACAACAGGCGCCGGCTTCCAGTCGTCCAACAGCCGCAGCTCCCGTGCCCGCCCACGCGGCCAAGCCAGCGGAAGCGCCTTTGCGGCCGGCGCAGACCCGTGAAGATCTTGCCCCGGCATCGTCAACGCCTTCGCAGCATGCCCAAACCAGCGATCGTGCATCGGCGTCCGTCCATCCTGCAGGTGTCGCGGAGATGGAGGATCAGCAGCTGGATGTACCGGCTTACCTACGTCGCAAGGATTTGTAATGCACGGGTGTGATGGACAACACCGGGGAGGTTCGGCTCGATATGGCAGCATAGTAGTTCACTAACGACCGCCAGCTTCGAGACCGGCCGCCTGATCGATGGGCATAGTTTCGACCCGCTGAAACGGCGCAAATAATGGGAATAAAGCCGTTGGGTCAGGTGTATCAGCGGGATACTCAACAAAAGAAATTGGTTGGATTTCGACCGTTTCTGCGATGATTGAAGTCTCAATCACATTACGAAGGTGCAGTCCAAAATGAAGTTGCGTCTCCTCCTCCCCCGCCTTCTCTTTTTGTACTTGCTGACCACGTTTGTGGCCACAGGTACACCGCCGGTCACACTCGCGGCAACGATTGACGCCCCGCGAGTGAACGTTCATAAAAAGTCGCGCCACTATCGCAGTTCGCACGCTGCTCATCACAAAACGGCTTACCGCCGTTCGGTGCACACCTCGGCGACAGTTCGACACACCTCGTATTCGCATCACAGGCGCTACCGTCATCGCTACTACGAACGGTTCACGGCCAGCTCCTACGCGCAGGACCAGACTGCGGGCGATATTACGGCTGGCGAAGATCCTGTGGTGCGGCAGGCCGCGATCTCTGCCCTGGGAGATATGAATGGCACCGTAGTTGTGATTGATCCCAGCAACGGACGCATCCTGACCATGGTGAATCATCACCTGGCGCTTTCGAGCGGCGCTGAACCCTGCTCAACCATCAAGTTGTCCGTGGCGCTGGCGGCGCTGGAAGAAGGCGTCATCACTGTGGATACCCCCGTCAACCTGGGTGGACACTATCACATGACGCTGACCGATGCCCTGGCGCATTCGAACAATCTCTATTTTGAAACCGTCGGCCGCCGGCTGGGATTTGAACGCGTCAAATACTACGCCAACATGTTTGGCCTGGGTGAACTCGCGGGCTACAACATTCCGGGCGAGCAGCTCGGTGTCTATCCCTCCCACGTTCTTCCTGAAGCCCAGGGTGGAGTAGGCCGGATGTGCTCGTTTGGCGAAAGCATTTCGGTGACTCCGCTGCAACTTGGCGCGCTGGTCTCAGCCATCGCCAATGGAGGTACGCTCTACTATCTTCAGCATCCGGAAACTCCGGCAGAGGTTGCGAATTTTCATCCGATTGTGAAGCGCGAGCTCAACATCGGGCCGCTGCTTCCCTCAATGAGCGTTGGCATGACCGACGTGGTGAAGTTTGGCACCGGTCGCACAGTCCTGGCGAACTTCAAGGAATTTCCAGTGCTGGGAAAGACCGGCACCTGCTCTGACAATGGAACACGCTTCGGCTGGTTCGGCTCCTACGCGGATACACCGTACGGTAAATTGGTCACGGTGGTGTTCCTTGAAGGTGGCCGTCCTACCTATGGCCCCAAAGCTGCGGAACTGGCGGGTATTTTCTATCACAACCTGGAAGAGCAGAATTATTACGCCACCATGGCTCCGCCGCAGCCTAAGGCCGAAATGTCTTCGCTCACAACCACGCAGCGATAAGCTGGAATGCGGCAGGATAGTCCCGTCATTTCTCGCGGACGAGTCCGGACGCTCGACTGTATGAGCCCAGGTTGAAGACCTTGGCATATCCCAAGCTCTTCAATTGCTTCGTCGCGATGCCGCTGCGCATGCCGCTCTGACAGTGTAGTAGTAGCGGCTGATTTTTATCTTTCACCATCGACGGCAGCTTGGCTGCGATCTGGTCCAGCGGAACATTCTTTGCGTCAGGTATATGTCCGGAGTTGAACTCCGCAGGCGTTCGCACGTCAACGAGCAGCGCGCCATCTCTCAAATACTTTCGTGCATCACTGGCGGAAATCTGGCCGCGATGCCTCAGCAAGTACAACACAACGACAAATCCCACCAGGAGAAAGGCAGTTGTCCAAGGCATGCTGCTCCTTTAGTGGGTTCGCTCGACGAGATACAAAGCGACCGCTTTGAGCGGATCGGCCGCCGCGCCAAATCCTTCAAGTTCCTTGAATGCCGCATCGATCAGTCCGCGCGCATCTTTCAGGGATCGATCCACGCCATACACGGCAGGCCACGTGGCCTTCACGGTCGCCGTATCTTTTCCGGCCGTCTTGCCAAGATGTTCGGAGCTTTCGGTCACATCCAGCACGTCATCGATGATCTGAAATGCCAATCCCGCGTGCTGCCCAAACACGCGTAGATGCTCAACCGCCCTGGCGTCTCCTCCCGCGTAGATGCCGCCTGTCACCACGCTGGTCGTGATGAGTGCGCCGGTTTTCGCTTTGTGAATGGCCGACACTAATTCCGCCGTCGGCGTCAGATGCTCGCTTTCCAAGTCCATTACCTGGCCGCCGATCATGCCGTCCACGGTACCGGTGGCGCGAGAAATCTCTCCCAGAATCGCGACTGTCGCCGCCGCCGGACAACGCAATCCTGCCAGCGTCTGATACGCCTGCGTCTGCAGCGCGTCTCCGCACAAAATGGCAATCGCCTCGCCGAATACAACATGGCAGGTCGGCTTTCCCCGACGCAGATCATCATTGTCGAGCGCCGGCAGATCATCATGCACCAGCGAGTAGGTGTGCAGCATTTCCAGCGCTGCCGCCAGATCCTCAATGCCCGCTGGAAGTTTGCCATGCGAGGAAAAAATCCGTGCCGACTCCATGCACAACACCGGACGCAGCCGTTTGCCGCCCGCGAAGGTGCTATGACGCATCGCCCGGTGGATGGAGGAGGGTAGCGTATCCGAGGGAGGTAGCAGCTGCTCCAGGGCGCGATCCGTCAACTCCGCGCCGGAGTGCAATATCGATTGAACATCGGGAGACATGGTTTCAATCCTACCGAAGGTTGCGCTCCGAGAGTAGTCCCGCTGTTGCGGAGCGATCGAAATCGCCCCAAGCCAAGTCAGGGAATCAGCATCAACGTGTGCTTCGCAGCCGCATGAACAGAGGCGTCGCTGAATGGCAATACAAATGTTTTTCCCGAATACCAATAGGGCCATTGGTCCATATAATTTGGGCTCAACGGATCTCCAGACTGGCCAATCACAAGATTCAGCGTGGATTTGTCCAGGTCGGACAGATCCATCGTCAGCCTCTCCGAAGGTCCAAAGCTGCGGGAAACTTGCTTCACCGTGGTTCCGTCGCCCGACTGCGGCTGAACGCCAGTGCCGGTCCATCCTCGCATCCAGGGAATGCCGCCATACAACGGATGTTCCACTTCCACCGGATGCGCCTTCCCATAATGCCAATGCTTCAAGTCCAGCGGCGCATGCAGTGCAGTCATTCCTCGATCCACCGCCGCTGCCAGAAATTCATTCCAGTTGCTGTACGGTTTCGGAAGCCAGCGTCGCGATTGCGTGGTGACAATCTGCTCCTGCACAAAGGACGACGATGCCCACTCATACAGTTTCCAATCGTCCCCCAGTCGCGGCTTCAAAAGCATCGGCCATAGCGCTTTGCGCGTCCCGTCCACGATCGTTGCCGCCACCGACGGAATGGTCACATTTCCGTCCCAGGTGCGCATCAGGTCGGCCGCCTCGCGCAATCGATGGCTGGGATGCGACGCATGATCGATCGCGTAGGTGAATCGCTGCGCCAGTTCCTGATCCAGGGTGGAGTAGACATCATTCTGCAGCGCCAGCATGTCGGTCGCGGATAATTTCGGTTGACTGCCCAGCACTTTCCAGATGCGCTCATTTCGATAGGGCGATCCCCAGTCGAGCGTGACCGGATACGCATATCCGTCCGGCGTTATACGGGAGTTCGCTGTCGCCAGAATTCCGCCCGGCGGGTTATACACCGACGGAAGTTGATCAAAGGGAATGTATCCCTGCCATTCATGATTGGTGTCTGTGATGGGGACACCGGTCAGCCCATGCGGCCGCATGGGGATTTCCCCGGCCGCCTGGTAGCCAATATTGCCCTGCGTATCGGCATAGACCACGTTCTCTGGAGGGCCGCCAAAGTTGGCCAGGGCGGCGCGAAACTGCTCCCAGTTCTGCGCGCTGTCCAGCTGATAAAACGGCAGTGTCACGGTCGCGGGATCGTACAGAGTCCATCGCAGCGCCAGCGTACGATTTTCGTGCGGCAGCAGAGGAGTGACGACAGGTCCATGATCCGTTCGCAGTACATCCAGCGTTATGTCGTGGCCGCCGCGCACATGGATCACTTCAGGGTCCCGTTGAAACGGCTGCCAGCCCTGCGCGGTTTTATACGTGTTTCCCTTCGTCTGCTCGACATAGACATCCTGCAAATCGGCATACATCAAGGTGTAGCCCCAGGCGATGCTGGCGTTGTGTCCGGCGATCACGAAGGGAACTCCCGGCAGCGTCAGGCCGGCAACGTTAAAGTCACCCGCCGTCAATTGCGCCTCGTACCAGGTGTCAGGAATGGTGTGGTCCAGATGCATGTCATTCGAGAGCAGCGGCTTGCCGGTCACGCTGTGCTCTCCGGAAACCACCCAGTTATTGGATCCCGGCGCACAATCCCTGCAGTCCGGCACGTCAATGGATGGCAGCAACCGCTGCAACTCCAAAAGATCTTCCAAGTCGGGACGCATGCGGGTCTGGGACGAGTCGAGCGGAATCTGCGGGATTTCCTGCGGCGCCGTAATATCCGGCGTTGTTGAAATGGGGGGATGATCGCGCCACGAGCCGACCGGGTATAAATCATCAATCAGCGCCGGCTGATGCAGATCCGCCTCAATTTTTTCCCGCGTCAGTTTGGTGGGGAAATCGACGCTCAGTGTCTGCACCAGGTTCATCGCGGTCAGGACCGAGTCACGGGGCGTCCACGTAGCGGGACGATAGCGCAACAGGCGAAATTCGGCGGGAAGATGGCCCTGCGTCTCTGCTATGTACGCGTTGACGCCGCGCGCATAATCCTTCAGGAAGCGCTTGTCCGCCGGGTCCATCGCGGCAAGAGCGGCATCGGCGGCGCGGCCGATCTCAAGAACCCGCTGGGCGCGGTCGTGCTCGACTGCACGCGCGCCAAGAATTTCCGCGAGATTGCCAGAAGCGAAACGTCGCAGCATATCCAGCTGCCACAGGCGATCCTGCGCGGTCACATATCCTTGCGCCACAATCAGATCGTCGATGTTGGCTGCCGTGATGTGCGGCACCCCATGGGCGTCGCGCCGAACCGTCACAGGCTGCGTCAGGCCGGCCACGTGTAAAGTTCCATCCACCTGGGGCAGGGAAGTCCGCATGGCATGCCGCAGCCATAGCGTGGCACCCCAGCAAAAGAACACAGCTGTTACCGCCAAAATCAGAAGAGCAGCCAATATCCAGCGTGCGCGCAACACGGGAGAATTGAATTTTTGGATGGACTGCGCGCGGAAGAATGGCATTCGTGTTTCAGTCTAGGGCATTTTCAATGTGCATGTATCTGCGCCGGGCGATGGATCTCTCTATACCGAAGCTGCAGTGTCGAACTCAGCATAATTGTCCAGATGATTTTTGATGATCAGGTAGCACTCACAGCTGGCTTGCTCCAGTCCGGCAACGTCGACAATGTTAATCTCCCCGCGCGTGTATTCAATCAGGCCTCGATGCTTCAGCGCGCCCGCTGCCGTCGAAAGCGTCGGACGAGTGCCGCCCAGCATATCCGCCAGAAACTCCTGCGACATTTTGAAGCGACGGCTGTGCGCCCGGTCGGCGCAGATCAGCAGCCAGCGGGCCAGGCGCTGCTCCACATTATGCTTTGCGTGGCAGCCGGCGGACTGAATGGCCTGCACCAGCTGTGTCTGCACGTAGCGCAGAGCAAGATGTTGAAAGTCTTCACCGCGGTCGAACTCTCTCCTTGCGACTTCCACGCCGCACGCGTATCCATGCCCGGCAATCTGTGTGTATACCCGATTCAGGGCTCGCTTCGTGCCCATCAGTGCCGAGACTCCAATGATCGGATTCATACCCGAACATGCCCACTTCAACCTGGGAACCGTCCAAAAAGGTCGTGGTCATGGAGGCCATGCCCTCTTCGACAAAGTAGAGTATGGTCGATGGATCTTGCCGGGGAATTCGATTTCATGTTTCAGTTCGAACTTGACCGGCTGCAGTCCCAGGCGGGCGACGGAGTCTGGCTGCAGGGCTGACAAAAGAGTGTTCTTGAATTGCGTCATCTCGCCACCTCCCCCTCATCTAAGCTGGACATCGGCACACCATAGATAAGTATGCGCCACAACGCGCAGCTATGTCCGATACCAGACAAACAAGGGCGACGAGAAGGCGTAAGCTCGGAGTATAGCCCACCTGCTTTGTCCTCCTCTCGCGTCCCCGAAGGCATTTCCGGGTCGACATTGGCTCGCGCGGAACCGATTGAGATAGAGGAAGATCAATGGATCATGTAAAGAAGGATAGGAAGTTTCGCATCTTCGTCGTCGATGATGAAGAAATCATATCCTCCACAATTGCGGCCATTCTTCGTCTTAAGGGTTTTGAGGCGGTTTCATTTACGCAGCCGCTGCAGGCCCTGGAGACGTCTCGCCTGCAGGTTCCGGACTTGCTGGTTTCCGATATTGTGATGCCACTGGTCACGGGAATCGATCTCGCCAGCCGGTTGCAAGCATTGCACCCGAATTGCAAGGCACTGCTATTTTCCGGCGAATGGGGAGGGGCGGATTTTTCGGGGACGGGCCGCCAACCCACCTGCGAATTCGAAATTATTCCGAAGCCGGTGCACCCCCAGGATCTACTGAGAAAAGTTCACGAAATTTTGGCTGTCGCCGATGGTCCGCCCGACAACCGGGAGAATCGAGCCCAGGCCCGGGTGGCCGAAAACATGAAGGAAACCGTTGCAGCCGTGCGAGCCGACATCGCAACTTCCTCGCTGCGCCAGCGCTCCGCACGCAGACGAACGCAACGGGACAGGGAAAAGTGATTCTCAGCCGCACTTCCCCGGGCTTCGAGATGGTGCGCTTTTTGCGGGCTACTTCGATGCCAGGATTTCCAGCTTCTGAACCTCGGGTGTCTTCGAAAATAGCTCCGGTGCCCTGGCGAACAAAGCCTCAGCAACCTTGCCGGTAAGATGAGCCTGCCTTCCTGATTCATCCTGAAAGGTATCGAAAATGCCGAAGGTTCGGGTGCCCGGCTGCCGGATGGCAAACCAGGAAACCGTGCCTGCTTCCGCATTTACAAGCGGCAGTGCGCTGCGAAGAAATTTGTCCACCTCTTCTTCTTTACCGGGCTTCGCTTCCAGGCTCGCGTACAATCCAAGTTTCTCCATGTGTCACCTCTGCCAAATTTGATGCAGCAACACCGCCATTCGATTGACGCCACGCGAGACCTCTGCGAAACTCACCTGCATGCGATACAGCGGACCGGTGGAGTATGCTCACGAGCGCAAAATGCGCGAACGCAATACACGCCTCTATCGGCTGGCTCACTGGCCCATCTGGATTTGGGTCTTTTTTCTAGCGCCGGGACCGCTGACCTTTTCCCTGTTCGCTCACGGGTTCGGGATCGGGAATCTCGCGTGGTTACTGCTGGTACTGGTGGGAACCGGAATTGCCGCAATCCGTGGAAAACTTCCTGGCTCGGAGCCACGCCCCTACATCCTCCGCTTCGATGAAGACAAGCCAAATCCGCTCTATCGCCGCGTGTGCTACACCTTTGCATGGAACGCGGTGCTGAGCTTCGCACTGCTGAACCTGAGCGGCCTGATCATCGCGGCGATAACTGGCGTGTGGAAGATGCGGCCGATCTACCAGCATGCTTACCTGCCGCTGTGCGCCACCATCCTGCTGCTGGGTGCCATCGGTAAGCTGCCCCGTGTCGGACCGTCCACTCAAGGAGAGGGAACGGAGCGCCGATATTTCTACGGCTCGGTCTGGGCCGTCACGGTTGCCCAAACTCTGCTGCTGGTGTTGTGGAAAGTTCTTCCCCAAACGCAGAGTACCAGCGTGATCAAGTTGATAGCGTTTGCTGGCGCATTATTTGCCATGGGTGTGGGCGCCTATCGCGGAGTGCTGCCCCGCACCCGTCCCATTCTGGCGGGCGAATCCATGATTGCCGACTGACCATCCTCTGACGAAATTAGTTGCCTTCAGCAACCAATTCGTCATATTGGTTGCTAAGGCAACTAATTTCGCACGCGTCGCGCATCTTCCGGTTCTGAATATTTGCGAGATTATTTTCCCACCAGCTGGATGCCTCGATGCGGTTGTGTTACCCATACCAGGATCGCAGCCAACAGTACGACCAGACCACACCAGAGGCTGCCTTCCGGCCCGGTTGCGCCTCCGCTGATCAGCGTGGCGCCGTGGGCGTGGGCTTCCATCAGGCGACCTACGGAGACTCCGCCGCTGTCGGGCGTCCCGTAGAAATAGGACTCCGCCCAGTCCCACGACATATGAAATCCAATCGCCCACCACAGGTGACCCAGCCGCCACAGGCTCAGTGAAAAGACCAGCGCGATCAGCGCCGCGGTTACCAGTCCAAACGGGCTTTCGCCGGGGTTCCCCTTATGCAGCGCACCAAAAAGAATGGCTAACACAATTGCTGCCGGCCAGAAACGAATGCCGCGCGCCAGGGTGTAGAGCAGGTAGCCGCGCATCATAAACTCTTCCGTCATTCCAACCAGGAAGAAAGCCACGGCCCAGGCGGCGGCATAGCGCAGCGCCCATCCTAACGTCATATGCGATTGCGTGAGCGTCAGATGGTGTGTCGCTACCAGGATGCCCACCAGCAGCGAGAGAAATGCGAAGCCGCAGACAAGGCCGATCAGAAATTGACGTACGCGATCGAATCCAGCCAGTCCATAGTCCACGACCCGACGCTTTTCTAAACGCGCCATGCCCGCCGTGGCCAGCAGGACGGCAATCAACGCGCTGGCTTCTGACAGGACGGCAACCGCCGGATGGAAGCCGCTGCCGCGGGCACCTCGCATACTGGCGGGCAAGTGAGGCGTCAGCCAGCGCAGTTCCAGCCCGACAAGGAATAGAAGCGCAATCAGCACCGCAATGTAGATCACGATGCTCCAACCGGCGCGCAGCAGGCCATTAGGTCCGTACAGCACCGTTGAGCGCGGCCTGGGCGCGGGAGCAAGCGGCGTCGTTGCAGGTTCAGTGTTGGTGGTAGGTTGAGGAATGTTGGCAGACGAATCCGGCGGAAGAACTTCCATGGATGGCCTCGTACAGTGGATATGTGTTGCAGTCAGTTCGTGCTTCCATATTAATGGCGAATCCGAGCGGATCGCCATTGCTTTCTATCCTCAAAAAGTTTTGTTCAATGCAGTATGTTGAAGACATGGGCTCTCTACGCCTGCGGTGGGCGACTTCAAGCTGTTTATATCGGCGGCAGACGCTGCAACTTCTTCATGTGCTGCTGATGGTTATGTTGTCGGCTCGTTCCGCGAGCGCGGCTAAGCATGCGGTTCCGGTTGAGCGGTATCGAATTGTCCACATGTATCCACACGATGCAACCGCATTCACGCAGGGCCTGGTGTTCGTGAACGGCATGCTGTATGAGTCGACCGGTCTGCGCGGCCAATCCAGTCTGCGCATGGTCGATCTGGCATCCGGCAGGGTACTGCAAAAACATGACCTGGCTGCTAACTATTTCGGCGAAGGCCTCACCGATTGGAAAAGCCAGCTGATTCAACTCACCTGGCAATCACATATTGGATTCGTGTATGACACGTTCAGCTTTCGAACTCTTCGAACCTTTACTTATCCATGGGAGGGGTGGGGTCTGACGCACGACAGCCGCCATTTAATTTTGAGCGATGGCACCGCAGTACTCCATTTGCTCGACCCGACGACTTTCAAGCCAGTGGGGGAGATTCAAGTGACCGCGGACGGCAGACCGGTGCTGAATTTGAATGAGCTTGAATATATTCACGGAGAGATTTACGCCAACATCTGGGAAACGAATCGCATTGCACGGATCTCTCCCGCCACTGGCAAAGTGATCGACTGGATCGATCTGTCAGGCTTGCGGCCCCCATCGGTGCAGCAAAACGACAACGCTGTCTTGAACGGAATTACCTACGACAGCCAGCATGACCGACTTTATGTCACCGGAAAGCTATGGCCTACCCTGTATGAGATCAAGCTGGTTCCTGTCGCGAACCATTCTCGGTAAAAGGAAAATCTTTCACTTCTGTACTATTCTGCAGTGGCTGCAACAGGTTCGCAAAGAAGTGTTCGCTTGACATATCGCCGAATGCCAGCAATGCTAGTTGATTCAGCCTATCAAGATACCGTTACCGTCCGATGGTTGCGAATGGAGTGGTCGCTCTCAAGTGAAAGTGCGTGTCTTCTATCACGATAAGTGTTTCGATGGCGCCTGTTCGGCCTCGTTGTTCGCGCGCTTCCATCGCGAACGCATCGCCGCAGGCGCGAATTATGAATTTTGCGGGCTGGTCCACCGCGCCGGTGCTTTGTTTGACGAGAGGGAATTTACCGGCGATCAGAATGCCATTGTCGATTTCAAATACTCCGCATCGCCGGCTATCACGTGGTGGTTCGATCATCACCTGAGCGCGTTTCTTACTCCACAGGACCATCAACACTTCCTGGATCAACAGAAAGACCCGGCGATTCGCGAGCGAAAATTCTATGATCCCGACTATGTTTCCTGTACTGGATTCATTGCGCATATTGCTGCAACCCATTTTGGATTTGACGCCTCTCCGGTGGCCGAACTAATTCGATGGGCCGACATTGTGGATGGCGCGCATTACGAAAGCGCAGAAAGTGCTGTAGAAATGGCTGCGCCTGCCATGAAGCTGACCATGGCGATCGAATCGGCGCAGGATCCCCGCTTTGTTCCCAAATTGATTCCACTGCTGACGGAAATGAGCCTGTCGGAAGTCCTGGATCAGCCGTTCGTGCGCGACCTGATCCCCGGTCTGCTGGAACGCCATTACCAGGCATTGGAACTGATTCGCGAACGCTCCAAGTGTGAGCAGGGAACCATCTATTTCGACATCACCGATCATCCGCTGGAAGGTTACAACAAATTTATTCCGTACTATCTGCACCCGGAGGCGACGTACAGTATTGGTCTCAGCCGCTCCAGTTTCCGCACCAAGATTGCGGTCGGGTCAAATCCGTGGACGCGCGTTCCTGCAGAACAGATGGTGAACCTGGCGGTAATCTGCGAACGCTATGGCGGAGGCGGCCACGCGCGCGTAGGTGCAATTTCCTTTCCCCGCGAGAAAGACGATCTGGCTCGCAAGGCGGCAGCAGAAATTGTGGCCGAACTGCGGGCTCACGATCCGACTCCGCAGCAAGAACTTTCCGCTCGATAGCAACAGATACAGTCAGGTGCCCGATGTTTCGCTATCAAACTACGTTTCTATTGTCGGCCACCAGTGCGGCGCAATTTCCGCCAACCTCGGCGCCCGAGATTGCGTTTCTGGGGCGATCCAACGTGGGCAAATCCAGCTTGATCAATGCCCTGTTAGGCGAGCCCGCAGCGCGGGTTTCGTCGACGCCCGGAAGAACGCGAGCTATCAATTTTTTCGCGCTGCAAGTTGGGTCGCAGCCGCGTCCGGAGCTGATCCTGGCCGATCTGCCCGGCTACGGATACGCCAAAATTTCACGCTCCATCAGTGCCGAATGGCCGGCATTCATCAATCCCTATCTTGCCGAGCGTGAAACGCTGGTCGCCTGCGTTTGCCTGGTCGATATGAATGTGCCGCCGCAACCCGGCGACATAATGCTGGCGGAATATCTGGACAGCATTCATCGCCCGCGAATTATTGTCGGAACCAAGGCGGATAAGCTGTCAGGAAATCAGCGCGTGGTGGCGACCCGGCGGCTGCGAGAAGCGCTGGAGACGGATGACATTCTGGTCTGTTCCGCCAAAGATGGGCGAGGTGTTTCGGCGTTGTGGAAAGCGATCCAGGGGATCGCCGAAGCCGCGAAAAAGTCCGCCGCGGAGTCGAGCTAATTCGGCCGCAGAATTTTCACGGCTCCAGCGCGATCGATTGCTTTGAACCATTACGGGCTTGCCAGGTGAGAGTCGCAGGCGGTTGAATCTTTCCTGCGGAAATCGCGCCCTTGAGCGCAGGCATGAAGCGATCCAGTTCTTCCTGCCGCACTTCTAGAACGCGTTGCAAGGGCCGCTGGCGATGGAAGTATTGGGGAGCATGCTGCAGCCATCGGCGACGAATTGAATCGGCTGCAGGCAGTTGTTGCAATGCAAGCTCATCCATCTGCCGCAGGTCTGTAACGCTGGCGGCGGTCCAATTCACTTCAAGAAGATCTTCGGGATCAAAAACGAGTGCCGTCCGCGGGTCGATCTGAATCGCGCCGCGCTCGATGAATGTGAACAGCGCAGGCAGATAGGCAGGAGCCGTTCCGCTGTTGGACGGCGCGCAATCGGCGACCAGGTCAGGCTGGACTCCGCGCTCAACCATCAGCGGGCAGAATTTCTGTGGCTTCTCCAAGCAGCCCCACAGAGAGCGCCTTCTTCTTGCGCACTTCGTTCTTCAGCACGCGCAGCGATTCATCGAGCGTGTTCACCATAAAGTCGCAGGAACCATTGCGGACCGCGGCTTTCAAATGTTCGGTGGAGCGATCGATGCCGAGAAATGTTCCGCCTGCAATGATCATCGCTAGGGCGAGCTCTGCGCCTTCCAGGCCATATCCGACACAAGTCAGCAGAAGTCCCGCCAACCCGGGCGCAGGATGGTCCGCAAATCGTTCGCCACGAACTGACTGCAGATGAACGTAACCGCGATAGACGGCGAGCCTGACTGGGTTGGGTAGGGGAAGAGATATCCGGATCGGTCACGGTGTCAGTCTTTCAGATTCGTTCACCATTGCGAATAGGGTTCGCCGTTGCTGCCGACCAGCTCTGAACCGCTGTGCACATCGTTGATACCCGTCTGCGTCTGATCGACACTGCTGTAGGTATCCGCCTGATCGGGGACCCAGGTGGTGTTGCTATGCGTCATGGGATCGATGGGGAGTGACTTCAAATAGCCAGCCTGCACCAGGTCGTCGAGAGATTGTGGGGCCGCTTCTTTATCCTCGGTGTATTGCTCGATGGCATCGCGCATGGTGTGCAGGTCTTCGCGCAGGGCCGCTTCTCTGGCGCTGCGGATGGCAGAGATAAAACTGGGAACAGCGACAGCCATGAGGACGGCGATGATGGCCATCACCACCATCAACTCCACCAGCGTAAAGCCGCGTTGACCGCCAGACAGCTTTCCGTTGGTCGCAGGGAGGTACCTGCGTCGGCGTTTGAAAAGCATGGTGCGGAATGATTCTGACATCGATTGTCTCGCGGCTACCATGTGTTGTACTTTGTCCCATCCAGAGCTGTTCCGTCGGAGGCGGAGTGCACGTCAAACACATCCTGGCCGCCCCAGGAATCACTGTCGGGATCGTCCTGCATCGAGCGCAGCACCCAGTCTTTTTTCCCAGTCATTGGGTCAACAGGAATCTGGCGCAGAAATTTTACCTTCTTGCCTTGCACATCCACACCATTGACTAAAGTATCCAGGTCTGGCGGATATCCATTACTGTCGATCGAAACTCGAAAGGCCTTGCGATCCGCGGCGTCTTTGTATTTGTCGATGGCATGCCGCATGGTCCAAAGGTCGTCGCGAAGAACCTGTTCTTTTTGTCGCTTGATCTGAAAGCGCGCGATCGGATAGGCGACGGAGGCCAGGATCGAGAGAATTGCCACCGTCACGATCAGTTCGACCAACGTCAAACCCAACTCGCTCCGGAGTGGTCGGCCGAGGATGGATTTCTGTCGACTTGAACGTGAACCGAAAATCGCTTCCGCGCGGGGATTCCAACGCGCGAATCTATCCTCACGGTTTCCGCGATTCGCATGCATCCGATTCAACTCCATTGCGAAACGCTCCCTACTTCTCCAGCTTACTGCACATGCACGATAGCTGGGGAGCCCGCAAGCACGGGCAGGATCGATTGCGCACTGTTGCGCGCCGCTACTTTGGTCACCTGCACGGTGGCATCTCCCGGAGCCTTGGCGGTGAAGGTGAGCGTCACCAGATTGCCGTTGCCGGTGATGCCCTTCACACCTGGCGGGCGGGAGGTGCTGATGGTGACGTCGCCATTGCCTTCATCGCGATGTACGGTGGCCGTGGTCTGGCCGTCTTTTGCCAGCAGATTGCCGGTGTCAACATTGACCAGCTCGAGAACCTTGGGATCGTAGTGTAACTGCATCGGTACCGAGAAGACATCGTGACCACCGGAGAGGTCTAGCTGCATCTGGAACGTACTTCCAACTTTATGCACGCTTTGTTGCGGCGCGAATGAAAGCGTCATTGGAGAGCCCGCAGCGGCAGCCGCAGGATTCTCTCCGGCATTGTCCATATTCTGCGCCATCTGCGTCACCGCTTGAGTCGCGGCCTCGGCAGCGCCCGCAGGCGGGGTGCTGGGTTCAAATGTCAGCGCGTTGTGGCCGGTACGAGTGATCAATGCCGAGGAAACATCCTGAGTTTGCGGAATCTCTCGCAGGCTTACGTTAGAGCCGGTTCCGGTGTCGATGGTGCGCAAGTTGAGCGGGCTTAAATCTATGCCGCGAACCAGGTGCGGAATCAGCACGAAGACAATTTCGTCATTCACGGTTTCAGTTTGCTGCGAGCTGAACATGTACTTCAGCAAGGGAATCTCGCCCAGTCCGGGAGTGCCACCCACGGTCTTGCTTTCGGAGTGCTGCAGAATGCCACCTAGAAGGTTGGCCTGACCTTCCTTCATGCGGATGACTTGTTGCAGTTCCTGGTTCCCAATCACAGGCTGTTCAATTCCACCCAGGTTGCTGTAGCTGGTAATGTTCGACACCTGGATGTGAAGTTTCATGGAGACGTCGCCGTCATAGTGGATGGTCGGCTGCATTTCGATCTGCACGCCAACGTCGATGTAGGAGAACTGGGTGCTGACCAGGGGGCTGATACCGGCAGCGGCAATTCCGGCGCCTGGCGAGAATGATCCAGTGGCAATTGGAACTCTCGATCCGATCTTTAGAGTCGCCTTTTCCCCATCCACCGCGCGAATCTGTGGATTTTGCAACACGCGCGTATCCGCGTCCGTCAGCAGCATATTCAACGTGGCCGCGCCGATGCTGATGCCGAAATTGGTGGCGTTTAGATTCCCCAGATCATTCAAGGTCAAGCCGCTGCTGCTTGAAGTGGTGCTGGTCGTCGAGGTTGTGCTGGTGGTGCCCGTTGTTCCCGTGGTGGTGGAGGCGGTCGAGCTTTGCAGTTGCACGCCGATCGACCCGGGCAGTTGCAGACCGATGTTGCGGAGCAGGTCCTTGTTCACCTCAAGTACCGCGATATCGACCACCACTTCCGGCTTGGCCTTATCCAAATCGTCGATGATCTTTTGCGCCAGCAGTAGTTGATCCGGAGTGCCGCGCATCACGATGGCATTCTGGCTGGGCACCGCCTGCATTTTCACGGTTGTGTCCATCAGGTTACGGACGGCGTTTAGCACTTCATTCAAATCGTTGGCCTGGGTGATGTTCCCCAGGTAAAACGTCTGTACCGCCTGGGCTTCCAATTCGGTGCGCTTGGTGCGGGTATCGGCGGCCACAAAGATAGTGTCGGAGGTGACCGGACGCCAGAATGTCTGGGATACGAAAGCGACGCTCCGGAGAGCGTCGGCGAGCGTCACTCGATCGAGATCGATCGGGATGCGCTTCGAAGTATAGTCGGGGTCGAACAGAACATTGATTCCGGCCAGTTTGCCGATGGTCTTATAAATTTCCTTGGTGTCGGCCACCATGTGAATCGTCAATGGCTCATCGGACAGCGGCTTCAACTGCAGGGGACCGCCCAGGTCCTGCAACGCCCGTTGCGCCTTGGCGGAGGTGACGTCGGAAGTCTCGGATTCAGCATGCGGCACTGGGGTGCCATTGATACGTGCCCGGGTGCGATCCGCCTCCTGGCGAGCTTCCTCGTACGTGGGATCGATCTCGAGCGCGCGCAGAAAATCCGTTAGCGCGTCGTTCAGATTTCCTTGATCGCGCAGCTTTTTTCCCATTTCGACATACTGCGCGGCGGCCTGGAAGCGAAGCCGGGTATAGGCTTCCTTGTATTCCATGTCCTTGGGCTTGGCCAGCCACGCCTGTCGATAGTCCTGATAGGCGGTGATGTAGTCTTCGCGAATCTCAGCCTGTTTGCCTTGCTTAAATAGTTTTTTGGCTTCGTCTGCATGCAGCGGAGACAGCGTACCCTGGATGGCGAACGCGACCACGAAAAAACAAATCCATCCGAGCAGACGCATGGAACAGGAAAGGGGCAGTCTGGGGTGCGCGCAGGACGAAGGAACGTCATTCGGACATGCGAGCGGGTGCGAACTTGCGGCGATATCAAAATTCCAATCGCGAGAAAGATTAAAGGGCAAATGCATGAATTCAGCGCATCCCGGCATTTTGAACAAACCCGAACGATGAGTGACTGTTTCGTCCGAGCCAATGCAGCGGTTCGTTACCATCACTATACCATTGGGGAGTTGGACTGGCCGGGCGCGCATTCGGTTATCCACTCGCCAAAGAAGTTGCCTGATTCGCGTGCTAGCATGAGAAATTGCAGCGAGTTTCGCGGAATCGAAGCAGCGGAAGGCAGCCTGCAAACCCTTCCATCCTGGTGCGCCGCCAACTCGCTAGCCTTCTTCGCATTTGCGTGAAGCGGAAAACGTTCAATCATGCCACGCTCAACTACAAATCTGGTTCCAAATCCGCCGAAGAAGCCCAAGCCGCGCGACCCGGTTGCTTCTGGTGAGAGAGATGCGGCCCAGAACCGTCAGGCTGGCCACAATTATTTTTTGTTGGAAAAGTTTGAGGCGGGCGTGGTGTTGCGCGGGACAGAAGTGAAGTCGATCCGCGAAGGCAAAGCGAATCTGCGCGACGCTTATGGCCTGGTCAAGGATGGAGAAGCATTTTTACTGAATTTGCATATTGGCCCCTATTCCCACAGCGGCTACACCAGCCACGACGCCGTGCGGACACGCAAACTGCTATTGCACGCCGAGGAAGTGCGTAAGCTACTGGGCAAGGTGCAGCAGAAGGGGCTGACATTGATTCCGACGCGGCTTTATTTTCGCAACGGTCGCGTGAAATGTGAGATTGCCGTCGCTAAGGGAAAACAAAACTGGGATAAGCGCGAGACTGAGCGCCGCCGTGAAGATGACCGGGACGCCCGGAGTGCCATCGCCGCCAGCAAGCGTCGCAATGCCTAACGCGGGGGCAAAAGTTACGCCGAAGATCTGAAAGGAACACAAAATTTCAAATGAAAACTGACCTGAAGTTTGGAGCGCTGCAGTCTCTCGAAGCGGAATTACTGGTGGTGCTGGCTGCGGATGCCTCCACCTCGAAAGACAAGAATGCCGCGGCCGACCCGGTTCTATTGACCAAAGACGCCACCGTAGCAGGTGCCGACAAACCGGCGTTAAAAAGTGGTGAATTCTCCGCGACCAGCTGTGAGGCTCTTTTGCTGCATGCGCCGGCGGAACTGAAAGCCAAGCGGCTTTTGATCATTGGAGTGGCGAAAGCTGCAAAGCTGTCGCTTTCGGAAATTCGCAAAGCTGCGGGCGTTGCGGTTCGATTTGCCAAGCCACGCAAAATTCGCCGGGTGACGTTTGTGTTGCCGGAACACGAGGGACTGGAACTGGCCGCCGCTGCGCGCGCCGCGGTGGAAGGAGCGTTTGTCGGCGACTTCGATCCGGACACCTACAAATCCGACCGCAAAGATCGCTCGATCGAGCAGTTCGCCGTGGTAGCTCCTGTGAGCGCGGATAAAAAAGCGATCGAAGCGGCATTCCGCGAGGGCGTAATCCTGGGCGAGTCGCAAAACTTTACGCGCGCGCTGGTCAACGAGCCTGGCAACAAGCTGACACCGACAGTTCTAGGCGAGCGTGCTGCCGCGATGTGCAAAGAGCAGGGATTGCCCTGCGAGGTCTATAGCACAGACAAAATCAAAGAGCTGAAGATGGGAGCATTCTGGGCGGTCGCACAGGGTTCCGACGAGCCGCCGGCGCTGATCGTGATGCGGTATGAGCCGAAAGATGCCGCTAAGGATGGACCCGTACTCGCGCTGGTGGGCAAGGGGATTACGTTCGACACCGGTGGTATTTCCATCAAGCCTTCCGACGGCATGGAGAAGATGAAATACGACATGGCGGGCGGAGCGGCCATGATTGGAGCGATGCGCGCGATCGCGCAACTCAAGCCCAACGTGCGGGTCATTGGGATTGTCTGCTCGGCGGAAAATATGCCCTCCGGCAAAGCGTACAAGCCGGGAGACGTGGCGATTGCCATGTCCGGCAAGGCGATTGAGGTGTTGAACACCGACGCAGAAGGCCGCATGGTGCTGGCCGATGGTCTGCATTACGCCAAGCAACTGGGCGCGACCCATTTGATTGATGCCGCGACCTTGACCGGCGCCTGCGTGGTGGCGCTGGGCATGGTGAATGCGGGCGTGTTCGCCAACGATGAAGATAGCTACGAACATTTCAGGAAAGCGCTGGCGATTTCCGGCGAGCGATTCTGGCGTTTGCCGGTTGAAGATGAATATCGCGAGATGATTGTCTCTCACATCGGGGATATCACCAACACGGGCGGCAGTCGCTACGGGGGCGCCATTACGGCCGCGATGTTCCTAAAGGAATTTGTCGATGAGACGCCGTGGCTGCATCTCGATATTGCCGGCGTCGCGTGGGTGGAAGACTCAAAGCCATGGATCGCAAAAGGGCCGTCTGGCGTGGCTGTTCGCAGCATTGTGGAGTGGGTGCGGAGCTACGAGAAATAAAGCAAGACTCCCGGCAAAAGTATTGTCATTCTGAACGAAGTGAAGAATCCAGAGGGTGAACGCTGCAATGACCTCGCGTATTTCTTCTGGATTCTTCGCTTCGCTCAGAATGACTCTCAGGGCCTACGAACGGATCACATCACATCCGGGGCTTCGATGCCCATCCAGCCTAGGGTACGCAGCAGTTCTCTTTGGGCGACGGCGGCGGTGGCCAGCAACAATGTTTTCCGTGCTGGATCGCTCTCCGTCAAAATGTGGTGGCGATGGTAGAAGTTGCTGAATTGCTGCGCCAGTTGAAACGCATACTTCGCTAGGTAGGCCGGCTCGGTGGTCTGGATGGAGCGCTCCAGCACGTGCACGGACTTCGACGCCAGCAGCCACAGCTCCCAAAGGCTGTCGCCGTCTTCGCCGGTGAAATATGTCGTGGCATCGACAGGCTTCAAATTGGTGTAGCGCTTCCTCTGCGGTGATGTCCGCCTTTGCGGAAAATATTCGCGGCGCGGACCACGGCATATTGCGCGTACGGTCCGGTTTCTCCTTCAAAGCTGAGTGCGTCCTGGAAATCAAACGCGATGACCGTGTTGCGGGTGTAGCGCAGCATGTAATAGCGCAGCGCGCCGACGGCAATTTTCCGGGCGATGTTTTGCCGCTCGTCTTCGCTTAAGTCGGGGTGCCGCGCGTTCACTTCTGCCAGCGCAGAAGCGATCAGCTTGTCGATCAGGTCATCGGCCTTCACGCCGAAGCCCTTGCGTCCGGAAACTTCAATGTAGGCGCGGCCCTTATCCTCTTCGGAAAGCACGTAGCCAAGGTCCATGGCGCAGCGCGGTGTCAGAGCCACCATTTCGTACGAAAAGTGATGATAGTTGTCGGCTTCTTTTGTGAATCCCATGCCGCGCAACGCTTCAATCACGTTGTTCTGCGGATCGGCCTGGCGCGCGTCGATGACGTTGTAGATGGCGTCGGCGTGTCCGAAATGCGGCAATCCAGATGCAGGCTCGTCGTTGTGCTCGGAGGAGATCCAGCAGCGATCCCCGTCAGGATAGATGTGGAACAGGTGATAGCCGAAGTCGAGGCCGAGCTTGTTGAACTTCCACAAGTGATAGGCGATGTCTTTGCCGACGTAGCCGACGGTGCCGTTGGAGCGCACGATGACTTTGGCTTCTTCATCTGGATTTTCGCCGTCCGCGCCCGCGGTTCCAGCGCGACGCATCACCCAGCAGCCGGCATTCTTGCCTTCCTTCTCCTCGTAGAGAACGCCTTTTTCTTTCATTAGCGCAAAGGCCGCATTCCAGAAATGCAGGTGAAGAATTTCACTTTCACGCGGCAGAAATTGGTACTCGATGCCAAGCCGCATCATGGTTTCAAGATGGCGGCGCAAGAATTGCCGTCGAAACTAAGTCTGCAATAGCGGCAGTCTCATTGCTGCCCGCTTCCAGCGCATGCAGCGTATCGAGACGAATTTGTTTGCGCGCTTGTTTCTCGCTTTCTTCTGCGTCATACCATTGCGAAACGTGGGCGTACAGATCCCAACAGGCAAAATCGATACGTTCACCGCGCGCGGCTCGTTCGCTGATCCAGCGTTCAACCGCTGGCAGATCCATACCGCGCAGATGTATGAGAGCGACCACCACATCCGCGACCTGGACGCCAGTGTTGTCGATGTAGTTCTGCACGCCCACCTGATAATTGGCAGCGCGCAGCATGCGCACCAGGGTATCGCCCAGGATCGAATTGCGCAGGTGGCCCACGTGCGCGGCTTTATTGGGATTGATGCTGGTGTGTTCCACCAGAATAAATTCCTTCTCCTGCGGCAGGCATTCCATCTGCGCCGCCAGAGCGTGCGCGGCCAGGTTGCGATCGAGTCGGCAATTGATGTATCCGGCTCCTGCGACTTCGAATCCAGTAAATCCCGGGATGGTGCCTATGGCGGAAACCAATTCTTCTGCGATTTTGCGAGGTGCTTTGCGCAGCGTACGCGCCAGCTCAAAGGCGATCGGCAGGGCGTAGTCACCCATCTCCACCTTGGGAGGCTCTTCCACGGTGAGGCGAGGGATCTCTACCTGGAATTTTTCCAGCAGGACTGCGCGAAAGCGCTCAAATAGAATTTGTCGATAGGTGCGATACACAAGGGTCTTTCGTGGGCGCTCAAGCCGCCGCGGCGACCGGTTCGCGATTCGATGGGTTAGAGCAAATTTTAGCAGAGACCGACACTTGCGACGCGTCGATGGTGTACCTTCGCAGTGCGTTTGCATGTGGCTACGCGCGCCGCCGGTGGAACGACGATCCCAAGTCGCACGGACGAAACGTTATAAGATGAAGGAGACTCGCTCTGCAGCCTTATGCGCGAGCGAAGAACGCCTAATTCATGCCAATCCAGGAAAAAAAGCAGGATACAAAGCCGACGTATTACCTCACCACGCCTATCTACTACGTGAATGCGCGGCCTCACCTTGGGCACACGTACACGACAGTGGCTGCGGACGCGGTGGCGCGGTGGAAGCGCATGCGCGGGTACGATGTGCTGTTTTTGACCGGTACAGACGAGCACGGGCAAAAGATTGAGCGCTCGGCAGCCAAGGCCGGCAAAACTCCGCAGGAATTTGCGGCGGAGGTGTCGGGCGAGTTTCGCGGACTTGTGGGACCGCATGGGGCTCACCTACGACGATTACATTCGCACCACGGAACCGCGGCATAAGCGCGGCGTGCAGCACTTGTTTGCCGAGTTGCAGAAGCGCGGGTTCATTTATAAAGGCACCTATTCCGGCCAGTACTGCGTGTGGGATGAGTTGTATGTGGAAGGGCCGCCGGGAACACCGTGCCCGGACTGTGGCCGCATTACCGAGACGGTGAGCGAAGAGAATTATTTTTTCAAGCTGTCGGCGTTTGAGCGCAAGCTGCTGGAGTATTACGAGCAGCATCCGGATTTTATTCGACCGGAAGCGCGGCGCAATGAAGTGGTGGCGTTTGTGCAGGGTGGACTGCGCGATTTGTCGATCAGCCGCACCAGTTTCAACTGGGGCATTCCTGTGCTGGGCGATGAAAAACACGTCATTTATGTCTGGATGGATGCGCTCGCGAACTACATTACAGCGCTGGGATACGGCAGCGAGGACTGCGCGAACTTCAACAAGTACTGGCCGGCAGATGTGCACCTGATTGGCAAGGAGATCAGCCGCTTCCATTGCGTGTACTGGCCGGCATTTTTGATGGCGGCTGAACTGCCGTTGCCGAAGAGCGTGGTGGCGCATGGATGGCTGCTGTTTGAGCAGTCAAAGATGTCGAAGTCGCGCGGCAACATTGTGCGTGCGGAGACGGTGCTGGATGTCCTGGGCGCGGACGCGTTGCGGTATTTCCTGTTGCGGGAAGTGACGTTTGGGCAGGATGGCAGCTTTAGTTTCGACGCGCTGGTGCAGCGTTATAACGCGGACCTGGCGAATGGATATGGCAATCTTGTCAGTCGCACGCTGGCGATGATTGTGAAGTATTTCGATGGCGTGGTGCCGGAGGGCGCGGCTGCAGATAGCGGCATTCGAGGGATCCTAGAACAGCAGTCGGAGCAGTTCGATCAGCGACTGGAACAGTTTGATTTTTCGCGCGCATTGGAAAATGCCTGGTCTGCAATTGCCGCCGTCGACAGCTACATTACGGCGCAAGCTCCGTGGAAAGTTGCGGCCAAGGAAGACGCGGAGAGCCGTGCCAAGCTGGCCGGCATCTTATATACCGCGGCCGAGTCGATCCGCATGATCACGGCGCTGGTCTATCCGGTGATTCCGGAAGCGGCGACGAAGGTGTGGCAGCAGCTTGGACTGGGCGCCATCACCAAGGCGGATTTGAAAGATTTGCAGTGGGGTGGGCTGCCGCCAGGTATCAAGCTTGGCGAACTAGGTTCAGTATTTCCCCGCGCAGAAAAGGAAGCGATAGAGCGTATGAAGAATATGGAAGAGGATCGCGTCGTCACGGCGACGGGGGAGGCACAAGCCGCAGCGGCGGACCCAGAGCCTGTTCCCAACAGCAAAGTTTCAAGGCAAGCGGAGCAAGCACCGCCTCCGCATGTGCCTGAGCCGTTTTCCGCAACCGGGCTGTCTCCTGAGCAGGAGGTGGATGCCGTCGCGCAACAAGCCGCTGCCAACCAGCAGGTGAGTGACGTGAGCGCGATCTCCGATCCGCTCCCGTCGCCGCAACCGGTCGTCGAGCCCGTTGCCCCCGCGGTGCCTCCAGAACCAAAAATCGGCATTGAAGATTTCGCTAAGGTCGACTTGCGCGTCGCGATCATTCGCGTAGCAGAACGAGTACCGAAAGCAGATCGCCTGCTGCGTCTTGAAGTGGACCTGGGTTATGAGCAGCGGCAAATCCTCGCTGGAATTGCCGAAGCCTATACCCCCGAAAGCCTGATTGGACGCAAAGTGGTCATCGTCGCAAACCTGGCGACGCGAAAGCTGCGCGGGTTGGAATCAAATGGCATGATCGTCGCAGCTTCGCTCGGAGAAAAGGGCAAGCCGGTCCTTGCCGGATTTTTGGAAGACGTAGAGATCGGTGCACGACTCAAATAGGTAGGGAACTCCCCATGCTGGTCGACTCGCACGCACATTTAGACAGTGACCGCTACGCCGAAGACCGCGAAGCGATGCTGGTGCGCGCCCGCGAGGCTGGCGTGGAAACCATTCTGGCGGTCGGTATTGGCGAAGGTCCGGATACCATGCATGCTGCGCTCGATCTAAGCCGGGAATATCGAGCCCGCTTGGATATGCCACAGATTGTTGTCAGCGCTGGAATTCATCCGCACGAAGCAAATCTCGCGGACGATAGCGCCCTGAAAAAGCTAGATACTTTGGCAGCTGAGCTGGAAGTGGTTGCAGTCGGCGAGATTGGCCTGGACTATTTCTATGATCATTCGCCGCGTGAGATTCAGCAGCGCGTTTTCGTAGACCAGATGAAGATCGCCGCCGCTCATAAACTCCCAATCCTGATTCACTGCCGGGCTTCGGCTGACAGTAGCAACGCCTGGGACGATGCCCTAGGGCTGCTTGACGAGCATTGGCGCGCAACGGGGTTGGGTGGGGTGCTGCACTGTTTTGCCGGCGAATATGAGCACGCGGAGCAGGCGATGGACATGAACTTTCTCGTTTCCTTCGCCGGCAACATCACCTTTCCTAAGGCGCAACCCATCCGAGACGTGGCAGCCAAATTACCGGCGGATCGAATGCTGATTGAGACGGATGCGCCCTTTCTGGCGCCGGTTCCCAATCGCGGCAAACGGAACGAGCCGGCCATGGTGCAACGGGTAGCGCAGCAGCTGGCGGAGGTTCGCGGCTCCGACTATGAGACCATGGCTTTGACGACGACAGAAAACTTCTATAGGTTTTTTGGTCTGTCGCGAACCAGTATGTTGCGAGCCGGCGAGAGCAAGACAGACATCAGGCTTCAAGTAGAGAATTGAATTCAGCAAGGACAGGCAAGTATGGCGACAGAGAATTCGTTCGATATTGTCAGCAAAGTGGATGCGCAGGAAGTTTTGAATGCGGTGGATCAGGCCTCCAAGGAGATTCGGACACGCTTCGATCTGAAGGATACGCATTCTGAAATCAAGCTGGAGGGGGAAGAAGCGATCCAGTTAGCCTCGAGCGACGAATACAAGCTGAAAGCGGTTACAGAAATTCTGCAGCAGAAGCTGGCCAAGCGGGGAGTGTCGCTGAAAGCGTTGACCTACGGCAAGATTGAGCCGGCCTCCAACTCCAGTGTTCGCCAGAAGATAACCCTGCAGCAGGGAATTGCGATCGAGAAGGCGAAGGAGATCGTCAAGCTGATCAAGGATTCAAAAAGCAAGGCGCAGGCGACCATTCAGGCCGACACGGTACGGGTCAGCAGCAAGGACCGGGACACCCTGCAGGATATGATTGCAATGTTGAAGAAACACGATTTTGGGATTGACCTGCAGTTTACGAATTATCGTTCCAATTAGCCGACACCACGCGCCGCACCTATTACGCTGTGGCGTTCGGCGAATTTGGGCGCGGGCAGGTTAGCGAGGATGGAAAGGGTTTGAGCACAACGGCCATTACGACTGCGAAAGAAGTGTTCGACCTGCTGCGCGACGAACTGGTCGCGGTAGAGCAGGAATTCGAGCGTCTTTCTGCTTCCGAGGTCGATTCCATCACCGAAATCGCCGGATACCTGCGTGAAGGCGGCGGCAAGCGGATTCGACCGGCTCTACTGTTGCTGGCGGCAAAAGCGCTGGGCTACAACGGCAACAGCAGCATTCGCCTGGGCGCGGTCATTGAGATGATTCATACCGCCACCCTGGTGCATGACGACATTATCGACGTGGCTGATATTCGTCGAGGGCGACCCTCCGCAAACACCCAATGGGGCAACTCCAAATGTGTCCTCGCCGGTGACTGGCTGTATATGCAGGCCTTCCGCGTCGCCCTGGAGGAGCGCAATTTTCGCATTCTGGACTTGCTGATTGGCTTGACGCAGCAAATGGTCGAGGGCGAGTTATTACAGATGGAAAGTCTGGGCAATGCGCTGAACGAGCATGATTATTTTGAGCTGATTTATCGCAAGACGGCCTGCTTGTTTCGCGTCTCCATGCAGTTGGGCTGTGTTCTGGCAGAGGCATCGCAGGGGATGGAAGAGGCCCTGGGAGATTACGGACGCAACGTCGGCCTTGCTTTCCAGATTGTCGATGACGTTTTGGATTTGACTGCCAGTGAAGCCGTACTGGGAAAGCCGACGGCCAGCGACCTGCGCGAAGGCAAAGCTACCCTCGCCGTGGTGCATGCGTTGGAACATGGCACCGCTGAGGAGCGAGCCGACATTCTGGCGGTGATTGAAGACCGAGGCTTTGAGCGAGTTGGGCACGAGCGCATCCTTGCTATCCTGCAGCGCAATGGTTCGCTTGATTACGCCATCCAAGTGGCGGATGCCCACGCAGAGGCAGCGCGCGGCAATCTTTCCGGGTTGCCAGACTCTGAGTTCAAGCGGGCGCTATTGTGGGTACCCGATTTCGTTGTATCTCGTGAAAAATAGCCAATGGCGAAATCAATGCTCTGCTACAAACCTTTCTGCCGATAGCTGACGCGTCCCCATCATCGATCATGAGTTCAATTCCTGGAGTTTCTATGCGGGTTCTACCCAACCGATTGCGCTCGCTCGTACTTTCCGTCGGCATATTTGCTTTGCTGGGATGGATTACTGCCGACGGACAATCCGCTGCGCCAACTCAAACCGCGTCGAACGCAACCACCCCGCCTCAGACTCAGCCGCCTGCTACCGCGCCGATTAACGAAGTTGAGGTACTGAACCATGTAAATCGGGTGTTGCAATGGTCGCGTCTGTGGGATGGTGCAGACGCGTATGCGGTTGTGCCCGGCGATGAGTTGTTTGTTTCCAATGGGCAGGAAATCTCCCGCAAAGTGGTGAACCTGGAGTTCAAATCCGCACTGGCCCAGGCCGAGCTACTTGCCGATTCGTCCAATAAGGCTGCGCCCCAACCAGGGAATGTGCCGGGTGCAGTGGATTCGCAGAACCTTATGAAGCTGCAGCAAAATGTCGATGCCAAGCTGCAGGCTTTTAACGCCGATCTGGATGCAATCAACAAAAAGATTGCGACGGCGCGTCCCAAGGACCGGCCGGCGCTGCAGTCGCAGCGAGACACACTGCAGGGGCAGATCGCATTAGCCCAGGCGCTGCAAAACAACTTGCAGCAGTTGACGTCCTTCGTGAGTTCGACCGACGCGGCCAACGGAGTTGCAACTGAGCTGAGCTCGAAGTTACGCGCGCTGCAGCGGACGGTTCCGACGGTAGTCACTCCCACAGGATCGACGGCCAGCAAATTACCGGCGAAAGCTTCTGCACCCGCTTCACAAATCCAGTTGCCCGCCTTTGGCGACGCGCGCAGTGAAGGGCTGGTGGGGCAAATTAGCCAGATGATCCGACTGGGAACCAGTCTGCATTCCATGGACCAGTTGCGGACCGAAACTGCCAGGCTGCAAAGTTACACTGAGCGCCTGCGAGCGCCCTTGCTAGCTGCGTTGCGCTCGACCCTGCATCAGGGGCAGCTGGAACTTCAAAGCGGTACTCCCTCGGGTCCGACAGTCGCGGAGAGTTCCAATCAGGCCCCTCCCGACTCGGCAGCATCGCAGCAAACACCCGAGCAACAGCAGCGCGCCACGGCCCAATTGGTGCGGCACTTTAAACAGCTGTCTGAGGCGACCATACCTCTGAGCCAGGAGCTGATCCTGATGGATCAGAGCCAGGCAAATCTGAAGCAGCTGCAGGATTCAGTCGATCATGAATACGGCGAGATTTTGCGATCCGTACTACTGCGAGTAGCAACGCTGCTGATTGCGCTGGGGCTGATCTGGCTGTTCTCCGAATTGTGGCGACGTGCCACCTTCCGCTACATTCGCGATGGCCGCCGCCGGCGACAATTCCTTGTGCTGCGCCGGGTCATTACTGGTTTCTGCATGTTCGTTGTGGTCCTGCTGGGATTTGTCAGCGACTTCAGCTCGCTTGCTACCTATGCGGGGCTAATTACCGCCGGTGTTGCGGTGGCGTTGCAGACGGTCATTCTTTCTGTGGCAGCATATTTCTTTCTGGTCGGGCGCTATGGAGTGCGGGTCGGCGATCGAGTGACCGTTGTCTACAACGGCGCCAACAGCGTAACCGGAGATGTGGTCGATATCGGCCTGGTTCGTTTTTACCTGATGGAACTAGCGGGCAGCGGCATTGAGTTGAAGCCTACCGGTCGAATTGTTGTGTTTCCTAACTCTGTGCTGTTTCAGACCAGTCCCTTGTTCAAGCAATTTCCGGGCACGGATTACATGTGGCGCGAGATCGGATTTCCCATGCGTGCCGATAGCGATGTGGCGTTGGCGGAAAAAGCATTGCTCGCAAGTGCCAACACGCTGTATGCGGAATATAAGCCCTCTCTCGAACGACAGCATGCGGGGCTGGAACAATTGCTGGGGGTACACGTCGACGTGCCTAAACCGTACGCCCGGCTGCGGTTGATTTCAACCGGCCTGGAGGTGGTCGTCAGCTATCCAGTTCCGCTGCGCCAGGGATCGGACATGGATGATCGTATGGTGACGGCGGCCATGGACATTCTGCGAGACAATCCGTCGATCCACTTAGTGGACGGAGCCTCGCCGGAACTGCGCTCGACGATCAAAGTTTAGAATGGATGCCGCACGCAATGGTCGAGCGCGATGGAGATGTTCCCTTGGCCGATAGCTGCGAGCCCACATCGACGCACGCACAGATTGGAGCTAAGGGAGATGCTGAAACGCAGAGACTTCCTGAAGGTTTTCGGCGCAACGGCGGCCATGGTGATTTCTCGGCATACCTTGGCTGCCCAAACTTCAGGCGATAGCCAGCCGGCATTGCATTTCGCCTCGAACAGCATGGAGTTTCAGCTATCGCCTGGTGCGCCGTCATTCGTGAGCCTCAATGTCGATGGCCTGGGAAAAGGCAGGCGCGGCGCTAACATCATCGGCCAAACCGGCGAGCTGGACGGCTACACTGCATCCTTCTCCACTTCCGGAGGGCTGCAGCAGGTCGCCTACCACAGCAAGTTGGCCGGTAAGATTTCCCCAGCCGTATGGACGTTTGCATTTTCAGGCAGCAGGATCGTGATTACCTCGGAATGGTCGGCTGAGATCGAACCGCCTCCCATGATCTTTCATTTCGACTTATCCCAGGTTCACATCACGGTGCTTGGGCTGTTCCGCAGCGATAACCTGCTGGCCACTCCGGCATTGTTGAATTTCCCTTGTCAGGGTGCGATGCGCCTGACCTCGACTGTGCCTGATCTGGGATTGACCTACACATCGAATCGGCCGCAGCAGACCGCCATGCTGGCGCTTCCCGGCGCAACACCCGAACATCCGCGTATCGTCTACACGCTTGAGGTGACGGCGATTCATCCCGAACTGCCGGGAGTTGGTGATGATCCGCGCTTCGACGCGTTCCGTCGCAACTGGCTGGACGCGCTACAACTCAATCCATCACTGCAAGCGCTGGCTAACAACACGGCCAGCGATTCGTGCGCCTTCTGCTATTACGAATTTGCCGACATTGCGGCGTTGACGCCGCCGCTGGTTGAGGGACTGACGGCGCTCGATGTGGTGCGGCAAACCCTGGACCGGATGTTGGCGGGTGGCTTTGCCTACGGGCTGCCCTGGGTGCCGGACCATCCTGCCTCAACTTCGGACACCTATCCTTCCATGCTGATTGCGGCCGCCGACTGCGTACGCGCGGGCAAGAGCGATGCGTGGCTCCGCGCCAACTATGCGGGCGTGAAGGGATGGGCAGAATCCATGCTGGGCACCGATGCCACAGGCAATGGACTGGTCAAGTACATTGTCAGCGGCAATTCCGGCACTTGGCCCAATGGTGATCCGAAATTCAGGCCCTCCAATTGGTGGGATACCATCGGCTTTGGTTATGAGGACGCGTACGCAAACGCCCTGGCGTATCGCGCGTTGGGCGATATGACGATGATGGCTGATCGGGTTGGGAAACATGACGATGCGTCGCGCTACCGAGCGGCTGCAAACAAGATGCGCGATGTGTATTACAAGACCTTCTACAATCCCGTGACCGGAGTTTTAGCCGGTTGGCGCAGCGCCGACGGACAACTGCACGACTACTATTTTTTGTTTGTAAATAGCATTGCGATTCATTACGGGCTGGTCCCGAAGGCGCAGGCCAACGACATCATGGACAAGCTGTTGGCCAAGATGAAGGAGGTCGGCTACGACAAGTTCACGATGGGATTGCCCGGGAATTTGGTTTCCGTTGCGTTGAAGGACTGTGTGGACAAACGAGGAGGAGGCATCTACGGCTGCGGCGCACTCCCCGACAACTCCGATGGCTTTCAGAATTATGAGAACGGCGGAGCGACTGGCAGTTTTGCCTTCTTTACCCTGGCCGCTCTCTACGATTTGGGCCGCAAAGCCGAGGCGGACAAAATTCTCTTTTCCATGCTCGAGGGCTACGGCAAGTGCGGATTTTCGGGACGCGGCGCGCAGGGACGATCGAATGACTGGCGGCGGTGGGATGGAACGCCCATGGGGTACGAGGGATATCTTTGCGACAACTACTATGCGCTGCTGGCTGTCCCTTTACGTGAGTCGAAAATAGACTGGCACGACGGATTTCGTCCAACTACAGTGCTCAGCTAGCCTTGAAAAGCCCCGCGGACGATCCGATCAGTTGGAGCACAATTGCGGCTCATTCCGTCGCCATAAACCGTCACAGGCTACCGGATTGTCGCAGCATTCCGCCGTCGATAAAAAAGGTGCTGCCGGTGCAATAGCCGGCGGCATCGGATGCTAGAAATACGGCAAGGTCCGCCACTTCTTCCGGCCTACCCCAGCGGCCGAGGGGAATCTCCGCCATTAATTTCGACTCAATCTTCTTGCTCGCTTCCACATCCGCATCGATGGGTGTGTAGATGGCGCCTGGTGCAATGTTGTTGACAGTAATTTTGTACTGCGCCAGTTCCACCGCGATGGTTCGCATTAACATGCGAAGGCCGCCCTTGGCTGCGCAATACGGAGCGTTGGTCGGCATCGGCAAGTCTTCATGAATCGAAGAGATATTGATGATGCGGCCGCCGCTTGCTTGCTGGATCATCGCTTTTGCCGCTGCCTGGGCGCATAGAAACGGACCCGTCAAATCTACGGCAATCACTTTCTGCCACAACTCAAATGGATATTCCGTGAAGGGATGTTTCGACTCCATACCGGCATTGTTGACGAAGATATCGAGGCGACCCATGGTCTTGATGGCTTGCTCGACGAGCGCGTTCACCTGCTCGGGATTGGAAACGTCCGCTTCGAACGCCATCGCCTTATTGCCTTTACCTCGAATACTGCTGACGACCCCGTTGGCCAGGTCTGGAGCGCCAACGTAGTCGATGACGACCGCAGCGCCTTCCGCAGACATGCCTTTGGCAATAGCTTTACCGATGCCGGTGGCCGCGCCGGTGATGATGGCGACTTTACCTTGCAGTTTCATTGGATCGTTCCCCTGAAGCGTTTTTGTTTGGCACGGAGCGACGAATGCGACGAAAGGGTGAAGGTGCAAAGCTTCTCGCCGCAGATTGAAACAGAATCATAATACCGATTAGACCAGAAACTTCTCCGCGTCTTTTTCCTTCAACTCCAGGCCCAACCCATGGCGCGACCAGTCGGGAAACATATGGCCCTGTCGCGGTTCGCAGAATCCATCGAAGAACATGCGCTCAATGCGGGCGTGATCGTGGAAGAATTCCAGATGACGCGCGCGGGGAACGGCGCAGCATGCGTGCATGTGAATGCTGGGAGCGCAGTGGGCGGAGAGTGCAATCTGATGGGCATCGCAGACCGCGACCGCTGCCAGAAACCCGGTGATTCCCTGGGCGCGCGTGGCATCGGCCTGCTGCACGTCGACACTCTTCGCCGCCAACATGTTTTCAAAGTAGGGCACGGTGTAGCCGTACTCGCCGGCAGCGACCTCCATCGGCGCCGGCACATGACTGCGAACGAAATGAAGGCCGTCGAGGTCGTCTGAACTGACAGGCTCTTCAAACCAGGTCACGTTTGATTCATGGAATATCTCAGCCAGCCGGATCGCTTGCTTTGCCGTGTACGCGCCGTTGCCGTCGACAAATAGCTGCACATTATCCCCAACAGCACTGCGCGCGACCCGGACACGTCGCGGATCGTCATCCGGATGGCTGCCGACTTTCATCTTCACAAAAGGGAAGCCTTTTTCTGCCCACCCGCCGAGTTGCGACTGCAGTTGTTGGTCGTCGTAGGAGGTGAAACCTCCACTGCCGTAGGCTGCAATCGATTCTCGGGCCGCGCCGAGCAGTTGAACCAACGAAACCTTCAGCAACTTGGCTCGCAAATCCCACAATGCCACATCAATGGCGGAGATGGCCATGGCTGCGATTCCGCGATTGCCGAGGTTTCGCACCGAACGCTGCATCTGCATCCACAAATTTGGATGTTGAAACGGATCGGCTGAGTTGAGGATGGTCTTGAGCAGGTGTTGCGCGACCTGGCCCGTTGCCGCATCCGCATAGGTATATCCGATGCCACGCACTTCGCCGACGGCCAGCTCGATAAGGACCATTGTTGTTGAATTCCAGGCGATGGTGCCGTCCGCTTCCGGTGCGTCGGTGGGAATGGTGTAGACGCGAACACTGCTGCTTGAAATGGATTCCACACAAAGGTGGATTCGCTGCGACCTGATTGAGTTGTGTCGCGTAGGATTTTGCTGCAGTGCGCATGGATACATCCCGCATCGTGAAATTGTCTTCTAACCAAGTGTGGCAAGTACATGATCGGTGCGTGTTTTAACAGCACCCACGGCTGTGTAGCCGATCGCCTACCATTCTCGCGATGCGGACAACAGATTCCTGCGACCTACCTCGCGACCAAACTAAAGGAAGTGAATCCATGAGCCAGCAAGTTGCGGATGTACTTTTTGAGCGCCTGATCGCCTGGGGCGTCGATACGATTTTTGGCTTCCCCGGCGATGGAGTCGATGGATTGTTTGAGGGTTTGAGAACCCATCAGGAGAAGTTGAAATTCATCCAGGTGCGTCACGAAGAAGCGGCAGCCTTCGCGGCCCTGGGTTATGCGAAATATACCGGCCGACTGGGCGTTTGCCTGGCAACTTCCGGACCCGGCGGAATTCATCTGCTGAATGGCTTGTACGACGCCAAGTGCGACGGCCATCCGGTGCTCGCGATTACAGGACACACCTTTCACGATTTGATCGGAACCCACTATCAGCAGGATGTCGACCTGGACAAATTGTTCATGGACGTTTCCGTGTACAACGAGCGGATCATGGGTCCCGCGCATGTCAAGCCGGTGGTCGATGAGGCGATTCGTACCGCATTCGCGCGTCGCGGTGTCGCACATATCACCATTCCCAAAGATATTCAGGAATGGCCGGCCTCCAGCGCGAAACGGTCGGATGCCAACATAAAGAATCATAGCGAGCACCGATTCCGGCCCTCTCACCCCACACCGACGCACACTACTCTGGAGCAAGCGGCTGCAATACTGAACGACGGAAGTCGAGTAGTGATGCTAGTGGGCGCAGGAGCACTGGGCGCGCGTGAAGAAGTGATTCAGGTGGCCGACACGCTGGGAGCGCCGGTCGTAAAAGCGCTGCTGGGCAAGGCAGTGATCCCGGACCGGCATCCGTTGGCCATAGGAGGCATCGGGTTGCTGGGTACAGCCCCGTCGCAGGAAGCGATGGAAGAATGCGACACGCTGTTCATGGTCGGCACAAGTTTTCCATACATGGAATTTCTGCCTAAACCCGGCAATGCCAAGTGTGTCCAGATCGACATTGATCCGGCTCGAATCGGCTTGAGGCATCCTGTGGATGTGGAACTGGCGGGCGATGCGAAAGGCACGCTGGCGGCGCTGTTTCCTTTGCTGAAGCGGAAGAAGCGGCGCGCATTCCTTGAAGATTATCAAGACCGCATGAAAAGTTGGAACGAAGTCATGGAGAAGCGCGGCACTCGGATGGATATGCCGATGAAACCGCAGGTGGTGACCTACACGCTGAACAAATTACTGAATGACGATGCGATTGTGTCTTCCGACAGCGGGACAATTGCAACCTGGGCCGCGCGCTACATCGAAATGCGCGGAGACATGAAATTTTCATTGTCTGGCTCACTGGCCACCATGGCGAATGGATTGCCGTACAGCATCGGCGCAGCCGTTGCGTATCCAGGACGTCAGGTGGTCTGTGTGGTTGGCGACGGCGGCCTGACGATGTTGATGGGCGAACTGGCAACACTGGCGAAATACAAGCTGAACGTGAAGGTCATCGTCGTCAAGAATAATGTGCTGGGGCAGATCAAGTGGGAGCAGATGGTGGAAGACGCGAATCCAGAATTTGGCGTCGACCTCCATCCCATCGACTTTGCCAAAGTGGCTGAGGCTTGCGGCGTGGCGGGTTACACCTTGGAGCAGCCTGACCAGGCAGACACCATCTTGAGGCGCGCGTTGCAGGACAAGGGTCCCGCGGTTGTGCAGTGCGTCGTCGATCCGAATGAGCCGCCACTTCCGGGAAATATCTCGACCAAGCAGGCGCGCAATTTCGCCGAGGCCCTGGTACGAGGTGAAAAGAACCGCAACAAAATCATCAAGACAATCCTGGAAGATAAAGTGCGCGAAGTCGTATAGCGCATTCACCACGGCAACAGAGGAGAGGCTAGGAGAACGGATGGATAAGGCAACAACGAAGCGTTCGGAATCGCTGCGATCAGGCGATATCCAGAAGGAAGCCCACTCCTCAGAAAAGAATGCAGTTCAGGAAATGGAAGGCGCTGCCTTCGCACTCGACGAGCATATTCGTGAGGGCAGGTTCCAGCGCAGTCTCGCGTTGCTGGCCGGCGCTTCCAGCTTGATGACTGGACTCGAAGTGGGGTATGAGCATTACCGCGGCAGCTATAGCCGCAGAGTGATGTATACACCCGTGGCGCTGAGCCTCCTGTTATGTGCAGCCGGAGTGGCGGGATTCTTCAGCGGGCGCGCGGCGCGACGTGTATTGCGGCCCGTCGCAGCGTTAACGTTGGCAGACGGAGTGATCGGGTTTTATTTTCATCTGCGTGGCATTGCGCGCAAGCCGGGCGGATGGCGATTCCCCATGACAAATATGGTGATGGGGCCGCCGGTGTTTGCGCCGCTGTTGTTCGGAATTAGCGCCTACCTGGGATTGATTGCTTCGTATCTCCGGCGAGAAGGTGAGCAGGACAGGCCGGATGATGATGTTGCCTGGATTCCCCGCGCCGCACATGCGAAACATTGGGCGGTAGCGCTGCCTTCCGGAAAGGCCTCGAAACCAGAAAGCATCAGTTTTTCTCAGGATCTTCGCGAGGGACGCTTTCAGAAGCACATGGCCATCGCCACCGTATTCGCAGCATTTTTCAGCGGCTTCGAAGCTTTCTATTCTCACTACAAGAATAATTTCCGCTACAAGGCACAGTGGACTCCGGTCATCCTGGCGCCCATGATGATGGGTGCCGGCATCGTTTCGCTGCGAAATAGAAAAGCGGCGCAAACCTGGCTGCCTGCGCTCTCTGCTGCCGCCGTTCTGGATGGTGGAGTTGGCTTTTTCTACCACGCGCGCGGCGTACTACGGCGTCCCGGCGGCAGAAAACATCTGCTCTATAACATCATGTACGGACCGCCAATCCTGGCGCCTCTTCTGTTCAGCGCGTGCGGCATGCTCGGGATAATGGCGAGCCTGTTTCGGAGGGAACCATGAAGCGGCGTCGCGAGGATCAACCCGGCTATTATCCCGGCTTCTCCACACTTGGGCAGCAGGCGCATTGGGATGAAGCGACGCGCAAAACCGTTGTCGAACGGATAAGCCGATCGCGTCAGCTTCGATTCTTTACTGCGGAAGAAGCTCCGCTGATTGAAGCGATTTTTGAACATATTCTGCCGCAAAGCGATCGTTCAGAACAATACCGAATTCCTATCGTGCCTGCCGTCGACCATCGTCTTTACCACAATCGAATTGACGGCTACCGCTACGAAAGTATGCCGCCGGATCAGGAAGCCTATCGCCTGGGAATGAAGGCGATCGAAGAAATCGCCAAGCAGAAAGATGGGCGAGGCTTTCTTGATCTGACGCCTCTGGAGCAGGACAAACTGGTGAAGACACTGCATGACGGTAAGCCTGAGGGTGCGCATGAAATATGGGAGCGCATGCCGGTGCATCGTTTCTGGATGCTGCTGGTGCAGGACGCAGCCGAAGCGTACTACTCCCACCCGTACGCCTGGGACGAGATCGGATTCGGCGGTCCTGCGTACCCGCGCGCCTATATGCGGCTGGAGCATGGGGAGCCGGAACCCTGGGAGGTGAACGAGCAACGCTATGCGTGGCTGGCGCCGGAGGATTCGGTATCCGATGTTTCGGAGTGGATCAGCGGCCACGACGACCATCTTGGATCGCCGGGGCAGGGAGGTACGCATTGACTCCGTTGCTTACCGATTGGTGGAAGAAAGATGTGCTGAACGAACGCAATGGCGATAGTCATGCGCTTGGTCCCATCCAGAAAATTGATGTTCCCATGCAGCGATTCGGAGAGGAAGAAGTTGATTATGTCATCGTCGGCGTGGGCTCAGCGGGCGGTGTCTTGCTACAGCGCCTCTCGCGGGCGGGTTTCCGAGTCCTGGGCCTGGAAGCAGGGCCGTTCTGGAACACGGAGCGCGACTGGGTGAGCGATGAAGCAGGTTCGCACGATCTCTACTGGGAAGATCTGCGTATCACCGGCGGCGAACATCCGCTAGCCCTCGGTGCAAATAACTGCGGGCGCGGCGTGGGCGGAGGGTCGGTCCACTGGGCGGCATTCACCCCGCGTCTGCATCCATCAGACTTTCGCATCCACTCTGAAGATGGAGTCGGCATCGACTGGCCGATGACCTACGAGGAACTAAAGCCGTACTACGAACAGCTTGAGCTGGAGATGCCGGTCGCCGGCCCTGCTTATTATCCCTGGGGCGAGCCGCACGGCTATGCTTATGGACCCCATCCCATGGGCGGAGTGGGCGATGTTCTGATCAAGGGCTGCACCCGGCTTGGAATTGGCGTCAGTATCGGCGGCCCCGTGGCGATTCTGTCCGGTTCGCATGGAGATCGCCAGCACTGCATCTATCGCGGTTTCTGTATCCAGGCCTGCAAAGTGGGTGCGAAGGCAAGCACCCTGATTACGCATATTCCGGACGCGTTAAAAAATGGCGCGGAAATTCGCGATAACTGCATGGTTAGTCGCATTTATGTGAACAAAGAAAATCGCGCAACCGGCGTCAGCTACTTTGACGCGAAAGGCAAAGAGCATTTTCAAAAAGCGAAAGCCGTAATTGTCTCCGGGTATGCCATCGAGACCCCGCGCCTGCTTTTGAACTCAGCATGCCCGGGCTACGAGAACGGGTTGGCAAATTCCAGCGATACAGTCGGACGCTACCTGATGGCACAGGCGGGGAATGTGGTGCTGGGACGCTTCGAAGAACTGGTGCGGATGTATAAAGCTCCGCCGGCGCATGCGTTGACAGAACAATTTTATGAAACCGATCCCAGGCGGGATTTCGCTCGCGGCTTCGCTATTCAAACGGTGGGCCCGTTGCCCATCGCCTTTGCCAAACAGATGATGACGGCCAAAGGCGCATGGGGATGGGGGCTGCGGCGCGTGATGATGGACTATAACCATTGGGCGGCAATCGCACTCCTCGGGGAGATTCTGCCCTGGCCGGAAAATCGCGTCCAGCTCGCCAAGGAAAAAGATCGCTTTGGTCTGCCGGTCGCCAAGGTAACTTTCGGCCTGCATGACAACGATAAGAAATTGATCGAGTTTGGAAAAAATAAAGTCATGGAGGTAATGCACGCGGCCGGCGCCCAGGAAGTGGTGCAGGAATCGCGCTACGCCCACCTGGTCGGGGCGGCGCGTATGGGTTCCGATCCGCGGACTTCTGTGGTCGATAAATTTGGACGAACGCATGACTTAGGTAACCTTTTCGTGTGCGATGGAAGTATTTTGCCTACGCAAGGCAGCGCCAATCCGGGGTTAACGATTCAGGCATTAGCGGCGCGAACAGCTGATTACTTAATTGCACAAGGGGCATCTATTTTTACTCGCAAAGATCGGGATATGATGCAGCCAGCCATTCGAAGAGATCTAGCGCCACCAGGGACTTACGGGCGCGGAATTCCGCGGCTCGCCAATACCAATCTCGCGAAACGATAGAAATGGCAACGTTTACGCTGCACCCGCGCCAACACGCGCGAAGGTATCGAAAGGGATATGAGATGAAGAGGAACCAAGTGGTGATGGTTACCGGCGCTTCTGCTGGCCTGGGCCGAGCCATCGCACATGGATTTGCAAAGCATGGCGCGAAGATTGGGCTGATCGCGCGCAATCGAGAAGCGCTGGAAGCTTGCAGACAAGAAGTTGAGGAAATGGGCGGCGAAGGGCTGGTGCTGCCGCTGGATGTTAGCGACGCTCCGTCGATCGAGCATGCCGCCAATCGGATGGAGGAGGCTTTTGGTCCCATTGATGTGTGGGTGAACAATGCCATGGCTTCGGTATTTTCGCCGGTCAAGAAGATGACGGCGGAGGAATACAAACGGGTCACCGAGGTGAGTTATCTGGGCTATGTGTACGGTACCCAGGCGGCTTTGCGCCGCATGTTGCCGCGCGATCGGGGCACCATCATCCAGGTTGGTTCGGCGCTGGCGGTACGCAGTATTCCGCTGCAGTCTGCGTATTGCGCTGCCAAACACGCGATCATCGGATTTACAGATTCACTGCGATGCGAGCTGTATCACGACAAGAGCAACGTGAAGATAACCGTAGTGCAGATGCCGGCTATGAACACTGTCCAGTTCACCTGGGTCAAGAGTCGTATACCGAACAAGCCGCAACCTGTGCCGCCAATTTTTCAACCCGAGGTTGCCGCCAAAGTGGTGGTGCATGCTGCTGGTGTCGACCGGCCGCGTCGCGAGTATTGGGTGGGCTCGCCAACCGTCGAAGCCATGGTTGGGCAGATGTTCATTCCCGGCCTGCTCGATCGCGATCTGGGGGAGACAGGATACAAAGCGCAGCAAACAGGGGTGCCGGACGATCCCAATCGCCCGAACAATTTGTGGGATTACGTTCCGGGTCGCCATGGTACACATGGTCCCTTCGATAAGAAATCGTGTTCGTTCAGCCCACAGGTGTTTCTGGATCTGCATCATAAATGGTTTGCAGCCGGTGGCGCCGCGCTGGTGACAGCCATCGTTGTCGCCTACAAGAAGAAATAAATAAGGGGAGAATCACATGTCGCTTGAACTGGCAGTCGACAACCAAAGCGCAAAGTCAGTCGCGCTGGCGAAGACATGCTCCGTCCACAAGGGAGCGGCGGTCGCGTGCTGCTGCGCCGCCATGGCGGCATTAACCCCGGTAGCGCTGGTTCAGCTGCACATCATCAAGGATCTGCCGGACCTTCCAGGACGCATGTTCAACTCCAAGCGAGTCGTCACGTCAAAAGGATCGTATCGCCTTGGCATTCCCGACGGAATACTTGGGCTGGCGAGTTATGGCGTAACCTTGGCGCTGCTGTTGTCGGCAACTCCCGAGCGACCGCTGATGAGACGGCTGTTGCGAGGCAAGCTGGCGCTGGATGCAACCATGGCGATCCGAAATGTTCGCAAGCAGGCTACCGAGCATAAGTACCTCTGCTCCTGGTGCATCGGGGTCGCGGTGGCGACCGCGGGCGTGGTATTTTTCGGTCGCAAAGTGCGAGACGCGGAGTTGCCGGACTCGGCATAAATCGGCCTTGTCAAGCGAGAGCGCTAGCCAAGTTCACCGGCTTCGAGTCGGCGACGCTGCGGCGGCTCTATAATTCGCTTGTTGATGGACTGGTCACTGGTACGGACAATCCGTAGTTGGTTCGACTCCGAACAGGGGCTGACCGACCATCATATTTCGCGCTGGATTTTTCTGCGTGCTCTTGGGCTCATCTACTTTTCTGCTTTCTATTCACTCCTATTTCAAATTCGCGGCCTCATCGGGCCTCAAGGAATTCTTCCCGCAGATCAGTATTTATCGGCCGTAGAACGAGGGCTAGGCCCGCTGCGTTTCTGGTACGCGCCCACTCTGCTGTGGTTTTCCAGCGGCTCGCACATGCTGATGGCGATTTGCTGGATCGGCATTGTGGCGTCGCTGTTGGTGACAGCAAATGTATGGCCGCGCGCCAACCTGGTCATTTGTTTTCTCTGCTTTCTTTCTTTCGCCAGCGCAGCCGGAGACTTTTCCGGCTATCAGTCCGACGGCATGCTGCTGGAGGCGGGATTTATCTGCCTCTTTTTCGCACCTGCCGGAGTTCTGCCTGGCTGGGGAAGAAGCAGCCCGCCGGTACGCGCCAGCCTGTTTCTCCTGCTGTGGGAGTGGTTCCGGATTTATTTCGAGTCCGGAGTCGTGAAGCTGGCGAGCGGTGATCCACAGTGGCGACATCTGACGGCGATGGATCAGTACTACCAGAACGGTCCGCTGCCAACCTGGGTGGGCTACTATGTCGAGCAATTGCCGCACTGGTTCCAGGCGTCAACCGTAGTCGCGACGCTGGTGATGGAACTGGTGCTGGTGTGGATGCTGTTTTTGCCGCGCAAATGGCGCATCGTTTGTTTCTCCATTGTCACGCCGTGGCAGATCGGCGTAATCTTGACCGCCAATTATGCATTTCTAAATTACATTGTGCTGGCGCTGGGATTTTTGTTGCTGGATGATCGCTTCCTGATGCGATTCGTGCCTGCCCACTGGCGATTTAGCATGCCCGAAAGCGGCGGAGAGAGCGAAACGGTAGCTGAGGACAATCCCGAAAGCGCGCCGCATGAAGAACTCGCAGTTGAGTCACAATCGGGCTTCCATAAACATCTGCGCGCCGCGGGCTTGGCTTTCGCCGCAGTAATCCTCACATGGGTTTTCTATGGGACCACAGTGCCGATGCTGCAGATGTTCTGGCGCAGTATTCCATTGCCAACCGCGCCGCTAATCGCCTTACAGCCATTCCGTATCGCCAATGAATATGGGCTGTTCGCGGTGATGACGCCGAATCGATATGAAATTGAATTTCAGGGTTCGGACGATGGCAAGACATGGACCGCCTATCCTTTCCAGTACAAGCCGCAGGCACTCAACAAGGCGCCGGGAATTTACGCTCCCTATCAGCCACGCTTCGATTGGAATTTGTGGTTCGCATCGCTCGGCCAGTGGACACAATATCCCATTGTGCCGCGGACAGAAGAATTATTGCTGACGAATGATCCTGCCGTGCTGTCCCTGTTCGCGGGGAATCCATTTCCGAATCATCCTCCGCGCATGGTGCGGGCTGTCCTGTGGCAATACTGGTTCACAACTTTGGCAGAAAAACGCGCGACAGGGAACTGGTGGCGCAGACTTCTATTAGGTGCCTATGCTCCCACGTTGACGATTGGGCCGGATGGAAAAGTTGGCGTGGTGCGCGACAATGGTCCGGACATGATGGCTCCTCCGCAGTAGAGTTCAATGTATGAGCAAGCCCGTTCGCGACGTTCGGCACAAGAAAGCATGCGTCATCGGCGCTGGCCCCAACGGGTTGTCGGCTGCGATCGTGCTGGCGCAGGCTGGTTTGCGTGTGGATGTTTTCGAGGCGGAAGCGCAACCTGGCGGCGGCGCGCGCACCATGGAACTGACGCTTCCAGGATTCCATCATGACTTTGGGTCTGCCGTACATCCCATGGCCGTTGGATCACCGTTCTTCAATTCTTTGCCGCTCGCGGATTATGGTTTGGGGTGGATCGATTCTCCGGCACCTCTGGCACACCCGCTGGATGACGGCACTGCCGTCACTCTCGAGCGCAATCTGGACGATGCCGAACGCGCGCTGCAGGAAGATGGCCGCGCGTGGCGCAACCTGATGGCGCCGCTTGCGAAGAATTGGCCTGCATTGGCGAAAGATATTCTTCAGCCGATGGTGCGGATCCCGAGCCATCCGTTTCTGCTGGCAAAGTTTGCCCAGGATGCGCTGGCGCCCGCAACCTTTGTCGCGCGACGAAGATTCCGCAACGAGCGTACGCGCGCACTCTTCGCGGGCCTGGCAGCACATTCATTCTTGAGCCTGAGCGAACCACTCAGCGCCTCCTTCGGCATGGTTCTCGGAGCTGCGGCGCACGCGGTTGGCTGGCCCATCCCGCGAGGAGGTGCGCAAGCCATATCCAACGCGCTATCCGCGCATCTGGTTCACCTGGGCGGAAAAATCATAACCTGTTCCCGCGTGGATGATCTGGACCAGGTTCGCAAATACGATGTGGTCCTGTGCGACATTGCTCCGCAGCAGTTGTTGCATCTGTCAAAGAGAAATCTTGCGCCCGGATATCGCAAGCGTCTGGAAGAGTTTCGCTATGGTCCGGGTGTTTTTAAAGTGGATTACGCGCTGTCGTCGCCGATTCCTTGGAAGTCGGCTGAATGCTTGCGCGCCGCCACGGTGCATGTTGGCGGAAGCATGGCGGAGATCATCGCGTCGGAGGCAGCCATGGCCAGCGGTTCGATTGCGGAGCGGCCGTTTGTTTTGCTAGCCCAGCCAACCTTATTCGATCCGTCTCGCGCGCCAGCCTGCAAACACATTGTGTGGGCCTACTGTCATGTTCCAAATGGTTCAAACGTCAACCTGCTGCCGCGCATTGAAGCGCAGATCGAGCGCTTTGCTCCTGGGTTTCGCGATTGTGTTCTGGCAAGGCGTGCTTCTTCTCCTGCGGACCTGCAATCCATGGATGCAAACCTGGTGGGAGGCGACATCAGTGGAGGCGCCTCCAACTTTCGACAATTTCTTTTTCGACCGACGTGGCGGCAATATGCGACTTCCGATGAGCGAATTTATCTCTGCTCTTCTTCCACGCCGCCGGGAGGCGGAGTGCACGGAATGTGCGGGTATAACGCGGCCAAGCTCGCGCTTCGTCGTCTGCCAACGCATTGAGCAGAGCCTGAGGAAATTGTCGTGGCAATGTGGTTTGCAGCGGATATTCGCTAGCGGAAAATCCAATTCAGCAGCAGGCACAGCGCGGCAATTGTCGTGGCCATGATCCATGGTGCGCGCATTTTTCCAGGTGTGCTTGTCTCATCCAACGCATGGCGCTGAAAGACCACGCCGCGTAATTCTTCCGCAGGCTTCCGTACGGTCCAAAGACTGATGACACATGTGGTCAGAAAGCACACCGACCATCCCGCCATCGCACCATAAAAGTTGGCCGACATATCGCTACCGTATTGAATCCAGTGCAGTCGATACAGAACGTTATGCAGCAACGCTGCGAAGATTCCGGCCAGCAAACCCCAGAAGCCCGCTGCGGGAGTGGCCCAGGTGGTGAACATCCCCAACAGAAAAGTCGCGAACAGCGGTGCGTTGAAAAACGAAAACAGGAGCTGCACATAATCCATCAGGCTGTTGAAGCTGAGTACGATGTAGGCCGTGGCGATGCTCAGAATCGTCGCGACAACCGTGGTAATGCGGCCGACGCGAACATAGTGCCGATCGGGTTTATTCTTCACCAGGTGTGCGCGATAGAGATCGTGCGTCCATACGGTGTTGAACGCCGTGATATTGCCGGCCATGCCTGACATGAAGCTCGCCAGCATGGCCGTCACTCCCAGCCCGAGTAGGCCGTGCCCATAGTAGTGCGCGAGTAATGCCGGAAGTGCAAGATCATATCGTGCGGCAAGGCTCGACGGGAACAACGCAACCGCAGCCAGACCCGGAAGCACAACCAGCAAAGGAAAGAAGAGCTTCGTCACCGCACCAATCAAGGGTGTTTCGATAGATGCCTTCAGATCACGAGCCGCCAGGGCGCGTTGAATCAGCAGAAAATCTGTGCACCAATATCCGCAGCCGAGGACAAACCCCAACCCGACCACCGTACCGAAAACATCCATGGGTGACTGGGAAGGACTGGCAAAGGGAAGACCATTCCAGGTGTGCGACATCGCGCTGGGCAACGCATTTCGCAAGCCGCCGAATCCGTGGAAATCTTTCAAGATAAAGATTGCGAGCGGAAGCAGGCCGGCGACCAGCAGAATAAATTGGAGCACTTCGTTGTAGATAGTGGCCTTGAGACCGCCGAGCACGACATACAGCAACACGAACGCCGCTGCCAACACCACTCCAGTAGAGAAGTTCCAGCCGAGAAATTCGCGCAGAATGATGGCCATGGCGTACAGGCTGATGCCGGATACCAGGATCATCAGCGAAGCGAACGACACGGCGTTCAGTATCCGGGTTTTCTCGTTGAACCGCAGTTTTAAAAATTCCGGTACGCTGAGCGCGTTGCTGCGGAAATAAATCGGCATCATGAATAATGCGAGAAACAGCATGGCCGGAATTGCGCCCACCCAATAAAAACTGTTCGCGCGCGCACCATACTTCGCAGCCGCCGAGACAATGCCCATCACTTCCAGCGCACCGCAGTTGGCTGCCACGAATGCAATGCCCGTAACAATAGCCGGCAGCGACCGTCCGGCGTGGAAGAATTCGGCAGATGTATTGGAATTTCCGCGCAGCCGCAGACCGATCAGTACGATCACCAGGAAATAGGCGCCGATGATCACCAGATCGAGCCAGTTCAGCGAAACTGCATGCATCCTTCGGTCCTATCGCGAAAGAAGTGTCCTGATGTACGCGTCGATCAAGCAATCAATGCCTGCTGAAGTCACAGAGAAATCTTTATGGGGTGGAACCCTTCCGACGAAGTTCAAACACTTCGGTTGTTTCGCCCGCGGCGAATGGAATGGTGAGATGGGTGCGAATCTTGTCACCCTGAAGTGCAATCTTTTTTCCGCTGTTCCAGTCGGTAAGTTCGAAAGAGCCCTCGGGATAACCCGGAATGCTGAACACCGCAGCCGGAGCGTCGCTATCATTTCGGAACAGCACAATCATTCCTTCGCCACTGCGCGCCAGGCGGGCGAACCCATCCCATCGATCAACTCGCGCCTGCTGCCACGATCCCAGTGGGAAAAATGAGTCCGTCATCGAGACCTCACTTCGTAGCCTGGTGTAGCGCGCAATCCACTCTTTGTAATGCTGGCTTTCCGCGGGCGATTGCTTCGTTAAATCTCCCAGAAAAACCGGACCCGATCCCATTTCAGTGGCAGCATGCTCCTGCCATGGAGGAGTTTCCGCCTGCAGATTTCCAATCAACATACTTTCTACCGGTATCGCCATGCCACGCTGGTAGAGCAGGGTTCGAACCTGCAGCGGACCCGCTTCGTTGGCAGACTGGTCGCGCACGTTGCTCATCCAATCCAGATCCGCCACTCGCAGCAGGCCGTAATCAATCAGGTGTTTCTCTCCCCATAGCTCAAATGTGTAATCAATCAGCAGGTCGGGAAATCGCTGATGCAATGTCTCTGCAATGAACTGTAGCGCTTCGTAAATTCGTTCTGCAGATTCCTGATGAGTTTTATGTTCGTGACCTGGCTCGTAGCATCCAGGCTCTTCACCGTAGGCATTAAAGACTGAAGTTAAATCGAGCTTCACGTAGCTCAGCTTGTTTTTCTCGACCAGATCGGAGATGCGTTCGATCACGTCGTACTTATAGGGAGAGGCAAGACACATCACGACTCCCTTTCCTTCCATGGCTTGCGATAAGCGTGGCTTGCCATTCTCATCGCGACAGGCCCAGTCCGGATGCTGAACGTACGGAGCCGACTTGCTGTTGATGAGCGCCACCGGAGCCCACAGACCACGCTTCATGCCTAGTGAATCAAGCTGCTCGAACACCGGCTCAAGGCCTTGCGGGAATTGTTTACTATTGACGACGTTCTCTCCGTAAATCTGTTGCCAGCCGTCGTCCATGGTGAACAATGTGAAACCATCTGCGCTAGCCTTTGCGACTAAGGTCTTCACCAGGGAAGCATTGATGGTTCGCTGCCACGGCTCCCATGTGTTGTAAATCCATTCTGGCGGGGTTTTCTCGTGATCGTGTGCGATCCGATCACGGACGTAGGAGGGAATTCGCCAATGCGGGTCTTCTACAGTTCCGCGGCGGTAGAGCAGAATTGATGCCGCGGCAGAAGTAAACGTCTCGTGCGGCGCCAGTGTCCGTTGAAACGGGAATAGATCCGTATCGTACATAGCGGCAAAGTCGGACGACCATCCGTCGTCCAACTCTGTGCGCTTCAAATATCCTGGAACCTCGCTCAGAACAGCGAAGCCGATCCCGGTTTTCGCGTCCTCCGACAGAACGGCAACGTCATTCACTCGACCGGTGAAAAAGGTTTCGCGCGGTTGCTCGCCGTATCCTCCAAAGGCAATCAGGTTGTGGCGAGGTCCGGGAAACAGAACACCACAGGAGACGGTCAGATGGCTTAACGTTGCAGGCGCGGAGCCAGTATTGGTGAGGGTTAAGTATTGGCGAATTGCCGGCTGCCCTTTACCGAGCTCATAATGAATTGTGATCTGCAGCGGTGCATGGAGGGCTTGAAATGAGAGCGCAAGCGAGCTGGTTCCATCGGGAAGCGTATCTTCTCGACTCGCGGTCAGTCGCACATCCGCTGCTTTGCCGGAGACCGCCTGCTGATCGAAGTTAACACTGAATTCACCGCACTGCCGATGCTGCGAGCCTTGCGTAATAAAGTCATGGTTCGACTGCAGGTCCGTCCACTGGATTGTCTCCAGTCCATAGTCGTCGGAAAATCTGAGGATCTTGCGAACAACGCCATTGTCCAAAGTCCACTGGCGCTGGTGCGCGGAATCCTGCGCAAAAACCATCTGGGTCGCAACACAGTAAAGCAGCAACAGTGCGAGCGTCGGACGAGTCATGTTGTTCACCTCAGGGAAGAAGGACGCCTTTGGCCAGCTTTGGCCACGTCGGCGAGATCTGAAAGCATTCGGCGTATCGCACGCCGCACTGCAGCCCGCGAAAACGACCTACGCAGTCGATGAAATCCAGATAGGTCATGTTGTATTGATCCTCTAACCATGAAGATTGACTCTTATGGCAGGCGAGCATTTTCTTCTTCACATCGAATGTGCTGGTGATATCGACGTAATGCTGCGGGATAAAATCAACGCCCGCCATGGTGTCGAAAAAGTAAATTTCCGGAAGTCTATCGTACGGCGGAGCTTCGGTCTGGATGTTCGGAACGGTAATCATTATGCGAACGTCAAAGACAATCTGCGCAACCATGCGGTGGTCTGGGTGATAGTCGTTAGGAGAGTGCGTCAGAATCACGTCGGGCCGCGCCTGACGTATGACATTCAAGAAATCCAATCGGGTCTGTTCAGTAGAAAACAAGAATCCATCGGTGTAATTGGCCATGGAGAGGAATTCCGCTCCCAGTAGTGCCGCGGAGGCGCGGGCTTCGCTGCCGCGAATGGCTGCAATCTCGTGCTTTGGCAGGGTGGTGGAGCCGCAATCGCCACTCATCGCGACCGCCATGGTGACATGATCGCCGCGCTGTGAGTATTTGGCCAGCGTGCCTGCACATTGCAGTTCCAAATCGTCCGGGTGGGCACCAATGGCTAAGACTCGCAATGTGGCTGTCTCCTGTCGAAAATCGCATTCGATGCGGGGCCGTTGTTACAACACTGGCCGGCGGATCGATGGCTACGTTCACAATATAGGAAATGGAAAGTGTCTGATGAACGTCTCGCCAAATGCATGCCGGTCGAAGCGGTGATGATTATTTCTTTTTGCGGACAGGCTTCGTTATGGGCGCGGTTGACCCGCGGGCAATCAATGTGGGTTTCATCAGGTGGCTGTCACCGTAGGGCTGGGTTCCATCTTCACGACGATGGGCCAGGTGCTTCAGGATGTAGTCCGCCGCGTATTCTCCCATCTCGCGCATGGGCTGTTGGATGGTCGTGAGGCCAGGAGTACTGAGCGCGGCGGGCGGCACATCATCAAAACCAATCACTGAGCAATCGTCCGGCACGCGTCGTCCCGCTTCAGCCAACGCGCGGATCGCGCCGTAGGCAGTTAGATCGTCAAAAGCCAGAATCGCGCTGAATTTCTCGCCAGACTGGATTAGCTCATTGGCCACTTTCAGGCCACCGTCAAAGCTGGAACTGGAATCCATCGTGCCGGGCAAATCGCGAATCAGGGCGGAGTTCAATCGCAGCCCAACGTCCGTGGCGAAACGCCGGACACCCTTCCACCGCATGCGGCTGTCGGCCATTCGGCGCGGGCCGCGCACAAAAGCAACTTCTCGATGACCCAACTGGTACAGATGTTCCATGGCTGCGTAGCCGCCGGCCTCGTTATCCACCAGCACCGAGTTCACGGTCGGCGATTCAAGGTCACGGCCCACCACCAGCGTAGGGATCTGGCGGTCATCGATGTCTTCCAGCACTGTGATGTCGAACAGCAACCAGTTGGCAACGGTGATCAGTCCTTCGACTCTGCGCTCGATCATCATCTCCACATATCGTTCCAGCTGTGCCGGCTGATTGTGCGCGTCCATCACGATAGGAAGATAAGTCGTAGGCAGCAGCTTGCGTTCGACACCCTGCAGGATGAGCGTGCAGAATGGGTCGGCCAGGTCAATCACCAGCACGCCGATCATCTGGCTGCGCTGGCTGCGCAACGAACGGGCAAAGATGTCGGGCCTGTATCCCAGGCGCTCGACGGCCTCCAGAATTTTCTGCTTGGTCTTTTCGGGAATATAGCGTGCCAGCGGCGCTTCGTTCAAAACCAGGGACACGGTGGACGGTGAAAAACCGCTGGCTCGCGCTACATCCATTAACGTGACGCGACGGCGGTTCGAACTGAGCTTGGTCATTATCTTCCCGCGAGTGTATTGGTTCGATTTAATATCAGCTTCCACCGCCCCAGTCAATGGCCAAAATTATGAGGGTAAAGATTTGCAAAAACGATTTAATACTTGACAGGGGTTTGCGGGGAATAGTACAAACCATGCAATCGCTGTCAATAAGCTGTACGCAAGTTTTTTTCGGGGGAGCGCCGCAGATGAATCATTCTTTCCGCAATACACCTTCGGTATTAGAGTCGCTGCTGTCAGGCAAAGCCGAGAATTATCCTCGTCTCGAGGCCACCTATTCATCCGCGCCAACCATCAGAGCCAGATTTCTCGCGTGCATTATTACGATGGTGTGTTTGCTGGTTCTCGGATCGGTCTTCACCCCGCGACTCACCGCACAGATCGCATCCGGCGGTGTTACCGGCACAGTGAAAGATGCGGCCGGCGCTGTGGTTCCCGATGCGACGGTTACGCTCACAAATACTGAAACAGGGGTCAAGCAGACAGCGACGACCACCGCTACCGGAACGTATAACTTCACCGTTGTTCCGTACGGCAGTTACACCTTGTTGGTGCAGCACCCCGGATTCCAAGACGTGTCCATTACCGGGTTCGACGTTCACGTGCAAGTAATCGTGACGGAAGACGCGACCATGCCAACCGGTTCGGCGCAGCAGACAGTGACGGTGTCGGCGTCTACCCCGCTACTGCAGGCGCAGAGTGCCACCATCGGTACCACGATCGGGCATCAACAGATTGTCGATCTGCCACTACTCAGTCGCCACTTTGACACGCTGACGCAGATTGCGGCTGGTGCGACAACAGCTAATGTCAACTTTGGCGGATCGACCAACAGCGACTATTTCAACGTCAACGGCATGAATCCCTGGATGCAGGACTTCCGGCTGGATGGCATCGACAACAACGTTGAGCAGTTTGGCGGTCCGGGCCCATTAAACGACAACTTACAGGTCACGCCTCCGCCGGACGCTATTCAGGAATTTCGCCTGCAGACCGGAAACTTCCCGGCAGAATTTGGCCATTCCTCAGCCGCCATTATCAATGCCGTCATTAAATCGGGCACAAACCAGGTTCATGGCGACCTGTGGGAGTTCCTTCAGAACACTGCCGCGAACGCGATCCCGTACTTTCAAACCACGCCAAATAATTTCCACTACAACCAGTTCGGCGGCACGGTTGGCGGTCCCATTTGGATTCCAAAACTCTACAATGGCCGCAACAAAAGCTTCTTCTTTTTCGATTACCAGGGCACTCGGATTATTAATCCGAAGCAGTACAATAACAACGTTCCGACCGCGCTGGAACAGAGCAGCAACTTCACAAATTTTCAGGACATCATCACAGCAGATGGCAGCCAAACGAAAACCGACGGCCTGGGTCGCATCTTACCCTATGGCGCGGTGCTTGATCCGGCCACCACGCGCGCCGTTGCCCCAGGCGCTACGGACCCAATTTCCGGCCTCCAGAACACCAGCGGAAGTACGGTCTACGCTCGCGATCCGTTTTTCACCGGAGGCAGCGTAGCCGGAATCAGGGACTTCACCCCATATGCGCCACAGTTGAACCAGATTCCTGCAGGAAGGCTTGATCCCAACGCCATCAAATTGCTGCAACTTTATCCCAATCCTACCGGGCCGGGGATCGTCAACAACTACATCATTTTTCCGAAACAATCGAATAACACCAACCAGTATGACGTCCGTATCGACCAGTCATTTGGCCAACACGACACGCTGTTCGGTGTTTATGACTGGAGTCATAACCTACAGACTGTTCCCAATCGGATCCCAGGAATTGCCAATGGCGGAGCCTATTCAACCGGTACAATCGACATCCCCGTGTACACGATCGCAGTGGGAGAGACGCATGTCTTTAGTCCGACCCTTTCGAACGACTTTCATGCTGGCTACAACCATCTGATCGCCCGGCAGGAGCCATTTGAAGCGAACACTCTGGGCATTCCCGCGCAGTTCGGCATTGGAGGTGTTCCACAGGTTCCGAATAATGGCGGCTTGCCCTCCATTCAAACCGGCCTGACGCAACTAGGCCCCTCCAACTATTACCCGAACGTGAGCACGGTCACCTCCTTGGAGATTATGGAGAATGTGACCAAGATCCACAACAATCACACCTTTAAGGGTGGGGTCCAGTGGGACAAGTTTTACGCGAATCTGTTCTCGCCTCCGTTCGGACGCGGAAATTTTAGCTACAACGGACAATGGAGCGATGTCGTCAATGCAAATACGAATCAGTTTGGTCCGGTAGACATGCTGTTGACTCCCACCGCGGCCACGTACCCCAATGCCGGCGGCATCGACAATCTGGGCAGCATGAGCGGGTACCAGTTCTCCAATGCTGTTCCCGTCAAGGTAGAGCGCCATTACTTTGGCGCATTCTTCCAGGATGACTGGAAGGTGACATCAACCCTGACTCTCAACCTTGGTCTTCGCTATGACTTCTTCCCGCCCTATTACGATACCCAGGGATTTCAGGGGAATTTTGTCCAGAGCGGGAGCGGAAATGGGTTCACCGGAACGACCGGCCCCTTCACCGGCGCGAATGGTCCTGTCGGAACGTACTATGTTCCCAAGAAGGGCTGCGACGTGCCGCGTTCGCCCCAGTTCGACGCTCTGCTGAACACCAGCGGCGTCACGCTGGATTGCACCAATAATTTCGCTACGGGTCTGGCGCAGAAGGGGAATTTTGCTCCCAGGATCGGCTTCGCCAAGCGCATCAAGGACAATTTCGTGGTTCGCGGCGCGTATGGAATCGCCTATGGCGCACTGTCGAACATCGGCGCGGGCGGAGATCTGATGTACAACTATCCCTTCGCCTTCCAGTTTGCCTATAACGCCCAAAATGCTTATACGCCATTCACTGGTCCAGCAGGACAAGTGGTGACTCTGGAAAATGCTCTGACCCAGGTGAACACCCAGTCTGCAACCAGCGTCACCAACCCCACGGGCTTGAGTTTTAACTCACGCCAATACAATTACCAGACTCCTTACACCGAAACCTATAACTTGTTCACGCAATATACGTTTACGGCGCACGATTCGCTTGAGGTGGGATATGTGGGCGTGGTCGGACGGCACCTGGATGGGTTTGCCACCGGTAACTCCCCGACCCAGATTCTTCCGAACGGTACGAACATCTATGGTTACATTCCGTTTCCCAGCTTCGCTCCCAACTCATTCCTCGAGTTAACGAACGGGAAAAGCAGTTATAACGCCATGCAGGCTACCTACCAGCACTCCACCAGCTATGGTCTTACGATGAATGCCAACTATACGCTGAGCCAGTGCATGACCAATCAGACATTCTATGTGAACACCATCCAATCGTATCGTGCTCTGTGGCTGCCAGGGTTTGGCGCCAATGGGGACTATGCGATCTGCGATAGCGATTCCACCCATGTCGTCCACGTCTCCGGCGATTATGCTTTGCCGATTGGACGGGGAGCCAAGTTCCTGACCAATATGAACCGTGCAGAGGATGCGGTCATCGGCGGCTGGGCCTTGAACGGCATCTTCACGTTCCAGAGCGGCGAGCCCATCTCGGTCGGTTGTCCGATCGCGACGACCGCCGATTTTGGCTGCTATGCCGACAGGGTCCCGGGAGTAGACCTCTATGGCAACGGGGGACATACAAAGAACCAGTGGTTGAACCCCAATGCCTTTACCAACCCTCCGCTGGCGACAACAATTGGACAGTCCGACTACTCACCTCTGGGTGGCGCTCCTCTGCTTGGCCGCGGTCCGAGATACACCAATCTCGACGCCTCGGTGTTCAAGTCCTTCTCCCTTGTGAAGGATGTGAAATTACAGTTCCGGGCGGAGGCATTCAACGCATTGAATCACCCGCAATTTGGACAACCGGGCAATACCAGCAGTTTCAATACGGATCAAGGCACCAGCTACAATCCGGCTAATCCGAATCAGTTCAGTAGCCTGACGTATACACGCAACAACTCCCGGCAGATGCAGTTTGCGCTGAAGCTCCTGTTCTAGCGGTGAGTTCAATACATTGTTTTCCAAACGCGAAGGCTCTCCATGCAATACGATGGGGGGCCTTCAGTTTTGCAGTTTGGCATGCTCAGGGTGTCCTACCGCCCTGGGGAGGGGGTATCGTGAATATAGGGATCGTTTTACACGGAGGGAATGAATATGAGTAGTGATTTTTCGCGGCGCAAATTTTTGCAGACCAGCGCCATTGCTGCCGGAGGATTGTTTGCTGCCAACACCAAGGCCATTGCCCTGGACCCCAAGACTCAATCGTCACCTGGTAAGCCAGTGGGAGCGAATGATCGTCTGCGATTTGCCATTATTGGTGTAGGGATGGAAGGCTCGGCGCTCTTGTCCAATGCTATCGCGTTGCCAGGCGTTGAGTGTGTTGGCGCGGCGGATCTCTATGATGGTCGACACACGCTGGCGAAAGAGATTACCGGCAATCCCAATCTGCAAACCACGCGCGATTACCGCGAGCTGCTCGATCGCAAGGATGTCGACTGCATCATCGCGGCGGTTCCCGACTTTTGGCATAAGCAGGTGGTTGTAGATTCCTGTGAGGCCGGCAAAGACGTCTACTGCGAAAAGCCCATGTCCCATACCGTGCCTGAAGGCTTCGCCATGATTGAAGCCGCCCAGAAGAATCACCGCATCCTGGAAATCGGTTCGCAGCGCGTCAGCTCTGCATTGGTCGCCAAAGCCAAAGAGATGTATGCGACCGGCGCCATCGGTGAGGTCAACATGATCGAACTGACGCTGGGGCGCAACAGTCCAACCGGTGCCTGGGAGTATCCCCCTCCTCTCGACCTGTCACCTTCCAACCTTGCCTGGGACACATGGCTGAAAGATACTCCGAAGATTCCATTTAACCCGGATCGATTCGCGCGCTGGCGTTGCTGGGGTGACTATGGCACTGGGGTGGCCGGGGATCTGATGGTGCACTTACTTAGTGGAATGCAGGCCACGCTAGGTTGGAATGAAGCGCCTCGCTCGGCGGTGTCTCTTGGCGGAATTTTCCGCTGGAAAGATGGCCGCCAGATGCCTGACTTACAAACCGTGTTATTCGACTATCACGGAATTCCTGTGTATGTTCGTCTGGGTCTCAGCACCGAAACTCCGGAGACCGCCCGATTTATGGGTCCACACGGGATTATCGATGCAACAGAATTTGGCATTCATTTCTCGTCGCAATCCGGTAAAGATACTTCGCCCAGCTATTACGACATGAGCTTCCCCGAAAGGATGCGGGAAGAATATGTGAGTGAATGGCATGCCAAGCACGATCTGCCCATCGGCCAGGAAACGCTGACGCCAGAAACCATCTATACGGGGGATGACTGGGATGACTACAAGCCGCACCTGTGGGCGTTCTTTGAGGCGGTTCGTAGCCGCAAGCCGGTCGTCGAGGATGGAGTCTTTGGCAATCATGCCGCCATCGCATGCCACATGGCGAATCAGTCCTACTTCAGCAAGCGCCAGGTATTCTGGGATGCTGATTCTCGCACCGTAAAGAGCTAGGGCGCGAGCTTCTCGGAATGTCTGGATCCTCATGCCGGCTTCGCTATGGGCCGGCGCAACAACGGGAATTTATTTAGGAGACTTGTTGCGATGAAAATTAAGAAAACGTTGGGAAGCGTGCTGTCCATTGCTTTCCTTATTTGCGGCTGCGTTATTGCGCACCCGTTGGCGGCAAATGCGTCTGCTCCATCTGCAAATTCATCCAGCGTGAAGCCGTTCCTCGGCCGATGGGATATCACACTGAAGACGCCGAAGGGAGAAGCCCCGGCCTGGCTGGAGGTCTCTCAGACTAACGGCGAGTTGAAGGCACTCATTGTCGGTCGCTGGGGAGGTGTGTGTCCGGTTCCTAAGGTGGATGTGTCAGAAGGTGTGCTTACATTTGGCTCCCCGAAGGAAGGCGATTGCGACACCAACCTGGCGTTCAAAGGGAAGCTGGAAAATGGCAAGCTGACAGGTTCGGCAACTGGACCTCATGGATCTCCCTGGACGTGGACAGGGGTACGCGCTCCGGCGTTGAAGCGGGCGGCACCTCCCGTGTGGGGCGCGCCTGTAAAGTTGTTCAATGGGAAAAATCTGGATGGCTGGCATGAATTTACCGCCGGCTATTTTCCAGTGGATGGGCATTGGACCGTGGTCGACGGAAATCTAGTTAGTCCGGGTCATGGACTGGAGTTAGCAACCAATCGCAAATTTGGGGATTTCAAACTACATCTCGAATTCAAGATTGGGCCTGAAGCCAATAGCGGAGTCTATCTGCGAGGACGCTATGAACTTCAAATCGAAAATGAATCCGCAGGCGAGCCGCCAAGCCATCACACCGGAGGTATCTATGGATTCCTAACGCCTCATCCTGAACTACCCAGAACCACGGATAAGTGGCAGACCTATGACATCACGCTGATTGGTCGTCATGTGACTGTAGTTCAAAACGGAACGACAGTAATCGATAACAAGGAGATTCCGGGCATTACTGGCGGAGCTGTGAATAGCAGTGAAGCGGCTCCGGGGCCGATCTATCTGCAGGGTAGCGAGAAGGGGCACGTGTATTTCAGGAATATTGTTATCACGCCGGCGAAGTAATTCGATACAGCCGATCGTCGGACGCGTCATCCTAACAGACGTACCGCGGTCGGCCGTAGCTTTCTGACGCAGTGCTTTGCTATCGGCTACCGAATCGGAGTTGAGAGTAGATTTCCAGTTGTTCCGGCCGGAGCGTTTTGCCCTTCAACGTACCATCCGGAGTTTGGCCACTCAGGTCGCCCCATGCCCACCAATCCGTGCCGAAAGGCTGTTGCGTCGCCGAAAATTTAGGTCCGCTTGGATCTCTCCCATTCAAATAATCCACAAGTGAGTGTGCCCACGCGGCTTGCTGCTCCTTAGTAATTTTGTCGCCGAAATCCATCGCCTCGTCCATACTCGCACCCATCTCGCCAATCCACACCGGAGCGGTGTTGTGCATTACGAGAAAGCCAAAAGCGGCGTTTCGATCCGCAGTGGAAGGTCCTTCGTTGTTGCTGCCAATATTCGGATAATCGTGGATGGAGTAGACGAACTTCGGCGCAGCCGGCGTGAGGACCACGGGATGCGATGCGGCCGCGCTGCAATCCATGATGCCCTTCGATCCTTCCGGTTCGCCATTTAATAACTTTCCGCTGTAGTTAATTGGGACACTCTCCAACAATCAGCACGCCGGGGTCGGCGGCTTGAATCGCTGAGCCCACCTCCTCAAACATTGTCAGGATGTCTGTGGGACCGCCGCCACCCCAGTTGATCGGCGTCGAGTTCTTTCCTAAAACGAGCGGCTCATTGTCCAGGTCGAATGCAATGACGGTGCTGTTGCCGGCGTAGTGTTTTGCTACCCTCACCCAGTCAGCTTTGAACTGTGCTCTCGTGACAGTACCTTTGTCGCCGCAACCATCCGTGTTGTTGGAACCTTCGCCGGAGTCGAACCACAAGCCGTTTTCCTGCTGACCGCCGCACAGCCCCTTCGAATCATCGACGTGGTGATCGAAGATTACCTTCATCCCAATTGGCGTTGCGGCAGCCACGATTGCATCCATTTCCGGAAATGTGGAACTCAATGCCGCTTCGTCGAAAGGGTAGCGAAGGCAATTGAAGCCGGCCTTTTTCATTCCCGACACGTCCCCGACAATGTCTTTGCTGGGCTCGTTATAGCCGACGCATGCAAGCCGCTGCGGGTGCCCGGTCGAGTCCACAATTTGATTGCCCGATGTGCTGAGAAATCCGGGCGAAAGCAGCCCCGAAGTTGAGCTGACAACAGGGTTAGTCTCGGGAGAGCGTGGAGAGTTTTGCGCCACAGCCGAAGTACCCGCAACGCAACCTGCCAAAGCGATCCCGCATAGCAGCATAGACCACACACACGAAATCGTTTCACCATGTGCAGCTTTCATCGCGTGCCCATCTACTGGGAAATCGTGCTCCCAGTTAGCGTTTAAAATTCGTCGAAGGCAATCTGGTTCTTAGGAACACCCAAGTTCTCGAGCATTTTTGTTGCGGCGTGCACCATGGCCGGCGGACCGCAGAGATAGTATTCGATCGAGGTGGGCTCTGGATGATTGGCCAAATGCTGCGACTGCAACACCTCGTGAATGAAGCCGGTATGCGAACTCCAATTATCCTGCGGCTGGGGTTCAGAAAGCGCAAGATGAAAGGTGAAGTTAGGAAATCTTCGAGCCAGGTCTTCGAAATATTCGCGATAAAAGGTTTCCTGCAGCGAGCGCGCCCCATACCAGAAGCTGACTCGACGACCCGTTTGCAGCGTCTCGAACAGATAGGACAAATGCGCACGTAGCGGCGCCATCCCAGCTCCGCCGCCCAGATACACCATCTCTCGTTCGGTGTGCTTGATATGGAAATCGCCGAACGGGCCGATCGCTGTGACTGTGTCTCCCGGCTTCAGACAATGGACGTAGGTGGAACCAGCGCCGGCAGGGCAATCCTGGCCGCGTGGTGGAGTGGCAATGCGTACATTAAAGCGTAGTTTCTTCTCGGCGGCGGCGTTGGATGCCATGGAATAATTGCGGCGAACAGGAATGTCATTCGACGCACGAAACTCGAACACCCGCTGCGTCTTCCATACTTCAGCAAATGGTGCTGTAACTGGAATGTTGTGGAACGGTAACTCCCCGTATGCGGGAATCTCCAACTGGACGTAATCACCAGGCTGATAGTTCAGGACAGGCGAATCAGCTTCCGGCTCCAGCACCAGCTCCTTGATAAATGTAGCCACGTTCTCGTTGCTGACCACACGGAACTTGTAAGTCATTGCCGGCTGTGTCAGTCCGCAACCTGCGGCCGACGTCACATTCAGAAAAATCTTTTCGTCATGCTCATTCACCGAATACGTTTTCAGACCAACACATACGGGCGCCCGTTGCGGCGATCCATCGATAATGTTGAAGCGGCCATTGTGCTTGGCGCATTCGATTAGATTGCCGGTAACAAATCCATCCGCAAGATGACTATTTGCGTGGGTGCACATGCCGTCCGTCGCGTACAGGGTGCCATCGGAGATGCGATAGATGGCATAAGTTTTCTTATCGTGATCAAAACGGATGACGTCTTCGTTTCGGAGGAAAGAGCTGGCACAGACTTCTACCCAGCCATTCCTGGGCTGACCCTTGGCCGTAAAAACATGGGATGTTGGGGGAGCTTCAGACGGCAGTGTCGGCGTCGGCAACTTACGCTTCACATGGTACGCAGGGTCTTTCACCTGCCGCAGTACCGCCGGAATAATTTCCCTCCATGCATCGATCAGACCGGTGTAGGGGGTGGGCATATCATCTTTGACTAGGTCATGCAGCTTGGGCAAGTTGTAATAGGGCACCAACGGGAACATGTGGTGTTCAACGTGGTAGAACATGTTCCAGTACAGATAGCGATGGATCGGGCTGACATTGAGCGTTCTGCAGTTCAAGCGATGATCGAGGACATTCTCAGCCAGGCCCGCGTGCTGGGTGTATCCATATACGTGATACAGCCAGGAGCCGTACAGGTTCGGCAAGCCCACAAACATCAGCGGAAGAACACTGCGCATGTAGATCGACAGCCCGATCACTCCTAGATAAATCAATAGGTAGATGCGCGCCCGCCAAAATACACTTCCGTATTCAGATTCCGGTATGTAGGTTTTTTCTTCCGGTGTAAGTCGTCCGACGGTATGCAGTAGCACATGTCGAAAGTAGATCGGCATCTCCTTCAGATCGAAGAAGGAGAGAATCATTCCTCGAATATCTGGCGGTCGAGGTACGGCGATCTCCGGATCGCGACCGATAATGATGGTGTCGCTATGATGGCGAGCATGGCTCCATCGCCAGGGAACGGACTCTCGCAGCACCATGAACGAGGCCACTTCATAGAGCGCGTTGTTCAGCCAATCTGTTTTGAAGGCGGTGCCGTGGCCGCACTCATGCCAGCGGGAATCCGAGCTGGAGGCATAGATCGCGCCGTAGGCCAGGAATGGCAGAATCGCCCACCATGTTCCCCAGAGCACCACACCGCACGCCCCAAAGACGATGAGTAGTGAAAACCACAGAATGGTATCTCGTAGAGGGGGACCATCCCTGCGCTCCAGCAATTCGCGCATCTTTTCGCGCGGAACCGGGGACGTGTACCAGGTCGCCTCAGCCAAACCCTGCTGGATGGCGAGCACAGTATTTTTGCCCACCAGGCTGTAGTCATTCGGTTGAATTTCAGTGGCGATGGGCATATATCTTCCCTTATGTTACCCCCGTCGCGATGGACCTTCCACCAGCCACGAAACATCGTGTTCATGCGGTTTTTGTTGAATTCTAGCCAAAGCGGTTGTATATTTCACGGTTACCTACGATGTTCCGCTTCCAGCCTCTCCTAAATGAGATGTAGGTGACGGAGGGAAACTATGAAAACTGCCGAATCTGTCTTGCGCATCTTATATGGAGTCGCCGTTGCCGTGGCCCTGGTCGGGGTTTCTGCGGGTCAAGCACCGTCAGCCGCCGCCCAGAACACCAGCGGTCCCTTCGGTTTTACCTGTGGCGCCAACAAGCAAGCCATCAGCAGCCTAGTGGGTTCGCTGAAAGAGGAAGGTGTGAATCAGTACTCTACTGCCACCGCACCCACACCCTTTCCAAACGTTGGCTATTACCTTCTGACTATTTCACCAACCCAGGGTCTGCTGAAAGTCGCAGCAGAAACTAACGATATTGATACCGACTCAACTGGCGTGGATCTAATCAACCAGTTCCATACAACTGAGGCCGAATTGACAAAGCAGTATGGCAAGCCAACCCGCCAGGATGACTTTCTCAAGCCCGGCAGTATCTGGGCCGGAGAGGATGAGTGGACCATCAGTTACATGAAGAAGGAGCGTACACTCGCTTCCCATTGGACCTTTACGCCCGCCAATCATTGTGTGACGTCCATTGACCTGACCGTCGAAGTCGCCAGTCAAACTACCGGAGATATCTTGATGGGATTTGAATTCAACGGTTACGTCGCACCCCCGGAAAGCCCGGCGAAAAAGAAGAATGCTTCGCTGGAGTTATCAAAATAAATCGCTGGCCGGTGGTCGCCAAGACAAATGGGCCAGCGCGGTTCAACTCGTCTGCAAGTAAGTCGTGTAGGGCTCTGAGCCAACTTCAGTAAACGGCACCAGCCGGTACTTCATCTGGTCACCCGCAATCTGCCACTCGCGTTGCGATACCCGCTGCAAATTCAGCAACGCGTTTCTGCGGAAACTCGGCATCGGGCTTGTTTGCAGAGATTTTAGCGCGAAGAGTACAAGCGGGCCGCGCATGATCGCAACCGTATTCGGGTGCCTGGGATCGATTGCTTCCAGCCGCGAAATCAGCGGCAACTCTAATTCGACACGGTCGCCATCCTTCCATGTGCGTGTCACTGCGGCGAACTGTCCCGGAGTCAGTTCTTCTGTCGAGCGGCGCCCATTCACGCTTAATGAAGCTCCACGCGTCCACGCTGGAATTCGAAAATGAAGCGTCAACACCGCTGGATTCTCCGTGTTAACCACGAAGGAAATGTTCGGATCATAAGGCCAGTTGCTGGATTGCGTCAGAGAGAGATTGCCGCCGCCGCGTGACCAGTTGAGTGTGGACGGAATGTATAAATTCACAAACACGTTTCTGTCATCGTGGAAATACGCCTGGATGCGGTAATCCGCCGCCACCTGGGGCAGCGTCCCTGAACAGCATGGCCAGGTTGCACGATGGTAGACGCGCTCGCCGTCGAAGTTGTAATCGGAGTAGTAAAACGTCTGACCGTTATCCTGTAATGCTTTTGCGCCCAGGACGGTGTTGTACATCATGCGCTCCATGCTGTCCCCGTAGCGCGAGTCCCGCGTGACTCGCAGCAGATAGCGGGTCAATTTAAAGTGTGCATAGCTTCCGCAAGGAGTTTCAAAGCTGGCGTGCGTCTTGCTTAGGCTGGCGAATACGTCATTACTTCCGGGAGCGCGCAGTTGTTCGTCAGGCCCCCACCCACCGCTGGCAAAGCTTTGTTCCAGCAGCATCCCAAAGGCGTTTTTGGCCGCGCGCAGGTGCATCTGGCTGCCGCCGACGATGTAAGCCATCATGGCCGAGCTCAGCGAATTGACGTAGCTATACGCGTGGTGGCCTGCCAGGACGTTTTCGCCGCGTGACAGCGGTTCAAACCAGGTTTTATCGTCGAGATATTGGAATCCCAGATCGTAATAGCGCCGTCCGGCTCCACGCTGGTAGGCAATAAAAAGATTCTCCGGCATGGTGTAGGACTCATCCCAGTTCCAGGAGATGTCGTGCTTGTCCGGTCGCCAGGAAACATCGTGGTCGATGGCATGCGGCGGCAAATGGGGCAGGGCGGTGTCCGTCGTTCGCTGCAGGATAGCCATGGCATCCGGATCCTTCACATAACTGTGGGAGTCGAGCAAGCCCAGCACCAGCTTGTCGTAGCAGTAGGCGGGAAACCGGTTTTTGGTGTAAAAGTCGGGGCTGATGGTCGCCGCATAGAGTCGATTCAACCGCAAAACCTTCTCGCGCGTGGCGCCGTCTCCGGTGATGGCATACACACGAGCCAGCGCCGACACCCACTGGCCAAAGGTGCAGGCAGGTGCGAATCCGTAGTCTCCCGCAAAGTGGTCGAGATTAGGATCGAAGTGGTACCAGCCGCCCAGATCCTCGCCCGGCGCAGGCATGCCGGCCATCTGGCGAAACGGCTTCAGCAGGCTGTCATCGCTCAATTGCATCAGCACCGAATGGGTTCTGTGTAGTTGCGATTCGTGCAGATCGCTGGCCAGGATCACATCGCCATAACCGAATTCCGACAGCAGGTTGGCTGGGTGAAGATCGCCCGCAAAGGCGAGGTCGCCCCAAATTCCTTTGGCGGCGATGGCGGCGGCGGTAGCGGCGGCTGACTGTACAAATCTACGGCGCGAAAGACGGCACAACATGATGAAAGCCCTCTAAACAGTAGTATGCTCCCGGCGTGAAACGGCGTGCACTCAGCAGCTTGACGGCGGGGAATTTCATGAGACGAACATCTGCGGCACTCTTTTTAATCGAGGCAGATACACACCGCAATATTCCGTCAACGCGCGGCGTACAAAGCGTATCCAATATCCAACGATGAAAGAAAAGACTGTGGTTGTCATAGGCGCAGGTCCGGGTGGTCTCGCGTCCGCAATGTTGCTTGCCCGCAGGGGATTTCGCGTTCAGGTGTTTGAAAAGGCGCCTCGAATCGGAGGTCGCACCGCCGAAGTTGCACTGGGTCCATATCGATTCGATCTCGGACCTACCTTTCTAATGATGAAATTTTTACTAGACGAGTTGTTTGAGGATGCCGGCCGACAGATCAGCGACTACCTGGACTGTCGGGCGCTCGATCCCATGTATCGACTGAACTTCTCCGACAAAACCATGCTGGCTCGTTCCAGGCCCGAGGATATGCGACAGGAAATTGAGCGTGTCTTTCCCGGTGAAGGCGCAGGACTGGATAAATTTCTTTCCGCGGAGAGCATGCGGTTCAGGAAGCTGTACCCCTGCCTGCAAAAGGACTATGGCAGCGCCGGAGCACTCCTCCATAAGAGGCTGCTTTCCGCTTTGCCTCACATCGCTCCCGGTCGTTCGCTCTATGATGTGCTGTCCACCTACTTCCGTTCGGATGAATTGAGGCTTGCTTTTACATTTCAGTCGAAATACCTGGGGATGTCTCCGTGGGATTGCCCGGGCCTGTTTGCTATGATCCCCTACACAGAGCATGCCCATGGCATCTACCACGTGATGGGCGGTCTGTCACAGATTCCGCAGGCGTTTGCCAAAGTGGCGGCGGAAGAAGGCGCCGAGATCCACACTTCCTGTGGCGTCAAGCGCGTACTGCTGCAGGGTCAAAAGGCTTGTGGAGTGGAACTGGAGAGTGGCGAAGTCGTGCTGTGCGATGACGTGGTGATTAACGCCGACTTCGGACATGCTATGAGCACGCTGTTTCCTGGAAGCGACCTGGGCAAATACAAGCCAGCTGCTCTTGCGAAGCGCAAGTACTCATGTTCAACGTTTATGATGTATCTCGGCCTGGACCGCGTATATCCAGACGCCGAGCACCACATGATAGTTTTTGCGCACGATTACAAGCGCTGCCTGGAAGATATTACGAAAACGAAAATCGTGTCCGACGATCTTTCTGTTTATGTTCGCAATGCCGTCACTTTGGATCCTTCGTGCGCACCTGCAGGCCATTCGGCTCTGTATATTCTGGCGCCGGTGCCCAACAATACCAGCGGAATCGATTGGGAGCAGCATCGCGACGCCTATCGCGAAACCATTCTTCAGTTGCTGGCAGAGCGCACTCCATATAAAGACCTGCGCGATCACATTTGCGCGGAATTAATTCTGACCCCTGCAGATTGGGAGAAACAGGTTTCTGTCTTTTTGGGCGCGACATTCAACATGGGCCACAGCTGGGACCAGATGCTCTACTTCCGTCCACACAATAAGTTTGAATTGTTTGATAACACATATTTGGTGGGCGGCGGCACGCATCCCGGCAGCGGACTGCCTACCATTTTCGAATCTGCACGCATTTCCTCCAACCTGATCAGCGCCAAGCATGGGGTGCCGTATCCCAAGCCAAAGGCTTTCGCGGAATTGGGGGTTGAATGAGCGGCGATAGCGCTACCAATCGAATGCATCGCGCCCGAACCGCACAGGCACTGTGGGCTCGATGTTCGGTAGCGGAACGCGCGCGTCGTCTGCGTCCCTTGCGGCACACGATTGCGCAGCGCATGGATCAGATCGTTCAGGTTATCTCGGAGGAGGTGGGAAAGCCTCCGATGGATGCGCTGGCGGGCGATGTAATGGTCACGCTGGAGCATCTTCGTTTTTACGGGCGCCGCGCCGCCCATATTCTTCGTCCGCAAAAGAAGGGCAGCTCATGGGTTTTTTATCGCGGAACCCGTTTCACTGAAATCCTAGAGCCGCATGGCGTGGTACTGGTGCTTGCCCCGTGGAATTATCCCCTGCAGTTGGCGGTGATCCCGATGATGACCGCTCTGTTCGCAGGGAATGCGGTCGTACTGAAATGCAGTGAACATACGCCACAGACAACGAGATTGATTCAGGAATTGTGCGCCGCCGCAGGCTTGCCGGAAGATCTCGTGCAGGTTTCCTGCGAGATGCCGGAAAAAGCGGCAGCCTTGTTGGAGGCGCGGCCCGACCTGGTTTTCTTTACCGGCAGTCATCGAAATGGCCGCGCGATCGCTGCGCATGCAGCCAATCTTATGATTCCGACCGTGATGGAATTAGGTGGCAAGGACGCGGCCATCGTGTTCAATACCTGCAATCTGCAGCGAACCGTGAACGGACTTATCTATGGCAGTTTCTCCAACGCCGGGCAGGTTTGCGTGGGCACGAAACGCATCTTCGTCCAGCAGGAAATTTACGATGGCTTCCTGCAGCAGTTTGTGGAGGCAGTTCGCCAGCTAAGAGTCGGCACGACGATTGAGAGTGATATGGGAACCCTGCGTCTCGAGGCTCTAAAGCAGCGACTGCGGGACCATGTAGAGGACGCTCGATCGCGTGGGGCCAAGCTGCACTCCGATTGGCGAAGCGATTCTGATGTCATGACGCCCGTTGTGCTGACGAATGTTCCTGATGATGCGGCTCTGCTGTTGGAGGAATCATTTGGTCCAGTCGTCTGCATCGCTCCGTTCCACCGGGAGGCCGACGCTATCGACATGGCAAATGCATCTACGTTCGGATTGAGTGCGAGCGTGTGGACGGGCGATCGGCGCCAAGGCGAACGTGTGGCGCACGAATTGAATTGCGGCAGTTGTGCGGTGAATGATGTGATTCGCAACATCGGCAATCCTCAGGCCGCGTTTGGCGGAAATCGCGCCAGCGGCTATGGGCGCTACCACGGTGCAGAAGGGCTGCGAACTTTTTCTCGCATCAAGACAGTGATGGTGGCTCGCCGCCTTCGTCGCGTCGAAATGCACTGGTTTCCATTTCGTGCGAAAACCTTTCGCAGTCTTCGCAAGCTACTTAAAATAAGGCACGGCAAATTGTGGAATGGCGTCAAGCGCCAAGCCTCGCTATTGACGCTGTTACTCCTGATGAGCAGCGTCGCATTTGGTAGCACATTCCCCGTGTCTGGGGACTCAGAGGGCTCAATTCAGGTGAAGGTGACTCTACCAGCCAATGCCCACGGCCAAATCGCATACCTCATCTTCACTTCTGCCGAGGGTTTCCCTGGCGATCGCGGCAAAGCGATGCGTCACGGATTTGTTCCAGTCGTCACTTCAACAACGAACGAGCAGACTCTAGACTTGGGACCTTTGCCGTCCGGACTTTATGCGGTGAGCATCTATCTGGATAAGAATGGCAATCACAAACTTGACACGAACTGGCTCGGAATTCCGAAAGAGCCGGTAGGCGCGTCGAACAATCCAAAAGGGCGGATAGGGCCTCCGCATTTCGACGAGTGTGCGTTTTCCCATGGTGATGGCAACCAATCCATCTCAATTAACTTGGTGCGCTGATGGACGCCATGACGAATAGCGCGATGGCAAGCGGTAACCGAAAGCGAGTCGTAGTGATCGGCGCCGGCCTCGGCGGTATGACCGCGGCGATCCAGCTGGCGCGTGCCGGATTTTCAGTCGATTTGGTTGAGAAAAATGAAAACGTCGGCGGCAAGTTAAATATCCACCGCGAGGCCGGTTTCAGTTTTGACCTTGGCCCCTCCATTTTCACGTTGCCTCAAATCTTCCGTCCGGTATTCGAGCAGGATGGAAAGAGCCTTGAAGATTACATTCATCTGGAGCGGGTAGATCCACAGTGGCGCAACTTCTTTGAGGATGGAACGGTTGTTGATTTGTGGGAAAACGCGGCGGCCATGCGGCGTCAACTGGATCAGTTAGGCCCGGACGCAGTCGAGGATTACAGCGCCTTCCGCAAATACTCCCAACTGCAATATCAGATTGTGGAGCGCGGCTACTTCGCGAAAGGGCTCGACACCTTCTGGCAGTTCGTCAAGTTCTATGGTCTGAAAGATGGCCGAGGTCTGGATTACACCGGAACCATGGCCAATGGAATTCATAAGCGAGTTCGCAACCCGTATCTGCGCGATATCTTCGAGTATTTCATCAAGTATGTTGGCTCCTCCGCCTACGATGCGCCAGGCTTTATGAACTTGATGCCGAACATTCAGCTTGAATTCGGCCTATGGTATGTGCGCGGCGGCTTATATCAGCTGGCCCTGGCATTCGAGCGAAGAATGCAGGAAACCAATGTGCGGGTTCATCTGAATCATCGCGTGACGGAGATCCTCAAGCGGGACAAAACCGTTTCCGGCGTTGTCGCCACCGGCAGCGATGGAGCCACTCTGAATCTCGCTGCTGACTTTGTCATCTCAAACATGGAAGTGGTACCGGCAACCGCCCAGCTTCTTCGCGAGCCTCCCAAAGTGATGAAGCATCTGGAACGCTTCGAGCCCTCCTGCTCCGGTATCGTGCTCCACCTGGGCCTGAATCGAATCTATCCCCAGCTTGCGCATCACAATTTCTTTTACTCCGGCGATCAGAAGCAGCATTTTCACCGTGTATTCCATGAGAAGCAGATTCCAGATGACCCCACAATTTATCTGGTCGCGCCGACGAGAACCGATCCATCGCAGGCGCCGCCGAATTGCGACAATATTAAAATCCTTCCCCACATTCCCTATATCAACGACCGGCATCCCTACACGAGAGAAGACTACGCCGCATTGAAGGAGCTGTGCCTGGACAAGTTGGAACGCATGGGCATGACCAACCTTCGGCAGCATATCGTTGTGGAAGATTTCTGGACGCCATTCGATATCGAGGAGAAATATCTCTCCAATCGCGGATCAATCTATGGCGTCGTCAGCGATATGCGAAAGAACTTCGCATTCAAAGCTCCCAAACGCAGCCCTGATTACAAAAATCTTTTCTTTGTTGGTGGCAGTGTCAATCCGGGCGGCGGGATGCCCATGGTGACACTCTGCGGTCAACATGTGGCTCGCCTGGTCATGGAACAAGCGGCGAGGTCCTGAGTGACGGCCATTCTTCTACTGATGTCGGCGGGGGGGCTGCTTGCGGGTCTGGCGCTTCTGCGCAAGATTCCGGTGGCACCGATGCGTCAGGCGGCTGATTCTCACCCACTTCGCATCAGTGTGATCATTCCAGCAAGAAATGAAGAGAGGAATTTGCCGCCGCTGCTGCAGTCGCTGTCGCCTTGTGCCGAACCTGCGCTGCAAGTCATCGTCGTCGACGACAGTTCGTCGGATGGTACGGCTGCGGTTGCCCGAACATACGGCGCCACGGTCATCGAAGCAGGTACATTGCCCGAAGGATGGATGGGGAAGACGTGGGCGTGTCATCGAGGCGCATGCGTCGCCACCGGAGATGTTTTCTTTTTCCTGGATGCAGATACGCAGTTTCTCCCAGGTGGTTATGCACGAATCCTCGAATACTTTGCGACGCTTCCACCAGAGACTGCGCTGTCACTGCTGCCGTTCCATCGCACGCAATACTGGTATGAGGAACTTTCCCTATTTTTCAATCTGTTGATGGCCATGGGTGCCGGCGGCTTCGGTAAACTCGACCCTCCACATCTGTTCGGCCAGGCAGTTCTGGTTCCCAGGGATTTGTACAATCGCGCCGGCGGCCATCCCTCCGTGCACGGTGAGATTCTGGAAAATCTCCGATTCAGCGATTTCGTGCGCGCTGCCGGCGGAGAGATATGCACGCTTGGCGGACGCGGCACATTGCAGATGCGCATGTTTCCTCACGGCATCCGACAATTGCGAGAGAGCTGGCAAAAAGGCTTTGCTGCTGCCGCCGGATTGACGTCCCCTGTGGTTCTGGCCTTGTCGGTCTATTGGCTTTCGACGGCCATGTCCACGGCCATCCTGCTATTTGTCTTGCGCGGTTCGATGTGGCTCGCAGTCGCAGCTCTCTATCTGCTCAATGCGCTTCAAATTGCATGGTATGCGCGGCAGCTGGGCACCTTCCGATGGACTACTGCGTTGCTGTATCCGACTGCGCTGTCATTTTATTTTGTCGTGTTTGGCCAGTCGCTGTGGCGTCAACGGCTCGGCAAGTCAGTCACATGGAAGGGCCGCCAACTATGGAATTGATTGCGCTCAATGTGGGCGGATGGCTTGTGCTGCAACTTTCTATCGCGTGGGGAATGACGCGCTTGCCCGAACATCACTTTGCCCGCGACACCTGGTGGATGCGTGTTCGCAATTGGGAAATTAATTTCTATCGCCGCTGGCTGCGGATTCGCCGGTGGAAGGCGATGCTGCCCGACGGGGCGCCCTGGGTTGGCGGCACATTTCGCAAACGTTTTCTTGAACGGCGCGACACGTCCTACTTTCGACAGTTTGTGATGGAGGCCAGGCGTGGTGAGCTGGCACATTGGTTCATGCTGCTCTGTTTTCCAATCTTCTTCTTTTGGAATCCGCCTTGGGCATGGGGAGTGATGGCGCTCTATGCGATCGCAGCCAACCTGCCATGTATTGTCGTGCAGCGATATAACCGCTACGTGGGGCTGCGACTGCTGCAGCATCGAAACTGCGATCTTCCGCTATCGCGAAGTGCTGCGATTCCGCATCCTGAGGTTCATGTCATCTCTGGGCGCTGATCGCGTGTCATTCCGCATCAATCGGAGTGTTTCAGCAACCAGAAGTGAAATCCGTCGAGGATTGCCATCAGGGCCGCCTGGTTCAAATCGCTGCTTACGCCGGCCGTGGTCCATGGCTCATGACCGTCTGCCTGAAAGCTGACCGTAACGCGAACGTGTGCGGCCGTATCATGCGCGGAAATGTCGATGGCGGTAACGCTGAAGGTTTCGAGGCGCATCTGCTTCATGCTGGGATACCAGCGCTCCAGTTCTTTACGCATGGCTTTGCTCAACGCATCGACCGGCCCCGCTCCTTCAGCTGTCGTCTCGATGGTTGTATCGTCGCGCACCTGCAACGACATGGAGGCCCGCACCGACCTGTTTCCTGCATCGTCCGATTCGTCGAGTACTTTCCATCGCTTGACGCTGAAACTGTTGGGCAGCGTCTTCAGCAATCGAAGACAGGCCAGTCGAAATGAAATCTCGCTGGCGGTATAGCCGCCGCCGTCGATCATGGACTGGTTGGCGTCAATCAGAGTTTGTGCCTGCCCCGAATTCAGCGGAATGCCCATCGATTCGGAAAGCAGCATGATGTTGGCTCGTCCCGACTGACCATTGACGCCGATCACTGCGCTGGCGCCAACCTTTTCGGGGTTGCACCACAGATACGCACCGGGATTTTTTCGCTCACTGCTGCCATGCATCCCGGCCCAGGTGCCAAATGCGCCCTGGCCGACGATCGCAGCGCCATGCGGGACTTCCAGTCCAAATGCGCCGTACACCGTGTGTGCCAGGCCGGTCAGTCCGGTCAACGATTCGGGAGAGACAAATTCTGCCTCGCCGCGCAATTGCATGCTGCCAATCACGGTGGTCAGGTTTACGTTGCCGCACCGCTCCCCAGTACCGACAAGCGTGCCTTGAATTTGTGCAGCACCAGCGAAAATTGCCGCACGAGTATTGGCAACTCCCAGGCCGCGATCGGTGTGCCCATGAAATCCAAATTTCACGTTGGGATAGGCCCAGGTCAGGCAGCTCATCACCTGTGTCACTTCCTCGGGGCCGGCGCCGCCCGTGGTGTCACATACAACCAGTCGGCTCACATTCTGGCGCACACATCGCGACGTGATCTGATTGAAATAATCCAGGCTGCGCTTGCTGAACTCCGCATCGCAGGGGACGCCGTTTTCCCGGCGGCCGCACGCCGCATCCATCGCATGTTCCAGATCGACGATCACTTCAAGCCCGTTATCCTGCAGGCATGAAATCGTCTCGTACACCATCTGCAAATTTTCTTCCGGCGTAGTTTCTAATGAGCGAACCACATCCAGCAGTCGGGATTTGACAACCACAACCGCGACCGACACGCGATCCTTATGACGGATCATAAATTGGACGTCCGGCCATTCCTCCACCTTGGTGCCGCGACCACGAGTCCTGCCGAATAGCGCGAGTTTCGTTCCCCGCGTATCGATCGAAGCCAGCGCCCGGGTCAGATCCCCTACGAATTGGTTCGCACCCGCGAATCCAATTTCGGCATAATGTACGCCAAATCCGCCCATGCGCTGCAGCAGGCTGATCGCATTGGGAATGGAAATTTCTAGGTTCGGCTGCTGCATCCCATCCCGAAGGCTGGTGTCGAACAGCTCAACTTTTCTGGTTGTTGTGTCCTGCATCTGGTCCTGTTTTCGAATTATCCTTACGGTTCTCTATAAATTCTACTGCGTCGCGATCCAGAATGAAGCTCGTGCTAGTTTCAGAAACTGATCCACGGCCACAACCTCAAGTGATGTAACTTAGTATGATTTCGCATGAGGGACCTGTAAACAAGTCGAAGCTCTTCAAGAAGGGGATGCCATGCGGCGAAGAGAATTCTGTAAGTTGATGGGGGTAGCAGCAGCCGTAAAGGCGGCAGGTGCGGCGGCTGTCGCGGAGAAGAGCAGTCCCTACGTGCCCGTGACAGATCCTCTGGTTGTGCGCAAACTTGATCAGTGGCAAGACTGGAAGTTCGGTTTCATGATGCATTGGGGAGCGTACAGCCAGTGGGGTGTGGTCGAATCCTGGTCAATCTGTTCTGAGGATTGGTGCAAACGGCCCGCCGGTATCAGCTACGTTGACTACAAGGAAAAATACGAAGCCTTGCCGAAGACCTTCAACCCGATCGGCTTCGACCCCGATGCGTGGGCGAGCGTCGCCAAGAATGCGGGCATGAAATACGTTGTATTTACAACCAAGCATCACGACGGGTTTTCGATGTTCGATACCAAGCTGACCGACTATCGCATCACCGCGCCTGATGTACCCTTTCACACCAATCCGCGTGCCAACATCGCCAATGAAGTTTTTAGTGCGTTTCGCAAGCAATCCTTCGGAATTGGCGCGTATTTTTCCAAGCCCGACTGGCATAGCTCGGATTACTGGGCCCCCGATTGGGCAACTCCTAATCGGAACGTGAACTACGATACCCGCGAATATCCTGTGCGCTGGAAGAAGTTCGTTTCATTTGTGCATGGGCAAATCGGCGAGCTGACTTCTGAATACGGATCGGTGGATATTCTCTGGCTCGACGGCGGCTGGGTAAATTCGCAATCGCATCCAAATGCGATTGTCGGTGGCGAAGAAGTGCCGTGGCCGCAGGATATCGACATGCCGGGGGTGGCCGCGCTGGCACGCAAAAATCAGCCCGGCCTGATCGTCGTGGACCGCGCGGTCGGCGGCCCATACGAAAATTACCGAACTCCGGAGCAGCAAATACCCGATCGGCCGTTGCCTTATCCCTGGGAAACCTGCATGACGCTGGGCAATTCCTGGTCATACGCTCCAGATGACCACTACAAGTCGTCACGCCAGATCGTACACATGCTGGTGGACATCGTTGCCAAAGGTGGCAACTATCTGCTCAACGTGGGTCCTGATCCGACGGGGGAACTGCCGACCGTCGCGGTTGCACGGCTCGCCGAAATTGGAGCGTGGATGAAGAGCAACGGCGAGGCGATTTATGCAACGCGTCCCGTGGCGCCCTATCGCGACGGCAAGCTCTGTTTTACGCGCGGCAAGGATGGTGTGACCTACGCGATCTATCTGCTCGACGAAGGCGAAGCGGTTCCCGAGACGATTGCATTGAAAAACATTGTGCCGTCGCCGGGTTCCAACGCGCGCTTACTCGGGTACGACTCCAAAGTCGACTGGCAGCGCAGTGGCGATGGGGCGCGCTTCAAGGTGCCGGAAGCAGTACGAAAGCAAGCGGAGAACAGTTGCGCCGTTACCCTGCGCATTTCCACCGTGCGGTCCTGAAAATATTCCTCGCGGTCTGCGAGTTCACCGCATTTCCTGATTGGGCAAAGACGCTCGCCGTAGGGTGGATTCCGTAAAGGGAATGCGCAAGTCGAGTGCCATCACAATAGCTAGAGCGACGCGGATTGCGGCCACACTCTCCAAACGGCGCGCACATACGCGCATCGTAGACGTACTTTTCACAGCGTCGATAAACGCGGGAACGCCTGTAGAATCGGCGAATAAACGCTGGCACCTCATTGTCTGATGGGAAATGCACACTCGTGCATTGGCGTCTCACAGCTTGGGAGAATCGGTGGTGTCTTGGGACGAGAGCTGGCGGGCAAAACTTCAGCAGGCAGAAGAGCCAATGGCACTCTAGGTGCCCACCGAAGTAGTGTACCCGGGTGTCAGTGATTCGACGCACGCCAAAATGCAAATTGGCGCACGCCAGGGCGAGTCCAGTTAAAACGAAAAATGGTGTCGAGCCCAGAGCGCGATTAGGTGACCGAAGAGACTATTTGCGGGCGAGATAAGCGACGCTGTTCTAAGCGAGGCAACTTTTTTCAGTGGCTCCTCCGGTGACAATCCGTCGTAACGACACTATGTGTGCCTAAGAGCTTCGAGGGGCTATTTGGATCGGAGAGGCTTTCCAGATTGCCAATAACGATTCGGCTGCGGAAAAGATAACAGGCCCTAGGATCAGGCCGGGAATTCCAAATAACCAGATACCCCCGAGCAGCGACAGGAAGATAGATACGGTATGCTGTCGCAATTGTGCTCCGACCAGCATCGGGTATAGAAAGTTGTCCAGCGTGCTGATGATCAACGATCCGACAGCGATCAGGATTGCCATCCTGATCCAGTGACCGGTCATGGCAAAGTAAATGGCAATGGGAGCCCAGACCACATAAGCGCCGAAATAAGGGACGATAGCGACAATCGCCGTGATCACACCTAGAATTGCCGCGTCGCGAATTCCGAGAGCGGCGAACGTGATGCCGGCAACCACCCCCTGGGTGGCTGCCACAAGGAAGTGTCCGAGAAAAGTAGCGCGAATCGTCTCCTCGATTCGCTGCAGCAGGTAATGCGTTTCGGAATCGGAAAGCGGGAACAGTTTGTAAACAAATCGGAGGGCAACTTCCTCGTCGCGATAGAGGAAGAAGAGGAGAAACAACATGATGATCGTTTGCGTGAGCGCAGCGACGGAGCCGCCGAGCATAGCGACAAGGCTTCCGGCCAGAAATTCCGCGCTCTTCTGCGCAGCCTGGCTGAAAGAAAGAACCTCAGAGCTGCGCTGCAGGATGGAGGAGAGTTCAGGATACCGCGCTAGAAACACACTCACGCCGTGCTCGACGGTGCCATTCTGCAGCAGCCGAGCCGCGGCCATGGCGTACTGGCCAATAATCTGCACCAGAAATAGTCCGGGCACGATGATGCTGAGGGTGGTAAATATCAGTGCCGTCGAAGCCGTCAAGGTCGGGCTGCCGATCTTGCGGCGCATCCATCGCTGCGGTCGGCGCGTGACCACGGCCAGAACGATGGCGCCCACGATGGCAGGAATAAAGGGACGGAGCATCAGAAGACAGATTGAGATGATCCCGAGCGTGACGATGAAAAGGGAAACGCTTTTCCACGTGAACTGATTCGGCACCGTTCCGGCTAAAGAGTTCTCCATGTTTGCCAGCCTTTCCGTTCAAAACGCGGTTGCACCATTTTGTTTCGCTAGAAATCTGCGAATCAGCTTCTCGACTTCCACAATCCATAAAACAGTGCTGGCCACGACGGTACAGAGTAGCCACTGTGCAGCCGAGATAGCTGTGACGCTCATCGCCCGTTGAAACACCGGGATATCCAAAATCATCAACTGCAACGCGAGAGATATCGCAATTGTCCCCCAAAGCCAGCGGTTTCGGAAGATTCCTCGAAAGGCGCTGTGAATACTGCTGCGCGCATTGAGTGCATTGAACAACTGGAAAAGAATCAGGGTGGTAAAGGCCAGTAATTGGCGCAGTTCCATCGTTCCGTCGCTGACGCCGTAGAAAAATACCCACAAGGTTCCGGCTGCCATCACTACCGCCACGAGACAGATGTCCGCCAGCATGGGTAGATTGACGATGTTTTGTCCGGCAGGGAAGGGACGATGCCGCATGATCTCCGGCGCTGGCGGGTCAAGCCCCAGGGCAAGGGCTGGCGCTCCATCGGTAATCAGATTGATCCACAGGATCTGCACGGCCAATAACGGAAGCAGCAGGTTATTTCCGGATCCTTTTTCCAACGGCACCGCCAGCAGGACACCGAAAAAGAGTGCCAGGATCTCCCCGAAATTTGAGGTCAACAGGTGGCGCAGGAATTTCCGAATGTTGTCAAACAGGGTGCGACCTTCTTCAATTGCCGCCACGATGGTGGCAAAGTTATCATCCGTTACCACCATGTCGGCAGCTTCCTTGGCAGAGTCAGTGCCGGTGATGCCCATGGCAATGCCGATGTCGGCCGCTTTCAGCGCCGGAGCATCGTTGACTCCGTCGCCGGTCATGGCAACGATTTCGCCATTCCGCTGCAGCGCGCGAACAATGCGCAGTTTGTGTTCCGGATTGACGCTCGCAAAGACCGAGACGTGGCGCAACGTGGAGGCCAGCTCCTCCACATCCATCGTTGCCAGCTGTTTTCCTGTGATCACTTCATTGGCTGCGGCAATGCCCAGGTCGCGCGCAATCGCCAGTGCGGTAGCTGCATTATCGCCGGTAATCATGATGGTGCGAACGCCTGCGGCGGATGCTTTGGTGACCGCCTCTCTGGCTTCGGGGCGCGGCGGGTCGATCATCCCGACCAGGCCCAGGAAAGTGAGTTCCTGCTCGAGTTGTTCTCCTGTTTCTTCTTCCGCGATCACCGTGTTGCACGACACGGGCTTCATGGCGATGCCCAGCGTCCGCAGCGCATGCGCCGCCATCTCTTCATGCGTTCGCAGAATCTCGGCTCTTCGCTCTTCCGTCAGAGGACGTATACGTCCTGCGACTGCCTCATGGGTACATCGCGGCAACAGAACATCCGCCGCACCCTAATCAGACAGTAGAATATCCGGCTCTCGCAAACGAATCTCTGATGATGCGGAGAGACCTTCCGGCGCGGCCCGAACACCCCGTCCGGCGCCCAGGAAAAAATCGGAAAAGCACATGCGCAGCGTTACGTTGTCATCTACGATCAGGATCTTCAGCTTGTAGTTGCGCATCATGGACCTCCCAATCGCGCTGATTGGAGTGTTTGCGGAAGACAACCCAGCCGCGGGCTATACGCCGAAGCGCAGCCAGCAGGTTTTCGCGGCAATCCGTCGACAATGTGCTGCTGGCCCGAAACGCAATCAATTCACCCCTGGTCGGCTTCGCTCGTTTCGGAACGTTAATTTCGGCGGACCCAAACAGTAACAACGTCACAACATCCCATTTGATCTTTCGCAGCTTTGACAGTAGCGCGTCCAACCGGCTTTGAATCGGAAGCGGGGATTCAGTCTCCATGCGGCCACAGGCCAGACCAACAACACGGACGAGCTCGAGATGGCGCGCCCGGTCATCTGCTGGCTCAGAGCCAACTACGAGATCCCCGTCGAGATCATCGATCACTAGGGTCTCATCGAGGTCATCGACGAGTTCGGTCTCATAGAGGCGCGCACACCCTGTGGCTTGAACCATCGCTAGGCCAGGTTGGTGATCGCTCTCCACACCCACTCCTGGCACAAACTGGAATAGATTCATAGCTCCATTCGAAGCACGCGAGTATCCAAAGTATCCATATCGGGAACGCTTTATTTAGGCGATGTATCGGCAGATCGTTCAGGGAGATCGCTTGGCTGTCCAAATTCTCCTACACGTTGTCAAAATCTTAGGACGCTCCCTTCTCCGCCCTGGGGCTATGCCGTCGTCAGATGCTCGATTTAGGAGACGTTTCAGCTTCGTTGAAATGGTGTCTCGCGTGCAGCCCTCACATGAGAGGCGCGTCCACGGCAACGAAGCGCGTAGAAGGAGCATAAATGCCTCACGTCAGATCCAACTTCCGATTGCCGTTGATCGTCTTTCTCTACGCATGGGCGATGGGCTCATATTCGAATAGCGCCAGCGCAGCAGCTTCGGGGAGAACTCTTCAGAATATGCAGACTGCTTTCAATGCCGAAAGCAATGCGCATTTGCGTTATCTTGCATTTGCAGAGAAAGCGGATGATGAGGGAAACGGTGAGGTGGCCAGCTTGTTCCGGGCGGCCGCACGAGCCGAAGAAGTCCACGCTTCGAATTACGCCGTGGTCATAGAAGACCTGGGCGCAATTCCCCGGGCAAACATAGAAAACCTTGAAGTGAAATCAACCCGTAATAACCTGCAGGCCGCGATCAGGGGCGAAACGTATGAACGCGACACCATGTATCCAACGTTCCTCAAGCAGGCAAGACGCGACGGAAACACTGACGCAGTCCAAAGCCTGAACTTTGCAAATGCAGCTGAGGCGGAACATGCAAAACTCTTTCAACGCTCACTACAGAATCTGGAGATGCTGAAGAGCTCGCGGAGCACGAGTTTTTAGGTTTGCCCGACCTGCGGCTTCACCACCAGCGGGATGAATTTCTGCGATTGTCCTTCTTGTTTCACGCCACGGGAGATGCTTGAGGAAGTAGCTTGAATGGAGATTCCGGCCCTCTTATCCAGCTTCGACCGTGATTGCAGGAGATTCATCATGCAGCAGTTTTCGCCAAGTCCGGCCTGGAGCGCACTGCATCCTTTCATCATTCACTTCCCGATCGTACTTTTGCTTTTGAGCCCAATATTCATTGTCATCAGCGCGATGTTGCCCCCCCCGAGAGGCAAGCCCTACATGACGATTGCGATATTGTTTCTGCTTCTGGGCACTGCGAGTTTGTTTATTGCCAGTTCAACTGGAAAGGCAGCTGCGAGAGTTGCGGAACGGGGAGGGGCAATCGATGCCGTTCTTGAAACTCATCAAAATTTCGCCCTGCAAACTGTGATCGTGTTCTCTGAATTGTCGGTTATGCTGTTGGTCATTGTTCTCCTGCCCCGCGTCCTGCGACGACGGGAAAACCGGCTCTTTTCGACGGTCCTCCCCCTCACCTTCCTGGCATTTTACTTCGGAGGTGTCGTATTTCTCATGAATACATCTCACACGGGTGGCCGACTGGTCCATAAACTTGGCGTGCATGCCATCATCTCGGAAAAGGCCGCTCCGTCGCCGAAGCCGCCGGCGACCGGCGCGACTCGAATCGGCGATGATAGACGTTAGGTACCTCGAACATTCGCAAAGCCGAGGATTTGAGGCGTACCCTCAGGATGACCCCTTTTTCAAATTGGAAATGATACGCACCATTCCTTCATCTGAATTGTTCAAAGCGCATGCGTTCAGAACGCGGCAGATCTCGTTCTGTGTCCTGACCCTCTTGGTCCTTGGCCTCTTACTGTTACTGCACACGGCATTCGCTGTGCAACTAGGCGAACCTAGCACATCTGTCATCCTGGTTCTCGGCATCGGTTTCTTGCTGAAATTTCTGGAAATTGTCTGGCTGCAAGAGCGAGCCAGCGAATTCACTGAAACAATTGCGCGACGAGAAACGGCACTGTCGATGGTGGGAATCTTCATTCTCGCCGGTCTTCTCGCCTTCCTGACGGACCGTGATGACAATCCCTACTTCGTCCTGCTCGCGATTCCTATTCTTGAGTGTGCTTACCAATTTGGACTGGCGACTACTGTTCTGACAGTTGTTTCCTCGATTGCAATGATGTTTTGGTGGACGCAGCATTTTTTTGCACTGCATCCTCCACCACGGTCAACGGAATATCTGGAAACTGGCATGATCTCGATCATCTACGCCTTGATCGGAGTTTTGGTATGGCTGCTCGTCTATCAGCTCAATCTACAGCAGTCCAGACTATACGAGAGTATGACCGCGTTGGATACCGCGCATGAACAACTGGCTGCTAAAGACAAGCTGGCGGCGGTCGGGCGCTTTGCCAGCGGTATCGCCCACGAAATCCGCAACCCTGTAGCTATGATTTCCAGTTCGCTTGCAACTGCACGTAACCACGAGATTGGCGATGCGGATCGTGAAGAGATGGTCCAGATCGCGGCCAGAGAAGCGAGCCGGTTAGAGCATTTGACGACAGAGTTTTTGACCTATGCTCGACCGCTTGCACCTCGGCGCTCGTCCATTCTTGTCATTGACCTGCTTTCCTACACTGTGGATTCGGTGAAAGCTCACGCTGCAAGCAGATCGATCGAGGTAAACCATTCATGCGCAGAGGATCTGGTGATCAACATTGATTCTGCGCAGGTTCAGGGAGCATTGTTGAATCTGGTTTTGAATGCCATCGATGCCACAGATTCGCCAGGAATTGTCTCTCTGAACGCGGCACCGAACGATGTCTGGGTCAAGATCAATGTTCAGAATACCGGCGAGCCCATTTCAGATGCAGATCTTCCCCGGATTTTCGAGCCGTTTTACAGCGCAAAGCCCGGCGGCACCGGGCTCGGCCTCGCGATTGCTCGCCGAGTCGCTGAGGTTCACGGAGGCGACCTCTGGGTCAGCAACAATAAAAAGGGGTGCGTTGCTTTCTCAATGACCATCTCAAAAGTCTCCACCGAAGATCGAAATGACGAGTCGCACAAGGAGCAATAGATGGGAAAAGTACTCATTGTCGACGATGAACCGAGTATGCGGCGTATTCTTGCCGCGAATCTTCGCCTGGACTCCCATATCGTAGTCGAGGCAGCCTGTGTCGTGGATGCAGCCGTCATTCTTGCAAGGGAAGACTTTGATGTTGTCCTGACAGATCAGAAAATGCCTGATGGCAATGGGCTCGACGTCTTGCAGGCTGCAAAGCAGGGCGACCCCACAACCTCCGTGATCTTTCTGACCGCAGTCGGCACATTGGAGCTTGCCGTTGAAAGCATGAAGGAAGGTGCCTTCGATTTCCTCACCAAACCCTTTATTCCAGATGCGGTGCGGGCTGCTGTCAAACGTGCCTGCGAGCGAACTACCCTGCTTCGTGAGAATGCCGTTCTCAGGACGGCGGTTCGCAAGCTGGTTGGCGGGGAGGAAATCCTCGGCGAAAGCGAATCAATCAAGCGTGTGCGGGAAAACATATCCCGTGTGGCTGCAACAAACACGACGGTGCTGATTACGGGAGAGACGGGCACGGGCAAGGAGCTAGTGGCCCGTGCCGTTCTTCGGACTAGTGTGAGAGCCGATCGACCCTATATCGCAATCAACTGTGCTTCCGTGGCAGAGACGCTGTTAGAAAGTGAGCTCTTCGGTCATGAGCGAGGCGCGTTCACCGGCGCGGACAAGCCCAGAGCCGGTCTATTTGAAACAGTGGATGGGGGCACGCTGTTTTTGGATGAAGTCGCGGAGATTTCGCAAGCGGCCCAGGCAAAGCTACTGAGGGTGCTGGCGGATGGAGAGTTTCAGCGGGTTGGTTCCACCCAGACACGCAAAGTAGATGTGCGCGTGATCGCGGCAACGCATAGAAATCTTCGCGAGTATGTGCGGAATGGACTCTTCCGGGAAGATCTTTATTACCGCCTGGCCGTCGTCCCAATCCAATTGCCGCCTCTGCGCGAACGAAAAGAAGATATTGAGGTGCTTTGCAAAGCTTTGTCCGCAAGGATTGCGCAGGAAGTAAAAGTGCCGAACCGACCCTTGAGTCATGCAGCTCTTCTCAAGCTGAACGAATATGCTTTTCCCGGAAATATCCGGGAACTGCGAAATCTGCTTGAGCGCGCGTTGATTCTTGGACAGGGATCGGATTTACAGCCGGATGACTTCCCGCTTCAACCGCTCATGTCTCCCTCCTATTCAGGCGCCAAGGGACTGACGCTCGAACAACTCGCATCGGAGCTTCCTCAGCACCTGGACTTGCGAGATGTCCTGACGCGTATGGAGAAACACCTAATCGCTCGGGCTCTTGGACTCCTGCGGCGGTGTGCAGGCAGAGGCGGCAAGACGGCTCAATCTGTCGAGGAGCGACCTGGGGTACAAGGTGAGCAAATATGCGCTGCACGATAAACGAGTGGGCGATGAATCAACGGAATCCCCTGTCCGGTAGCGAGTGGAACGATGGGCTTGTCAGTGGAATTGAGGAGACGGATGAGGTTTCTGGCTCTAGCATTGGATGACGACGGCACGATCGCCTGGGACAATGTGCTTGGCGACCAGGTGCGGCAGGCAATTGCAACGCTCCTGGACCGACACTTGCAGACGACCGAGAAGTCTACCGGAATTGATCTCTATGGTGGAGTCATGGCCTGTCTCAGCCTTCGGCGACCATTTAAGAAGAACCGATTTCTCTCGTCGGACTGCGGATGTATTCGGAGATTATCCGCTGGCAGCCATGCTTGAAGTGATCGAAACAAATACGCAGCCGACAATTTGCTTGACTCTGCCGGGGAAATCTCTCGCGCAAACCGCACGCGTTAAGATTTCGTCGACCCGCTGTCCGGCCTGCGTGAAAACCCCGCGCCACTACGATGATTACCGTGATTGCGGCAGGACATTGTCAGTTTCAAACGGATGGTGAACCTTTTCTCCTTCGAAGAAAGCATAGGCCACCGGCAACAAGAGCAGTGTCAGTGCTGTCGAACTGACCAGTCCGCCGATGACTACAATCGCCAGCGGACGTTGGATTTCTGAGCCGGGGCCGGTGGCAAAAAGAAATGGAGCCAGTCCCAGGGCCGCGACGGTGGCCGTCATCATGACCGGCCTGAAGCGCAGGCGGGTTCCTTCGTGAACCGCCTCTTCCTGCGGCATGCCTCCGCTCACGTAATTTGCGAATGTAGGATACCAGCACCACGCCGTTCAGGACCGCGATGCCCCACAAAGCGATGAATCCCACGGAAGCGGGCACGGAGAGATACTCGCCTGATAAAAAGAGCCCGAGTATGCCGCCGATTGAGGCCAGCGGCAAGACGGTAATGATGAGCGCGGCAAATCGGACGGATTGAAAGAGGATGAACAGCAGGAAGAAAATTGCTGCGATGGTGATGGGAACAATCACCATTAAATGGTGCATGGCTCGCTGCATGTTGTGGAACTGACCGCCCCATTCGATGTAGTAGCCCGACGGCAATTGCACTTCCTTGTCGACCTTGTCCTGCAGTTCCTTTACGTATCCGCCCAGGTCGCGATCCTGCACGTTGACACCCACCACGATGCGCCGCTTGCCCATGCTGCGATTGATGAGCGCCGGGCCTTCGACTACTTTCACGCTGGCAAGGTCCTTCAGCGGAATGCGCAGCCCATCGGGAGAACTGATCTGAAGTTCGCGAATGTCGCCGACGCTATCGCGCAGATTTTCCGGAAGGCGGACGACGCCGGCAAACCTGCGTTCGCCTTCATAAATTTCAGTGGCGGTCTTGCCGGCGATGGCGGTTTCGATGACGTCATTCACGTTTTCCGCATTCAGCCCGTAACGCGCGATGGCGCCGCGGTCGATCTTGATGGTGAGGTACTGCTGGCCGCCGACGCGGTCGACGCGTGTGTCCTGCGTGCCGCGAATACCGGTCGCAACGCGGGCAATCTCATTGGCCTTCTCGACAAGAGTGTCCAGGTCATCGCCGAACAGCATAACCGCCACATCGGCGCGAACACCGGAGACCATCTCATCCACGCGGTCGCTGATGGGTTGCGACATGACCAGATTGATTCCCGGGAGCGCTGCCAGCCGCGCTCGAATTTGCTCGGCAATCTTGTCCTGGGTCATGCCGCGGGGCCGCTTATCGAATGGGGTGAGCGATGCTAGTACGTCGGCCTCATTGGGGCCGGCGGGATCGGCGGGAGATTCACCGCGCCCCAGACGCGAGACGACGTTGTCGACGCCGGGAACCTGCAGCATCAGACGCTGCATTTCCTTTTCCATCTTGAGGGATTCATTCAGCGAAATATTCGGGACACGGTCTGCATTGGGTGAGAGCGTGCCTTCCTGCATTTCCGGAATAAAAGATGTGCCGAGAAAAGGGAAGAGAGCGAGCGAACCGCAAAAGGCGAGAACAACGGCGAGGACGGTGATTTTTCGATGGCCGAGGGCCCAATGCAATACGCGGGTATACGGAGCGCGCAGCATCCGCACCAGGCGGGTGTCCTCTTCAGAACCGCCTTTCAGCAGATAGGAAGAGAGTACCGGCGAAAGCGTCAGAGAGAGCACCAGGGAGATTGCCAGGGCGATGGCGATGGTGTATGCCAGCGGCGCGAATAGCTTGCCTTCCATGCCCTCCAGCGTCATGAGGGGCAGAAACACCAGGATGATGATGGTCACTCCGAAGAGCGTTGGGGTGGCGACCTCCTGCACGGCTGTAAGGACGACGTGCAGCTTGGCGAATTTATCTTCCGGATGGTGATCGTGCCGGGCATGGCTGAGCTTGGCGAAGACATTTTCCACCACAACGACGGAGCCATCCACCATCAGGCCGATGGCGATCGCAAGTCCGCCGAGCGACATTAAATTGGCTGACAGGCCCATATGGTTCATCACCAGAAAGGTGAGCAGCGGCGTGAGGACAAGGTTGGCGCTGACGATCAGGCTGGAACGCAAGTCGCCAAGGAAAAGAAACAGCACGATGACAACGAAGATGATGCCTTCGCCCAGCACTTCCGTTACGGTGTGGATAGCGGCATCCACCAGTTGCGAGCGGTCGTAATACGGAACGATCTGCAGGCCGCCGGGGATCATGTGCCGGCGGTTAATTTCGGCGACGCGCTCTTTGACGCGGCTGACAATTTGTTTGGCGTTGCCGCCGCTGGTCATCAGCACAACGCCGCCCACAGCTTCGGTGTAGCCGTTCTTCATCATGGCGCCGGAGCGAACTTCTGTGCCGATGCGGACCTCGCCGACGTCGCGGACATACACTGGCGTGCCTTTGCTCTCCTTGAGAACAATGTTGCGGATGTCTTCCAGTCCGCCCACCAGGCCAACGCTGCGAATCAGGTATTGCTCGGCATGCTGGCGCAAAATACCGCCGCCGGCATTGGCATTGTTGCGGGCGAGTGCGTCGCGCACGTCGTTGATGGTGAGCTTGTAGTAGTACAGTTTCTGCGGGTCGACGAGGGTCTCGTACTGCTTGACGAAGCCCCCGGTGGAATTGATCTCTGCCACCCCCGGAATGGAGCGGAGCAGGGGGCGCACCACCCAGTCCTGCAGCGTACGGCGTTCGATCAGTTGCTCGCGATTGAGAGGGCGCTTCTCAGCGCTCTCACCTGGCGCCTCCAGCGTGTACTGATAGACCTCTCCTAATGCGTTGGTGATGGGGCCAAGCACAGGCGTCACGCCCACGGGCATGCGATCCCGGACTTCCGAAAGTCGTTCTGAAACCATCTGCCGCTCGCGGAACAGATCGCTTTCGTCGGTGAAGACAAGCGTGATCAGAGACAGACCTGGCTTGTTGAGCGAACGCATGTCGGTCATGCCGGGCAAGCCTGTCATGGCAATTTCGATGGGAATGGTGACGAACCGCTCGACTTCTTCGGGGGATTTACCGGGAGCCTCAGTGGCGATTTGAACCTGGATGTTGGCGACGTCAGGAAAAGCATCGATCGACAGATTTTGCGCTGCATTGATTCCGAAACCGACCAAAGCCAAAGCGACCACAACCAGGATCAGCCGTTGCCGCAATGCCGCCGCAACGATCCAATGCAGCATTTATCGGCTCCCCTTGATGGAGTTCTGCTTGCGCTGATTGTTCAGGTGGAATGCGCCGTCGGTGACGATGCGCTCCCCTTGCTGGACGCCGCTGAATACCACTCGGCGGTCGTCCTCTTCCTCGCCAAGGGCGATTTCGCGCAACACACATTTTCGCGGTCCTTCCTGGACAAACACGTAATCTTTATTGCCTTCGCGCACCACCGCGGCGTTGGGCACGGTGAGCTTGCGGTCCGCATGGCCAACGAACGTCATGCTGGCCAACTCATCCGGTTTCAGCAGGCCGGTGGGATTGGCGACATCCATGCGGACCTCCACGGTGCGGGTTGTGGGATCGACGATAGGCGAGACGAATGTGAGCTTGCCCGCGATCTTGTGCTGCGGCAGGGCGGGAATACGCACCTCAACTTCCATGCCTTTTTGCAACTGGCCGGCATCTTCTTCCGGCACGTTGGCCACCACCCAGACACTCGACAAGTCTGCAATGGTGAACGCAGGATCGGAGGGTTGCACCACTTGTCCGATCGTAATTTCGCGCGTGAGAACAGTGCCGCTCTTGGGCGCCGCAATGGGGTAGTCCGCGCTGAGCTTGCGGTTGCTTTCCAGGTTTCGAATCTGCGCTTCCGTCATGCCCAGGCCAAGTAACTGTGTGCGGTAGGACGCGGCCTCAGTGCTGGCTTGCAGTAGCTCCGCCCGGCGGCGCTCGAGTTCCGCACGACCAATCACGTCCGCCTTCACAAGTTGTTCGGCCCGCTGCTCGGCAGCAGCGGCGAGCCCTTGCTGTGAATACGCCTTGATGAGTGCGACCTGAGTGTCGGATAGGTCTGTGCTGTGCAGCATCGCCAAAACGGTTCCGGCTTTTACATACTCACCTTCGAATACCAGCAGCTTGAGGATGCGGCCGGCCACCGGAGAGCCGACACGCGCGATACGCCTGGCATCAGTCTCGATATGCGCAGAAACGCGCAGTGTGCCGGTCACGTTTGTGATTTCCGGCTCACCGAAGTTTAGATTACGAGCAAGAGCGGGTGTTATGGATATCTCATTCGGATTGCTTGTCTCGGACGCCGCTACGGTGGCGTTCTGTTTTTCATTGCAACCCGGCATCGCTACCATCAGAGAAGCGAGAAGCAGCATGAACATTCCGCGACCTGGAACTAACCGGCTGCGCGGCGAAGGAATTGCAGAACATCCTATGTCAATCATCATTGCCTCGCTCCAGGCGACATGGCGCCAAGTTCTTCCAGATCGACCAGCGCCGACTGCCGCGCGAATTGCGCATCCAGCAGGTCGCCGCGCACTGATTGAAGTACCCGTTGCGCGTCCAGCACCTCCACAATGCCGCGCTCTCCAAAGCGATAGGCCGCTTTGGCTGCCTCGACGGCGGATTCTGCTGCGCGGAGTGAACCGGACTGGAGCGAAGTGACCTGCTGGTCTGCCAATTGATACTGCTCGTATGCCCGCTCCAGCGCTGAGATCAGTTCCAACCGCCGTTGATCGAGTATGGCAGTCGATTCAGAAATGGCGGCCTTGGCTTCCCCAATCTGTCCGCGGCGACGGTCCCAGAAGGGAATAGGCACGGTCACGCCCGTGCGCCAAAATCGCAAGTCGGGCTGGTCCTCGTATTCCACGTAAGCCGTCGGCCGAGGAATGCGCAGCGCGCGCTCGAGATCGAGTGTGGCTTGCGACCGCTGAATTTCAGCCTGCGACTGCGCCACAACAGGGTGCTCGCGCAGTACCTGGTCCCGCATTTGCTCCACCGGAGGGAGTGCAATGCTAGGAGAAAAATCTCCTTTCGGGTCCAGATTCGCGTCAGCCGGGGCCGCAATGGCTACACGGAGTAATGCAATTGCATTCGCGTATTGCAGTCGCGCGCTGCGCACCATAAACTGCGCACGGGCTATCTCCGCTTCGGTGCGGGTCAATTCCAACTTGCCCTTTTCACCGATCTGCACCTCGAGCTCGACGCGCCGTCTCAAGTCCTGCACCAGCTGCAGGTTTTCCTGTGCGTGCACGATTTCTTCGCGTCGACGCAGAGCGCTGTAGAAGGCGCGCTTCGCGTCCGCAGCCACGGAAAACATGACCGCCCGCTCATATGCCCGGCTGCCCGCGACCTGAAACCGCGCAGCACTCTGGCGCGCTCTTCGTTCCGATGGAATTTCGATCGTTTGAGACACCGCATAATGCTGCAGCAGCCCAGGGATGCCAGGGATGGAAACGGCCCGGGCGTACTGCTCGCCTTCAAAAACCTCCAGGCTGGGATTGCTGTAGGCGTGCGCTGTCTGCTGCGCCGCTGTCGTTCGTTGCGAGATCGCAGCAGCCTCTCGTAACCTGGGGCTGTTGCGCTCTGCCATTGCAATCGCGTCCGCTAGTGAAAGTTCAAGTGGCGGCGCGGTTGCTGGGGTCGCAGACGCGACGACAGTCGGCGTGTCTGCCTGAGACGGGGGTGCCATCCGCAATTTCGTTCCTTCTGTTGCGGGCTGCACCGTCAGCGCATTCTCAGTTTCGGCCTGCTGCGGCACTGTTTGAGCGGCGACAAGGATTCCGCCGGATAACAACAACGAGATGAAGGCAGAGACCAGAGCATTCAAGATTCCCTGCCGTATCGTGGTGAGCGCGGGCCAGCCCGCCGGCCACATTCTCATCGATGACCCGGCATTCACGATCAGCAGTTTCCGTTTTGTATCGGACTTCACAGTGCATTTTCCGACCAAGACTGTCCTTTCAAGGCGACTTTGCGCGACGCTAATGTCGAACAATGATCTTGTTTTTAGCGATCCACAGGACTACTCATCGCCGCTGTCTCGCGTGATCCACTCTTCAAATGGTGTGCGCGGAAATGATCCACACCGGACAGGGAACTCTTGGTCGAATTCGAGCCAGCTTTTCCTGTAGCGCCGTGGGAGAAGTGCTGTCGTTCCCGAATACCACCAGACGGGCTTTGATATCGCAGGCTCTTTTGGCAACGGTATCTTCGAGACTCCCAAACAGCAGCCTCGGCACAATATTTCGACGTAGCTTTTTCAACCGGCGGCCAAGCGTTTCCAGGCGGTACAGTATGCTCATTTGCGCGTCTGGAGTCGAAGGCGCATGCATCAGATCCACCACGTGGATCAGCTCAATCTCGGCTAGGGTATTGTCTGCCATGTCGCAGGCAGCGGCCAGCGTCTCATCTGAATCGCTCGTCAGATCAGTTACGTAAAGAATGGTTCCGTTCTGCTTCCCATGTATCTTTCCGGAGGAATGCCGCATGGATGCTCCTACTCACGAAGGGTCGAGGTCAATGGTTTGCTCCCCCGCCTGACGCCGAAAGCAAATGTAAGACTTGCTTTCAGCTGATACCCGGAGCGAATGCAATTGGACGACCAGTCTCGATATCTGTGCGGCGAAGGTGTTTTGTAACTCAATGGGGGTCGACGCATCCCGAAATTGTCGTGATTCGTCGCAATTCTTTGACGAGGCCGTCAAAAAAATCGGACGAATGATCGCAGCTTGACACGCGCGGTGGTGCTAAGTGCCGCGTCGCCTAACTTTGCAGGGTGATGCGGCATTGGTCGATCACATGCAAGAAATTGAGGCAGTGCAAACTACGCGCCACCGCACAGATAGGAGCTCGAAAATGAATGGAATTCTAAGGAAATTCGCGAATGTCATGGCAGTTTCATTGTTATCGGTAAGTGCCGGAGCAGGTGCGGCGAACACAACGCTGGAAAATATGCAGACGGCTTTCAACGGCGAAAGCAATGCGCATATGCGGTACCTCGCCTTTGCGGAGCGAGCGGATCACGAGAACTATGGCGAAGTAGCGAGCTTGTTTCGCGCTGCGGCGCGAGCCGAAGCAATCCATGCTTCAAACCATGCCGCGGTCATCAAAGGCATGGGCGCGAATCCTCAGGCCAAACTTGAATTGCCGGAAGTGAAAACAACTCAAGAAAATCTCGAAGCCGCGATCAAAGGTGAGACGTACGAGCGCGATGTGATGTATCCGAATTTTCTGCAGCAGGCGACGCTCGACGGCAATGAGGTGGCAGTGAGAAGTTTGCAACTGGCGAAGACGGCGGAAGCCGAGCACACTAAACTTTATACGCGAGCGTTACAAAATCTGAGCCGGTTGAAAGGCTCGCAGAGCCACGCTTTTTATGTATGTCCGACATGCGGCTTCACAGTCGTCGAATTGGATTTTGCAAATTGTCCTTCATGCTTCACCCCAAGGGAAGATTTTGAAAAAGTGTCTTGAGAGGTGACCCGTCGCCCAGTTCCTCACAGGACCGATATCCGCGGAAGTTCACTCTCCTTGGATTTCTAGCGATATCGGGGCGCATACAGGGCTGGCCTAGAAGCGATTCATCTTAAGCGGTTTGCTCAGAGTTCCACCGAGGAAACTCGTATCGTTAGATGCGCCAACTTCCCAAAGACTGCGCACGCGCGCATGTCCAGTAAAGCTGCCGGAACACGGCGGGCATCGTAAAGCTTCGAGGACTTCTTGCCGGGTTTAGCATGACGGATTGCGGTATCGGTTAAGGGCAGAGGGGCAACTGCCTTGGGTGTCTGCTCGGTTGCCCCAATGTTGCCCCCACGGGCCGCTGGATGTTAATAGAACCTTGCGTTCCTTGTTGACGCCACGTTCAATAAAATCCTCATATTTGTGAGAATTTTGGACGTGGCTGGAATTATCCGGAGGTTGGAGTGGTGGCCAGGGAGGGAATTGAACCCCCGACGCCAGCCTTTTCAGGGCTGCGCTCTACCACTGAGCTACCTGGCCGTGTAGATTTTCCAGAAGGGAACTCTGCACATGAGTGGAGGGAAATGAAGATTTCCGATTGCTGCTTCTTGGTGAGTATATCAACCACTGGGAAGACTGCCAAACCCGGTTGAACGAAGTTGCCCATGCGGATACCCTGAAGTCAGTGAGGAAGCCATGACTGAGAATGCGCAAAAAACCGAAAAGATCCAAAAGAGCGACGAGGAGTGGCGCCAACAGCTGACGTCGGAACAGTATTATGTGACTCGTCAGAAGGGAACCGAGCCGGCCTTTTCCGGCGCTCTCTACAAAAACCACGACGATGGAAGTTATCACTGCGTGGCCTGCGATGCGCCGCTTTTCAAGTCCGACACCAAGTTTGAATCAGGTTCGGGCTGGCCGAGTTTCTGGCTCCCGGTTTCACCCGAGGCGGTAGAAAATCACGAGGACGTGAGCCATGGAATGCGCCGCGTAGAAGCGACGTGCGCCCGGTGCGGCGCGCATCTTGGCCATGTGTTTCCCGACGGACCCAGGCCAACCGGACTGCGTTATTGCATCAACTCCGCTGCCCTGAAATTCGAAAAGCAATAAGGGGCGGTTCGGTCGAGCTTGGTCGCCGCGATCTAGTCACTATGCCGTCACTGCTGGCCCATCTGCTGTTGCATTCCGGGCGGCAATGGAATTGAGATGTCGAGCGTCTTTACCGGCCCCAGCGTTGACAGCGGGGTACCGAATTGCGACTCGTTTCCAACCACTAGAATGGCCAGCTTTGACGGAAAGATATATTTGTTGGCTACGCGAGTGACGTCGGCAGCTGTCACCTTCTCAATGCCGTCGCGATACTTCTCAATAAAGTCGGCTGGATACCCAAAGAAGGCAAGCGTCGCCTGTTGCCGCAAGATTTTTGCCGGCGAATCAAAGTGGAAGATCCAGGAATTCAGTACCTGGTCCTTCGCATTTCGCAGCTCCACCGCAGTGGGCGGAACAGTTTTCAATTCGCCAATCTGTTGCAGCATGGCTTGCGTTGCGGCCACCGTGCTGGCACTTTTCGTTCCCGCGGCAACGTAAAAAAGCCCAGGATGATCGTAGCTGGCGCCGTACGCTCCCTCGACCGCGTAGGCCAGCCCCAGTTTTGTGCGTACATCTTGAAACAGGCGCGAGCCGAAGCCGCCACTGAACACCGTGTTCATGACGCTCAAGGCGTAGTAATCGGGATTATCGCGTTCGGTGCCCAATCCTACGATCCACACATTGCTCTGGTTCACGTCGTTCTTTTGTGCCAGATAAACGCCGGGGGTTGGACCGGGGAATGTTGTTTTGACCGATACGAAATCGGTGCCGCGTGGCAACGACTCAAACGCGGCGCGAAGCTTCGCTTCCATCTCCGCCGTGTTGAAGTCGCCGCTCACTCCCAGGATCATGTTGTTCGGCGCCACGGTACGGTCATGCCAGGCAGACAGGTCGGCTAGCGTCACCGCGTGAACAGTTGCGAACTCCGGAACTCGTGCGTATGGGCTGTTCTTGCCATAGGCAAGCAACTCCGCTTCACGCTCGGCAATTTCTCCAGCATCGTCATTGCGGCGGATGATGCCCGTGTCTTCCTGCTGCTTGGCGAGCGCTAATTTGTCCGCACGAAACTCGGGATGCAACAACAGACTCGTTGCCATTCCAAATACCTGGTCGAAATCCTGCTTGAAACTAGACCAGGTCAGGCTGGTGGATTCGATATCGTTGTTGGTTTCGATTTTGGCGGCTTTCGCCTCAAGAATGTCATCCATCTTGTCGCCCGTCATGATTGCAGTGCCGCTGGTGCGCCAAGTCTCTCCGTACAAGTCAGTCAGCCCCGCCTTGTCTGCAGGCTCATCCCGCGAGCCGCCGCGAATCATGATGAAGCCGTTGATAAACGGCAGCTCGTGATCTTCCTGCAGAAAAATTGTCATGCCATTCTTCAACGTAATCTTCGTTGGCTGTTTTGGATGGAATGCGGGGAGCGGTGGAATGGGTACCTTCTTCCAGGAAGTCCAGGGAGCCGGCGATCCGACTGTCACTTTCGTGGACGGCGAAGCAGCCTGGCCGAATACCGAGCCGGAAAAAGACGCGAGTCCCACGGCGAAAATTGCTGCGAAGAATCCGATGCGAGTTCGCATTAGCGGCCTCCCTGAATCGACGGAGCGGGCTTGGCTGGCGGTTGCGCGGGCGCTTCGGCGGCCGGTTTGGCCGGCTTCTGCGCTGCATATTCAATCATGGCGTAGGTCCGATTTTTTGCTGTGAATACCTGGTTGGCCACTCGCCGAATATCCGCTTTACTTACGGCATCAATTTTGTTCAGTTGCTGGAACAGCATCCGCCAATCACCGTATCGCAGTTGATACGTGCCTAACTCCTGCGCCAGTCCTTCGTTATTGTCCAGACTGCGAAGGATGCTGGCGCGTGCGCGTGTTTTAAACATCGCCAGCTGTTCATCCGTGACGTCCTGCGTTTTCAACTTGTCAATTTCGGCGTGGATGGCAGTCCTCATTTCCTGAGGCGTGTGGCCGGGTGTGGGCACAGCGTAGAACGCGAATAGATTGGGGTATTTGTCACCCGGAAATCCGCTGAATCCTTCCGCGTCCGCCGCAATTTTCTGATCCCGCACCAGGCTGCGATAGAGTATCGATGTTCGTCCGTTCGACATGATGTCACCGATCGCGTCGTATACCGCGTCGTCCTTATTCAGGTAATCAGGACGATGGTAGCCCTCAATATAAAAGGGCTGCGTCGCTTCTTGCAGGGTTACGGATTTTTCAGCTTCTTGCGGAGGTTCCACCGTTGCCAGTGGCATCGGCTTCGGTCCCGCGGGAATGCTGCCGAAATATTTCTCCAGCATCGGCATTGCCTTGGTTGCGGTCACATCGCCCACCACGGTGACCACGATATTGGCCGGCACATAATATGTTTTGTGGAACGCATCAGCTTCGGTCGCGCTGATCTGGCTCACGTCCGACATCCAACCCACACCGGGATTCCTATAGGGATGCGCGACGTAGGCTGTCGCCAGGAATTGCTCGATCATAAAGCCAATTGGATTGGAATCGACACGCATGCGTCGTTCTTCCATCACCACATTGCGCTCTTTGTAAAACTCCCGCGGCACCGGGTTCGCGATGCGGTCGCTTTCCATGTAGGCCCACAATTGCAGCCGATTGGCTGGCATGCTCCAGAAGTATTCTGTGGCGTCGCTGGCCGTCTCCGCGTTCACGCCAACAGCGCCATTCATCTCCGCGATTTGCGTGAACTGATTCGGGATGACATATTTACCTGCGGCGGCGGTGTCTGCGTCGAATTGCGCCTTCAACTTCTTCAGCTTGGCTGGATCCTGTCCGACACGCTTGCGATATTCGGCGTCGTAGGCGGCATAAGCCTGTTCCACTTTTGCCAGCGCAATTTTCTCCGCGGGATAATCTGTGGTGCCGATATCTTTTGTCCCCTTGAACGCCAGGTGCTCGAACATGTGCGCCAGCCCGGTCTCTCCCTTGGGATCCTGCACGCTGCCCGCATTCACAATCGTGAAGAAGCTGAACACCGGGGCTTCCGGACGGTCGCACACGATGAGGGTCAGGCCATTCGGCAGTGTCTTCACCGTGACATGCTGCGCAAAATCTTTCTCAATCGTCTGAAATTCCTGGGCGCTTGCAATCGACCAGCACAGGCCGGCCATCAGCATGGGTGCCAGCACAAGGCGTAGCATTCGATGAGTCATAAGACTGGATACCTCAGAAGGGTGTATCGAGCGATTGAAAATCTGGTGCTGGAGATTAGTGTCGCATTCGAAGGCATTCTCGCAAAATGCGACCAGGCACGTGCCAGGTTCTACCTCACTCCCAAACGCTGCCCTTGAATGCGCGAACAGGCTAAAATCATTATTTCCGACGGATTTCTAACTATGAACCTTGAAGCGATTCAATCCGCCTTGCAGGCTGCCGGCCTCGATGGCTGGCTTTTCTACGATCATCATCATCGCGACCCAATTGCCTATCGCATCCTGGGGCTGAGCGATTCACTGCACGTCACGCGCCGCTGGTTTTATCTGATACCCGCGAATGGCGAGCCCAGGAAGCTGGTCCACCGGGTTGAGCAGGGAAGGCTCGATCCATTGCCGGGCTCGAAGACGGTCTACTCGACCTGGCAGGAACTGGAGGCGCAGTTGGCGGCAATGCTGGAAAACTCCAACCGCTTGGCGATGCAGTACTCTCCGCGCAACGCCATCATGTATGTCTCCATGGTCGATGCGGGCACCATCGAAGTGCTGCGAGGCCTGGGCAAGGAGATTGTCAGCTCTGCCGACCTGGTCAGCCATTTTGAAGCCGTCTTGAGCGAGGAGCAGATCGCCAGCCACTGCGCGGCTCAGCAGGCTCTTGACTCAATTCTGGCGGAAGGTTTTCGCGAGATTGGGCGCCGCGTACGTGCCGGGGGCACCACGGAGCTTGCCATGGTGGAGTGGCTGCAGGAAGCGATGAGGCGCGAAGATCTGGTCTGGGACAATGGGCCGAATGTCTCTGTCAATCGCAACAGTTCGGATTCACACTACGAGCCGACTGTGGAGAAGACTGCACCGATCGTTGTAGGAGATTTTCTGCTGATCGATATCTGGGCGCGGAAGAATTCTCCCGGAACTGTCTTCTACGACATTACCTGGACCGGCGTGGTAGGCAGAAAGCCGACGACCCGCGAGCAGCAGGTCTTCGACACAGTGGCCGCGGCTCGCGATGCGGCCATTCTATGCGTGTCTCAAGCCTTCTCGAACAACCAGCCGATTGCCGGTTGGCAGGTGGATGATGCCGCGCGCCAGGTGATTCGATCTGCCGGATTCGAAAAATATTTTACGCATCGTACCGGGCACAACATTGCCACAGACATTCACGGCAACGGCGCACACCTGGACAATTTTGAAACTCATGATGAACGGCTGATCCTCCCCGACACATGTTTTTCAGTGGAGCCAGGGATTTATTTACCCGAGTTTGGCATTCGCAGCGAAGTCAATATGATGACTCGGCCCGGCGCGGCCAGGGTTACCGGGAGAATTCAAAAAGAACTGGTGCGTATCTAGAGTTTTGTTGTGTTGAATCAGCACGCCGCGACGCGGCCGTCGCTCTCAAGCCGACAGGCGACGACAACTGGTCAACAAACGCATGCCGCGAAACTGGTATATTCGTTGGAGATGTCCACCGCAAAGGCCACCACGAAGGATAGCGCCGCGCAACCCACCGCGGGCGTCAACACATATCCCGCCGGAATGATTCTCCTCGCCGGCTGGATGATTCCCGGACTCGGTCACTTGATGCAAGGCAAGTGGATTCGGGCATTGCTATTGTTTGTTTCCATCACCTTCATGTTTTCTCTCGGCCTCGCGATGCAGGGCAAAATTTATGCGGCGAACTCCGGTGAATTGCTCGACATGTTAGGGTTTGTCGGCGATCTAGGCAATGGCATTCTGTACGTGCTGTCGGTTTTCTTTGGTTGGGGCCAGCATGTCGTCCAGATCGTGACTGCGGATTACGGCACCAAGTTCATCGTGGTGGCCGGACTGCTGAATTTTATCTCCGCTGTCGATGCGCATAGTCTGCGATTGGGGAGGAAGAGCTGATGTATTCCCCCTCTCACTTCACCGCAGTACTATTATTCGCGCTGTTTACTTCAGTGGTGTTTGGAATTACCCAGCGTTCCGAAACTCGCGCCATGATCCGCTACGGTATCTATTGCTTCTGCCTGTTTGTTCTGGGAACCGTCGCTGCCAGTTGGGTGATGTGGCTGATCAAGCACTGATTTGTCGTTGAAGGACCGTAGGGCTACCTCGGTCTGGCGCGTCTCGCAATTATCTAATCTCAATCGTCAGTGCCAGCTCTTCTCCCACAGCATAGCGTCGAACTTGTGCTGCACATGGTAGCCAAGACGTCGATATAGGTTGACCGCGCTGACATTTCTTTCAGTAACCGTCAGGGTGACGGAGGTGCATCCTGTCGTCAACAATGAGGCCGCGCACAATTCCAGCAGTTTTTCGCCAACTCCCTGGCGCTGAAATTGCGGTAACACGCAGAGTTGCGTCACGTGGCCCACGCTGGAGCTTACCCGCGAACACAATAAAAGTCCATACAACTGATCATTATTCGGCGAAGCCAGCACCCAGGAAGATTGCTCCTCAAAAATGCCGCACCCGGGGAAGCGCACGACGTTATGCAAAAATCGCTGCGCCCCTCCCAGCGACAAATATTGATCGTTGATCTCGCTGTCAATATGTCCCGAGTAGGCTGCCGTAATCAACTGCGGACAGTGCTCGAAATCAGAATTTTTCCAGCGGCGATAATGTCCTCCGCCGGGACCGGCAAAGTCTTCCGCGCGCGTCGGTAGAGTGGCTCCCGCCGGATCGGCCGCCTTCAACGTGAGCTCCATGAACAGCCGCGGGTACAGTTGAAACCCAGCCCGCTCAAAGGGCTGTCGATGCATTCCATGCGGATGCAACAGTAATTGCGCTTCTACCCGGGTCAGGTCGGGGGAGTGCTGCAAGGTCTCCAGCAGTCGATCAATTAACTGCAGTTCAACGGCGACGGCTGCGGCCTCATCCATTCCCTGGCGCGATGCAAACACATCTCCAATGACAGCCTTGTTGGTTTCGTACACGCAGAAAATATATCCACAGACACGGCCTTGATCGAGAGCTGCGTAGCCGCTCAGCAAATGCGATTCGATGTATTGCAGCACCAGGCTGGCAGAGCTGCGATAGTCCCAGTGGAGGCGCTGGCTCCATAGCGCGCTCTCTTCCTCCAGCAGCGGACGAAGATGCTGCGCGGAAAAATGGCGCAGATCTAAAAACTCGAGTTCGAGTGCGGAGGTCATGATCGACTACGCGGTCGAATCCAGGGGAAATAATTCGCGAATTCACGCGGCCGCAGATATCAACCGTATGGCGCGAGTGTACGGCATTGTGGGTGGAATCGAAAAGCGGCAAATCCGGAAATCGAGCCGCATTCCACGGGTGTATATCAACTGACACCCTACCGAACGCACTCGTAACCAATCTGCGTTTGGGGTTTATTGAGACAGCGGGCTGACTCGATAGACTGTCAGGTCTTGCGGGCGGTAAAAAAATAGCGGCTCATATTGGCGGCCCGCGAGCAGCTTTTTCAGCATCTCCTGCGAATGCTGCTCCTCTGCCTGAATGGGGTAGTCCTGCACCACCACAAGGTGCGCCTCCGCAGGAACGCCGGCGCGCTGGTAGTTGGTGACACGCTCATCCAGGTAGAAGCCCAGTCCGTATTGCACATCGCGGCGGGCCTGGTAGACCGCGACCACATGGGGAGCATCCGGTAGCGCAGAAATCTCATGAGCCAGGGTACGCGCAGAATATTTTTGATCCAGCAGCACGCCATTGCGGGTCCCCAGCAGGAACACGAGCACCAGCGCTACCGGCACCAGCGTCGCCACCCGCAGCCGATTCATCCCGAAGCGCACCACAACCACCAGAATTGCGATGGCAACGGCCGCACCCTCCATGATCGCGGCCAGGATGACGCGCAAAGGCGGCCATTCATGCGGATGAACCAGGATCATGGGCAGCATCAGTGTCGCTGCCACCAGCGCCCCCACAACCACGGCATGAATCGTGACCAGCGGCATCTTCAAGCCGCGTTTTCGTATGCGGTTTAGATAGTCGCCACAAAGAATCGTAACCGGCGGGACTGCCGGCAGAATGTATCCGGGAAGTTTGGATTGAGAGAAGCTGAAAAACACGATGGGAAAGGCCGCCCACAGTACAAGAAACTCAGGGAAAGCATCGCCGGCCCGGGGATTGCCGATGTAACGATCAGGAATGCGGCGGACTTTCCATTCATCGATCGAACCGCGCACCGCGTCCCAACAGGAAGCCCAGGCGAGCGCGAGCCAGGGCAGCAGCGCCAGCGCCATGATGGGAATGTAGAACCAGATTGCCTGCGAATGCCGAAATCGGTCGGTGGCAAAGCGTTCCAGATTGTGTTCCCAAAAGAATACTCGAAGGAATTGCGGGTTTCGATGCTGCACCGCGATAAACCACGGCAACACCATCGCCAGATATAAAACAATTCCCGGAATCCAGATCGTGCGCCGAAGCAGCGACCACTCCTTGCGCAGCGCCGCAAATAGAAAAATGATGCCGAACGCCATGAAGGGCGCGACCGGGCCTTTGGCGAGAGTGGCAGCTCCGCCAAAAAAATAAAGATCGAACAGCCAGAATTTCTTGTCGGTCTCATACCAGGCATACCAGCCCAGCATCCCAATGCAGAATGGCGCTGCCAATTGCATGTCGGTGGAAGCGCCGCGGGCAAATCCGATAATTCCGGCGCACGATACGGTGATCAACGCAGCATCCAGCTGGCCGCCAGGACGAAACCGCCGCATGTGCAGATAAATCAGGATGACCAGAATAAAGGCGAATTCCGCGGATGGCAGCCGCGCCGACCAGTCATGGACTCCAAAATCTTTGAAGGAGAACATGGCCCGCCAGTAATAAAGCGCCGGCTTCTCCAGCCACGGCTTGCCGTACAACACGGGAGTGATAAAGTCATGGCGCGCCAGCATTTCACGCGCGATTTGTGCATAGCGGGGCTCGTCGGCACCAACCAGGCCTATCACCGATCCACCCAGGTAGGGAATCAGGCCATATCCGAGAAAGAAGGTGGTGAAGCCCACTAGCGTGGCAAACTCAGCCACCGTTGCTGCGGTGAGCTTCTGCCAGAACGTTCCACCTGGCAGGTATTGCCTCCAATTGTCGCTTCGATTTGCGATCACTTCGTCCTGAGTACTCAGCTTCGCAACGCTGCGCGAAGACCTTTCTCAGCCTACCAAATGCTGCGATGAATGACGATGGGAAGCGAAAACACACTCAAGCAGCCACGCTTCCTGACTAGAAATGGGGCTGCGATTCCGCTGCGATGAGGTTCAGGCGAGATCAAGAGAGGCAATTCCCTACCGATCACAGCGACACAGAAAAATCCAGAGAACGACGGACTGAGACACGCCATGATTCTCTGGATTCTGATTTTCCGTCATCGCCTGCGGTTACTGCCACCCAGCCTCAGCCGAGCTTAACGTGCGCCTTCAGCACCTCTGGACCAGACGGTTCTGTCACACTGGCACCGGGCTCTCCGGTAACAAACACCTCAAAGTCTTTCGCCGTGGTGACCACGTTCAACTCACCCTTCAAATTGTTGTCGAGTCCGATCGCTCCTTTCTTCTCGGCGGGATCGCCTGTGGGCTTCACCCAAACTATGTAAACGCTTTCCGATGGGCTCAAGCTGGACGGGGAAGCGAGGTTATTCACTTTTATATCAATTTTAGTGTCGTGATTATCGTTGTCCCGCTTCACGTTAACGGTTCCATTTGCAGCCGGAACCTTGTTGTTCGCCTGCATTTGAATTGTCTTGCCGGATCCAAAAGGCCAAATCAAGGCAGCGAACACAATCATCGCAAATACACTGTTCATGCTTTCTCCATACATTTTAAATTGAAGCACTCTGAGAGTGCCGGACAGCTCATTGCGTGGTCTCACGCACGGTCCATCTATTTAGATGCCCTGTTTTCGCTGCAAGATTTCTTGCGACAGCCAGCCCGTTATTGTCCTGTCAAATGCTGTGTTGAGCTGTGGATGGGGAGAAGTCGGGCTCATTTGCATTTGTCATCTATGGAACGATGAAACTCTGCGTGCATGGTAAGGTTCGAATCTGGCAGGATAGTTGCAAATGAGAATCTCAAGACGTCGCATGCTGGAAGGTGTCGTCGCCAGCGCAGCCGTTGCATCCGGTGCCCCGATGTTGTGGTCCGCGAACGAGGCTCCAATGGTTCGCCGCGGGCGAATTCAGCAGTCCGTTTGCCAATGGTGCTATCCCCATATTTCTTTGGATGATCTGGCGGCCTACGCTGCGCACATCGGACTGAAAGGTGTTGATCTGCTGACTCCGGATCAATATGAAGTGCCGCGACGATACGGATTGATTTGCACCATGGGCTACGCAGGTGGCGGAGAAATTGCTCAGGGTTTGAATCGCCTTGAGAATCACGCAGCCATCGAAAGCGGATTTCGAAAAAATATTCCGCTCGCTGCCAAGGCCGGTGTTCCTAACGTCATCACCTTTTCAGGCAATCGCGCCGGCATGTCCGACGAGCAGGGTGCTAAGAACACAGTGATTGGCTTGAATCGCGTCAAGAAAATTGCGGAGGATCATGGCGTCACCATCTGCATGGAGTTACTGAACAGCAAGGTGAATCACAAGGATTACATGTGCGACCACACCGCATGGGGAGTCGACGTGATGCAGCAGGTGAATTCACTGAACGTAAAGCTGCTCTACGACATCTACCACATGCAAATTATGGAAGGCGACTTAATCGACACCATCCAGCGGAACATTCAATGGATCGGACATTTTCATACCGGCGGTGTCCCGGGTCGGCATGAGCTGAACGATCGGCAGGAGGTGCAATGGGACGGGGTCATGCGCGGAATTGTTGCTGCGAATTTCCACGGCTATGTTGCGCACGAATTTGTTCCCGCAGGAGACCCCTACGCCGGGCTGCTGCAGGCTGCCACTCTGTGCGATGTCTAGGCTTGTTTTCAGGGGAAAGAAATCTGGCACCCTTCAATCGTTCTTGCTGACAGCATGGAGACGCAAGTGCTGATTCACCGCATCAAGAATTCGATGGGTAGCCGCTTCCAGTGGACCGTCTAAATTGCAGCCACTGGCATTTTCATGTCCGCCGCCGCCAAACTGCTCAGCCACCGGAGTGACGCGAACCGTGCTCTTACTGCGAAGGCTGACACGAATGCGGCGATCCGCCATTTCGCGCAGAAAGAATGCGACCTCCACCCCCAAAATTCCGATGGCGTAGTTGACGATGCCGAGCGCGTCCTCATCGCTGGCGCCCAGGCGAACCATATCATCATGCGTCACCCATAACCAGGCAACGCTGCCGTCGCGCTGCAAGGTTGTCAGCGCCGCTCCCAGCAAGCGCATCTTTGACAGCGGATTGCTGAAGTAGAGATCTTCGGCGATGCGTGCCGGCGTGGCTCCCCTGTCGACCAGGTCTTTTGCCAGCGCGAATGTGTTGGCGTCGGTGCCTTCATAACAAAACGAGCCGGTATCGCTCAGTAACGCGGTGTAGAGGCAGGTCGCCATTGCCGGCGTCACATCCACGTTGGCTGCGACAGCCAGGCGATACACCATCTCCGCAACCGCGCTAGCCCGAGTATCAATCCAGTTCACATTGGCGAAAGGAGTACCGCTGGTGTGGTGGTCAATGTTGATAAGAAATTTGTCGCCGAGTCCTTCCAATCGCGATCGCTCCACACTGTCGCACTCCAGAAAGATCACAGCGTCGGGCTCAAAGCCCACCATGGGGCCGGCGAACTGACGAATCTGGTCTGCGGCCGGAAGCGTTCCATAGATCACCGGCACAGGGTCGAACAGCTGCATTTCCGCCTGCTTACCCATGGCGCTTAATGTCATCCACAAGGCCAGCAGCGAACCCACAGCATCGCCGTCCGGCCGCGCATGCGACGTCAGCAAAAATCGCTGCCGTTGCCGGATCGCCTGCAACACGTCTGCGATTGATCCTTTCGACGCTTCGCGGGTCAGCGCTTCGATGGCTCCGCCATTCCCCGGCGGATGCACTGCCGTTTGTCGCTCAGTCATGGAAGGTTCAGTCATTCTTATTCGGGCTCGCCTGGTGTCGTCTTTGCCGGTGAGGCAGCTTGCGCCTGTTCCTGCTGTAACCTTTCCTTCTGCCGATTGCGCCGTTCCACCCTGCCTAACAACTCGTCGATTCTGGCTCGCACCGGTTCGGAATGATCGACCTGAAAAAATAGCTCCGGAATATGCCGAACCCCCATCCGCTGCAGCAATTGATGGCGAATGTATCCGCGGGCGGCTTCCAGTCCGGCCAGCATGTCGGCCTCGTCCTTAGAGTCCCCGTCGACTGCCACGTAAATACGCGCCGATTTCCCTCCGGGAGCCAGCACCACCTCGCTGACGTAGCCGAAATTGATGCGTGGGTCGCTGAGCTGACCCTCCAGCATGGCGCTGATTTCCTCACGCAGCGTTTCTGCTACGCGATTCTGGTGATAGGTGCGTCCGCGATGTTCTGGCATGGTTTCACTCTTTCCGGTCCATTGCATCCAATACGCGGCTGCAAAAAATTCAGCAAACGAATGAGGATATCAAACTTGTAACCATTCAACCATTCGAGCCAGTCACTCCTCGGGGAAGAACTCCACGAAACTGTCGCTCACTTGGCCGCCGTGCGTTTCAACGATGCGGATGCTTGCCTCTTCAACCAGTTGCATTTGTCCGCGAAGATAGTCTCTCGAAGCCGAAACGGCTGCGATTCCAACAGTGGCGCGCTGCCACACAATCACCTCATCCAACTCCGCGACCGAGACGTTGAAGCTGTGCCGGAGGGAGTCTTTCAAGCTGCGAACACACTGACGCCGATCTTTTAGCGACCGGGCATACTCCAACCTTAGCTCCAGCGTGAGGACGGCAAGGTGCATGCAAAATGATACGGCGTCCGCACCGCCACCGGCGATATCCGGCTATAGCCGCCGGTTTTGCCCCGGTGACCCAATGCCGCTGGCGCAAGCAACGGTGACCTGATCTTGAGCTTCCTAGTGGGAAGAAGCGGTGCAACAACATCGCACGGGAGGAACGATCTTGAAAGCAGTTCAGTTACACGCATACGGTGGAGTCGATCAGCTGTTCTATGAAGATGTTCCCGATCCAAAACCGGGACCTGGCCAATTATTGATCAAGGTTGCCGCAACCAGCCTCAATCCAGTCGATTGGAAGCTTCGCCGCGGAGATCTAAAGAACGCAATGCCGCTACAACTGCCTGCCATTCTGGGCCGCGATGTTGCAGGTACCGTCGTCTCGCTGGGTTCCGGAAGCGAAGGATTTAAGCAGGGCGATCGCGTCATGGGTCTGGTCAATCGCGCCTATGCCGAACTCCTTGTAGCGAAGCCGGAGGATTTGACGCGCATTCCAGATGGCCTGAACACCGAGGACGCTGCCGCTCTGCCGCTGGTGGTCCTCACCGGCTCACAATTAATCGAAGAAGGAGTGGAGCCCAGGTCGGGTCAGACTGTGCTGGTTACTGGAGCTGTGGGCAGTGTCGGGCGCACTGCGGTCTACGTCGCCAGAAAACTCGGCGCCAAAGTGATAGCCGGAGTGAAAGCCAGCCAGCGCGAGGAAGCCGAGTTGTTAGGCGCCGATAAAGTTATTGCGTTGGACAACGACAAAGAGATTTCCGCCCTGGGCCAGGTGGATGCCATTGCAGATACCGTCGGTCATGATGTGATCCAGAAACTGATGCCGCACATTCGCTCCGGTGGGGTGCTCGCCACCGTTGTCGGCCCCCCGCCGGGTTCCGAGGGGAAAGACTTCCGTGTGAAGCCAGTGTGGGCTCATCCAGACTCAAAACGTCTGCATGAACTGGCTGAGGCGGTTGCCAAGGGTGATTTCAAGATCCCCATCGCCAAAAAAATGAAGTTGTCTCAAGTTCGCGAAGCTCAAACCATTGCTGAAGCTGGCGGAGTCTCGAAGATTCTCCTGATTCCATGACTCGTCTCAGGCACTCTGCGACGGGCTCCCGCGACTCGGAAACGAGGATGGCCCGACTTAGGCTCCCCACTTCCAGCGACCCCCGCATCGTGTCCAGCAGCGGGGGATGGACTCACTGTATTTGATGTGAAATCGATCGATGTCGAAGCCGGCGGTTGGTGCGCAGGAATATGGAGTAATGGTCGCGCCGCGGCCGAACTGCTATGCCGGCGCAGATCCTTCTGAGGTTTGTTCCGCGGCGGGGGTTGCAGCTTTTTCCTCGCCGTTGGCCTGGTGATTCACCAGGTCGCGCAAATCCTTGCTGGGCTTGAAGTAGGGTACCCGTTTCGAGGGAACCTCGACACGCGCACCCGTCTTTGGATTGCGTCCAATGCGCGGATTGCGTTGCCGTGTGCGAAAGCTGCCGAAGCCGCGGATCTCGATCTTATCGCCAGAGCGCAAAGCAGCCACAACGGAATCAAAGATGGTCTCGATGATCGTCTCCGCGTCTGTGCGCGTCAGATCCCCCAGTCGCATTACGTCCACTACAAGATCGGCTTTGGTCATGAACAGGCCCTTTCTCCTTCAGAGTATAGGATGCGTGCTGAGGTTTGCGCATCGATATAACAACAACTTATTGCCATAGAAAATAAAAACCAGGGCTTCTCTCCAGCAGGGATTGCAATTCCTCGGGGTTGGGGAAAGCCAGCTTCGAGTTAGCCCCAAGCATCAAGTCGAGCATGCCCGGATGGGGTTCGCGGGGGCGAACGATCTCCGGCTCTCCTTTTATACCCACGGCGCGGGCTGTGTCCAGTAATGCCACGCGAAATCCGCCATATTGATCTATAAGGTGCAGTCCCAGGGCCTGCTGGCCGGTCCATACCTGCCCGGTGGCCAGGGTTTGGATATCTTTCACCGGCAGTCGACGTCCGGTGGCCACGTCCTGAATAAACTGCGCATGCATGTTGTCGATCAGGCCCTGGAAATAGGCTTGCTCCGCCGGGGTCAAGTCGCGGGTCGGCGATCCCGCATCCTTCAAGGCGCCGGCCTTTAGAATCACGTTTTTCAGCTTCGCCCATTTCAGCAGGTCGCCATAGTTAATCCACTCCATAATGACGCCCACGCTGCCGACAATGCTGGCCTGGTTGGCATAAATCTTATCGGTAGCTGTGGCGATATAGTAGGCGCCGCTTGCGCCGACGCTCTCGATTGACGCGACAATGCGCTTCTTATGGTGATTGCGGATGCGCAAAACCTCGTGATAAATCTCCTGTGAGGCAGCCGCGCCACCCCCTGGAGAATCGATATGCAAAATGATCGCCTTCACGGAATCGTCGTTGGCGAACTTCTCCAGCTGCTCATCCGGTTTATCTGCGGAAAGTATCACGCCTTTCAGGTCAACCACGGCAATCTTGCCCGATCCGAAGCCATCAAAACCTGACCCAGTGCCGCCGGACGATCGCATCACATGCCAGGCAACCGTCCACAGAAGCACAACAAACAGCAGAAACAGCCCTCCGACCAGGCTGAGCCAAAACCAGAAGGAATGTCCAGATGTCGTCTCGGTTTGCACGTCCATACCGGGGAGTGTAGCACCGGAACGGCAACGGATTACACTCATCGAAAAACGCCAGGCTCATAGGTTAGATTGCAGAATTATCAAGCTTCCACCATAATTGGTGCAGACTCCGCCCCCGGCTCGCGGCATATTCCGTCCATTTCAGGGTTTCCGCCGCCGAATCCGGCACTCGATGACCATGAATCTGCCGCAATACAGTATCGTGATTCCCGCCTTCAATGAACAGGCGCGCATTGGTTCAACTCTGGACCGAGTGATGGAATGCATCCAGTCTCACGGCTGGTCCGCTGAGGTGCTGGTGGTGAATGACGGCTCGCGTGATCAGACAGCTGCCATCGTGGCAGCGGAAGCATTGAAGCATCCCAATATTCGGCTGATTGAAAATCCGGGCAATCGCGGCAAAGGCTACTCGGTACGCAGCGGCATGCTGCAGGCACGGGGCGAGATTGTCATGTTCACCGACGCGGACTTGTCTGCCCCGATTGAAGAGGCGGAACTTTTATTCGCGGCCATTGCCGATGGTGCGGATGTGGCCATAGGCTCTCGATGGCTGGACCGCTCCCGCCAGACCCTTCGCCAGCCAATATACCGACGCTTCTTCGGACGATGCTTCAATTGGTTGACTCGCCTGATCATGAACCTTCCCCTGGCAGACACGCAATGTGGGTTCAAGGCGTTTCGCAGAGACGCCGCGCAGACCATTTTTGTCCGGCAACACATTGAACGCTGGGGATTTGATCCTGAGATTCTTTACATAGCCCTGCGATTGGGCATGCGGATCGACGAGGTCCCCGTCACCTGGGGGCATGATGAACGCAGCCGCATCAGCTATCTGAAAGACGGCTTGAAAATGTTAGAAGACCTGTTAAAGGTCCGCTTCTACTCACTGGCCGGCTATTACCGCGCGGACCCCTTCCAGCAGGACGGGATGGGCGGCTGCGGCTGCGGTAAAAAAAGCGCGGCTCCAGTGGCCAAAAGCTGATTCACTCTCTGGCGAGACATCCCAGTCCCGCTAATGCGCGGTCAACGGAGACCTCCGGCGATACGTCTTATGAGGTCGATGCCGCTTTCTTTCTGACAAGTGAATGCCCCGATCGTCGTCCATCGTGAGCGTCCAATGGCGGGCACACTCTCCGCAAAGCCAATAGTGTTCCATCAACTGAAGCGAATTGGAATTTTCCTTGGAACTATTCTTGCGCGAGAAAAGAAACACCTTTCCCTCGCGCAAATAATGCAGCGGCTTGTTGCAATTCGGATTGGCGCAATGACTCACCATGCCAGCGGGAACTCCTTCGATGTAAGGGGGAGAGTTAGGTCGGAAGCTTGGATCACAACCTCTGCGAGCAGGCTGCGGCGATTCCGCGTCAAACTCCTGCTGACTTTCTTACTAAATTGGATGCTAATTTCAGGGGGAGGGTTAGCGATGTTGCCAGCGCGCCATTGAACAATTCACCGGCGTTCTGAATTGATCTTCAGATAATTAAAGCCCGAAAAATAACGAGCCTCCTTCTTGCAACATCCTGTCGTGGCAACTATCTCGCGAGGTTCAACAAGCCTATCGGATCAGGAGAGGTTGGCAGGAGACGGCGTTTACCGCCTCCGCCCTGTTTCTTTCGCCGATTAGCGGATGCGAATGTCCCCGGAGCCGGTGCTGACGCGTACGGTGGGGCCGCCGCCGTTGATTTCACCTGTAATGTGGCTGCGACTCAGCGTTCCATGCGTTGTGAGTGGAGGATCGCTGTGAACCTCGCCGGAACTGGTGCTGGCGTCCAGGTTGTAGGCGCTGTGTCCGGTGTTGAGCGTGACGGAGCCGGAGCCGGTTTCGAGCTTCCAACTGTCACCGGGTTGCCCCGAGACGGTGATATCGCCGGAACCAGTCTCGGCCTGCAGTCCGCCCGCGACACCATTTAGCTCGATTGAGCCGCTTCCGGTTTTCGCGCTGGTGGAATGGGAACCGTTCATCCATGCATGAATGTCGCCTGAACCCGTGCTAAGCGAGATGTCGCCGGTGAGATCTTTGGCAAAGATGTCTCCAGATCCAGTGGATGCTTTGAGGGGAGCGTTGAGGCCGGTGACGTTGACGTCTCCCGAGCCGGAGTTGGCATTGACATTTGTGCCGCTCGGCGCAGTCACGACATAGTCAATCGACACGTTGTTGTAGTGAGTATGCAGGCCGACTTCAACGTTGCTGCCGTTTTGCACAATGGGCGGGTTGTCGGTGACATGGCGGACGTTCTCTTCCGCCGAGCCGGAGAGCATGCCCTTCGAGGCGTGAACATGGCCAACGATGTGAATCGAGCCGGCGGGTCCCGGCGTGATGTGGATGTAGCCCGAGCCCGTGTCGATTGCCAGGTTGGCGGAGCCGTTGACGGTGAGTGTCTTGTCGAATGTGCCTTCAGCAGCGAACAGCGCCGCGGGCGTGAGCGCGAGCAGTGCAAGCGCAATAGATGGGATGAAGATTGTCCGGCGTAGATGCATGATGGTGCCTCCGTTTTCTCGGGGGTCCCAGAACACGACTACCGGCAATGGAACCCCGCACACGAGGATAGATACGGTCCTCGCGTGTCGGCGGTTCCAGGCTCGATTATGTTCGTTATTTAGCGTTCGGGCGGCTGGAGGGCGGAACGATACCATTCATGCGCAAATATTCCACCATCTGGCCAAAGTGATCGTTCATATGAATGATGGCAAAAGCCATGATTCCGCCGCGCGTGGAAATTCCATCCACCGGCTTCACCGTCTCCAGTGCGTTCTGCGGAGTCAACGTGGCGATGGCGCGATGCCCGAACGCAAATGAGTCCTTCAGTCCCTGCACCAGTTGTTCCTTGGTCTTCATGTCTTTGAACGTCCGGCGATCTGGCGGTTGGATGGAAGAAGCGGCGCCGAACATATAGTAGTTGGCCATGATGACATGCTGGACCTGTTGCCCAAAGGTTCGAACTCCTTTGAAATCGCCGTGGGTCGGAGCAAAATTGAACTTGTCAGCGGGCATCGCCTCCACCAGCGGAACCATTTCTCCCTCGACGATACTCAGCAATTGATCCACAACTTGCGCAGGCGTGGTGGTCGACGAGGCGACGGCGGTCGTATCTGCTTGTGCCTGGATCGGAGGCATGGTCCATAGTCCGGCAACGGCCAGAACGGCGGAAAGTACGGCCAGATTCCTGATTCTCATAGAGGATCCTTTCAAGGTGAAAACTCGCAACGCCTGAGCGTAGCAGAGCGATCGGTAGGCGGCAAGCGCGGTCTACTCCCCGGCATTTCAGATACTCTTTTCACACTCTTCGCGCTTGCCGTCGACATTACAAAATGTACGCACCTGATCCGTAGAGGCCCATGATGGGAAAATCACTAGCGCGGTCGTCACCCTGGTGCTGCTCCTGCACCTTGTTTGGATTTTGTGGGTGATCTTTGGTGCCTTCTGGACCCGTGGCCGCCGCTGGCTGACGGCATTCCATCTCGCCTCACTCATCTGGGGAATTCTTGTCGAGGTTGGGCCGTGGCCCTGCCCCCTGACCATGCGGAAGATTTCATCCGACGTCGCGCAGGTCTGGGACCAGTAGGAGGGAATTTCCTGAACTATTACATTAGCTCCATCATCTACCCCGATGTTTCTGTGACCCTTCTGGCGATTCTTGGCGGGAGTGTTTGCGTGGGAAATTTAGCTATCTACGCTTGGAGATTGATTCGCTGGCTTCGCTGCCTCCAGGTCCCCTGATAGCCGTTACGACGTTTTCAGTTTCGACCAGTGTGCAAACCGTTGCGCATCGATCGATCCCGCTTCTGCAAATTCTTGAAAAGACGGTTTTCACTCGGATTAAGATTTCGTACCAGTTTTCCGCAACTGAAATGACTCCCGCGTGCATCTCTAATCTGATAGAGTTTGCGAAAGGAGTTACCCAATGGAACAGGAAATGACTTGGTTGCGAGCGTTGGCAGCAGGGTCCTTGGTTGCCGCCGCTGCATTGTTGCTTTCTGGACGAAAGAAGGCTGCGCTGACAGCTTCGGGTTTGGGAGCAGCGGTCATCCTCTCCGAGGATCCGGAAGCAATGAAGGAACTGTGGAAGCACGTTCCTGATTTGCTGCAGGATGGACACGAAATGTTAGGCCGCCTCGAAGGCGTACTTGACGGCATCAGTGAACAGGGTGGTCGCGTCCGTCAACTCGTGCGGCGAGCCTAGAAGATTCATCCCCGTGGTTCCCCCCGAAGAAACCTGGCTCTAGGCTTCCTGCCGAAGTAACCCATAGCAGCGGCTGGCGGAGGTGCGTTCTAGAAGGTTGCGCCCCGCCGCGTGGCTCACTTTTCCCCCTGCAATCACCCAGTTAGAAAATCTTCCGCATCAGGTCGTCGCCCAGGCCAAATCCCAGGCCCATTTCCATAGCGCGCCCAAATCCGGATTGCAAGAATCCACCCAGTCCACCGGTCGATTGCGCAGGCATGCCTCCGGGGACATACCCCGGCTGTTGATAGCCTCCCTGCACGGGCTGCGGATATCCTTGGCTGTACGCCTGGTTTTGATTCGCCACGAAACCGTGGATCGCTTGCAGCAGATTCATCGTCTGTTGCTGCTGCGATTGGATCGCCAGCGCGATTTCCTTTAAATCCAAAACCCATTCGCGAGCCTGAGAATTGCCGCCGGTCGATTCGGCCTGCAGCTTTGTCGCCAGCTCCTTCAGTTCCTGTTCAACCTGCTGCGAAGCACTCTGCAGTTGACTGTACTGCTGATCGATCGTTTGAATATCCATCCCTCTGTTCCTGCTTTCTTCGGTTGTTGAGAAAGTTGAAGCTCGACGTCCGCTTCGCGATCATGCAAATCCCGTCGTCACTCTCATTGTAAGACGTGGAAACGTTGAATTATGGGTTCCGTTCTGATGCGAATGGAGGGGACATAGGTCAACCGCATGAAGATCCCGGCCAGGTTGGCCGCGCCGAACAATTCGCGGGATTTTTAACCTTCCCGTCACACAAGGTCCAATACCCTTGCAGCAGTCGGTATGAAGATTCTGGTAATTGAAGATGACAAAAGAATCGCCGGTCTTGTCGATCGCGGCCTGACAGAAAGCGGGCATCAGGTCTTTATTTCCCATCATGGGTGTGAAGGCGCGGATATGATGCTCGCGGAAAAATTCGACGCCGCTTTGCTTGATATATACCTGCCGGGAATGGATGGTCTTGCGGTTCTGGAGCACGTGCGCACACGTCGCTGCAAAACACCCATCCTAATGCTGACGGCAGTGGATGCCGTGCCCAAGATTTTGCGGGCATTCGATCTTGGGGCCGACGATTATCTGGTCAAGCCATTTCTTCTGGAGATTCTATTGGCGCGGGTGTGCGCCATCGCAAGGCGCATGCAGCCTGTTGCCGAGCCCTCTGTCGTGCACGCCGGGGATATAACGTTAGACCCGAGCCGCAGAGTTGCGATCCGCAACAATAAACATATTTACCTTACGCGTAAGCAGTTTGAACTGCTGGATGTTTTGATGCGGCGCACGGGTCTCGTCACCTCCCGCGAGCAACTGATTGAAGCAGGATGGGGACATCTTGCCGATGTAAAAGAAAATACATTAGAGGTTTACATTCACGGCCTGCGGGCAAAGCTGGAAGACAAAGCCGACGAAAATCACACCCTGATCCGGACCATTCACGGAGCCGGCTATATGTTTGTGGCGAGTTAAGGTGGCCGCGGATGCGCGATCTTTCAGTCCGAGCACAACTTGCTCTGTGGTATTCGCTGGTCACGTTTGCCGGATTGCTGCTGTTTGGTGTCCTCTCCTTCGGCGCTTTACGGTTCGCGCTTTTTCAGGCGAAGAAGTCGCACCTGCGCGGGCGCGAACAGCGATTGATTCATTTTCTCAAGGACAATAAGGCGGAACGCAATCCTTTGCCGCTTTCAGAGCAACTGCGAAACTATGCCGTTGTCACCCATGAGGGAAATTTATTTGAGATCCGCAACCTGGACGGAAGCCTGCTCTTTCCACTGGATATAAAGCGCGCCGACTTGATATCGGTCTCGCCGAAAGATTGTTCGAATACAGTCTTCTTTTTCCAAACGCTCGAGCATAGGTCAGCGATGGTGATGTGTCACCAGACTCTGTTGAAAGGGCAGCCGGTACGTGTCTATATCGGCGGCGTACTGGATGAAGAGTTCTACATGCTGAGAATGTATCGCGATGCGCTTCTGGTGCTGATGCCAGGACTGTTGAGCCTGGCCGCCATCAGCGGATATCTGCTCAGCCGGCATGCTCTCAAGTCTGTCGACCGCATGACCAAGGCAGCGGTGACGATCGGCATCGGCAACCTATCCGCGCGCTTACCGGTGCCACCTGCCACCGATGAAATACAGCACCTTGCGGTTTCATGGAACCAGCTTCTGGACAGACTGGAGACGGCAGTCTCGCGTCTCAGCAAGTTCTCCGCGGATGTTTCGCACGACCTTCGAACGTCGATCACAGTGATTCTGGCAACCGCCCAGCTTTCGCTTCACCGTCACCATACCGAAGAGGAATATCGCGAGGACTTGAGCAAGGTTGTCACCGAATGCCGTACCGCATCAACGCTGCTGGATGCACTGCTTTCGCTGGCTCGAAGCGACACATTCAGCCATGAGGTGGCATTTCAACGAATCAATATCTGCGATCTGGTGGTCCGTGGTTGCAGGCGGGTCGAAGACCTGGCGGAATCCAGCGGAATCATGCTGGATTGGCACCTCCCGGACGAAGCGGTGTACATCGAGGGAGATGAACTACTACTGCAAAGGCTCTTAGGAATTCTCCTGGACAATGCCATTAAATTTACGCCGGAATACGGCGAAGTTGCTGCGGCGGTGTCACAAAGCGACAACACCGTGATCGTGGTCGTCCGCGATACCGGAATTGGAATGTCGGAGGAAGTGCGACGCCATGTCTTTGAGCGTTATTATCAGGCCGACCTGCGGGAAAGAAAGTCGCAAGCAGGAAACGGATTAGGCCTGGCAATCGCCCGATGGATTGCCGATGCCCATCATGCAGAACTAACCGTCGAAAGCGTTCCGCTCCACAGCTCCGTTTTTCAAATCAAATTTCCCGCGCCTGCGGGGATGCGTTCCGCTGCGCCATCGATCTCAGGCGTTTGAAGCCTCGACGAATCGTCCGCAGCATACTCCTCTCAATACCTTAAGAAAAGCTGAAATCGATCTTAAGGAAAACTGAATTTCAAGCGACACGAAGATCTGCCTGCTGCAAAGATCCCCGATCTCAAAATGGGCTCTCAGCCCCGTATCCAAATGCAAACAGGCAATGAAATCAATCTATTCGCTTGTCGATGTCGCCCCGACGACATTAGGAAACGGCGTGCAGTCGCTTGTCCGGCCGTGTCCCCCCTGTCCGATTTTCCCCATGTAACACCCGCTTCACAATCGCCAGCTAGTTTTGCGGAATGACCGAATGTGTACACGGCTGTTGGAGGAGTGATTGAAAGAAGACACTTTGAATCCAAAGCGCAATGTACTGGCCGTTCGCTCGGTCACAATGCAGGCACTACAAAAATTGGCGCGACTTTCACCGACACGATCCGAAATCCGCAGGGAATTTGTCATCCCGGACGCATCGATCCCTATCGCCAATCGAATACGCCCCACGCATGTCGTGGGGAAAAACACCTGCCTGCATCCACGCCCCAACTTAAAAACGAGCCAAATTTCCCAGGAGGATTGAGAGAGTGCGTAAGTTACTTGTCGTTTGTGGAATCGTGCTTTGCAGTTTATTTTGTCCCATGGCGCGCGGGATCGTTCCTCCCGCGAGAACGGCACGCGTCCGCGGAAAAGTCGTTGACGCCACAGGAGCCGCAGTTTCTTCCGCGGCCGTTACCTTAACCGATTTATCGACAAATTTAGCGAGTCATTCGACTACCGATTCAAACGGCAGCTTCGATTTCAACGGCGTATCCACTGGACCCTATATTATTTCCATCCAGAAGTCCGGATTCGAGTCCTACTCAGAGCGGGTCTCCTCGGCGACAGAGAACAACATCACAGCCACGCTGCAAGTGGCAAAGTTGAATGACAGCGTGATCGTTCGCGGAACCGTCAACCCGGAAGCCACGCCCGTACCTTCTCGCGAAGACGTGCTGCTGATGCCGCAGACGGTGCGCGTGCTCGATCGCAAGCAGTTGGACGCGGCTGGCCCGGTGGCCGGCGGAGCGCAGATGCTGCAATACACCCCAGGCGCGAATGTGATGGGTTATGGCCAGACAGGTGCAACAAAGTACACGGTCATCCTGAATGGTCTTCAGCAGGGCTGGGCAGGGGAAGCGACCAGCTTTATTGGTGTGGGCTCCCTGGGGATTACATACGACGGCATTCCGGTGGTCGATCCTGCAACTGGCTTATGGCAGTCGGCAACCATGCCGCAGAACCTGGTGATTCAGGATGTGCAGGTGAACTACGGTCCCGGCTCAGCAGATGGCCGATGGTATAGCGATATTGGCGGACGCGTGGAGTTTACCCCTGTACAGCCGACGGAAGAACGCCACCTGAGCGTAGCTGCTACTCAGGGTCCAGACAGTCAGCAGAACTTTGCATTCGTAGGCAATACGGGACACTTCAAGGGATGGTCTACGGTGCTGGGCGGTGGATTAGGGCGAGGCGACAGTTTCCGCATCGCGCCTGACGGCTTTGGCAACCACACCAAGAATGGATCGGTCTTCGGCAAAACAGTCAGAACATCCGCAGCGGGCAGTCTGGCCTTCGGAGTTCTTTATGCCAAAGGCGGCGGCTACCGCCCCACGGTGATTCCCACCACGAATGTCGGGCTTGTGGATCCAACCAGCGGCATCAACTTCAGCCAGCCAGGGTGCGGATTTTACTGCGCTCTGCCGTATGCCTCCTATAACAAGTACGACACCAATGAGATGTTTATGACGTATGCGCGTCAGCGGCTGTACTTCAGCCCGACATCGACGCTGGAAAATTCGGCATGGTACACCCACATTCGCCGCTTCCACCGGCGCAACGACGATGCTCTCTCCGGTGGCGCTCAAGTGGATGAGTGGAACAACCCGCATAGCAACATGTTTGGGGATCAGATCCGCTTTACTCAGGTTCTGCCTTACAACACAGTCAGCTTCGGCGGCTACCTTGTTACCGAGGTCTACAACTCGCATAACCTTTTCTACAATCCGGCGGATGGAGGAAGCGGTGCCCAGCAGATTGTCGGTGTGGGATCGAAGTTTCGCTCGGGATACTTCCATCAGGACAACGTAACCTTCTTTGCTCAGGACGATGTTCACCCTATCGCCCGAGTTCACATCATTCCCAGCTTGCGGGTCGATGGTTTCTCGACCAGCTACAGCGACCAGGCGGCGCGCGATTTCACTTTCGCTCCGCAAACCTACTTTTCTCAGGCAAACTCAACCAGCCCGGTCGTCGCGTCTCCCTATCCTGTCTATCAGACACACTGCTCGTTGTACCCCCAGGGTCAAACTCCCAATCAAGACCCGTATAACAACCTTTGGGGAAATCCCGCGCCTGCCCCTGATGGCAGCTCTACAAAAGACCAGGGATCTCTTTGCGGCGCGCATGAGAGCCGCTCGGCCGTCGAGCCCGGCATTGACGCCTCTGTGATGCCGTATGACTGGCTGATGCTCTACGGAGGTTATGACGAAATCTACCGTTCGCCGGAACTGGGTGGCGGTGGCGGTCAGTTCCAGGCCGTGAACCCGCGCTACTATCAACTGGCAAAGGGTGCCTATGCTCAAATCGGCGGCAAGATTCACTTCACCAACGCGCCGGTGCTACGAAACTTCATCACAGGGGTTAACTACTTCCACAACAATTACACGAACCAGGAAATCGACGTTGAAACCGCTCTGGGCGTAGAGGAAACCAGCGGAGGCGACTCCAACTACCACGGCGTTGACGCCTTCTTCGATGCCGATCCGAGCAGCAATCTCCACTTCTTCTTCAACTTTGCCGGCGAGGCTTCCAACTTTACAACCTTCGTCACGGGTGGTCCGCTGGCTGCGTGTGGTACGCCTTCCAATCCAGCTCCCGGATGCACGTTCTACAACGGCCTGCCTGTGTCCTATGTTCCTAATTACACCCTGAATGCGGGCGTCTATTACGGTATCCAGCACAACAACCGCACCATTGTTGAGCCGCGTTTCTGGTTGGATTCAACCGGTTCGCAACACCTGTGGTCGAACTGCGGGACCCTGGTGGACGGGGTTTGCCAAACCAACGGCCAGCCCACCAAACAGACCATGCCCGCGTACACCACGGCGAATCTCTCTTTCAACGCTCCCATCGTTTTCAAGAAACAGTCGTTCAACGCGCGTCTCGACATCTTGAATCTCGCCAACACGCAGAATAACGAATTCGAATACATCTCCAGCGGTGGATATTTTGCGGCGCTGTTTCCAGGTTCGAACTACCCCCAGGGTTACATCAACGCGTATCCGACGGCTCCCCGGATGATCTACGGCACCATCACCTATCAGTTCTGATCGCGCTTTTTTCGGCCCAAGGCATGCAAACCTGGAAAGACCTTTTTCTTTCCAGGTTTGCATGCCTTCTTTTTTCAGTTTGCATCGGTTCGAGCAAATAGGGAGTTCAACGAGCTGAAATCGAACGCCAAGGAGCAAGTGATCGAAAATTGGAATGCAGAGGACCGCGTCATCTCACGTCATCTCACTAGGTGGCGGCATCTACCTTAGTGTTGCGATGAACGAGACGAGCGCAGCAGAATCCGATGCATGAAAGAAGTCGAGATGGACTTCCGCTATTCGCTTCCGGCAAAACTTGAAAAAGATTTTTCGGCCGCCGTCGCAGATTGGGAAAACGGAAAAATCGATCGTCTTTGGGCTGGCGATGCTTCACTGTGGACCAATCAGGATGAGTCGAAATGGCTGGGCTGGCTCGACATTGTGGAGCGGCAGCAAAACCAACTGGAGAGATTTCGCGCGCTCGCCCAGGACATCAAGGCGGCCGGCTTTGAGTATGCTTTGCTTCTCGGCATGGGCGGCTCCAGCCTGTGTCCGGAAGTGCTGGCGGAAACTTTCGGCCAACAGGAAGGTTTTCCGCGCTTATCGATTGTCGATTCCACTGACCCTGCGCAGGTTCGTGCCGCCGAGCAAATTGTCGACCTGAAGAAAACTGTAATTCTTGTGTCAAGCAAATCCGGCTCGACGCTGGAGCCAAATATCCTTAAGCAATATTTCATGGCTCGCATGCAAGAAGCTGTCGGCGTCGAGGCAGGGAAGCACTTCATCGCCATCACCGATCCTGGTTCGCACATGGAACAGGTGGCCAAGGCAGACGGTTTCCGCCACATTTTTTATGGCGATCCGCAGATTGGCGGACGCTACTCCGCACTTTCCAACTTTGGAATGATTCCCGCCGCGATCATGGGTCTCCACGTGGAGCAATTGCTGGCGAAGGCAAAGGTCGCTGTCGACGCGTCCCATTCGACCGATATTAAGAAAAATCCTGGCGTCAAGCTGGGAATAATTCTCGGACTCGCCGCCACTGCCGGCCACGACAAGATCACGTTTTTCATCTCGCCGCCCATCTGTGACATGGGCGCATGGTTTGAGCAATTGATTGCGGAGTCCACGGGTAAGCAAGGGAAGGGAATCACCCCTGTCGATTTGGAAGAGATCGCGGATCCCGACGAATACGGTGCTGATCGCATCTTTGCTTATGTGCGTCTGGAAGGGGCGGATAATGCCCATTTCGATGCCGCCGTTGAGAAGTTGGAGAAGGCTGGTCAGCCGGTTGTGCGGCTGGGGATGCGTGATGTTTACGACGCCGCCGAGCAATTTTTCACCTGGGAAATTGCGACGGCGGTTGCCGGATCAATCCTCGGCATTCATGCCTTCAATCAACCGGATGTCGAATCCGCAAAAGTTGAAGCGCGACGTCTGACGGATGAATACGAAAAAACCGGAAAGCTGCCCACGCCGACACCGATTTTCAACGACGGAAAAGTGAAACTGTTCGCCGACCCCAGGTATGCCGCGGTTTTAAACGGAGGTCAGGATATTGGACAGGTGGAGTTGGCCGGCTATCTGCGGGCGCATTTTGCCCAGTTGAAGGCTGGCGATTATTTTGCTGTTCTCGGATTCATCCAGCGCAATCGTGAACACGAAAAAATCATGCAGCGACTGCGCCATAAAGTCCGCGACAACAAGAACGTCGCCACCTGTCTGGGATTTGGTCCGCGCTTTCTACATTCCACCGGCCAGGATTACAAGGGAGGCCCCAACACAGCCGTTTTCCTCCAGATCACCTGCGATCATGCGCAAGACATTGCTATTCCGGATCAGAAATACACATTCGGCGTGGTCATCGATGCCCAGGCTGCCGGCGATTTAAGCGTGCTGCAACAGCGCGGACGTCGCGCCATGCGCGTTCACCTCGGCACAGAGGTTGCGGCGGGTCTCGAGTCTCTGACCGACGCCGTGGAAAAGGCGCTTAGCTGACACAAAAACGCACGAGAAATAAATTTTCTGCGCTTCGTTACAGAATGTTCAACGTGAATTCTTCGAACGTTCAACGGAAAAACATTTCCGGTGGGTAAGTTTGAGACGTCGCGAATCCATGCAATTTCCCGTTGCATTTGCGACCTCATCCTCTCAGTAAAAGGACCCACCTCTATGCATCGAAAAACGCTCCCCACCCATAGTTGGTCCCTGAAATGCAGCGCCTTATTTCTGGCCGGTTTGCAAACATTTGCCAGTTGCACGTTCGTCGCGCAGGCGCAAGACTCCGCAGATCAAATAAAAACACAAACGCCCATCAAGCATGTCATCGTAATAATCGGCGAGAACCGCACCTTCGACCAGATTTTCGCGACCTACAAACCCAAGTCCGGACAGAAGGTCGAAAATCTGTTGTCGGAAGGTATCGTCAACGCTGACGGCTCACCCGGACCCAACTATGCGCTAGCCACTCAATTCACCGCCGTGGATTCGCATCGCGACGGATATGAAGTCAGCCCGATGAGCAAATCGATCTACCCACTGCTTCCCGTTCCCCTGGCCGGTGGACCTGCAACTCCCTATCTCTCAACCATCGCAGAAGCCAAAGCGGTCGAAAATGGCTTGGCTGCCGGATATTACAAAGACATGACCACGGGTGGCACTGGCCTTAAAGCTGGAACCCCCGACACCCGGGTTCTCAACTTCAACGACCTGCCTCCCGGACCGTTCCAACTTACTCCTGGGATGAGCTACGACGACTACGCTGCCAGCCCGGTGCATCGCTTCTTTCAAATGTGGCAGGAACTGGATTGCAATATCGCGTATGCCACCCGTTGGAATCCCAGCGGCTGCAAGGCGGATCTGTTTCCCTGGGTTGAAACCAGCGTCGGTGCCGGTGCTAACGGCAAACCGCAGCCACAACCCTTCACGGAGCAAACCACGGGCGAGGGTTCCGCTGCCATGGGCTTTTACAACGTTCAGCAGGGAGATGCTCCCTACCTGACTTACCTTGCAAACAACTATTCCATGAGCGACAACTACCACCAGGCCGTTATGGGCGGAACCGGAGCCAATCACATTATGATGGGCACCGGCGATGCCATCTGGTATAGCGATGGTAACGGCAACGCCCAACGTCCGCCGCACAAACAACTGGTGGCAACTGGATCCGTCAATGCGGGTGTGGTGGATGAAGTTGAAAATCCCAACGCCGCGAAAGGCACCAACAACTGGTACATCGAAGACGGTTATGGTGGTGGCTCCTACGGATCGGCTTCTTACGGCGGCGGCAGCTACGTCAATTGTTCCGACTCGGATGCACCCGGCGTTGGGTCCGTTCTCAACTACCTTAGTTCGCTACCCTATGAAGTGAATCCGAAGTGCGATCCGGGCCATTACTACCTGCTGAACAATTACAACCCTGGCTACTACGGCAACGGTGTAGTGGCTTCCACCGATACCAGCGCGGGCAACACCGTGTTTACCGTTCCGCCTTCGAATGTACGCAATATCGGAGATGCGCTGTTGGCGGCAAACATCTCCTGGGGCTACTTCGGCGATCAGTGGAACACCTATAAAAACAATCCCGACTCAAACTATGCGACGGCGACGGATCTGTACTGCAACATCTGCAACTTCTTCCAGTATTCGACGTCAATCATGACCAACGCGGCCGTGCGTAACGCACATTTGAAAGACACGATCGACCTGTATGCCGATATCAAAAATGGCAATTTGCCGGCCGTTTCCTATGTCAAACCCAGCGGTTACGTCGATGGGCATCCGGCGTCATCCAAGCTGGATTTGTTTGAGGGCTTCGTCAAGAAAATTGTTGACGAGGTTCAGGCGAATCCCGAACTCTGGAAGACGACAGCAATCTTCATCACCACGGATGAAGGCGGCGGCTATTACGACTCCGGATATGTGCAGCCGTTAGATTTCTTTGGCGATGGAACCCGTGTTCCGATGATTGTTGTGTCGCCCTACACCAAGCCCGGCTACATCTCGCATCAGTACAACGATCACGTATCCATTCTCAAGTTCATTGAGGCCAACTGGGGACTCGATCCGCTGACCAAGCGCAGCCGCGATAACCTTCCTAACCCAAAACAGAATGGCGTCAATCCTTATGTCCCCACCAACAGCCCGGCCATTGGAGACATGATGGATCTATTTAACTTCCATGGGTCAGGCCACTGATTCTGGATCAGTTATAGGCGCAACCAGCGGCGAGAGCGAAAGCTCTCGCCGTGGTGTTTTGAAGCAATCCGTTCGAGTCGCGTCGCCGGTCTCTCTGATTCAGCGTTTCGAGGAATCAAGGGCGGGAAGTTCCGCAAGCACCCGCGCCCGCAGAAAAATATTGCGAAACATATCGCGGGTCAGCAGACCGGTATTCGTGTTTTGTAGCGACGGATGGTAGGTCGCAAGGATGTGATGGCTGCTGGACAGCGAATACTCTGCGCCATGACCAAATGCAAATCCTTTGCGATTGGAGATTTTTCCCGTCCGAAGCAGATGGTTCACATAACCATCGAACGCAATCTTTCCCAGGCACACAACGACGCGAAGATTCTTCAGGATTGCAATTTCTTCATCGACGAAGGCTGAGCAGTTTTGCAGTTCCGCGGGCAACGGCTTGTTGGCTGGAGGCGCGCAGCGAACCACTGACGTAATGCGGAGATCGGTGAGCCGCATTCCATCTTCGCGGGACTGTGCTATTGGTTGCGAGGCAAATCCTGTCTCGAACAAAACCGGATACAGAAAATTTCCGGACCCATCGCCGGTGAATGGACGGCCAGTGCGGTTCGAACCATGGGCGCCCGGCGCAAGCCCCAACGCCAGCACCCTCGCATTCGGATCACCAAAGGAGGGGACCGGCTTGCCCCAATAAACTTGATCTGCATAGGCACGCCGCCGCACTCGCGCGATCTCCGCACAGTAAGTGCGCAGACGCGGGCAAAGTTCGCATCCCTCGATGCGAGAAGCAAGTTCACCGAACTCATCCGCCGCTGAGACCTTCCCCTGCCTGGGTCGCAGGGAATTGCTGTTGCCGTCAATCTCTTGTCGTTTCAAGGAGCGTTCGCGAGTCACAGTGAAAATTGTACGTTCTGTTCTTCCTGCGAACTTGCCAGCGTGGTCTCGAGTTGTATCCCCACTTTGTTACCCGCGTGGAATCGGCTCCTGTAGGTCTGCCAATCATGATCTCGTCAAGAGTTAAACTAGGCTTACTGCACTCTGTTCTGCGGGTGCTCGGCAATAGAACGAAAGAGGTTCAAAGGTTGCATTCGATTGAAATTTGTACCATTAGGTTGAAACAGGCTGTCTCGGCAGGTCTGCTGTCGATCGTGATCGCGGCGGGTAGTTTCGGTTGTAAGTCTCGGCCCGCGCCCCCACCCCCCACCCCCACCGCAACCGCTTCCGCAAACATGCCGGTGGTCGGCGGTCAAAGAGCCATCCAGTTGCGCCGCCTGCAAAGCGGTGTCGGCGCGAAGCCGGAATTCCTGAGTGTCACGCTCCTCCCCGGTCGCGGCATGAACGTCTTTCAGATCACTGCATATTTACCGGGGCGGGGCGAAGTGCCCTTGCTCGCCTCCCAGTCGATTGATGCGGCTGCCAAGATGATGAACGGCGGCCCTGACGATGCGCAGGGGAACGCGAGCTTTTCCATGGGAGGAGCGTTGCTGTTTCCATTCGCCAACCGAGTCGTCGGTCCCGTCTCTGTCGACAAACAGACCGGCGATCATATCGTCACCGCTACATGGCACGGACGCAGTGTGCCGGTCATCGCCAACTGGCACGGCAAACAGGCGGACGCACCCTGGTGCGCCATGCACGGAGAGATGCTGGCAGCGAAAGCGGAACATGTTTCCATCCAGTCGGACTCGGACGCTGCGGCAGCGATCGCAAACTATCGACTCCCGGCCAACGGTCACTGGTTTTCCGACAACGAGGTCAAAGTGACTGTCGCGCTCGATCGGGATACAGTCACCGCGATCATGACGGCCACCAACCGCGGCGACAAAGCAGAACCGGTCGGCATGGGGTGGCATCCCTATTTTCGATTGCCGAGCGGAAGTCGAGCCAACGCTCGTCTCCATATTCCTGCACCGATGCGCGTCGAAGTGAACAACTACGAAGATGTTTTCCCCACCGGCAAACTCCTGCCCGTCGCTGGGACGCAGTATGACTTCAATCCGATGGAAGGGAACCCGCTTCCCGATACTCTGGTCGATGATTCCTATGTGGACTTGACGCGAAACGCGCAGGGCAATGTGGTTTCAGAGATCCGCGACCTTGGCACTAACTATGGCATGCGGGTCACAGCAATGTCGCCGCATATCCATGCGATTCAGGTCTATTCGCCGGTGGACAAGTCGTTCGTTGCTCTGGAACCGCAATTCAACTACGGCGATCCCTTCGGCAAGGAGTGGCACGGCACAGATACGGGCATGGTCACGCTGGCGCCCGGCGAATCCGTCACCTGGAAGGTGCAGTTGCAGTTGTTTCAGCCCGCCGATGACATGGTTGGACAAGCGCCTCCGACCAACTTTCCGTAAGCGCTCCCGAAGATTCGAAGTCTTACCCTAAAGTAAGGTTACTGAATGGCGGCGTTCGTTTGACCCACTGTACGTAACCACCTACCATGGATCGTAGGAAGGTCATCTTTCCGCTTCGCTCACAGGGCTCCTTGGCTGCTGTCTGCCAAGGTTCCCGATTCGCTGAAGCGGTCGACGACAAGCTCTTTTTTGGAAGGCATATACCTCTTGAGTCCCACTGAATCGACTACCCCACAGACCGCGGAAGAAACACAACAGCCGGCGGTTGCCAGCGTGCACGAATCGACGCCGGCAACCGATGCGGAAGCAACTTCCCTGGCCGAAACTCCCTCCGACGCGGCGCACGATCACGAACACGATCATGAACACACGCACGATCACGGCCCCACTCTGAATCCAGAGTGCACTCGCCAGGTAGATGTTGAAGTCCCTGCCGATGAAGTCAGCAAAGCCTTCGCCACCGTGGTGAAGCAATATCGCCGCGCGGCCCGCATACCCGGCTTCCGCGCCGGCAAGGTTCCTGAATCCGTGATTCGCAGAAAATTTGCCGACCAGATTCAGCAGGATGTGCTGGAGCAGATTCTGCCGCCCAAGTTTCGCGCCGCCATCGAGGAACAGGGCATTCAACCCGTTTCTCAACCGCAGGTCACCAGCATGCACCTGGTCGACGGCGAGCCCATGCGCTTTCAAGCCGCGTTTGAGGTGCTCCCCGCGATCGATGTCACCGGTTATGAGCAGGTCAAGGTCGATCGTCCCAACGCTACTCTCGAAGACGCGGAGTTCGATTCGGAACTGGCGCATCTGCGCGATTCGCATGCCATCATGGAGCCGGTTGAGGAAGACCGTCCGCTGGAAGATGGAGATTTTGCACAGATCCGATTTACCGGACTAGTCCACGCCGAGGATGGAACTGCCGAGGGTGATGCAGCGAAGCCGATCGAAGGTGACGACGCCACTGTTGAAATTGGCGGACCCAACACGGTGGAGGCTTTTACCGATGCGTTGCGCGGCGCGAAAGTCGGACAGCAAATGCAATTCGAAGTTTCCTATCCGCAGGATTTCACTGAGAAGCGCCTCGCCGGAAAGTCAGTTGCGTACGACGTGGAAGTGAAGGGAATTCGCAAAAAGATTTTGCCTGAACTGGACGATGCCTTTGCCAAGCAAATGGGCGAGTACGAGACCATCGACCAATTCAAAGAAAAATTGCGCGAGCATATGGCGAACGACAAGCGTCGCCGGATGGAGTCAGAGGCCAAGGATCGCTTGATTGGTTCCTTCGTTGAGCGCTACCAATTTCCGGTGCCGGAATCTTTACTGCAGCAGCAGATTGATGCGCGACTCGATCGTGGATTACGCGCACTGGCCGCGCAGGGAATGACGACGGAACAGATGCGCAATCTCGATTTCACGCGGCTGCGCACTGCACAAAGAGAGTCCGCGATGAATGAATTGCGCGGCTCGCTGATTCTCGATCGAATTGCGGCGATTGAGAACATTGAGGTTGCAGAAGAAGAGATGGAATCGCAGTTGCAACTGTTGGCGTATCAGGCACGGGAACCAATTGAAGTGCTGCGGAAGCGTTTGACGGACGATGGTGGGCTGACTAGAATTCGAGAACAACTACGTAGAGAGAAGACAGTGAACCAACTCTTCGAGAGGTTGGCCGCCTAAAGGTTTTGGGGTATCGGTCGATGGTAAAACCAGAGACCTACAACCGCGAGAGAGGCAATAAGGTAACGGTATGGGTTTAGTTCCAATGGTGGTAGAGCAGACGAGTCGGGGCGAGCGCGCCTACGATATTTATTCTCGCCTGCTGCGCGACAACATCATTTTCCTGGGTACCCCGATCGACGATCAGATCGCAAATCTCATCATCGCCCAGATGTTGTTTCTCTCCGGCGAAGACCCGGATAAAGATTTGCAGCTTTACATCAATTCTCCCGGAGGGTCCATTTCCGCCGGGCTTGCAATTTACGATACGATGCAGTTCATTAAGAACGATGTGGTGACCTATTGCATCGGTCAAGCGGCCAGCATGGGAGCGTTCCTGCTGATGTCCGGTACCAAGGGAAAACGGTTTGCATTGCCGAACTCCCGTATCCTGATCCACCAACCGTCCATGGGCGGTCTGTCGGGCCAGGCTACGGATATTGACATTCACGCCCGTGAGATCCTTCGCATTCGTGAAATTACCAATCGCCTAATGTCGAAGCACACCGGCCAGCCGATTGAGCGCATCGAACGGGATGTAGAGCGCGACTTTATTATGAACGCGCCGCAATCCAAGGAATATGGCATCATAGACGAAATTATTGACAGGCCACGGACGTAAACTGGGACTGACCTTCGAAAGCGGGCCGGGACCAGTAGCAGTAAGGAGACGCAAAGATGAAGACACGCGCGGGTTCCGACGATGTTCTGCGTTGCTCGTTCTGCCATAAATCGCAGGACGCGGTAGCCAAGTTGATTTCCTCTCCAAGTGACTATCCGCGGGCCTATATCTGCGACGAATGTGTTGCTGTATGCAACTCCATTCTTGAAGACGATAAGAACGAAGCACGGCCGGCCGCCGCTCCGGCACATTTGCCCAAGCCCCAGGAAGTGAAAGCCTTCATGGATGAGTACGTGATTGGGCAGGAGACCACCAAGAAGAAGCTGGCCGTCGCCGTCTATAACCATTACAAGCGCATCCAGATGAATCGCGCCCGTACCAACGATGTCGAGCTGACCAAGTCGAACATCCTGCTGATAGGCCCCACCGGTAGCGGTAAAACTTTAATGGCGCAGACTCTGGCGCGCACTCTCGATGTTCCGTTCGCTATTGTGGACGCGACCACCCTGACCGAAGCCGGGTACGTCGGTGAGGATGTCGAAAATATCATCCTGAAGCTGCTGCAAGCCGCCGATGGGGACGTGGCTCGGGCCCAGACCGGCATCATCTACATCGACGAAATCGACAAGATCGGGCGCAAGGATGAAAATCCGTCCATCACCCGCGATGTCTCCGGTGAAGGCGTACAGCAAGCGCTGCTCAAGATTCTAGAAGGCACCGTCGCCAACGTTCCGCCGCAAGGGGGACGCAAACATCCTCACCAGGAATTCACCCCAGTCGACACCACGAATATTCTGTTTATCTGTGGCGGCGCTTTTGTTGGCCTGGAACGCGTGATCGGCCGCCGCGCCGGCAAAAAGGCGCTCGGCTTCAAAGCGATTTCCGACCGCGATGGTCAGCCAGCCAACATGATTCCATCCCTGCGCGATACAGAATTGCTTCGTCAGACTGAGCCCCAGGACCTGATCAAGTTTGGGCTGATCCCGGAATTTGTCGGACGTCTGCCTGTAATCGGAATTCTGGATGAGCTGGATGAGGCTGCGCTGGTGGAAATTCTGGTCAAGCCACGCAATGCCATCATGAAGCAATACCAGCGCATGTTCGAATACGAGAATGTGCGTCTCACCTTTACTCCGGATGCTGTTGGAGCGATTGCGCGGGAGGCCCTGCATCGTAAAGTTGGCGCTCGCGGTCTGCGCATGATTCTTGAGGAGTTGATGCTGGACCTGATGTATCACCTGCCCAGCAACAAGAAGGTGCGGGAAATCGAGATCACAGCCGACATGGTGCAGAAGCGCGACCTTTCCGTCACCCTGCTGGAAAAGGCTGGATAGCGCTTTCGCTGACAAACCTGCAAAAAAAGTTCAGGCCCGCAGCTTCTGCTGCGGGCCTCATGTTTTTGCGCGACGCGTCGACTACGGCCCAAACTGTGTCACAAATAGCATGTTCACATTTGTCGGATTGGTGAAGTTCGTGAACGCTCCCGTAGTCGTCCCGGCCACAAAGGCATGGTTCTGAGCATCGGTTGCGACGTAGACCAGAGCCGACGCAAACGACGTTCCCCATGGAATATCATATCCCGTGCCGAACTGTTGCAACCATACGGCCGCGCCGGTCGAGTTCACCTTCGCGAGGAACACATCGTTCGCTGCCGAGGGGTTGGTGCTCGAAAAGAAGGGATAATACATGCTGCCTGCCATCACCACGTTGCCGGATGAATCGACCGACACATTTCCTGGGACACATTTCTGTGATGCCCCGAATTCCTGCCGCCATTGCTGCGTGCCGGTTCCACTCGCCAGGTCTGCGACGGTGCATTGACTGTATCCGGAACTGGCATCCAGTCCGCCCAGAAAGATATCTCCCTGCGTGTCCAGGGAGACCTGCGTGTACGTCAGGTTTTGGAATCCGTAGCGCGAGATGGTGACCGGTGCTTGTTGCCACTGGATGGTGCCATCCACTCCGCTGAGCTTGGCGATCATGTAAGTGGTTTGGCTGTTGTTGCCCGTCCCCTGAAAATCACCCACCGCAACCACGTTGCCGGAAGTGTCAGCGGCGACGCCGGTGACGAAGTAATACACTCCGGCGGAACTGTTTCCCTGGGTCCAGATCACCGATCCGTCCGCCGCCGACAGCTTGCTGACGTAACCCAGCTGCACTCGGCTTCCATTCGAGGCCCTGGCAACGTTCACGCCGCCAACGATCAGATTGCCCTGAGGATCCACGGCGAGGCTGGTCGCCTCACTCGGTCCATAGGAGGAAAACTGCTGAATCCATTGAGTTTGACCGGCTGGATTGAGCTTGATCACAACACTCTGCTGGGGCCCGCTATTGGTAAATCCAGTAAACGCGCCATTGGTGAAGCCAGCCACGTAAATATTGCCTTGGGGATCCGTTGTAATCGCGTTTGGATAATCGCCGGCCCCGGTGCCAAACTGCTGCGTCCACACGCGTGCGCCGGTGGAATCGAATTTAATCACCGCGAATTGGGCTGAGCCTGTATTTGTAAATCCGGGGAAGGCACCGTAGGTCTGATCTAACACCAGTACGTTGCCTTGCAGGTCAGTCGCGACGCCGTAGGCGGTGTCCCCGTTGCGGGAATGACTTCCAAGGTAACCGGTACCGTATTGTTGCAGCCAACCCTGCGTGGAAGCTGCGGGAAAGGTTACCGAGTCGGCGGGAGCCGGCCCCACGGGACCATACACACTGCTGCTGCAGCCAGCAAGCGCCAGCAGCAAAGGGAGAAACAACGCCGCACTTGCGGCGGGTTTGCGTACCAGCCAGTTGGGGGACATGTTCGTCGACCTCCAGTACATCACAGTAGCACGGAACTTCGACTCCGCATCTCTCAAAACGTCATCAGGAATCTACCTGATTTTCATCAGATTTCACCGGTGTATCCTCAAATCAATTGCGCATCCTTACGGACGGCCCAGCATCGAAAAAAGTATGCAAACCGTGGAAAATCTTCAATCAACGACTCGACAACTTGGCAACTCTGACATGCAGATCACCGCCATCGGCTTTGGCGCCTGGGCCATCGGTGGAGGTGACTGGCAGTTCGGTTGGGGCTCGCAAGACGATAACGATTCCGTCGCCGCCATCCAACGCGCCCTCGACCTGGGCATCAACTGGATCGATACAGCAGCGGTCTACGGATTGGGCCATTCCGAAGAAGTGGTGGCGCGGGCGCTTCAAGGCCGGCAGAAGCCCTACATTTTCACCAAGTGCTCGATGATATGGAGCAAAAAATTCTGGCAGACCAAGGATCAAATTCATCGCAGCCTCAAGCGCGATTCCGTCCGCCACGAACTGGAATCAAGCCTGCGCCGCCTGAAGGTCGACGTGATCGACCTGTATCAAATCCACTGGCCTGATCCGGAAGATGAAATCGAGGAAGGCTGGGAAACTCTGGCCAAGCTGAAACAGGAAGGCAAAGTCCGATACATCGGCGTGTCGAATTTTTCCGTCGTCGCAAATGGAGCGCATCTCGAAGATCGCGCCCATCACTTCGCTGCAGCCCCCGTATTCCATGTTGAACCGGGGCGTCGAAAAGGAAATTCTCCCGTACTGCCAGCAGCACAATATCGGCGTGATCAATTACTCCCCGATGGTTTCGGGTCTGCTGACCGGTGCGATGACAAAGGAACGAGTCGCCAATCTTCCGCAGGATGATTGGCGCCGCAACAACGCCCGCTTTCAGGAGCCGCAACTCAGCCGCAACCTGAAGCTGGTTGAACTGCTGCGGGAAATTGGCAGCGCGCACGGCCGCTCTCCCGGAGAAGTGGCGATCGCGTGGACCCTGAATAATCCTGCAGTCACGGCCGCCATTGTCGGCGCGCGCAATGCGAAGCAGGTGGACGGAATCATCGGCGCCGCAACCTTCCGGCTACAGCCCGACGAAATTGCGCGCATTGAGGATTTCCTGACGGCAAATCCAGTTCCAGCCAAGCCGAACAAGTAAGCTGCCGATTCGACTATCCTGAGGGCTATGCCTAAAGGTGCAGCTACGCCTGCGAAACCGAAACATTCTAAAACTGCGACGCCTTCGGTGATTCCGCCTAGCAAACTGATCGGAGTTCATCTCTCGACAACCGGCGGTGTCGCCGCTGCTGTGCGTCGCGCCCCAGAAGTCGGAGCCAACACGTTGCAGATTTTTTCTTCCAGTCCGCGTATGTGGCGCGCGTCAAAAATTACTGCCGATCAAGCCAGCGCAACCCGTGCGGCACGAGAGGAATTGGGAGTGGGTCCGCTGGTCATCCACACCAGCTACCTGGTCAACCTCTGCAGCCAATCATCTGATGTCTGCGAGAAATCCGTGCTAGCGTTTCGTGGCGAGATTGAGCGAGCCCTCGCCTTGGGCGCGGAATATCTGGTTGTCCATCCTGGCTCGTATCGCGGCATGACGCGCAAGCAAGGGTTGGAACTGGCCGCGAAGTCGATCCAGAAAGCCATCGCCGGACTTCCCTGGCAGCAAACCCCGTTTCATATCCTGATCGAAAACACCGCGGGCTCCGAGCATTCACTCGGCGGCTCATTTGAGCAGGTCGCCGAACTGATCGAGCATCTCCGACCGCACGCCCCGATCGCGGCATGCCTCGATACTTGCCACACTCATGTATCCGGATACGACATCGTCAGTGAAGCTGGTTGGGCTGAAACCCTGGCTCAGATTGAGAAGACAGTGGGCTTCGAGACCGTCCGCGTCTGGCACTGCAACGATGCCAAAGCGGATCGCGGCTCGAAGCTCGACCGGCATGAGCATATCGGGGAAGGGAAAATTGGATTGGCTCCGTTTCGTCGCCTGCTGCGCGAACCGAAATTTTCCCACGCCGCATTTATCGCCGAAACGCCCGTCGATGCCCCCGGGGACGAAGAGCGCAACGTCCTCACCCTGCGGGGTCTTGCCGGTTCGCCTCGTGCCGCGTTGAGCGTCGGAGTGCGCAGTAACAATCAATCGCGCGGGAAGCCCAAATTCTATGTCGTCCCGCTGTCCCATTTAGAATCAAATCAGTATGTCGAAAACCGAATCCAGCCAGCCATCTACCCCTGCAGCGACGGACCGCACGCCTCGCTATAGCCCTGCCGAAATGGAACCCCGTTGGCAGGCACATGTGGGATGCGCAGCCGGATCTATACGCCGCCGAGCCACCTACTAGCGGCAAGCAGAAATATTATGTGCTGGAGATGTTGCCGTACCCCTCGGGCCAACTCCATATGGGGCATGTGCGCAATTACGCCATTGGCGACGCGTTGGCGCGGCATATGTGGATGCGCGGCTACAATGTGCTGCACCCCATGGGTTGGGACGCCTTCGGTTTACCGGCCGAAAATGCGGCGCTCAAAAATAATACACCTCCGCGCGACTGGACCTTGTCCAACATTACCGCCATGCGTGGACAGATGAAGCGCCTTGGCCTGAGCTATGACTGGCAGCGCGAAATTACTACCTGCCTGCCGGATTATTACCGCTGGAACCAGTGGTTCTTCCTGAAGATGTACGAGCGCGGTCTGGCGTACCGCAAGAACAGCAAAGTGAACTGGTGCCCGAAATGCGCCACCGTCCTGGCGAATGAGCAGGTGGTCAACGACTGCTGTTGGCGGCATGAAGACACCATCGTCGAGCAGCGCGAGCTGGAGCAATGGTTTTTCCGCATCACAAATTACGCCGATGAACTGCTGCGCGATCTGGACAAGCTGCAAGGCTGGCCGGAAAAAGTTCGCACCATGCAGCGCAATTGGATTGATCGCAGCGATGGCGCGCTGGTCGACTTTGCGGTGATCCCAAAAGATGAAGACCGCCGCGGACCAAGATATTCGCCGGTTAAGCTGAACCTGACGGAAACCTTCCTGGAGCCACTGCCGGACCAACAGAAAATCAGCGTCTTTACTACGCGAATCGACACCATCTACGGAGTGACTTCGCTGTTGCTGGCGCCCGAGCACCCCCTGGTCGCTCAATTTTCCGTCGACCATCCGGAACTGAGAAGGAAAGTTGGCGAGTTGTTGGAGGAGCAGAAAGTTGCCAAAGAAAAAGGTGACTTGGCCATCCTCGCGAAAGAGGGCGTCGCAACCGGCCGCTTCGCCACTAATCCATTCACGCAGGAATCAATTCCCATCTGGGTCGCCAATTACGTGTTGATGGACTACGGCACGGGCGCAGTGATGTCCGTGCCCGCGCACGATGAGCGCGACTTCGAATTTGCGAAAAAGTTTGGCCTGGAGTCAAAGATTGTCGTGCTGCCGCGCCACCCCAACGCCGGAGAGAAGGGCAGTGGGGAGCCGTTATTGCCCTACACCCATGAAGACAGCTTGCTGCTCAACTCTGGCCCGTTTACCGGACTCGGATGCCAGGAAGCACAAAAGCAAATGACCGCTTTCGCGGAGAAGCATGTCTTCGGCGAAGCGTCCACGACATTTCGCCTGAAAGATTGGGGCGTGAGCCGCCAGCGCTACTGGGGCACACCGATTCCGATGATCTATTGCGACAAGGATGGCTTGGTGCCGGTACCGGAAGATCAATTGCCGGTGTTGTTGCCGGACAGCATCGCGATTACGCAGGAGGGCGGATCGCCCCTTTCTCGCGTGCCGGAGTTTGCCCAGGTGCCGTGCCCAAAATGCGGTGGCATGGCGCGGCGCGAGACCGATACCATGGATACCTTTGTCGATTCGTCCTGGTATTTCTATCGCTACACCGATCCTAAAAATTCTCGTGTCCCATTTGACACAGATACCGTTGCATATTGGTTTCCCATCGATCAATACATCGGCGGCGTCGAACATGCAATTCTGCACCTGATCTATTCGCGCTTCTGGACCAAGATGATGCGCGACCTGGGCCTGGTGAAGAATGATGAGCCGGTCGAACGTTTGTTCACCCAGGGCATGGTCATCAAGAACGGCGCCAAGATGTCGAAGTCCAAGGGGAACGTGGTCTCTCCCGACGACATGATCGCCAGTTATGGCGCCGATGCGACGCGCATGTATGCTTTGTTCGCGGCGCCACCGGATCGCGACCTCGACTGGCAGGAGGATGGCGTCGCCGGCATCAGCCGTTTTCTCTCTCGCGTGTATCGCTTCGCCATGCAATCCATGCCGCGTGTTACTGCCGGACGTTCGCAGCCGCTGCCATCGACCCTGAATCCACTGGAGCGGCAACTGATGCGCAAACTGCATCAGACCCTTCGCCGCCTCACGCAGGAGTTTGACGGCCGCTGGCATTTCAACACCTGCATCGCCGCCATTATGGAGCTGGTGAACGAATTAACGGCGGACGAAAAAGCCATCGCTTCCGGCGTGGTTGCAGATTCTGTTTTGTACGCGATCACGCGTAACCTGGTGCTCATGCTGCAAGCCTTCGCGCCCTATCTGTCCGCAGAACTGTGGTCGCAGATGGCGGAAGACACTCCTCTGCTGCGCGCCGCATGGCCCGCATATGACGAAGCACTGGCCGCGGAACATGTGCTCGAGGTCCCCGTGCAAATTAATGGAAAGTTGCGCACCGTGGTCTCGGTTCCGGCTGGAAGCGATGGAGAATTGCTGAGATCTACTGCCGAACAAGATCCGAAAATCCAGGCCGCGCTGGCAGGAAAAGAAATTGTGAAGGTGGTGCTGCTGCCCGGCAAGTTAGTGAACTTTGTCGTTCGCTAAGTTCGCGCGGCGAGCGGTAACTTTCTGCGCGCACCGGGATTTCCGAGGGCCGCGATCGCACTGAGGATGACACATCATGCGCGTTGAGACGAGACAGATCGAAGTGCAATCCATATCCTCTCAGGCACGATCGGCCCAGCCCATCCGGGGAACGCAGTCGTTTCTGGTCACCATTGCGGAGTGTTGGAAACGCCCGTCGTTGCTGGGCCTGGAGCTATTGTGGCGCTGGATGTTTGGAATTCCTGCGGCTGCTGTGCTGGCCTGGGAGACCTACAAAATTCTATCCTCCGTCTCACTCGCCGGTACCGGGATCACACAATTTTCGCTGATCGATACCGTCACGGCGGCGCAAATTATCTCCGCCACCGCGGATAGGTTGCTGCCGCCGATTCGCGAGGTCGCTCGATGGCTGCTGCCGGTGTTGGCAGTTACATGGGCCGTGGCTTCGGGCTTCGGGCGCTCTTTCCTGTTACGCCGATATGATCCGTCCTTGCCTTTCGCCCCATTCATGATGGTCGGTCTGCAACTGCTGCGCATCGTGGTGCTCGGCACGAGTGTCGCGCTGTGGTTCGTCGGGTTGCACTGGGCAGCATGGAATTCGCTGAGCGGTCCCGAGCCGAGCCTGGTGCTCTATTTTGTTCAGGCAATCGCTCTTTCTTTTGCCATATTCTTTTTCTGGGCGCTGGTCAGCTGGGTCTTCAGCATCGCGCCTCTGCTGGCCTTAATGGAGGGTACGGGCATCATCGTCAGCCTGCGCAACTCATTGCGCTTCGGCAGGGGTTCCCTGCGCGGCCTGCGCTCCAAACTTGTGGAGATCAACCTGATTCTCGGTGTAGTCAAGGCCGCGCTGATTGTGCTGGCCATGGTTTTCTGTGCCACACCCGTTCCATTCAAAGAAGAAATCAATGGAACTTCGCTCTACGCTTGGTGGGCGTTGGTCAGCATCGCGTATTGCATCGCCTCGGATTTCTTCCAGGTCGCCCGCATCATCGGCTTCATCGAGATCTGGCGCGCTGTCAACCTTGCGCCAAATCTGGAAATATCATCGCCGATCGTGACTGCGGCGAAGTGAGAAACTAGCCTGCGATACACTGGGCAATAACCCATGGAAACCAAGCAAACATCCGAGCCCTCTACCATCGTCATTCTCGATTTTGGCTCCCAATACACGCAATTGATTGCGCGTCGGATTCGCGAGCAAAATGTTTTCTCTGTGGTGCTCCCTTGCACTGCGCCGTTTGAATCCGTTCAGCAACTGAATCCTGCCGGCGTGATTCTTTCTGGCGGCCCCAGTTCGGTCTATGACGCTGACGCTCCGCCTGCAGATGCGCGCGTCCTGGCGATGGGCGTGCCGGTGCTCGGCATCTGTTATGGGCTGCACTTCATCCTGCATAATCTAGGCGGCAAAGTTCGGTCCGCCGATCGTCGCGAGTATGGCCATGCCGACGTTGAAGTGGTTCTGCCCACTGCGCTGTTTGAAGGTTTGCCGACCCATCTTCCCGTATGGATGTCGCACGGCGATGAGGCGCTGCAGCTTCCCGAAGGATTTCAACTGACTGCGAAAACCTCCAACGCCGTCGCCGGCATCGCGAACGAGGCGCGTCGCATCTGGGCAGTGCAGTTCCACCCGGAGGTTCATCACACCCGCCAAGGCAAAGAACTGCTGCGCAATTTTCTCTTCGCAATTTGCAAGGTGGCACCCGATTGGACTCCTGAGCACTTTATTCAGACGACCGTCGAGCGCATTCGCGCCCAGGTCGGCGACGGCCACGCAATCTGCGGGTTATCCGGCGGCGTGGATTCGTCGGTGGCTGCGGTGCTGGTCGATCGTGCCATCGGCGATCGTCTCACCTGCGTCTTCGTCAACAACGGAGTGCTGCGCAAAGATGAATTTCGCAAGGTGCAGGAAAATCTGCGCGACAAACTCGGCCTGAACCTGGTCGCCGTCGACGCCAGCAAACAATTTCTTTCGCTGCTCGCCGGCGTGACCGATCCAGAAACCAAGCGCAAAATCATCGGCAATGAATTCATCGCCGTGTTCGATCAGGAGGCCCACCGCATCGCGCAGAAGACCGGCTCGGTCGACTGGCTGGTGCAGGGGACTTTGTATCCGGACGTCATCGAGTCCTCTTCTGTGAAAGGCCCGTCGCAGACTATCAAGAGCCATCACAACGTCGGCGGTCTGCCCGAGACGATGAAGCTGAAATTGATTGAGCCTCTGCGCGATCTGTTTAAAGATGAGGTGCGTCGTATTGGCCGCGACCTGGGCATGCCAGAGGATATTTTGCAGCGCCAGCCCTTTCCTGGCCCCGGGCTCGCCGTTCGCATCGTTGGCGAAGTCACTGCCGAGCGCGTCGCCATCCTGCAGGAAGCAGATGAAATCGTCGTCGATGAAATTAAGGCTGCAGGGCTGTATCGGCAAATTTGGCAGTCGTTTGCAGTGCTACTTCCAGTGCGCAGCGTCGGTGTGATGGGCGACCAGCGCACGTACGCCAACACCTGCGCCATCCGCGCCGTGACGTCAGAAGATGGCATGACCGCCGACTGGGTGCCGCTTCCCTATGAAGTCTTGAAGCGTATGTCGAGCCGCATTGTGAACGAGGTGAAGGGAATCAATCGCGTGGTGTACGACATTACATCTAAGCCGCCCGGCACTATCGAATGGGAATAGGAATCCGGTTGTCAGGCCTCGTCCTTCAGTAGATTGTCGTCGGACGATTCGACCCCTTCAGACTCATCTTCATCGCTGACGTACGGTAACCCCGCCAAGTCTTCTTCGATTAGGAGAAATTTACGAATATAGCGGAGAGGTTCTTCCGCGATCGCCATTTCTTTCAGATGGTATCTCCACGCATCTGCGATTACGGATCTTCGGATGTGGCCCTTCCGTTCCACCACGCGAATTGTGCCGTCTTTTGAAACCCTTGTAAATGTGCTGGTGGGCACAACGAAAGTCATCTTGCTGCCCGGCCGCCAGAATGACTCTGCAAACTCATGCGCGAAGAGCAGGGCATAATAACGCCGATGTTCTGAAAGCGTCTTCACAGAATCAAGAAAGCTGTTCCACGGCAGTCCGAGGCGCAGCGTGTACCACCTGCGAAATTCGAAACCGTTGGACTTGGCTTGACGAATCAAGGCACGTAACAGTTCGGCGCGGGTCATCGGCTACAGAGTAGAACATAACTAAGACCACGTGAAGACGAAAATGAATGGCCGACCGTCACTTGCGTCCCCTCCCAACTTAGACTGAAACTGATTGTGTTCGTCCAACCTATATGCCCCTGCATTCTCTGCCTCAGCCGCAGCCGTTCTCAAGCGACTTTTCCAGCACGACTGCCTCACCATGGCCGTTGTCGCGCGTACCGCACTTTCGCCTGTATCCACGGAGGTGTCTGTGTGCGCTTATCGCGCTGATCTTCACTGTCGCCTTCCCGACATTCGCGACCGTGAAAGCTCCCAATGGCACGGACACCGATCCGCTAAATCTCACGCCGGAGGTTCAAGCCGCATACCAGCACTTTTACGATCTCGATTACGGGACAGCGCAGGCTCTGTTCGAAAAAATTGCCGCCGAACATCCCACCGATCCGATGGCTGTTGGCTATGTTCTGAACGCCGCCGTGTTTCGTGAACTCTACCGATTGGATCTTCTCGACACTACGCTCTACGTGCAGGAAGGATTTCTGTCAGGGAAGCATCCAGTCGTCGAGAATATGGAAGCCCGTGCCAGGATTGATGCGCTATACCAGCACGCGCTGGATTTAAGCAATCGCCGCCTGGCATCCAATCCCAACGATGCCGACGCGCTGTTTGCCCGCGGCTTCGCCACCAGTCTCGAGACACTTTACATCGGTATGGTGGAGAAGAAATATGTCACGGCGCTGCACATGGCTTCAGCGTCTCGCAAGGATGACGATGCCGTCCTCAGACTCGATCCAAACTATGTCGATTGCTTCTTGATCGTCGGGGTTCACGATTATGTGATGGGAAGCCTCTCATTCCCATTGAAAGTTCTGGCGGGTTTCGTCGGTATTCATGGTTCCAAGTCGAAGGGTATTCAGGAACTGAGGCGGGTCGGTCGAGAAGGAACCATCAATTCCGTGTCTGCCCGAACCGCACTGGCCATTTTTCTTCGTCGCGAGGCGCAATACGGCAAAGCGATCGAGGTCATTGACGGCCTGGCACAGCAATACCCGCACAATTTTCTGTTTGCCTTGGAGCACGCCAATTTGTTGAAAGATTCCGGCCAGGGAATGCCTGCCGTAGCTGCCTACCAGGCGATGCTGCAGCGTGCCGTCAGGGGCTACTATCCTGACCCGCATTTGGAAATGGCGTACTACGGCCTAGGTGAGGCGGCTCGCGGTCAGCGTCATATCCAGGAGGCGGCGAGCGCTTATCAAAATGCGACCGCGCAATCCACCGCCTCTCCCCTGATGAAGCGCCGGGCTCATCTGGCGGCAGGAGAAATGTTCGACCTGCTGGGGCAGAGCGCCCAGGCGAAACAGCAATACGATGCTGTTCTCGCACTGGGCACGGATTCCGATCAGGCCGAGCGCGCTACAAAGTATGAAGCCTCCCCTTACCGCGGCAAATAGTTAAAGCCGGATCCGTCTGCCTGGAACAAATTATCCGGGGCCTGCGTACCTTCTATAGCAGTTCGCTCATCCGTCTGCACGGTTGAATGCTGCAGAAGGATGGCCGAATGCTGGGAGCCTATGTTTTGCATGAGCGGTGTACCCGCGCGGCTGGACTTTCACGCAGCATTCCTGTAAGAAATGCTGCATAACGTGATGGTTGGCCTGCGCAGAGTACGATGGACGGCTCTCATATCGCCCAGGGGGTAGTGTTATGTTTTGTCACCAGTGTGGAAAGCCATTGCCAGCATCAGCCAGTTTTTGTCCCAGTTGCGGCGCACCTGCTACGAGTGCCGGCTTCACGGCCTCGCCGCTGCGCACCATGTATCGACCGCAGGCCGGAAGAATGATGGCTGGGGTTTGCGCTGCATTCGCGCTGCGTTACCGCTGGGACTTGACGGCTACGCGCATTATCACGGTGATTCTGGGCGTGCTGATTTTCCCCGTGATGGAAGTTGCATACGTGGTGGCGTGGATGTTGATTCCGGAAGAAGTTCCCTTCGGAGCGGCACCCTATGTTCCGCCTCCTCCTCCACCGGTTCCGCCGGCGCCGCCATCGAACCCGCAGACCTATTAGGCTGCTCACACTCGTCGCGAATCACTCCGCGCGGGTTCTAAGCCTCGATGGGCAGATTCAAAATACGCGAAACGCAATCGTGCAGCGGCCCGGGACGCTTCGCCATTTATAGTGGACATTAAATGCGAATCGAACCGCCGCTGCAGATTGAACACGATGGAGCACGCCTGTTTGCGATCACCCTGGGCACCGGCCCAGACGTAGTGCTGCTCCACCCCACCCCCGTCCACCACGCCTTTTGGCTTCCAGTGGCGCAACTCCTCGCCGACCGGTATCGCCTAACTCTGATTGATCTACGCGGGCACGGTCAATCCTCGTCCGGCACGGGAACCATCACCATGGCCAGGCTGGCGGAGGACGTCCACGCCCTTCTCGATATTTCTGGCATTCAGCGGGCCGCCTTTGTCGGATGTTCCATCGGCAGCTACACACTCTATGAATATTGGCGCCGTTTCCCTGAACAGATGGCTGCTTTAGTCTGCACCTGCGGCAAGCCGCAACCGGACTCGGATGCGAATCGGGCCACGCGGCGGGAGTCGATGCAAGCCGCTCAGCAACCCGGAGGGCTTGAAAAGTTTTTCGACCGGATGGCAGATACCCTGGTCGGACCCACCGCGCGCCAACATCATCCGGAGATTAGGGCCGCGGCGCGCGACATGATGCCTGCCGTATCCCTGCCTACGATGCTGGCTGTACAGCAAGGTTTGATAGAGCGGCCAGATTCAGTTCCAACGCTTTCTACCATTCACGTTCCAATCTTTTCTGTCGCAGGTGGAGAAGACCAGGGCAGCTCGCCGCCAGAGATGCGCGTGATGGCCGACCTGGCGCCCGATGCTGAATTCCATGTCGTCGAGGATGCTGGACATTACGCTCCGTTCGAGCAGCCACAAACCTTCGCCTCTCTAATTGGCGAATTCCTGGATCGAAAATACCGGCCACACTCGAACTCGACAAGGAAATCGCTTTGAAAAAATCCTCTGTAAATCGTGTGCGTCCGTTTCACTACGCAGGTAAAAACGACCGCGAATTATTCTGCGATGGTGTTCCTCTGGCGCGACTGGTGCGCGAGTACGGCACACCTCTCTACGTGTATTCGGCGAACAATATTCTCGATCGCGTACGCATGTTTACTGAAGCATTTGCCGGTATGCGCGCCACTCTCTGCTACTCCGTCAAAGCCAATTCAAATCTTTCTATTCTGCGCATGCTGGCAGCGACTGGCGCCGGGTTTGACATCGTTTCCGGCGGGGAACTAGAGCGGGTGCGACAGGCGGCGAAACCCTCGCTGCGTAAAGTCGTTTTCTCCGGTGTAGGCAAAACTGCGGCAGAAATGGATGCGGCCCTGGCGGCGCAAATCCGGGTTTTCAACGTAGAGAGCCCAGCCGAGCTTGATCTACTGGAGCAGCGAGCCCGCCACTTACATACGCGTGCGCGTGTGGCCATGCGCGTCAATCCAGATGTCTTCGCCGCCACCCACCCTTACATTTCGACAGGCATGACCGCGCACAAATTCGGAGTCGCCATCGCGGATGCCACCGCGCTTTACCAGCGAGCCGCAAAAAGTTCTTACCTTGATCCCACCGGTGTCAGCGTTCACATTGGATCGCAGATTCGCGTGACCGAACCGTTTGGCCAAGCGCTGCAGCGGGTGATGGAGATGGTGCGCGAACTGCAATCGGTCCACGGCATACGCATTCAGCATATCGACGCAGGTGGCGGCCTCGGCATTTCCTACGATGATCCACCGTCGCCGGGTAAACCCCGCAGTGACCTTCAGGCCTTCGATCCGAAAGCTGCTGTGTTTGGATACGCGCAACATATCCGCCATGCTCTCGCCGGCTTCGGTGGCGAATTGCTTCTGGAACCAGGCCGTTTCATCATCGCTCAGGCCGGCGCATTGTTGGCCCAGGTGCTCTTCACCAAGCGCAATGGTTCGAAAACATTCGTCGTGACCGATGCGGCCATGAATGACCTGATCCGGCCGGCTCTCTATCAGGCCTACCATTCCATCGTGCCGTTGCGCCGCCAGGAAAAGCGCTCTTTTGCTGTAGTGGATGTGGTGGGCCCGGTGTGTGAGACTGGAGATTTTTTTGCCCGCGATCGCGAGTTGCCGGCAATGGAGAGTGGAGATTCCGTCGCCCTGCTCGATGCCGGTGCGTACGGAATGTCGCTCAGCTCCAACTACAATTCCCGCCCGCGCGTGGCGGAGGTCCTGGTGGAAGGCAATCGCCATCGCCTCATTCGCCGCCGGGAAACCATGCGCGACCTTCTGATCACGGAGCGCAGCCTGCTCGAGAAATCATAGGCAAAGTCGCGTCGCTTTTTCGTGCGTTGCCCACTCGTGCCATCCTGCGCTCGCCCCATGGTTGACCACGGCAAAAGCCAGGCCGACAATAACTGCAATTCCATTTCATGGGGGATGCATGACACCTGTGACTCGCAGGAAATTCCTGGGCGGCGCATTGCTGACCGGCGGCGCATTGACTTCAACCCTGGTTCTGCCGGAAGGGCTCTCCGAGGAGTCAACCCTTGCACCCGGCACCGATCCTGGAGTTGCCATCGCAGATGACCCCGCCACCAACCCCATCGATTTTCGTTATTCCCCCGCCTTTCGTCAGACGGCGTACTGCTTTCCAGATGACCCATACAAGAGTGTCATGAATGAGAAGGGAACACTTCTCTACGGCTATGACCGCGACAAGCAGATCGAATACTTCCCCCTTATCATCAACTTTGCGCTGGGAGGAATGCAGCCCGCAACGTTCGTGGAGCAGACGCTGGAGTCGCCCTCAGTCCCGATTGTCCACACCACCCTGCAACGTGCCGACGCCATCATGCGGCTCACGACATTCGCCACTCGCAATCCCGGCGAAGGCCGCGTTGACAATGTTCTGATTGAAATTCATCCCAGGGGAGCCGGGTCGGTGCACGTTTCTCCCGTGGTGGAGATTCATTCAGAAGACGATTTCACTTCGGAAATGACGGGCAAGATGGTCGTCGTCATGAACAAGAAAACCAGGGCTGTTCTGCTGGTCGCGAAGGTTCTCGGGAATCCGCCGCATGCGGAATTCACCGGACAATTTTTCAACCCCGATGCAAACATCATGAGGCCGCTGACGTTCCATGCCGGAGTCGCCTCAACAGCTACGCCGTATCGCGTGTTTGTTCGCCTTCCGCAGGCCGGTCAGACCGCGGCAGAGCTTCAGAATGGCCTTGATAGCCCCGAAGCGCAAATTGCATCGGCGCGGAAATTCTGGTCCAGTTGGTCACCGTTTCAGGCGCCGGTTTCATGGCAGGTTTCCGGCCGGCGCGGCGAATTCGTTACCGCCTGCGCGCGCAACATTTTGCAGGCTCGAGAGATGAAGGACGGCAACCTCACGTTTCAGGTCGGGCCCACCTGCTATCGAGGTCTATGGGTGGTCGATGGAAATTTCATTCTTGAGGCGGCGCGCTACCTTGGCTACGACAAAGAGGCCGCTGAAGGTCTTCGCACCACGTGGAGCATGCAGCAGAAAACAGGCCAGGTAATTGCCGGGGGTGGCAGCGAACACTACAAAGATACTGCGATCGCCATGTTTACGCTGGTGCGGCAATGCGAGTTGAGCCAGGATTGGAGCGCCTTGCGCGAATTTCAGCCGAACGTAATTGCGGCGCTAGGCTATATCGATGCCTTGCGCGCCCGAGCGCGTGCTGAAGGCGGCTTGATGGGCCGCTACGGCCTGTTGCCCAAGGGATTTGCCGATGGCGGCCTGGGCGGTTCTCGCGATGAGTTCACGAATACTCTATGGACGCTGGCAGGGCTGAAAGCCATTGGCGCTGCCGGCGAGCAGCAACAGATTCCTCAGATCGCGCGCGCCACCGAGATGTATCGCGAACTGCGCGCCGCCTTCAACCAGGCTGCCCGCCAGCAGATGCGATCCTACGATGGCCAATTTCAATATCTCCCCATGCTGATGAAAGAAGATCCAGACTGGAATCTACCGGATCCCTGGGATCGGCCGCGACCGCAAACTGCGCAGTGGGCGCTGTCTCACACTATCTTCCCCGGAATCGTGGTTGATCCCAGCGATCCAATTGTCCGTGGGCATGTGGGTCTGATGCAGGCCGTTCAGCAGGAAGACGTTCCCGCGGAAACCGGCTGGAGTCAACACGAAGCCATCTGGAACTATAACGCCGCATTCGTTGCCGAAGTCTACCTGTGGCTGGGAATGAAGCAGGCCGCGAACGATACTTTTGTCGGCTTTCTGAACCACGCCACTCCGCAATATTGCTGGAGGGAGGAGCAACCGCTGCAGCATGCGCTGCTGGGCTCATACGTTGGCGATATGCCTCACAACTGGGCCAGCGCCGAGTGCATTCGGTACATGCGTCACGTGATGGCGCTGGAAGACGGTCCCAGCTTACGATTGCTCGCCGGGATCACACAAGATCAGCTCGCGCCCGGGCGTCCGTATAGCCTCGCGGCCACGCCCACTCGATTTGGCCGGCTCAATCTCAATCTTGAACCGCTCGACCGGAAACAAGGTTGGCGCCTGAGTTTTCATCGAGAGGCCGGACCTGTGCCCGCGCGCGTGTCTGTTCCGCTTACGTTGGGAGACCAGTTTCACCTGGCTACTTCGAAAGGAATTTCGTGGAAACGCGATCAGGATTTCGCAACCGTGGACCCGGCCGCGCGCGGATGGTCGCTGATCTGGTCAGTGTGAGAATTGCTCGAGCACCTTCGCTGCAGCCCGGTGCCTAATTGTCGTTCGTGGTCATTGGGATTTCAGATGTCGCCATGGTGCGGATGGTGTCTGCTGGCGCTCCGTTAGAGCGATTCGCGCCCGCGGAGGTATCGGCAATTCCTGCCGGACGCGCAGCGTATTCTCCGGCATCCTGCTTCGGTCCCAGGCCCAGCTTGATCAGGGCTCGCGAGTCGGGCGTGATCTTCGTTTGCCAGCCGTTGTCGTTCTGGAATTTCACCATGGCCGCCTGCGTGTCCGCATCCCATTGCCCGGTCGGGCTGCCGCTCAGGTAATGAGCCTGAATCAGGGCCTGCTGAATCTCCATGGCCCGCGAGGAATCCATTACCCGTTGCCCTGTAATCGTCGCGTGATGGTGTCTAGATCTGTGATGGCGGGAGCTATAACTGGTGTGGTGCAGCGAAGCCTTATGGCTGCTGGAACTGTGGCTGTGTGTCGAAGTTGTATGGTGAACATGCCCGGATTTCGTGGTTCGCGTGGACGATGTGCTGGACGACGCATAGGCCGATCCAGCCAGACCGACCGCCAGCATCAGCGCGGCTGCGCAGCTCCGTACGTAAATAAATCGAGGCATGGACATAGTGTGAAAGTAACGCAATTTTAGACTCCTCGAAACCTCAAAGCAAATAAGATGCAGGCGACGGGGCTGCCGCGTATCTATTTGCATATGACAACAAAAAGAGGAGATGGCCATCGCCACCTCCTCTTTTTGCAGTTAACCTCATGGCATTCAGTTACTTAGGCTACATTTTCCGTGCATTTAGGGCAGCGTTCCCCCCACATACTCATTGCCCATGCCAGGGTGTTGCGGGTCGACGACCAGGAAAACTACGTCATCGCCCGTCTTCAGCTTCGACGCAAGTTCCTGGAATTGCTGTACGTTCGTGATTGGCTGGCGATTCATCTGCAGAATCACCTCACCCGGTGCCAGGCCCTGCAATCCGTCTGCAAACGAGCCTGGACGGATGCTGCGGATCAGAACACCACCCGAGATGCCAGCCTTCGAAGCCATCTCCGGTGGAACGTTGCTGACTCCCATGCCAAGTTTGGTGGTGCCGTTCTCCTGCGGTCCATTGGAGTTACCCGACGGAGAAGAGCCATTGTTCAGCGCCGCTAACATCGCAGTCCGATCAGCGATGGTCACGGTGGTTGTCTCATGCTTGCCATCGTGAATATAGCCAAGAGTCGCGGTGCTGCCTGGTTTGCGTCCCGCAATGTCATTGATCAGATCGTCGCCACCCTTGATGGGACGGCCATCGATGCTCACAATGATGTCACCTGGCTTCAGGCCGGCCTTGTCCGCCGGGAACCCAGGAGTCACAGAACTGATGATGACGCCATTCTTAAAGCCATAGACATGGCCTACGGCACTCGACATGACGGCCTGGAAGGTAATGCCGATCGATCCGCGCACCACCTTGTGCTCCGGCCCAATCAGCTGGTTGTAGACATTCGCGATGGTGTCCGACGGCATAGCGAAGCCAATGCCTTCATTGCCTGCCGACTGCGTATAGATGGCCGTGTTCATGCCGATCACCTGGCCATCCATGTTGACCAGCGGACCGCCGGAGTTACCGGGATTGATGGCCGCATCGGTCTGGATGAAGTGCTGAAACTCGCCGGCGCCGATTCCGCCTTCGCCCTGCAGCGAACGATTCTCAGAGGAGATGATACCGGCGGTCACAGACTGGTTCAGGCCGAATGGGCTGCCAATCGCCAGCACCCAGTCACCAATCTGCGTTCCTTCGGAATTGCCCAGTTTCACGGTCGGCAACGGGCTGCCCGACGTTGATCTTCAGAACCGCAATGTCGGTAGCTTTGTCAGTACCGACCACGGTGGCAGCGTGCCCCTGGTCGCCAATCGGATCGGTCGTCAACTTGACCCAGATTTTGTCGGCCTTCTCGACGACGTGATTGTTGGTGATGATGTAGCCACGGGGATCGACAATAAAGCCGGATCCAAGCGCCATACGCTCGCCACCATCAGGACCTTCGCCTTCAGGGCCCTGTGGGCCGCCGAATCCGAAGAAGTGGTTGAAGAAGTCCTGCATGCCATTGTCGCCTTGACCTTGACCTTGACCTTGCCCTTGACCCTGACCTTGTCCTGGACCTTCTTGTCCCTGTCCATTGTCGTCCTGACCCTGAGAGTTACCTTCGAAGTGCCGTCCGCTGGAGTTCTTCGGATAGGAAACGGTGTTGATGTTCACTACAGCGGGCCCAACGTCCTTCGCAATCTTGGTGAAGGTAGTGGACAGATTCACCGGGTTGGGTACCTGCAGCGGTTGGGCGTCGGAGCTGTCGACCTTGGTTTCTTTTCCGTCTACCCCGTGGGCGACGACAGACCCGATCAAAATACCGGCAGACAGAGTCGCGAGAATCGCGAAAGTGAAACTTAACCGGCGCGTGCGGAATTTATCGATCCAATCTTTCCAAATGTTCATGTGTTGTCGAACCTCGTTCTGTATGCGGTAGGAAACTCGGTGTAAGGGATGCTAGTAATTAAGTATACGGTTTCGTTCTGAGCGCTCGCCATTCAGGAATTGCGCCCCCCATATTCTGGTTCAAGTAATTAGACGCACAATCTCGGCAAACCGGAGCAGCTTTTCCTCGGTGGGTTTACTCGCTGCTGGTCTCAGCTTCCGTCCAAGGGTCGGTCGTGGCCTGGTTTTGCTGGGTTCGGCGGCGCCAGCGAGGCAGAATCTCGGCGGTAACTATGCCGAGCAGCACCAGCATCGCTCCCACTCCTGGACGCAGCTTGAGTTTTTCCTTCAACACCAGGAAAGCCGTCAACCATGCGAACACCGGTTCTAATGTCAGGATTACAGCAATATTGGCGGCTGGAATCACCTGCTGTGCCCAGGTTTGGACACCGAAGGCCAACGCCGTCGCCAGAACACCCGCAACCATCAGCGAGGTCCAGACAAAGGGCTGTCGAAGCGCGCCCCCGGGGGCCAGGAACTGTGCGAGAGAGTGCAACTTCACTGGCTCCATGATCAGTGCGCCGATGGTCAGAAAAACCATCGCGAAGCCAATCTGCAGCAAGATGAGCTGTTCAAAGCGAGCCCTTCCCGACGCGTGTGCCAGGGCGAGGACATAGAGCGAAAATCCGACTGCGCAAAACAGCGTCAGCAAATTTCCAAACCCCTGTTTCCCACCCGCGGTGAACAACGTCGTCCACGGAGCATTTGCCGGCAGGGTCAACAAGGCGACACCCAGCAAGGCCACCAACGCGCCCGCCCAGGCCGTCCATTCCGGTGTATCGTGGCCAGGAGGTCGCAGCCCCGGCACGGTGGCCAGGATGGGCACAATCACCACCACCAGTGCGGTGATAAAGGCAGAGCTGGTCGCCGTGGTGTAGAGCAGGCCCTGCGTCTGGAAAACATATCCCAGTGCCAGGCTGGCCCCCGCAGCCCCGCCAAACAGCCATGCTTCCCGCGTGAGGCGGCGAAATTGCTTGCGATAAATCAACGCCAGGCAAGCAAACGCAATCATCATGCGAATGGCGTTGAACCACTGCGGCGAGATGACGTCGAGGGCGACTTTAATCAGCACAAACATCGCGCCCCAAAGCATCACCACTGCCAGCATCAGCAGATGTGCCGCGGCATTGTGCGAGATTTTTTCGGTTGTCATTCGGATGTGGGTTTATGGCTGAATCGTTTTGGTACCGCCGTTGCAATGGGAAACGCGTAGTCGGTCAATGCGAACTTCGATTTCCTCGGTTCATCACCAGACCGAAGCTTAAACCCAGTGCGGCTCCGATCGCGACTCCTACTGGAATGTTGTGCAACGCCACTCCCATGGCGGTTCCGATGCCGACACCAAGCGCGATCGCCATGCCCAGGTTGTTTTTCATTGGGTCTCCGATTCAACCCATTCTCGAGGTTCTGAATGGGATCTGCCAACTACTTTGTTTTACGATCTGCGATCAAGGCGGAAAAACCGGGAAATTCTTAAAGGTCTGCCTCTGCCAGTGCCAGCAGCAAAAGCAGAATTCTGCGCAGCGCCAGGTCGCGACCAGTCGCGTCAAACCACTCCTGCAGACTGTGGATGCCGCCGCCGCTTCCACCACTTCCCAGGCTGATCGCTTCTACTCCCAGCGACAAGGGAATATTCGCATCTGTAGAAGCGACGCCAGGATGGCTTTGGATCTGCAGGTGTCGATCCACCGCTTTCAACGTCGTCAGAATCCGGGCCAGGTCGGGGAGTTTCGCGGCTGGCCGTTCACCGATCGACTCAATGGCAAATTGGATTGGAGGGCGGGTCGATTTGCCTTCTGTTTTTTTTAACGAGCGATTTGCATCCGCAGCTGCCGCTTCGACGGCATCGTAAATTGCCTCTTCCAGTTGCACCAGCAACTCCGCATCGGTAGACCGCGTATCGATTCTGGCCTCTGCTCGCTGCGGAATCGCGTTGATAGACGTTCCGCCCTCGATATGCCCGATGTTCCACGTCGTTCTGGGTGAGCTCGGCAATGCCAGGCCGCCAATTTCCGCCAACGCATTGGCCAGCACAAGGATTGGATTGGGTGTGCCGGCATCCGTCCATGAGTGGCCACCAGGCCCGGTCACCGTGATGCTGAAACGCTTGCTGCCCAATCCCTGGGTCACGATGGTGTCCGTCCCCGCACCGTCCAGAATGACGGCGAAACGGATCCGCGCGGCAATCTCCGCTTCGCTGAAAAGATGCCTCATGCCGCGCAGATTGCCTTCGCCCTCTTCGCCGACGTTGCATGCGAACAGAATGTCGCTGGCCGGCTTCAACCCGGCGCTACGCATCGCCGCTGCGATACCGAGCAGGGCGGTGATGCCGGCGCAATTATCACTCGCGCCAGGAATCGTGAGGCGGTTGCCATCCTGCACCGGTTCGCCGATCGCCTCAGCCGGAAATACCGTATCCAGATGCGCGGAAAATAAGGTGCACGGTCGAAACTCGTCGCCACCTTTGTCCGCCGGCTGATCGTCCGCTCGCATCCAGCCCAGCGCATTGCCACAGGCATCGAGGCCGACATCTTCCAGTCCCAGTTCTACAAACTGCTTCGCCACCCAATGCGCCCGCGCTGCCTCGCCAAACGGAGGAGCCGCGATCGCTGCCACTTGCCGATGCCACTCGCGCAACTGCGGTTCCTGCAGATGAAACCACTGGAAGGCGCGATGCACCGCCGGCTGCCCAGCCAGTTGGCTGATGGTCTGAAAGGCCGAGATGGCGATCGTTTTCGGCATGACGTTTTTGAAAGCGCGATTCGAATCGTTACGCTTGAGGATTCATGGACAGTCTATCGAAGTTCCACTTGCGAATCCGCCGCCGCGAACCATTTCAGTAGAGAACCTTCATCAGGCACAGGCCTCGTGCCGCCGCGGTTGGTCCAGCCAGCGCTCGATCCCGACCTTCAAGAATGCGAGCCACCTCAGATGGCAATATCCGCCCTCGCCCGACCTCCACGAATGTCCCGACAAGGTTGCGCACCATGTGATGCAAAAATCCATTGCCGCACACTGTATAGGTCAACATCTCTTCGCCATCGGTGGTCGCCGCGTGCGCGGAATCTCCGGGCTGAGAACATTGCTCCCAGCGCACATGGGAAGGGAAGTCCAGATTCCCGCGTCCATTGCGAAGTCGTAATTCTGCGAAAGTTGCTGGGCTGGGTGAGATTCTCGTCGTCCGGTGTGTCCTCTTTGTCGGTCGCTCCTATGCCTGCGATGCGGGCCGTTCGGTCAGGATCGGATGCAGCGAAAGAAGTAAAGTCATGCTCGCCGAGAATCGCTTCGGCTGCCGCTTGCATGGCTTCCAAATTAAGCGGCCACTTGCAGACGGAAACATATCGCGCCAAAAAAGGCGAACAGATTCCTCCCTGAAAAATTCGGTATTGATACACCTTTCCGACAGCACTGTGCCGCGCGTGAAAATCTTTCCCAGCAGGCTCCGCCGAAAGAATTCGTATGGCACCTGGAAGGATGCGATTCAACGCACGTTGAAGATTTTCCGCCGGGATGGCCGCGCGCAGCGAAAAACTCGCGACCTGTCCCCATGCATGCACACCTGCATCGGTGCGCCCCGATCCTTGCGGTAACACCTGTTCTCCGGTGACCGAATAAATTGCCTCCGCCAGCGTGCCTTGAAGGGTGGGTCTTCCCGGCTGAATCTGCCAGCCATGGAAATCTGTTCCGTCATACGACAGAATCAGTTTCCACACCGTTACCGCACTGCCGTCATCCACGCCTGGTATCTTTCATCGCGTTGGGTCTCTGGGGCGCCGGCTTTATTCCAGCCTCACGCAATTTTTCCTGCTTTGCAGAAAGCATCTCCACGCCGCTCCCTGCCGGCAGCCTCGTGCCCGCGGATGGCTCATGGACTCGGGGCGCTGCGATATACTCATCCTCGTTAGCAGATTACACGTGGTTTCGCGGGCCGGCATGCGGCGCTTGCGTGACGGTCAGTGTGCTTGCCGGGAAAATTGTACGTTGCCTGGGCATTGGAGCAATTCTCCATTCAGCCCGGCTTGAAGGAACATTTTGCTTGGGAACCAGTGGGAACCATCCAGCCGGAAATCTCGTACCCAATTCATAGAACGCGAATAGAGAGCTACGGTTGATGTGCGAGAACACCGTTTTGCCATTTCCATGGGCGGATGTCGGGAAGCCGAGAGTCAGAAAGAACAAGATTTTCGAAGCCGCAGGCCGTTGAAAGCCATCGAATGTGAGGCTTTCAATCCTGATTTGCGGCGGGCGTTGCCGTCACGCGGACGCGAATGGGGTTTACCATGCGCACGCCGATGAGCCAAAGTTTTTCAACGGGGACGGGCAGAAGATATTTTTTTGAGGCAAATGAGAAGGGTAGGGCAAACGTGAAAACGAAGGATTTGCAGAGTGGTTGGGTGATTGGGTTGATGTTGCTGAACCTGGTGATGCCGCTGGCCAATGCTCAATCGCAGAGTTCCAGTAGCGCATTGCCAAACGCTCCCGCTGTGGCAGCAGCGACTGTCTCCACGCCGGCGCCACCTGCGCCCGCTATGGCAGAACCCTACGGCCTTCGCCCAACCGACCAGAACTTCTCGGTGGGCAAGTCGCAGTTTCCGAACCCATTCAATGCTTTTACTGAAACGGTAGTTCCTCCGGCTCGCCTGACCAATTCTCCTCGCATCGACACCCTCTACAGGGATGGCAAGATTTATCTCAGCCTGGATGATGCCATCTTGCTGGCGCTGCAGAATAATTTCGATATCGCGATTGCGCGCTACAACCTCGACATCGCCGATACGGATCTCTTGCGTGCCCGCTCTGGTCTCGCTTACCTCGGCGTGAATTCTGGCCTGGTAACGGGCACCCTTGGAGGGACGACCGGTCCAGTCGCTAGTTCCTCTCCAACCGCCACCACCGGCGCCACCAGTTCGAACAGTAACACCTCCGCAACGACGATTCAGACGGCGGGTGCCTCAGGCGGCGGCCCCGGGGGAACGTCGGTAGGCGCGGGTGGCGCGACTTCCGGCCCCAATGGTATCAACTCCACGACTCTGGGAGCCGGGCCCCTGGATGTTCCCCTTGAACCGCTCGATCCAGTGTTAACAGGGACCGTGCAACTTGGCCGGGAGTATATCCCCCAAACTTCGAAATTCCTCACTGGTACTTTTCAGCTGAACCAAAACCTGGATGAATACAATTTCGGATATACCCAGGGATTTCTGCCGGGGGAAACTCTCGCGGTCACCTTCAACAACAGTCGGACCACCAGCAATGCCAATTCAGCCTTCGGAAGTTTCTATAGCCCTTCGCTCAATTCATCGTTCAATGCCCAAGTCACGCAACATTTGCTGCAGGGCTTTGGATGGGCGGTGAATGGACGCTACATCGCAATTACCAAGAACAACCGCCAGAGTACAGACGCGGCCTTCCGCGCGCAACTGATGTACACCATTGACCAGATCGAAAACATCTACTGGGGACTGGTGGGCGCCTACGAGGACGAAAAGGCCAAAGAAGGCGCTTTGAGGCAATCAACTCAGCTGCTCTCCGACGATCAGAAGCAATTGCAGATCGGCACCCTGGCACCGCTGGATGTGGTGAATGCAAACGCACAGGTTGCCAGCGATAAACAGGCCTTGATCACCGCGAAAACCAAGCTGGAATATCAACAACTCATCATCAAGCAGGCGATTGCCCGTAATCTCGACGATCCCATCTTTGCCGCAGCCCCTGTCATTCCCACCGACCGTGTCTCCCTGATGATTACTCCGGAAGAAGAAAAGCCCTTGCAGGAGTTGGTGCAGGACGCCTACACCAATAGTCCCAATGTAGAGCAGGCGATTTTGGCCCTGAAAGATCAGGAAATCACCCTCAAATCGGTCAAGAATGCCATGTTGCCGGTGCTGGATGTTTATGCGTTTTACGGTGCGTCGGCCATTGGTGGTTCCAAAAATCCTCTGATCACTTGTGGAGTGATTCCAGGGCTCGGGTTCGATCCCTGCTCGGGTACACCGGGTCTCGATATTCCCTACACCACGGTGTTATCGAACCTCGGCAATAGCTCGGGACCGAATAAGGGCGTCGGCTTCAATTTCACTGTACCCATTCGCAACCGCCATGCCCAGGCCCAGGCGGATCGAGCTCAGTTGGAATATCGCCAGTCGCAGATGCGGTTGCAGCAGTTGTATGTGCAGCTCAAGATGGAGGTCACCAACCAGATTTACGCGCTGCAGAACGACCGCGCCCAGGTGCAATCGGCTGAAGCCAGCCAGAACTACGCTGTGCAGAGCCTGGATGCCGAGCAGAAGAAATATCACCTGGGTGCTTCCACCAGCGCTAACGTGCTGTCACAGACGCGCAACCTGGAAACCGCGCAGGATAACTTGATCGCCGCGCAAACAACCTACGCCGTGGATCGCGCCGCGCTCTCACAATTGGTGGCCGATACCTTGCAGAAGTACGGCATCAACATCACCGACGCAGCCACCGGCAATGTCACCGAGGCACCGAACGTACCTGGACTGGAAGCGCCAAAACCCGAAGCCAAGCCAGAGCCACTCCATCCCGACCAGGGACAGAACGGAAACGATACCGTTGCTCCAGCCGCTGTAGGTTCGGGTCCGCAAGGCTCGTAAAATAACTCTTCAAAGCAAATAAAGGCCAGACCTTTTAGATCTGGCCTTTATTTGCTTTGAAGGCATCTATCATCGCTCGACAATGCGATCCAGAAAATCAAAAAACTCCGGAAATGAAATCGCGGCCGACTCGGCGCCGTGAATCTCTGTCTCTCCGATCGCGCGCAACGCTGCCACAGCAAAGGCCATCGCAATGCGGTGGTCGTCGCCGGCATCGATTGCGGCCCCGTGCAGCGTTTGTCCACCGGCGACATCGAGCCCGTCGTCGAATTCCTCCACCTCGGCACCCATGGCGCGCAGATTCTTCGCTACCAGGGCAATGCGGTCCGACTCCTTCACCCGCAGTTCACGCGCATCGCGGATGCGAATTCCCTGGCGCGTGTAAGGCGCAATTGCCGCCAACACCGGCAGCTCATCAATCAATTGTGCGGACAACGCCCCGCTGATTTCCGCACCGGCCAGGCCATTTGGATTACCTACCACCTGCAGCGTGCCCACCAGTTCCGCGTGTTGCTCGCTCAACTCCAGTACATTCAGCCCGACTCCAAGGCAGCGCAACACATCCAGCAGCGAGGCGCGAGTCGGATTCATCCCTACCCCATCCAGCACCAGGTTTGACTCCGGAAACAGCGCTGCGGCACATAGAAAAAATGCTGCCGAGGAAAGATCGCCTGGAATCCCGGCGTCGATGCTGTACAGCTCTTGTCCTCCCGCGATGCTGACTGTGAGTCGAGTGCGTTCAATCTCAGCACCGAAAGCCCTCAAAGCTAGTTCGCCATGATCGCGGGTATGCACCGACTCATGCACCGTGGTGACGCCACTCGCCTGCAACCCGGCAAATAAAAGGCACGTCTTCACCTGGGCACTGGCGATCGGCGTCTCATAATCCAATCCGATCAGCGGACCGCCATGGATCATTACCGGCGCATGGCCTTCCGTCAATTCAATCCGCGTTCCCATGGCTGTCAGCGGCGCGCGAATGCGCTCCATCGGCCGCCGACTCAGTGAAGCGTCCCCGACCAGCATGGCGGAAATCGGCTGTGCCGCCAGCAATCCCGCAAGCATGCGCATGGTTGATCCGGAGTTGCCGCAGTCAAGCGCAGAATGCGGCTCGCGAAATTTACCCGCGCATCCTGTAATCGCAAGGCTCCCGTTCTCGCCGCGTTCCACCTGTGCGCCTAGCTGCTCCATGCACGCGAGCGTGCTGTGCGGATCCGCGCCGCTGGAAAAATTCGTCAGGTGCGATGTGCCTTCCGCGAAGCCGGCCAGCATGGCGTAGCGGTGCGAAATGCTTTTATCTCCTGGCAGGCGCAGGCTTCCCAGCACGTTTCGCGCCGGCTTGATCACGCGCGTGGAACCGGACGATGGGGCAACAGATGACTTCATCTGGGGCAAAGAAATTTCTCCTTCGATTCTTTCTCGTCGCCACAGGAAAAACTGCCCTCCTGCCCGCGATGTTCCATTTTGGGACACTCGATTCAAACTGGAAATCTCATCGTACCGTGAACTGATTCCTTCGTCGAAACTTCGCCCCTCAGCCGCAAGATGAATGCAGGTGAAGCCGCCATGATGAAGCTGGAACCGTTCAAAGTGAGTATCGGCGCTGCCGTGATGCTCGCGTGTTTCTCGTTCCCGATTGCTGGCGCGCAGAATACCGCCGCAGACATGAAGGCTGCCACACCGTCGCAAGTCGACACACCCGCTCCGGTCGACGCCGACAACCTCATCGAGTTGGGAATTCAGCCGGATGCGCTGCAGAGCTACCTGCGCGCGACACGAGAATTGCATCAGGGCCATGCCGTCGTCGCTGAACGAGGCGCCAACCGCGCGTTGCAGCAGGATGCAAAATTCGCAGACGCCGCTGCACTCGCTGCGACAGCTGCGCTGGTGCAGGAACAATTCGCTCGCGCAGCGACTGAAGCAACACAAGCCATCCACATCAACGGCGACGACGAAAAAGCCTACGTCATTCTGGCCACCGCCCAAAATTATCTTGGCGACTATTCTGCGGCGGCCGATGCGCTGCGCCATGTACGGCCGCAGGAGCAGCAAACCTGGCAGGTTGCCTATCAATGGGCGCGTGCCGAAGCCGGCCTGCAGCATTTGCCAGAATGTCTGGAATGGTTGAATCGTGCTGCCCTCTCCGCGCCAGTGAATTTCGCTCCCCTGCATCTGCTGCGTGCCAGCGCTCTGCTGGCGTCCGGAGAGAAATCTCTGGCCGCGGATGAGCTAGAAGTCTATCTGCAATTCCCCAGCGTGAACGCGGCACAGCGGGAACTACTAACGCAGGAGCTGCATCGGCTGCGTCAATTGCCGCCATCCACGAAAGTTGCGTCGCGTACTCCAGACAACTAGCCCAACCGACGCGCTCGAAAAGTTCGCTCGCCTATCTTCGCTGCACCGTCTTTGCCCGCGTTAAGTGTGTAGAATGATCCTGATTTTCTAGCAATCAGTCTGGAGATGCAGGACATGCAGCGTCGCGATTTCATCAAAACCGTGGTTGCCTTGGGTGGTGCGTCTGTACTGGGTCAGAGATCATCGTTCGCGCTGCAGGATGTTTCCTACACTCCGACTCCGTACCCCGATATAAAGCGCGTTCTGGTCATGTTCAAATGCCATTTTGACGCCGGCTTTGTCGCCACCCAGGCGAGAGTGGTCGATTGGTATTTCTCCGATTATTTTCCTGAGGCAATTCGCCTGACCAGCGACCAGCGTCGAACCCGTGGACCTTCGTATGTGTGGACCACTGGATCATGGCTGGTCTACGAGTATCTGGAACAAGCCTCATCGCAAGATCGAAAACGCATGGAAGATGCCATCACGCGCGGCGACATCGCATGGCATGCGCTGCCGTTCAGTTGGCAGACGGAGCTGATGGATCCTTCGATGATTGCCGGCAGCATCGGCCTGTCGCAGGCATTGGACAAGCGCTTTGGTCGCACTACAACAGGCGCCAAAATGACCGATGTGCCAGGTCATACGCGAGGGCTGGTTTCTCCGCTGGCCGCTCGCGGCGTCAAATTTTTGGATATTGGCGTGAACGGCGCCAGCATGCCAGCCGAACTTCCGCCGCTGTTTCTCTGGAATGATTCGAGCGGGAGTAGCCTCGTCGTGATGTATCACCTGGGCTATGGCGGCACCGTTCAAGTTCCAGGTTCCGACCTCGCCGTCGTCATCGAGGTGGGCAATGACAATGCCGGTCCCCATTCCCCCGACGAAATTGTTCGCATCTATTCCGAACTCGGCCATCGCTTTCCGAATGCGGACATTCACGCGGCCAGCCTGACAGAAATTGCCAATGCCATCGAGCCGTATCGCAACCAACTACCGGTGGTCACCCAGGAAATTGGCGACACCTGGATTTACGGGGCCGCGAGTGATCCGCTCAAGGTGGCGCGGTACCGCGAAGTTGCCCGGCTTCGCAACTCCTGGATTGCTCAGAAAAAATTTCGCATCGGCGATGCTACGGATGTCGCTTTGCTGCGTTCTGTTGGTCTGGAGGCAGAACATACCTGGGGCACCGATACAAAGACATGGCTCGACTACGATCATCAAACGCCGCAGGATCTGGCAAAGATGCTCGATACCAAGAACTACAAGGTGGTTGCGTTTAGCTGGCAGGAGAAGCGCAAGGACCTCTTCGATGGCGTCAAACGACTTCCCACGCCGCTGCGAGCTCAGGCAGAACTGGCGATTCGCAACTTGCAGCCGAAGGTGCCGCAATTAACCGGCGGCACTTTGGTCACCGCTTCGCAGCCTGTCGAGAATGCGCATTTCATCCTCCAACTCGATCCCAAGACAGGCGCGATTCACCGCCTTCAAAATAAAAAAACAGGAAGGGAATGGGCATCACCGGATCATCCTCTGGCCCTGTTTTCCTATCAAACCCTTTCTCAGCAGGATTATTCAGAGTACCGGGCGAAGTATCTTGTCATGCAGGCAAGTTGGGCGCAGTTTGATTTTGGAAAGCCCAATATCGAACGTTTCGGCGCCAGAAACCAGGAGTGGCAGGCCTCGCTGGTCGATCTGCGGTCGCACAAAGATGCGCAGGGCCATCGTCTGCTGGCGAGGTTGGAGATTCACGATGCTGAAGCGCAGCAGTCCGGCCGCACCGCGTTCCCGCAACAGCTATATATGGAGTGGTTCCTGCCCGATGCCGAGCCGGCGATCCATCTGAATTTTTATGCATTCCAGAAACCTGCGACACGCCTACCGGAATCGCTCTGGCTCACCTTCAATCCTGTGGTCTCCGATCCCAAGGGGTGGATGCTGGACAAGTCGGGCGAACAGGTTTCGCCGTTCGATGTGGTTCGCGGCGGTAGCCGCCAGATGCATGCCGTCTCCAACCATTTCAGTTACAAGGACAACCACGGGGCGTTCGTTGTCGAGCCGATCGATTCGCCGCTGGTTGCCATGGGTAAAAAATCACCGCTGAATTTCTCCAAGGACCAGCCCGATCTGTCGAGCGGCATGCATGTCAATCTTTTCAACAATGCATGGGGCACCAACTACATCATGTGGTATGGCGAGGATATGCGGTCGCGCTTCGTACTACGTGCCTGACGCGGCAGCGCTGGCAGGCGCTCAGCACTTCACAGGTTTTTTCGGATCGATCACGCGCAGCGCAATCACGGTTTCGTCATCGAAATGTTCCACGTTCCCCTGGAATTCAGAAACGTCTTTCAAGATGTTGGCGACCATGGTGGAAGCGGAGCAGTGGCGATGCTTTTCCAGCACCGCGACCAGCCGGTCCATGTCGAACATTTCATCGCGATCGTTCTCCGCGTCAATCATGCCGTCGGAATAAAACACCAGCATGTCGCCGGGTTGCGTCGATAGCGTGAACTCTTCATATTCGACATCAGGAAACATGCCCAGGGGGATACCCGTCGCCTGAATCGGCTCGACACCTTTAGCGCGAATGTAAAGCGGCTGGCATCCGCCCGCATTGGCAACTTGCAGCGTTCTGTCGTTGTCATTCCAGATCGCAAACAGCATGGTGACGTATTGCGCGTCCAGTTTTCTTTCCTGCAGTTGATCGTTCAGAGCCGCCAGCATGTTGGCCGCCGTGGGCTTTTGCGCGGCCAGCGACCGCATTACGCCGCTGACCAGCGCCGCATACAACGCGCCCGCCGCACCCTTTCCGCTCACATCGCCCAGCACGATGGCTGTACGTCCGTCGCCGTAGTCCAGAAAATCGTACAAATCGCCGCCGATGGTGCGCGCGGGTACGAATCGTGCCGCTACCTCCGCATGCACGGGCTCCGGTACAGTCTGCGGCATCAGGCGAAATTGCACTTTGCGCGCCATCGTCAAATCGTCTTCCAGGCGCTGCTCTTCCTGCGCCAGCCGCTGGTAGAGGCCGGCATTCTCCATCGCAATGGCCAACTGCGCCGCCAGCGTGCTCACCGCATGCACATTGTCTTCACTGAAAAAGTGCGCTTTGGTGTGTTCCAGGTCCAGCACGCCAAGCACTTTGCCTTTGTAGATCAGCGGCACCGCCATCTCCGACCGCGTTTCCGGGTGCACCATAATGTATCGCGAATCCTGGCGCACGTCGCCCACCGTGATGGTTTGCCGAGTGCTGACAGCGGCACCAATCAGGCCGCGCTGCAGCGGCACCGGATCAGAAAAAGAATTATCGGTCTTGCCGAATCGAATCGAAAAGCGGTGAATCAGCATGTTGGTTTTTTCATCCAGCATCCAGATGGCAAACATCTGGTAGGGAATGACTCGCTGCAATAATTTTCCAACTCGCTCCAGCAACTGCTCCGGATCCAGAATCGACGTCAGCTCGCGGCTGATTTCATGCAGCAACTCTAGCGACTGCGCCTGTCGCGAGATGCGGGTGTAGAGGCGCGCATTCTCCACCGCAATCGCCACTCGCGATGCCGTCAGCTGCAACAAATGCAAATGTTCCGGACGGAAATAGTTTGGCTGCTCGGATTGAATATCAATGACGCCGATCACGCGGTTCTTGGTCACCAAAGGCACGGCCAGCTCCGACCGTACCTGCGAATTGGCGTCGATGTAATTCGACACCGAGGTGACATCGTTGATCAGCATCGCCTCTCGCCGCTCCGCTACCTGCCCCACAACGCCTTCGCCCATGCGAATACGCATCCGCTCCGCGTCTGCGGAATGGCCAATTTGGAAGCGCATGCGCAGCTCGTTGGTCCGGTCATTCAACAGCAGAATGGCGAAGATGCGGTAATCAATAACGGCACGCACCAGGTCGGCTACGCGGTGCAGCAAGGTTTGCAGGTCCAGGGTGGTGTTCAGCGCATCGGCAAGCCGCGTAAGAAAGTCCCCCTGAACCGCATCGATTCTGGGCTCATTGCGCAGCGTGACTGAAGAACTGGGGCGGTAGTCGCCCTCATACGCGTGAGACTCACCGGCCTGTCGGGTGGCGCCGGCCCCTCTTCGCGCAGTCTTGCCGGTCTGCGTCGACGCATCGTTCTCGCCCGCGGGCCGCCGCTGCGACTCCGACACAGTTTTCCCTGCTTCTGGAACAGCATCTTCGGATGCAGATTTGCGTTTGTCGGGACTCATGGCTCGCTCTTCAGAATAGCCTAGGAACGCGCCACCAGTTCCACAACTTTTCCTGTTGGAGTCCAGGTCGCAGTCAGCTCTATTTTGCGGATGTCGCGCCCTGCCCCGCCAGATATTTCTCTACCGCGCGCTGTTGCTCCATGTAGCTTTCAAGAATCGCTACACCGGACGAGGTGCCGATGCGGCTGGCTCCGGCTTCCAGCATGTCGCGAACCGCCTCCAGCGTGCGAATTCCGCCGGAGGCCTTTACGCCGCATCGGCCGCCCGCCACGCCGCGAAGCAGGCTGACATCTTCCACCGTCGCGCCCCCGGTAGAAAATCCTGTGCTGGTCTTCAGGAAGTCCACGCCCGCGGCCACGCAGATCTCTGACGCCCGTAGTTTTTCTTCCAATGTCAGCAGGCAGGTTTCCAGTATCGCTTTCAGCGTAGCGCCCGCATCGTGCGCCAGCTCCACCATGGTGCGCACGTCGCTTTGAACGGTAGCATTGTCGCCGCTCTTCAGTGCGCCAATGTGGATCACCATGTCGAGCTCCCGCGCACCCAGGCGCAACGCGGACTCACCTTCTTCGCGCTTGTTGTGGGTCAGGGAAGCTCCCAGGGGAAATCCAACCACCGTTCCCACCGCGACGCCGGAACCGGATAGCGCGCTATGTGCCAGCGCAATCCAGCAAGGGTTGACGCTGACGCAGGCGAAGCGATAATGCAGCGCTTCCTCACACAGCCGCGCGACGTCTGCGGAGGTAGCATCGGGCTTCAAAAGTGTGTGGTCGATGGTTGCCGCCATGCTTTGCCAATCGCGGAGAGCATTGGCGGCAAAGGCCGCGACATCGAAGCTTGAAATTTCAAATTCGTCTGCAAGTTCGGGGGATGAAGAAGCACTCATATTTCCATGTTCCTATCTACTACTTTTAGATGCAGAACTACTCTACTACTCCCACACATCGGTGGGAGCATCTGTTGCCATAAGACAAATGTCGGGAAGATTACGGTACCGTTCGGCGAAGTCCATGCCATAGCCCACCACAAACCGGTTTGGAATCGCGAAGCCGATATAGTCCGCATGCACATTGCACAGGCGCCTTTCAGGCTTGTCCAGAAACGCGGCGACTTTCAGTGTAGCGGGACCCTGCGCCATCAACATATTTTTCAGGTAGCAAAGAGTTCTGCCGGTATCCAGAATGTCCTCAACCAGGATGACGTTCCTGCCTTCTATCGGCTGATCGACGTCTTTAATCAGCCGTACAGCGCTGGAGCGGGTGGCCATGCCATAGCTGGAAACCGCAAGAAAGTCGAAGGTGCAGTCCACGGTGATCGCCCGCGCCAGGTCGGCGACAAAGACCGCCGCCCCTTTCAGCACTCCGAGCAGCATAACCGTCTCTCCAGCGAAATCGTTGCTGATTTCTGCGCCTAATTCGCAGACTCGCTGCTGAATCTGCTTCTGGGTCAGGAGACACTCTAATGCCTGGCGGGTGGTTGCATTTGTCATAACTATTTCGATCTATCGCTGATTGTAGGACGGATTCTTGAAGATTGCGTGAGCCGTGCCTGCCGCGAAACTGTTCTCAGCCAGGGACGCCCTCAGCTTTACTTCCCATATACTGGAAGTCTAGGGAATTCTGTCTGCATGTATCCATTTATTCACATTGGGCGCTTTGAAATTGGTACTTTCGGCATCTTGCTTTGGCTGGCCGCCGTTTCTGGCTGCTGGGTGCTTTACAAGAATTTTCAACGCAAAGGTATCGAGGCGGACGCCATCAATGTCACCGCTCTGGCCACCGTGGCCGGGATTATTGGCGCGAAACTGTGGCATGTCTTTGAATCTCCTCATCTACTGATGCAGATTCCGCTGCAGTTGCTGCTGGATCGCGCCGGTTTCGCCTGGTTTGGAGGCCTCGTTGCCGCGATTCTTGTGCTGATGTGGCAGGGACGGGTCGCCAAGGTGGGTGCCTTGGGCATGCTGGACCTGGCAGCGCCCGCCGCCGCGGTCGGCTATGGCGTGGGCCGCATCGGCTGTCTCACCTCTGGAGATGGCGATTACGGCATTCCGACCAACTTACCCTGGGGCGTGAGTTTTCCACACGGGCTGGTTCCAACCGTGCAACGCGTGCAGCCCACCCCGATTTACGAGTTCATCGCCGCGTTGCTGATTGCCTGGTATCTTTGGCAGCGCGGAAAAGTCGACCGGCCAGTTGGAATGATTACTGGCGAGTACCTGGTGTGGTCCGGACTGGCCCGTTTTCTGGTCGAATTTGTCCGCATCAATCCCAGGATTTATTTCGGGATGAGCAACGCCCAGGTCGCCAGCATCGGCTCCATGGTTGCCGGTGTGGTCTTGATTGTCTGGGCGCGACGGCATCCGCACATCAGCGTGCAGTCACAAAAGCGAAAACCGAAGCCAGCAGCTCACACCGTCACTAGCTGACCGATTTATAGTCTCTTCAAGAATTCCTTCACCTGGTCCAGCTGAGGGAACATCTTTTCCTCCTGCTGGAATTCGCGCGAGTGCACACACCTGCGTCCGCCGCGCATCTTCACGGGATGTTTCAAATGCAGCATCTCGTGGAATACCAGGTACTCCACCGCGTAGCGTGGCGTCTCTGGCCGGTCGAACACGCGGCTGACCACGATCGTATTGTGCGCCGCATCGTAATGGCCCAGCTGCCGCCGCGCGGAATGTGCACTCCAGGTCAACACCGGGCGGCCCAACAGACCATGAAAAAATTGCCGATTCAAATGATCGAACACTTCGTCCAGATCGTAATAATTCCCTTGCGCAGTAGAAACATTTTTTCTTCCACGACTGCGCCGCACCATCTCCGCCCGGCGAATCACCGCCTCACTCCCTAGATGTCGACGATAGCGATTGGCATGGACCGGCTCAATCGGCTTGCGGTACAGCTTCGCTAATAAGATGTGAGCTATCGCGCGAGTGACGCTCTCCGGCGCGCCTTCCAGCATGTCGGAGAGCCGCACAAATGCGGTGCCCTCGCGCAGTCGAATGGTCGTGTTCACGCCGGTAAACGGATAGAAGCTGATGCGAAACAACGGCATCGGCGCGCGTGGACGCAGGTGCCGATACTCCTCAGAAAATATGTCTTGCAGGCGCAGTCCGGACGATGCGGTGGGTGATTCAGATTCCAGCATGGGGAGAAGCGCTGGGGGCGATGCAGTCAAAGCGAGATTCCCTTCTGCGGGTGATTCCAGTCTTGATTGTAGAGAATTTTTCTGCGCGATGTCAGCGCCACGCATCCGGCGCCACGCATTCTCAAACCATGTCATCGCGCGCGGCATGGGATGTCTACTTCTCCAGTGCCTTCAGGCGCTGCCGCGTTTTCTGCTCTTCGTCTGGATATTGATCGTGCGCCACCGCGAGAAATTTTTGATAGTACTGAATCGCTTTTCTCGTTTGGTGCAGATGATCCAGCGCCGTGGCACGAAGAAATAATGTCGCCGCACTATCGCTCAACGTTTGCGAGCGATGATCGAGCGCGGTTAACACCAGCGGATACTGCCCGTCTCTCCACGCGGCAAAGGCCAGCCCGCTCCACGCATCTTCCTGCGTCGGTTGAATCTGCAGCGACTTCTGAAACATCTCTACCGCCTGCGCCCATTGTTGCTGATGCGTCAGATTCTCGGCGGTGGCCGTCAACAGGTCAGGATTGTTTCCGTCATTTGCCAGCAGCTGCTGATACAGCGGCGCCGCCTTGTCGGGATGCCCGGCGCTGCTGTAGAGGTCCGCCAACATGCGTGTCACCGCCGGCTGGTCAGGATTCTGTTGATGCAACGATTCCAGTTGCGACTCCGCCTCGGAAGTGTTACCTTGACCCGCCAGCGCTGTCACCGAAAGCGCCAGAAGCGTAGGATCGTTGGCCTCTTGCTTCAATGCGGGCTGCAACACCGCCTCCGCATCCTGAAATCTACCCTGGTGAATCAAGGCTCGCGCCAAGCCTTCTGTCGCGGCGATCGAACCTGGATCTTTGGACAGAATCTTTTTGTATTCCTTGCCTGCGCCATCGTAGTTGCCTACGTCTTCCGCAAGCTGCGCGGCAAACAAGGTATCGTCTGTTTGCTCCGGCGTCAGTTGTAAGGCCAGCAGCAGGGCATCGCTGGCGGCTGCAGCATCATGCATTTCAGCGTCGACGCGTGCCAGCGTCCGAGCCGCGCTCGCAACCATCTGGTGGGCATCGCCGCTGGCGGGCTGCAGCGTGACCGCTGTTTCCAATTGATGACGAGCCTCTGCCCATTGTTGTTGAGACGCCAGCAAATGCCCCAACGCAGCATGCGATTCAAATTGCTTGGCATCGATTGTCTCTGCCTTGCGGTAATTGGCCTCTGCGGTTGCATTCTGGTGCTGCGCCTGTTCGATGTAACCGCGATCGTAATCGAGCCGTGCGTTTTCCAGCGAATCTTCTGGCTCCAGCGCCTCCGCCTTACCCAACAGCGCGACGGCATGATCGTATTGCCGTTGAGAGATTGCAGTTTCTGCCTCGCTCAAATATGTCGCAGCTGAGGTTGGAGCATTGACACCGGGTTCAGACGTTCCCGGAGGCAGCGGCGTCGTCTGCCCCTGCATACACACTCCAGCCGCCAGAAATCCTGCGGCCAGCAGACATCGAATCGCACCGATGGCTTCATCGTTTTCCTGCCGCTGCCAAATTCGCGGCCTGGTTCGCTGGCTGCAGCACTCGAGCCAGCCATTTCCCTGTGTGCGACGCCGGAACTGCCGCGATTTGCTCCGGCGTTCCTACCGCCACAATTTCGCCGCCACGGCGTCCACCCTCCGGACCCAGGTCGAGAATCCAGTCGGCCGCCTTCAGTACATCCAGATTATGCTCGATCACCAATAGCGATCCGCCGCCATCAATCAACTGTCGCAGCGCCGAGAGCAACTTGCTGACATCGTCGAAATGCAGTCCGGTCGTCGGCTCATCCAGAGATATATAGCAATCGATTCTTCGCGCGCTTGCCACCTGCCGGCCTCGCGTTCGCCAGGTGCGACGCCAGTTTGACGCGCTGCGCTTCGCCACCCGAAAGTGTTGTCGCCGATTGTCCCAGCCGCACGTAGCCCAGTCCAACATCATCCAGCACTCTCAGTCGGTCTTGAATTTTGACGTGTCCGGCGAAAAATTGCAGCGCCTCTTTCACCGTGAGGTTGAGCACATCGTGGATATTTTTCCCCTTGTATCGAACCTCCAGCACGCCCGCCTTGAAACGCGTCCCATTGCATTCTTCGCAGGGGAGTTCCACATCCGCCAGGAATTGCATCTCCACCGTCACCGTGCCGTCGCCCTGGCAAACTTCGCACCGACCGCCGGGCACGTTGAACGAAAAAAATCCGGCCGTGTAGCCTTTTCGTTTCGCATCCGGCAGCGAAGCAAACAGGTCGCGGATGCCATCGAACGCTTTCATGTAGGTCACCGGGTTCGATCGCGGAGTACGGCCGATTGGCGATTGATCCACCAGCACCACTCCATCCAGAAATTGCGAGCCGTCTAGCGTGTCGTACAGATGCGTTGGGTCGGCAATGTCACCTTCACCCAGTCGATGCGCCAGCGCGCGATACAACACATCATGCACAAGCGTGGATTTTCCCGATCCCGAAACACCTGTGATGCAGGTCAACATGCCTAACGGAATATCACAGCTCACCGAACGCAAGTTGTGCGCGCGTGCTCCCGTCAGTTGCAGTCGCTCAATCCCAGGAGTTCTCCGCCGCGACGGAACCGGAATCGCAAGCTGGCCGCGCAAATATTTTCCTGTTAGGGAGTGTGGCGACCGCATCAATTCCGGCAGCGTTCCCGAGGCCAGCAGCCTCCCGCCCAGCTCTCCCGCGCCCGGCCCAAGATCCAGCAGATAATCTGCCGCGCGGATAATGTCCGCATCATGCTCGACTACCAGGATCGTGTTTCCCAAATCACGCAAGCCTTCCAGGATTCGAATCAGCCGCCCCGTATCTCGCGGATGCAATCCGATCGACGGTTCATCCAGCACATACATCGCACCCACCAGTTGCGATCCCAGCGAAGTTGCCAGCTGCACTCGCTGTGCCTCGCCGCCCGACAGCGTGGACGAAAGCCGATCAAGCGACAAATAATCCAGACCAACATCATTCAAAAATCCCAGCCGCTGGCGTACTTCTTCCAGAATTCTTCCCGCCAACTCCATCTGCGCCGGGCTCAACTGCAGCTGGGAAAAGAATGCCTGCGCTTCGCCCACGGTCATCGCAGTGACGTCGCAAATGTCGAGTCCGCCAATTTTCACAGCTCGCGCCTCGGCGCGCAGCCGCTTGCCACCGCACTCCGGGCACAGCGCGTAGCCGCGGTACTTGCTTAGAAACACACGCACATACAGCTTGTATTTCTTGGTCTCCAAGTGTGCGAAAAATCCACGAATACCGGGGAACGATTTGTCTCCGTTCAGAATCAAATCCTGATGTTCTTTCGAGAGATCTTTCCACGGCACATCCAGTGGAAGATTTTTATCTTTCCCAGCACGCCGCAACTCGCCAAACATCGGCCGATACTTCGGGCGCACCCAGGGATCAATCGCACCATCATTTAGGGTGCGCGTCTTGTCCGGAATGATCTTGTCCAGATCAAAATCGATGGTGTTGCCGAACCCTTCGCACCGCGCGCAGGCACCATAAGGATTGTTAAAGGAAAACAGCGGCGGCTCGGGTTCTCGATAGACGCGATTGCAATGGCTGCACGCATAGGCCCCCGAGAAGCGCAGCCGTTGCCGGTCCTTCGCGGGCCTTTCCGGCTCACCCTCCCCGGTCCGCGGAACCACTTCAAAGACGACTTCGCCGCTTTCGCGATAGCCGGTCTCCGCCGCATCTACCACTCGCGCTCGTGCTTCCGCCGACACAGCAATGCGGTCAATCAGCACAAAGATCGGCTGCGAGAAATCCAGCTCCAGCAACGATTCCGGCGTGGAGAATTCCACGACCTTTCCATTTTGATAAAGCCGGTTGAAACCGCGCTGCCGCAACTCACCCAGTCGTTGCCGCCGCGGATCCATCGGCGCAGTACACCACCTCCGGAGCATCCGGTACATATTCCGTCGCATAGCGATTGATCTTCGACGCCGTCCGCTTCGCTGCCGCCAGCGCCACTCGCGCAGCTTCGGCTTTCGTCACCGGCTTGCCGTCTTTTTTGGTCGGCGCGGCCGCCGCTCTCTTAGCAGCCTTCGCCGCCCTCTTGGCAGCTTTCTTTTTCGCAGTCGCTTTCTTGCTGTCATCGGCGACGTCCGGCAATACCACAGGAAACAGCGCCAGTATTCGCGTCGACTCCGGCAGGTCCAACACCGCTTCCGCAATTTCGTCCACGCTGTCGCGCTTCACGATATTGCCGCAGGTCAGGCAATACATCGTCCCGCAGCGCGCAAACAGCAGCCGCAGATAATCGTAGATTTCCGTGGCAGTCGCAACCGTCGACCGAGGATTTCTTGTCGAATTTTTCTGCTTGATCGCGATCGCGGGAGCCAGTCCGTCAATCTGGTCGACGTCCGGCTTTTCCATCCGCTCCAGAAATTGCCGCGCATACGCCGACAGCGACTCCACATACCGCCGCTGCCCCTCGGCATAAATCGTGTCGAAGGCAAGGGAAGACTTCCCCGAACCTGAAACGCCGGTCACGACCGTCAGCTGGCCATGCGGTATCTCAAAGTCGATATTCTTCAGGTTGTGAACGCGTGCGCCGCGAACGACGATTGAATCCATTAGGTCACAAGTCCCTGCAGAGGGGTTGGCAGCGCACAAATCGCACACTGCCGCATCTTTATAGTTTACAGCCTTGCGGGCATGACATTTGTACAGGCTAGGATAGGAGGGTTCGAAGGATCGAAGGTTTTGGTGAGCTGAAACTATGCATCCCGACCACCCAAAGTTCCTTCATGAGGAGGCATCATGAAAAACCCCACGACTACAGACATCCTGCTGCTGGTCATCGCGGTGGGGTTGATTGCCATCGCCCTCAAACCCCTCCGCCAGCCGCAGCCTGCCAAGGCGCAGAGCAGAATCGTCGATGCCGTTTCTCGTCTACATCGAACCCGGCACGCAGATGATCCGATCGCCAGACGGCAGCCAAAATGTTTATGGAAAAATGGTGGTGGACTTATCGACGGGCCGTGTTTGGGGATTTCCAACGCTCAACAGCGCGCCCTATCCCGTCGACATATCCAGCCCCAAGCCGCCCGTGTCTCATGCCATCTTCCTGGGCACGTTCGCCTTGGGCGATATGTATAAGTGAGGATGCTCGCGGCAACTATTTTTGCTTGGACTTGAACGCCTTTGCGATGGCCTGCTCGGCCAGCGGAGTCATCACCGCGTAGCCCTCTGCGTTGGGATGCACGCCGTCGATGGTCAACGCCTTCTTCGTGCCCTGGTTTGAATCGACCATGGCCGAATAGTAGTCGAGGTAGACGTAATGTTTCTTCTCGCAGTAATCGCGCATCCAGCTGTTGATGGCTGAAATTTCTGCTTTCGGATCAATGCCCGGCTTCCATGGATACGCAGCCGCCGGCAAAATCGACGCCATCACCACGCGGATTCCATTCGCCCTCGCCAGGTCTGCCATCGACATCAAGTTGTCTTCGATTGAGGTAGGCGTTGTCGGGCCGGTGTTGCCGGCAATGTCGTTTGTGCCCGCCAGAATCACAACCACCTTCGGCTGTAGCGCGATCACATCCGGCCAGAAACGCACCAGCATCTGCGGCGTGGTCTGGCCGCTGATGCCGCGGTTCACATACGGCTTGCCAGGAAAAAATTCGCCGACCGGGTGTCCCCACGCATCGGTGATGGAATCGCCCATGAAAACGACTCGCTTGTCGCCCGCAGCCGGAGCACCCAATTGCGCATTTGCCTCGCTGTATCGCTCCAGATCACCAAAGTCCGTCAGCAATTGCTCATCATGCTTTCGCTGATAAGTCGCTTTCAGGCGGTGTCGCCGGCGCGGCCTGGGTGGCAGCTTCGGGCGCCGTGGCAGGTGTCGGAGTGGTTTGCGCAGCGGCGAAGGGAACCAGCATCAGTAGACAGCACAAAAGTTTCATGCGTTTCATCCTCTCAAAGCGGCTCACTCGCCCGCGACGGTGCTCGGGCTATTCCAGCTCAATCTGAAAAGGCCGACTTGGGCGCGCGGAAGACCTCTATCAACAGCAGTCCTGCGCCAATCACAATGCAGGAATCGGCAACGTTGAAATCAGGATAATGATAGCTGCCAAAATTGAACGCCAGGAAGTCGATCACGTAGCGATATGCCAACCGATCATACAGATTTCCAATCGCGCCGCCCAGCACCAGCGCCAGCGCAATGCTGGTCATGTTTACGCGACGACCGGCCTTCATAAACACAAACAGAACGATCGCGATCGCCACAAGAGAAAATCCGATTAACATCCAGCGGACTTTGTCGGGAGAGGGCGTATCGGAAAACAGGCTGAACGCCGCACCGTTGTTGTACACGTGCGACAGATGAAAGAAGTGGGGGATGATCGTGATTTCCTGACCGGAAATAATGTGGTGAAGAATCCACAGCTTACTCAGCCGGTCGGCGACGAAGACTGCGGCGGAAATCAGAAGAAGTTTGAAACGTGGGTCGCGCGCGCCTGTAAATCGTGTGGCTCCGTTCACTGCCCATCCTTTTTTGAATTTCTCACGCAACCGCCGCTTCACCGCCGATGGGCGGCGCGCCAATCGCTTCCAATGCAGCCACGCAGCGTTCGCATACGGTCGGCCACTTCTGGCTGTCACCCACATGTACGGAATAGTTCCAGCAGCGCTCGCATTTCGTGCCATCGGCCGGCAGCGTCGTTACCTGCAAGGCTCCAGTGCCGTTGGTTTCGGCCGCTGTTTCCAATTCCACCTGCGATACGTTGAATAATTCTTTCAAGCTCGATTCATACTTGCGCAACAACGGATTTAGCCCGGCGGGAACCTGCAGCCGCACCTTGGCTTCGAGCGCTTTGCCGATGCGCTTTTCCTTACGCGCTTCTTCCAGACTTTTCAGCACATCGTCGCGTACCGATAAAAGTTGTTTCCAGTCACCCAGCAAGTCTGCCGCGGAGGCAGGTGCGATATTTTGCGGCCGCGGAAAGAGCGCTAAATGAACACTCGGTTCGCGGCCGCTTTTTGTTGGGGGACCCGGGTAGTGCTGCCGCGAATGGAGTGCCTGTTGCACACTCGGCTCACGGCTTTTCACGGAGGAGGGTAGATATTGCCATACCTCCTCGGCAGTGAAACTTAGGTAGGGCGCGGTCAACAAGACCAGCGTCTCTGTAATGCGCCCAATCGCGGTCTGCGCAGATCGCCGCGCAGGATTGTTAGGCGCAAAGGTGTAAATCCGATCCTTCAGTAAATCAAGATACATCGCACTCAGGTCGGCTGTACAGAATTCGTTGATGGCCTGGTATACGCGATGGAACTCCATCTCGTCATACCAGCGAAGCACTTTCGTCGTCAGCTCGGCAGTTCGCGCCAGCATATATTGATCGATCGGCAGCAACTGTTCGAATGGCAACGCATCGGTTTCTGGATTGAAATCGCCCAGATTTCCCAGCAGAAAACGGAACGTGTTGCGCAGCTTGCGATAGATATCTTCCGCCAGCCGCTTTAGCAGCGGAATCGTCGCCACCACATCTTCACGAAAATCGACCGACGCCACCCAAAGGCGAATGATATCCGCGCCCAGCTCGGCGGCCACTTCTGTCGGACCGATGTCGTTTCCGCGCGACTTCGACAACGCGCGACCTTGATCATCCAGTGTCCATCCGCAGGTTGCCACGCGGCGATACGGGGCCGCATTCTTGGTGCCTACGCTGCACAGCAGGGAAGTGTGGAACCATCCGCGATGCTGGTCGCCACCCTCAAGGTACAAATCCGCAGGCCACGTTAATCCAAAGCCAGCCTTCTCTCCCAGCACGGCCGCCTGGCTCGATCCAGACTCAAACCAGACATCCAGAATGTCCATCTCTTTTACAAACTTCTGGCTGCCGCAGCCTGGAGTCTGACAGGTTGTTCCCGACGGAAGAATCTCTTCCGGAGTATGCGTATGCCAGGCCTCTACGCCTTCCTCTTCAAACAACTCCACCACTCGACGGAAGATGGCAGAATCCTTCAACGGCTTGTTGCACTTCTCGCACAGGAAAACCGCAATCGGCACGCCCCAGATGCGCTGGCGAGAGATACACCAGTCAGGCCGCGTCGCAATCATGTTGGCGATGCGCTCTTCGCCCCAGCTGGGATCCCAGCGCACATTCTTGATCTCATCGAGCGCTCGCGTGCGAAATGTAGCCGCCGAGCCATCCGGATTTTCCATCGGCGTTTCCATGTTGATGAACCACTGTTCTGTGGCACGGAAAATCACCGGATTGTGACAGCGCCAGCAGTGCGGATAGGAGTGATGGATATCCACCCGCGCCAGTAACGCACCGCGCTCCTTCAGCAGTTCGATAATCGGCTCATTGGCCGCGAAAACTTTCTTGCCCTCATACTCCGGCAACCCATTGTGCAGGCGTCCTGCGCCGTCCACATTGCATGTCGGATCCAGCCCGTAGCGCACCCCGGTATAAAAGTCATCTGCACCATGAGCCGGAGCCGTGTGCACCGCACCCGTTCCGGTATCCGCCACCACATAGTCCGCGAGCACGCCCAGGATGCTGCGTTCTAAAAACGGATGCTGAAATGTCGTGCGCTCCAATTTGCGTCCAGCGAAACGCGCAATCTCTTTCGCGTCTTTGAACCCAACTGCCTCAGCCACCGCCTTCGCCAGCGATTCCGCGACGATGTAGACCTGCCCGTCGGATTCCAGTGCGACATACTCAAAATCCGGATGAAAGGCCACCGCCAACGACGCCGGCAGTGTCCACGGAGTTGTCGTCCAGATGATGGTGTTCACCTGCTTCCCGGCCAGCGCAGCATCCACTGCGGCAGGGTCGCTGGTCATCCGGTAGCGCACATACACACTGGGGCTGGTGTGCATTTCATATTCCACTTCCGCCTCGGCGAGGGCCGTTCGGTCGTAGATGCACCAGTACACCGGCTTCAATCCCTTGTAGACAAATCCCGCTTCCAGAAATTCAAAAAACGTTTCTAGCACTCGAGCTTCATACGATTTCGACATCGTCGAATACGGATGATCGAACTGACCTAGCACGCCCAGTCGCAAAAATTGTTCGCGCTGCAGATCGACATATTTTCCGGCATACTCCCGGCAGGCCCGCAACACATCCACTGCAGGGATTTCCAGCTTCTTGCGGCCCAGCTGTTCATCCACTTTGATTTCGATCGGCAATCCGTGGCAGTCCCAGCCGGGGACGTACGGGGCGTCGAAACCCGACATTGTTTTCGACTTCACGACAAAATCTTTCAGGCACTTATTCATCGCGTGACCCAGGTGGATGGGTCCATTCGCGTACGGCGGCCCGTCGTGTAACAGATACACAGGAGCGCCTTTACGGGCCTCACGGATTTGCGCGTACAACTCAGATTCCTCCCACGCGGCTAGCCGTTTCGGCTCATTCTGGGGAAGATTGGCCTTCATCGGAAAATCGGTGTGTGGCAGGTTCAGGGTCGCCTTTAAATCAGGCCCAGCGGGCATATCTTCTCCGAAGCAAAATTTCTCCTACTCCACTATGATAAATGCATACTTCGCATCATCGGTCTGGGGAGCAAAACGGATTGGCTGGTGAAGCGTCTAAAGCATTAACGTTATCGATATCCGTGTCGTACTCGATAACCTGAGGATTATTTCAGCCGATTGTCTCTTGCCAGTCGCCTGGAAACACTGAATCGATTGCCTTGGCAATGATGGAAGGATTTCGGCGAAGACGACAAACAAAGCCTGCATCCAGCATAATTGTTGCAGCAGGCAGGTCAACGCGGCGACCGAGCGACCCCACTCGCGAGCAGTCGAAAATGGGTTATGGATGTCGAATCAGCTTCTGATACCGCCTGAAATCGAGAGAAACCAATCACGAGAACTCCCCCAGCCGTCTCTATGGAGCACGGTTGAAGGCGATCCCTCGTTCTGGTCCTCGCTGACAGAGAATCTCCGTGCCCGCTTTTTCCCTCGGCCCCAGCCCGCGCTCCAGTTGAAATCAAAACCTGTACCGGTTGCCGATCCCTTCTACCAGGAACCCCTCTGGGTCGGCATTTATGAGGATTTCCGGGAGATTTTCTTTCCTCGCCGGTTGCCGCCATTGCAATTGGAGTCGCACGCCATAGCGGTTTCAAACCCGCTGGAACGTCCACGAGATCGTAAGTCAAGCCTGATTTCCATTGGCGTTCACGTTCTGGCGCTGGCACTCATTCTTGCGGCTATTTTCTGGCGCCCCAAACGGGCCGCCGTCGCGGAAGTCGTTCCGCCACCCAATTTCAACGTGACCCCTTTCCTGCCGCTCGGGAATCAGCCGATGGGCGGAGGAGGTGGTGGCGGAGATCGCAGTATCACGCCTGCAGCTGCGGGCAAGCTACCCACCATCGCCAAGACGCAGTTTGTCCCTCCCGAAGAGATCATTCGCAACCCTAAGCCGAAGCTCGCGGTCGAGCCCACCGTGGTGATGCCGGCCAATATCAAGCTACCCAACAGCGCCATGCCGAACCTGGGCGACCCCTTAACCGCGGTGCGCGGACCTGCTTCGAACGGCACCGGCAGCGGCGGTGGCATCGGCTCGGGGAATAGCGGGGGTGTTGGCTCAGGTTCAGGCGCCGGCGTCGGACCCGGAGAGGGCGGCGGCTATGGCGGCGGAATTTATCAAGTCGGGAATGGTGTCATCGGTCCCAAGCTGATCTATCAGGTTGATGCGGAATTCTCTGATAAAGCGCGAATGGCGAAATATCAGGGTGTTGTGGTCGTCCAGGCGGTCATCGACACGCAGGGAATGCCACGCGATCTAAAGGTCGTTCAGCCGCTAGGCATGGGTTTGGATGAGAAGGCGCTCGAAGCTGTCAGGCAGTATCGCTTCAAGCCAGCCATGTTCAAAGGGAAGCCAGTCGCGGTGATGGTCAACGTCGACGTCGATTTCCACATCTACTAGCCGTTAGCTCATAGCCCCTAGCCACTAAGAGCTATTAGCGATCCGCTCTCGCACAAATTGCGTCAGCGCATCGTTTGTATATTCGGGCGCGTCCACAAAAAACTGCGGCTTGCTTCGCACAAGGTTCAGCCATTCCGTCGGCCACGCAGGCTCTTCGGGCGCAGAATTGGTTCCACTCCAGAGCACTGCATCCGCGCGATCCAGAAAATATTGTGCCGACGGTTTGAAGTCTCGAACGGCCGGATCCAACACTGTTAAATACAGGTCAGGCTTCAAAAACCGCACAATGCTGTTCGACTCCAGGATCGCGTTCTTCGCCCGTGCCAGCTCTTTTCGCACCCGCGGCATGGCTTCCGCCAATTGACCTTGCTGGGTTCGCACCCAGTAGGAACGCACAGCGCCCGCCGCCAGGAATCGCGCACTATCTGTTCCGCTGTCTCGGTGGTGTTCTTCCGTCACCGCAACTGTATGCGCGTCCGTCTCGCAGTCGCACGGTTCGCCATTCGCGGAGCAGATTCCATGGCCAAACTGCGTTACCTTAAAGGCGATCCAGTCCATTTGCGGAAGGGAAGCCACCAGTCCTGCGACCACAGAAGTTTTGCCGATGTTGCGAGTATGTCCGCCAACGACAACGATGGCCACCGCATTATTCCTTTGTCGTACGCGCCAGTCGGGCCAGCGTCGCCAAGCTCTTCAAATATTCCCGCAAAGGCTGCGCCGGGCGTCCCCAGAAAACAGTAGCCGCGCCGCGCAGTTTCTTCTTGCTCAGCACGCCCGCGCCGCCGCCCAGGATCACGCCTTCGCCTACATCGGCATGTTCACCAATCCCAACCTGGCCACCGAGAATCGCACCATCTCCCACGCTGCTGCTGCCCGAAATGCCTGTCTGCGCCGCCATGACCACGTTGCGTCCCACGCGTACATTGTGGCCAATGTGGACCAGGTTATCGAGCTTCGTGCCGCGCGCGATTCTCGTCTCCTCGAGCGCCCCTCGGTCAATGGTGGTGTTGGCGCCGATTTCGACGTCGTCCTCAATCACCAACGTGCCCTGTTGTGGAAACTGCGTGTACTCGCCCGTCTCCGCATCGCGCACATAACCGAACCCATCCGAACCCAGCACGCATCCGGCGTGCACCTGCACCCGGTCCTGCAGCTCTACACCGGAATAAATCACCACCCGCGGATACAGCGTGCAATCCGCGCCAATTTTTACGCCATCCGCCAGCACGCATCCGGCGCCGATGCGCGTCCGAGTTCCAATTTCAACGTGCTCGCCCAACACCACATACGCTCCAATCGAAACGTCGTCTGCCAATTTGACGCTGGAAGCTAGTACGGCGGTGCGATGGACGCCTGTGCTTGCCTTTGCGGCGCGCAACAATTGCGATGCCTTGGCAAATGCCAGTCGAGGCTGTGCCACCAGCAGCAAAGGTTTTTTCAGCGGCTCCACTTCGGAGAGGAAACCCTGGGCGATGCGCCGCGTCACCAGTACCGCAGCCGCGGAAGACGCCAGCGCCTCCCGTAGTGTGGTTTTGCTCTCAGCAAACGTCAGGGAGGTCTGGGTTGCATTGTGGACGCTGGCCACGCGCTCGACTGATTCTTCCTGTGACGAATCAGTCGCTTCCTCAGAATTCGACCGAGGCACGTATTCCGCCTGAAGCGCTTCCGCGAGTTGCCGCAACGTCAGCATAGCGCTATGGTAGCCGAGCGGAAGCTTATCGAGCAGGCTTTCGATGCGGCGCGTTCGTATCGGCCAGCAATCATTGCTTGAGCCCCAAGGTGAAGTGGGCATTTCCGCGTGAGTTATCTGGTGAATTTAGCCCGGAACAAACGCCCCACAACAGGTATTCGGGCCACTCGGTGGGTAGCAGCGAGAATTGTCGCGGAGATTGACAGACAGGCATCCGACGGCAAGCCACGCGCTCCAGTTCTCGCTTCTGGGATGTGGAGCGCGCAAAGTGACTCTGTCGAAATTTAGATGTCGAGGTTTTTAACGTCGAGCGCATTGTCTTCGATAAATTTGCGGCGCGCTTCCACGTCTTCTCCCATTAGGGTGGAGAATATCTGCTCGGATTCAGCAAGGTCTTCCAGCTTGACCTGCAATAAAGTGCGGCGCTCCGGATCCATGGTGGTCTCCCACAGTTGCGAGTCGCTCATTTCGCCCAGACCCTTGTAGCGCTGGACCTGGTAGTCCTTGCGACCCTGTTCGATGACGAACTCGAACAGCTCACGCGGGGATTGCTTCTCGACCGGATCCTGCGGAGCTTTTGCGGCTCGCTTGGTTGCGGGTTTGGCAGCGGCTCCCTCGGTCTCTTCCGTCACTTCGGTTTCTGTTTCGTCGGCAGTCGTCGCTTTGGCAGCCGATTCAATCAGGAACGGACCTTCCAGCGGCTCTTTGATCAACATGTATTTCGCCATCATCTGCCGATATTCCGGGGAGGTGGCGAGATTCCAATCAATGCAGCGGTCCGCACCCTGCGCATCGTGGAAGCACAAGGAAAAGGTGTGATGCTCTTCATCGTGGATGGGCTCGCCCACGGATTTGAATTGATATTTTTTCGCAATCGCCTGCAACTTGCTATGCAATTTGACCAGCTTCGCCGGTGGCTCGCTCGAATCGCTTTCAAAGTCGGTGCGCTTGACCAGTTCAAGTTTTGCCAGCAGGCTGGTGACTTCCTCATTGCGAAGGCGCTTATTCACTTTGTCGAAGAAGCCAAGATACTCGTTCAAGTGAGCCATGAAGCGAGTGAGGGCAGCGCCTTCCAGAGTCGCCGCACTGGCGCCGTAGCGGACTACGATGCCGTCGGAGGCGCGCTTCACCATCACGTTGACGAATTCGCGGTCATCCTTAATGTACTGTTCGAACTTGCCCTTCTTGATGCGATAGAGCGGCGGCTGCGCGATGTAGACGTGGCCGCGCTTGATCAACTCCGTCATATGGCGGAAGAAGAAGGTGAGTAACAAGGTGCGAATGTGGGATCCGTCGACATCGGCGTCGGTCATCAGGATGAGCTTGCCGTAGCGCAGTTTGCTAGCGTCGAAATCTTCTTTACCGATGCCGCAGCCAAGAGCTGTGATCATGGCGCGAATTTCTTCATGGCCCAGCATCTTGTCGTAGCGGGCTTTTTCGACGTTCAGGATTTTGCCCTTCAGCGGGAGAATTGCCTGGTAGCGGCGATCACGCCCTTGTTTGGCGGTTCCGCCGGCCGACTCGCCCTCAACCAGGTAGAGCTCGCAGCGTTCTGGACGGCGTTCACTGCAGTCTGCAAGCTTACCTGGCAGACCGCCGCCATCGAGAGCACCTTTGCGCCGGGTAAGGTCGCGAGCTTTGCGGGCTGCTTCGCGCGCGCGGGATGCTTCAATCGCCTTATTAATGATGCGGCGGGTGATGGGCGGGTTTTGCTCCAGGAACATGCCCAGGCGCTCGTTCAGAAATGACTGGACGGTGCCGCTGATATCGGAATTCAACTTGCCTTTGGTCTGGCCCTCGAACTGAGGCTGCGGCAATTTGACGCTGATGACAGCAACCAGGCCCTCGCGGACGTCGTCACCTGAGAGATTTTCCTTCAGGTCTTTGAACAGGCCCATCTGCTGGCCGGCCGCGTTAATGGTGCGGGTCAGAGCAGTGCGAAATCCGGAGAGGTGGGTCCCGCCGTCGACGGTGTTGATGTTGTTGGCGAAGGTGAAGACCGTCTCGGAGTAGGCGTCGTTATATTGCATGGCGATCTCCATCACCACGCCATCCTTCTCCGCTTCCATATAAATCGGCTTGTCGTGCAGGGTCTGCTTGCCGCGATTCAGGTGCTTGATGAACTCCGCGATGCCGCCGCTGTACTTGAACTCGGTATGCTTGGCTTCGCCAGTCTTCGGATCGGTGGTGCGTTCGTCGGTCAGCGCAATCTCGAGACCCTTGTTCAGGAAGGCCAGTTCGCGAAGCCGCTGCGCCAGTGTGTCGTAGTTATATTCAGTGACCGTGAAGATCGTCTTGTCCGGCAGGAAGTGAATCTTGGTGCCGCGCTTCTTGCTGGTTCCTGTCTGATGCAGTTTGTCCAGAGGAATGCCGCGCGCGTACTCCTGTTCATACGTATGGCCGCCGCGCCAGATCTCGACCTCAAACGCCTCGCTTAAGCCGTTGACGCACGAGACACCCACGCCGTGCAGCCCCCCGGAAACTTTATAGGTGGACGCATCGAATTTGCCGCCTGCATGCAACTTGGTGAGCACCACCTGGCAGGCGGAGACGCGCTCGCCGCCGGGGAGCGTCATTTCGTCCACAGGAATGCCGCGGCCGTCGTCGATGACGGTGATCGAATTGTCCATGTGGATGGTGACTTCGATGCGGGTGGCGTGGCCATCCATAGCTTCGTCGACAGAATTGTCGACAACCTCATACACCAGGTGGTGCAGGCCCATCTCCCCGGTTGAGCCAATGTACATGGCGGGGCGCAGGCGTACGGCCTCCAGGCCCTCCAGCACCTTGATGTTGTCGCTGGTGTACTTGTCGCTGGCACGCTGCCGGGTCGCGGACTGGGCAGCGGTGTTGCTGATCTCGAGAGGGAGGCCTGCAGTGCTTTCGGGGGTAATTTCTGGGACTAGCGCTTTCTCTGCCATGGGACTCCAGGACTGGTTGGTGAAACAGTGTCGATTCGGGAGTAGTCCATCGTCAGCAGTTTGGCTCAAACTCGGGCAAAAGCTTGATTCAGAAAGGACTTATCCGAAGTGAAACTATAATTTATTTTACCATGCGACAAGGGTTCAGAGAGGGGTGTTTTTTGAGCTCCGAGCGTAGTTTAACTGCGGAAAACATGGTCTCTTCCGCGCAGCGCGGCAGCGAGCTGAGGATGGGTTGAATGAAGTCTTCGGGATGCGCAACTTGGAACACTACCGGCCTAAAAAGGTTGCTCGGTGGACCGACGGGCAGGAGGCCCACTTGTGAGTGACGAGCCAACGCATTGTCAGATGGACGACATTGCATCCTGCACAAAACATGCAACAAGTTGCCTACAATGGACCTAAAGTGGTTACCTCGGTCACATCATTAGTAAATATGCTGGTATATTATAGGGAAATATGGACTTACCCGATTGAATCAGTATACTCAGGGTTGTCAAGCGCTCCAAGCGCTAAATTAAATCGACTAGTAACTAAAGGACACCCCATCATGAAAATCGCCGTTCGCGCCCTCGTTCTCGGAATGCTGATCACTGGCTTCGCTGCTGACCATATGCTGGCCTCCAAGTCCGTCGCAACGACCCCTAACGCTGCCATGATGGCGAGCAATAGCGCATCCCCAGTGCCGATGTGTGAGCCGGGATCGACCTGCGGTCTGAACAAGTAACTTCGGAACCACAGTAATCCTTTTTCGGCGCCGACGCAATTTTCTTGTTGCGGGGTTGTCTCCCTGTGAGGTATTCTTCAGGCTCACTTGGAGCAACCCATGTCCCTTTGGCTACATATCATCCTTCCCGTTTTCCTTGAGACGTTGTTCTTGTCTATCGCCATCTATTGCGTTTACAGGGCGCAAAAAAATAAGATCTACCCAGCTTTCTGGCAGTTTCTGATTTTCAGCGCCGTGTCTCAGGCGGTCCAGCTGGTAGATCTCTCCCTTAACGGCCTGCATCTGCTGGGCGGTGTACAAGCCTATTGGGTGTATTACTCCGTATATTGGGTATCGTTTGGCATCAGCACAGTCCTGATCCTCCGCGTGCTGCATGAGATGTTCCGTCACGCCGTGCGGTCTATCCCTGGCGTACAGAAACTCGGTGAGCCGATCTTCTTCTGGGCAGTGAGTGTATCCGTCATTTTGGCCTTTGCCTCCGCAATTACTCCGCACACTACCGGAACGAGCGTTCTTTTGGCGTCTGCCCAGGTGTTGATGCGTTCCCAGAGTGTCCTTGCGCTCTGCATGTTGACGTTCCTGGCCTTTGCTTCCAATGCGCTGGGCGTATCTTTCCGCAGCCGCATCTTCGGTGTGACATTCGGGCTTGGGATGATTTCGGTATCGAACCTTGTCATTTCGGCGTTTTTCGGGCACCAGACGAATCTCTTCAACACACCCAACCTGGTACATCAAGGTGTTTGTCTGGCCGCGATCGCGGTGTGGGCTGGATACTTTGTGCAGCCTGAGCCGGCTCGTCGCCTGGTCACGATGCCTGTGACCTCGCCGTTGATGCGCTGGAACGATGTTGCCCAGACCCTGGGCAATCCAGCTGGACAGGTTGCAGTCAGCTATCCGCCCTCATTTATGACGGATGTGTTCGACCTGGTGGAGAACGTGATGGGGCCGAATGGCCGCCCGCAAAGGGCAACCAGTTCCACCGGACCGATCGCCAGCTAAGTCATACGATAAACGGCTTTAGAAATAAAATTGGCTGACCCTTAGGGTCAGCCAATTTTATTTGCAGAAGCTATTGTCGGTCTGCGCTGGGACGTGAGGACTGGCTTTCTAGAAGAAATGCCGCCGGCCTACGCCTCCGCGGTGATCGGGTCTATGGCCACAAAGCGGCCGGTTCGTCCACGATCGACAAAACGCACACGCCCGTCAATCTTGGCATAAAGGGTATCGTCGCTGCCGATGCCGACGTTCAATCCTGGCTTCAGCCTGGTACCGCGCTGACGCACGATAATAGAACCGCCGGTGACAACTTCACCGCCGAACCTCTTCACTCCCAGCCGCTGCGAGTTTGAATCGCGTCCGTTCCGGGAACTGCCTAATCCTTTTTTATGTGCCATGATTCAATCCTTAGAATTCAATGTTGCTGCTTTTCAATGTCAAGGGTATTGGGCCGAAGCAATTAGCTGGCGGCGGTGAAACTTTGCCCGTCGACTTGGATCTCGTGAATGCGAACCTCGGTATACGACTGGCGATGGCCCTGCATCTTTTTATATTGCTTTTTGCGCTTGAAGTGGAAAACCAAAATCTTCTTCGCACGGCCTTCGTTGACTACAGTTGCCAGTACCTTGGCGGACCCAGGCTTGGCTAATCCCGCATCCTGTGCACCGGTGGAGGCGGCCAGCACCTCAGTAAACTCGATATTGCCTTCTACCTGCGGCAGCTTTTCGACTCGCAGTACATCGCCGGGAGCCACGCGATATTGCTTTCCGCCGGTGCGAATAATTGCGTACATAACTGAACCCTCCGCACCTGTGGGCAACGCCCGGGTGCAAACAAAAATCTCAGGCGGAACATGTTTCCCTATGAGCCGCAGTGGATGCTACGGAGATCGGGTTTCATCCAGGCGCGTTGCAGAACGCACGCGCGGAGCGAATCGCCTAACCAATTAAGAATACTGGTTCTGGCCTCGCTACGTCAACCGTTCTGTCGGTGAATCCACCGGGGCCAGCGCTTTTCCGCCGATTGAAACAGATAGACCGCCAGAATGGCGATCAGGGGCTCCAGGGGATTGCGAAATCGGGCATGCACAGTGACGAAATAGTAGACGAGCGGGAGCAAGAGGAAAGCCCACGCGAACAGCCAAGCGGCGGGCTTGCGACGCTTCAGCGCGAGCGCCAGGCCAAATAATCCGGCGATGCTGGCGAAGGCAAAATTCACCACTCGAACCGCCTCGATATACCATGCCTTGTCCGAGGGATGGGGGACGCTGATCCAGAAGAAATAGAGGCGTTTGATGGAATTGCGCAAGAACAGGCCCGGATTGCTTTCGATATATTTTTTCGCTAATCGGCCACGCATCTTCGCGTAGTCGACTTCGCCCATTTTCTTGTAAAGGCGAAGCTGGTCGGGCGCTTCATAGGGGTGGTTATATTCCATCAGAAAGCCCACCGCTCCGGGACCATTGCCCAGGTACAATTCGGCTCCGAAATTAGCGCGCATGGGAATGAATTTATGAAATACCAGGGCGTTGCGAATCATCCACGGAGAAATGCAGACGAGGAAGGCAAGCGCCGCAATCGACGCGAATCCAACCTGCTGTCGTACATTCCTGGTTCCATGTAGTACCCACAAGCCGCAGGCGGGCAGGAACAACAGCAAGGATGGATTGCTGAGCGCGAGCACTCCCCAGAGGAAACCGAAGATCACCCAGCGGCGCAGAGTGCGACCGTCATCGTTAGTTCGCGGGTCTGGATCGGCAGGGATGTCGCCGATCCGCCGCATGCGTAGCGCCACCACCAGGATCAGAGACAGCAGCCAGGTGCTGATTGTCATATCCCAAACCCAGCGCACCGCATACTGCATGGCTGCGGGATAGAGAGCCCAGATCCATTCGGACCAAACGGCGACGCGGCGGTTGAAGCAGCGAGCCGCAATCTCATAGGTTGTGAGCGTGGTCAGGGCAGAGAAGAAGCTGTTGATGGCGAGAATGACCCACGCGGATCGCAGAGAGTAAACGCCGAAAACTTTGAATACGCCGGCCAGCAGCAGTGGGTACAGCGGGGGGACCCAGGTAGTCGGGCCAGTGTGGCCGATGAATGGGTCCGCATATCCGTAGCCGGTCGCCAGGGCCTGCGCCACCCTTCCCATCTCATACCCGAACTCGAAATGGTCCTGGCCGGTACGCAGGTGATAGGTGTGCGCCAGCGTCATGTAGAGCACGCGCACCAGAAAGGCCACCCAGAAGACCGCCCACGTGGTTTGGAAAGGTCGGATTGAAGAGAGAGCGTCGCCGGAGCTGGCTGCAGCGATCTCGGATTGTGGCTTGGACGTAATCTTCACAGGGAGCAATTCTTATGACTTGTACCGCTGACGGGGAAGCCCGATTCTGGTCGCTACTACCAGTGTTGTATGGCAGTGCGCAATTGCCTACAAGGTATATTTTCTGTACACTTATAGTTTGGGTCGAGGGAGATTTTCTGTCAGCAGAAAACTCCTGGTGTGTCGGACTTTCCGATGCGGCGTACCACGGTGTGCATTTCCCAAAGCCACATCCACATTTGCAGAATATAGGATACAGATCATGGCACAGGTATGTGAAATTTGCGGCAAGAAGCCGCAGTTCGGCAACAATGTTTCGCACGCGCACAACGTGACGCGTCGCCGCTGGAACGTCAATCTCCAGACGGTCAAAGCAAAGGTCAACAGCTCCGGCAAGCGCATCCGCGTCTGCACTGGATGCATTAAGTCCGGCAAAGTCGTCAAAGCTTAGCTGACATCTCAGAATCGAATCCGCACCGCATGGCCGCCGAGATCTTCGGGGGCCATTTCCATGTTTTGAGGACTCCAATTCGCTGCTGTTCTGGTGAGGCCGCCGCCGAGCACCTCGTACCCGCATAAATATTTTGACCCCGCAATTCGGCTTCCCTCGATCTTGCCGCTGATATCTCCATAATTCGCATCCCAATTAGCGGCAGCGTGCTGCTTGGGAATCATCGCTGGTTTTGTTTTTAGGAAGGGTAGGGCGGTTTTGAAGTCGAAGATCTTGCTGCGAATGCTGGTCCTGCTATGTGTTCTGTTTTTTTCGTCAATTGGATTCATTGTTCGGGCGATGGATGCCCCGGGCCACTCCCGCACCAAGGCACGCACTCCGGTCCATGATCGTGTCGTCCACATCCACATGCAGAGCGTATTGTTCCGCGTGATGAAGGATGTGGTGCTGCAAGTCGACGGCCTGGACGGAGTGCTTGCGCCGTCGCGCAGGAACGAGGTGATTTCACTCGATGACAAAAATTCCTTCTCTTTGAAAGTGCAGCGAGCGACTGCCAGCATGGCCTCGACAGATCTTGCGGCATTGGTGAACGGTTTCATTCTGCCGCGCGCTAAAACGCCGCTGAGGAACCTAAATTTAACGTTCAATCCGGACCAGTCGATCCAGGTGAAAGGAGACTTCCACAAGTTGGTGGATGTTCCATTTACTGGAACTGCCACGCTTCAGGTCACTCCAGACGGAAATATGCGGATGCATCTGGCAAACATGACCGTCGCTGGCGTGATTCACCAGGACGTGCTCAATTCTCTCGGGATCAAAGTGTCGAGCGTAGCCAAGCCGAAGCGAAAGCAGTCGTTTAAAATTGTCGGCAACGACATAATCTTTCCCATCGACCAGATGTTTCCCCCGCCGAATGTTAGCGGACAATTGCGCGACATCAAAATTTCCGGAAACCGATTGAATCTGATTTTCGGCACATCCGCGCCCTCGCATGAACCCGGACAATCTGCCGCCGAAAAACCATCCGTCACCAAGGGGAGTTTTATCTATTTTCATGGCGGGACAATGAAGTTCGCCCTGTTGACCATGAGTCCGGTAGATCTCGAACTGGTACCGCTGAAGCCCGATCTCCATCAACGCTTTGAGTTTTCTGTGGACCAGTACTATCAGCAGCTGGTTGCGGGCTATTCAAAATCCCTGCTGAACAAGGGCTTGCTGGTCTACATGGGGGACGACCGCGATCTCCAGTCGGCAACGCAAGCAGCCCAAAAGTAATCAATCGAGACGCTCTGACCAGCTTTCAAGCTGATCCGGGTGGCAGAGGTTCGCAAACTTGTGTGCAATCCTGCGCGAAATAATAGACAATCATAATTAGTCTAAAGATCAGGAATCCAGTCCGCCCGGTCAATCTGCATTTCGACAGATTCATCCGCCGCGATTCGGCTGTCCTCTTCGGTTTCGACTGCGATTGCATCATCGCGAGCAATGGCCACAAAACGTGGCCAGTGAAGCATCGTGCTGATAGTCTCAGTAGGAGCCACTCTTCAGGAATTAAGAAACGAGCGAAAGAGAAGTACACCGAATGAGAATTGCAAGTGTCGCTAGCGCAATGCCAGAATGGTATTACAGCCAGCAGAAAATATTTGAAACGTTGTGCCAGCACTGGAAAGACAAGCTCGACAAGCCGGACGTTTTAGAGCGGCTGCATCAGCGAGTATGTGTGGAGAAACGCCACCTGGCGTATCCGATCGATGAGTATGCCTCGATTGAGACCTGGGGCGATGCCAACAATCGCTGGATCAAGGCGGCGGTCGATCTGGGCGAGCGTGCCATTACCACTGCGCTGGAGCGGGCCGGTCGCAAGAAGGAAGAACTTGGCGCCATCATTATTGTTTCCGTCACTGGAATCTCTGCGCCTTCGCTCGATGCCAAGCTGAGCAACGTGATGAATCTACCGCTCGATATGCGGCGCACCCCGATCTTCGGACTGGGATGTGTTGCAGGTGCGGCCGGGATCGGGCAGGCTGCGGATTATGTCCAGGCCTATCCGGATCGCATCGCCGTATTGCTTTCGGTGGAGTTATGCTCGCTGACCTGGCAACGGATGGATCTATCCGTCGCCAACATGATTGCTTCCGGCCTGTTTGCGGATGGTTCGGCTGCCGTGATTGTCGCCGGAGATAATGTTGCGGCAAAGGGCCCGGAAATTCTAGGACATCAATCGAGCTTCTATCGCAACACGGAACACTTGATGGGCTGGGATATTTCTGAAGAAGGATTTCAGATTGTGCTGTCGCCGGATGTTCCGGATGCAATCCACAAAAATTTTCCTGGCGACGTCGACAAGTTTCTCGCTGGCTTCGGCATGAAGCGCAGCGACATTGGCAGCTGGATCATGCACACTGGCGGACCCAAGGTATTGGACGCATCTGCGGAGGCACTAGGATTGCCGCGAGAGGCATTCGCCGCCTCCTGGGATTGTTTGCGGAACAACGGCAATATGTCGTCCGCATCGGTGCTGTTGGTGCTGGAAGACTACATGTTGAATCGCAAGCCGCCCGCCGGCAGCTACAGTATTCTGGCCGCAGTTGGACCGGGATTCTGTTCTGAATTAGTGCTTCTGCGCTGGTAGCTGCACGATTTTTCGGCAGTGTCAGGGGTGCAATCCTTTGACACTGTCAGGAGCGGTTGATACGCTCAGATATTGGCGATTTGCAGCCCTCCTCGATCGCCGTCAATGTAATTCACCAAGCGTCCCCGTCGTCTAGCCCGGCCTAGGACACCGCCCTTTCACGGCGATAACACGGGTTCAAATCCCGTCGGGGACGCCAAAATCGAAACGACTAATCAACAAGAGTCCCTTTAGTTGGGTATCAACTTGGGACCCGCTCGGGTCCCGGTTGGCAATATTTTCATCAGTTCGCCTGCGTGCAAATCAGGCAAGCAGCAGGACGACACCTTCGCCTGCATGAAGCTTGCACAAGCCGTTAATTTGCCCCTCCCGGCTTGTTCGCGTTCCAACTAATACCGTGGCCGATGAAATCTGTACTGAAACTTCTTCATGGGTCATGTTGAGGATGACTTCGATTTCTTCACGACCCGTTCTTCGGAAACGCAAGATGTTGTTCTCCGCATGAAGCTCGTCCAATTTTCCGCTCACCAGGGTAGGATGGCTTTTTCGCAGCGCGATAAGTTGTTTGTAAAGCGTCAGCATGGATGAACTGTGCTGTCGCTCAACGGCTACGTTCACCGTGCGTGAGTCCTGGCCGAGTGGCAGCCACGGCGTTCCAGTGGTGAATCCCGCGCGCTCGCTTGGGTCCCAGCACATCGGCGTCCGTTCGGGATCGCGGCCTTGTCCGATGCCGGGTTCGTTCTTCTCCGCAGAATCCTTCACCTGCTCTGGAGCGATGGGCACGTTGGTCATGCCGATCTCCTCGCCGTAGTACATCGTCAGCGTTCCGGGCAAGGTGAGAAGCAGCATAGCCGCAACGCGCGCCTGCTGCTCGCCGATTCGCGAAGCGATGCGGGGCTGATCGTGATTGCCGAGTACCCAGTTCGGCCATGCGCCCGGCGGCAGCGCCTGGTCGTAGTCGCGCATGACGTGGCAGACCGCATCTGCGGACCAGGCGCATTGCAGCAGATGGAAATTGAACGGGAGATTGGCGCCCTCCAGATGCTTTCCGTAATAAGTCATCAACTGCGCCACCGGCAGATATATCTCACCAATCAACACGCGATCGGAAAACTGGTCAATAACGCTGCGCATCTCGGCGACAATGGCATGCACTTCTGGTCGGTTTGAGTTGTAGACAGGGAGAAAGCGGTGGTTGGAGGAAAGGCCGGCGTGATACCCAGGATTGGGAGGATTGTCGCGAAATTGTTCGTCCTTGATCAGCAGCCACATCACGTCGACGCGAAATCCGTCCACACCTTTCCGCAACCAGAACCGCAGAACGTCGAACATTGCCGCAATCACAGCGGGATTTCGCCAGTTCAGATCGGGCTGCTGTTTCAGGAATGAGTGGTAGTAGTACTGGCCCGTTGCCTCATCAAACTCCCACGCAGAGCCGCCGAAGTTGCTTGTCCAATTATTAGGTTGGTCGCGCCAGATGTACCAGTCGCGTTTTGCATTGTCGCGCGATGACCGGCTCTCGAGGAACCATGGATGCTGGTCGGAGGTGTGATTGGGGACAAAGTCAAGAATCAGGTGAAGACCACGTCGATGCACTTCTTCCAGCAGATGGTCGAAGTCGGACATACTGCCGAAAATAGGATCGATACCGCAATAGTCTGAAATGTCATATCCGAAATCCGCCATCGGTGAGGGATAAATGGGGGCAATCCATATCGCGCCCACTCCCAGGTCCACCATGTAATCGAGGCGGTCAAGAATTCCGTGTAAATCGCCAATCCCATCGCCGTTGCTGTCTTGAAACGACCTGGGATATACCTCATAAATTACGGCACGCTTCCACCAATCCATTTCCTGCATCAGACCATTAGCTCCTGTGGTTGAATGGTGCTGCAATAGAGTGCACGAATGATCAACGACCTGTGGTACAAAAATGCGGTTGTCTATTGCCTGTCCGTCGCTACGTATATGGATGCAAACGGGGATGGAATCGGTGATTTCGCAGGCTTGATGCGCCGACTGGATTATCTGCAGGGCATGGGGATCACAGCGATCTGGCTGATGCCCTTCCAGCCATCCCCTGGTCGCGATGATGGGTACGACATCGCGGATTATTACAACGTAGATCCGCGCTATGGAACGCTGGGCGACTTCGTTGAGTTCACGCAAGGGTGCAGGCAACGCGGCATTCGCGTTCTGATCGATCTCGTGGTCAACCACACTTCCAATGAACATCCATGGTTCCGCGAAGCCTGCCGCGATCCCGAGTCGAAGTATCGAGACTGGTATGTTTGGTCGGCGAAGAAGCCGAAAAATGCCGATTTGGGAGTTGTGTTTCCGGGGGTGCAGAAGTCTACCTGGACGTGGGAGAAAACTGCCCGCGCCTATTACTTCCACCGTTTTTACGATTTTCAACCGGACCTGAATACAGCCAATCCAGAAGTGCAGGCAGAAATCCTGAAGATCATGGGATTCTGGCTGGAGCTGGGAGTGGATGGATTCCGCATGGATGCTGTTCCTTTTGTCATCTCAAAAAAAGGGGCTGATCTAAAGAGGTCCGTGGAGCACTACGACATGCTTCGGTCATTTTCAGAGTTTCTGTCGTGGAGAAAGAGCGGAGCAATCATTCTTGGTGAAGCCAATATCGTACCGAAAAATGACCTGGAGTATTTTGGGAAATTCGGTGAACGTTTGCAGATGATGTTCAATTTCGAAGTGAACCAGCATCTGTTCTATGCGATGGCGAGCGGCGATCCGAGGCCATTGACGAGAGCGATGCAGGATACGAAACCGCGTCCAGCGACGGCACAATGGGGACAATTTCTTCGCAATCACGACGAACTGGATCTTGGGCGTTTGACAGTCACGCAACGGAATAAGGTGTTCGCGGAATTCGGTCCGGAGAAGTCGATGCAGTTATACAACCGAGGAATTCGACGCCGGCTTGCTCCGATGCTTCATGGCGATCGCCGGCGACTTGAGTTGGCGTACAGCTTGATGATGACGCTGCCCGGAACTCCGGTGCTGCGTTACGGAGATGAGATCGGCATGGGCGACGATCTGCGTTTGCCGGAGCGGAATTGTGCGCGCACCCCAATGCAGTGGTCAACAGAACCAAATGCGGGTTTCACGGCGAGCGCAAAACCGATCATGCCTGTAATCACAGACGGGGCCTATGGCTTCGCACGGGTGAATGTCGCCGCCCAGCGCAGAGATCCCGATTCATTCCTCAACTGGATGGAACGGATTATTCGAATGCGGAAAGAAATTCCGGAAGTCGGGTGGGGGGATTTCTCAATCCTCCCGCTGCGAAAGAGCAATGTGCTCGCCATGGCCTATGAGTGGCGCAACAACTGTGTTGTGTTCCTGCATAATCTGATCTCGGAGCCGCAGGAGGTGCGCTTTCGCCTGCCTGCAAAATGCTGCGGGGATAAGAGTTTGCTAGTGAATCTGCTTTCGCGGGATAACAGTGAAGCCGACGATGGTGGCCGCCACTGCGTGGTCCTTGAACCGTACGGCTATAGATGGTTTCGAGTCGGCGGACTCGACTATCTGCTGCGCCGTTCCAACGCATAGAACTGCAACTGCAGTCATCAATCAAGATTAGACGGTAGGCCGCGGCAACGATCATAAAGTTGCGCGAAATTAGTCTCGGAAACTCTTCGATTCGATTCATTCGAGTCCAACTCACGCTGCAGATATAACATCGAACTGAAAGCACGCTCACATATGACTAGACTCTCACCGTCGGATGAGGCGGACCTTCGCAGCGCAGCGACAAAGCTGGAAACTCAAAGCTTTGCCATGACGGTCGCCTCCAAGGTCGGGGTGCCTGTAGAAGCGCTGCTGCGGATGCTGCCAAACAATGCGCATGAATTGGTCGGTGTTGCTACCAACAAGGCGCTCGCGCAATGTCTGCGAATGGCAATCAAGGTGGGTGAATCCAACTCCGCAATCCTTCGAAATAAACATAGTCACACGGTCGCCGTGGCCCTGACAGGTGCGGTTGGCGGTTTCTTCGGACTTCCCGGCCTGGTCGTCGAGCTTCCGATAACTACGACTGTGATCCTTCACTCCATCGTCGAGATTGCGCGCAGTCAGGGCGAAGACCTGTCCAATGCAGAAAGCGCTCTGGCATGTCTTTCGGTTTTCGCGCTGGGCCCGACTGGCCGCCGGGGCGATGCTTTAGACAGCGCTTACTACGCGACCCGAGCCGCACTGACGCAGGTAATTCGAGAAGCTGCGACATACGTGACAGAAAAAGGTCTGGCGCGGGAATCGGCTCCCCCGATGCTTTCGCTGCTGGCAAAAATCAGCGCACGATTCGGGCTTGAAATCAGTGAGAAGGCGGCAGCAGAGTTGGTTCCCATCGCAGGCTCGGCTGGCGGTCTCACCCTCAACGTCCTCTTCGCGCGTCATTTCCAATCCTTGGCAGAGGGTCACTTCACCATTCGTCGTCTCGAGCGCAAGTATGGCACCGATATTGTTCGCGAAGAGTATGAAAGGGTTCAAGTGCCACGCTTCGTGTAACCCACATGCAGGCTGATCCTGCATATCGTGACAGTCGTTTGATTACGCGTCGCACCGATGAGTCGGCGCAACGTATTCCGGCATAACCAAACTGATTGCCAAACAAAAGAAGCTCCGCCACGGCGGAGCTTCTTTTGTTTCTGAGTTGTTTTCTTCCTAGCTGCTGGAAAGCGAAATCCCCTCAGACGACCGTTCTGCGCCTTCGCTGCCGATCGGCCGATAGAACAGTTGATTGTTGTCCAGGTAGACCTCGAGGAATGCAGGCCGCTCCTGAATATTGCCGGCAATCAACGCCTCCGACAACGGATCTTCCACATACTTCTGCAGTGCTCTCCGTAGCGGCCGCGCCCCGTAGGTGCGGTCGACCATGGTCTTCTCCAAAATCCACTTCTTCGCATCTTCCATCACAGAAATGGTAATGGCCTTCTGCGCCAGGTTGGCATTCAGCTGCTGTACCAGCAGCTCCATGATCTGGATCAGATCCGAATCCGTCAGCGCCTGGAAGATGATGATCTCGTCCAGCCGGTTCAGGAATTCAGGATTGAACGTCCGCTTCACCTCATTCCGCACCAAGTCTTCGACCTTCTCGGCAACCGTGTCTTCCAGGTTCGACTGGAATCCCAGCCCCTGTCGCTTCTGCAGGTGCCGCGCACCGATGTTCGAAGTCATGATCAGAATCGTGTTCTTGAAGTCAACCGTATTGCCGAGTCCATCGGTCAACTGCCCATCTTCAAATACCTGCAGCAGGATGTTGAAGATGTCCGGATGCGCCTTCTCAATCTCATCCAGCAGCACCACCGAGTAGGGCGAGCGCTTCACGCGTTCCGTCAGCTGTCCACCTTCCTCGTAGCCCACGTAGCCCGGAGGCGATCCAATCAGCTTCGAGACCGAATGCTTCTCCATGTACTCCGACATATCGAATCGGATCAGCGCCTTGTCGCTGCCGAACAGGAAATTCGCCAGTGAACGCGCCACTTCCGTTTTGCCCACGCCGGTAGGTCCCAGGAATAGGAACGAGCCAATGGGCCGGTTGGGAGACTTAAGGCCGGCACGAGAGCGACGAATCGCCCTTGCCAGCGCCGAGATCGACTTCTCCTGCGAAATGATCCGCTTGTGCAGTTCTTCTTCCACCCGCAGCAGCTTCTGCGTCTCTTCCTCTTTGATGGAAGTGACCGGCACGCCCGTCCAGCGACTCACCACATCTTCAATGTCTTCCCGCGTCACCACGCCCGCGGTCGAATCATCCAGATGATATTTGTCGCGCAGCGCGCGCAGGTTCTCCCGTTCCTTCCGCTCTTCATCGGAATAGAACCGCGCCTTTTCAAATTCATGATTTGCAATCGCGTTTTCCATGCGATGAACAATGAATTTGATCCGCTTCTGAATCTCCGTGATTTCCTCGGGCAGGGAAGTCTGCCGCAGCTTCACCCGCGCTCCCGCCTCATCGATCAGATCAATTGCCTTGTCGGGCAAAAAGCGATCCGGAATATAGCGGCTGGAGTGATACACCGCAAACTGGATCGAATCGTCCGTATAGCTGACCGCATGAAACTTCTCATAGCGATCTTTGATCCCCATGATGATCTTCACCGCATCTTCTTCGTTCGGTGGCGGCACCTTCACCGCTTGAAAACGACGTTCCAGCGACCGATCTTTTTCGATCGACTTGCGATACTCTGCAGGCGTGGTCGCGCCGATGCACTGGATTTCCCCACGCGACAAAGCCGGCTTCAAAATGTTCGCAGCATCCAGCGATCCTTCGGCCGAACCCGCGCCCACCAGCGTGTGCAGCTCATCGATAAAGATGATGGAGTTTTGATTCTCCATCAACTCTTTCATGATCGTCTTCAGCCGCTCTTCAAACTGCCCGCGATATTTTGTGCCCGCAACGATCAGCGACAGATCCAGCCCCAGCACTCGCTTATCCGCCAGAAAACTAGGAACATCGCCGTCTGAAATACGCTGCGCCAGGCCTTCCACGATCGCAGTCTTACCCACGCCCGGCTCGCCAATCAGTACTGGATTGTTCTTGGTGCGCCGGCACAGAATCTGGATGACCCGGTCCACTTCCGCATCGCGACCCACCAGCGGATCGAGTTGGTTATCGAGCGCCGCCTGCGTCAGGTCGCGCGAAAACTCCGCCAGGATACTCGATTCACGATTGCGCGCTGCCTGCGGAGCACGCTCCTGCGTCGTCTTCGCCAGCTCATCGCGAACCGTAGAAAGCCTCAGCCCACGCTCCAGCAAAATCTCTGAAGCAAAGCATTTTTCTTCCCGCAGCAATCCTAGCAACAGATGCTCGGTGCCAATGTGTTTGTTTGACAACCGCTCCGCTTCTTCCGCGGCGTACGCAAGAACTCGTTTGCATTCATTCGACAGCGGCAGATCGACCGAGGTCGAAACCTTCTCGCGAATCGTGGTGTGCGCCTCAATCTGTTTGCGAATCGATTCCACTGAGGCATGGGAGCGCAGGAAGCGATTGCTTAACGCCTTATCCTCACGCAAGAGTCCAAGCAGCAGGTGCTCCGTTTCAATGTAGGGCGAGCCAAATTGGCTGGCCTCGTAGCGCGCAAAAAAGATCACGCGCCGCGCTTTCTCCGTGTACCGTTCGAACATATTCCCCCCTTGGCTCATGCCGTCCCTGTGCGGTTTGCACCCGGAACTGCGGTACGAACAATTGGATGCCCCGGCGTCTCAGAAGATGCAGTGTGGCCCGCTGCGGATGCCTCTCCCAATGCGCTTTCATGCAGCCAAACTTCGTGCAACCGGCCTTCGTGCAACCGGAGCGTGCGTCCACAACGTTTTGCCATTTCCATGTTGTGGGTGACGAGGATGGAGGTTAACCGATGCGTGGTGTGCAGCCGTTCCAGCACGCCAAACACAGCTTCGGCCGTACGGTTATCGAGGTTGCCCGTTGGCTCGTCGGCCAGCAGTAACCGGGGTTGGGTGACCAACGCCCGTGCCAGCGAAACGCGCTGTTGTTCCCCACCAGAAAGCTCTCCGGCAAGGTGGTGCACTCTGGCTTCCAGCCCGACTTCGCGCAGCAGTTCCTGCGCTTTCGCCAAGGCGGATGTTTTCGGTTCTTCCCGTGCGAGCAGCGGCATCGCCACATTCTCCAGAGCCGTAAATTCCGGCAACAGGTAGTGCAGTTGCCATACATAGCCAATTTCGCGGTTACGAAAGGTAGCAGCCTCTGCCGCACTCAATTTTCCTAGCCAGGTTGAGGCGAAGTATACGTCACCAGCCGAGGGACGATCAAGAGCCGCCAGCAGATGTAGCAAAGTACTTTTGCCCGCACCTGATTCGCCAACAATGGCGACCATCTCCCCCTGTCGCACGCTCAGGTTCAGTCCGTCAAATAACACAAGAGGTTGCGTCCCGCTGCGGTATTCCTTACGCAGATTTTCAACACGCAGCAACGCCTCGTTGCCATCCACCGCTGCGGAAGATTCGCGTGCTGGCGCCGGCTCTTCACCCCCTGGAGGCGAGGCGACGTCGCGGCTGGATTGTTGGGTCATGCCTGCCTCTATCATAATCCGCCAGCAACCAAAAGACGCCAGGTGCGCTCCGTCGCGGCGTTTGCCACACCTATTCAGCCTCAATGGGTGTCTATTTGCTATTCTTCTCTGGAATCGAGGGCCCTCATGTCACAAGCCAGCGGCGGTATCGGCAATGTCACCCCGAATCAGGGTCTGGTGGAAATGGCAATGGCCTATTCCCGCAGCCGCATCCTTTGCGCGGCAGCTCGCCTCGGCGTTGCCGACGCGCTCGGGGATGAAGTTCGCAGCATTGCCTACGTGGCCGAAAAGTGCCAGGCTGATCCCAGTGCCTTGTACCGACTGCTGCGTGCGCTCGCCAGCCTCGGGGTGACAGAAGAAACCACGCCCGAACATTTTCGCCTGACGGCTTTCGGCAAGCCCCTGCGAAAAGATGCTCCTCATACTGTGTGGCCGTCCGTCGTCTTCTGGGCCGATCTGCTCGCAGATGAATGGTCCCTGCTGACTGATTGCGTGCGTACCGGGTTACCTGCCCATGATGTCCGCGACCCCAACGTTCCTTCGCGCTGGTCACAGGATCCTGAAGCAGGTTCAATTTTTCGTGCCGTTATGGGCACGGCTCCGGCGGAGGGGTATGCGCCCATCGCAAAGGCATGGGATTTTTCTCGTGCCAAAGTGGTCGCCGATCTCGGTGGCGGCGGTGGCTCGCTGATCCTTGCAGTGCTGGCGCTCCACCCGCACCTGCGCGGCATGCTCGTCGACCTCGAAGCCAGCATCGACGCGACGCGGCCTCGTTTCGCGAAGGAAGATCCTTCATTCCGATGCGAACTGATCGTGTGCGATCTGATGGAATCGGTTCCGGCGGGTGCGGATGTCTACATGCTGAAACACGTACTCCACGGGCGTCAGGATGCTGAGGCCATCACGATCCTCGAAAACTGCCATGCTGTGATGCCACCGGATGGAAGCCTGCTGATCATTGAATTCATCCTTCCTCCGCTTGTCTCGCACGCCGACCCGCAGTTGGAGGGCCGCCTCATGAGCGACCTGAACATGCTGGCTGTCACCGGCGGCAAAGAACGCAGCGAGCGTGAATGGAGAGCGCTTCTTGAGGCAGCGGGCTTCACCCTCATAGGGGTGCACCAAGTGGGAGGCGAAAATGTCGGCATTGTCGAAGCGAAGCCCACCATCCCACCGGCATCACCGCGAAAATAAGCGCGGCCTATCCTTCAAGTTGCCACTGCGGTGATTGAAAGGGAGGCAAGCAAGGACACTCACGGAATTAAACAAGTCGACCTGTCAGCCGTGGTTCTCTGCCTGAACTTCGCGAATCAATGCCTTCATCTGTTCGCGGTCCTGTTCCGCATCCGATTTCACCTGCAGCTGAAAAGGCTTGCTCGCTTCGCCAAAATAAATACTGGTGTGAGGGAATGGAATCTCAATGCCGACCTCGTCAAACTTTTTCTTGATGCGACGGTTCATCTCCCGCCCCACCGTCCATTGCTGGATGGGAAGCGTTTTGAATCGTGCCTTGATCATCACCGCCGAATCGCCAAAGGCGTCCACGCCGATCACATCCAGCGGCTCCAGGATGATGCTCTTGTACGTCTCTTCCTGCATTAGCTCATCGGCAATGCCCTTCAACACTTCAATCACGTGATCGGTGTCTTCCTTGTACGCGACTCCCAGGTCAAACAGGTAATAGGAATAGCCGTGAGTCATGTTCGACAGCGTAGTGATGGCTCCATTGCGGAAGATGTGCACCGTTCCGTCTTGTCCACGCAAGACTGTAGTCCGCAGGTGAATCGCTTCCACCAGCCCGCCGGTGCCATTCAAAATCGCCACATCGTTCACGCGGATTTGATTTTCCAGAAGTAAAAACATCCCCGAGATGACGTCATGCACCAGGTTCTGAGCGCCGAAGCCAACCGCCAAGCCTAGAATGCCAGCGCCCGCCAGGATCGGCCCGATGTCGAATCCGGCTTCCCGCAGCGCCATGACGATGGCCAGAATCCAGAGGGTGACGGCCAGAGTCGTGCGAATAATGCCGCTGAGCGTCGCCGCCCTCTTTTCCAGTTCTATGTCGGTACCCCCACGCTGCTGCACCATGTGGGTGACGATGCGCTTGCGCAGGTGAGGGAACCAACGGCTGATGAGCGTGGTGATGATCCAGGCCGCCAGCAAAATAATGACGATGCGAATGAAATGTCCGGCAAACGCGTAAAGTTGAGCGGCATTAGGCAAGCTAAAGTGGGGCAGCAATGCGATACGTTCTCCTGCATTCGAAATGGTCGCGGTCGGTTCAACCAACCACTAATAAGTCGGATGCAAAAATGCGCGCCGCTGCAATCGCTGCAGTCATTCCTAAAATGTCCGGGATAGCGTGAGCAGGATTTTTTGCTATTGCGTCGGCTTGGCTGGATTTTGTTCATCCGGCAGAAATAAGCTGAAAACGGACCCGCTCCTGCCCGGCTTCTGGCTACTTTTCAGCGTCAGAGTCCCGTGATGGCGGGTCACAATTCCTCGCGAAATCCATAGTCCCAGGCCGGTTCCGTTCACTTCCTTGGTGGTGTAAAAAGGTTCGAAAATGCGCTTTCTTACGTCCGCGGACATGCCATGCCCGGTATCGGCCACCGTGATGCGCACTCCGGACTGACCGGTTTTCCAGTGGGTCGCATTGCGGCTGCACAGGAACAGCTTTCCACCATGTCGCATTGCATCCGCCGCATTGGCGATCAAATTGTTCAACACCTGTCGAATGTCATTCTCGAAGCACAAGACTCGCTTGGTGGACCTATATTTGGAAATCACCTGAATGTTTGAATTCAGCAACCGGCCCTGGTACAGATCCACCACGGAATCGATCAGCTCGTTTGGATCGATCCGCGCAGGATTCATGGTTTGCCGATGGAACCGTAAACTTTGAGTCGCGATGTGCGACACCCGCGTCAACTCTGCCTGCGCGGTTTCAAGGTACCGTCGCGTGGCCGCAGGCAGCTCTTCATGATTCAGCGCCAGGTACAACAAGTTCGTCACCGCTTCTAGCGGATTGTTGATTTCGTGCGAAATGGAACTGGCAAGTCGTCCCACCGCCGCCAGCTTCTCGCTCTGGATCAGCGCTTTCTCGGCGCGTTTCTGCGTTGTGATCTCAAGGGAAGCAGCCGTAATCGCGCGAATCGTTCCATCGGGCCGGTAAACCGGATAGTAATTTACCGTCCAGTACCGATGGTTTCCCGGGTCCATCGGCAATTCGCCTTCCAGCAGATCGTTGGTGATCGGCGTACCGTGCGCGACCTGCTGAAACATCTCGTTCAAGCCTTCAATGGGAGCGATTTCGGTGAGCGTCTTGCCAAGAATCTCTTCCATCGGTAGGCCTACGATTTCCGCCTGACGATCGTTCAGCCGCAGGTAACGAAATTCAACTGGATCAAACAGAGCCAGCCCGATTGGCGCAGTCCGATACATCGTCTCCAATTCCAGTCGCTGGTGCTCGGCCTCCTGCTGACTCTTCCGCAATTCCTCCATGGTCAGCTTGTAGTCGTGGATATCGATGCACACACCGAGCCAATACAACGTCTTGCCGTGGTCGTCGCGAACCGGCAATCCCCGAACCCAAAACCAGCGGTAGATTCCATCGGATCCACGACGAAGACGGGTTTCCACTTGAAAATCGATGTCTCTGGCCAGCGCTTCCATCCAAGCCGCTAACGTGCGCAACTCGTCTTCCGGATGTATCACTTTGCGCCAACCTTCGCCAAGAAGTTCTTCCAGCGACAGGCCCGTGTAATCCAATAGCCGCTGGTTCGCGAAGCTGAGCATGCCCTGCGTGTCAGCCATCAGGATCAACTGCGGGTTCAGCTCAGTAAATGCGCGATAGCGCTGTTCGCTGGCCTTCAAGGCCTCTTCGGCTTGCCTGCGTTTGGTGATTTCCTGAAAGTAGACGCTGATGCCGTCCTCGGTAGGGTAGACATGCATCTCGAACCAGGCATCATATCGCTCCCCGTGATACTCGAAGTGAGCCGGGATCCCTGTCTCCATGACGCTGCGGAAGTGCTGTTCCAGTGCGCTGCCGGCAAGTTCCGGCCAGATTTCCCAAACGTTCTTGCCTATAAAATCTTCAGGCCGCTGCCGGCTGCCCTGAACAGCCTGCTGGTTGGCGAATGTGAATGTCCAATCGCGGTCCAGCGTGGCGTAACCGGCGGGAATATTCGCCAGTAATTGCTCCAGCTGTCTCTCCACGCGTTGGGTGCGCAGCAGCAACTGGTCCGCTAGCTCGTTCAGGGAAGTCTTATTGTCTAAAGAATCGAGCATGGAAAATTAGCACGGATAATCATTCGATCACGATTGTACTCATAAATTCTGCGATGCGTAGTGCTCGCTTTCCACCGCAACTCTCTTACGAATTCCAAGGATGTTACATTTCGCATGCAATGCCAGGCGGTGCGCCCTGCCTCCGATAAATCCACTGAATCCGCCCTGTTCGCGCCGCAGACCAATCGCCAGCAGATCCCGTAATACTTCATCGATCACGTGAAGCAGGCCGTCGATCTTGTTGGCTCAGTCGTTTCAATGTCCAGCTGCACCCCTGCCTGCTGAGCGATTTGTCTGGCCTTGAGATGCAGCTCAGAACAGAAGGTTTGCCTCTCTTGCTTCAGAATTTGGGGCACATCCGGAGTCACCGCCGAGACATAACTTACGTAAGCTGGCATGGCTCAACGACAGGTATCATCGTAAGTTCCGCTCCGCTATTCTTGGCAAGTTCCAGTGCGGATTGGAAGGCTCGCGCTGCTTCCGGGGACTCGTCAAATGCCACCGCAATTTTCTTGAAAATCGTGGCACTCCCTTTTTTTTCGAAGTCCTGCAAACGCCCGAAACAATTAGTTGCCTTAGCAATCAATTACGTTCAAAACATACATTTATCTGCCAGGGCAACTTAAAAATTCGAATCGAATACCACGCCTCAGGCCGACGACTTTTCCAGGTTCTTGCGATCCCAGTTGCCAGTATTCGCGCCCGCTTCGTACGTGCTCTGCAGAAATTCCAGCAGCATCGCTCGCGGTGAACTCGCCTGCCGCAGGTCGTCATACATCAGCAGAAACTCTTTTAGCTGCGGATGATAAAAGGCTTTTTCAGGGCGCACCGGCTGCTTTAAGAATCCTTCCGGCTCTGGCGCCGCATAGGCGTAAAACGCCGGCCCGGAAATATCGCCGCCGCCCGGCCACCATCCCGCGCTGATCACTTCGTGCGAATACGCTTCTCTGGTAATGGGATCTGCACCCACGCGTTCCGGCGCGCGACGCCCAGAAAATCGAGTGACCGCCAGATCAAAACTTCCCCAGAAAAAATGCGATGGGCTGGACTTGCCGATAAATCTGGAGCGAAATTCCTTAAATACCGAATCGCAACTGACCAGGATTCGCCAGAACCGGTTGGCGTATTCCGGGTTGTAGGATTTGTGCTGCGTGTCCTGATCGAACGCAATTGGATTTGGAATCTCAACCGGCATCGGCCAGATATTCACCTCGATGCCAAGCTCGGCCAGGGTCGCCATGAAAAGGCGATAGAAATCCGCGACAGAACGAGGCGCCAGCTTGATGGTTGCGCCGGTCGAATGATTGGTCTGCACGGTCAACTTGTGATCGGTGAAGTCGAACTGGACTTCGAAGATGCCCTTCGCGTAGGGAATCGCCGAGGTAGTGAGACCCACTGCGTTGACGTACAGCGGGACCTCCCACCAGTGATTCAAAGGGGGACTCAGTTCCAGCCGAACCTTGCCGACAATCTGCATCCACATATGCAACGTGTCATACGTGTCCTGCCATGCGTCTAGGGGAAGTTCCGGCCAATCTTCAGGTCCAGCGACCGCATTCTGTGAGCTCATTTGTCCTCTCCGCACACAAGTGTAAGACGCCATGGCCGCGGATATCGAGAATATTCGTTGCGCTATTCGTAGCGCAATGCTTCGGCGGGGAGAATTTTTGCGGCTGAAGACGAGGGATAAAGGGTTGCCAGCAGCGAAACGCCCAGCGCCACTGCGGCCACGATGACGCCATCCTGCCAGCGCGGGGCGAAGGGCAGGTAATCCAGCGAGTACACAGCAGCCGACAAGTGGATGATGCGGTAATGGCCTCCAGCCCAGGCCAGGATGTACCCAAGCGCCAGCCCAATAGAAGTTCCAAGAATGCCGATCAGCATCCCTTGCCACACAAAAATCCGCCGCACCTGTGACGGACGAACGCCGTAGGACATCAGCACGGCAATGTCGCGCGTCTTCTCCATGACCATCATGGTGAGCGCGATCAGGATGTTCAGTGCCGCCACGCACACAATGAGTCCAATTACGATAAATGTGACCGCCTGCTCTTCGGCCAGTGCATGGAACAACGGCTGATTTTGCTCCATCCAGTTTTGAGTCATATAGCCACTACCGGCGGCCTTCTCGATCTCGTTTCCAATCCGATCGGCGTGGTACATGTTGTCGACTTTGAAGCTGATGATGGAAACGATATTTGGTTCCCCGAACAAATGTTGAATATCTGTCAGCCGCCCCAGCGCGAAAGAGGAGTCATATTGATAGAAACCGGAATGGAAAATTCCGACAACTTGAAACCGCTCGTACTTTGGCACCAGTCCGAACGGAGTTAGCTCGCCCTGCGGGCTGGTGACTAAAACGCTGTCACCCACGCCTGCACCAATCGTGTCGGCAAGATCGGAGCCGATTACCAACGGCGGAAGCGTGCCGGTCGCATCCTGATCGGCTTTCGGCGCGAGCGGTGCCGCAGTTCCTTGCTTAATGTCGTCCAGCAGGCTGCTGACAGTGCGTTCTTCTGAGGGCAGAATCCCCTTGACCAGCGCGCCTCCGGATCGGGCTCCGCGCGAAATTAATACCTGGCCGTAGAGAGCCGGAGCCGCGGCGGTGACATGCGGCAGGGTGCGCAAGCGATCCGTGAGGCTGCGCCAATCTTGGATACCATCGCTGGCGGTGCGCATCAATTGCACTTGTGCAGTTGAGCTCAACAAGCCCTTCTGCAGGTCGCGCTGCATTCCATTGGTAATCGCCAGCGCCAGGATCAGCGAAGCCACGCCGGCCGCCACTCCTATGATCGAAATCGCCGTGATGACACCGACCACTGCCTGGCGACGCTTGGCTCTCAGGTAGCGACTGGCGACAAACAGTTCAAAGCGCATTCGAAGACTCGCTCATGGCTGCACGCACGCTTACTGCACCACAGTTTTCCCAGTGGCGGTATTGCCGGCGCGATTCATCACTCGCACCGCCACCACATGCTGCTGCGGAGATGCGGCCTGTACTGCCAACGAAACTTCACCCGCGTGTTTCGGGATGGCTGCGGTGAAATCGTAATGCTCGTGCATGGAATCGCTGAGGCTTCCTACCGGGTCGATGTATTGCCACGGACCCGCGTCGACTGAATAATAGGCGCGCGCGATGGTAGAAAGCTTGTCCTGTGCGTCGAAGACCACGTGAATCGAGTCAGCTGATTGCGAACTCAACGTCGCCTGCACTGGAGAAAGTACCGGCGGCATCGTGTCGAGCAGAAATTGGGTGCTGTCTTTGTATCCGGTCAGTGCATTGCCGGCCAGATGCGAGGGCGCATCCGTGGCGATGATGCGCAGTTTGTAATAGCCGTCTGGAATCCGGTTCTGGTCAAAGGAGAGATAGGTCTGCGAAAGGTTTTGTTCGAGCGGCAACCAGTTGGCTTCATCCGCTCCGCGATAATAAACGGAGTAGTGCAGATGGTCGCCATTTTCGTCATGCGCCTTCCAGCGAACCGTCGCCCATCCCGGCGTCCGGACCGCCATCAAAGGCTGCGAGGTCTGCTGTGTTTCGTAAATCACCGCGTCGGTCGACTCGGCAGGAAAGTTGATTTGCACAGGCGCGACCTGGCCTTCCTGGTTGAGGCCGGGGATCACGCGAGCATGCATCTCGACCACAATGTCATCGACAACCGGAGCAACATTCTGCGGCAGGTAGTAGAAGCCAACCTGGCGCAAGGTCGCGTCCCCATGCAGTACTGCTTTCCATTGCAGATAGCGGGCTCGCGGAAATTTTGGCGGAGCCGCAGACGGGTTGATGGCTAGCCAGTCAGTCCAACCCTCGCTGGGCTGCTCAATGTTGCCGACGCGAGCGAAAAGGTCATAGTGCCCGCTGCCCCTTAATTCCGGACGCCCCCATTCAGAGCTGAATTTCGCATCCGCCACCGGGCTAATGTAAGTCGAGTTGTCGCCGTATCCGGCGCTACCGCCAGACAAGCGATAGAGCTTGCCGGTGTTGCTGGTGGCAACGTATAGGTTGTTGTCCGACTGCGCAAAGGCAGTCGCATCGGTGGCTTCCAGATGCGCCAGATCGGCATAGGAGCCGTCGAGAGAAATACGGTAGAGATGCCCCTGATTACCACTGCCGACCAACAGTCCGCTTTGCCGGGCATCAGAATTGTGCTGCCACGCCAACGCATACACTACATCATGTGTTGAAGCCCATAGTTGTCGCGGAGCGCCATCGGGGGAAATCTGGTAGATGACGGTGCCTTTCGGGACCAGCGTGCTGTCGTGCGAAGAGGCAATAGAGCCCGGCAGCAAAATCGTGATGCTGGCCGTCATGGTGGGGCCGCTGTGAACATTCAACGGCGGCAACGTGGACTTTCCTTTCTCCCCCAGCGCTGCCACGTAGAGATTCCCTTCTAGGTCGAGCGCCATGGACGGGATTTCCTGATTGGGCGCTTCAAAAAGCACAAAGCCTTTGCCGCTTGGATCGATGCGATACACCAGACCGCGGCCATCGGTGCCTGCGTAGAGGGTGCCATCTCTGCCGAATAGCAGGCAGCGAATATGTTGTTCGCTGCTGGAGAAAAACTTTTCAGGCGCAGCTCCTGGTTTTTTCAGGTCGACGCGATAGATATTCGCTGGACCGCCCGTGGCTACGTACATTCTTCCGGATGTATCGAAGGCGAGGTCCCAGATGTAGGTTTCCTTGGGATTCAGCGCGCTGGAATCGAAAACCACGTTCGGCGCGGGCCCCTCTGCGGCCGGCGCTTTCTCCCCTTGCTTGTACACAGGGTGTGGAGCGTTATCGATTTTCACTTCTGGTCCGTTAGGATCGATGCGATAGATTTTGCCGTTCGGTAAGGTGGCGGCGTACAGCATTCCATCGGGTCCAATTTTCACCACCTGCACGGAGACATCTTTGGTCTGCAACAGCGGCGTGGATTTGCCGTCAGGCGTCACCTTTAACACCATCGCGGGCGAGCCCGTACCTAAATAAATATTGCCTCGCTTGTCGACGGCGACAGACCAGACATCAGCGGCTGCGGTAGTCAGCACCTCGCTCGCAACCGGAGAACTCTCCAGCCTGCCATCGCTGCGGATGGCGACGCCGTGAGGCGTTCCGGCCTCGAAACTTTCATAGCTCGACTGTTGCCAGAGTTGCGTGCCCTGCGCCTGCGCAAGAACTGATATGGAGAGGATCGCACTGCCAACAATTAGACGGGTCCACATGCTGTGTTTGAGTGTACCGAATGCGACTCACTTTCCGCGCATCGCCTGATTGGGGAGGATATTTTGAACTCGCCGGCATTGGATTGGAGATGGAACGCCCTGGACGTCCGGTACACTCGGAAGGGTAGCGCCCTGGCTCGATGACGATACTTCAACTTATCAGTGTTTTGGTCGCGATTGCAGCCCTGTTCGGCTGGATCAGCGCTCGCTGGCTGAAGCTGCCCACCACCATCGGAACCATGTTCCTGACGGTCGTATGCTCGCTGTTCCTGGTGAGCATCGGGGAATACGCACTGGGGCTGCGGCCATGGGCCACCAGCTTGGTTCGACAAATCGATTTCGAACGGCTGATCCTGCATGGCATGCTGCCGCTGCTGCTGTTTGCGGGTGCATTTCTGCTGGATATCGAATCCCTGATACGCGAGCGCCTGACGGTCGCTGTTCTGGCTGTTGTGGGAACCGTGATCTCCACTTTCGCGATCGCCGCTCTGATGCACTGGATATTGCCCCTGCTCGGCATCCAGGCGCCATGGATTCAGTGCATGTTATTCGGCGCATTGATTTCGCCCACGGATCCCATTGCGGTCCTGGAAATGCTGCGCCGGGTCGGTGTGCCCCATCATGTCGAAGCGCAACTGGCCGGCGAATCGCTGTTCAACGATGGCGTGGGCGTCGTCATCTTCGTGACCTTGCTGAACGCCTCCCATGGCGTTAGCCCTTCGGTGCCGCACATCCTGGTGTCGCTGCTATTCAGCGTGGGCGGTGGGTTTGCGCTGGGAATATTTCTGGCCTGGATTACTTTCTTCTTAATGCGACAGGTCGATGCATTTCAGGTGGACGTTTTGCTGACACTATCGCTGGCTCTGGGTGGTTATGCTCTGGCGGACATATTGCATCTCTCCGGTCCGCTGGAGACGGTTGCGGCCGCCATTGCGCTGCGGCGATTCAATATGAGTCACCCTGCCAAATTGGTCGCGAACGAGCGCGTCGATGATTTCTGGAAGATGGTCGATGAGGTGCAGAATGGCGTGCTGTTCGTTTTGCTGGGTCTGGAAGTGCTGGCGATACCGTTCCATTGGTTCCTGGTGCGCTCTGGAGCCACCGCGATCGTGACTGTGGTCGCGGTTCGCCTGGCCGTCGTAGCTATTGTGCTGCGATGCATTCGCTGGCTTGGGCGTGGACGAGAGAGTTCCATACTGGTGTTGACCTGGGGCGGCTTGCATGGTGGATTGTCGCTGGCCTTGGCGCTTGCTCTGCCGTTGAGCGATGGTCGCACCTGGATCCTGGCGACTACCTACATTGTTGTGGTGTTCTCGATGGTATTGCAGGGCGGATCGCTGGGCATATTCCTTCGCAAGTTCAAGCCAGCAGAAACTCATCCGGCCGCGGGATAGCCGCAAGAACTGTAAAGAATCAACCCACAACCGCAAGGGCATGGGCTGAGTTAAATAAAAGTAAATCGGATCAAAGTGTCGTTCGCGCAAAAGAGGAAATTTCGTATTCTGGAAGAGGAGCCCCGTACATTGGAGGCGAATCTGACATAGGAAGAGGAAATGACCGATACTGTAAAAAAGACGAAGACACCTGCAAAGCCACGCAAGACTGCAGCGAAAAAAGAACAACCAGTTGAAATCACCAGGCCGGCGCCCTCTCGCGAGCAGATCGAGCAACTGGCGCGGAAGTTTTGGGCGGAGCGCGGCTACCAGGATGGATACGCAGAGCAGGATTGGTTGCGAGCGGAACAGGAACTTCACCAGGTAGCTTCTTAGTAGAACATCCACCGCCGACAGAGAACCGTGGAAATCTGGCGGTCTCTCCTGAAGCTGGAGCTTCAGGTCCCTTTGAATACCCTGTGCCCGGCTACCGTCGGGCACTCATCTCAGATTAGTAAAAGCAGTTTCAGGACGAGATATACCAGGTCCACAGCCGCGTTGGCGTGCGGATGTTCCGCACCTAATTACTCAGGACAGCGCGATAACGGACCTGGTTCTTCTTCAGCTTTGCCACGGCGGCGTTTACCTTGGCCATGGGAAAGGCTTCGGTAATTGCCTTCACTCCGTGCCGCGCGGCGACCGTCAACATCTCCTGCAACATGCTAGGGCTGCCGCTGGGGCTGCCGGCAAGGCTGCGCTGACCGGCGATCATTGGAAACGCATGAACGGAAATCGGGCTAGGCGGGACACCGACAACCGCCAAGGTTCCGCGCGGACGCAGCGCCGCAACCAGCGTGTTCCAGTCGGGATCTTGATTGATAGTCGACAGAATCAAATCGAACGATCCGGCCAGCTTCTTCATGGCTTCGTTCTCGCGCGAATTGACAAAGTGATGGGCTCCCATCGATTTCGCTTCAAGCTTCTTTATTGGGTGAAGTCGAGATGGCAGTCACTTCCGCACCGAATACACGCGCGAATTGCAGCGCGAGATGGCCGAGTCCGCCAATACCAACCACACCGACGCGCGATCCGGGAAAAATACCAGCAGTGCGAATCGGGTTGTAAACAGTAATGCCGCCGCACATCAGCGGAGCCGTGCCCTCGCTGGGCAGCGCGTCGGGTACAGGAATCGCGAAGCGTGCATTCACCCGGGTTCTCTCCGCAAATCCCCCGTGGCGATGCACGCAGGTCGCAACACTTTTGGCGCAAAGATTTTCATCGCCGCGCAAACACCACTCGCAGGTGCCGCAAGAGTCGGCCTGCCATCCCACAGCCACGCGCTGGCCTACGCTGCGATCTTTCACTTGACTGCCCAGGGCGGAAACGGTGCCTACGATTTCATGCCCGGGGATGAAGGGATACTGTGTGATTCCCCAATCATTGTCGATCAGGTGCAGGTCGCTGTGGCAGATGCCGCAATGCGTGATCGCAACCTCGACCTCGTTTGGCTTCAATTCCGACGCTTCATATTTGTAGGGAAGAAGTTCAGCGCCAGCAGCGTGGGTGGCGTAGCCATGAATCGTGCTCATCGAAGTTATTCTCTTCTTTCGGGGTGAGGTGAAAGCGAAAAGTGTATCCCCTAAAGTACACCACAAGGGTGAATCGAATGTCAGGGTTGAATGTTCATGGTGACAACCTGCGATCCGGAAACCGCCATGTTCAATGGCTCAGACTCGAGCGAGATGGCGGTTTCTCCATCGATCGAGAAGCTTCCATTGTTTTCCACCGGCTGCAAAACATTCGCCATGGAAAGCGGAACTGCCGGGAGATCCTGGCCTTGCACCATGGCTTGCGGCACCGGTGCCAGCAAGGTTGCATAGAGCAAATTATTCGGATGCATCTGGTTGAGCCGCGCAATCGTTGCGCCCAGACCGAGAGGAGGCGCAGCAGGATTGGGAATCAAATGCAGGGTGTGGTCGAGCGTGGTGCCATCACTGATCAGCAAGCGAACCTGTCCCGGCGGCAGGGTGGCAGGCAAAGCGACCGTCCAGCGGAGGATGCGCTGTGGTTCCCGATAGGGATGCAGCGTCGCTTCCACAGTGACATGGTCCCCAGCATGGACACGGCTCTCCAATATCCGGGCTTCATCGAGTCGTGCAGACTGTCTGCCGGGTGATGTATCCAGCGTCAGGGAGACTTTGCGAATCGACGGCATTTCGCGCGGATTGCCGTAAAGGCTTTCGAAGCGCTGGGCCACGGCGATGGCGACGGCTAGACTCGCCGGCTCCTGATTGGTGGCCGCAAACCAGTCATCAATGTGCACATCAGGAAATCCTGCAATTGAAATGGTTCCTCGCAGTTCATCGGTAGAGGGATCGTTGTAGCCATTGGTGTCTTGCATCGCCTGGTACACCGTCGCCAGCAGCGCCGCGGAGGTGAGGCGTGGATGCTCGACAACAGAGAAATGATAGGTATGCGGCTGGGCAATTCCTCCCAGCGCCAGCGTTACTGGAATCATGCTGGCTTTTTTCCCAAACACGCCCAGGATGCCGGATTCGCGGTCCTGCGTAAACGATCCCACCGTCTCCGTGGTGTTGATGATCTTCATCGGCTCCAGCGAGGACGCCACGGTGGTGATGACCTGGGCCTTGGTCATGGGCAGTGAAACATCGCCGAAGCGCGTGATGGGATGTCCGCAGGCCAGCAATCGCTTGGGATCGACATAGGTGACGGTGCAGGTGGCTGCCATGTCAAAATCGCCCGAGACGATGATGGCGCTGATTGCAGAGCCGGGAACGACGGGCGCAGGATCAATCACGTTGGGCGTTGCGCTTCCCAATCCGGAAACCGGAGTTAGCCCGTAGGAATGAAAGCGCTGTTGAAACATGTGGATGGCCTGAGGCGAGAATCCATCGAAGACCAGCGGGGTTTCAATGGGATGCACTACCTCGTCAGCTCCCGTCGACCAGGGCATCGCGTTGCCCGTAGGTGGGGTCTGCACCGCGGCCGGCGTGAACAGGCTGTTTGTTGAATCCTGAGGCATGTCTGCCGCCGATGCGACTGCAGCATTTCCTGCCGACGGCCGATCATCTTCCTTCGCAACTTCCAACATCTGCGCGATCGGCGTGATCCCAGCTATGGGTTCTTTCGTGAACTGGCCAATACGAAATCCGATGGCTCCGACCAACTTGCCGTCGATGTAGACTGGGCTGCCGCTCATGCCTGCAACGACGCCGTCATATGCCGCCTTGGTGCCGAGCAGTCGCGCCAGAATCATGTCTTTGCCGGGCCCGATCGCATCACGCAGTACGCCGAGAATTTCCAGATCAATCGCTTCGGGTTTGCTTCCTTCGAGGACCGTGTACGCTGTGCCATGCTGCCCGGCGTGAACCTGAGACAACGGATACATCGGCTGCGTGGCGAGTGAGAGAGCGGGACCAGGAGGGGGTGCGCCGGTGGGAGCACTCTGAGCGCCAGCAGCGGATACGCAAGTGGCAATCACCAGGGAGGCAACTATCCGGGAAAATCGATGAACGGAGATAGGCACCTTACCAGAGTAGAAGGGAAGTCGCCGCGAAGGAAGTGGGCAGCTTAAGGAAGCCCAGTGTAAGATTCAGTTTTGCTATGCCGTCGTCGTATCTGGATCGGGCGACGAACCCTTTGCGGCGCACCTCAGAGGAAACATCGTGCACACTGCTTCTGCGCTGGCCATCGGCCTTAAAACGAATCTGACCGGCATTGACTGGCTGATTATGCTGGTCTATTTCGCCTTCGTGCTGGGCATCGGCTTTCTGCTGAAACGCCACATGGTAACCAGCACAGATTTTTTCCTGGCGGGTCGGGCACTTCCCGCGTGGGTTTGTGGGCTGGCCTTCATTTCCGCCAATCTGGGCGCCCAGGAAGTCATCGGCATGGGTGCCTCCGGCGCGAAATATGGTATCGCCACCAGCCAGTTTTACTGGATTGGCGCCATTCCGGCAATGGTATTTGTCGGCCTATTCATGATGCCGTTCTACTACGGTTCCAAAGCGCGATCGGTCCCGGAATATCTGAAGCTTCGCTACGACGAAAAGACGCGCGCATGGAACGCCGGCTCCTTTGCCATCATGACCGTGTTTTCCTCCGGCATTTCCATGTACGCCATGGCCAAGCTGATCCAGGTGCTGCATATTTTTGATGGAGTCTTTTTGCACTTCGGCCTGCCGCTCACCTGGATTTTTCATTTTTCAATCTTTCTCTCCGCGGTGATTGTGCTGGGATACATCTCGCTGGGTGGGCTGACCAGTGCAATCTACAACGAAGTGCTGCAATTCTTTTTAATCGTCGCCGGATTCATGCCGCTGGTCTGGATCGGACTGAAGAATGTGGGAGGATGGCACGGAATTCAACGCGCCCTGGGGCCGGGGTACACGCACTCCTGGCGCGGCATGGCGCACGCCAGTACCAATCCGCTTGGCACGGAGTGGTACGCGCTCGTATTCGGTCTGGGGTTCGTTCTCTCCTTCGGATATTGGTGTACGGACTTTCTGGTGATTCAGAGTGCGATGGCTGCCGAATCGCACCTGGCAGCGCGACGCGTTCCATTGATCGCATCCATCCCGAAAATGTTTTTTCCATTTCTGGTGATTCTGCCTGGACTGATTGCCATCTCTGTTCCCACAGTCACGCAGCACATGATGGCGCAAGTACAAACTGCACCGGCCCCCGGAGTGGCGCGCGGCGCAGCCGCGGCGTCCATGACCTCCGATGCGTCCTCTGTCCCTGTTGGCAGGGGATTGATCCCCGTCAAGATCGATCCGGTGAACGGTCGCGTGTTGACCGACAACAAGGGCAAGCCGCTGCTCGACTACGATCTGGCTACTCCCAACATGCTGCTGCATTTCTTTCCCACCGGGATGCTGGGCCTGGGTTTGACTGCGCTTCTGGCCAGTTTTATGTCAGGTATGGCGGGAAACGTGACCGCCTTTAATACGGTGTGGACCTACGACATTTACCAGTCCTACATCCACAAGAATGGAACCGATGCGCATTACCTGTGGATGGGACGAATAGCGACGATAGGCGGGGTGGCGCTGTCGATTGGCGCGGCCTATTTTGTGACGTCATTTAACAACATTATGGACGCGCTGCAGATTGTGTTCTCTTTTGTGAATGCTCCTCTGCTGGCCACGTTCCTTCTGGGTATGTTTTCCAAGCGCACTACCGCCAACGGCGCCTTCTGGGGATTGCTTTCCGGTACCTGCGCGGCGGCTCTGCATACGGGTTTGACGCTGCCCGCGGATGTTGCGGGTGTCGGCATTCATGGTGGATGGATCACTGTGTTGCATGTGTATCCCAGCACCATGGCGCAGACCTTCTGGACGGCGATCTGGGCCTTCGGCGTCTGCTTCCTCGTTACCATCGGCTTGAGTCGGATAACAAAGCCACGGGAAGAAAAAGATCTAGTCGGATTGGTCTATTCGCTGACGCCCAAGCCAGCCGAAGGACATCTGTTGTGGTATCAGCGGCCGGCTTCGCTCGCGATCCTGGTACTGGCGATGGTAGTGGTGTTGAACCTGGTATTTTTGTAGCTCGTACAAGAAGGGAATTGCGATGGGGCTCGATATTCGACTGCCGCTGGGGCTGCTGTTCGTCGTCACCGGGGGAATGATGGCGGTCTATGGCCTCTTCACTCAGGGCAGCGTGATCTATCAAAAATCGATGGGCATCGACATCAATCTGGTGTGGGGGATTGTGCTGCTGCTGTTCGGGTCGGCGATGCTGCTGCTGGCCTACCTCGATCGCCGACGTCATGCCAAGGCTGCGCCTGTGAATCCTTCCAGCGAAATTCCGCCGCCGACACGCCCGCACGGTCACTGATATTTGTTCGCGGCCGTGCCCGCAGCGCTACTGTTTTGTAGAGATTGATTCTCGGCTGTGGGCGGCGAGCTGATCGAGGACTGTCTGCAACTTCTCCGCGGGAGCCGAGCCCTGCGCCATGTCTGTTGATCCGCCGCCGCGTCCGCTGTTCGCCGCCAAGGTAGTGCGTAAAACGGTGCCGCAGTCGAGGTCGAGATCGGCGCTACGTGACAGCACCACAGTCGCCGGTGTCGATGCATCTTCCGGCTTCCATCCGAGGATTGCAATCGTCTGCTTCGATTGCGCAGCAATCTTGCTGGCCAGCATTTTTACGTAGGACGCGTCCACTTGGCTCACGGCCGTCAATTGCAACTGAATCATCCGTACACCATTTTCGACGGGCGTCTGCGCGATTAACTCTGCTGCCTGATATTGCGCGAGTTCGTTGGTCAGTCTCAGTGTGTGCTTGGCGGCTTGTTTCGCATCCGCCTGCAATCGCTGAATGGCCTGCGGTACTTCTTCAAATCCTACAGAAAGTTGCCGCGCCGCCTCGGTCAGTCGGTTGAAATCGTTGCGCGCCGTGCGCGCCGCACGTAGTCCGCAGACAAACTCTACCCGCAGCCCTTGCTTCACTTTTTCAAGCCCGCGCAGTTGCAGGCCGCCGATTTGGCCGGTGGAGCGAACATGCGTGCCCCCGCAGGCATTGCGGTCAAAGTCTGCAATGGTGATAATCCGCAGGTCACCCTGGCGTGGCGGCAACTTGCGTAACTCGCCCGCGGCCAGCAAATTTTCGGCATGCTCTCGCGGAACAACGCTCATGGTGACCGGTCGATCTTCCGCGATGATTTGATTAGCTCGCTCTTCCACCTGCTCCAACGTGCTCGTCGTCAAGCTATCAACATCGAGATCGATGGTCGAACTATTTTCGCCCAGGTGAAAGGAAACCGTTCGCGCTCTGCAAACCTCAATGAATGCCGCGGACAGCAAATGCTGGCCAGAATGTTGCTGCATGTGATCGAGTCGTCGGGCCGAATCAATACTGCCGCGCACTGTGGTGCCGGCAACCAACGGCTTCAACGTGTGATGCCACACTTCACCGTGTTCGTCCTCTTCCACATCGACAATTTCCGCGACCAGCTCCGCGCCGCTGCGGGAGGTCGCGATGAGTGTTCCCGTGTCAAATGGCTGGCCGCCGCCGGCGGGATAAAACGCCGAACGGTCGAGTGCGACCCGCCACAGGGATTGTCCGCTGGCGCGTGAAACTTCCTGGATGTCCGTGACCACGGCATCGAAATTGGTCAGAAATGAGTCAGTGGAGTAAAGGCGTTCTGTCATGAGCTCCTGATTGTCCCGCGACTATTGCGGCATGATGATGCCGCCGATGCGCGTGCGTCGAGGCATCACCACACCGCGATGATCGGATTCTCGATCTTCTTCCTTCTTTTGCGCATCACGCGGCTCGGCCGGGAATGCCTGCTGCTTTCCTATGGGTGCGCCGCAGGTCGGGCACCGCGAATCCGGCTGTGTCATCTCGCAAATTCCCCACGTACATCGAAATTTCATTGTCGCCGATTAGACTAGAAGTATGCCACTTCGTCAGCCCGGTCCTCCGCGGATCCTCGCCTGCGATCTCGATGGAACGCTGCTCAACGGCACTGGAGCTCTGACCGACGTGACAGCTGACGCGTTGCGCAGAGCCATCTCCAGCGGAGTTGAGGTGGTTTTCGCGACCGGTCGGCGTCATAGTTTCGCATGGACCATGCTGGCTCCGCTTGGCCTGGACCCGGAGACGGTCTTGATTAGTTCCAACGGCGCCATCACCCGCACCTTCGGCGGGCGACCAATCGACCGCACTGGCATGCCGGTCGAAACTGCATTGCAACTATGCCGCCAGTTGCATGATTTTCGCAACTCGCTGGTGTTCACGTTCGATCGCACCGGCCCCGGCGCGCTGGTGGTCGAAGACATAGCCGCACTGCATGCGCGCTTGACACGCTGGGTGGAATCGAATCTGCATGAACTGGAGGCAGTGCTGCCCTTGGAGCGAGCGTTTGCCGGGGGTGAAGAACCGGTCCAGGCCATGATTTGCGGTACTCTGGCGATGATGCGCGACGGGCTAGCCGTTCTGGATGAAGCCAGTGCCGATGCAGAATTCCTGCGCCGGAAGATTTCTGTCCACCGAACGGAATATCCTGCGCGCGACCTGGCCATTGTGGACCTGATGCCGAACGGCTGCTCCAAGGGGAGCGCGCTGGCACGCCTGGCGGCGGATCGCGGGGTCGAGGCTGCGGATGTGGTCGCCATCGGCGACAATATGAATGATGCCGAGATGCTGGCGTACGCCGGCCGCGCGGTGGTGATGGAAAACTCCCCGGCAGAATTGCTGGCCATGGCCCTCGCAAATGGCTGGAGCGTCACCGCCAGCAACGAGCAGGATGGTGCTGCAGCCGCGATTCTGCGTATGCTGGAAGTAGGCTATCCAGCGGACACGGAAAAGACTGCACCCGCGCTTGCCGACTAAGATCGTGAAGGTTAACGAATTCGAATGAAACCGTATCACAAAATCGCGCTGATCTATGCGTTGGCGGCCCTGGCAGGGTCGGTCACGGCTGCGCGAGCGGTGGAGCGCGTGACACTGCGCAACGGATCGGCCCTGGTCTGCGATCATCAGGAAAATCTCAATGGGCAGGTTCGGCTGTACCTGACGGCGACCGATGAAAATTATCTGGATGTGGCAGCCGCTGATGTTGTTGCGGTCGAAACCATTCCGGCAGAGCCCGTTTCGGAGGCGACGCCCACGCGGCATCCTTCCCAATCGGCTGCACCCGCGGATATCCCCACGCTGCTGCATCAGGCGGGCACGCAACATCATCTCGATCCGGACTTGCTGGCAAGCGTAGTGCATGCTGAAAGCGATGGCAAGACTCGTGCCGTTTCTCGTGCAGGTGCGCGCGGCTTGATGCAACTCATGCCGTCCACCGCCAAAGACCTGGGGGTGCGCGACAGTTTTGCCGCGGAGCAGAATATCGCCGGCGGAACCGCCTATCTTGATGCGCTTTTAATGTATTACCACGAGGATATCGCTCTCGCCTTGGCCGCTTATAATGCGGGCCCTGCAGCCGTAGACCGCTATCACGGCATCCCACCTTATGCGGAAACCCGTCGATACGTCGAACGCGTGATTCATGATTTTAATCAGCGGAAGTTGCGTGAAGCGCAACGGCAATCCAATCACCCAGCCTGGGCTTCGATGGCAACCATTGCAACCGCGCCGTCAAAGTAATTCCGACAAGGAAACCTGAAAAGACCTGCATGAAACGACATCGATGGCTTGTTATGGGCGGAATTTTTGCCCTCCTCGTGGTTCTGGTTTACATCCAGTTTCGGACGTTGAAGAGTTTTGAGTGGTCGACGCTGACCCACACCTTTGATTCCATTCGCTGGTCGCGGCTAGCGCTGGCGACGGTGCTGATCTACGGAGCCTACATCTCCCGCGCATTTCGCTGGAGCGTATTCTTGCGCCCTTCCAAGCCGACCACTCCGGCCCAGATGGTTCCAGCGCAATTCATCGGATTTACCTCGGTCGCGATCCTCGGTCGGCTGGGGGAATTCGTTCGCCCCTACCTTGTCGCCCGTCGCCAGCAGCTGACGTTCACGTCGCAACTGGCGGTCTACGCCGTTGAACGCGTGTTCGATTTATTGGCAGCGGCCGGCATCATCGCCGTTACACTGTCGATAAGTTCCTCGGTAAAAAATCTTCCGTACCACGAACAATTTCGACGGGCGGGATATCTCGGAATTGCAGCTGCCCTGGTTCTTGCGCTGATCGCCGTAGCCATTCGCTTTGCAGGGCAGCGAATTGCCGACCTGGCCAGCCGTTGGTTCGGCCTGATTTCAAAGAAGCTGGCCCACGGCATTCACGAAAAAATCCTCGCTTTCAGCCACGGGCTCGATGCCATCGCAGGATGGGGCGCGTTCCTGGAGGCGCTGTTTTATTCCTTCCTGACGTGGGGCTTGATCGCGTGGGCCTATGTGGTTGTGGTGCATTCATTCTCTGTGCCAGAACTGGCTTCGATTCCTGCAGCGCAAACCATCCTGTTAATGGCGGGCAGTTTGTTTGGCTCGTTCGCGCAATTACCGGCCATTGGCGGCGGCTCCCAGGTTGCCATCATTTACGTGCTGACCAGCGTTTTGCATGTCGGGCCGGAGGCGGCAACAGCGTGCGCACTGACGCTCTACGTGACAACTTTTCTCACAGTGATACCAGCAGGTCTGGCGTTTGCCCGCGTGGAGCAGGTTTCACTGCGGAATGTGGCTCGCGAATCGGAGTTGGAAGAAGAAGAGATAGAAGCCTCAGGCGCGGAGACTGACGATCCCCAGCAGGCCCATTCCTTACCATAAGGGGCCGTTGGCAGCAGGCCAGGAAATGCGATGGTCCTGATTTTTTGGCGCAGAGATAGCAGGCTTCAAACCGTATCGCTTATAGTTTGAGCCGCGCGATGCTGGGGATCTTGGATAGATCGTTGAACAGCACGAAGACCATCAACAGGATGAAGAAGACGAACGCGGTTTGATACACACGCTCTTTCAACTTCTCGTTCATGTCGCGGCGCATCACCGACTCAATCAGCAGGAACAGGATCATTCCGCCATCGAGGATGGGGATCGGCAGCAGGTTCAAAAGGCCTAGCTGCACGCTGATGAACGCTGTCCACGCCATCATCGGCGACCACCCTGGCAGCGCGACAACATAACCCGTTTCGCGTGCGATGCCGACCGGCCCGCTCAGCGTCTTGGCAGACATCTGATGGGTAACGACGCGGCGCAGCACGTCGATCACAGCTGTCGTCTCGTTCACGCATTCCTTCACCGCCTTGGTAAACGCCTGCGGCAGCGAGAGTCGCTCGACATGCGATGGCGGCGGCTCCGCGCTGAATCCAATTTCGTAGCGGGCATTCCCGCCGGGTCCCGCCATCTTCTCGGGCGTAACCGCCAACGTCAATGGCTTTCCATCGCGAAGAATTGAAAGCGTGACAGGCTGATCACCATTGTGTTGCAGATAGAGCACCATCGACGGCAGCGAATGCAGGCGAGTTCCGTCGATCGAGACAATCTGGTCGCCAGATTTCAGGCCTGCTTTGGCGCCCGGCATGCCAGCTTGCACCATGGCGACTTTCAGCGGCGATTGCTGAATTTCCGGGGTTAACCCCACCTCGCCCAAACTGAAGTCGTCCGGATTCGCCGGCGATTTCAGAAATAGCGCCGTTTGTTTCTGCGTACTATCCGGCTGCTGTACCTCAATGGGCACCGAGTGATTCAAATTCAGCATCGATCGTTGCAGAACCTGATCCCAATTAGGATTCTCGACCGTGTCGAAACGCAGAATGCGATCGCCCTGCTGCAACCCGGCGTTGGCTGCGACTGTATCTGGTACTACGTAGTCGATTGTGGCGGCTTCGCTGAGATAGTTCTCTACCTCGTTATGGCCGATATAGACGGCGGTCATCAACAGAATGGCCAAAATGAAATTGGAGAAGGGACCGGCGCATGCAATCAGGATGCGTTGCCAGCGGGGTTTTGAATTCAAATCGCCGGAATCACGGACCGCACTTTCCGGTACGCTAGCGCTGTTGACGGGAATGGTTCCGTCGCCGCCCAATTCGCCCGCCATTTTTACATAGCCGCCCAGCGGCAGAAGGCTGATGCGATAGTCAGTGTCGCCGCGGCGGAAGCCGAACAGGCGCTTGCCAAATCCAATGGAAAAAGTTTCGACGCGCACGCCGAACAGCTTCGCAACGGCAAAGTGCCCAAACTCATGCACCAGCACTAGCACGCCGAGGACAACAAGCATGGAGACCGTACTTATTAAGGCAAATGACATGCTGGTGTGGGGGTATCCGTTCTGTGGTTTTACGCTCTCTGGTCCTTCGCGAGCAACTCGCGGGCTGTGACCCGTGCCCGTTCATCTGCATCCAGCACTTCCGCAATGGTGGCGGGATGCCGGTGCGGCGTTTGCCGCAACACATTCTCAATTGTACGCGGTATGGCAGGGAAGGGGATGCGTTTTGCCAGGAACGCCTCCACAGCGATTTCATCCGCCGCATTGAGCGCAATGCAGTACTCGCCGCCGATCTCAGCAGCCTCATAGGCCAGCCGCAGACAAGGGAAACGCTCCAGGTCAGGCGGAGAAAAATCCAGCTCCGCCAGGCTGCGCATATCAAAGGTCAAATCCGAGGGAATGCGCTCCGGGTAGGTCAGTGCATACAGAATCGGCAGCCGCATATCCGTCACCGAAAGCTGCGCCAGGATACTGCCGTCGACAAACTCCACCAGGGAATGAATGGTCGATTGCGGATGCACCGTCACGCGCACCGCGCTGGGCGGCAGATTGAACAGCCGGCAAGCTTCGATGATCTCCAGGCCCTTATTCAACATGGTGGCGGAGTCGATGGTGATGCGCTGGCCCATCACCCAGGTCGGGTGACGCAATGCTTGTTCCACGGTAATATTTGCAAACTCCGCCAGTGGCGTGGTCCGGAACGGACCGCCAGAGGCGGTCAGCCAGATGGCTCGCACTTCCTGTGGAACTCCGCCGCGCATACATTGATGGATGGCGTTATGTTCGCTGTCAATCGGAAGAATCTTCACATTGCGGCGACGCGCCTCTTCGATCAGGATTTCGCCGGCAGCCACCAGGCATTCCTTGTTGGCAACGCCGACGGTCTTTCCGGCCTGAATCGCCGCGTAGGTAGCTTCCAGGCCGGCGACCCCGACGATGGCGCTCACCACAAAGTCGACCTCCGGCAGAGTGGCTGCGTGGACTGTACCGGCCGACCCATAGACGACTTCTATTTCAGTGATTCCTGCGTCTTGAAGCCGCTGCTGCAGGGTGTCCGCCAGCGTTTCGTCGGCGACGGAAACGACCCGCGGTCGCCAGCGCCGGCACTGCTCCACGATCGTGTCCAGATTGCGACCGGCTGCCAGGCTGACCACGGTAAAGCGGTCAGGATAGCTCTCCACAATGCGCAGGGTGCTTTGGCCAATGCTGCCGGTGGAACCGAGAATTGTAAGCTTTTTCAAAGATTTTCCTGACGTGGTTTTTTTAACTGGAGACGGCAATCGCTACCCTCAATACGCCTGCCGCAACAGCAGTGCATACCACAATACAGGCAGCGCCAGCAGCAAGGCGTCAATTCGATCGAGCACCCCGCCGTGTCCGGGCAGCAGCGTACCGGAATCCTTGGCACCGGCGCCGCGTTTGATCGCCGACTCCAGCAGGTCCCCGATTTGTGCAGCCACGTTCAACAGTACCGCCAGACCGATCCAATACCACCAGGGTTGAGGATAGAACAACAGTTCGATGCCGTGGTGATAGAGATGGGTTCCAAGGTAGACAATTCCCAGACCGGCCGCGATGCTGCCTGCTACTGAGCCGACTGCACCCTCCCAGGTTTTCTTTGGACTGAGTTGCGGCGCCATGAGATGACGGCCGATGGATCGTCCGACATAAAGCGCGACGATGTCTCCAGCCCACACCACCACCAGCAGGAATAGCAGCAGTGAAGTTCCGTTTTCCTGCGCCGTCAACAAAGGTGCAAAGATCAAAGGCAGCGCGACGTAGATCAAGCCAAACGCTCCCGCGGCTGCATCGGGCAAAATACGTTCCAGGGGCGAACGCAGCGAGCAAACTCCTAAAAGCGTTAATGCCGACATTCCCACGGCCGCCAGCAGCAACGGCGGCGTCCAATAAGCCACGGCAAACAAGGCGGCGCACCATGCCATCACCAGCCAACGGGGCACCCGCGCGCCAGATGCATCCGCCAACACTAAATATTCATAAAGCGCTAATTCCGCGACGATCCATGCGGCCAGCATCTGCAGCCACAACGGACCCCACAAGATCAACGCCAGCACCAGCGGGATTAAGATGACCGCCGTCAGAATTCGTTTCATTGAATCGAGTTCTCTCTACCTGCCCCGAGCCAGCGCCGCAGACGACCTTTGCTTGGGAATCGATGGGATCTGTGGACCATTATCTTATGAATGGAGAAACGGTGCAGCGGTTTTCAGAGGTGTTGTTCTCGTGCAGTCTTACGCGCCCACGGGTTGTTCGTGATTGGCAGTGCTCAAGAAAAACGTACTAGCGCACCAGAACTTGTTCCGGCTCGACAGGTTTCGCTTTTGGGGCGTTACCAAGACCGCCGAAGCGGCGCTCGCGACATTGATACTCGCGAATCGCTTCCAGAAAATGCTTGCCACGGAAGTCGGGCCAAAAGCGATCGGTGACATAAATCTCTGAGTAGGCGATCTGCCACAGTAGAAAATTGCTGATGCGCATTTCTCCGCTGGTGCGGATGACCAGGTCAGGATCAGGCATGTGCGCGGTGTAGAGTGCCTGAGAGATCTGCTGCTCGCTCAATTTCGAAAGCAAACCATCCAGGTTAAGCTCGTCCTTTTGCTCCGCGGCGATTTTGCGCAGAGCATCTTTTACGGCATCGACAATCTCTACCCGCGCACCATAATTCAACGCCAGCGTCAGCGTGGTGCCGGTATTGCGGGCCGTTTGCTCGGAGGCCCACTGCATGGTCTCCTGCACTTCCTGCGGCAAGTCTTTGATGCGGCCGATATAGGCGATGCGGACATTGTTGTCGTTCATCCGCTTGACGTTGTTCACCAGGTAGGTGCGCAGCAGGCGCATCAGGAAACTGACCTCAGTTTCGGGACGCCGCAGATTATTTTCCAGCGAGAACGCGTACAGCGTCAGCCACGGCAGGTCAATGCGCGAAGCGGTCTCGACGACAAACTGAACAGATTCGGCCCCTTGTTGATGGCCGAAGAAGCGCTGCAACCTCCTCTGACCTGCCCATCGCCCGTTGCCATCCATGATGATGGCGATGTGCTTGGGCAATTGCTCGGGATCGAGTTGCCGGAAAATGGCAAGCTCCTCCGCGGACAATTCATGAATTCGGCTGGGTCCGGTTGCACTGGACAAGGGGAAATACCTCAACTTGCTTCGACCGTAGCATAGTGCGAAGAGGGGTCGCAAATAGGATGCTGCTACGGGGGCCAACAGCCACGGCTTCGATAAGAATTATCCTGGCTGTGATCGATGTGCGGCGGGGTCGTAAAGCCTGCTGGGGGAGCAGGTTCTAGGCCGTTCGGCGGCCGCCGCTTGCCATTTCTCGAATATGACCCAGGACCATGGCTCGGTGCAAATTGTCGAGACCAGCAGCCCATTGTGCGATTTCAGACAGAAAAGGATCTTCCATCATGGAAGCAATTTCGCGCTCCCGCTCATACCGCGCGTCGTGCACCATTTCCGACATGGGTACGGATAGCGCATTGGCTAGCCGCTGCAGGCTCGACAAGGTGGGCATCGCGCGACCGTTCTCGATTTTCGAGATGTAAGTGCGAGGTACCTCCAACCGGGCTGCGAGTTGTCGTTGGCTTAAATGCCGGGCATTGCGAATCTCTCGCAGACGCACAGCGACTTTAGACTGCCGGTTGCCCGGCGCACGCGTCCCCATTACCTCGACTTCTGAGGACACCATTGGTTCGGGTTCAGCTACTTCCAGGGGCTTTCGGCAGCGTCGACACAAAAGATTGCTGGTACTAAATTGCACCAGACTGCACCGATCGCAACGTAGAACCTCCCTTGAAGCAACGGGAGCCATCATAGTTGCCATATGTTCGTTTACGGAGGCCAGAGCGGACGTCCGTCGCATGCGTACGGCATGCGTCTTTTGATAAGTTGCTGGGATATCAGCGACTTGTCAAGATAAAAATGAAGAAAAGTCTTAAATAAGTCAAAAAAGCCACGAAAAGGCTTCGAATTTCATGGATCATGTGTTAAGGAGACGCGCAAGATGACCGAAGTAACGCCAAGTTCCTCTTTCCACGATGGATCCCCGGAGGCTCAATCAACTGAACTTGTCAGCGGTCGTGCCAACGATCGCGAAGCAGCCTGGCAGCTGCTCAATCAGTTCACCCAGTCCTCCAGTCTACTTAAGCATGCACTCAGCGTCGAGGTCTGCGTCCACGCCTACGGCGAACGGCGCGCCAGCGAACTCAACCTTTCGCCGGAAGAAGCGCGATCTCTGGTCGAAATCTACGCTGTCACCGGCCTTCTGCATGACTTTGACTACGAAAAATATCCCTCACCGGAAGAACATCCCTGGATTGGCAATCGCATCCTGGCCGAAAAGGGGTGGCCCGAAGAAGTGCGCCACGCCATCATGGGGCATGCCGAGTACACCCACACTCCCCGTGTCTCACATCTCGATAAAGTTCTGTTCGCGTGCGATGAGTTGGCCGGATTTCTTACCGCGAATGCCCTCGTCAAGCCGACGAAATCCATCCGCGATGTTAACGTGGCTTCCGTGCTGAAAAAGATGAAGGACAAGGCATTCGCCCGTGGAGTAAATCGCGACGACATCATCCATGGCGCTGCGGAACTTGGCATCCCACTGGCGGATCATGTGGCATTTTGCCTGACAGCGATGCAGCAGCACGCGGAACAATTAGGCTTGGCAGGCACGCCATAGCTCGATGAGTAAATTCCACCAAACGTCCATTCGGCCCTAATGTTTTTGTCGACTATGGCCGATGGGAACCGCAAGGAGGAATTACCGAATGCTCAGTCCCATCTCCATGCAGGCCCCGTCCGTACAACAGGCTCAACCAGCGCAGCCTAAACCCCAAACTGCGTCTGCAGCCCCCGCAGCCCCCGCCCCGTCCGCCAGCCTCCAGCCCGACACCGTCAGCCTAAGTTCTCAAGGCCACGCTGCCGCTGACCACGACGGCGACGGAGACGGCCACTAAACATCCGCATCTTTTCGAACCGCTCAATGACCCCACCTTGACTACTAGAGGTGGGGTAATGGGTGTTTTATCCCGTTTTTTCATAGTCTCAGCAGTTCCCTCGGGTGTATATTCAGTTGATTTCCTGCTCGATTCCCCCAGGAGGATACTGCATGAAAAAGTATTTTGCGGAGTTAGTCGGGACGTTCGTGCTTGTCTTTGGTGGGGTTGGCAGCGCCGTGTTTGCCGGCAAACATATCGGCTTTGAAGGCGTCGCCTTTGCCTTCGGTTTGTCACTGCTCGCCATGGTCTATACCATCGGGCCTATTTCCGGCTGCCACGTGAATCCCGCGGTTACGTTCGGTGTTCTGCTCTCCAAGAAAATCGGCAGTAAGGATGCCGCCATGTATGTGATCGCGCAAATCATCGGCGCCGTCATCGCGGCAGCTCTCATTTTGGCAATCGCTCGTGGAGTTCCCGGTGGCTACTATGCTTCGGTTGGCGGCCTGGGCGCCAACGGCTTTGGAACTCATTCGCCCGACCTCTACAACATGCAGGCGGCTTTCATTGCGGAAGTCATCCTGACGGCATTTCTTGTGTTGACTGTTTTGGGAGCGACCGACATCAAAGCACCTGTAGGTTTTGCCGGCCTCGCAATCGGTCTGGTCCTCACCTTGATTCACCTGGTTGGAATTCCCATCGACAATACTTCGGTGAACCCGGCGCGCAGTATCGGGCCCGCTCTGTTCGTTGGCGGATGGGCGGTGCAACAACTTTGGCTGTTCATTATTGCCCCCCTTATTGGAGCCGCGATTGCCGCGGGGATTTATACGGTGATTCGTACCCCTGAAGAACGCGTCATCAGTACACGTACGGCAGAACGCGCCCTTGGGAGTCAACAGCAGGAACGCGGCCGCCATTCGGCGTAGTCTTTGCCTTCGCGCCAACCACCACCCGCTCTTAGCGATGCGAAGGGCGGGTATACTTCACTCTCGCCGTTAACCGGAGCCTGATGCTAACGTATAAGCCCCACCGCTGCGGGCACGATTCAAGTAGGAGCACGTTCATGTCTAATGCAACCTCATCCCATTCAATCTCGCCGCTTGCGAACCTCAACGCTAGCACCTCGCGCCGACATTTCCTGCGCGGTACTGCCGCCGCGGTTGCCGGCATTGTGACCGCTGGTGTTGCTACAGACGCCGCCCACCGTTTTGTCGCTCCGCCTTCAGTGTTGGCGCAATCTTCGTTGACGCCGGACGCAGCATTGAAGGAAATGATGGACGGCAACGGTCGCTTTGTCAGCGGCAAAACCACCGCGCATGAACATGACCTGGTGATTTTGAAACAGCACCTGGAAGAAAAGCAGGAGCCCTACGCAGCTGTATTGTCGTGCGCCGATTCTCGCGTACCGGTAGAAATTGTCTTCGACCAGACGATCGGTCATCTATTTGTAACCCGCGTTGCCGGCAACATCATTACCCCAGAGATTATCGGCAGCCTGGAATATGGGGTTGCGGTGCTCGGCACCAAGGTGATCCTGGTTCTTGGCCACAGCAATTGCGGCGCGGTGAAAGCCGCGGTCGCGGGTAAGTCGGTGCCAGGACAGATCAGCGTTCTCTACCCGCACATTCAACCAGCCGTGGACCAGGCAGGCCCCGACTATAAAGCTGTCACCAAGGCGAACGCGAAAATTCAGGCGAAACTGTTGAGCCAGGCATCGACAGTGATTGCAGAGAAAATTAAGGAAGGCGGGCTGAAGGTCGTCGCCGGATATTACGACATCGGTAGTGGCGCGGTGACGCTGCTGACCTAGTCAAGGTATTTTGCCGCACTCTATTCCGGAGTATTGGCGCGAAGTTTTTTCGCTCTCCGCCCAACGTGTTTCGGCCTGGGTCTGCCCCAGTATCCGGCAATGGCGCCGCCGTAATGTGTTTCCCAGGTCAATAGATCTTCGCCCGACAGGTAATTGACATGCTGCTCAATGGAGCGCAATTGGGCAGCGGCGCGCTTGATGTCCTCACCATTGAACCAGCCGAACGCAGCGATCAAGAGCAGAATAAATGTCGCGCCAACCCAGAACCGCCCGTCCATGTTGCGACCCAGTAGCCACGTCGCCAGCACCGCGCAGATAATCACCACCTGGTAGACATGGGCGATACGCTGCTGGATTTCGTCGCGCAGTGAATCGTACTCATGCAGCAACACCTGGACCCTTTCGAAGTCAGAGAATCTCTCCGCCTGCTGTTCCGCCATGATTTGCTCCTGATAGATGAGTCTATCGCTACTCGCGCCAGGCGCGTTGCTGCATTTGCGCATGGCGGTGCGGTGTTCTATGCTGAGCAGGCTTCGACTGTATTTCGTGACCTATGACGATTTCTTCATCCCACCCGCCAAACGATCCGCTGCCGAATGTACTTTCTTCTGCCGTCGATACGGGCAGCGAGCGGTTCCAGTCGAATGTAGCCGCCATGCGCAGTCTGCTGGCCGAATTCGACGCGGAGCAGGCGGTGATCCGCCAGGGCGGCGGTAGCCAAGCGATCGAAGCGCAACACAAAAAGCAGCGCCTCACAGTTCGCGAGCGCCTCGAACTGCTGCTCGATCCCGGCACGGAATTTCATGAACTGAGTATCTACGCGGCACATGGCATGTACGTCGAGTATGGCGGGGCGCCCGCTGCCGGCACAGTGACCGGCGTGGGCCGAGTCGCAGGTCGGCTGGTCATGGTCATCGCCAACGACGCCACGGTGAAGGCTGGCGCGTTTTTCCCCATGACCGCCAAGAAGGTTCTTCGGGCGCAGAACATCGCCATGGAGAATCACATTCCCACTCTTTATCTGGTTGACTCCTCCGGAGTATTTCTGCCGCTGCAGGAAGATGTCTTTCCCGATCAGGATGACTTCGGCCGTGTCTTCCGCAACAATGCCGTGATGTCGTCGCGCGGTATTCCGCAGATGACCGCCATCATGGGCATGTGTGTGGCCGGCGGTGCATATCTACCTGTGATGACCGATCACGTGTTGATGACGGAGGGAAGCGGACTATTTCTTGCCGGTCCCGCGCTGGTGCAGGCGGCGATTGGCCAGAAGGTTTCTGCGGAAGAGCTGGGCGGCGCCACCATGCATGCCGAGATTTCCGGCACCGTCGATTTTAAAGAGCCGAACGATCATCTTTGCATCGCGCGGCTGCGCTCGCTTGTCGCGCGACTGGGGCATCCCGCAGCAGCGCCTTTCGATCGCATTGCCTATGACGATGCAAGGGATGCGCCAAAATATTCCGCGGAAGATCTGCTCGGCATCGTCAATCCCGATCCCGCGGCGGCCTCGCAAAGCTACGATATGCATGCCGTGATTGCTCGCATTGTCGATGGCTCGCGCTTTGACGAGTACAAGCCCGATTACGGCCAGACCCTGCTTTGCGGCTACGCGCGCATCGGAGGCTTCGCCGTCGGCATCGTCGCCAACCAGAAACTTCATCGCACCCAGACTACCCATGCCGGCGACAAACATATGGAGTTCGGCGGTGTCATCTATCCCGATTCCGCCGACAAGGCGGCACGCTTCATCATGGATTGCAATCAGAACCTGATCCCGCTGATTTTCCTGCACGATGTCAACGGATTTATGGTGGGACGCGATGCAGAATGGAACGGCATCATCCGTTCCGGCGCCAAGATGGTTTCCGCCGTTTCAAACAGCGTGGTGCCCAAGATTTCCGTCATTATTGGGGGCTCATTTGGGGCGGGGAATTATGCCATGTGCGGCAAGGCGTACGATCCGCGCTTTATTTTTGCGTGGCCAACCGCGAGGTATGCGGTAATGAGTGGCGCCTCGGCCGCCAACACTTTGGTGGAGGTCAGAATCAAACAGTTGGAGCGCAAAGGAAACGCACTCAGCGATGCGGAAAAGAAAGAACTGTTCGACTCTACCAAGGCCGCTTACGATGAGCAGACAGATCCCCGCTACGCGGCTGCGCGGCTGTGGGTGGACGCGATCATCGATCCCAGGAAAACGCGCGACGTTTTGCGCATGGCTCTGGAGGCCGCCGCGCTCAATCCGGATGTTGCAAAATTCAATCCGGGAATTCTGCAAACTTAGTTGGCACGTATATCCGACACAATCATGACCACCGACGAAATCAAAATCATCGAATGTCCGCGCGATGCCTGGCAGGGACTGCCGAAAGTCATTCCTGCCGACGTTAAGGCATCCTACCTGCGCGATCTGATTAGCGCCGGATTTCAGCACATCGACGCGGTGTCTTTCGTCTCGCCAAAGGCGGTCCCGCAGATGGCAGACTCGGAGCAAGTCTTGCTATTGCTGCAGGCGCCGGAGGAGATAGACATCATCGGCATCGTGGTCAATCAGAAAGGTGCCGAACGCGCCGTTGCCACTGAGTCTGTGCGCACACTGGGATTTCCGTATTCCGTCTCACCCGGATTTCTGGAACGCAACCAGCATCAAACGCCGGAAGAATCGCTGGATGCACTCGATGCGATTGCCGAATTGGCTTACAAGGCGGGCGTGAACTTGGCCGTCTACATGTCGATGGCCTTCGGCAATCCATACGGCGATCCGTGGAATCTGGAAGAGGTGATCGAAGGCTGCGGCCTCCTCATAGATATGGGTGTGGAGCAAATATCTCTCGCCGACACGATTGGCATCGCTGATCCTGAAAAGATTGCATCCGTTGTATCCGCGGTCATCGCGACCGACGATCGGGTAGAGTTTGGACTGCATCTGCATGCGCGGCCCGATCAGGTTGAGGAGAAGGTTCTGGCCGCATATGGCGCTGGCTGCCGCCGCTTTGATATGGCAATGGGCGGCCTCGGAGGATGTCCGTTTGCGCAGGATTCACTGGTCGGGAATATTGCGACCGAGCAGGCTCTGGCTGCACTGCGCAGCGCCGGCGCCAGGCTGCCGGAGCTAGCTCCGTTGACGGATTCGCTGGTTCGCACACGGCAGATTGCTGCGGAATATGGTCCGCCTGTTCAATAGGGTCTCATTCGCAGTCGCCGAACTAATATATCGTAATACGATATAATATTCATGTGAGCGATCGACCCGATCCGAATCTGCCCCTCCATCAATCCCTTGCCTTGTTCCGTTGTCAATTGAGGAGATTTCTCCTGGTCAGCGAGAATGCTGCGAATCAGGCCGGTCTCCATCCCCAGCAGCATCAGTTATTGCTTGCGGTTGCCGGCGTTCCTGCCGGGCGATTGCCTTCCATTGCCTATGCCGCGGAAAGTCTTGGGCTCAAGCACAACAGTGTTGTCGAGCTGGTCGATCGATCGGTTCAGCAGGGCCTGCTCGAACGCACCATCGACCCTTCGGATCGCCGCCGTGTTTGTCTGCGAACTACAGCACGCGGGCAAAAGCTGCTGAACCGCCTGTCCCAGGTCCACCTGCAGGAACTTACGCTGCAAGGGCCCCAGTTGATCGAAGCATTGCAATCTGTGTTGCGAACGGAGACGCGACGACTGCCTCGCGTTCCCGCAAAAACATCCAGGGTGGCGAAGAATCTTTGATGGCGGACTTACAGAATGATTCCGATCGGCGAGTGAAGTTTCGTCTCATCCAGCATCCCCTGCTGCGCAAGTACTTCCCCAAAGTCGCGGAGGATCTGGCTGCTACCTACACGCGCGACCTGCATAAATGGCTGATCATCGCACCCATCATCGGTATCACAACCGGCCTGGCAGTCACCGGGATTGCAGTCATCATTTTGAAAGAGCTGTGGCCTCCCGTACTGCATCTCTTTCTGCGGCGGCCATGGACAATCCTGCCGGTGATGACATCTGCCTTCGCGGTCACAGGCTTGATCATGCAGTTCCTTACTCCCGATCCAAATGAACATTCGACAGAGGAGATCATTCGTTCCTATCACGAGCACGAGGGCAACATCGACGTGCGCTCCTTCCTGCCGAAAATATTGGCCGCAATTACAACGGTGGGATTCGGCGGCAGCGCAGCCCTTGAGGGGCCGAGCATCTACGGTGGCGGTGCGATTGGGTCGTGGTTGTTCGCGAAACTTCGTCGGTTTGGATTGGAACCGCGCGATCGCAGAATTATGTTGATCAGCGGCGCAGCGGCGGGCATGGCAGCCGTATTTCGCGCACCTATGACCGGTCTGGTTTTCGCGCTGGAGATGCCTTACAAAGATGACCTGGCACACGAAGCACTCTTGCCTTCGCTGATCGCTTCAGTGATTTCGTATGTGACGCTGGCATTTTTTCTGGGTGCCACACCGCTCTTCAATTTTGCCAGCAAGAATTCCTTCACAGGTCGCGACCTTTTATGGTGCGCGCTGCTTGGTGCCCTGATCGGCCTGATTGCCATGTCTTTCACCATCAGCTTCCGACGTGCTCGTGTGTTTATGGTTCAGTGGGCCATTCCGCACTGGATCAAAATGACGCTGGGCGGCTTTCTTACCGGACTTTGCGGACTTTTGTTTCTGGCACTCTATCATGGGTCGCTGGTCCCTCTGGGTCCAAACTACGAGGCCGTTGGAGAGATTCTTGGTCACCATCACGACTCCATTGAACTCGTTATTTTCGGAGTGCTGAAGCTGGCGGCCACGCTGTTCACGCTTGCCAGCGGCGGGGTCAGTGCCATGTTTGTTCCGCTCTTCCTGACCGGCGGAAGCTTTGGCACTGCATTCGCACAGTCGATTGCTCACTCCGGCTCGGTCGAGCTTTATGCGGCGGTGGGTATGGCATCGTTCATCGCGGCTGGTTATAAAACGCCCTTGGCCGCGGTCGTATTTGTCGCCGAAGCTACCGGAGGCCACGCCTTCATCATTCCGGCGCTGATCGGCGCAGCGATTGCCTATGCAATCTCCGGCGAAGCATCCGCTTCCGGTGACCAGCGCCTGCATGAAGTTCGCAGCTCCGAAGTGAGCCGAGCATTATCGCGGCCTGGTTAAAAAGCGCCCCTCTCCGCAAAGTGACTTGCGCCATTCCATCCTCTACTATGGATTTGCGCGTGTACCGCTGCAGGAGCCAGGATGCCCTATCAAACGCTATACATGACGGAGCTGGATGACATTGTTACCATCACCCTCAACCGTTCGGAGCGCCGCAATGCACTGACTCCGGAGATGATTGATGAGTTGATCGCGACCCTGGACAGTCTGGCGGATCGCCATTCAGGGGTGCTGATTCTCACCGGCCGCGGTCCGGCATTTTGTGCCGGGCTGGATCTCGAACATCTGCAATCAATGCCCGCCAGGACGGTGCCGCAGCATAATGCCGACGCCGAGCGCATGGCCCGATTACTGCGAAAGCTGTATGACCTGCCGCTTGCAACGATCGCCGCGGTCAATGGGCACGCTATTGCGGGAGGTATGGGACTGGCGACCGTGTGCGACTTCACGCTGGCCATACCAGAAGCCAAATTCGGATTCACGGAGGCACGCATCGGGTTTATCCCGGCAATCGTCTCCTCATTTTTGCTGCTCCAGGTGGGGGAAAAGCAGGCGCGAGACTTGCTGCTCACGGCGCGCCTGATCACTGCGGAAGAAGCCGAGCAAATGGGCCTGGTGAATGAGGTTGTGCGCGACTCGGGGCTGATGGAGCGAGCTTTTCGCCTGGCGCGCCAGCTTCTTAAGAACAGCCCGGCATCCTTACGCGCGACCAAGCAGTTGCTGTCCGCGCACGTCAAGGAGCGGCTCGATCATCAATTGAAAGAAGCCGTCGAAATGAATGCGAGCGCACGCGGCACAGAAGATTTCCGCGAAGGTGTCTCTGCATTCCTGGAACGGCGCACGCCTCAATGGCCTTCCCGAAAACGCAGCAAAACCATCACCCAAAGCTAAGGAGATACAGGTGTGAGCGAATTGAATCCCAACGGGAAAGGTGTGTCAGGAGAAGTTCGTCTGCGCGTGCGCTATGCCGAAACAGACCAGATGGGCGTTGTCTATTATTCAAACTATTTGATTTGGTTTGAAATTGGCCGCGTGGAACTGCTGCGGCAACTGGGCTTCGATTACAAGACCATGGAAATTGAAGATGATTGTTTTATTCCTGTCGTTGAGGCGAATTGCCGTTATAAAGCGCCCGCTCGTTACGATGACGAGCTCGTGATTGAAACCCGCGTGACGGGTGTTCGCGGAGCCGTGCTGAAATTTCGCTATCGCGTGGTTCGTGTCGGGGATCAGCTGTTACTTGCCGAAGGAGAAACCACTCACGTTGTCACCGACCACACCCTGACAAAACGAGTGCTTCCAGATAAATATGTGCAGGCCCTCCTCCGTGACTAAATTGCCAGGCTTGATAACTGGCTTTTAATTCCACGTCTGCAGATGTTGCCGTGCCGGTCTGAATGCGCCTTCCCACGCGTCGTCCAGAGAACTTGAGGGGAGGCGAGGGAGTGCAATCTTAGTTATCTTGTCTCGAGCTGTGGTCTGATTTACTATTTCCTCCACTGCCACCCCCAAAAGGTAGAAAATCATCGTGATTTTTCGTGAAAAACAGGCTTCCACACCCGAGGTGCGGGCGCCTGGTCTCCCCCTGGCGCGTTTTCGCCATATATCGCGAGCCGCCCTTATTCCCTTGGTTTTGCTCGCTATCGCCATGCTCGCCACCGCATGCGCTGGCGGAGGTCCACCCGCGGCGGGAGTCCCTGCGGCGGTCCCAGTGGTTGCAGCGGTGACGCCGATGCCGAGTCCTGCGGATACCTATACAGTGATCGGTAACAACTTCGCGAACGGACTCACCGTTCAGATTTCTCAAAACGGCATGTTGCTCGAATCCCTATCTGGCAGCCAGATTTCCAATCTCGCGGTCACATCATTTGCCATGCAAACAGGCCCGTTGTCGTCGGGGACCTATAGCCTGCAAGTGGTGACTGAAAATCAGGAACATTCGACACCGTTCCCTTTTGCTGTCGCCGCGAACCGATGAAATTTGAATCTATGAATGTCTTGATTCCCGGAAAAGGCCAGGAGCGCTCGAACCACTCGACGCCGCCGACGCAGGAGCAGATCGGAAAATTATTCGCAGTTGATCATCCAGGGAATGCCAAATTGGTCAGTCAACATTGCGAATCGCTTGGCCCAAAACGTCTGCTGCATCGCCATCATTACGGTCCCGTTGGCAGATAGAGCCGCGTAGATTCGTTCCGCTTCGGTGACGTCCTTTAAGTTCAGCGACACCGAGAATCCCTGCGGCGCTCGATAATGGTCTCCCGGCCCATCCGATCCCATCAACACGGATGTGCCGACGTTCATGCGGATGTGCATCACTTTGTCTCCCCAGCCCTTCGGTAGCTCGTGTTCCATTGGGGAGCCAGCGAAGGTGTGGATCGCTTCTATCTTGCCGCCGAGGTGTTGTTCGTAGAACTTGAATGCGACCTCGCAATTGCCGTTGAAATTGAGATATGGATTCAGCTCCATGATTCCTCCGAATGTGGCTAACAGTGGGTTTGATAATGCGATCTACTTCTCAACTGCCTTCTGCGCAAAAAGTGGCGCAAAGTAGTCCCGCAATCTCCACGCCAGAAACAGCCAAAGAAGGCATGCGACTATGCCCGGCGGCAAACCGCTGGGCTGCATGCTGATGTGAAAGGCGAGAATGTTGTAGAGCACCGCCGCCAGCAGTGCCAGGGCCAGCGGTACATAGCGGTTGATCAGCAGGAGTGCACCCGCGATCAACTGCACGGCAGCGACAAAATAGATGAAGTGGCTGACGAGGAGTGCAGTGGCAAAAGTCCCAGCGACACCTGCAGGCATCTGACCGTGCAGGAAATTCAAAAATCCATTCAGGCCGGCGACAAAGAACATCAGGCCCAGCAGGATGCGAGCGATAATCGCGACGATTTTCATTCGAACTCTCCGTACAAGTTAATTTGAATCCGTCATCCGCATTGAAGCAGAGGCATGGCCGAGTCAGGTTCAGAGGATGATGCAAATCTGCCTTCGGATGCAGGGACTTTCCCTGTTGAAGCACTTTTTGCAATCTATTGAGCTAAGTTCGGCGGCCAATCAGTAGTCCGACTCGAGTGTCGCGTAACCAAAGGCCTGTCCAGGCCAACATCCCAAAAATAATTGGGAACATAGTTTCAAACAGAGGAGAGCCGGACCTCAGCTGGATAGCGACCGCGCCGCCGAAATATCCAGTGAGCAAGGTCGCGCCCAGGATGCAGGTGCTTGGGATTGCGTACAGCATAGTACATACGATTAAGATGGCGCCAAGCAAAGTTACCATGGTCGAAGGCCAACCAAGACGAGCACATGCATCGATGACCTGCACCGGTTTCACAAATTTTCCCACGGCGTCGAAGAGCAGAAAAAGCACAACTAACGTGCTGAGAATGCGGCCGGTCCAGAGACGCTGCTTTAACACCGGCGAAGCTTGGGTTTCCACCGCCATAGAGTTTTCCTCCATCGAAAATGAACGGCTGCGCAGGTCGCCCAACGCTATTTTTGGTCGTATGCATCCTGCAAGACTTGAAGATCGAGTTTGCGCATTTGCAGAACGGCGCTCATCACCCTCGCCGATTTATCCGGGTCGACGTCACTCAGCCAGCGCTCAATTCGGGCCGGAACAATTTGCCACGATAAGCCATATTTGTCTTTGAGCCAGCCGCATTGGCTTTCCTGGCCATCAGTGCAAAGCTTTCCCCAATATTCATCAATTTCCGACTGGCTTTCGCAATTCACTACCAGGGAGATTGCTTCGCTGAAATGAAAGTGTGGGCCGCCATTCAGAGCGATGAATTCCTGCCCGTTGAGTTGAAATACTACGGTCATCACCGATCCTGCCCGCCGTCCGGAGGCGTTTGCCGCGGCTTCTGGGTAGCGAGTAATTTTTTCAATTTTTGAATCCTTGAAAATCGAGACGTAGAAGTTGGCCGCTTCTTCGGCGTTGTCATCGAACCATAGGAATGTTGTGATTTTCTGCATATCAGTTCTCCATCGAATTGCACTCCGCGTGCTCGTCGTGCGTGAGTTCGCCTTTGTAATAGCTATCCTCCGGCGATCGCTCCCAACACAATCAACGGTTCTTTCCCTTGCACAATTGCGTCGGGTAACAGAGTGTCCGGCGAATCGTGCGACAGATCTTCCTGGCAGGCAAAGAATCGCAGGAATGGGCGGCGCTGATGCGTGACCTGGTCGCGAATGGTTCCACGCAACATGGGGTAGCGGGCCTCCAGCGCATCGATGGCCGCGCGGAGCGTCGCTGCCCCCTCCACCTCAACACTCACTTCGCGGCCCACTCCCGCCAGGGTTCGCAAATGCCCCGGCAACTCGATTCTAACCGTCGACATCATCGCAGCGTTTGAACCTCGACGGAGAGCACCGCAGGAAGATCGCGCACGATTGGGTTCCAACTGTCGCCGGCGTCGGCGGAGCAATAAATCTGCCCACCGGTGGTGCCGAAGTACACACCGCACTCATCCAGCGAATCCACCGACATGGCATCGCGCAGCACATTGACATAACAGTTTTGCTGCGGCAGGCCCTTGGTCATGGCTTCCCATTCATTGCCACCGGTACGGCTGCGATGGACTTGCAGCTTGCCATCGATCGGATAATGTTCCGAGTCGCTCTTGATGGGCACCACGTACAAAGTCTCCGGTTCGTGGGCGTGAACATCAATCGCAAATCCAAAATCAGTCGGCAGATTTCCGCTGACTTCCTGCCAGGTATCGCCGCCGTTGTCGCTGCGCATTACGTCCCAATGTTTCTGCATGAACAAAACATTCGGCCGCGAGGGATGCATCGCGATGTGGTGCACACAATGTCCGACTTCGGCATTCGGGATCAGGAATATATTGCGAATGCAATCCGCGGTTAATTGGTTTCCAGGTCTCGCCACCGTCGTCAGTGCGAAATGCGCCTGCGGCAGAGATCGCGATGTAAATGCGCTTAGGATTTTCCGGGTCAAGCAAGACGGTGTGCAGGCAAAGTCCCCCCGCACCCGGCTGCCATTTCGGCCCCGTCCCATGCTTGCGCAAGCCAGACATCTCCTGCCAAGACTGTGCGCCATCGGTCGATCGGAACAACGCGCCATCTTCAACGCCAGCGTAGACAGTGTCCGGATCGGTTAGCGATGGTTCGAGATGCCATACTCGCTTGAACTCCCATGGATGTGGCGTGCCGTCGTACCATTGGTGCGTGCCGGGGACGCCGTCGTACACAAACTTGTTATTCACTGGCTCCCATGTTTTGCCGCCGTCGCTGGAGCGCTGAATCAATTGGCCAAACCATCCGCTGGTCTGCGACGCATAGATGCGATTGGGATCTGCGGGCGATCCTTTCAGGTGATACATCTCCCAGCCGCCGAAGTGGGGGCCGCTGACATCCCAGTTTTTGCGCTTCCCGTCTGCCGTTAAAACGAATGCACCTTTCCTTGTACCCACCAACACACGTACACCACTCATCCTTTTCTCCTTTCAGTCTTTCGCCTTGGATCGTCCTGCGGCATTTTGTCAAAGCGGGGAAGTATTGGGGTTGGATCCCGTTCTCGCCAGCGTTTATAAGTCTCCTCGAGCACCTCTTGGCGGCTGTTTTCCATCTTCGCAATCAGCGCACATGGGGCTGCGGTCGATTCATATTTCGCACCCCAGATCAGCAGATCCAGCATCACCGGTGCGAGGTCAATGCCTTTTTGTGTCAGACGATAATTCAGCCGACGCGCGTCGGTTTCGTCCCGCTCCACCGTAACAATGCCGGCGGCCTCAAGTGTTTTGAGGCGATCCGCAAGGACGTTGGAAGCAATGCCTTCGCCTGACTCCTGAAACTCTTTGAAAGTGCGATAGCCTCGAACCATCATGTCGCGAATGATCAGCAATGACCAGCGATCACCGAATTGCTCCAGCCCCATGCTGACGGGGCATCCGGATCGCGGACTCGGTTTAAGTTTTCGGGACATCAGACAGTTCACATGTTACTTGCAAAAGGCAAGTGACATTGTCAAAATAGCAAATGTTACTTGCAAATGACAAGTGAATATTTTAGGAAATTTCCACAGGAAGCTGTAGAAAGGTGGCAAAACCGAACGCAGAAGTTTGGATCAGTCCTTAAGCTAAGCGGGTACGCCGTGCGGCTTCACATTCTTCCGGATAAATTCCACCGTGGTTTCCAGCGGGGTGCCGGGTCCGAAGATGGCAGCCACGCCTTGCTGCTTGAGAAAATCAATATCCTGCGCTGGGATGGTGCCGCCCAATACCACCAAAATGTCATCTGCGCCGCGCTCCTTCAGCAGCGCCATCAGGCGGGGGACAATAGCGTTGTGCGCGCCTGAAAGTATGCTGAGTCCGATGCACTGCACATCTTCCTGGATCGATGCGTTGACAATCATCTCCGGCGTCTGGCGCAGACCGGTGTAGATGACTTCCATGCCGGCATCGCGCAATGCGCGCGCAATCACCTTAGCGCCTCGATCGTGGCCATCCAGGCCGGGTTTAGCGACCAGGACGCGGATAGGAAAGTCATGTTCCGGCGTAGCGTTCGTTTCGGATGTCAACGGATTCCTCGCAAAGTTCCTTTAGGTCCAGCTGGATTCTTCATAGGTGCCGTACACGTCGCGCAGCGCTTCGCAAATTTCGCCGACGGTGGCGTAGGCGCGAACACAATCCAGAATATACGGCATAGTGTTGGCTTCGGAGATTTTTCCTTTTTGTGCTTGAGGCTCACGGGCAGCGGCCTCTCGCAACGATTGCAAGGTGCGAGTCACATCCGCCGGGGAGCGGCGGGAACGCAGTCGCTTCAGTTTTTCGGTTTGAGATTCACGCACGCTCTCGCCTATATAGAGAATCTCCTGCGGAGTTTCTTCCACCACAAAATCGTTGACGCCGACGATGATTTTTTCCTTGGCTTCAACGGCGCGCGCATATTGATAGCTGGACTCGGCGAGTTCTTTCTGCGGAAATCCTTGTTCGATGGCGCGAACCATGCCGCCCATCGCATCCAGCTTGTCGAAATATTCGAATGCGCCTTGTTCCATTTTCAGGGTAAGGTTTTCGATGAAGTACGAACCGCCGAGTGGATCAACAGTTTGCGCCACACCAGACTCATAGGCCAAGATCTGCTGGGTGCGCAACGCGATGCGCGCCGCTTCTTCAGTGGGCAGCGCAAGTGCTTCATCGTAGGAGTCGGTGTGCAGCGATTGCGTCCCACCTAAAACCGCGGCCAGTGCTTGAATGGCGACCCGGGCAATGTTGTTCATCGGCTGTTGCGCGGTGAGGGAGACGCCGGCCGTCTGAGTGTGAAAACGCATCAATTGCGAGCGCGCCTGCTTGGCGTGGAAACGATCCGTCATCAGCCGGAACCAAATTTTTCGGGAGGCGCGGAACTTGGCAATCTCTTCGAAGAAATCATTGTGGGAGTTGAAGAAGAAGCTGAGGCGCGGCGCGAAATCGTCAACGTCCAGGCCACGACGCAGCGCCCACTCCACATATTCGACGCCATCGTAGATAGTGAATGCAAGTTCCTGCAGCGCCGTCGCGCCGGCCTCGCGAATGTGATAGCCCGAGATGGAAATGGGATTGAATCGCGGCGTAAACAGCGAGCCGAATTCGAAGGTGTCGATGACTAGGCGCATCGATGGTGCGGGAGGGTAAATGTATTCCTTCTGCGCGATATATTCCTTCAGGATGTCATTTTGCAGCGTGCCGGAAATCTTTTTCCAGTCTGCACCCTGCTGCTCAGCCACCACAAGGTACATGGCCCACAACACGCTCGCGGGAGAATTGATCGTCATCGAGACGGTGGTTTTTTCCAGGTCAATGCCGGAAAACAGAATCTCCATGTCTTCCAGCGAATCGATGGCGACTCCGCACTTGCCGACTTCACCTTCACTGTTGGCGTGGTCGGAATCGTAGCCCATCAGCGTGGGCAGATCGAAGGCGACCGAAAGTCCGCTGCCGCCTTGGTGCAACAAATATTTGTAACGCTGATTGGTTTCTTCCGGCGTGGCAAATCCAGAAAACTGGCGCATGGTCCACAGCTTGCCGCGATAGCCGGTCGCGTGAATGCCGCGTGTGTAGGGGGGCATCCCGGGTTGACCGAGATATTTTTGACTGTCCTGATCCCAATCCGCGGGAAGGTCGGCGGGAGTGTAGAGTCGCTCGACGGGAACGCCGGAAATGGTGGTAAAGCGCGCAGTGCCGTCAGGATTGCGATTGGTGCCGGTGTTGGCGCCGATGGGACGCTCAGGAGATTTTTCCAGCGCGGGCTTCAGCGTGGTGTCAGTCCAAAGCTGTTCCGCGGCAGATGGTCGCCGCGACGGCCGATTGGGTTCGGCATCCGGTGGCGGCGGAGGTTGCAAAACATCTTCCGTGGTGCTTCGCGACATACGGTACCCCTAAGGCGTCAGCCTGCTCGGACGAACCCTTCAGCATAGGGTATCGGATGCGCGCGAGGCAAACGGAGAAGAATTCTCGGTTCGAAGTGTTCAATCCAAAGATCGGATGGCTAGCAGAAGAAAACGTGCGCGGACCGGTTTGGCTTGAATTGGACCAACACAGGACACCACCAGAGTTCCTACTGCGCCATTTCGGCTTGGCGTTCATGGGCCATAAATTGGATGAAGCGCCACTTATCCATCCATACGATGGATTTTCCGCCCAACATAATGTGAGAAATGATGGGAGTAATTAACAGCGCGTCGAGCCTTCCCGGAGGCAGGTCGTGTGCTGTCCATTCCGCTTCGGCGGAGGGAATGTAATGATCATCGAGGCCGTGGAGTAAATATACGTGCGCGGAGAGACCCGCCAGGTTTCCATGGGGCGAAACAGATTCCATTTCCCCGACGTCCTTGTCGGCGATCTCCTCGAGCTTGGTTTTATTAGGAGTGGAGTTCAGCAGATACTCGAGCTCCGTTCGCTGGGCAGGCAGGAGGGCGGATTCCATCTCCGGAACCAGGGCTCGCTCATCAAACAGTACGGCTCTCAGAACAGGTTCGATGGCGTCCCGATCGTTAGGCGGAACAAAGAGCGCCAAGTCGGTATATTCCAGTAATCGGGTGCCAAATGGATTCGGCTCAATTGTCTGGGTTGTGCCGTCGGGGCGGACTTCGGTCCCAGATATATAAAAATGCGCGACTCGGCGCAAATCATCATATCCTCCCACGACGAAGACTGCCTTGACACTGGGAGCATAGGCGGGTCTGGCGGCCGCCATCAGCGCCATGCCGCCGGCGAAGCTCACCCCCATCAGGGTAACGGGATGACCGGTTTGCTGTGCGAACCATCGTGCGGACTCTCCCATGACGTCGATGGAGGAGGACTTCATTCTGTAGGCACGCAAATCGGGAATGTCCGGGGTTAAAACCCGGATGCCCGAAGCAGCCTTCCACCGCGCATACTTCTTCATTTTTACTTCGTCGATGCCTTGATGATTTAGACCATGAAGGAATACTAGGCCCGGAGCATTCGGTTGGTTTACCGGGCTATAGATGCGGCCACGAATCGGTCCGTTCGGGCTTGGAATTGTGACGTCCTGGATGGTGATTTGCATCCCGGCCACAGGTTTCAAGATAGCGGGCAACACCTGTCCATTCCACTGCATAAGAAGGGCGATGGATTGGAGATATGTGCGAGCCACAGGCCAAAGCGCGACGGTGGGCGCGGCAACGGCGACGAGCAGTGCGAGAGCAAAAGGCAATAGCCTGTGATTCCTGCGCGCCGGTGGTGCAATTTGGACGGGGGTGACCAATATGCAATCCAATCCTGTACAGGGTAATGCTACCTCACGCTTGCAGGTATTTCCGCGATTTAAGACGTGTCACAGGTATCTGAAGTACAACCCGATGGGCTTGATGAGGCACGGGACCCGGTTTAGATATGTGGCGGAGCTGCGGATTTTGTAGAAAATGAGTGATCGCCATACTATGCGGATAGGGAGAGATGCGAATGAAGATGACGGGAAACACAATTTTGATAACGGGCGGCGGCAGCGGCATTGGGCGAGGACTGGCCGAGGCATTCCAGGCGCTTGGGAATACTGTGGTGATTGCTGGTCGGCGACAGTCAATGCTGGAAGAAACGGCGAAGGCGAATCCTGGCATGAAGTGGATGACGCTCGATATCGAAGACCCTTCGAACATCCAGGCATTTGCGACGCAGGCAGCGGAAAAATATCCGAAGCTGAGCGTCCTGATCAACAATGCGGGCATTATGACGATCGAGGATTTGCGAGTTGGTGGCGGGACTGAGGTTGCAGAGCAGATCATTGCGATCAATCTGCTTGGACCGATTCGTCTGACGGCTGCGCTGTTGCCGCTGCTGCAGCAGCAACATCACTCGACGATTATGACGGTGTCCTCCGGATTGGCGTTTGTGCCGCTGGCTCCCACGCCAACGTATTGCGCGACCAAAGCGGCGATTCATTCTTATACGCAGTCGCTGCGATACCAGTTGAAGGACACGACGACGGAAGTGGTGGAATTGATCCCGCCGTACGTGGCGACGGACCTGATGGGTTCGAGCGCGGGCGATCCACGGGCCATGCCGCTGAACTCATTCATCGTAGAGGTGATGGGGATTTTAATGACGCAGCCGGAGGTGCAGGAGATCTGCGTGGAGAATGTGAACCGGTTGCGCTTCGCGGCGGAGAGCGGGCACTACGATGCAGCTTTCAAGGGGCTGAACGACGCCTGGGCCACGGGACTGCACTAAGGCTTTTTCCTCCAGGCGCGTGCTGACCGAGTCATCCTCGCGCGTTAGAGCTGAATCTTAACTGGCCAGGTTTTCCAGATGTCGGCGCAATAGTCGCGGATGGAGCGGTCGGAGGAGAATTTGCCGATGCGGGCGACGTTGAGAATCGACATTTTCGTCCACGCCTCCTGATCCTGATAAGCGGCGCTGACGCGGTCCTGGCAATCAATGTAGGCCTGATAGTCGGTGAGCAGCATGTATTCGTCGCCATCGAGCAGGGAACGGACAAGAGGCTCGAAAAGGTTTTGATCGCCGTGGGAAAACTCCCCATTCGCCAGCGCATCCAGAACATCTTTTAGCTCCGGATTGCTCTCGTAAATGGCGCGGGGATTGTAGCCGTCCGATTTTCGCTGCTGAACTTCTGCCGCCGTCATGCCGAAGAGGAAAAAGTTTTCGGCGCCAACTTCCTCGCGAATTTCAATATTGGCGCCGTCAAGTGTGCCGATGGTCAAGGCACCGTTCATGGCGAATTTCATGTTACCGGTGCCGGAGGCTTCCTTGCCGGCGAGCGAGATCTGCTCCGACAGGTCGGCGGCTGGGTAGACACGCTGGCCAAGTTTGACGCTGTAATCGGGAAGGAAGACCACCTTCAGGCGGCCACGCACCCGCGGATCGGAATTGATGGAATCGCCAATGGAGTGAATCAGCTTGATGATGAGCTTGGCCATGCGATAGCCAGGCGCGGCCTTGCCGCCAAACAGGAAGGTGCGGGGTACCATTTCAATCTGCGGATCGCGTTGCAGGCGCTGGTAGAGTGTCAGGATGTGCAGCACCTGCAGGTGCTGCCGTTTGTATTCATGCAGGCGCTTGACCAGCACATCGAACATGGATTCTGGATCGATGGCGATGCCCAGCTGGTGGTCGATGTAGGTGGAGAGCATCAGCTTGTTGTGCTGGCGGATGGCTCTCCATTCCCGACGGAGATCCGCATCCTCGACCATTGGCTCGAGACGGCGAAGTTTGTCGAGATCGCGAATCCATCCGGCTCCAAGGCGCGCGGTGAGAAGTTTGGTGAGCCGAGGATTGCTGAGAACGATCCAGCGACGGGGGGTGACGCCATTGGTTTTGTTGCTGAATTTTTCTGGGGTCAGCTCGTAGAAATCACGCAACACATTCTTCTTCAGCAATTCGGTGTGCAGTTCCGCAACACCGTTAATGGCATGGCTGCCGAGTGCGGCCAGGTGAGCCATGCGCACAAAGCCACCGTTGCTGTCGTTGACTAGAGACAGCCGCTGGGCACGGGATTCGTCGCCGGGAAATTTTGCGCGCACCTGCTCCAGGTGGCGACGATTGATTTCATCGATAATTTCCATGTGGCGCGGCAGCAGCGATCCGAAAAGAGTCCGCGGCCACTGTTCCAGAGCCTCGGGTAGCAGGGTGTGGTTGGTGTAGGAAAGGCAATGCTGGGTGACATGCCAGGCAATTTCCCATTCCAGGTCGTGATCGTCGATCAGTAGACGCATCAACTCCGCTACTGCAATGGCGGGATGGGTATCGTTCATTTGGATGGAGAAATTGCGATGCAATTCGGTCAGCGGCCGTTTCTGCGTCAACTGGATGTGCAGAATGTGCTGCAGTGAGCAGGAGACAAAAAAGAATTGCTGCGCCAGGCGCAGCTCCTTGCCCTGGACGCCGTCGTCGTTGGGATAGAGAATCTTCGAAATATTTTCCGACGAGACCTTGTCGGCTACGGCGCCAAGAAAATCGCCGTTGTTGAAGGTTCCAAAATCGAAGGACTCGACGGCCTGTGCGGACCACAGGCGCATGGTGTTGGCGGTGTTGGTGCGATAGCCGAGGATGGGAGTATCGTGGGGCACGCCGCGCACAAGCTTTCGCGGAATCCAGGTGACGCACACACGACCGTTCTCGTCAGAATGCCGCTCGGTGCGGCCGCCAAACTTCACTTCGAAAGCATCTTCGGGCCGCTCCAGCGCCCAGGGATTGCCGAGGCGCAGCCATTTATCCGTGGTCTCAACCTGCCAGCCATCGCGAATCTGCTGATCGAAAATTCCATACTCGTAGCGAATGCCGTAGCCGATCGCCGGGATGTCGAGGGTGGCAAGCGAATCCATGAAGCAGGATGCCAGCCGTCCGAGCCCTCCATTGCCGAGGCCCGGCTCTTCCTCTTGCTCCACCAGCGTATCGAGATCGAGCCCCAGTTGATGCATCGCCTGCTCTGCTTCGTCGTAGATTCCAAGATTGATGAGGTTGTTGGCGAGGTGCGGCCCGGTTAGAAACTCCGCTGACAAGTAGCAGACCACCCGCACATCCTGCGCTTGATAATTCGTGATGGTGGAGATCCAGCGTTCTACCAGTCGATCGCGCACAGTGTGGGCCAGAGCCATGTATAAGTCATTCACGGTGGCCCGCTCCAACGATCGCCCCAGCACAAAAAAAAGATTGTCGAGGAAGGATTGCGCCAAGGCTTCCACGCTGAGAGCGGTGCGCTGGCACTTCGGCAATTCCACGCGAGGCATAACGGCAGAGACAAGATCGGACACAGTTGAACTCCTTGGCGTGGCAGTGGTACCAGCGGTGAATGCGCTGTTCCTACTCCATGTCATCGGCGCAAGGCTGTAAACATTGAGTGGATCGCGAATGTGCAGGGATTGTTGTCGAAGAGGGTAGGGGTGGTGGACCTGGCGTTACTAAAGTATGGACTTCATGGCGCAATTTCTCTGACTGAGCGCAACATGGGTCGATTCTAGGAATGGCATGGTCAAGAAGATTCCACTTTCGCACTCACGGGCTTTCGGCACGGAAGCATTCGGGGCAAGTGTCCGCAAAGTCTGCGTACATTGCGGCAAGCTGCTGACAGGCACCAGGCTGCGTGGCAAAGTGAACCGTCGCGGTCACGAGTGCGAGGGGATGACCGCATCCCGAAAACCATCGGCGCCGATACCCTTCAGCTAGGGTTGCAATCGGTCCGCGCTTGAACACCTCAGACTGCGGAGCTTCTAGTCATTCCACGCGTCGAGTTGCTTACGCAGCAAAATCAGCTGACCCACGTGATAGCTGGTGTGGTCGCCGGCCAGGAGAATCTCGCGCAGAATGTTCTGATTTTCACCCCAGGGAATTTTCGCGGTGAGGTCTGTGCCTGGATCCTGGATGAGCTTGTCGAGGGCCTTCAGGTCTTTGTGAATTTCGGCGACACATTGATCCCAGTCTTGCGCGGATTTTGGCGAGGCTTCTTTCGGCCAGTATTCTTGCGGCCATTGCAGTGCTTGATATTTCGGATTGGTGCAGAATTCCAGCAGGTCGTGCAACGCCATGCGGATATGTTCCAACACCTGCCAGGCGTTGTGCGGTGAGCCGGCCGGCTTTTTATCTAGCAGCGAAACCGGCATGTCCTTGATGGCAGCGTCGAGACTGGCGTGTGCCTGTTCCCCGCGCAGAAATGCGGACAGCTCATGTCGAACGGAATGATCGTATCTAGAATCTGGATTGATTGAATGCGTTGGCATCTCCGCCTCCCTGGCAAACACTTCCTTTTGATACCTTGGATGCTGTCGTCGCTGACAGGATTCGCATCTTAGTGTGGTAGAGATGGCGCAGATGGTGCGCTCTCGCAGCGACGTGAGATCGTCTGCATCGAGCGTCTGGATGGCTCGCAGAGAAGAAGTGAGTGGCAGAGGTTCCGACGCGACGCGTATCTAGTGGAGAACGACCTCACCGTTACCGAGGTGCTCGTTAATCAAGCGGCCGACCAGCGGTTTGAGAGACTCTCCCGTCTTGGGAAACACGAAGGCCTGAGCGGGCTCATCCCAATCGAGTTTGAAGCTGGTGGAGAGAGCCGAAATCCAAATCTGCCGGACAGGAGCGTTTGGAGTGAGAACAAATTTTGAGGGTGGCTCCTCAAAACTGATGTTGAGGACACCATTTTGTTCTTCCACCTCAAAGTCGGCATCGCTTTCAGCGAGGATGAGCGCTTTTTTCAAGGATTCCAAAGCGCTGTCCGCATGGCGCCGAAAGGTGATTTCGTCAAGCATGAAGCAAGTGTACCAATATTCCCGCAGCATCGGCGCCAGCTAGGATGGACGTATTGATGGGCAAAGATGCATGCAACAAAAAATGTTTCCAGGCCGCAACGACAGGAACATTTTGCAAGTGGACGCAATTGAGCGCGGTCTATTGCCTGATTGGTCTGCTGCTGATCGGATTGTTTCCGCGACCCGCAGATGCCTACTCCTTCCTGACGCATGAAAGTATGGTCGACGCTGCGTGGCACGGATCGATTCGCCAGGCGCTGTTGGCTCGATTTCCGAACAGCACCCGGGCGCAGCTCCACGAGGCCCGTTCCTACGCGTACGGCGGGGCCACGATTCAAGACCTGGGATATTACCCTTTCGGGCATCAGTTCTTCAGCAACCTGACACATTACGTGCGCTCGGGTGAATTTGTGAACAACCTGATCCGCGACTCCAGAAATGTGAATGAATATGCATTTGCGCTGGGGGCCCTATCGCACTATATAGGGGATAGCGACGGGCATCATGATGCAACCAATCCATCGACGGCGATCGAATTTCCCTCGCTGAAGAAACGATATGGGCCGGTTATCACTTATGATGAAGCTCCCCACGCCCATGTGCGCACTGAGTTCGCCTACGATGTGGAGCAGTTGAGTCGGCGTGAATTTGCGCCGGTCGGATACTTGCGGGCCATGGGATTCAAGGTGCCGCGTAAGCTGGTGGAGCGGGCATTTTTTGAGACCTATGGATTGTCATTGCGCTCGGTGCTGGGACGGCCGCGGCCGGCGTTTGAAAGCTATGACTCTTCTCTGTCGCATTGGCTGCCGACGTTTGCTCACGCGGAAGTTCTGATCCACCGCAAAAATTTCCCGCCGAAGCTGGACACCCCACCATATGAAGAATTTTCAAGCCGGCAGGCCCAGGCAGGGGTGGAGAGTGACTGGGCAAACTATAAACAGAAGGCCGGTTTTGAAGTGCATTTCATCGCGTTCTTGATACGCATTGTGCCCAAGATCGGATCGATTTCGGACTTGGCGATTCGCGGACCGAATCCGGAAACGGATCGCTGGTATATCGAAAGTGTCAATCTCTCCATGCACGACTACGACCGCATGCTCGGGGAGCTGACAAAATATCCATCGCACCAGCTCAACCTGCCAAATCGCGACCTGGATACCGGCAATCTGGTGCGGCCCGGCGGCTATAAGTTAACAGACAAAACGTACGCTCAATTGCTGAAAAAGTTAACTGACGACCCGCACCACCTGGTTCCCAACGGATTGCGTCACGATGTGCTGGCATATTATTCGGATCCAAACGCACCCATTTCAACCAGGAAAAACGCCCGAGCCTGGAAGCGAGTGCAGGCGGAGCTTGTAACTTTGCAGGGAATGCAAACCGTAAGCGTGCGCAATGTCGCGATGCTGGGGCAATAACTTTTCTTGAAGATTTCCATTCAAACATTGTGCCGCGAGATTTGGTTGCTATCCAAACGACTTGGGACAGCCAATTTCGTTGACGGCCGCCTCGTGTCTAGCCAACAATAGGGCATGGCAAAGTCTGCAGGATCAGGATCAGGTTCGAGCGATTTCGGTTTGCTTGTGCTGCGTGTGGTGTTGGGAGCAACGCTGTTCTTCAAACATGGACTGGAGAAGATCACCCACTTCTCACAGATGTCTGCGCATTTTCCTAACCCGATTCACGTTGGTTCTCATGCCAGCCTGATCTTCGCTACGCTGTCGGACGCGATCTGCTCGCTGCTTGTGGTGTTAGGGCTTGGGACACGATTCGCCGCCTTCATCATTGTGGTGAATATGGGTGTGGCGCTGTATCTTGTCCATCACCTGGCCATACGGCAGGAGCATGGTGAAATGATGCTGGTTTATATTGCCGGTTTCATCGCGCTGATCTTCGCAGGCGCGGGTCGCTTCAGCCTCGATTGGAGATTCTGGGGACGGAGCTAGCCGATCTGCTGCCGGATGGCCAGCGGGTTTATTGCGGGACGAATTTGAAGTCCCGCAACACTACTTCCTGATCGCTTGTGGGCAGCACTTTGAAGCACCACAGGTTCATGCCGGTTGGCATGGGTTGCTGGGGAATGCGCGCCTTGGGATCCCTGGGCGCGAAGGTCCAGGTTTTTAATACATGGGCAGTCGTGCCGATTGGCTGCAGGCCGCTCATGATGGTTCCAGTCACGCTGGTCGGAGTCCACACCAGGCGCGCAGTGGTGAGCGTGCCGCCATGCAGGTTCACTTCGAAGTCCCGCTCGGAGGGCCCCAATGCAATCTGCCCAGTGGCGGGATAAAAGGTGAAATCCGCATTGCAGGCGCCTTTGCAGAGGGTGTTATTCCACTTGGAAAATTCGATGTCGAGTTCGTCCTCCGCATCCTTGCCGATGTGACGCACCGGTCCATAGGGGAAGAGGCCAAGCACAGTCGCCTTATCCATATCGTCGATCGATCCCTGTATCCACCATTGATAGGTGCCATAGCCCATCAGGTCGGTAGAGAAGACCTCCGAGGCAGTGTAGGTGTCGTCACGCTTGACGATACGAAGATGCAGATAGCCGTGGGCGTCGATGGAGACATTGGCGGGATTTCCTTTGGCGACGCCAGCCATGCCGCCATCGGTGACTTTCCAGGTGTGATCTGCCCAGGAAATAGTTGGGCTTGCCGGGGCGGCGGGTTTGCCGTTGTCAGTAGCTTGAGCGTAACAAACTGGGCTGGCTGCGATGAGAGCTGTCAGCAGACAGGCACGGAATGTGGGGCCAAGGTGGGATCGCATTTGGGAGAACTCCACCCGGCAAAGCCTGAGCGGCATGCCGGGCTGATGGGTTGTAGAGGGAAGAATCCCGGTGGGATTCTTCCCTGGGGTGGTTGCGCTAGAAGTGGAACTTGACACCGATTTGCACGTTTCGTGGCGCGCTGGAGGTATAGCTGATGATTCCAAAGTTGGGATCGTCAACCGAAGTATCCGGCGTGCCGAAGGTCGGGTGATTAAACGCATTGGACGCTTCGATGCGGGCCTCGATCGACATTCCCTGACGCACGGACTCTAGTGAAAACACCTTCATCAGCGACAAATCCACGTTGAAGAGGTAGGGGCTGCGAATGGTGCTGAGGGTCCGTGGAGAGTTGCCAAGCGTATAGATGGGTGGCAACACGAAGACGCCGGGGTTGGTGAAGTAATTGTTGATCCAATTGTGCCCGTGGTTGCGTTTTGGAGTTCCGGTGAGGTTGGGCCGTTGCGGACCATAGGTCGGCAGCGGTGTTCCATCGGCAAGGGTCGGGGCGATCGGGCGGCCTTCAGAGATACGCCATACGCCGTTTGTTACCCAGCCGCCGATCAAGCCGTCGACCAGATGCGAGCTGTTTCCCAGGAACCTTCTGCCACGCCCAATTGGCAAGGCATAGACATAACTGGCTTGAAATGTTTGTGGAACGTCGAAGGAGGAAAGGCTCCGTTCCAGATACGGCTTGTTCGGGTCCTGCAGGCTGATGATGCCTCCCAGCCAGCTTGTGTTGCCGTCAGGAGCCGATGAATCGTCGATCGATTTCGACCAGACGTAAGTTATTAGGAACTGCAGGCCATTGGAAAAGTTCTTTTGTGTCGTGACTTGCAGCGCGTTGTAGATGGAACTGGCAGCCGGGTTATAGTCCGCGGTGACCGACGTGAATTGAGGATAGGGAAGTTCCAGTTGGTATTGCACCACCTGATCCTGAGAAAGATTGCTATTCGGATCTGTAATGTAACCCGCAAAGGGGTTGTTCACGTATGAATTCAGCTGAGTAATCTGGTCCTGCGAGTAGTGCTCGATCTGCGGTCCCAGAATGTCCAGTTGGTTGTCGCCGCCGAAATAGAGGTTGTTGCCTTTCTTCCCGATGTATTCAACATCCACCAGAATGTTCTTAGGCAGTTGCCGTTCGATGCCCAGGGTCCAGCTGTCCTCCGAAGGCGTGACCTTGATGGTGCGAATCGGGCCCGCGGCCCCAAATCCAACATCGTTCAGCAGACCCAGGGAATTTCCTGGAGGGAGAATCAACCCGTTCGGATAGGGATTGCTGAGACGGAGATAGGGCGTCGCGCCGTCATTCTGATAGGTGGTCACCATGTTGGTGTACTGGTTAAAGCCTTGACTGCTGTAGGGTGCAACCCCCGTGACACCAGACTTGTTCTGGGAGTAGTAGACTCCGAATCCACCGCGGACCACCCATTTGGGAGAGAACTGATAGGCGAAGCCGAAACGAGGCTGCCAGTCTTTCCAATCGGTATCGTTCACCTTGCGCTGGGAGGGACTGGCAAAAACTTCTCCACCAACCAGGGGACCGCTGCCGCCGTTAGGTCCTACGCCGGGCACCTGGAGCGGAGAGACTGCATTCGGATCGAACCAATTCTGGCGGTTGTGACGCTCCGTGCGAGGCATTGTGACATCGTAGCGCAGGCCGAGATTGAGAGTAAGTTTTTCGGTGACTCGCCAGTTATCCTGGACGTAGCCCGCAAACTGGTAGTTTTCTTGCGCATTCTGGTCCTGGATTTCGTAATATCCGCCGTTGCTCGCATAGCCCAACATGAAGGTAGCCATCGCGTCTCCACCGCAGACCGATATGTCACCCGGACATTGCGAGGTGCCGTGTTGGCCGAAGTCGAAGATGCCGTTGGGCGCGTTGGTCTGGATGTAATTCATCTGGTGCAGGCGGCCATCGAAGCCGAACTTCAACTCCTGCTTACCCAGTTGTTTGGTCAATGTGCCGGTGAGCTCGCCGGTATCCTGACCTTGTTTGTAATTCCCATAGGGATCCCCACCTGCACTCTGATAGCCGGCAGAGAAGTATCCATCCTGGATGAACATGGCCGGAACTCCGACGTATCCCGAATCAGCCAGATAGGAGGGGAAGCCCAGAGTACTGAGCGGATCGGCGGGCGGATTCTTGGAGCCTGCTGGCGGGTATGCGGAAATCCTTTCTGAGCCGCGCGTGAATCCAAGGGTCACATCCAACACCGTCGTGGCGTTAAACGTCTGCGTGTCGTCGACCGCAAACAGATACGACGGGGTCTGGTTTGGCCCACCCGCGCAAGGATCAATGTAGTTGCCGAAGCAGTTGAAGCCAGTGGTAGTGTTCCAAAACTGGGAGTACTTTCCGGTCAATAGATTGGATTGGCTGAAGCGCTGATCGATCTTGATGTCGAACTGATTGGAAACATACAAAGACGATCCGGAAGCGATCCAGTTGTCATAAATAGTTCCACCCTGAATGTTGGGCTGGGGGAAAAGGTTCATCATCTTCTGGGCGACGGGATCGATCAGGTCGCCCGGGGACCCGGTGAGTTGATATGGAGTCCCATCGAGCTTGGGATTACCGGGGCTGGCGTAGGTGGCCAGGTTGTTATAAGGAACGAAGGTGGAGGCCACTGCTCCGCCAACGGTCGGATCGTAGGTGCTGGAATAGGGGTCCCAAATCTGACCCTGCGGATTGGAACACATTCCGTTGGAGTCGAAGGTGCCGCCGTAGGCGGAGCATACTTCGCCAAAGTCTCCGGTGCGTTCGGCGGCGCTGGGGACGCCCGCCTGCGGCGTGGTCTGAGAAACTTGGTGAGTTCCGTCCCAATCGAAAAAGAAGAAGGTTTTGTTTTTGAAAATGGGTCCGCCGATGGTGCCGCCATAGTTGTGACGGCTAAGATTAGGGATCGGCTGCCCATAATAATTGGCAAACCAGCTGTTGGCATCGAGAGCCTGGTTGCGGATAAAGTCGTAAAGTTCGCCATGAAAGACGTTCGTACCCGATTGAGTGACCATGTTGACGATGGAACCACCGGAGAAGCCATACTCCGCACTGAAGTTCGATTGCTGGAGCTTGAATTCCTGCACGGATTCGATCGACGGGGTATAGGTGACTTGGGTGACACCGCCGTTGGGCTCGTAGTTGGTGATCGACGCGCCGTCCATCATGACGTCGGCGGTGGAGTTACGGCTGCCGTTGGAGATAAAGTTGGTGCCGGTACAGTTTGTGCCGCACTGGTCATCCGCCTTATTGACGCCTGGAGCCAGCGCGGTCAGGTCCAGCAAATAGCGGTCGGTCAAGGGAAGATCTTCGATGAATCTTTTGTTGATGACCTGGCCTGTGGTGGCGTCTTGCGTCTGCAGCGAGGTGCTCTGCGATGAAACCTGAACAGTCTGGGTCGCTCCGGCAAGTTTGAGGCCCATGTTCACGGTCACATGCCCGGTGACACTCACTACGACGCCGGTGCGCACAGCCTTGTCGAAGCCATTCATTTCCGCCGTCAAAGTATAGTTGCTGGGAGGAATGGAGGGCATGACAAACTGTCCCTCTTTATTTGTCGTGGCCGTGAAAGTGTAACCCTTGCCCACATCCGTCAATGTCATCTTGACGCCGGGAACGACGGCTCCAGAGGGATCTGTGATCAAACCGGCTACGGTGCCAAAGTAGGCTTGACTCAGCAGCAATGCAGGAAAAGCAAGGAGCAGGATGAATGCCAGTCCGGATAGGAATCTTGGGTGGCATTTCAGTTTCATTCCGAATGTAGTCATAGTCAACCGCCTCTCTAAAGTGGTTCTGCTGCATTGAAGCTTGGCTTCGTGCCTGGTAAGAATCTCCTCCGGGGTTTCGCAGCGAAGAATGGAGATTCAACCCTCGTGTGCAATTCATCGATGAAACGTTTCAGTGCACGTCAGTGATGCAAATCCTGTCGAAACAAATAAACTTCAACCCTGCACAAAAGCGACGTGTGGCAGGTTTTCGCCGCGTCGCACAAATCTACTTGCCATCAGAACTCATTTCGCCTCGAAGAACAACAATGGACGATGCGGGCAGTTCGTACTCAGTCGTCTTATCGGCCGCCAACGTGGTTTCTTTGATCGGTCCATCCGGCTCTGCAAATCCAGGCTTGTACTGTTGCAACGGATTTTTTGGCTCTAACGGAAAATGCGATGGATCGACGATTTGCTCCGCGGGATGCCACTTATATTGCGCAGGCCCGAAGTATGCGGCATGAACGGTACCGGAGAAATAGTCTTCGACTTTGGTGGCGGAGTTCTTGAAGACAACGGCGACGCGGTGAGGATTATGCTGATCGCGGTTCACCAGCATCACCGACCACGACCCGTCCGGACGATGTACGGCGTAGGAGGTGACCATGGTGTGGCCTGCGCCATCGCTGTACGTGCCGGTTGAAGGAAACATGGTGTGGCTCCCGCCGTCATGCTGCAGCCATTCGTAATTGATCATGCGGCTGGCGAAATATTGAGAGAGCGGCTGCTGGATGGCGTAATCCGCATTGACCGTGAACATGCCAAATGTGCCCTGCGAACCGTTACAGCCCTCCTCCATCTTGAGAGGCAGATAGTGGAAGTAGTAGACGCCGTTGCCGCCGACATCGAGGAAAGAGCCGATGTAATCCGCCAGCCAGAGACCGCCAAACATATCCATCATGCTTTCCGTGGCGCGCGGAGAGAGATTCGACTCCGTAATCAGCATGGGCATCGTGGTCGGAATGCCATCGTTGTACCAGGTGCGCATGATATTGGCGACCAGCTGCGGTTCCTCGTAAAGCCGATCCCAGGTATTGAGACAGGGATCGTATGGGTAGTGCTCAAAGGAGAAGAAGGCGAGGTCGCGCATGCGATCGTGCGCTTTCAGATAGCCGAGAAACCGGCTAAGCCAGGAGGCATTGCCGCTCTGGTCGGGCCAGAACAGGATGTCGGTGTTCTCTCCCTGAAAAGAAGGGCCGCCCAGCTTCAAGCTGGGATCGACACGATGAAGAGCAGTTGCGAACTCCAAATAGAGCGCACCGTAGTCTTCCGGCGACATATTCTGGCCGTCAACTTCTTCTCCCATTTCGACATAGGAGATGGGGTAGTGACGAGCTTCGAGATATTTGATTTCCGCAGCAGCATTGTCGGGATTGTCGTACGCCATGGCGATGGGAACGATGGCTGGCAGTCCCTGTGTGATTCCGCTCTTATAGAAAAGGTCGAATCCTAACTGGGTCCCGGCGTTCTCGAGCATGTCAGAGGAAGTGTGCCATGAGTCGACGGACGAGGTAGCGGTAAATGTATGTTCGCGGTCCGCAGTATGACGGACCAGATCGTGAAACTCGCCGTCAGGGGTGGTGGTCCCGACATACAGCTCATTCACCGCATATCCCACGCAGTTTCTTGGGTCAGAAGGACCGTGGGAGTCGCAGGTGTTAGACGAATTCGTCATCAGGATGCGAATGAAGCGGACAGAGGTGAGCTGATCCGTCAGACGGATCGTCTCGATGCCACCTTTGCCGGAATCGACCTGACCGCGAGGAAATGTCACCCAGACTCCCTGAGTTGGTCCACCAAAAGGATCTCTGCCAGTCCAATATTGGACGAGGTAGCGGGTCGCATAGGGAGAGGCCCAGTTGATTCGGATAGTGTCGATGTTCTCGTAATTGCGTAAGTCGACAACTGCCCACTGGGGATGCATGACATCGGACTCACCGGTGAATCGGCTGGCGAGGTAAGGATCGCTTTTCCAGTAGGTCGAGGTGTCGCCGTCGGTCAGACGGGAATAGCCGGAGCCGCTGTCGCCTCCGCGAAGGGGGAGGGCGTAACCGTAGGAATAACGGATGAAGCCGGTGGGTGTCGCCGATCCGGTGAAGTAGCCTTGCTTCTTGCCGGGATCGCTCCACGTTCCATTAGGATTCCAATGCCAGGCTTCCACCTGCAGGTCGGTGTTCTGGCGATAGGTGACCGGTTGCCAACCTGCGGAAAGGACTTGTTTTAGGGTGGCGGGGTTGTCCAGGGTTTGATCGATGGCATTGGTAGGAATGCGATCGATCCCCGCGCCGAGAGTTTTGCTGGGAATAAAGTGGTTTGTAGCGCGCGCCGGGTCAGTGTCGACGACGACGGTTTGGGCGATCGAGATTCGGGAGGGAATCGCGCTCGCAAAAACCGCCAATAAACACATGGCTCCAACCCTCGGCTTCATGTTTTCCTGCTGGATTTACGTGGCATCGACACTCATACCAAGCGCCCTCGGGGGAAGGTTTCAATCGTTTGAATACTGACGATATGATTTTTTGCTAGACCTGTCAACAAATTTCTTCAGGCCTGTGACCAGCGCAATTGTGGACAGTGAATGGCAGCAAAATTGTTGAATCGGTTGGCGATGCGGCTGCGATTGTTGCATGCATCGTCTATCCTGATGACGAGACGAAGCGCGAGGTTCCGCGCTGCATCCTGGCAACACGCCATTCAACTTTCTAGCCAATGACCTCCACTTTTCTTCAACGCGTGCGGGCGCGGGCCCAACGGCTGAATCACGCACTGGGCGGGCACTTCTGGTTTCCCCACGTGCCGCTGGCGCTGTTGTTAGGACTGGGCGGGTTGTGGCTGTTGCGGACCAGTTTTGGGACACATTGGCTGCAGTATATCCGTGCTTTAGCCGAGCAGAAGGTCAGCCTGAAGCTGCGCAATTTGCCTCCTCTGCTGATTGGTGGCGGCATGTTCACCATGTCGCTGGGCATGCTTTTGCGATCGCGCCTGGCCTGGGTAATGGCGGTTTTACTTTCCTCAACCGCCGCAGTGAACACGGTGTTCACCGGCCATGGTCAAGAACATCTGCTGCTTGCCTATTTCTCCTTCTTGCTGGCGATCCTGTTGCTGGCGTGGCGAGATTTCGACCGAACCAGCATCGCGGCCAGTACCCTGTTTGCGCTGACTGCGGTGGCAATGTTGCTGATGTACGCCACTTTCGGCAGCTACTATCTCGGGGCGCAATTCAGGCCGAAGATCGGCGACCTGATCTCCGCCCTTTACTATGCGATGGTCACGATGAGCACGGTGGGGTATGGAGACATCGTTCCGGTGACATCGGAAGCCAGGCTATTCTCACTGTCCGTCATCATTCTTGGTGTTGCAGTCTTTGCTACGTCATTGACGGCAGTGATTGGACCGCTGGTGGGGCGCAGCCTACAGGGGATTGTCAACCGCAAAGGAAGAAAAATGAGACGGGAAAATCATTTCGTCGTTATCGGCAACACCTCGCTGGCAATTAACACCTGGCGGGAATTGGCCAAGCGGGGTCTCGCGGTCACACGCATTCTGCGCGAAACTCCGGAAGAAGGCGAAAACAAAGATGTCGACGTAGTGGTGGGCGACCCCAGCATGACCGAGACCTTGCGGGAGGCGGGCGTGCACCATGCGGAGGCGGTGCTGGCAATGCTGGCCGATGATTCTGAAAATGCATTTGCTGTGCTTGCCGTGAAGGAGTTAGGCGGGGCGGCGAAGACAGTGGCCGCCGTGAACGATGCGCGCCACATGAGCCGGGTGAAGCTGGTACAACCGGATGTGATTATCGCGCCGCAGGTGCTGGGCGGTGAATTAGCAGCCATGCTGCTGTCAGGCGAGCAAGTGACTCCAGAGTGGGTGGTCGAGCGCGTATTCCAACAGGTAAACCCCAGCGGTGTTAAGCCCGACACAGTAAAGCCGTCGTAGGCTGAACGCGGCTTAGTTGCTTCTTCGACGCTCGCTTCCCAATTAGCGAAGCGTAAACGAGAGGCCGGTCGAGAACTGAAACGAGTTCTTCTGATATCCCACCTGCGGATCGTTCTGGAAGTTATCAATCACAGCCAACGAGAAAGCGAGCTTTTTGTAAAGTGGCACTTTAACCCCTGCATTCCCTGCGGCGGAGAAGGCGTTCTCGTTGTTCCAGGCAAAATCCGCGAGTGTTTTCTCGTCAAATGTGATTTTTCCGAACTTGTGAGTGTAGGCCTCGCTAATGGTGGAGCCGACCAGTTTTCGATTTAAAGCGGTGACATCGGCGGTGGAATTGAAGGCCTGCGATTCATAGTGCAGGTCAGCAGTCACATCAAACTCGCTATTTTCCCTCTTGAAAAACGTCACCCCGACGCCGGCGCCATAGATCTGCTGCAGAATGAGCCCCTGAGTCGTGTCGTGATCGAAATTCACCTGCTGCAGGTAATAACCGCGCCGGGAGAAATATTCGTCACGTTCAGCGGATATGTGGAAAATGTTGGTGATTGTGGTGACGGTTCCGGGCTGAGACGTTTGTCCAGCACTTTGGGTGTAATGAAAAGTGGTTCGAAGCTTGGGATCGAGCCAGATCACGGTTGGGATGTTTCGTTGCAGTGTGACATCGGTAAGGAATTGATAACTATTTTGCGTTGCGCGGATTACTGTAGTCCCAGTGGTGATGCTTCCAGTCCATCCCGTCCTCCAATTGATCTTTCGGTCAATCTCTTTTTGATAGGTGCTGTCGTCCACGACAAAGCCGATTTGATCCGCAGGAATCAATCGGCCACCTGCTACGGTCAACGGTGGAGTGGTTTTCGCAATCGCGGGTTCGGCAGAAGTGGAAGACGAAGGCACCTCTTGGGTGGTGGCGGAAGTCGGTGTGGCCGGCTTGGCGGCTTGAGCCGCGGCCAGCGTTTTCGCTTCTTTTGCCGGAGCTTTCTCCGATTCGGGCGGTTTCACTTCTGATTTGGTCGAGGCCGCCGCAATTTCCTTAGCCTTTTCTGGAGTGGCCGGCACAACGATGATTCCTTTGGCTTCGAGTTGAATGATTCCCTCTACGACCGGCTCTCTCCTCTTGAACCCTTTCGGCTCCTTGGGGACGATCGCGAAGGGCCGATCGGATTTCAATTCTTTGATCTTTTCCAGCGGTACGGTGATTTCGCCCGCGACTTCACTATCGAACTTGATCTTGGTTCCAGTGGAATTCTGCAGCTTTCCAGTGATTTGATCGCCATTCTTGAAAATCAGTATTTCCTTCGGCTCCTCAGGCTTCTTCGCTTCGACCTTGGCAGGCTTTTTCGTCGATTTGGCGGCTACCCCGGGAGCGGCGATCAGAAGAGAGGGAAGGAAGATGGTGGCGATTGTGGCGGCCCATCGTAAACGAAAATGGCGAGTATGGAGGCGTACTTGAGTCGACGGCATTGGAGGCGTACTCCTGAAAAGGCGTGCGAAGGACAGTGTCCTCAAGGTAAAACGAACCATGAGCAAAGGGAAGCGCGCAGCGGAGGTCTGCATATCGGGTCAGTTAGCTCAATAGCTAGCGGAAGCGTCCAGAATAAGCACGAGGCAGGTTTTTCTGGAGCGGCTGAAAGCAATGTCGGCAGGCAGTGGACCGCCTAAACAGGATGGAGAGGTTTCGACCGGCACAATTTTTCCGCGGTGGCTGGAGAGAAGCCGGGCGGCCAAATCATTTCGAACGAAGAATCTTCGACCCGCGGCGCCCACGATGGAGTAATTCTTCAACAGATTGCTGGTGTAGGCATCCTGGTAACCTGCCCAAAGCGAATGAGTCTCGAAAACATCCGGGTGAATCCTGTCGAAAAATTCCGCGAAGTGGAGCCACCCTCGTTTTGCAAGTTCCGGGTTAGAGAGAAGGGCGGAGTCAAAGATGCGAAGGTGTTCGCTGTAGAGTGACGAGCCACCCACGTCGGGCAACAAAACGTCCAGCGTGGGTTGTCGCAGAGCGGTTCGAATGGCTTCCGCGCCTACTCCGACTTGGCGAACTTGTTCGATGCTAATGCTAGGTTTGGATGCATATGTAGCGACGATGAGCCAAAGGAAGGCTTGCGATGCAACCATCCCGCGCAGCAGCAGATTAAGGTGCGCCCTGATTGGTCAGCGACGCTTTTGCACATGGCGACGATCGCAATCAACAGGAAGGGAAGCGCAGGGACGACCATTCTTCCCGGATAGCCCAAGTCCTTGCCGGTGATCCACGCTATTGCCAAGGCGCCTGCTGTCAGAGTCCAGATCGCATGGCTCACTCGACGAAGGGATGCGAAGTCCGCTCGTTTGCGCGCGAGGCGATTGGCGACAACGACAAGCATGAGCAGTAGGGGAATGCTAATCATGTTGAAGATGACTTCGATAGCGGTGATGGTCGCGCCCACCCACAGGGCCAGAGACTTCTTTCCATGCCAGCGGCTATAAGGCGGCCATTCCTTTGCGTACACGGTATTCGGCATCCAGATTCCAAATTCGTGATGACGCCATAGCTCGATCAAACCAAAACTGACCAGCGTGCATGCGGCGAGGAGAAATAAAGCGCGGTGAGATGGTCTGTTCGGACGCTGCTCGCCATCGAAATAAAGTCCAATCGCGAGCATGGCAAGCAGCAGCGGGGATTCAAAGCGAGTCAAAAGGAGGGTGGTGGCGACGATCCAACCGAAAATGAGGTGGACGGGTCTTACGGGTGTTCGTGTGAGAAGGTAGAAAAGCAGAACCATCAGCAACATCGCCAGGTTCATTTCCATGCCGTTGCCCACTTCGAGCAAAGATGTATAGCTGAAGGCGAGCATGAGCGTGCAGGCAATCGCACCTGTGTCGCTCCCGTCCAGTTGATCGCGGGCGACGCGAAAGAAAACCGCCAGGGCCAAAACGAGCGAAACTGCCGAAGCGCATTTCATCCAGATCAGAATGACGCCTGGGTTGCTTGAAAAAAAGCGAGGTATAGACAACAGAAGGAACCAAGTCAGTGAGGACATTCCTTCGACCTGTGGTGAGCCTGGAGTGAGAGCGATTCTACCGGAATCCGCAAAGGTTCTCGCGTATGCCGCCGTGATAGCGCCATCATCCCAGGACCCTCGAAGGTTGTGCAGTCCGAAGTAAAGAGAACAGGCGACCGGCAGAAGCACCAGCGCAATCCAGACTGGCCCCAACTGTAAGCCACGCCGTGACGGAAGCGAATCGGCAGTCTCTGGATTTGAACTGATCGGATTCGCAGCTGCTCGGGATGTCATGGTGCCTCATGCGTGCGAGTGTTGATCGGTGTGGCTGGAACTAGAAAACCATACTCCCAAAGGCCGCGGATAGCTCTTTTCTAGTTCAGGAACGCATTTGTACACTCGCGCGTTGGCGGCAACTCCGCAAGAGAAGCGGAAGCCATGCACTGGCCAGGATGCGATCATCAATATGCGGTGCGGTGATTTCGGAAGGAGGCTCAAGTGCCGAAACGAAAACTGGAAAAGGTGAAGCAGGTGAAGGAACAAGCGCGGCTCAAGATCGGGCGGCCGCCGCGGCCTCAGGTCATCCCCAACAAAAAGAAGGACCGAAAGATTGACATGGAGTAAAGTGCGAAGGCCCTCCGGTTCGGAGGGCCGTAACGACAAGAGCTAGACCGCCACCGTCAGAACGGAATGTCGTCGTCGGTGATTTCGGTGGACTGAGAATAATCCTCGGAGGGACCGCGCTGATCGAACGAGGCGGTGTTGGATTTGCTGTAGCCGCCGCCGCTGCCGCTGCCGCCGTCACCTTCGCCGCGTCCAGAAAGCAGCGACAAATCGTTGACGACGATTTCGGTTTTATATCTCTTCTGTCCGCTGGTCTTGTCGTCCCAGGACTGGGTGCGGAGACTGCCTTCGACGTAGAGTTTCGAGCCCTTCTTCACGTAGTCGCGAATGATCTCGGCCACTTTCCCAAATGCAACCAGGTTGTGCCATTCGGTGCGATCCTGCCAGGTGCCATCTTTATCCTTGAAACGCTCACTGGTGGCGATAGAAAATGTGGCGACGACGGTGCCGGTGCCTGCGGCCTTGATCTCGGGGTCTTTGCCGACGTTGCCGAGAAGAATCACTTTATTGACGCTTTTTGCCATGTTCGACCTGCTTTCTTTCTGAAACCTGTTTTCGGATAACGATACCAGAGCCGCGCGGGAACTGTATTTCTGCTACGTTCCGCCGCGCTTGAGTCGGCGATTGCGCAGCCACTTGGCGCCGCCCAGGACGAGCAGCATCAGGCTGAAGGGAACTCCCATTAACGCGAACATCAGGAACAACCAGCCGCCATTGGACCGTGCACCGTAAATGCCGACGCCGCCGAATACAGTCTCTGTAAGCAGCAGGCAGAGCAAACTGATCAGCATGATCCAGAAGCCGGCTTTCAGCAGCGCACGTGTGCCGTCGTCTGGCAGTGGAGTCTTGGCGGCAGGAAGCCTGGACGGCATTTTTATCGGCGCTGTATCGATCGCAGGCATGTGGGTTCCCAGGGAATTCAACGCCAGGTCGCGAGCATCGCATAGACCACCACGCCAGTGACAGAAACGTAGAGCCAGATGGGAAAGGTGTAACGCGCGATGCGTTTATGTTGAGGAAATCGTCCGCTCAAGGAGAAGAAAAACGTGATCAGGATGAGCGGCAGGACCACGACTGAGAGAAAAATATGGCTGATCAGAATCGCCAGGTAGACGGTGCGGACGGTGCCATGACCGGGAAAGATCATATCCCCGTGGAGTGCGTGGTTGGTGACGTAGCTGACCAGGAACAGCACCGAGAAGGCGAAGGCGGTCATCATGGAAGCGCGATGGGGAGCGATCTGGCGATGACGGATGAAGTAAAGACCAAAGAGAAGTGCCATGACGCAGAGGCTGTTCAAGACTGCGTTCAGCGCGGGCAGGAACATCAGGCTCTGGGCATATTGCGGCGGCGCGTGATGCACGTAGATCAACCACAACAGCAGGCTGACGGCGGCGGCGCTCAGCAGCACGATTCCTACGATGGGAACCTTTGTGCTGACGGAATGGTTGGAGGGCAACGTCTGCATGGGTCTCATTTGCGTGCTAGGCCGCGGGCTTATTGCTGCGACGGTTGACGACGGCCCAGGAGCCGACGAAGACCACGGCGCAGAATGCAACTGTGACGACTAAGTTGAACTCAGGTGAAAAGGTTGTGACCTCGGCAGGGAACAGGCCGTTGCGCAGAAAGTCCACGCCGTAAGTCAACGGATTCAGCAGCATCAGGAATCGGAGCCAGCCAGAGGCGCCGCTGACCGGAAACAGTGCGCCCGACCCCAGCCAGAGCGGAATCAAAACCAGGTTGATGATGGCGTGAAAGGCCTGGGTGGAGTCCATGGGCCATGCAATGATGAAGCCGAGCGCGGTGAGCGAGAACGATGTCAACGCGATCGCCAACATGGCGTAGAGGATTCCGATGAAGTTTGTGTGCACGCCAGCCAGCGGACAGAACACCAGGAAGACCCAACCTTGAATCGCGGCAAGTGTCGCGCCGCCGAGAACTTTGCCAAGCACGATGGCGGACCGGCTGACAGGCGACGCCAAAACGGACAGCAGAAAGCCTTCATTGCGATCCTGGATCAGCGACATCATGCTGAAGATGGCGGTGAAGAGCACGATCATGATGATGGCGCCGGGAAAGAAGTAGCTCAAATAATGTGTGGAATCGGAGGCGGCGGCCGAAGCGGCACCGTGGCTCTGAAAGGTCTTTGAAAATCCGGAGCCGAGTACCAGCCAGAAAAGAAGGGGAGAAGCGATAACGCCGACGACGCGGGCTTTCTGACGATAAAAACGGACCAGTTCGCGACGCCAAAGAGAATAGGCGGGAATCCACAGGCTGGAAGAAAGCGAAGTCTTCGGCCGAGCGAGGCCGATGGAAGCGGGGTTCGGTGCGGGCGCGGTTGCCATTACTTTTTCTCCTCACCTTGGTCGAGCCAGAAGCGGTGGCCGGTGTGCTGGATAAAGACGTCTTCGAGACTGGGCTTCGACACGGAGACGGAAACGATTTCGCCCGGGAAGGCCTCAACCACTTCGGTCAGGAAGCGATGGCCTTGCTCGCGTTCAACGCGGACTGCATTGTCGACGACGACGGGAACGACGCCAAAGCGGTCTGCAATGCGAGCACCTAAGGCAGTCGCGGCTTCAGCCGAAGCGGTTTCAAACTGAACAATGTCGCCGCCGATTTCAGCTTTCAACTCCGCGGGGCTGCCGAGCGCAACCAGCTTGCCTTCGCTTAGGATGGCGAGCCGGTCGCAATGTTCGGCTTCTTCCATCAGGTGAGTGGTGACGAGAACCGTCACGCCCTGCTCATCGCGTAAGATGCGCAGATAGTTCCACAGATCGATGCGGGCACCCGGATCAAGGCCGGTGGTGGGCTCGTCGAGCAGCAGCACGGAGGGGGAATGAATCAGACCCTTGGCGAGTTCGACGCGACGCTTCTGGCCGCCGGAAAGAGTTTCGACCATGTCGTTTTTGCGATCCGTCAGGCCGACGCGGTCGAGCACTTCTTTTGCCCGCGCTTTCAGATGAGATCCGCTGAGGCCGTAGAGATGGCCTTGATGCATCAGGTTTTCCCCGACGGTGAGCTTGACGTCAAGACTGGTGGCTTGAAACACGATGCCGGTTTGCAGGCGCACACGATTCGGCTCGGTGGAAACGTCGAAACCTGCCAGGCGAGCATGGCCGCCGGTGGGCACCATCAGCGTGGAAAGAATGCGGAACAGCGTGGTTTTGCCGCTGCCGTTGGGACCGAGCAGGCCGAAGATTTCCGCCGGACGAACGTCGAAGCTCAAGTCATTCAGAGCCAGCCGCGAGCCGTAGTCGTGGGATAGATGATCGATTTCTATCGGCGCATGCGGTGCGAACTGTCCGGCCGGAATGCTATTTGGCGCGGCCTTCGGCAAGCGATCAACCTGTTGTGTGGCTGCCATGGGTTTCAGTTCCTCCTGGTGGCGTTCAGCATCAGCACTGCCAGCAGCAGCGGCAAATAGGTCACACTGACTTTCAGCAAGGCACGCGCGTAGAGGCGTGACTGGTTTGGGGAAGACTTTGTAATCCTCGTAAAGCGGATGGTGTAGGCCAGATACAGCAGTCCCAGCAACAGAGCGCAGACCCAATAGATTTTTCCGGCCATGTGCAGGTAGTAGGGAGCCAGGCTGACCGGAATCATCAGGACGGCGTAGACCAGAGCCTCGGCGGCGGTTGACCAGCCATCGGGCTGCACCACGGGCAGCATGCGGATGCCGGCGCGAGCATAGTCCTCGCGATAGAGCCAAGCGATCGACATGAAGTGCGGAAACTGCCAGACAAAGAGAATTGCAAACAGGGCGACGGCGGGCCACTCGATGGTGCCGCGGGCCGCAGTCCAGCCAATCAACGGCGGCATGGCGCCGGGAAACGCACCAATGAATGTGGCCATAGTGGTGTAACGCTTCAGCGGCGTGTAGATGCCGACATAGGTGACGGCGGTGAGAAGGGTCAAAGTGCCGGTGATGGGATTGGTGCGAGCCACCAGCCAAAGGGAACCGGCGATGATGGCCAGCATCCCGATCAGGACGCCGTACCCCAGACTCAGCCTGCCCGATGCGAGCGGACGGTTGCGGGTTCGAATCATAAGGGCGTCGGTGCGCCGCTCTTCAGCTTGATTCAAGGCGCTGGCGCCGCAGGAAACGAGTGCCACTCCAATCAAAGTGTCCCGCAGCGTGGGATTGAAGGAGTTGATGCCGGATCGGGCTGCGCCCAGGTAGTACCCGGCCCATGCGGTCATGACCACCAGCGTGGTCACGCGCAGCTTAAAGGTGGCGATGGTGTCGGTGGCGAAGCTCTTCCAGGTATGGGTTTCCGCAGGCGCGGACGTTGCGATCGCGGGGGAAGCATCTAACTCAGCCAAGCTTTCAGCGTCGGCAGTCACCGCATGAATGGCGGCAGCCGGGGCCGTTTCCCGGACCAGTTTGGATTGAGCGGAAGTGACCGACGATCTCATAATCCCTCAATAAAAATGGCACGAATGTGAGGGGTGCCGACCGGAAGTGCCTTCCGTCGCCGAGAAGCCAATTCAATTCGCGTGGTTGGCAGAAGTTTTCTTGAGATACAGAATCTGGGCACACTTCAGGATAACAAACCAAGTGCCTGGGTCTGTAGATGTTGCGTCGGTCTCGGATGGATGCCGCAATCATGCAGTAGCCATTTTGGAGTGCGATGAAGGTTTGGAGTGCGATGAAGGCGAATTCACGCGCAGGCGCGGTGAATGGGAACCTAATCGTCCGCGGAGGCGCCCACGACTTCTCCAGATGTGGCGTTGGAAGGCTGAATCACGTACTCGTCGATCAGCACGGCCACCAGGACAGCTGTGGGAACAGCCACCAGGGCCCCTGCAACTCCAGCAAGGCTTACCCCGAGCAGCAGGGCGATGAAGACGGCAGTTCCAGCCAGATCGACCCGCGACTTCATGATCCTGGGGGTCAGGTAGGCGTTTTCGATCTGGGAGTAGACCAGCTCAAAGAGCAGGACGGCAAGAACTTTTTCCCAGGATTCACTGACGGCAACCAGCATGGCAACGGAGGTGGAGACCAGCGCCCCGACTACAGGGATGATATTGAACGCGCCCATTAGAACGGCCAGAGCGAAGGCGTAGCGCAAATGGATGGCACCGAATACGATGCCGCTGCAGACGCCCAGAATCAACATCAGAGCCAGTTGTCCCAGCAGCCAGCGCCCCATACGTTCGGCGGCGCGCTGCAGGGTTTCATCGAGCCGTTCGCGTCGATAGGCGGGAATCAGCGAGAGAAACCATTTGTAGACATGCTCACCTTCGGCAAGGAAATAGACGGTGAGGATGATGCCGGTAATAATTTCGAAAAACTTGGTGGCCCAGTTACTGATGGAAGAGACGAAGACCCCGGCATTTTGAGCCGTATCCTGCTTCAGCTTGGCTTCCAGGGCGGTTAGGTTCATATCCCGCAGAATCGGAAGCTTCTCAATTCTCTGAAGGAACGCGGGGCTGCGGCCTGGAAGATCTTTGACGAACGTTGTAATTTCGTGCACGACAGGGGGCAGGGTGAGAATGAGGAAGAGCGTCACCGAACCAACCAGCGCCACCATGATGATGAGGATGGCAATGCCGTGGCCGGGGTGCCATTTGCCTATGCGGATGCGCTGTACGCCGCGCACCACCGGCATCAGGACAATGGCGCCGAGTGCGCTGACGTACAGCAGTACTAGCACATCGCGCAACAACCAGGCGAGATACAACGTGAGCGCGATGCCAAAGGCAAACAGGATATGGCCACGCACGCTGCGATTGGAAATGGAATAGGTGGGTGGTCCGGGGACGTCGTTCATGAATGTGTCACCCTCTCCGCGATGGTGCCTGATGCAGCCACACCGTGATCTAAGGCCATCATCATCTGAGAGTCATACTTTCTTCGACTGTTCATGCTCACGTTTCCAATAAGCCTTATTCCACTGGGTCATAATGATGTGAACCAGCTCATCTAACGTTTTACCGGTCGTCTCGATCGTCCAGTCGGCACTTTCATACAGCGGACGTCTTCGCTCAAATCTTTCAGTCAGCTCTGCACGCTTTTCAAGGATAGGCCGTCGAACCGCTTTTCGGTGCAATTGCTGATTCTCGCAGCGCTCGATCAGAACCTGCAAAGGTGCTGAGAGATAAAGCAGCAGGGCGGATTCATCTTCGTGAATGCGCTGACGGTTGGCCGCAGTCTCGATGGCTCCTCCGCCCAGCGCAACAACAATATTTTCCCGGCGTATTGCAGTGGCCAGGGCGTTTTGTTCCAGCTCACGAAAGCGTGTTTCCCCGATGGAGTCGAAGATCGAGGCAATGCTCTTTTCCTCGGCTCGTACAATTTCATCGTCCAGATCAATGAAGTCCCAGCCAAGTCGCTGCGCCAGGCGAAGGCCTACGGTGCTTTTGCCTGCACCCATAAAGCCCGTCAAAACGATGCGCTTCGGCATGCAGACTTGGCCAGTCGTGGACTGTGACGTAATGTGAACGGCAGCCTCCAGCAATCTTTGCTGGATTTTAAATGAGGCGGAAGCGCTTGCGCAGACAAGAATTAACGGCCCTACGGGTCAGGAATTCTTGTTGCCACCCTTGGGTTCTTTTGCGAGCGCATGCTGAATGTTGTCCCAAACGGCAGGACTGGGATCGTGGATGGGCAGAAGTAATTTCGCCTGGGCAGCGATGTATTCCAGATCGCGCACCAGTGCGGAACAGTTCTCACAGGTCTGCAGGTGGTCATGGGACGACAAATCCTGTTCACTATCGAAAAGATCAGGCAGTTGACGCTGAAATTTGTCGCAATCTCTTGGCGCGTGGGTCTGCTTTGTTGTCATGCGTCCACCTTCCCGTTCATGTCCTGGCGCAATAGGTTGCGCAGGCGCATCCGGGCTTTATGTAGTTGAGACTTGCTGTTACCAATCGAGCACTGCAGCATACCTGCAATTTCATTGTGCTCATAGCCTTCCACATCATGGAGTACAAAAACCATTCGATAGCCGGGAGGTAACTCTTCTACAGCTCGCTCCAGCGTGACACGATCGATGGAGCCTGACAGCGTAAGGTCTCGTGTCCCAAAATCCTTGCGTGGCCCGTCTTCCTGGGAGGGTTCCAGCGTTTCCTCCAGCGACACCAGGGGAAGACCTTTTTTTCGCAGATGCATCAGCACCACGTTGACGGCCATTCGATGCAGCCAGGTGGAGAAAGCGGAATCACCGCGAAAGGTACTGATTTTTCGATGCAACTGCAGAAACGCCTCCTGGGTCAGGTCTTCCGCTTCGGCAACATTTCCCAACATCCGCAGGCAGAGGGAATACACCCGGCGTTTGTGCATGTTGTAGAGGACTTCAAAAGCCGCGCCATCTCCCTGCTGCGCAGATGCGATCGCTGTCAACTCGCCCGCGATTGGAGGATTGCGACGCTGGTGCTGATGCACCGGCCTGGCTTCCGCCGTCAAAGGCTGGGAGGGAGTGGGGGAGGGCATCTTCTCCGCGGTTCGCAAAGTGTTCTTGGCCATTGAATCCGAATGCGTTGTGCCCTTTCCTGAGTCTTTCTTGGAATCATCCATAATGCTTGCTTTGATTTCTCCGTGTTTTAGAAGGTGCAGTTGGCGTAAGGGTTGCCCCGGCAAGGATTTAACTGCCCACAAAGCGGGCGTAGAGGCTGCGAGCGAAGCCGACGTCTGTTGTCCCTTGAACAATGGCGCGTCCATCCTTGAATACTGTGATGCGGTGTTCGCCTCGGTCGAAGCGTAACAGCATTTCATTGCACCGTACCGTACCGTGCGCTTGCAGCTTACGGGTGAGTTCGGCGAAGTCGATGGGGCGATGATTTTCATGGATCTGGACGGAATTTCTGCCGCATAACGTGATCTGAGGGCGGCCAACGCCGGAGAGATGGGGGAACTGGTGCTGTTGGCAAACGGAGCAGGTGGATCGCGGCCGTGAGGTGTCGATTTCGGAGATTTCGTTGCTCCACACGTCGCAGGAAAACAGAGTACGCCGCATACGATCATGGGCGCCAACGATCCACTTGATCGCTTCCACAGACTCCAGGGACGCGGCGAGGTTGACAGCTGGATTCAAGATGCCGCTGGTGTCGCAGGTTTCGATCATCCCAGACGGAGGTTCTGGAAAGATGCAGGCCAGGCAGGCTGTGACACCCGGCAGGATGTTCATGGTGACGGCGTAAGACCCGACCGCACCGGCATAAATCCACGGCTTTTTCTGCTCGACGGCGTAATCATTCAACAAATAACGGGTTTCGAAGTTGTCGGTAGCGTCGAGCACCAGCTGCGTGTTCGCCAGCAGGGCTTGGATGTTGTCGGGAACCAGGTCGGCAACATGGGCATGGACCTGGGTCTTGCTGTTGAATTCCAGGATGCGTCGGCGAGCAGCCTCGGCTTTCGGCATTCCGTCGGCGGCGTCCTGCTCCTGGAACAGCACTTGCCGCTGCAGATTGCTCCACTCGACGTAATCTCGGTCGACCAAGGTTAACGTTCCAACCCCGGCACGCGCCAGCAGCCCAGCCACCGCGGCACCGGTGGCTCCGCAGCCAATGATGGCGACATGAGCGGCAAACAGTTTTTGCTGACCCTGCTCCCCAATGCCTGAGAAGAGCGTTTGCCGGGAATAGCGCTCCTGCTCGGAGCCAATTGTTGGATTGAGAGGGGTGGCCATTCCTCTTTAGTATATGGAACCGTTCACCGGGTGGCCTCGCAGCAGGGGCGCGGCGAAGCGAAGGCGTTCCGGTTCGAGCAGGAGTGGCGATGAACATCATTCCTCATTCCAAGAATTGTAGGGAATCGAAACGCATTTAACGCTGAGACAAGACGAGGGACACACAGGTTGCGTATGCTAGAGCAAAACCAGGGATTCGATCTCCTGTGTAGTTTCATTCAAGGTCGCCGCTGGCTGTCAGTTGCGTCGACGCGAACGATGTAGCTCCGGGATATATCTTCCCCTGTTTTTTGCTGTCACCACAGGCAAACGGAGTTTCTCGATCACCGTACTCGAAGGCAATCTGGATCCGTCGATCCATCGTCGAGCGTCTGGAACCCTAGGACTCGCTGTCGGAAAAATCAACCACTTTGGCAACGGTTGTGTACGGGCCGTGCATGGGTCTATTTCTTTGCAAAAAAGGCATCCAAATCCACGCTTCGCCTGCCTTCGAGGGATCGCGCGAATCGGGCTTTTCGTGGCTGGGATGGCATGGAATCTCCCTGGGATTGCCTCCGTTCGCGCGCCACTGCTGCGGTCAACAAATGTCACCAACACGGAAAGTAAGAGCACGGCGGCTGTGGGTTCTGATACTGCCATTCAGAGAAGCCCGACATTCCTGCGATATCACAACCTGAAAACCTGGTATGGACTGCCGGTGCACGCCATCCTGTTTACCGGGGTATCGGAACAGGATCTGGTGGGGGTGAAAGATCGACTCGGCCTGCAGCCCGGGAAAAAACTGAGCGAGCTGAACGTGAAAGATAGCTTGCACGCGCTATTCGCTACCGGCCTTTACCGCAGCATTGTGGCGGAGGGAATGGAGAGCGGGGGGCAGCTGACGGTGACCTTCAAAGGTGTACCGCAACTGTTTCTGCGCAGGCTCTACATTCAGGGCATGAAGCAGGACACGCTTGCGGCTCAGATCCAGCGGGCCACTCGCCTGGAACTTGGCGAGTCCTTCACAACGCAGGAACTGGACCAGGCCACGGAACATCTACGCCAGGCGCTGGATCGGAACGGCTTCCACCAACCCGCCGTTTCGGTGAAGACGGTAACTGCCGGCGGACGCAGCCTGGTGGATGTGATCTACACGGTGAACGCAGGACCGCAGGCCAAAGTTGGTGCGGTGCAGGCCATAGGCGCAACAGCACTGACAGATGCAGAATTCCGCAAGATCGCGAAGCTGAAGCAGGGTTCAACAGTGACCGCCAACACCGTGCCGCGGGCCTTGACCAGACTGCGCAAACAATATCAAAAGCAAGATAGGCTTGAGGCGACCGTTCGGGCGGGTCCGGAGACATTCAACGCGGCAACAAACTCGGTCAACTATCAGTTCCAGGTCAATCGAGGCCCCGTGGTGCGCATCATGGCGAGCGGCGCCAAAATTTCGCGTCGTGATCTGAAACAGCTGATTCCGGTCTATGACGAAGGCACGGTCGATCCGGACCTGCTGGACGAAGGCGACAGCAATCTGCGGGATCATTTCCAGAAGAAGGGCTACTTCGACGCGCATGTCACTCACGTCGTCGAGCAGCCGGGAGCCAACCAGGAAAACATCATTTACAAGGTCAACCTTGGCGCACCGCACAAGGTGGTTTCGGTCACCATGACCGGCAATCAATATTTCGACCGCAGCACAGTGCGAGAGCGGCTGGCGGTGCAGGCAGCGGATCGTGGAAACTCGCACGGAATTTACAGCCAGCAGCTGCTCGCACAGGACGTGGCGTCGATTGAAGCGTTATACAAAAGCAACGGTTTCGGCAACGCCACGGTCACCCCGGTGGTCACCGACTCGGACACCACCCCGGGCGCGCAGAAGGGGAAGATTGCGGTGGTGCACGTGACCTACGAAATTCATGAAGGCGTGCAACAGAAGATTGGGCGCGTAGAACTCAGCGGCGTGGAGAAGGTGTCGAAGGTGACGCTGCTGGGGCTGATGAACACTCGGCCGGGGGAGCCGTTTTCGCTGACTACGCTGGCCGGCGACCGGCTGCAGATCTTTGATTATTACTATCGGCATGGATTTTCACAGGTTGAGCTTGAATTCGAACAGCACCCGGATCCTCTCGACGCGAACCGGATAGACATTGACGTTCTGGTGCGCGAAGGCAACCCGTTTTATGTGAGTCACGTACTGATCAGCGGACTGCATTACACCAGGCCGCAGGTAGTCGATAAAGTGATGGAGATCAAAGCCGGTGATCCGCTGAACCGCAACGCGATTCTGGACACGCAGCGTCGACTCTATAACCTGGCCCTTTTCAGCGAGGTGGATACTGGCATCGTGAATCCTCGAGGAACTCAGCCGCGGAAAGATGTTCTGGTGAACCTGACCGAAGCCCATCGCTGGAACTACGACTACGGCTTCGGATTTGAAGTCCAGACAGGCATCCCGCAGAAGAACTGCCCGACCGCGGCGGCGGCGGCGAGTTCAGCCACGGCTCCATGCTCTCCGAATGGAAAATTCGGGGTGAGCCCGCGTGTTTCCTTCGACGTGAGCCGCATCAACCTGGGCGGACGGAACCGCACCATCAGCTTGCAAACCGCGTATGGCACGCTGGAGCAGCAAGCCATCATGACCTATAACGTCCCCAAATTTTACGACCACAAGACATTCGACTTTTCCCTTTCAGGGGGCTATGTCAGCAATCAGAACGTGACCACCTATGAAGCTTCGACATTGAGCGGTTCGGTGGTGTTTACGGAGCGGCCGAACCGGGCGAATACGCTGATTTACTCGATGACCTACCGCTATGTGTACGTGAATCCCAACAGTTTGCAGGTGGCCCCGGAGCAGGTCCCGCTATTGTCGCAGCCTACGCGCGTCAGCGGCCCGGGGATTGCATGGGTGCATGACACGCGCAACAATCCGCTGGATGCAACCAGCGGCTGGTATCTTTCGGCGCAACAATTCTTCGCATGGGAAGGTTTTGCGTCGCAGGCAAATTTCAACCGGGTCGATGTCACAGAGGCGAACTATTACCGTCTCAACAAGGAAAACTGGATCCTCGCGCGCAGCACGCGCATCGGATTTGAGAACACCTACGGCGATCCCTCTTACAATTTGATTCCGTTGCCGGAACGTCTCTACGCCGGTGGCGCCACCTCGCATCGCGGTTTCAGCGTGAATGCTGCAGGTCCGCGAGATTTGCAAACAGGCTATCCCGTGGGCGGTTCCGGAGCCTTTGTGAACAGCACCGAGTTGCGCATTCCGCCGGTGCCGCTGCCTCTGATTGGAAACAATCTTGGCTTCGTGGTTTTTGAAGATCTGGGCAACGTGTATGAAAACGCCTCGGATATTTTTCCGTCTTTGTTCCGTTGGCATCAGCCAAATGTGCAAACTTGCTACAACCTGACTCCCCCCAGCGGGACGGGAACCTGTAACTTTAATTACGATTCGCAGGCCGCGGGTCTGGGATTGCGTTACAAGACACCCGTGGGTCCGATTCGTCTGGATTTCAGCTATAACATGAATCCAACGGTGTACCCGGTGGTGGCCGATCCGGCGCTGTTGCCAGCAAACCTGAACTACAACGGCCAGCCGCCGTACGTCGGCAACTCGGGGCACTTCAACTTCTTCTTCAGCATCGGGCAGGCGTTTTGAGGGCCAGCGTCATGATCAAGCCAGGGCGCCGACGGGCGAAGTGTAGTAGATCTATCGCAGCGTTTCACCGGCTGCTCCTGTCCGCCGCCTTACTTGCCGGTGGCGTGGTTGGCGCACCGCAGATGCAGGCGCAAATGCCTGCGCAGCGTGTCGCGGTACTCGATCGTGTTGTTGCCGATGTGGACGGCCAGGCAATTCTGGCCAGCGACGTCGACGACGAAATCCGATTCTCCGCACTTCTGCCGGGGGTGGAACCGAAGTCGGACAATACACCGCAGCGGGCGCTGGATCGCGTCATCGACCGCACCTTGATTGATCAACAGCGGGCACTGCAGCCGGGGGTGGCGGTGGTCTCGCAGAAAGACGTCGACCAGGAGATTGAGACCATGCGCAAGCAGATCTCTGCGGCGACTAACATCGACTGCGAGAACGATGCCGTATGGGATGGCTATCTGACCCAGCACGGATTTACTCCGGGTGAAATTGAAGATCGAATGCGCGAGCGGCTGGCGATTTTGAAATTCATCGACGTGCGTTTTGGCGTGGTGGTACAGGTCTCAAACGCGGACGTCAGAAATTATTATGATCAGGTGCTGACGCCGGAATTGGAGCAGGGCAAGCAGCCGCTTCCGGAGTTGAGGACAGTTGCGCCAAAGATTCGCCAGATACTTCGGCAGCGACAGGTAAGCAACTTGATTGACGAGTGGCTGAAAAGCCTGCGGGCTGAAGGCCACGTGCAGATTCTGGATCCCGCATTTACAGATGGCGGGAGTACAGGCGAGAAAGGCGGCCAATGACCGAGGACGCCGCAACCATCAAGCGACGATCGCGCTGGCGGTGGGTCGCCTACATCGGCGGATTCGCGGCGTTGCTTGTGGCGCTCCTGATTGGATCGCTGGCATGGTATGCCTCGACGCCCGCATTCACAGCCCACGTGCATCAGGCGGTGATCGACGGGCTGCAGCGGGCAACGGGCGGTCGGGTGGAGATGCGTTCCTTCCGCTGGAGCGTGCGCCACTTCACCATTGATATCGAGGACCTGACGATCCACGGAAAAGAAGGCCCGGGCGAGATCCCATATTTTCATGTTCGGCACCTGGCGCTGGACGCGAGCCTGCTGACTTTTCTCACTCCCAAGCTTCGTCTGACAAGTTTGACGGCGCTGAGCCCGACCTTTCATCTGATTGTTTTGCCGGATGGCACGACAAACCAGCCGCAGCCGCGTGTCGCCAGTCGTGAGCCGTTACCGCAGACGCTGTTGAGCATGGCCATTGAGCAAACTCGAATTCAGGATGGCATGGTGCTGGTGAACGACCGCAAAGTTCCGTTTGAACTGGCGGCTGGACCGATGCTGTTGACCATGCGGTACGTGTCAGAGAAGTCCGCATATCAGGCCACGCTCGATACAAAAAACATCACGTTCCGGCTGAAGAATTCGACTGAAACACATTCCCGGCTGCAGGTGAGACTGCAACTGGCGGCCGACTCAATCCGGATTGACAGCCTGGCTTTGCAGACCGGTGGATCGCGGCTGATGGCGACCGGGGAAGTGCGGGACTTTTCAGCTCCGGTCTGGAAGACCAACGTGTGGGGATCGGTCAATGCGCGCGAGGTCGGCGTCATGACTGGGGAAGATGAACTGCAAGATGGGACGGCGCAGCTTTCCATTGAAGCCCATGGCTCGGCCGACGGAAAGTTTCGCGTGTCCGGGCATGTCGATCTGCGCTCCGGTTCCTGGCAGGCGCCATGGCTGCGCCTGCGCAATGTGGATCTGCACACCAACCTGGCTGTGGATGACAACGATTGCGTGCTGACGGATTTTTCCTCCGTGCTGGAGGATCAGAGCAGAATCTCCGGAAACATGGTGCTGCGACACTGCGTGGGACCATCAGAGGCAGTGATCGTGCCGGTGGCGAAGAAAACGAGTTCATCCTCTGAAACCCGGAGGTCGCGACTCAGTCCGCGCGAGCTGTTGGAGCGCCTGCACAAGAGGTTCGAGAAAAAGCAGATCGAGCCGCAAGAAAAGAAGTATCAGCCGATACAGGCCAACATCGATGCGCAGGTTTCCGATGTCACGCTGCCGTTGATCTTGAAGGCGACCGCTCCCAGGGCGGAATGGGATATTGGCTTTACTACGGCGGCGTCAGGCAAAGTGACGGTGCGCTGGACGGGCGACGGCAACGGTCTGGATGTGCACGGCGACCTGATGCTGAGTGTGCCCCGAAATACTCTGGGGCTGGTGCCAGTCAGCGGTCCGGCCCATGCTGATTATCTCGGCGATCATCGTCACCTGGTAATTCAGGATGCCAGATTGCATACGCCGGAGACCCAGGTGCATGGCGTAGGCACTCTCGATTTGCTGGACAAGGACCTGCATAGCGCGCTGCGGCTGGACGTGGTGGGAAGGGACTTGAGCGAATTCGACCAGCTGTTAACCATCACCGATCTGCGAGCGACGCCCCCAGGCTCGCCGCACGCGCTGCCATTGCGATTGCTGGGTGCAGCGACATTCCACGGCGATGTCCATGGTTCCTTTTTTGCGTTGCAGGCGGTAGGACATATGGACTCCGGGCCATTCGAGATGGTGGTGGCGCACAGCGAACCGGAGAAGGCAGGTGAAACGCGACCGCCGCCGGAGTTGCTGCGATGGGACCAGTTTCACGGCGATATTTCCTATGCGCCGGCCCGATTGATTTTGCGCAATGGAGAACTGGTTCGCGGCGACGCGGTGATTCATTCTGACCTTGACATTTCTCCGGATCGCACCGCGCCGGACACTTATACCTACAACAAGCACACACAGGTGACGGCGACCGTGCAGTCGACGCATGTGTCTTTGACGGATTTGCAGTCGATTGCGGGGACCTCGTATCCGATCTCTGGAATTCTGGAAGCGCACGCGCATGTGGCAGGAACAGTCGATGACCTGGAAGGTTCGGGACAGGTGCTGCTGACCCATGCGGTTGCGTACGGACAGCCGATTACTACCGCGGACATGGTGCTTTCCGCGCAGGGACACCTGCTGCAGGCGACCCACATTCGCCTGGCAAGTGCCGGCGGAGTGGCGATCGGAGACCTGCAGTACGACGACCGATCGGGCACATTGCAAGGGGAGATGGCCGGCCACGACTTCGCGCTGTCGAAGATCGCGGCGCTTGGAAAGTCTCGGCTACGGCCTGGCGGAAGTGTGGATTTGTTGGCGCATGTCGAAGGAACTCCGCGGGATCCGCTGGCGAGCGCCGAGATGGATATTCAGCGGTTGACGTTGAACGACCAGCCCATGGGGAGGCTGCATGTGGCGGCGAACGTGCAGCGCGGCACCTTGTCGTTGACATCTCGCGCGGAATTATTCCAGACGCACATGGATTTGGGTGGGCAGGTGCAATTGAGCGGAGATTATCCGGCGCAGGCGCAGCTGACATTTGCGGATTTCAACATTGGGCCGGTGTTGCGCATGGCGAGTTCGACCGACATCAACGCGCAGTCTTCCCTGGTGGGAAAGATAACGCTTTCCGGTCCGCTGGCGGAACCCGCCAAACTTCAGGCAGACGCAGATGTGAGCGCGCTGAATGCAACCGTGGGTGGAATTCCGATGCATTCGCAAGGTCCGCTTCAGGCATCGCTGCGCGACGGCAAATTGCAACTGAACCCAGTGCATGTTCAAGGCACCAATATGGATTTCGTCGCAGGCGGGACAATTGACCTGTTGCGCGGAGATGCGCTGCGACTGCATTCCGAAGGTACGATCGACGCCGCACTGGCCTCGGTGCTGAATAAGGATATCCAATCTACGGGCCAGATTAAGTTTGTGGTGAACGCGCGAGGAACGGCGCAAAAGCCAAATCTTCAGGGCCGAGCCGAGGTCAGTCACGTCAACCTGCACATGACGGACATTACGAATGGTCTGACGAATATGAACGGGACCATGGCCTTCGATCAGGATCGGCTGGTGGTGCAGCAGTTGAAAGGCTCGTCGGGTGGTGGAGACCTGGAAGTAAAAGGATTCGTCGGTTATCAAAATGGAATCTTTGTTGATCTGACAGCGACCACGCAACAAGTGCGTATCCGCTATCCCAAGGGCGTGTCAAGTTCCGTCAATGCGAAGTTGCGCGTTTTGGGAAATCTGGACAGCTTGCTGGTGAGCGGGAACGTCGAGCTGATGCGATTTGGAATTGACAGCAATGTGGATTTGGCATCGCTGGTGACGGGAGGAGGAGGAGTAGCGGCTCCGATCGATCCCACATCCCCGGCGAACCGAGTTCACCTCGACATTCATGTGACTTCCGCACCGGAACTGGGCTTTCAGAATTCCTTCGCCTCACTGGCGGGCGATGTGAACCTGCGAATTCGAGGAACGGTAGAAAATCCGTCCGTGCTGGGAAGAATCGACATTACCGAGGGCTCGGCATCGTTCGCAGGGACAAAATATAGCTTGCAGCAGGGCGATATTATCTTCGCCAATCCAGTGGCGATCACTCCAGAGATTGATCTGCAGGCTTCCGCCAGGGTGCAGAATTACGACATCATCATCAGCTTGCATGGACCGCCGAACAAGCTGGAGATTTCTTATCGATCGGAACCTCCGCTAACACAGGCCGACGTTCTCGCGCTACTTGCCTTGGGGCGGACCAACGAGCAAGCTGCGATGTACGGGGAGCAACAGCAGGCGAACGCCAACCTCACCACAGAAGCCTTGCTGGGAGGAGCGCTGAACGCGGCGGTGAGCAGCCGCGTGCAAAAGCTATTTGGTGTGGGCAGTGTGCGCGTCGATCCGAACTTTGTGGGGACCCTGGGAGATTCAACGGCGCGCATCACGGTGGAGCAGCAGGTTGGCCGAAATTTTACGTTTACCTTCGCCACCAGCGTCAATAGCACGGCGCAGCAATTGATCCAGGGACAGTATGATTTGACACGCAACGTTTCCATCATCGCCGTGCGTGACGAAGCGAATGTGTTCAGCATGTACCTGCAGATTCGCGGTCGGCACAAGTAGGGGAGAGAAGCGGAGAAGGCAATGAAGCTGGCTGTCACCATCGTGAAGGAAGCTGCGGCGCAGGCTCCGTTGGTGCTGCGGGGCGACTACGCGGATTCCATTCGCGAGGCAGCGAAGATCGGATACGACGCGGTGGAACTGCATGTTGCCGATCCTGCGGAAGTAGACAGACGCGTAGTCCGTGCGGCGTGCGAGGCTGCAGGAATCGGGATGTCTTCCATCGGCACGGGCCTGGCGTCGGTGCGCGATGGGCTCACCCTTACCAGCCGTGAACCAAACGTGCGACGCCGTGCGATCGATCGGCTGCAGCAGTTCATTCTCCTTGGCTCGGATTTCGGCAGCGTTGTGATCGTTGGACTGATGAAAGGACTGGTGAGGGATTCCACGGATCGCACCGAGTACGACGCAACCCTGACGGAAGCTTTGACTGAATGCCTGCCGATGGCGCGGGGATCCGGAGTGACCTTGGTGCTGGAGGCGATGAATCGCTATGAGAGCGACATTCTGAACACAATCGAAGAATGTGTGCGTACCATCGAACGGCTTGATTCTCCCAACTTGAAATTGCACATCGACACGTATCACATGAATATCGAAGAGGATCACATCGAGCGCAACATCGTCGCGGCAGGAAGGCACATCGGGCACGTTCATATTGCGGACAGCCAACGGGGCTATCCGGGCACGGGTCATTACGATTTCGCGGAAACAATCGCCGCGTTGAAGGCAGTCGGGTACGAAGGCGCGTTGGCAGTCGAGTGCCTGCCGAGGCCGACTCCGGAGCTGGCAGCCCAGGGTGCCTGCGACACAATGCGATCCATTCTGCGAGCCAATCCTGCCGCATAAAACTGAAAGCATGGAACCGAGAGTGGAATCCGGATCGCTTACTCAATCGTTGCATCTATGTAGGGTGAAATAAGCCGCTGCTGGGGAGAGGAAATGCGGTTCGATTGTCGGCGGGATAGACTACTCGACACCCACGATCGACCAGACTTTTCGGCGCGGACGAGTGGTGGTGAGTCGAAGGAGAAGATGTATATGCGAAGCAAAGCGGCGGTATCAGGGCTTTTGGTGGCGGTTTGTTGCGTGGGAATGGCGGGGATGGGAACGGTTGCTTTAGCCACTCCGTCGACAGCCGTGTTCGCGGCGGATAATGGATCCTCCGATGCGGCTCTCGCCAGTGCGGTCAAAGAGCGACTGAAAGGCAAGAACTATCAGGATGTGACGGTGAGGGTGGCGGACGGGACGGTGACGCTCTCCGGTCAGGTGAACTTGTTTGCGTATAAGGTACAGGCGGTCAAGAAAGCGAAGAAGACCAAGGGCATAAAAGATGTCCGAGATAACATTGCCGTTGGCGGCCCCACGATTCCAGACGATGTGCTGCAGAAGAATCTGCTGCGCAAGATTGAAGTCGATCGCGTTGGATATGGGCAGGTGTTCGATGCCATTTCCGTCAGTGTGCAAAACGGAGTGGTGTTGCTGGGTGGCCATGCCATCGGGCCAGTCACCAAACAGTCAGCAGTCGCGCTGGCGCAGTACATGCCGGGCGTGAAGGAGGTAATTGACAGGATCAGCGTCGATCCGGTCTCACCCTTCGATGACGGTATTCGGGTCAGTACCTACCGCGCGATTTACGGGTATCCACCGTTGCAGCGGTACGCCATTGTCCCCTGGAAGCCGATCCGCATCTCTGTGCAGAACGGTCGGGTGACTCTTTACGGCATCGTGGATAGCGAGATGGACAAGCAGTTGGCGTATACGCGGGCGATGCAAGTTCCAAACGTGTTCCAGGTAACCAATGATTTGGTGGTTTCCGACGAGAAGACGGAAAAGAGTAAGAAGAAATAGACCTCGAGCGGTTCGCAATCGAGTTGAAGAAATGGCGCCACCTTCCAAGCGGAAGGTTGCGCCATTTGTCTTTGCAGGCGCGGACAATCATTAATCCGCGTGCACGATCGCACCCTTTTGTCGAATTGCCTTGCGCAGCATGAAGACGACAGGCAGGCAGGCAAAGGATGCCAGGGCGAGGTAGCGGAAGTCATCCACATACGACAGCAGCAGAGCTTGCACATTCATCGACGCATAGATTCGGCCCAGTGTGCCGGCGGTAGCCGACGCAGCCCCAATCTTCGGTGCCAGCGAACCAATGCCTTGACTCAGTTGCTCCTGATAGATGCGGCTGCTGGGCGTCAGGTTCTGCACCAGGTTGGCCTGATGCAGTTGCGAGTGACGGGCCAGCAGCGTATCGGTGATGGAAATGCCAATGCTGCCGCCGACATTACGCAGCAGGTTATAGAGACCGGTGGCGTTTCCCATCTCCTGATTGGACAGGCCGGCAACCGTCGTGGTTGACAGCGGCACAAAGACCATTCCCGAACCAAATCCGCTCAAAACGATCGCCCAGATAAACGACCAGGGGGAGATGGCAAGATTCACCTCTCCAAACCAGATGCCGCAGATGCCGAAGATCAGGAAACCTCCGCCAATCAGCCAGCGATTGTCCATTTTGGACGTGAGGAGGCCAATGATTGGCATGGCCACGACGGCCCCCAACCCTCGCGGACTGACAGCAATGCCGGCGTTAAAGGCCGGGTACAGCATGACCTCCTGGTAGAAGAGCGGGAGCAGCGTGATCAGGCCGTAGATACATCCACCAAACAGCGCAATCAGAATGCAGCCGAGGGTGAAGTTTCGATGGAGAAAGACGCGCAGATTCACCAGCGGCCTTTCCTTGACCAGCATGCGCCAAATGAATGCGACGAAGGTGACGATGAGGATGGCGGTCGCCCAACGAATCCAGGTGGCGCCGAACCAGTCATCTTCCTGACCCTTGTCCAGAATGATTTGCAGACAAGCCAGCCAGGTCGCGAGTAGGCCAAGGCCGATTCCATCTAGAGGGCCGGGCTTCGCGTTGCGAATGTACTCAGGATCGTGGACGAACCGCGTAATCATGATGAACGCCAGGATTCCAATCGGGATGTTGATATAGAAGGTCCAGCGCCAGGAATAGGCGTCGGTGAGATAACCGCCCAGGGTTGGGCCCAGAATCGGAGCGACCACGACTCCAAGCCCATAAAGAGCCATGGCCTGGCCGCGCTTCTCTTCTGGAAAGCTTTCCAGCATGATTGCCTGGGAGATGGGCTGGAGCGCGCCGCCACCCGCGCCCTGAATCGCTCGAGCCAGCAGGATCATTGCCAGGCTGGTGGACGCGCCGCAGGCAAAGGAACTGACGGTAAAGATGACGATGCAAGTCAGCAGGAAGCGTTTACGTCCGAAGCGTTGCCCGAACCAGCCGCTGACCGGCAGAATGATCGCGTTGGCCACCAAGTAGCTGGTAAGTACCCAGGTAGCTTCATTCGTGCTGGCCGAAAGGCTTCCGGCGATATAGGGCAACGCCACCGAGGCGATGGAGGTGTCGAGCACCTCCATGAACGTCGGCAGGATCACCGAAAGCGCGATCAGCCACGGATTGATCTGCGGTTCTTTACTGGCGGTCAAATTCGCTATTTCCTTGCTGCTTCGTGCTGCGTTTTTGATCTTCGACAGGGGTGGTGCGAAAGGGAGCTCAGTTCATAGACTCTACAATTCAGTTGCGGTGGGCCAATTCCTGCCTGTACTGAATCATGCGGCCCCGCCGCCACCGACCGATTTATCCGATGCAAAATTGGATCGGATGGAGGTTAGATGCAGCGTAGTTTCAGTTCGTGGCAGGAATTGTCGTCAGTCCCGGTAATGCCTTCGACAGTCGGCGTGGTGCGCCCATGGTTGGATTGTACTGGCGGCAAGAGAGAATTCATTTGAATCGAATTTGAATTCGGTGAATCGGTGGAGGAAGTTCTGTTGCCGCGGGGCAGGCACAGTTGCCGGGTTCTACACTTGAGGAGGGAAGATTCGGAATCGAATGTCTATAACCTTCCTGAAAAGAATGTCTATAAGCTTCCCGAAAAAGGATATGAGGAATGAGTAGCCGTCTTGGCACCACGCTGGAGATGATCAAGTGGGAGCACTCCATCTTCGCGCTGCCGTTCGCGCTGACAGGAGCGATGCTGGCGGCCCGTGGGCTGCCTTCCTGGAGAGTACTGTTCTGGATCGTCGTTTGCATGATTGCGGCCCGGTCGGCTGCGATGGCATTTAATCGCTGGGCGGATGCGGAGATTGACCGGGTCAATCCCCGGACGGCGACGCGAGCGATTCCCGCAGGTCTGCTGAGCCGGCAATTCACTATTGGGTTCACGATCGTTTCGGCGGCGATATTTTTGTTTGCGGCGAGCCGCCTCAATCGCCTGACCCTGGAACTGGCTCCTCTGGCGCTGGCGGTCATTTTTTTCTATTCCTACGCCAAGCGATTCACCCATTGGTCACACCTGGTGCTGGGTTTGGCGTTGGGAATTGCGCCCTCTGCGGCGTGGATCGCGGTGCGTGGCTCACTCGATCCGCGCATCGTTGTGCTGACCGGTGCCGTGTTGTTCTGGGTGGGCGGCTTTGATGTGCTGTATTCCTGCCAGGATTACGAGCACGATGTGCAGGCCGGGCTGCACAGTATTCCGCAGGCTTTTGGGCTGCGGGCTGCGTTTTGGATCGCACGGAGCATGCACGTCGCCATGCTGATTTTATTGGCGGCGCTGATTGTCCTGTTCCATCTGAGCTGGATCACTGTGGTGGGCATCGTAGCCGTGGCCGCGATGTTGATTTACGAGCATCAGCTGGTTTCACCGACCGACCTGCGTCGCCTGAACGCCGCATTTTTTACCATGAACGGAATTATTTCGTTCGTATTTTTCCTGGCCGTGGCGGCGGACCTGCTGTTTCGGAGGTAGCGCCGACAATAGAAAACGCCCCCGGGGAATGTTCCCTCGGGGGCGTTTTCCATTGACGGTGGCCGCATTGCGACGATGTTAAATTCGTTTCGTCGAGCGGTACGGCAATCAGGCAGTCCGATTTGAAGCATCATTCATGCGGTGCTGTTCCTTGATCGCATCAATTTTTTCGTTCACTCGATTTTTGGTGTCTTCTACGTTGCGAGAAATGTTCTCGCGTGTATCGTGGGCCTGCTGCTCGTGGGTCTTGTTGGCAGCATCCTTCACGTTGCCCCAGGTTTCCTTGGCCGCGCCCTTGACCTGGTCCGCTACGCCGCGATTTGCCAGTTCGTCGTTGCCGACTGCTTCTCCGACGCCCTGTTTCACTTTGCCCGCAACCTGATCGACTTTTCCTGCGACTTGATCCTTGTTCATGGGGACTGCTCCTGTGTGTTGCTATTCCTTCATCCGGCCGGTTCGGCGATGACCGCCGGGCCGGGTGGTTAGTGAAGTTGAAATGGAACGTCCACATGGCTGCGGACGTTCCATTCGCCGGGGTGATCGAACTAAACAACAGTGCGTCTTCCGCCGATGATTGCAAAGATAAGAACGACCAATGCAATGACTAGCAGGATATGGATATACGCGCCGAGAACGTGGAAGCCGATGAATCCCAGCAGCCACAAGATCAGAAGAATTACAAAGATGGTCCACAACATTCGTTTCGTCTCCTTACGGTCGAAGCCGGTACCTGTGATAAGTTGCGCGTAAGCGGAAAGAAGGTTGCCGCGAGGCGCGAATATTTCGCGGATTGCATTTTTGTCGGGAGGTTGGATGCAGGTTGCGATTCAGGGAGAGCTTGGCTCGTTTAGTCATGAAGCGAGTTTGACTTTACTTCCACAAGGTGAGATTGTGCCGTGCGCTGCGGCCGGCGCTGTGCTGGAGGCCCTGGAGACGAGTCGCGTCGATGCTGCCGTAATTCCTGTGGAGAACAGCCTGGCGGGATCAGTGATGGATTTTTACGACCTGTTTTTCGCGCACGAATTTGTTGTCGAGCTTGAATTAGAGATGCGAATCCGGCACAACCTGATGGTGGCGCAAGGGGTACAGATGGAGACGGTGCGGCAGGTGTTGTCCCATCCCGTCGCGCTGGCGCAGTGCAAAGGATTTTTTGCGGCACATCCGCAACTGGAGGCGATGGCCTTTTACGATACTGCCGGCGCGGTTCGTCATGTGGCGGAGTCGGGGCAGAACCAGTTAGCGGCAATTGGCAGCAAACAGGCCGCGCGGCAGTATGGAGCCAGAATTGTGCAGGAGAACATCGAAGATCGCGAAGAGAGTTACACTCGCTTCTGGCTGATCCGGCGCCACGGTTCGGTGGTCAAAGAAGCGATGCCGACCAAGCTATCGGTCGCGTTTGTCCTGGAGAATCGGCCCGGCAGCCTGCTGCACGCGTTGAATACGTTCGCCGCGCGGCGGTTGAACCTCACTAAGATTGAATCGCGGCCCATGACCGGCCGTCCGTGGGAGTACATGTTCTACGCCGACGTCATGATTCCAGGCAACCAGGAGGCAGAGGCAGCTCTCTTTGACCTGAGTAAAGTATGTTCCACCGTGAAGGAGTTAGGACGGTACCGGGTCCTCAATCCTGCATCGAATCGATAGAAGAAGAGTTCGATTTGGCACCGCCCGTACAGCGGCTGAGGATGCTGCCTTCGTTGAATGGGCTGCTTCGCCGATAATGTATTTTGCAACCAAAGGGGATTGTGAGCGTCTAATCTTCATAAAGGTTGATAGAGGGGGACTCAATGTCCAGCGATTTTTTAAGTGTCATCCATCCAGGAGAGCGGAAAGGCCGCGATAAGGATGGCTCGAAGCAGGTCTATCCTGTTCTGCCAGTTCGGGATACGGTGCTATTTCCGCACGCCGTACTGCCCCTGACGGTAGGGCGGGAAAGCTCGATTCAATTGGTACAGTCGTTAGGGGAAGAAAAGACCATCATCGTGGTCGCGCAGCGCGAAGCGCGCATGGATACGCCCCAGCCGTCCGATTTATACGCGGTGGGAACCCTGGCGACGGTGCACAAAGTAGTGAAAATGCCCAACCAGAGCCTGTTCGTATTTACAGAGGGCACGGAACGGGTGAAGCTCACAGAGTTCGATCAGTCAACTCCGTATATGAAGTCGCAGGTGGAAGTGATCGACGACATCGATCCAGAAAAAAGTCCGGAGGCGGAAGCCCTGCAACGCAATATTCTGGCGCAGTTTCAGCACATTGTGACCGCATCTCCAACCCTGTCCGATGAATTGCAGACCATCGCGTTGAACATCGACGAGCCGGGCCGGCTGGTCGACTTTATCGCGTCTTCACTGCCGATTCTTTCTACAGTCGATAAGCAGGAACTGCTGGAAACTCCGGACGTAATGGCCCGCATGACGCGCATGAACCGCCATCTTGCCAAAGAGCTAGAGGTACAGCAGCTGCGCAACAAGATCCAGTCTGAGGTGCAGGACCAGGTGCAGCAGTCTCAGCGGGATTACTACCTGCGCGAGCAGATGAAGGCGATCCAGAAGGAACTGGGCGAGCTCGACGAAGGTCAAAAAGACATCGAAGAACTACGCGAAAAGCTGGAAGCCGCAGGCATGCCGGAAGCGGTGAAGAAGGAAGGCTTGAAAGAGCTGAACCGCTTATCGCGAATGTCTCCAATGGCGCCAGACTACTCAATCACGCGCAACTACATTGAGTGGCTTGTGGTGCTGCCATGGACAAAGTCTTCGGGAAGTGAAGTGGATATTTCCAAGGCGAAAGAGATCCTTGATGAGGATCACTACGACCTGAAAAAGGTGAAGGAACGCATCCTGGATTACCTGGCGGTGCGTCGTCTGAAGCCGGACATGAAGGGACCGATCCTGTGCTTTGTCGGACCTCCGGGCGTAGGCAAAACCTCGCTCGGTCGCAGCATCGCGCGTGCGCTTGGTCGCAAGTTCCAGCGAATCTCACTCGGCGGCATGCATGATGAGGCGGAAATCCGCGGACATCGGCGCACCTACATTGGCGCCATGCCCGGCCAGATCATGCAGTCTTTGCGGCGAGCGGAAACAAACGATCCCGTATTCATGCTGGATGAGGTCGATAAGCTTGGGCGCGATTTCCGCGGCGATCCGTCGTCGGCGTTGCTGGAGACGTTGGACCCGGAGCAGAATTTTAGCTTCCGCGACAATTATCTGGACGTACCGTTCGATCTTTCGAAAGTGCTGTTTATCTGCACGGCAAACATGCTGGATCCGATCCCAGAGCCGTTGCGAGACCGCATGGAGATTATCGAGCTGACCGGCTACACGGAAGATGAGAAGGTGCACATTGCCTTTCGCTACCTGATTCCTCGGCAGATCAAGGAAAACGGCATCGAAGCCAAGGACATTGAATTTCCAGAGGAAGCGGTGCGCAGCATGGTGCGGCATTACACGCACGAAGCCGGCGTTCGCAAGCTGGAACAATGGATTGGGACCGTCTGCCGCAAGCAGGCGCGCCGGATTGCCGAAGGCCTGACAGACAAACTAGTCGTCACGCCGGCGGTGATCCAGGAATTCCTGGGCGGCGTGAAAGTGCGCGTGGATACGGAAATTGCCGAGCGCACCAAGCGTCCTGGCGTTGCGGTGGGATTGGCCTGGACGCCGGCCGGGAGGCGACATTCTGTTTATCGAAGCCAACCGCATGAAGGGCAAAGGCGGGTTCACGATGACCGGGCAGATCGGCGAGGTGATGCAGGAATCCATGCAGGCCGCGCTGACCTGGGTCCGCTCGAATGCGAAGCTGCTGAGCCTCAAAGAGGACTTCAACACGGAAGTAGACCTGCATATTCACATTCCAGCAGGTGCGATTCCGAAGGATGGCCCGTCGGCGGGTGTGACCTTGGCAACCACCTTGGTCTCGCTGATGACGGATACCATCATTCGTCCCCTGACCGCGATGACGGGTGAGATAACGCTGAGCGGCAATGTGCTGCCGGTGGGCGGAATCAAGGAGAAGTTCCTTGCAGCTCGTCGGGCAGGGGTTCGCGACATCATTCTGCCGGAAGAAAACCGGTTGAATGTGGAAGAGGATCTGTTGCCGGAGCAACTGGCAGGCGTGACGATTCACTACGCGCGTCGTATTGAGGACGTGCTGGCGATTGCGCTGCCTGATGCGCTGAAACCGCGGGTACTGGAAGAAGTGATCCAGCAGGAGCCGCCTGTCACCCAGGTGCCGGAAGCGGCGCACGCATAAGTTGAACGATTTCCACCGTCTGGCGTGGGGCCACGAGCTCCTCGCCAGATTTTTTTTGCGCGGTGCGTTTATATGCTGACGATCGGACACTCCACGCTCGCGATTGAGGTATTTCTTGGCGCCCTGCAGGAAAACACCGTCAATCTGCTGGTGGATGTGCGGACCATCCCGCAATCGCGCTTCAATCCTCAATTCGGCAAGGAGGCGTTGTCAGCTTCGCTGCGTTCTGTCGGCATCGAATATCGATGGATGCAGGCGCTGGGTGGCCTGCGCAAAGCCCGACAAGATTCCATCAACACCGGGTGGAGGAATGCAAATTTTCGCGGCTATGCAGATGCAATGCAGACGGAGGCTTTTCAATCTGCGCTGCAGGAATTGATGGATCTGGACACGAAATACCCGGCGGTCATCATGTGCTCCGAAGCGGTGCCATGGCGTTGTCATCGCTCGTTGATTGGTGACGCTCTGCTGGTGCACGGCCATTCTGTCGAAGACATATTCGTTGCGGCGACAGGAAAGTCGAGTCGCAAGCCGCACACGCTGACACCCTTTGCGCGGGTGGAAGGACGGCGCCTCTGGTACCCCGGTGAGCCGGAGCTGCCTTTGTCACCGGAGACCGTGCCAGACCGGATAAGCTAAATTTATGCACGTGCAAGTATTGCTGTTTGGCGCATTGAAGGACCTGCGGTCGCGGGAGAAGGAAACTGTGGAGCTGCCTGAAGGCGCCACCGTGGCGGAATTTCTGCGTGGGTTTTTCGAGGTCGCGCCGCAGCTGGAAAAGTATGCAGGCTCGCTGGCGGTCGCGGTGAATCAGGAATATGCACTGTCTACACAGGTGCTGCATGAAGGCGATGAGATTGCGTTGCTCCCGCCCGTGAGTGGTGGTTGCGCAGAGCAGATGCCGCCTCCCGAAGAAGACCGGATTCGCCTGCAACGGGACCCCATCGACGCGAGCGCACTAGCAGCCGCGGTAAAAGAAGGCGAGGCCGGCGCAGTGGTGGTGTTCGACGGAATTGTGCGCAACAATACCCGCGGCCGGCGGACGCAGTACCTCGATTACGAAGCGTACGAGGCCATGGCGCTGAGCCAGATGCAAGGGCTGGCGCGTGACGCGCAGCAGCGTTTTGGCGTGCGTCGGGTGGCGCTGGTGCATCGGCTGGGACGGCTTCAGGTGGGCGAGACCAGCGTCCTGATCGTGGTGGCCTCCGCACACCGCGCGCAGGCCTTTGAAGCTTGCCGATGGATTATCGACACCTTAAAGAAGACGGTGCCCATCTGGAAAAAAGAATGGTTCGAGGACGGCGCAGTCTGGGCCGATGGCGAGCCATTTCCAGAGGAAATCTCAATCCGCAAGCCGGGCCAAGGGTCGGCCGAAAACAAGCCGTGAGGTGCCGGGCAGTTCTTGGTGTCTCGCTTGTGCTGGCGGCAGCCTTCATGGCAATAGCGCAAACGACGGTCCCAGCAGATTCCGTGCGGGTTCAGGTAAACCTGGTCAACGTTCCGGTGAACGTCGTGGATCGGCACGGACAGCCGGTAAGCGGCTTGCATCGCGACGAGTTTTCGCTGAGCGAAGACGGCCATCCGGAAACCATCCGAGTCTTTCAGGCAACCGCAGTCCACCCCCTTTCCATGGTGATGGCAATCGACACCAGCGTGAGTGTTCGCAAAGATCTGCCGTTTGCGAAGCAAGCTGTCGCCGATTTAGCCGCGTCTTTGTTAGGCCGCGACGATCGCGTGGAATTGCTCGAATTCGCCAGTGACGTGACACAGATAGTGCCGTTCACTGGCGATCTGCACCAGCTTGATCGTGGACTGCGTACGCTGCACAGCGATGGACCGACGGCACTCTATGCTGCGATTGCGCAGGCGGCGAATGATCTTGCCAACCACCCAGGCCGTAAAGTCATCGTGGTGATCAGCGACGGCTCAAACAGTGTGGATGGGGTGGATTATGAGCAGGCGCGGACCGCGGCGTTACGAGCCCAGGCGAGCATTGAGAGCATCATCCTAGTGCCGATTGACGCCGATGCGGGTCGCGATCTTGGCGGGGAACATGCTCTGATTCAGCTGGCTCGTGACACTGGCGGGCAATATTTCTATGCCGACGGTGCAGCTCCAATGCGGGATGCAGTGACACAACTTTCGCTGGCGCTTCGTTCGGAGTATCTGCTGAGCTACTATCCTTCGCAGCAGGCTGACGAGACAGGCGGCTTTCGCAGAATTCAATTAAAGCTGACCGATCCTACCCTGAGCCGCGCCTATCGATTGCGATACCGCACAGGCTATTACGCTGAGGCGCCACGCTAGGCGCGATATACTTTGCTTGTGAACTCTCCTGGCAGCGGTCGACGCAAGCAAAAATCTCATCATCCGCAAACAGAAACCGGGCAGGAAGCAGTCTACCTGCGCACCTTAAGCGAGCGCCAGACGCCCGTGGTGGTGCAGTTGCGGGATGGCGAGGCGTTGCAGGGCTGGATCGAATATTTTGACGATCGCATGATTCGCCTCACCCGGGAAGGTAAGCCCAATCTCTTCATCTATAAACACCAGATTCTGACCATCACGGAAAAAGCTCGCAAGCCTGCGCCGCGCCGAGACAAGCAGTCTGAAGCTGAAGAACCGAGTGAGGATTCGCTGGTATGAGTGAGCGAAATCTGCCTCATGCCGGGCCTGCGTCGGAGATGGCGCGTTCTGCGGGAGCGCTGCTGCGCAAGCATTACGAAGATGGCGTGGCCACCGAATACAAAGGCGAAGTCGACCTGGTAACGGTGGCGGACCGTGAGAGCGAAAAGCTGCTGGTGGGTCGGTTGCGAGAGCAATGGCCGGACTACGGGATCGTCGGCGAAGAAGGCACGCGGTCGCAGATGGAATGCGAGTACCGTTGGTACATCGATCCGCTGGATGGGACAACGAATTTTGCGCATGGCTTTCCGGCGTTCTGTGTGTCGATGGGGTTGGAGCGTCGCGCTCCAGGAACCGCGATGGATGCGGACGGCGAACTGATCGCGGCAGTGATCTACGACCCGTTGCGGGATGAGATGTTTCTCGCGGAAAAGGGAAAAGGCGCGACGCTCAACGGCAAGCCGATTCATGTTTCCGCGACGGAAACATTGGCTGAATCTTTGATTGCCACGGGATTTCCCAGCCGCAAACGTCATGGCAATCCCAACGTGCATTTCTACCATGAGTTCACCCTGCGGTCGCATGGGGTTCGCCGGGCCGGTTCCGCTGCCCTCGATCTGGCGTATACAGCCTGCGGACGCATGGACGGTTACTGGGAATTCAAGCTGAATTCCTGGGATACGGCAGCCGGTGTGTTGTTAGTTCGCGAGGCCGGCGGCATGGTGACGTATGTCGACGGCAGCCCATTTCACCTTGTCAGCGCCGAAGTGCTGGCCAGCAATGGAAAAATTCATGGCGCGATGGTTCAGTTGTTTCAGGACATGCTGGCCGGCCGCAACCTGGAGCCAATTCAATCTGCGCGAGAGTTTGCCGCGGAGCGCGCCGAGCAGCTTGCAGCAGCCGCAAAATGAGCGGGGAAACTCCCGTGCGGCTAATTTTTTACGACGGACAACCTTGCACCGGCTGGGCTGCTACAATCGAGTTGACTTGCTAGTCCCTGTCAGGAGAGTTTTCACCCATGGCTTACGTGATTGCAGAACCCTGCATCGGCACCAAGGATACCGCCTGCGTCGATGCCTGCCCGGTGGATTGTATTCATCCCAAGAAGGATGAAGAAGGTTATGAGGGGTCCAATCAACTCTTCATCGATCCAGTGGAATGCATTGATTGTGGTGCGTGCGTGCCGGTTTGCCCGGTGTCGGCCATTTTCACCGCCGATGATTTGCCGGAAAAATGGAAAGCGTACGAGCAGACCAACGCCCAGCATTTCGGCCGCTAGGTCTATTTTTTGTTTCAAGAAGGCGCGCAGCTTCAGGGCTGCGCGTTTTTCATTGGTTTCCGCTTTTCGCTTCCACTGAATTGAATTCCGTCCACGCTATGACTCTGCATCAATCTGAGGCGATCGTCCTACGTACCTGGCCGCTGCGGGAGTCGGACCTGCTGGTGTCATTGTTGACGCGCGATCTTGGAAAAGTGCGTGGCATCGCCAAGGCAGCCCTGAAATCCAGAAAGCGATTTGGCGGGACGCTGGAGCCGATGACCTACGTGCATGCGGCCTATGCCGAACGGCCTCGGCAGGAACTGGTGCGGATGGATCACTTCGAGGCGATCACTTCGCCGCTGGCCCAACCGGTTGACTATCTGCGCGCGGCAACGCTAGGGTACTACGCCGAGGTACTCGAAAATGTATTGCCCGATCATGATCCACAGGATGCAATTTTTCGGCTGACGCTGGCGGTGCTGGAGCAAAGCGGGGTGGAACACTGCTGGATGCCGGTGACGTATTTTTCTCTGTGGATCACGCGGCTCATCGGATGGCTGCCGGAAATCGATCGATGCACCGAGTGCGGCGAAGCCTTCGCAGGGGAGGCAGCGTATTTCCACGTCTTGGCGGATGGCTTGAGTTGTGTGCGCCATAAGAAGCCGAACAGCGGCATGTTGAGCCGGGAGTCTCTGGCGCTGGCGCAGCGGATGTTGCGGGATCCCATCCGCGCCATGAGTGCGGAGCCCTGGACACGACAATCGGGACGTGATCTGCGGCGGTTCCTGGTGCGTACGCTGGAGCGGCATACGGAGCGGCGTTTGAACTCCGCGGAAGTGTTCAGTCGCATGGGCGGCTGATTATATTTTTGCCGGCTTCGTTCGGAGGTCGGCGCCACATTCGATACAATCAGCATCAACGCGTCCGCACAGGGAATGGAGTTTCTGCTCGTGGTGTCTAACTATTCTGTCGAACAAAAAATTCCGCTTACATTCCAGGAACTTCTGTTTCAGTTGCAGCAATTTTGGGCCAGCCGCGGCTGCATTTTGCAGCAGGCATATGACGTGGAAGTGGGTGCAGGCACCATGTCGCCGGAAACATTTTTGCGGGTGCTGGGGCCCAAGCCGTTTCGCGTGGCCTATGCGCAGCCATCGCGGCGACCGGCGGATGGACGCTACGGGCAAAATCCTAATCGACTGTTCAAGCACACTCAGCTTCAGGTGATTTTGAAACCACCGCCGAAAAATATTCAGGGTCTGTATCTGGAGTCGCTGCAAGCTATCGGAATCGATTTGCGCCAGCATGATGTGAAATTCGAAGAAGACAACTGGGAGTCACCGACGTTAGGGGCATGGGGCATTGGCTGGCAGGTGATGTTGGACGGTCTTGAGATTACGCAGTTCACGTATTTTCAGCAGTGCGGCGGCATAGATCTCGATCCGATTGCCGGTGAGATCACGTATGGACTGGAGCGCATTGCCGCATTTCTGCAGGATGTCGATTCGATTTACGACATCGTGTGGGCGCGCGATCCGGACAGCGACAAAGAAATTACCTATGGAGAAGTACGGTTCGCGGAGGAAGTGCAATTCTCTGTCTACAACTTTGAAAAAGCGGATGTGGAGAAATTGTGGCAGCACTTCCGTTTGTACGAGGAAGAATGCCAGCAGTTGTTGGCGGAAGCGCGTGCGTTGCCGGAAGGCGCCGACGCAGAGGCGCGCAACCGTTTGCCGCTACTGGCCGCCTTCGACTTGTGCCTGAAGTGTTCTCACCTTTTCAATTTGCTGGACGCACGCGGCGCGATCTCCGTAACGGAGCGCGTGGGTGTCATCGCAAGAATTCGTGGGTTGGCGGTCGCTGTAGCCAAGGCATACGCAGCGCAACAGACGCACACCGCCGCTGCATAAACGGCAAGGAAGATTGTTAGACCCGTCACAGAAAAGAATTGCTCGTCATTCTGAGCGCAGGGAAGAATCCAGCTTGCCTTCACCCAGGATGACGATTCACGAGCTATCTAGGACATAACCGAATGCCTGCATTTCTGCTTGAAATTGGATTGGAAGAGATCCCCGCCGGGATGATTGCTGCCGCACAAGCGGAGCTGGCGCAACGCGTCGAAAAGCTGTTGACGCGCGAGCGCCTGACGACGGATACGTTGCGGGTGGTGAGCTATTCCACGCCGCGACGGCTTGCAGTGCTGGTGGACGGGCTGCTGTCGGGCCAGCAGGATATGCAGGAAGACATTCTTGGGCCGGCCACTAAGGTCGCATTTAAATATGGCGTGCCGACTCAGGCGGCAATCGCGTTTGCGAAAAAATCCGGCGTGGACGTTTCTACGCTGAAGACCATTCAGAACGCGAAGGGTGAATATGTTTCGGCGACCGTGCATCGGCGTGGACGCACCGCAGCTGAGGTGATAACGGAGAGTCTGCCAGCGGACATCGCAGGAATTTATTGGCCGAAGAGCATGTACTGGCGCGCTGGCAAGCCGGAGCGATTTGTGCGGCCGGTTCGTTGGATCGTGGCGCTGCTCGATGAGGAAGTTCTGCCGCTGGAATTGGCCGGAGTGACTGCCGGTCGAACCAGCTATGCCCATCGTGTGCTGCACGGAAATGCACCGGTGCTAGTAAGTGCGCCGCATGCGTATGCAAAGACGCTGGCGGCTGCGTATGTCGAAGTAGATCCGGCGGTGCGGCGGGAGAGGATCCGCAAAGCGCTGGACAAAGCGACGCGACAGATTGCTGGCGCGCGCTGGCGGGAAGATGAAGACCTGGTGGACATCGTCACTAACCTCACCGAGTGGCCGAGCGTGATTCTAGGCGGGTTTGAAGCGAGCTATCTTGACCTGCCGGAAGAAGTGCTGGTGACGGTCATGCGCGGACATCAGAAATATTTTGCGTTGGAGGATAGCGAACAAAAGCTCCTGCCAAACTTTCTTGCGGTGTTGAATTTGGAAGTCGATGACGCGGGAGCCTCAGTGATTCGCCATGGCAATGAACGCGTGTTGCGGGCGCGATTCAACGACGCTCGCTTCTTCTGGGATGTGGATCAGAAAATTCCGCTGGTCGATCGCGTGGAGATGCTGAAGAATGTCACCTTCCAGAAAGATCTGGGCAGCTACTGGGACAAGACGGAGCGAAATCGTGCGGTTGCGCGACGGATTATCGAGCGACTCGATCCGCCACTGTTTGATTCCGAGATAAAGTTCGACACATTTTGCGCTGGAGTGGATCAGGCGGCGTTGCTGGCGAAGGCCGATCTGACGACCGAGATGGTCAAGGAATTTACTGAGCTGCAGGGGGTCGTTGGCGGCCTGTATGCGCGTGCCCAGCGGTTGCCGGACGGCGTTGCGCGCGCCATTCATGATCACTACAAGCCTGCTTCGCAGGAAGATTCGATTCCCAGCCTTCCCGCAGGATCGATCGTGGCGCTTGCCGACAAGAGCAGCAGTATCGTCGACATGTTTGCGATTGGGTTGCAGCCCACGGGGTCAAAAGATCCATTTGCGCTGCGACGCGCCGGTAATGGCGTGGTTCGCATTCTGGTGGAAGACGAGAAGCTCAACGAAAGATTGCATCTTTCGCATGTATTGGCTGCTGCCATCGAGGGGACCAGGGCGGCGGCGGACGCGGCATTGCGAGCCTCGATCGACGAATTCCTGCTGGATCGCTTTGAGTTTTATCTGCGTGAGGCCGCCAAGGTAAATCCGCAGGTAGCGCGGGCCGTTCGCAAAGCGGGCACGACGGGACATGACGACACAGCAGACGGACACCTGATCGGATACGGGAAAATTGCCGGATTCGCCAAAGCGCTGGACGCGCAGGTCGGTTCCCCCAATGTGCTGGCAGTGGCGGAACTGCTGAAGCGGACAGCAAATATCCTGCGTCAGGCGAGAGAAAAGAAAATTATCTTTGCCGACCAGGAGTCCGAAAGCCTTCTGCAGGAGCCGGCGGAAAAAGATTTGTCGCGCAAGGTGACCGATGTCAATGCAGCCATCCAGCGCAGTTATCGCGAAGGGAACTATGACACGGTGATTGCCGCGATCGCGAGTCTGCAGCCTCCGCTGAATGCGTTTTTTGATTCGGTGATGGTGATGGTGGAAGATGCGTCTCTGCGGGACAATCGCCTTGCGCTTCTCTCGCGTACCGAGTCTGTAGTGCGATGGGCGGCAGACTTCTCTGAACTGGCGTCAATCTAGTTCAGCTTCTGCAGGCGGGCGATTAGTTTCTGCGCCAGGCTTTCTTCGCTCTCCGTCCACAGCAGGCGCGTTTCCACACCGCAATTTTTCTCGACCTGCGTGGTGAAGTCCACCAATTGCTGAATATTCTTCTTCACGAAAAGTTGATCATCTTCGTGCAGTGGAACGTCGTCGCAAAGGAATGGTGTGTCCAGACCGAGGTCGACACGGATATGTCCGTTCTGCTCATAGCTGCCGTCGTCGAACTGCGGACCCAGACCAACGACCCGCACCGTGCGAACTTCTTCTTTCCAGATTGGATCCAGCAGGCCATCGCTCTCCGGATACCACAGCTTCCACGGCAGCTCAAACTCGTAGGCACTGTCCTCATGCAGAATCTCGGTGGCTTCTGCGACAGCTTGCTCGGGCGGCGCCGGTTCCTCGTTTTCCGCAATGTAAACGCGCTGAAAGGTGGGCGACTCCTGCCAGTCCAACGGATAGACGGAGGCGGCTGTGACCAGCGGGTGGGGAAGCTGCCGCATCACGCTGACTAGCTTTTCCGGCAGCGACGTGAGGCGAAAGTTTGGAAACCACAGGCTGTAGTAGAGAGAATCTGCCATCCTTCCATTGTAGATTTTTTCGGCAGGCGAGGCATTTTCAGAGACGATCGTGGCGCAGTTTTCCCGCTTCGCCATCCTGGCTGGGCTGAGATAGGGCAACCACAACATCAACGTTGTGAAATGAGAAGATGGTGGTATGCGTTGGACAATTGAGCGGTTACGCCTGGCAATCGTCGTAGTGGCTGCGCTGCTGCTGTTGTCCATCCTCGGCTCGATTCTCTATGGGCGCTGGCGAATTCGCCATGCCGTGCAGGACCTGCCGGTGCGGTTGGGAATTCAGATCAAGTCGACAACCCAGGGTTTTGTTCTCTCGAAGTCGGACGAAGGCCGAAAGCTGTTTACGTTGCATGCAGCGCGTGCGGTCAGCTTTAAAACGGGCGGCAGAGTGCTGCTGCACGATGTCGAAATCGACATATATAACCGGCAGAATGATCAAGCTGATTCCATATCCGGTAAAGATTTTGAGTACGATCAGGACAACCAGGTTGTGATCGCGCAGGGGGAGGCACACATCGTGCTGCATCCTCCACCGTCGCATTCTAAAGATCCCTCGAATGAAGCAGAGCAGATCATCCACGTCACAACGCATGGCTTGATCTTCCATCAAAAGACCGGCGAAGCCACCTGCAACGGTGAAGTGGATTTTCAGTATTCAAAATCTACTGGCAAGGCGTTGGGGGCACAGTACTATTCGAAAACCGGGCAATTGATTTTGCAATCCCAGGTGGTGCTGACTACTGAAATGCAGAATCGTTCCGCGGTCGTACATGCCGCCCGCGCCGTCTACGACCGAGAATCCGCACAGGTGCACATGGCGGAGCCGCGATATCTTTCCACAGGCTCGACTGGAGATCAGCACGGCAGCGCAAGCGCGGCGACAGTGTATTTGCGGATGGATGGTTCGGCAGAAAGGCTGGACGCGCAGGGTTCGGTGGATATAGCTTCGGCGGCCGGAACGGGCGTTCGAGCCTCGTCAATGCGTGTTGATTTGGACGAGAACAATCAACCGCAAATGGCGCATTTTGCGGGTGGAGTGCAGCTAGCTCAGAACCAGCCGACGCAGCAGACGGTGGGCACGGCACGGGATGCGGTGGTCGACTTTGATGCGCAAGGCCACGCGAAACGAGTCACGCTGGATAGGGATGTCGATTTCCGGCAGCAGATCGACGCGGACAAAAGTGATCTTCATCGCAGGCTTGTAGCAGGCCATTTAGTGCTGCACCTGAAGTCCGCGTCGCAGCATCCAAAAAACGCGAAGGGGCAGAATGCCGAGGCGCAGCTGCAGCAGGCAGAGGCAAGCGGCGGAGCAGTGTTCACCTCGCAGAACACGGTGGAAGGGCACCCTGACCAGGAGACCAGCCTGGGCGCACAGAACATGCAGGCGACATTTGCGAGCGGCAACCAGGTACAGCATCTAGAGGGTGTCGGGCAAACCAGCATTCGAATGGTGGCGAAGAATGGAGACATCGATACCAGCCAGGGAGATCGCCTCACAGTAGACTTTCTGACCGGTATGCCAAAGGCTGGCGCGATACGCCACAGCCGCTCAGACGATACCAATGTCCAATCCATTCGAATGGCAGTGCAGACGGGAAATGTGGTCCTGCAACAGGTATCCACGACAAAGGCGGGTAGATCCGGAAATTTAGCGGACTCGCAAAAGTCCACAGCGACGGCGGATCGCGCCGAATATGTCGGGGCGACGGATACCTTGACGTTGTCCGGGAAACCAGTATTCCGCGATGAGGAACTGGAGATGACTGCCGAGCGATTTGCGGTCGAGCGCGCAGCCGGAAACATGGTGGCGACGGGTTCTGTGCAGACCACGGTTCGGGAGCGTAGCGCGACCGGGGCGGGAGGTCTGTTGAGCGGAAATCAGCCGACCCACGTGGTTGCTCAACGGGCGCAGGTGATGCATGATTCCGAGCAGGCCATCTTTACTGGACATGCGCGCCTATGGCAGGCCGCGAATTCGGTAGAAGCTCCGGTGATTGAGCTGTCACAGAAGATGCAGACGCTGACCGCATACGGCAACGGATCGTGCACTCAATGCGTGCACACAGCGTTTCTAGGCAAGAGTGTCCCTAAGCCGTCGCCAGATGCCGCGAATGCGACCACCTCCAAGGGGGCGAATTCTGGAGAGATTGCAGCCAGCGACGCGAATCGTGGGCCGTCGATCTTTCGTGTGCTGAGCCAGCGGCTGCTGTACTCGGACGCGGAGCGAAAGGCCACCTTCTCTGATCATGTGGAGGCCATGAGTCCTAGCGGCAATGTTTTCGCGGATCAGGCTGAAGTCTTTCTGACGCCTTCGAACACCCACTCCCAGGCGCGTGCGGCGGCACCTTCTAAGGACGCGGAAAATAAAACGTTAGCCCACGGCAACAATTCCCCGCAATCTTCGGTTGAACGAATTGTGGCCACGGGACACGTGGTTGTGGAGCAGCCGGGACGCCGCGGAACCGGGACGCGGCTGCTGTACACGGCGAGCGATGGAAAGTTTGTGCTGACCGGGGATGGCGCACATCCGCCCCAGGTTGTGGACTCGATACAGGGGACGGTGACGGGCCAGGTTCTCACATTCTCTTCGCAGACACAGGCGATAATAGTAAGCGGCAGTCCCAACGACGCGGCAGTGACAAAGACCAGGGTGCAAAAAAAATAATGCAGCGACTGACGACCGATTTGTTGGCAAAAAATTATCGAGGAAGGCAGGTCGTGCGAGGCGTCAGCCTCGACATCCACAAAGGCGAAGTGGTCGGCCTGCTGGGGCCGAACGGCGCCGGCAAGACCACCACCTTCTACATGATTGTTGGCCTGGTTGAGCCCGATGCGGGGCGCGTGCTGGTGGGCGACCGTGAGATCACGCGGCTGCCGATGTATCTGCGGGCGCGAAATTTCGGCATCAGCTACCTTCCCCAGGAGCCTTCGGTCTTTCGCAAACTGACTGTGGAAGAAAATATCCTGGCTGTCCTGGAAGTGCAGCCCGGCGGTTGGCAGCAGCGGCGAACTCGAATGGAAAGACTGATCGAGCAGCTGAGCCTTGGCCACGTGCGTAAGACTCGGGGCTACGCCCTCTCGGGCGGCGAGCGGCGGCGGGTGGAAATTGCTCGATGCCTGTCGATCGAGCCGAATTTCATTCTGCTGGACGAACCATTTTCTGGAATCGACCCGATCGCGGTGCACGATTTGCAGGAGATTATTTTTGATCTGAAGGCGAGCGGGTATGGGGTACTGATCACCGACCACAACGTGCGCGAAACCCTGACCGTGACCGACCGGGCCTACATCATCAACGAGGGAAAGATTTTCCGCACAGGGACGCCGGAGGAACTCGGCCAGGATCCGGAAGTTCGCCGAGTCTACCTGGGCGAAGGATTCACCCTGAATTAGAAGCATTTAGCGCAAAAGTTCAAGAGAATCCGCCTTCTCCAACATCTCCAACGTAACCATCTAAACGCCTCTGTAAGCAATTTGCGTGCAAATTTCGCAAATATAAGAATATAAGTTAGATAGCGGCGATTCTACGGCTTCTGCCACAGTGGCCTCGATCGGCCCCATGTAAACTGGACCTAACTCTTCGGTTCAACTGGAATCTTGTTATGGCTCTTCTTCAACCCCGGCTTAATTTGAAGGTTTCGCAGAAGCAGATTCTGACGCCTGGACTGGTTCAGATGGTCAGCTTGCTGGCCCTGAATAAGCAGGAACTGAAGGAGATGATCGACGCGGAACTTTTGGAGAATCCGGTTCTTGAGGAATTGGAAGAGGCGGTTCCCCTTGCAGAGGAGATTCGCACGCCGGAAGAATTGGCTCCTGCGGGCGAGGAAAAGGCGGAAGCGAAAGATCCGTTCGACGAGATCGATTTCGGCTCCTACTTCCAGGATTATCTGGATCCTGGGTACCGTACTCCGCAAAGCACCGAAATCAACGAGAAGCCCTCGTTCGAGAATTTCCTCTCCAAGCCGACTACCCTGACCGATCATTTGATGTGGCAACTGGGCTCGCTGCATTTGAGCGACGACGTACGGGAAGCGGCCGAGCTGATCATCGGCAATCTGGATGAAGATGGATACCTGACCGCCAGCGATGAAGAATTGCTGGCGGTTCTGGCGCAGCAGTATTCCCAGGGAGATGAGACGGTATCCCCCGTCGATATCGCTGCCAATTCAAACGAGCATCGACCGATCGTCGGTTCTATGGGGGAAAACGAAGCTGCCTCGATGTTCGAGGCGCTGGCGTTGGGCAATGGCCTGCTGCACGGGTTACATGCCGCGGTCGACGAGGTAAAAAGTCAGCAGAACGGGCACAAGCCCGCCAGCGAATATCCTCCCTCGCTGCGACGTGACCTGGACGAGGCGCTGAATATTGTGCGCAGATTCGATCCGGTTGGCATTGCGGCGCGCGACTTGCGCGAATGCCTGCTGACGCAGCTGGATGTGCGCACGCAACAAGCCGGCGAGTTGGCCGAGGGGATCCGCCTGGCTGCAGCCGCGGCAACGGATGAGGACGAGGAGATCGAGAACGAATCGCCGATGAATGGCGCCGCTGGTTTGGAGAGCGCGGCCGATCGCGTCGCCGCGGAGCGAGTTCAATCGGAAGCTTGCGCGGTGATGACGCTGGCGCGACGCATTATTGACGAGTTTCTGCCAAATCTGCTCAAGCGCGACATTCGTGAACTGGCCCGATTTACCGGGAGTCCGCAGCCCAGGGTGCAGCTTGCCATTGAGTCGATCCGCGGCCTGGATCCGAAGCCCGGTCAGCGCTACAACCGTGAGCAGGTGAGGCTGATCGAACCGGATGTGGCTTTCCAGAAGCGCGACGACGACTACGTCATCCTGATCAACGACGAGGAGATGCCGACCTTGCGGCTGAACCAGGGATATCGCCGCATGTTGAGCCAGGAAGGCACGGAACGCGAAGTCAAAGACTACGTGAAAGAACGGTATCGCTCCGCAATTCAGCTGATGCGCAATATTGAGCAACGGAAGAATACAATTGTTCGCACCTGCGAAGTGATTGTGCGGCGGCAGCGTGAATTTCTGGAGCAAGGCGTCGACTTCTTAAAGCCGATGATGATTAAAGATGTGGCGGAAGAGATCGGCGTGCATGCTTCCACAGTGAGTCGAGCGGTTGCCAACAAATATGTGCACACACCGCAGGGAGTGTTCGAGCTGCGATTCTTTTTCTCTGAGGGTGTGAATGGACCGGAAGGCTCGGATACGCCGCTGCTGCTGCTGAAGCGCAAAGTGAAGAAGATGATTGAGGAAGAAGACTCGAGCAAGCCGTTGACGGATGATGCGATTGCGCACCTATTGCAGTCGCAGGGAATTGCGGTGAATCGCCGAACCGTGGCGAAATACCGCGAAGACATGGGTATCCCCAGCACCCACCAGCGTCGTGTGCGCATCTGAATACATAGCTGAATCAACCGAGATCAGATTTGAGAGGGACGCGGATGGACTCCGAACTGACAGGAAGAAACGTGAAGGTCACCAAAGACCTGCGGGCCATGGCGGATGAGAGCCTGGACCGAATTGAAAAGATCGTGGGCCGCGGCGCCACTGCCCGCATTATATTTCGATCTCAGAAACATCTTTCCATCGCTGAAGTGACAGTGAATGCGCGCCAGCACACCGTGGTGGGAATGGCTGAAGCGCCCGACCTGATCATCGCTTTGCGTACCGCGCTGGAGAAGACGGAGAAGCAGGCACTTCGCTGGCGGAAAACTAAGGTTGAGAAAAAGCGCCAGGCCAAGCCGATCAGCGCCGTCTTGCCCGCTGTTCCCAGCGAACCGATCGCGCCAGGCGATACGACAGTAGCTCGTAAAAACGGAAACGCGGCCGCACCCGGAAAAAGAAAGCCATCGGGGGTTCATATCGTTCCCGCGCCGGAAGCCATGGCCATGCACCCAATGACAATTGAAGAAGCCGTGAAAGAAGCGGAAGCGGGCGATCGCGCGGTGTTTGTATTCCGTGACCTTGCCGGCGATTTGAAAGTGCTGCATTGCGCGGGTGATGGATTGGTGCGGCTGACAGAAGTGTCGTAATTGTGCGCGCAGCACTGAAATTGTCTGGTTCTACGTTCCTGTTTGACCGTACAATTTTGGCTCACCCTCCATTGACAGCAAAATGCCGATGCAGCGTGGACGAGGACCGATGACGGGGACCACCAAAAAGCGGCAAGTCAAGCCAAAAAAGTCTACAGCGCGCGGCAGCAAGATGACGGCAGAGGCCGACGGATTTGTTGCCTCTCTCGGGCGGCGTGGCCACGGCAAGGAAGCCAAACGGCCGCTGGCTGAAAATGAGCTCGTGATTCTGACGGGCATGTCGGGATCAGGGAAGTTGTCGGCGCTAAAGGCGTTCGAAGATCTGGGCTATTATTCCGTCGACAATTTGCCCATCGATCTGATTCCGGCGTTTGCCGACCTGATTCGCCAATCCCCAGAGACCAATCGTGCCGCGCTGGTCATCGATGTGCGAGAGGGGTCGCATCTCGATCGCTTTCCAGAAATCCTGCGCAAGGTGCGGCAAACAACTTCGACCCGATTGCTGTTTCTGGAGGCGTCGGAAGAAGCGCTGCTGCGGCGATTCTCTGAGACGAGGAGGCCGCATCCGCTGGGTCGCATCGACACCATTCGGCGCTCAATTCAATCGGAACGTAAATTGCTGGAGCCGCTGCGCAACATCGCAGACGTCTGCATCGACACGACCAATTTTAATGTGCATGAATTGCGCGCCCACATCAACGGGCTGTTTCAACCCGAGAGCGGCGAGAAAAATCTGCTGATTTCTTCGATCAGCTTTGGATATAAGAATGGCGTGCCGCAGGAAGCCGATCTGGTATTCGATGTGCGCTTTCTGCCCAATCCGCATTTCATTCCGGAGTTTCGTCCGCTCACCGGCCAGGATGAAAAAGTGGTGCGCTACATCAATCGCTTTCCGGAGACGAAGGAATTTATCCAGAAGGTCCACGACCTGCTGCTATTTCTGTTGCCGCATTACGTGCAGGAAGGCAAAAGCTACCTAAGCGTGGCGTTCGGATGTACCGGAGGTCAACATCGCTCCGTGATGATTGCGGAAAAAATGCAGGCGCTGCTGCAGGCCGATGGTTACCAGGTGAAATGCCTCCACCGGGATATGCCGAGATAGGCGTGCGCATCTTGTAACTCGCTATGTGCTGTGCGCGAGACCTGGCGCAGCGCATTACAGTTTGACTTGGTTGTCCAGGCGCGCAGCGATCGTGTTATACATCCATGCGCAGATTGCCCCTCCGACAAGGGCATCAAAAAAACCATACACGAGTCCAACGAGGCTTCCAGTGGGGCTGACGTTGTATCCTCGGTAAATTCGGCCGATGAATGTGACACTATGCGTGCTGCCCTCAAACGCGATCAGCCACCATGTCAGCGCGAAAAGGCCGAACCCCCATACGATTCCGCATGTCAAGGCAAAAGCTTTCACATTGATTTTCATGTTTCTATCCTTTCGCGGACGATTGTAGAGCAGTTTTAGGTTGTGCTGCGAGAAATTACAACGTCTTCCGTTAATGGTCTTGGCGACCATATGCAGATCAACATTATTTGAGAAATGAAGGCCAACGCCCAGATTCTTCGCAATCAGGCTTATCTTAGAAGGGCTCCTCGACCTTGCGCGGAACTCCAACACTTACATCAACTGGACGGCGTCGACGTCGATCGTGACGTGGCGGCGGGGAATATCCGCGGTGTCGGCGAAGGCGAGCATCTGGCGCACGGCGGCGGCGAGCTGTTTGCGCGACGATGCCTTCAAGATCAAATGAAAACGATGGATGCGCTTGATGCGGCCGATGGGTGCGGCCGCTGGGCCCAGCACCCGCACGCCAAGAAATGTCTGGTGCTGGAACCAGTTTCCTAACTGGCTGGCCCACTGCGAAGCCTTTGCCGGATCGGTGTGCTCGATCAATATATTCGTCAGCATGGCTGCGGGAGGATAGTGCAGCAGGCGCCGATAGCGCAATTCCTGTTCGACGAAGCCGAGATAATTATGCTCGGCGGCGCAGCGGATGGCGTAGTGATCCAAGTGGTACGTCTGCACCAGGACGCGGCCGGGCAGTTCGCCACGGCCGGCGCGACCCGCGACCTGGGTAAGCAACTGAAAGACGCGTTCGGCGGAACGGAAGTCGGGCAGGCTAAGCGCATGATCTACCCCCAGCACGCCGACCAGCGTGACACCGTGGATGTCGTGGCCTTTGGCGATCATCTGCGTGCCGACCAGCAGATTGACTTCGCCGCTGTGCAGACGCGCCAGAATCCGTTCGTAGTCGCGATGGTGGCGCATGGTGTCGCGATCCATGCGTGCAATGCGGGCATGCGGGAATAGCTCCTGCAGCCGCTCCTCACCCTGCTGCGAACCAACTCCAAAAAAATACAGATGTTCGCTTTCACACTTCGGACAATGTTTGGGAACGGTACGACGAAAGCCGCAGTAGTGGCATTCCATACGCTGAGCAACGGGGGAGCGCGTTTCGTCCTCTGCCGATGATTTGTGATGGGTCAAGGCGATGGCGCAGTTGTCGCACTCCAATTTTTCGCCGCAAGCGCGGCACATCACCACAAACGAATAGCCGCGCCGATTCAGCAGCAGCATGGCCTGTTCGCCGCGAGCTAGCGTGCCTTCAATCTCCGCCGTCATGGCGCGCGACAGCAAAGTTTCCTGGCCGGTCTCAGCATATTCCTGCCGCATGTCGATGAGAGAAACTTCCGGCAGCGGACGATTGCCGACACGTTGCTTCAACGACAGCAGTGAATATTTTCCGCGTTGCGCGTTGGCCCACGACTCAAGCGATGGCGTGGCCGAACCGAGGACAATGGTGGCGCCAGCCAGCTTGGCGCGCATCACCGCAACATCGCGAGCATGGTAGCGAGGTAGCTCTGCCTGCTTGTAGGAGGTGTCGTGTTCCTCGTCGATGACGATCAGTGCCAGGTCGGCGATAGGCGCGAAGACAGCGGAGCGTGTGCCGACGACCACGTGAGCTTCGCCGCGGCGAATGCGATGCCATTGCGCGGTACGTTCTGCGCCACTGAGTGCAGAGTGCAGAAGCGCCACTTGTTCGCCGAAGGTGAAGCGAAGTTGCGCCAGCATGGCAGGCGTCAGGCCGATTTCAGGAACCAGCAGCAAGCTGGATAGGCCAGCATCGAGGGCGCGGCGCATAGCGGTAATGTAGACCGCCGTTTTGCCGGAGCCGGTGACACCGTGCAGCAGGAAGGGCTGAAATTTTCGTGCGTGAACGCTGGCGGAAATCTGCAGCATAGTTTCCCGCTGTGCATCGTTCAGCATCGCTTCAACCGGTACAGAGGAGGAGGGTAGATCGCGCGATAGAGCGAAGTTGTCGAGCGCGTCGACGGCAGGCACTTCTTCGATGCGCACCAGTTTGCGCCGAACCAGTGTGCTCAGGGTGGATTCGGGCAGCGAGAGCTGTCGAATTTCCGAGACGAATAAACGGCCGCCCGCGCTCGCCAGATCCGCTAACAGTCGCTGCTGATTGTCATTGAGCTTGGGGAGTCGGGCATCCGGAACCAGCGCTGCGACGCGCACAGTGGAAAGGAGTTCGCGCGCGGCGGCGGTCGACTCGCGAGTGATGAGGCGCTTGGCCGATCATCTGATGCAACAGTGCGGCGCTGGCGGAAGTTCTGTTGCGGAGCATGGCCGCGCGAGACTGGCCATGGTCCGCGAGGAATGACAATACCGCGTGCTCCGATTCATCGCCGGCATTCGCCTCGAGGCTCTGTTGCTGTGGAGTTGCGAGTATTTCAGCCCCGCGAGACGTCAACGAATAGACCACTTCTTTTCGGACTTCCGCCCCCAGGGGAAGCATGGTGCGCAGCACCTCGCCGAGGGGCGCAAGATAATATTCGGCAATCCATGAGCCGAGTTGCAGCAGGTGTTCAGAGAGCACCGGTTCCCGATCGAGGACACGCAGGATGGGACGAATCGTCGGCGTAGAAATATTTTCAGACGTCGGGTCGTCGCCGCCGGCAGCCCCACGATCGTGCAGCGCGACAACCACGCCTTGCAATTGTTCCCGGCGAAAGGGAACCAGAACCCGGCCGCCGACAATCGGGTTCTCGCGTTCAATGGAATAAGTGAAGACGCGATCCACGGGCACGGGCAACGCGACGTCACAAAAAAGCGGCATAAGGAATGTTTACACGAGGGAGGGGAAGCAGTATGGATCGCCTGAAATTCATCGCCAGCGATTCCACATCTCCAAAGCGAGATGTGGGGCACCCAACCATCTCTCTCTAATGTGCCGCGACGAGGAACTCGTCGAAATGCGCGAGCGTGCGTTGCTGCGCTAATTTTGCGGCAGCTTCGTTGTAGCTCGCGTTTCCATCGCGATTGAAGGCGTGACCGGCGCCTGGATAGGTAAAGACGGAAAAGCCCGGGTATTCATGCCGCACTTCTTCAACCACAGTTTGCGGAATGTGATTGTCGTCGAGCCCAAAATGAAAGATTGCCGGGCAGGAAAATCTTTCGTGGATGTAATGCTGGATCCCGCCAGGATAATAGGAAACAGTTGCGTCGGGATGGAGGCGGGTGTTGCTGACCCAGGCCAACGTTCCGCCCCAGCAAAATCCGACAACGCCGACCTTGCGCGCGCCATGCTCGCGAAGATACTGGATGGCAGCGGCAATGTCCGCCAACGTTTGATCGATCGGTATCCGCTGAACCAGTTGCATACCCTGTTTCGCTTCCTCCGGACCGTAGGCTAATTCCACGTCGCGCTGGGCACGATCAAAAAGAGCCGGAGCAATGGCCAGATATCCGGCGCGCGCAAAACGATCCGCCACGGAACGGATGTGCGCGTTCACGCCAAAAATTTCCTGCAGAACAACAACGCCCGCTTTGGGTTCGCCGCTCGGCTGGGCGATGTAGGCGTCAAATTTGTGGCCATCGGAGGCCTGGAGTTGCGTGTGCTGCGACATTTTTTCTCCTCTTCAAGTGGCTAGGATGCAATCGGCCCGGGCGAACGCATGTGCGGTTTAGCTTTCCGGGTTGGGCCGTTTCGGTGGCGTCAGGTTGAGGTACTTCATGGCGAGCTGAAGGTCTTTCCATGTTTCGGCCTTTTGCCGCGGATCGCGCAGAAGGTACGCCGGATGGTAGGTGACGATGAGCTTGGTCCCCATGCAATCATGCATCTTTCCGCGCAGCACCGACAGCGCCGCTTTTGAGCCCAGCAGATAGGTGGCGGCGGTCGCTCCTAAGGCCACGATCAACTTTGGTCGCACCACGCCGATTTGTTGAAACAGAAACTGGGTACACGTATTGGCTTCCGCGGGTTCGGGCACGCGATTTTTTGGCGGCCGGCACTTGACGATGTTGGCGATGTAGACGCGCTTACGATCGAGCCCCATGGCCGCGATCATGTTGTTCAGCAATTGGCCGGCGCGGCCGACAAAGGGAACGCCCTGCGCGTCTTCATCCGCTCCGGGGCCTTCGCCGACGAACAGCAACTCGGCATTGGGATCACCATCGCCGAAGACGATTTTGTTGCGACCCTCAAATGCGAGCTGGCAGCGGGTGCAATCACCAATTTGCTGGCGAATCATTTCGAGCGCTTCGGCGCGCGCCTCGGGTGCAATGGCTGGAGTGGAAAAATCGATGCTGGCGGGAGCTGCGAGGAGGCTGGATTTTGGCGTCATGTAGGGCAGGGGCTCGGGCGTAGCGAAATTGGTTGCTGGAGATGGCTCTGGCAGAGAAGTAAGCGGTTCTACGACTGACGCTGATGATTCCTGCTGACCTCGATAGAAGTCCACGCCGCCCATCTCTCTGCAATAAGTCAGGACAGTGGCGAGTTGCTGGCGTTGTTCTGGGGTAAGGGAAGTCTTCATGCACGACACATCAGGATTAGAAAAATTATCGTTTGGCCAGGACGGAAACCGCATTCATCTCGGTCACGATCTGGCGCGGCCGACGCAACTGCAGCACTTCATCCAGGATGCGATCCGCAAGCAGGCGTTTCGGCATCTCCGGCAATTCTTGCGCAGAACTAGCGGTTAGGAAAGTGACGGCGTTGCGGTCAGAATCGAAGCCGATTTGCGGGCGAGCCACGTCGTTTAACACGATGGCATCCACACCCTTGCGAGCCAGTTTATCGCGGGCATGTTCGAGTGGGTTTTCTGTTTCGGCCGCAAATCCGATGACCAGGGTTCCAGGCTGCCGCACTTTCATGACTTCCGCCAGGATATCGGAGGTCGGTTCAAGTTCGATGGTGATGGGTCCAGTGCGCTTGATTTTTTGCTCGGCGCGCAGGCGTGGCCGGTAGTCGGCGACGGCGGCTGCCTTCATCACCAGCGTGGCCCGGGGAAGTTGTTTCAGGACTGCCTGGCGCATTTCCTCCGCGGTCGTGATGTTGATAACCTCGCAGCCCGCGGGAGGATCCAGTCGAGTCGGCGCACTGATTAGGATGACGCGTGCACCGCGCTGCTGTGCGGCTTCGGCCAGGGCATATCCCATTTTTCCACTCGATCGATTGCCGATAAACCGTACCGGATCGACAGGTTCGCGCGTGCCGCCGGCCGTGACTAGAACAGTTTCGCTGGCCATATCGTGACGGCGATGCAGCACATCCAGAACAGTTTGCACCAGGTCTTCCGTCTTCGCCAGGCGACCTTCGCCAACCATGCCGCACGCGAGATAGCCGCTGTCTGGCGACGCGATAGTAGCTCCACGAAGACGCAGGGTTTCCAGATTGGCCTGCGTAGCTGGATGCTCCCACATCTGCACGTTCATGGCGGGTGCCAGAATCAATGGCGCAGATATGGCAAGTGCCATGGTGGTCAGAAAATCGTCGGCCATGCCGTGGGCGAGGCGGGCAAGCACGTCGGCAGTCGCCGGCGCGATAATCAGGGCCTGCGTTGATTGCGCTTCCGAAATATGTTCGATGGCCGAGTTGGCGTTGGGAACTTGGCCGTCACTATCCCAAAGGCCGGTAATGACGCGGTGACCGGTGAGACTCGCGAATGTCAACGGGGTGATGAACTGCTGGGCTGCCGCCGTCATCACGACATGCACGTCGAGCGCCTGCTGCTGCAATGCCCGCACCAGTTCTGCTGCTTTATAGGCAGCAATTCCTCCGCTAACGCCGACCGTGACCTTCATGGGTCTGATTGTAACCCGCCGATCCAGAGGACTGTCGATTTCGTTCCCTGGCGCGACCTTGGCTGCGGGAGACGCTTGGGCAAAGGGTTCCCGCAGCCATAGCATTTGAATCGACGCATGCCATAAAGAGCGGCTACGTCAACCGATTCAGAACGGAAAGGGTATCGCTGGTACGGGCTATGTGTGCAAGATCGGGGTGTAACCGGCGGGCAATCCCAACTCTTTGCGGGACGGTCCCTCGGGAACGATGTAGCTGATGAGTCCAGCCTGAAGTTCGTCCTGTGCGATGCGGGTTGCCTTGGTGGAGCGGTTGGGGACCACCGGGCTGGAGCCAGACTGTAACTGGCGAGCACGACGGGCAGCTACGTGGACTGCGCGATATTTACTTTCTCTGACAGCGGATTCTTCCATGGTACGACCTCCGGCAATTTGGGGAACTGATTGCTGGTTCAAAACCAATTTAATGACTGCGATTGATTGACTTCAGCTTACAGCGATAAACCGAAAGACGCCAGCACGGGTTGCAGGCGGGTTGCCGAATTCTGCAACAGGCACTGTTCGGCCAGTTTTTTATACCGGGGCAGCTCGGAAATCAGGGATGGCTCGTCGCCGGCTTCGGGATTGGCTGCATTGCGTTCCGCAATTACGATGGCGCTCAATTCCTCCGCGGCCCGCTCCAGCACGTCATTCACGAGCACGTAGCGATACTCGTGATACTTCTCAATTTCGTGGCGGGCGGTGGCGAGACGCTTCTGCACCACCGATTCATCCACTCCTCCCTCGGCGCGGCTGCGGTTGCGAAGCCGCCGCTCCAGCACATCGGGATTGGGAGGCAGGATAAAAATTGAAATGGCCTGCGGCATATTTCGGCGGACCTGCGCAGCGCCTTGAACATCGATGTCCAGGAGCAAGTCATTGCCATGGGCAGCGGCCTCTACCAGGCTGGCGCGGTTGGTACCATAAAAGTTACCAAAGACGTCGGCATGCTCGAGAAATTGATTGTCGTCAATCATCCCCTGAAACTTGTCACGCTGGATAAAGTGATATTCGCGGCCCTCCTGCTCCGAGCCGCGAGGGGCGCGCGTGGTGTAGGAGACAGAAAAATCGAGATTGGGCACCATGGAGCGCAGTTGGCTGACCAGCGTAGATTTTCCTGAGCCGGAAGGTGCGGAAAGAATAAATAAAAGTCCTGCCACGTGCAGGAGTCTCCTGAACTTGAAAAGGAATTGTTCTTCTCAGATTACTCGAGATTTTGAACCTGCTCGCGTGCCTTCTCGATTTCTGACTTCATCGCCAGGCCCAGCTCTGTAATGCGCAGGCTGCGGGTGGCGATGCTGCCCGTCTTGGACAAAGTGGTGTTAGCTTCGCGGGTCATTTCCTGCAGCATAAAGTCGAGCTTCTTGCCGACCTCGCCGCCTTGGTTGAGGAGCTGACGAAACTGATCGATATGGGCGCGGAGTCGTGCCAGCTCCTCTTCAATGTCACTGCGTTCAGCCAACAGTGCGGCCTCCTGCAAAATGCGCTCCTTATCCAAATTGAAAGTATCGCCAAGCAGCTCGCGCATTTTCTGGTCGAGCCGCTCGCTCTGCGCCTGTTGCATGCCTGCGCGCAGGGAGGATAATTCGTCGACATGTTCCTGCAGGCGGCCAAGGATACTTGTCAGCTCCTGCGCCAGTACGTGACCTTCCTGGCCGCGCATGGCATTCAGGCTTTCCAGCACGGGTAACAGCCCGGCGGCAGCGGCCAGTTCGATCTGGGTTTGTTCGGCCTCCTCTGCGCGTGGCGACTCTATGGACCATACGCCGGGAAGTCGCAGAGCAGCGTTCAGATCCGGCGACACGCCTCGTATTTTGTGTTCGCTGCTGGCGGCGCGGAAGGCTTCGATGTAAGCCTTGACCACGGCAGGATTGAATTGCGGCGCGGGCGGGGCGCTTTCTCGCTGCAGCGAAAGCCGCACTTCAATGTGGCCCCGAACCACATGCTCCTTGATGGTTTTCCGCCACTGGATCTCAAGCGCATCCATGCCGTTGGGCAGGTAGAACTGCAAATCGAGATAGCGGTGATTGACGCTTTTCAACGTCACGACGAATGTGGTGTTTCCGGGCGCATAGCCGGTCATACGGGCAAAACCCGTCATGGAACGAATGGGCAATTGACTCATGAATGATTCCTTGCTGCGACCGCAGCCTCTGAAATATCGAAGAATTGCAGCTGATGCAGTTTCTGAAAGGTGGGAGAACTTGTGAGCAGTTCCTCGTAGGTACCGATGGCGGTGATCGCGCCTTCTTCCAGAACGGCAATACGGGTGGCGCGGCGAACAGTGGATAGGCGATGAGCGATGACGAAAACAGTGCGGTGTTGCATCAAGTTGGCGAGAGCGGCCTGCACCAGCGACTCACTCTGCGCATCCAGGGCGGAAGTGGCCTCGTCCAGAATCAAGATGGGCGCATCTTTCAGCAGCGCGCGTGCGATGGCCAGGCGCTGACGCTCGCCGCCCGACATACGGAAACCCTTTTCCCCGATGATGGTGTCGTAGCCGTCCGGCATGTGCTCAATAAAGTCGTGCGCCAGCGCAGCCTTGGCAGCGTCGATGATTTTTTGTTTGGGAACGTCAGGTTGCCCATAGGCGATGTTGTTGCGCACCGTGTCGTTGAAGAGGATCGTTTCCTGCGTCACCTTGGCGATGAGCGTGCGCAGGGAATGCAGGCTGACGTCGCGCAGGTCATGGCCGTCGATCATGATGGAACCGCTGGTGACATCGAAAAAGCGCGGGATCAGGTTGACGAGCGTGGTTTTGCCGGCGCCGCTTGGACCGACCAGCGCGATCACTTCGCCACGATGCGCGGTCAGGTTGATGTCGTGCAGCACTTGTTTTTGGCCTTCTTCGTCTGCATAGCAGAAGCTGACGTGGTTGAAGGAGAAGGTTTTCTTGAAGGCTTTCAACTGGACAGCGCGGGGCTTCTCGCGCACATCATCCTGGGCATCCATAAAGTTGAAGATGGAAGACGATGCACCCGCAGCCTGCTGAAAATTGTTATAGAACAGGGCGAATTTCCGGACAGGATCGTAGAGCTTGAAGACAGCGATGATAAAGGCAATGAATGCGCCCTCTGTCATGGCATGCTGCTGGATGCGAATCCGCCCGAGCAGCAGCAGCAGGGCGACGGCGACGGCACCGATCAGGTCCATCAACGGCGAACTGATGGCCTGCGCGCTGACCGATCGCAGGTTGGCGCGGAACAGACGGCGAGCCGCGGTGCGGAAGCGGATCAACTCCCACACTTCCATGTTGAAGGCTTTCACGATGCGGTTGCCGGTAACGGTTTCATGCAGGATGTTTTGAATCTCCGCCAGCTTATCCTGCCCGCTGCGGGTGGTTGTGCGAACGCTGCGACCGATGCGTTTTGCCGATGAAATGACGACGGGGACGAAGATCAGCAGGACCCACGCCAGCTTGCCACCATACAAAATAACCACGGCGATGATCGCCAGGAAGGTGAAGAACTGCTGCAGGAAATCCGACATGACGGTCGACATGGCGAACTGCACTTTTTCGACGTCATTGATCAGCGTGGACAGGATAGTGCCGGTGGAATGCTTCTGAAAGAAGGAGACCGAACGCCGCAGGATGCTTTCATACAGATCGTTGCGCAGGTCGGTAATCATGCCGTAGCCGGCGAAGTTGGATAGATAGGTTCCGAGATAATCGCAAAGACTTTTGACGACTGTCGACGCGACCAGCGCGAAGGCAACCATTGTCCACGCATTATGGAAGTGGCCCGGGACCAGCTGTTCCAGATTCAACTGAATCACATGATGGCGAAAGGGAAAATGGAACAGGGGCAGCTTTGGGGTGATATCCCCGGGCTTCAATACCTGGTCGAAAATCGGCTTGACCAGCAGGATGCGAAACGCATCGAGCGAACCGACCATGGCCATCAACAAAATGGAGACCAGGGCCTGCAACGAATACGGGCGCACATAGGCCAGGAGTCGAAGGTAAAACTTCATGCAGACCTCCGACCGGAAGGCGGACCAGGTGTATGGGAAGGCACAGAAAATTCGTGAATCGGCAGTGGGTCAACCGTGCTCCACGGAAAAGTCTGCTGCGGCTTCATTTGTTGCTGGGACACGCCCATGATTGTAGAAGAAGGGTAGCATTCTGGCGCGGATCGGCAACCGATTCGATCGGATGACAGGGTCGAAGCCTCCCTTATTGAAGACGGAGGAATGAAGGAATAAGTCGCTGGTGCTGGGGCTGAAGCCCAGGCTATTTCGTGCGGCGAAGGCACGCCTGAAGTCGTGCCCTGATACAAAATGAGGGACACAAGGCCGCAAAGGCCGGGAACGCGAAGCGGATCGATCAGGAGCGTAAAAATTTAGTCGAGGAGGTGCAGTTCTTTGCCCGGCTTGAAGCGGACAGCGCGGCCTGGAGCGATCGGTACTTCGGCGCCGGTTCTGGGATTGCGACCGATGCCGGTTTTGCGAGGCTTTACGCTGAAGACGCCAAATCCGCGCAACTCAATGCGGTCGCCAGCGGCAAGAGCATTCTTCATGCTCAGGAAGACGGTATCGACGGCGGCTTCGGCCTTGACCCGAGGTAGGCCGGTGCGTTCTGCAACTTTATGTACCACGTCTTGTTTGATCAATTGAATGACTCCCTTCAGACTGTTGGATGCTCGCAAAGTTGCGTAACTCCATGCTAGGGTCCACTTTTCAAGATTGTCAATGGAGCGGTACTCTCGTACACTCGCCCTAAAGCCAACTATTTTGCGGGACCGCGCTGCGGGCTACCGTCCGCGCATGCTGACCTACCGAGGAGAAGGATGTCGATTAAGAGTGATCGCTGGATCCGCGAGAATGCGCTCCAGAACAAGATGATAACGCCGTTTAGCGAAAAACAGGTGCGCGAGGGAGTCATCTCCTACGGACTTTCGTCGTACGGATACGATTTGCGGGTTTCCGACGAATTCAAAATTTTTACCAATGTCAACAGCACGGTCATCGATCCAAAAAACTTCGACGAGCGTTCCTTTGTCACAACCCAGGCCGAGTCGGTGGTAATTCCGCCGAACTCCTTCGCGCTGGCGCGCTCGGTGGAATATTTCAAGATTCCGCGGGACGTACTGACCATCTGCGTGGGCAAGTCGACCTACGCGCGTTGCGGCATCATCGTAAATGTGACGCCGTTTGAGCCGGAGTGGGAGGGATTTGTGACCCTGGAAATCTCCAATACCACACCCCTGCCGGCCCGCATCTATGCGATGGAAGGGCTGTGCCAGATTTTATTTTTCCAGTCGGATGAAGTCTGCGAAATCAGTTACGCGGACCGCAAAGGAAAATACCAAAACCAGCAGGGAATTGTGTTACCCAAGCTGTAGTGGCCGATAAACCAGTTTGAGGTAATACCAATGAAAGACGGTGAGATGTGGCGGAGGTGAATCCACCTTCACTCCACGCGGTCAAGTCGACCTCCGCAAAGAGTGCAGAGAGGCGCGCCGTGGTTCGACTGCCGGAGACGCGAATCCGAGTCTATGTGGTCGGGCTGGACCCGTTGCGGGCTACGGGCCTGCAGTCTATTTTCGAGAAAACTACGGGCATTGACATCCTGATGGAGGACGTTGCGTCGTTGCCTGCGTCGCACCTGGGGCCAGACTCAGCCTTCAATCTTGTCGTCGTTGGGGCAAGCGCCGGGCCGGATATCTTCAGCGTCATCGGCTCGCTTCGATCGGCGCACCCGAATCTGCCGATTATCGTCATGTCTCACGCTTCTGGGCAGGAGGCGATTCTGCGGGTATTGATGCTGGGGGCAAAAGGTTTTCTGCACGAAGCCAGCACTCCAGCACAATTTGAGAAGGCGGTTCGCATGGTAGCTGCGGGCTCACTGTGGGCTCCCCGGCGGGTGCAGGCTGATCTGATCCAGCGACTCTTGACCACGCTTGAATCGCAACGAGTCTCCCAGGCAAGCGGAGTGAGCTTCACCCTTCGGGAGCAGCAGGTTCTGGACTTATTGCTGGACGGCAATTCCAATCGCGAGATCGCGAAAAGCCTGAAGATAGAAGAACGCACCGTCAAATCGTATGTGACGAAATTAATGCAGAAGATGGGAGTCAAGAACCGGACTGCCTTGACGATGCGCGCCCAGGACAGAACATTATCGCTGCCTGCAAAACCGTTGAATCTGCCGCCGGCCGGAATTGCCAATCCCGGATCCAATCTGCCCAGCAAATAAACGTCAGAGACTCATTCCATTCAGACCCTCCGTAACGTTACGGAAGGAGACGACCGTACGTACTCTTTGCGAACGGTCACGAATGAATTGTAATCATTTCACCGACTAAGGATTTGGGAGAATCCGAGGGTTGCAGTTGGCAGAAATCGCTCACTGCAACCCTTTTTTTTTCCTTTAGTCCTTTTTTTTCATCCCCTTCACTCGTTTCTGGCATCCTAATAGTCTGTAGTGGTAGCGCGCGTACGGAGCGCGAGGCGGAATTCGCTTCGACGTGCGTTCACACGAAAATAAGGGAGCGAGGATCTGAAATATCATATGATGAAGAAATTTTTGGTTGCCACTTGTGCAGTTGCTGTCACATTCATGGGTTCTCAGGCATTTGCCGGTTCCAGTCACGAGGATCTTGTGAATCGCCTGGATGCCGCATCCACTGTCATTACTGAAATTGAGTCGATACCCGCCAAATCCATCCCCATGAGCATTATGTCCAACGCAACTTGTGTCGCCGTAGTACCGGGATACAAGAAGGCTGCGTTCGTGGTGGGTGGAAGCTATGGGCAGGGCGTCGTCACCTGCAGAACTGCAAATGGAAAGTGGAGTGCGCCGGCATTTGTCAAGATGATTGGTGGCAGCTGGGGACTTCAAATCGGTGGTCAATCGACTGATTTGGTGTTGATTGCAGTGAACAATCGCGGTATGCAGGATCTGTTGAAGAGCAAGTTCAAGATTGGCGGAGACGCTGCGGCATCTGCGGGCCCCGTGGGTCGCAACGCATCGGCTGCAACCAACCTGACGCTGAAGTCGGAACTGCTCACTTATTCCCGCAGCCAGGGATTGTTTGCCGGTATCGATCTCAACGGAACTGTGGTCAGCCAGAATGGGGAAGACACTCGCACGTTCTATGGACATGACGTGCCGTTCGACACCATCTTGAAGGGCGATGTCGCGACGCCGCCAGCAGGCCGCCAGTTTGTCAGAACTATTGCCCGGTATTTCCGCAAGTCACAGTAAGCTAACCGAACATTGCTGCAACAACATAAGGCGAGCCATTGTGGCTCGCCTTATTTGCGTTTCAAGCATCCATTCACAGATCAGTGACCATGCCTATCGCATCGACTGCTCTACCTCTTGCAGCCAGCCAGCCGGCTTAAGGATCTCCCGCGGGCGAGAGCCATCTGCAGGCCCGACAATGCCATCGCGCTCCATCAGATCGATCAGATGAGCGGCGCGGCCATAGCCGATACGCATGCGGCGCTGCAGCAGGGAAGTGGAGGCCTTGCCAAACTCCAGCACCAGGCGAACCGCATCCTCAAACAATTCATCGTTTGCCTCCTGATCGCCGGCGCCTTCGGAGCCTTCGCGACTCTTGTCGTCATGCGGAGCTTCCAGAAATCCTTCAACATATTCGGCGGTACCCTGCGACTTCCAGAAGTCAACGACGGCGCTGATTTCTTTTTCTGTGACGAAGGGTGCGTGAATGCGCTGCAGGCGCGACGTGCCAGGTGCAAGAAAGAGCATGTCGCCACGTCCGAGCAGAGACTCAGCTCCGTTAGAGTCGAGAATCGTGCGCGAGTCCACCTTGGTGGCCAGACGGAACGACATGCGGGTGGGCACGTTGGCTTTGATCAGCCCGGTGATGACATCGACCGAAGGCCGTTGCGTGGCCAGCACCAGGTGAATGCCGACAGCGCGCGCCATCTGCGCCAGGCGAGTGATGGATTCTTCAACATTGGCCCGGTCGAGCATCATCAAATCGGCCAGCTCATCGATGATGATAACGATGATGGGCAGCGGTTTTTCGTCCGGATTGTCCGCTTCAAACAAGCTCGGGGTGGTCTCGAATAACTTGTTATATTGCTCCAGATTGCGGACGCTGCGGGAGGCGAGCAGCTTTAGCCGTCGTTCCATTTCACGAACTGCATTTCGCAGCGCATTCGCGGCCAGTTTCGGCTCCGTGATGATGGGCGTAAACAGGTGCGGGATGCCTTCATACATACCCAACTCCACCCGCTTGGGGTCGACCAGAATAAGGCGAACCTGCTCCGGCGTCGCCTTGAACAGGACCGACATAATCATCGCGTTGATGGCCACCGATTTGCCGCTGCCTGTCGAGCCGGCGATCAACACGTGAGGCATCGTGGTCAGGTCGGCATGAATAATGCGGCCATTGATGTCTTTGCCCATGGTCAGGGTCAGGCGCGATTTGCTGTGGGTGAAGCTGTCCGCCTCAATCATGTCCCGCAGCCAGATGGTTTCGCGCTCGACATTGGGAACTTGCAGGCCGACGGTGCTTTTGCCGGGCATGCGCTCAATCAGGATGCTTTCGGCACGCATGGCGAGGCATAAATCGTCTTGCAGACCGACGACGCGGCTATATTTCACCCCGGCATCGGGACGAAATTCGAAGGTGGTGACAACCGGGCCCGGGTTGATTTGAACTACCTGGCCATGAACATCGAACTCGGCGTATTTTTCCACCAGGACGCGGGCTTCTTCCAGCAGCGCATCCTCGCGAACAATCTGCTTTTCCTCGCTGCGATGCAAGAGCGTGCTGGGTGGCAGCCGATAGCCTTCGATGGATTTGGCTGTCACCGTAACAGACTTGGAGGCAGCGTCGGCGCGGGTTCCAATCTGCACGTGCAGCGAAGGAGAAGCTTCCGCAGGCGCGGGCACCGGGCTGTAGCGATTGCAGCGAGGCAATGGGGCGTGCAAATTCAATGTCGTCCGACTTGGGGGCCTTGGAAAGGGCGGGAATCGCGCGCTGCAGTTCCCTGGCCGGCGCGAAATCGTCGTCATCCACATCGGATTGCGGTGAGATTGCGTGCGCCAGTTGTTGCGGCGGGGGCGCGGGGACTGGCTCTTCCCAGAAATCGGGCCGCTTGCGAACCCGGGTTGGGACGACATCCTTGCGGGTGTCCTCAAACATGCGAGGGTCGTCTTCTGGATGATTGGCGAGCGCAGCTTGCTCCTTGGCAAGCGTTCGGGCGGCGATGCGAGCGGCTTTGCGCTCCGCTCGGCGGGTACTCCAATTGCGCCAGCGATCACGCCATGCGGCCACAAAGGCAAACCGCACAGTCAGCCAGTTGCGCAGGCTGGCAACGCTGAAGGTTGTGGTCATATAGAGCGCGGCCGCGACCAGCGCCAGCGACAAGACACAGGCACCGGGATAGTTCAGATAGTGGGTTAACAGTTCGGCGATCCCGCCACCCACAATGCCTTCAATCGGGATGGCATGGAGCCAGTGCAGATGGCCGGGAAGCAGGCCCAGCAGGGTGGGCACAAATATCAGGCATAAAAGACCGCCGATCAGCTTGGAAACGGGCGATCCAACCGGGCGGGAACGAAGCCAGATCCATCCCAGGCCGCCGACCAGCAAAGGTACCAGGAAGGCCGACAGACCCTCCGCCTGCAACAGCAGATCACTGAGTCCAGCGCCGAGCAAGCCGGCCCAGTTGTGCGCGGGACGCCCCGACAAATAGCTGCCAGCGGTGTCCAGAGAGGGATCGAGTGGAGTATAGGAAGCCAGAGCGAGAAGCAAGAGGAGGGCGCAGGCCAGCAACAACAAACCAACCAGCTCATTCAGCCGCCGGTTCTTGGTTGGCGAAAAGACGCGTTGCACTACTTTCATTGGGGGCGCTTAGACACTCCCGCGAAAGCGACGGTGAACCGTCGTCCGCCAGAGTGGCAGAGACACCAGAGCAATTCGATTATGCCAGAATCCGAGCAGAATGCAGCGAAAAATCGCCGGGTGGCGCAAAAGGGCTCCCCGGCGACCTGCTTTCGGTTCTGCAGTTGAACGTGTATGAAAGAGGAGAACTTCACTCGCGAAAGGAATCGCCGCCGTGGTCCCAAGTATGTTTCATCTGCAGATCCCGCTGATTGAGAAGATTCTTCGGCCAATAATCGTCTACTTTTTCCTGATTTTTCTGCTGCGCATCTTCGGCAAGCGGGAACTGGCGCAGCTGAATCCCTTCGACCTGATTGTCCTGCTGTCGCTGTCGAATGTGGTGCAGAATGCCTTGATCGGAAACGATAATTCTATAACTGGCGGAATTCTGGGAGCGCTGTCGCTGCTCACCATCAACTGGCTGGTGGTCCGATTTCTCTACAGCAACCCCAGGGTGGATCGCCTGGTGGAGGGCACCGACCGGCTATTGGTCGTGAACGGTGTTGTGGATCGGGACGCGCTGCACCAGGAATTGCTGACCGAGCAGGAATTGCTTTCGGTGATCCACCGCCAGGGCTTCCGCGGATTCAAGGCCGTCAAGAAATGCGTGCTGGGGCCGAATGGCTCATTCTATGTTGAAGGTCGTACGCCGAGCGAAGCGGAAGAAAATTATCGAGAGATTGTGAGCCGGCTGGAGCAGGTGCAGGAGGAATTGCAGAAGATTCGCAAGCAATTGCCGGCCAGTTGAAGCGGCTCGACCGGCAGCGAGCCTCCGCAGCGCTGCAGGTTCCAAATGGATCAGCGCAAATTTCGGCGATGCAGTAAAAGGTGCGAGAATTATTTCGTGCGGTCGGGAAACATGGACAAGTCTCTTAAGTCATCGCGATTCCAGCCGAAATGGCAGCTTCTAGCAGGGGTTGCGCTGGTCGCTTTCACAATGCCATCGACAGCTGGAGCGCAACGGCAGGCGAGCGACAGTGGAAACACGCTGCGGCAGATTGCGACCATCGATCCTGGGGATGAGTATCGATTCTCGGCGTATCTTGCCGCGGGCATTCTGTACGGGATCGACACTGAAAACGAATACCGTGGTGCACGCGATTCCCGACGTGCCGGTATTGAGGGCGTGGTCAACGTGCCTGACTTGCATCATGCACTGCAAGCCTGTGGCGAAGATGATTGTGTATGAAGCCGTGCAATAATCCTGTGGAGCGAATTGATCAACCATGACAGAACAGCCAGATACAAGTTTTCAGTCGCTACTGCACGAACTGCGTGTGATACCGCCGCCTGCAGAGTTTGCCGCCAAGGCACACATTCGCAGCGCGGAGGAGTACGACGCGCTGTATCGCCGCTCGGTGGAGAATCCGGAAGAATTCTGGGCCGCTGCGGCCAACGAGTTGCATTGGTTCGAGCCGTGGACTCAGGTGCTGGAATGGAAGGAACCGTGGGCCAAGTGGTTTGTGGGCGGCAAAATGAACCTGGCCTACAACTGCCTGGATCTTCAAGTGGAGCGCGGCCGAGGCGACAAGACCGCGATACTTTGGGAGAGCGAAACCGGGGAGGTTCGCAAGTTCACATTTCTGCAATTACTGGACGAGGTGCAGCGCTTTGCCAACGTTCTGAAGCTGCTGGGCGTGCGCAAGGGCGAATGTGTCGCGTTGTACATGGGCATGGTGCCGGAGCTGGCCATTGCGCTTCTTGCCTGCGCGCGAATTGGGGCGGTACATTCGGTCATCTTCGGCGGCTTTGCGGCCAGCGCACTGGTCGATCGCATCAACGATGCCCAATCCGTGCTGGTGATCACGCAGGACGCAGCCTGGCGGCGTGGTCAGGAAATTCCGCTGAAGACCACTGTGGACGAAGCCCTGGAAAAATGTCCCTCGGTGAAAAACACGGTGGTGTTGCGCCGCACCGGAACCAAGATTCCCATGGTGGCCGGTCGCGATCATTGGTGGGATGCGGAGATGTTCCAGGTGGGCAACGATTGCCCCGCTGAGCGACTGGACGCGGAACATCCGCTGTACATTCTTTACACTTCCGGAACGACCGGCAAGCCGAAGGGAATTGTGCACACTACCGGCGGCTACGCTGTGCATACGTATTTGACCAGCAAGTTGGTGTTCGATCTGAAGGAAGATGATGTGTACTGGTGTACGGCTGATATCGGCTGGGTGACCGGGCACTCCTATGTGGTTTACGGAATCCTGCAGAATGGCGTCACCTCCGTGATGTATGAAGGGGCGCCAAATTTTCCGGAGAATGATCGCTTCTGGAAGATCATCGACGATCACCAGGTCAGCATTTTTTATACGGCGCCGACCGCGATCCGTGCCTTCATCAAGTGGGGTGATGAATTTCCCAACCGCCACAAACTGACCAGCCTGCGGTTGCTGGGGAGTGTTGGTGAACCGATCAATCCGGAAACCTGGATGTGGTATTCGGCGGTAATCGGCAAGAGCCGCTGCCCGATTGTGGATACATGGTGGCAGACGGAAACGGGTGGCATCATGATTACGTCGGTGCCGGGCGCGGTAGCGAACAAGCCGGGATCGGCAGGCAAGCCATTCTTCGGGATCGTGCCGGACGTTGTGGACCAGGCAGGCCAGCCGGTGCCTGAAGGTCACGGCGGGTTGTTGATCATTCGCAAACCGTGGCCTGGAATGGCGCGCACGATTTACAACGATCCCGATCGCTACGTGAAGCAATATTGGTCGACGATTCCGGGCGCGTATTTTACCGGCGATGGCGCGCGTTGCGACACCGATGGCTATTACTGGCTGATGGGCCGCGTGGATGATGTGATCAATGTCTCCGGCCATCGACTGGGAACCATGGAAATTGAGTCGGCGCTGGTCGCGCATCCGAAAGTGGCAGAGGCCGCAGTGGTGGGGCGTCCTGACGCGTTGAAGGGCCAGGCGATTGCGGCATTCGTAACGTTGGAGTCGCAGTACAAGCCATCGATCGCGCTGAAAGATGAGCTGCGCGCGTGGGTGGCGAAAGAAATTGGCGCGCTGGCACGGCCCGACGATCTTCGCTTTACCGATAGCTTGCCAAAGACGCGCTCCGGGAAAATCATGCGGCGTCTGCTGCGCGAGTTGGCAGAAACCGGCGAAGTAAAAGGCGATACGACCACGCTGGAAGATCTTGGCATCCTGGCGAGGTTGCGCGAGCAGGAAGAATAGCCGAGAATCTTTGATCCCATGTGACAGAGAAGGACGAGGCGCGGAATGAGCATCACGAGGCGCAGATTCCTCGGCACCGCGATGTATGCCGGCACGGGAGCAGTGGCGGCGTCTTTCTTGGATCCATCTTTGCTGTTTGCAGCGCCGGAAACGCGCCCTCAGTTGGCGCAGTATGCCACCGGGGAGCGCATGGCTCCTACGCCGGCCACGTTTTATCGCGCCTATCGTTCGAAGCCTTCGACCCATCCTCGCATCACAACCTGGCTGCAGATCGATTTAGGCAAAACGCATTCGATCGATGCAGTCATGTTGTATCCGGCGTGCGAGCGCATGTATCCGCTGCTGGATGAATATTACGGTGGAGAAGGTTTTCCGCTGCGGTTCAAGATCGAAGCGTCGAATGAAGCAGCAATGACTGGCGCGAAAACGGTGGCAGATTTTTCCAGCGCGGACTTTCCCGATCCGAAAGACAACATCACGCAATTTTCTACTGCGGGAGTAATCGGCCGCCATGTGCGCCTGACTGCGACAGAAATGCGACCAGTGAAGACGTCCCAGTTATTGGGATCTTCGCTGAAGAATAGTCCCGACTACAACCTGACGCTGGCCAAAATTGCTGTGATTTCAGCCGGTCAGGATGTGGCAATCCGGTGTCCGGTGACGGCCGATCCCGCTTATGGCAACGCGGCTGATCTGGCTCAGATTACGAGGCCGTTGCGTCCGCAGGGCGAAGGGATCGTGACCGATCACGCTGAAAATCTGACGCAATCGAGCCAGTGGAAACCTGCTGTCTACAAAGTCCAGGTGCCGCGTGGCGGAATGACGCTGCAGGGCGGAATTTTTCAAACAGCGATGCAGAACAATATCGCCTACCTGATGAATTCGTACTCGGTGGACCAATTGCTGCGGCAATTCCGCGAACGAGCGGGCAAGCCAAACCCGCCAGGCCTGCCGAAGCCTGACAAATTCTGGGAAGAAGATCTGGCGGGATCGAATGCCGGACGTTTTTTGATGGGCGCGGGAAATACAGTGCGCTGGATCGACGATCCGGCTCTGCGCCAGCGGATGAATGATGTCGTCGATGGCATCGAGCAATGTCGCCAGCCAAACGGCTACATCATGGCGTATCCGGAGGATACGATTTTTTATTCCGAGCGAGGCGCCTACACGCGCGCTTGGGTGACGCACGGATTGTTGGAGGCTGGATACGGCGGTAACCCAAAAGCATTTGGATTGCTGCGTGGAAATTACGACTGGTTCAACCAATGTGAGTACCTGCCGAAATTGTTGCGAGGTGCCGTGCAGGGCGGTCAGGGAATGATTGCCAACACCCGCATGTGTCTTAGCCCGGTGGGTACGCCGAAGGACGCGCAAGTCATCCAGCAATATTTTCAGGAGAATTTCTGGCTGGAACATCTGGCGCGGCAGCAGCAGGAAGCGGTCTGGCAATATCCGTACGATCGGCCGCATTGCTACCTGTTGACGAATCTGGAAGCCTATGCCGACCTGTATACGGCGACGGGCGATCCTCGATATCGAGAGGCTGTGCTGGGCGGCTGGAACCTGTATCGAGACAACTGGCAGCAGATTGGCGGCAGCATATCGATTATCGAGTTTGAGAAAGATCCGCCAGGATCGAATTACGTGCAGCAGAAGTTAGGAGAGAATTGTGGCAGTTCATTCTGGATTTTGTTGAGCCAGAGATTTCACCAGCACAATCCGGACGACGAAAAGTATATGGCGGAGATTGAAAAGTCGATTTACAACGTGATCCTCGCCAACCAGGGCGGGACGACGGGCATTCGCTATCACACCATCATGGCCGGAAAGAAAGAGGAGCCGACGCACAACAATACCTGCTGCGAAGGACAGGGAACGCGGATGCTGGGCTCGCTGCCGGAGCATATTTATTCCATCGCGCCCGATGGTGTGTATGTGAATTTGTTTGAGCCGTCGACGCTGAAGTGGCCGCAAACCGGAACGATCGCGCAGTGGAAAATGACGACACAATTCCCCATGCAGCCGGAGGTGAGTTTAGAGGTTGCCGCGGCGAAATCTTTACCGGCGAAGATTCGCATCCGCGTGCCTGCATGGGCCGCGAAGGAAATGCCAATGTACGTGAATGGCGCGCTGGCAGCGACAGGAAAGCCGGGAACCTATGCGGTGATCGAGCGAACCTGGTCAGACAAGGATACGATCACCTTCACGGTGCCGATTGCATTTCGACTCACTCGCTACACGGGAGCGGACCAGACGGAAGGTGCCCCGCGCTATGGGCTGGAATACGGGCCAATCCTGATGGCCGTGATTGGATCACCGGATACCGTGCTGCAGGCGAAGGGCGGCAAGTACGCGGAAGACCTGCTGGGCCAGATCACAGCCAAGCCGGGGGCGCCGCTGCATTTCCAGATCGCCCACAATCCCGACGTGGAGCTGATGCCGTATTGGCAGGTCGACCAGGAAACATTTACCTGTTTGCCAGTCGTTCAAATCACGTAAGCGCCACTTGCGCTACTCCCAGAAAATCCGCTTCGGCGCAACTGCCTCCAGATCCACCTTGACCGGCGCAGCGATCGCGGCCAGGGTGTTGATGTCGAAATCGCGATAGAGATCGATGCACATCATTTCTGGCGCCTGGACAAATTTTTCCGGATGTTCGTAGGCGCTGGCCAGACTGGGAATAGATTCTCGGCTTTCGAGGGCAGAAAACAATTCCGGATGAATGGCGGCGGCCACCATGGCGATAAGCTGTGCGCGCGGACCCGTGGTGACGATGCGAACCGCAGGCGTGGGCTTCTCCGGCAGGTGAAAATTGTTTGGGGTTGGCGATCCATGATCGAGATCCTCACCCAGCCAGCGAACCACCGCATTGACCTGGGCCGCCTCCATTCCTAACGGGCGGTCGCCGAGTGCGGTGAGTAGCTGGGCGAAGACGGTCGCGCCCGCTCGGTCATCTGAATTCAGTTTGCCTTCGCTAAAAAACAACGGACTGAGAACAAGCACACGTTGCCCGCGATCGACGTCATCGGCCACATCCACCATGGTGGAGGGCATGCCGGCATCTGCCATCAGAATGGTTGTGGGGGCGTTTTCAGGCGCGGTCACGGAGCGGAATAGGATGCCGGTGGCGCTGAGCCCGTTCCTGAACTCGAAGCGATAGGCGTGGCTTTCCACTTCTTTTTCGTGGGTGGCGCTGATGGGCCACGCATGCGTCAGCGTAACCGGAGTGTAGCGCACCACCTGCTTCAATTTGGTTCGCTCGCCTGACGCCCACTCCGCGCTGGGTTGCGCCGGGACTTGATGATGAATAGATTTCGCGAGCGATTGTGCCAGAGACAGGATGGTGAGGTTGTCCTTCGGCAATGGCACGGCGAGGTCCTCTGCGCTTTCAATCTCTGCGGCCGTATTTGGAAATTCTTCCGGCGAAGCGTCGATGTGAAATACGGAGTCGAAAAACTTGTAGGATGCCTCGCGATTTTCCAAGCCGTAATTGTGTGTGCCTGGATTCAAGTTCATATGCCACTGTAAATTGTCTGGCTTGCCGTACAGGTTGAAGAACGGCTTGATGTCGTCGTACACTCCCTGTTTCAAAATCCCGGCACGAAAGCAGCAATCGTCCATGGAGTTGTAGATCAGCAGCGTTGAGCGCGGCGCACGCATGGCCATCAGCTGGGCATAGTCGATCCCCTGGCGGAAGTCACTGGGATTCTGCTCGGCATCGTTGCCTGAATATTCCGGATGCTCGATCGAAGTTGTCAGGGAACTGAACCCAGCGACCGGTACGGCTGGACCGACGCGGGTATCGAGTGAGCTGAGCATGATGGATTGCCATCCGCCACCGGAAACACCGGTGACTCCAATGCGAGTGCGATCGACATTAGGATTGTTGGAGAGGTAGTCCAGGCCGCGCCGCATTTCCAGATAAAAAAGGCCAGCCCCGTTATAGCCGGCAAGGTCCAGCAGGCGGGCGTTGTCGTGATCATTTCCTGGCTGATCCAGGTCGCCATAGTCGAACCATTCCAGATCGAGTGCGAGAATGCCGCGACGAGCATAGTTGATGCAACGTGCTTGCTTGTGGCCGACCGCTTTGCCGCCGGGGCCATGGCCGTTGACATTTAAGATCGCTGGAATCTTGCCGGAGATTTTGTCGGGCTCATACAGCAGCGCGGTCGAGAACATGCCGGGAACAATGTGGTAGCGCATCTTCACGACGCGATAGCCATCGTGCTGTGTGACGTCCACTTGCTGAAAGTCCGGAGCTGCATCGACCCAGGCTCGCGGCCATCCGTGATACAGAACCGACAGCTCACGAGCGCGAACGCGCGCGGCTTCCTGATCCCATTGCTTCGCCGTTGGCGGCAGTTCCAGGGGAGGGACGTGCTGCAGCATGTAGTGTTGCAATTCATCCGCCACAACAGACGGCGATTGAAGGTGCTGCGCCAATAGCGGGTCGAGCAGATTGCTGTTGGCTTGCGCATTCGCCACGCCGCATGCGAACGTTGCAACCAACGCGGCAAGGAACCAGCCAATGACCGAAACGTTTAACCTGCTGGACTCAGGGTTCATGCCCTTAGTCTAAACAGAGTTTTCGATTGGTTGGGGATTTGCGGGCTCGGATAGGTCCTGCAGCTTGAGCACCAGCAGTGTCATGTCGTCGAACTGAGGTGCATTTCCGGTGAAACAGTCGGCTTCAGCAAACAGGTGCTCCAGCACCTCCTGCGCCTTTCCATCGGGCAGACTTTCGGCGGCGGCCACCATCCGATCTTCGCCCCATTCTTCTTCGTGCTCGGTCATGGCTTCGCTAATGCCATCGGTGTAGGCCAGCAACAGATCACCGGGCTGCAGCATGCAGCGCTGCTCTTCATATACCGCAAATGGCAGCAGGCCGACAACGGGGCCACCCGCTTCCAGTCGCTCCACTTGAAAATGAGCTCCGCTGCGGCGGACCAGGAACGGCGCATTGTGACCTGCATTCACGTAGGTCAGCTCCCGCGTCAGCACGTTGAAGGTGGCGAAAAAGAATGTCGCATAGCGGTTGGTTGCCGAGGCTTCGTAGACCAGACGATTTACCTTTTCCATCATCGCAGCCAGGTCGTGAGGAGCATCCAGGGTCATTCCGCGCAACGAAGCGCGCAAGCTTGCCATCAACAAGGCCGCTGAAATTCCTTTTCCGCTGACATCGCCAATCGCCAATGCCATGCGGCCGTCGTCGAGCATGAAAGAGTCATAATAATCTCCGCCAACACCTTGCTGCGGACGGCAGTGGCCGGCGAGACTGACTCCGTCGATCACGGGAAATTCCTGCGGAAAGAGGCGCTCCTGCACCTCGCGGGCGACTTCAATTTCGCGATGTATGCGTTCCCGCTGAGTGGCTTCGCTGGCCAGCGAACGGGCCAGGTTTCCAATCTCGAGCGCCAATCCAGTCTGTGTCGCGACGGATTCCAGCAGGTGCAGGTCAGAGGGAGTGTAGGGCTCTTCAGACCGCTTGGGGCCGAGCGTCATCAACCCCATCAACTGCTCTCGTCCCGGTAAAGGCAATAACAATTCAGCCGACATGGAGTCGAGCATTTCCCGCTCGGCGCTGCTTGCGAGCAGAAGCCAGCCATCTGGATTTTCGCGATACAGTTGCACCGGCGTGTTAATGCGCATCAAGTTTCGCACGGTGGTTGAGTTCATGGGTAGTTGGACCGAATCCTGCTTCGGGAAAACTATCCATCGGAATTCCAACCGACTGCTGTAGTTGAAAATTCTTTGAACCGCGCAGCAGCACGGCAATCTTGTCGATGTGCAGCGTCTCCGCCAGGCTCTTTAAGACCATCTCCAGCATCGGACCGCTCTCGTTATATCTGCGAACGCGCTGCGACAACTCGGCCAGCAACTGCTCGGAGTTATAGGCTTCGCGAAAGAATTTTCGATCCAGCCAGGAAGACAAGTTCTTTGTATATCGCGAGCGCAACAGCAGCAGCAGACCGGCAATGATCGCGATCTCGATGGTGGAGCGCGGCGTGATGGAGGGAGCGCGCAATGCCAGGATCAGTAAGGCAATCAGGGTTGCCAGCAAACTGACGCGGACAGTGGTCAGCGTGGCGCGCGCCAGGGCATACTTGGTGCCCATGCGCAGCAGGATTCGCACATCCATGGCACGCTGCACCACTACGACGTACGCGAGCGTAAAGGGAAAGAATAGGAAAAGCACTGCGCCGCTGATCCTGAGCCAGTTGTAATGAGAAAGATTGACGTGGAGGTTCGGCAGCAGGACGGAGATAATCAGCACGGATCCCAGTCCCACCACGGAACCTGCGCACAGGACCTGCATGCGGCGGCGGGCGTCCGGCGTCGAGGCCGAGCGTAGCTTGTCGAAAATTGCGACCCAGTACAGCAGGACGCAGATCAGGCTGATGGGATTGACAATGCCATCAATCCACGGATTGAGTCGAAATCCCCAATGGTTCCATGCGGGATGAAACACCTCTCCCGCTTGCAGCCAAAAGATCACCCCAAGTGCTGCTAGCGGTGGCACCAGAAGAAACCATTTCGCCCAAGGCAGTTTCAGGTCCACCCGCCAACGCTCAGGGAAATAGATACCGATCAGCAGCAGCGACAGCGGGCCCACAATCTGCAACGTCGTGAACCATGCGCCGAGGAATGCCAGCCAGGGCATGGGCCACCATGTGGGCTGAAAGTAAAGAGCTTCCGGAAGGCTTAGAACCAGCAGGATCAACCAGGCGTGGGGATCGTGCGGTCGAGCAAACGCCACCCAATAGCCGATCAAGAGACAGAGCAGGGCAGGGAGACAAATGACCAGTAAAAACGTGACCCACTCTCGTGCACGACTCGGGGTGGCTGTATCCCTCAGGGGAATGACAAAGTTGGCGACATGGCCGCCAGGTTTGCGGACGCCGACGTCAAGATCTTCGCCGGCATGCGAGTTTCGAACAATCCTCAACCATTGCGCCTGACCGGAATACGGCGCACCGTTTAGAGAAGTAATGGTGTCTCCGATCGCCAGCCCAACTGCTTTTGCCTCCGGCCGCAGCGAAGTGACCGCAAGCGAATCGATGTCGAACGTAAAGGGTGCGTGGGCGTGATGATTGGGATTGAAATAACCATCGAGGAACTGAGCCACTCCTGCGCAATAGAACGTCATGCTGGCCAGGATGTAGACGCCTAGCAGCCAGTACAGGGTTTGCGAATTTCTTGATTGTGGTGGGCTCGCCATTCGATTCAGGAGACTATGGTATCGGAAATCTAAAAATACACGGTTATTGTTCTGTACGCAGGCAGCGGCACGCCGGTTCGCTCAAATATGTCGCTGCCGGCACCTTATACTGCGAAAGATTGGAGTCTGTTCCGCGTGACGCATAACCCGGCAGTCGAGGTCGCAGGTCCCTCCCGTAGACATCTGCCTGCGTTGGATGGGGTGCGCGGAATGGCCATCCTGCTGGTGCTGGTGTCACACCTGATGCTGTTCAATGATCACACCGGCAGCCGCTTTGGCGATTCACTTTCGGCGCTGCGTGGTCTGGGCTGGGTGGGAGTGGATTTATTTTTTGTGCTTTCAGGCTTTTTGATCACGGGTATCTTGTTCGACACGCTGAAGGATTCGCATTATTTCCGCAGCTTTTACATGCGGCGCTTTCTGCGGATTTTTCCTCTGTATTATGGGTTTCTTTTCTTGCTGATGATTCTGGGCCATTGGGGGCCTGGAATGCACTTTGATTGGAACGGGCGGCAATATGTGTTGCTGGCCTATCTGCAGAACACCGGCATCTGGTTCCGGGTCACTGATTTTCACCCAGGCATTTGGGCCGATTTGGACCACTTTTGGTCACTGGCGGTGGAAGAGCAGTTTTACCTGTTCTGGCCGCTGCTGGTATTTCTGGTCCGCGGCCGCAAACGTCTCATGGCGCTCGCCCTGGCACTCTCAGGATTTGCTTTGGTGCTGCGGATCGTGCTGTATCTGCATGGCAGCTCTCCTCTGCTGATTTTTATGTTGACGCCATGTCGCATGGACTCCCTGTTATTAGGAGGACTGGCCGCGCTGGTGGTGCGCGGGGACAGCGGCTGGATCCCCCGGCGAGCCATGCTGCCGGCCGCGACGTTGGCGGCGATTGTGATTGTCACTTATACGCTGTGGCATTTGGGCGGTGATATGCGTGATTATTTCTTCGGTGCTACCTTTGGATATTCCGTGATCGCACTGGGGTGTGTAGCCGTTTTGATTGCGTCCCTGGAACCGGAGTCCGTCGCCCACCGCATTTTCCGATGGTCGTGGCTTCGCAGCCTGGGGAAATACAGCTATGGGATTTATGTGCTGCACATTTTTATATCGCACGCAGTCTCGATGGGTACGGATCGCCTTCTGGGGACCAGTCTTCGCATCTGGTTGACACCGTATCTGCATTCTCGCCCGCTTGCAGTACTGGTGGAGTTTTGCGTCAACGTAGCGGCTGTTTTTCTGGCCGCTTTCCTCAGCTATCAGCTCTATGAAGTCCATTTTCTGCGGCTCAAACGCCATTTTGGTTACAGAAAGATGCAGCTGCAAACGGCCACCGCGAAGGAACCGGCATCAGACTAAGTGTCCCTAAGTGGCCGCTGCAACATAGCTACGCAAATTTCTCAGATATACTTTGCTATGGACAAGGGCGTCCGGCGACTACAGTCATCCTTTCGACCGTAGGCGAAGAAATCAGGATTGCTCCTAACAACTCATGAGCAACATTCTAGATAGCATCGAATCTCCCGCAGACGTAAAAACACTCAGCTTGCCACAACTGGAGCAGTTGGCACAGGAGATTCGCGAGCGCATGATTGCGGTGCTGGCGAAGACGGGCGGCCATCTCGGTCCGAACCTGGGAGTCGTGGAACTGACGCTCGCGCTGCACGTGGTGTTCGACACGCCCAAGGACCATTTTGTTTTTGACGTCAGCCACCAGGCGTACATCCATAAGCTGCTGACCGGCCGCCGCGCTCGCTTTGAAACCATGCGCCAGCCTGCGGGGTTGAACGGGTTTATGCTGCGCACCGAAAGTGAGCATGATGTCTACGGGGCAGGACATGCGGGTACGGCATTGTCCGCGGCTCTGGGCATGGCCGTGGCGCGGGATCTAACCGGCGGCAAGGAACATGTGATCGCGCTGGCCGGAGACGCGGCTTTTACCAACGGAATTTCCTACGAAGCGCTGAATAATGTTGCCAGCCAGACCAAGCGGCTGATCATCGTGCTCAATGACAATGAGTGGTCGATCGATCGCAACGTCGGCGCCATTTCTTCGTATCTGCATCGCATTGTAACGAATGATCGCTACGTTTATCTGCATGAGCGCGCCGGCCGGTTGATTGAAAAATTCGGCGGAAAGACGGTGGGTCACGTGGTCCGCCGCGCGGAAGAAGCTGCCAAGGGATTGCTGCTGCCGTCGCTCATCTTTGAGGAGTTCGGCCTGACGTACTATGGCCCGATCGACGGGCACAATCTCGGTCTGCTGATTGAGACCTTCAAATTTTTGAAGACTCAGCATCGGCCGGTCATCCTGCATGCTCTGACGCAAAAAGGGCGCGGATTTCAGCCTGCGCTGGATAAGCAGAAGAAATTTCATGGCCTCGGGCCCTACGATCCTGAAACCGGCGAGACGACAGCTGCCGGCGCAAAGTCCTATGCCGAAGTGTTTGCGGAGACCATGGTGAAGCTGGCCGACCACGACGAAAAAGTTGTTGCCATTACGGCCGCCATGCCAAATGGAACCGCGCTCGACCTGTTCCGGCCGCACCACCCAAAACGCTACTTCGATGTTGGCATCGCGGAAGAGCATGCGGTGATTTTCGCGGCAGGAATGGCAACTCAGGGGCTGCGGCCCTTCTGCGCCATCTATTCGACATTTTTGCAGCGCGCTTACGATCCCATCATTCATGATGTCTGCCTGCAGAATCTTCCCGTGGTTTTCTGCATGGACCGCGCTGGACTATCCGGAGATGATGGACCGACGCATCATGGGCTGTTCGACATCAGTTATCTGCGCGGGGTGCCGAACATTGTTGTGATGGCCCCTAAAGATGAGGACGAGCTAGCCGACATGCTGCAGACCGCCCTGGAACATCAGGGCCCCTCCGCGGTTCGCTACCCACGCGGCGCCGGACCGGGAGCGGAAGTGAAGGAGCAGCCAGTCGCGCTTCCCATCGGCAAAGCAGAAGTGCTGCGCGATGGCACCGAGGTCGCCATCTGGGGGCTGGGAGCGCTTGTACCCATGGCATCGGAATTTCATAGCCAACTGGAGCGAGACGGCTTCTCCGCAGCGCTGATCAATGCCCGCTTTGCCAAGCCGCTCGATACCGAGCTGCTGGAAAAATACGCTCGCAGAGTAGGCCTGATCGTGACCTTTGAAGACCACGTGCTGATGGGTGGATTCGGCAGCGCGGTGTTGGAGTATCTCTCCAGCAACAATCTGCGCGTGCCGGTGGTTCGCATCGGCTGGCCGGACTCGTTCATTGAGCACGGCAAGGTGGAACAGCTGCGAGAGAAGTATGGCTTGTCGGTGACTGCGGCTCTTGAAAAGTCACGGCCATACCTGAAGATCCTACCCCGCAAGCGGTTCGCTGTCACTGGATAGTTATGCGCTGAAAGCATGCGCGTCGATATTCACTCAATCACCGCCACTGCTGGTATGCGCCACCTGCACTCATTAACCTGGCGTCCATATTCACTCCATCACCGCAACTGCGTGGTATGCGCCACTCTCGATATTTCTCTGCGATACTTCTATTGGCGATCCTGGCCCATTTTTGCTTTACAACCCCAATATTCCCGACGATACTGGCTGCGCCCGGTTGGGGTGATCCTCAGCGCAAGGGGGAGGGGTATATGCAGAAGCGGATGTTGTTGTCGATGACGTTATTGGGATTTCTAAGCGCAGGGTTGGCGCAGACGTCCGAGCCGCCAGTCAAGATGGGTCTATGGCAGTCGAAGGTCACGAGCACAATGACTGGATTCCAGATTCCACCGGACGTGGCTGCACGATTGAAGGCGATGGGCAGGCCGGTGCCAGGAAGCGAGCCACAAATTACCGTTTCTCAATCCTGTCTGACGCCGGAAAAGTGGAAAGATATGTTTAGCCACATGCAGCGCAACCACGATTGCCAATACACCAATGAACATCAATCGTCTACCGGCATGTCGGTTGACATGGCCTGCAAATCTGCCGATGGACAATACAGTACAACGGGTCACATCGACGCAAAATTCACAAGTTCCGAGAAGATGACGGGAAAAGTGCATGTGGAAACAGTGAGGCAATCGCAACCTCAGCCCATTGTGATGGATATGAGTTTTGAAAGCGCGTATCAGGGCGCTGATTGTCAGGGGGTTTCTCCTGATTCTCCCAAAATTCTCCAGTAACCTTCGCCAGCAGAATCAAGTTGGCACAAGATCACCAGCGATTCGGTCATCCTGACGGCTGTTGACGCGAATTGGAACCGCGGCGGATTTTTATTTTCGGCGATCGCATGCCTGATTTAGGCTGAGAAGCACGCATGCGTCGATACCTCGTAGCGCTGTTTTTGATGTTTGCCACGGTTGTTGCCTCGGCTGCTTCCGCTGCCGACCGTTGGACTGAGATTCGCAGTCCACATTTCATCGTGCTCACCAATTCAAGTGAGAAAAACGGTCGCCGCATCGCAAATCAACTGGAACAGATGCGGTCTATTTTTCAAAAGATCTTTCCCGCGGTGACTGGCGATGACGATGCAGCCATGACTGTGTTTGCGCTCAAGGATAAAAAGAGCTTTCAAGAGCTGGAACCGGAAGCGTACTTGGCGAAAGGGCAGCTCGATCTGGCGGGATATTTCATGCACGCCCAGGAGAGCAACTATATTCTCCTTCGCCTGGATGCGCCGGGCGAACATCCCTTTGCCATCGTGTACCACGAATACACGCACTACATGCTGCGCAAGTTGGAGGACTGGCTTCCGGTGTGGCTGGACGAAGGGATGGCGGAGTTCTACCAGAACACTGACATCGACGGCAAAGAAGTGCGCATGGGTCAGCCGAGCGCCGCGAATATCAATCTGCTCCGTAACAGTCGACTGATTCCGCTGACCACCTTGTTGCAGATCGATCACTCTTCGCCGTATTACCACGAGGACCAGAAAGGCAATATTTTCTATGCCGAATCCTGGGCCTTGACGCATTATCTGCTGATCAAAGACAGCCAGAACAAGACCCATCGGCTGGAAGACTATGCGAATTTGATGATGCAAGGGGAGGATTCGATCACCGCCGCCCAATCGGCTTTCGGCGATCTGACGAAGTTGGATAACGCGCTCGAAGCCTATGTGCATCAGCTGAATTTCATGCTGTACAGGACGAATTATGTTCCGACAGTCAATGCGTCTTCATTTCAAGCGAAGCCCGTCGATGATACGGATGTAGATGCGATTCGCGCCGATGTGCTGGCGCTTTCCGGCCGTACCGAGGAAGCGAGAGCGCTGCTTGCCAGCGTGCTGCTGCTGGATCCGAAGAATGCCAAGGCGTATGAAACCATGGGTTTCATTGAGCTGCGCGCCGGCCAGTCTACTGCCGCACAGAATTGGTTCGGCGGGGCAGTAGAGTTGAAATCCACCAGCTATCTGGCCTATTACTACTACGGACTCTTGCGGATCCGAAATGGGAATGCTGCGGATGGTGTCGCCGTGATCTCCAGCCTGGATCAGGCAATCGCGTTGAATCCGAATTTTGCTCCGGCGTATGACGCACTGGCCACCTACTATTCAGGCAGCGGAGGCAAACTGGACGAGGCTTACATTCAGGAACTAAGGGCTTGCGCCGTCGATCCTGGGAACGTCAATTATCGACTGAACGCGGCGTCAATCCTTGCCGAACAGCATAAGTTTCCCAGCGCATTGTCGGTATTGAATGCGGCACGGCGTATGGCGAAGACCACCACCGACAAAGAGAACGTCCACTTTCGGATTCGACAAACAGAAGAGTATCAAGCCAATGTCGCAAGGCAGCAGGCACAAGATGCGACAATTGCCGCGCAGGGACTTGCGGGTGCGCCAGCAAACGTGATCGCCCATGGAAGCGGGACCGGACAGGGAACGAGCACTATGCGAATGGTTGGCGGCCGATCGATTCTGATTCGCGAGGCATCCACTACGCCAAGATATCCAACCGAGCCGCCAACCGGAGCCAGGCATACCGTGCGCGGTATCCTTAGCGGCGTGCAGTGCTACTATCCTTCGATTATGACGCTCAGCGTGGACGAGGGCGGCCAGACGATTTCTCTCTACAGCAACAATTACCTGCACATTGAGTTTTCTGCTTCCAACTTCACGCCTCAAGGCACCATGAATCCCTGCACCACGATTGAAGGGATGAAGGCGAGCGTGCAATATGCTGAAGTCTCGGACAAATCGGTTGCCGGACAGATCCTCTCTGTCGAATTGACCAAGTAACCGTCGGAACCCCCGGATAGGTTCTGGAGTCGGCGATCCGAATGATGATCGTTCCGCCATTTGGCGAATCTGCTTGGTATGAATGACAATATGGGAATGGTTTCTAAACATTTGCTGCGGCGAGCTTCCAGGGCCGCGCTGTACTGTGCAGCCGGATTTTTCTTCTTCGCTTTGTCATCCTTTGGTCAGAAGACGCTGGTTGAAAAGACGGACGCGATCGTCAAAAACACGGACGTCAACGTAAATATTTTCGGAACGTTTCCTTCGACGGCCACGGGCAACGCGGCCGCAGAATCCTCAACCGGCACCGTCCCGCCAGGAACTCCATCGCTGAAGCAATCCGCCGATTCGGCCGCTGGTTTCAGAATTGGCGCTCGCCATATCTTCAGCCCTGCTTTTGGATTCGAGCTAAATTTTGGCTACAACCCCGCGACCCAATATTTCACGGGCGGTACGTATATCCAGGATGGCGTGGTGTATTCGCACGCCAAATCTTTCACCATCGACTACGTTGGGACCATTCCCCACCTTTACCATGGGTTTCAACCGTTTGTGCTGGCTGGCGGCGGATTGATTTCGTATAACATCTCCAGCTACATCGCCGTACCGCCCGGTCAACCAGCCCTTCCGGTTAAGCCGATCAAGGTTCCGACATTCGAGTATGGGGCGGGCGCCGACTATCATCCGTCGATGTTCCCGAATTTCATGTCCATTCGGCTGCAATACCGCGGACTGGTGGGTCATGCGCCGGGCTATAAAAATCCGCTGCTTGCCACCAATAGCCTGATCAACATTGCCGAGCCCCAGGTCGGCCTGGTGTTCAAGTTCTAACCTTGTTATTCCCAGTTGTCAGCCAGAGGTGTCGCCCGGCAAGGAGATTGTCGGCGTGACAACTGCGCTGCAAAAACGAACCGTCGATCCTCCCCAGCATCACCGCTGGCTGGAGTTTATCGGCATACTGAAGCTGATCAAGGGCGCGTTTTTTGTGGCCCTGGGCTTTGGGCTTCTGCGCATGCTGCATCACGATCTTTACCTGTTCGCGCTGCAGGCCGTGGCGGCGTTGCATCTGGATCCCGACAGACAGGCCATCGCCACGCTGCTCGACAAGGTGACGCTGTTGAATGACCATCGCCTGAAGCAATTGAGTGCGGTGGTTTTTATTTACGCGGGACTCGACTTTGTTGAGGGCACCGGATTGGTGCTGGAGAAACGCTGGGCGGAGTACTTCACTCTCATCCTGACGGTGGCATTGCTGCCGCTGGAAGCCATCAAGCTGATTCACCATCCGAACCACTGGACCGTGGTGCTTTTTCTGGCGAATATTCTGATTGCCATTTACCTGGCGTGGCTGGTGCTACCGAAACGACATCGAGCAGAGTAAGAGAGCGGGGCCAGCTTCAATCGACAGGATTGCGGCTTCAACGGCAATCGATTCTGCGGCACATCGGACTTTCTATCCTCACGCTGACTTGGATTTCTTGTCGAGCAATTGTTTGGGCATCAGTACGCCGACGGCGATCAGCCAAATGAAACCTCCGAAGCGAGTGATGGGAATAGCTAACGTCATCGGCAGAGCGACGAGGCTGAGAGTTGAAAGTTCACCGGCAGCAGCGATCAATAGGCCGAACCATACTAGCCACCGTGGCATCAAACGAGCAAAGTAACTGGTGACCGACACTCCCGCAACCAGCAGTCCGAAACCTGCGGAGAAGGCGGCGCCGCCGCAAAGGAAAGTCATGAAGTGGAGCGCCCGGGTGACAGGAAGGGAGGCGCAGATCTCGGGAACCGACAAGATCCACAAACATAGAGCCGCTGCTCCCAGAGCCAGCGAGGTCGCGAGTCCACCCACCAAGGCAATGTACGAGCCTGCAGCGCGGACCCCGAAGAACCGCAATCGATTGACAATCGTGGCTGTGTAAATGGCGAGCGGAATCGCCGATCCGAGAAAGAAAAAAGCTCCGATTCGGATTGCATTGGGATTCTCCGCAAAGAAAGCTCGTGCGAGGTCGGCCGATCCGTAGGGATTCAGCGCCAGCATTCCACTCCGTGCGCTGCCATGGCTCAGCCAGACGAGCGTGGAGACGCTTGCAATGAACAGCAGCGTGTGGACCATGGCTAAAGCCAGCAGCGAAGGTCCCGCAGGTACTTGAGGGGCGATTCTCGTTTCCATAATAAATCATTTATATCATAAACGATTGTCATGTGGAATAATTGCAGCATGAATAAGGATCGTCGTCGCAAAGGGGAGGGTAGACCCGGGCTAGCGTTTTTACTCGCCCAGGTCGGCGGTCATGCAGCTTCCCAGTTTGCGGAACGGCTGGCTGTCATGCGTTTGACGCCGCCGGATTCGGGCATTCTGCGGTTGCTTCACCTCGAGGCCGGCATCAGTCAACAGGAATTGTCGGGGAAACTGGGGATCCATCCCAGCCGATTGGTGGCGATATTGGACGAATTGGAACGCCGCGGATTTGTTCAACGGAAACCGAACCAGGGCGATCGACGACAGTATGCACTGTATCTCTCGGAAGAGGGGAAACAGGCGCTGGACCAAATCGGAGAGATCGGCCGCCACCATCAAGAGGCGCTCTGCGCTGGATTGACCCACACGGAGCGCGAAACCTTGGCAGAACTACTGCAGAAAATTTCCGGACAGCAAGGCTTAACTCCCGGAGTCCATCCTGGCTATCGGCGCATGAGGCCAGAATAGAGTCATACCTTTCTTTTCGTTCGGGCTCAGATCCGAGCTAAGCCTGCCCAAGTTCCTGCCCTTCCCGGCAAAAATTGCACCCGTCGCACCACTCTGATCCACTGCCCGCGCAATCCACCTAAGCCCGCTGCAAGCGCTACTGCAGCCGTGGAATCTGTCTCGCCAACACCATCCCTAGGGCCCGGTCCCACCGAGAGCCACACTTTCCGGAGTTTTCCACCTGTCTCCACAGAGAAAAGTTTTTGTGAACGCAATTTTTTGTTGGACAAGCGACGGGAGTGCGATACAGTTGTGGACGAAAGTGGTCTAAAGTGGTTGAGTGAAACCGAAACCAGGGCGACTCTGGAACCAAGTGGAGTCGAGGTGGTGGTTTTCTCAATCTTCGAAGGAAGACGGAAGAGGCACATGGCATGTTTCGCGGCAACCATCCAACCCGGGTCGATGAAAAGGGACGGCTGAAGGTGCCTGCGGAGTTCAAGCGCGAGATTGAGGAACGGTACGGGACGAAGTTTTACATCACCAGCGAGAACGGAAAAACGGCCAAGGTGTACCCGATGGAGGAATGGGAAAAGATCGAGCAGAAATTGCTGAATATGCCCAACTCCAACCCGTCGAAGAAAAGACTTTTGACAGCAACCAGTTTTTACGGCCAGAACGCGGAGATGGATTCGCAGGGCCGGCTACTCCTCCCCCAGATTTTGCGGGAAAAGGCGCAAGTGATCGGAGACGTGGCAGTGTTCGGAATGCTGACGTTTCTTGAAGTGACCAACATGGATGCCATTCGCCAGGAGATGGATGCGAATCCTCTGACGGATGCGGATGCGGATGTATTAGGGGCCTACGGGCTATAGCGATGGAAGACAAAGCCCCCCAGGGGGCGCACGGTCAGAGTCAGCGACATGTGCCGGTTCTTTTAGAAGAAGCAATTGAGTTTTTACGAATCCTGCCGGGCGGCACCTACATGGATGCAACGCTCGGCCTGGGCGGGCACAGTGAAGCAATCGCCCGCCGGTTGGGTCCGGAAGGTCACCTGATCGCATTTGATCGCGATCCGGAGGCCATCGAGAGCGCAGCGATACGGTTCATGGCATTGCGGGCGGAGCTGAAGCAACAGATGCCCCGCATCACCATCCACGCAGCGGCTTTCGCGGAAGCGGCGAGCTGGGCGGAACCACAAAGCATCGACGGAATTTTGGCCGACTTTGGGGTCAGCTCGCTACAGCTGGACACAGCACAGAGAGGATTCAGTTTTCAGGCAGACGCACCGTTGGATATGCGGATGGATCCGCGCAGCGGTAGGACTGCCGAACAAGTGGTAAATCAGGTGAGCGAAGAAGACCTCGCAAATCTGATTTACAAATTCGGAGAAGAGAGGAGGTCGCGGAGAATCGCCAGAGCAATTGTCAGGGCGCGGCCGGTAACAACCACGGCACAACTCGCCAGAGTGGTTACAAGCAGCGCCCCGGCAATAAAAAGCGATCGGATTCATCCGGCGACTCGAGTCTTTCAAGCTCTCCGAATTTACGTGAATGAGGAACTGGATCAGATCACTGCCTTGCTGCAAGTAGCGCCGCAACTATTGCGGCCGGCAGGAAGGATGGTGGCGATCAGTTTCCACTCTCTCGAAGACCGCATCGTGAAAGATGCGTTTCGAGAAGGCAAGGCCAGCGGAACCTGGACGGTGTTGACGCCGAAGCCAGTGACCGCAGGGGAAGAAGAGATTCGCAGCAATCCGCGATCGCGCAGTGCCAAGTTACGGGCGGCGGAGCGGGCAACTCATCCGGCGAAAAGTAAAAGGCCGGTGAAGGAGCAGGAAAAAATTTTACGGCGCAGCTGGAGTAGCGGCTGAGCCGAGCAAGTTCGGGCCGGGCTCGTCCCCACCCCTCTTTCAGGCGAAAGAACAGCATGCAAGTGAACGTCACCCATCCCTCCCAGCTCAACGAGCCTGGCCCGAGAAGTGAGGGAAGGAAGCCTGAGACGTGAGGACGCGAGAAGTAGCAACACACAAGATTAAGGCCCGTGCAACGGCACAGGCTAGTGGGAGCAGCGAAGGGAGCAGCAGCAGAGATTGCGGGCCCAACGTTCAACCTTAACCAATCATTCGAGGAGGAAGACCATGTCGCATATCTATAACTTTTTTGACAATCACATGGAAGTATGGGGCGCGGTTGTATTCGGTTTACTTGCGATCGGCGCTTGTGTCGCTATGGCAGCCGCATTGAACGGAGCCATGTAGACGAGCCCGCTTCCGGGGGGAACGGGCTTTTTTTTTCACAGCAACGTACAGGGAACCATTCAGTAAAGGAAATGCTATGGCAGCGGCAGGCGTTGTAATCGATCGGCTTCGGGAGAAGGGTCAGTGGAATGCCCAGGCGGTAATGGAACACAATCGCTGGCTATTCGCGGCACAGCAGCGCGCTCGTCGCGGACCCACTCCCGAAGTATTTTTCGACAAGCGCCTGGATAATTCGCGCCTGGTCAAGGCGGAAGATCCTGTCCGCAAGCGGGAGATGCGCAGCTTTGCCGTCGCCGCGGTTTTCTTTTTCGCGCTGCTGATGGTGTACAGCTGGCAACATTTTAGTTCTATCGAAACCGGATATCACATCGAGACCGAGAAGGCTCTGTTGCAGCACCTGCAAGAGGAAAACCATCAGCTTGGATTGACGGAAGCGCAACTGACGCGGTCGGAGCGGATCGATCGCCTGGCGCACCAGATCGGCATGCAGCAGCCGCAGCCCGGGCAGGTGGTGGCAGCGCCCGCCATGATGGATGCGGATCCCAATTCCCCTGTGCTTGCGTCGGTGACAGTTCCAGCATTGCCTTCGAACCGTTAAACTAATACGCAATGGCTACACGGCTTGTGAGTGGCCGAAAGGCCCATCCAACATGCAGGACCGAACCACGGCATGAGCCGAAAACCTAAACAAGCGCTCTCTGCTCCCATTCCACGGTTGCGATTCGTGACCTTGATTGGGATTTTGCTTGTGTGGGCGGTCCTGATTGCAGCGCGCCTGGTATGGTTGCAGGTCTTTCGCCATGCCGAGTATGCGGGGCGCGAATATCGTCAGGGTGACTACGAGATTCAGATTGCTCCGCGGCGCGGCATGCTGTACGACCGCGACCTGCAGCCACTGGCCATGACGGTGCTGGTGGATTCGATCTACGCCGTTCCCGGCGAAATCACAGATAAAGAAGCGACCGCACAGCAACTTGCGCGCATCGTCCACGTTGATCCGGCGGATCGATACACCACAGCGAAGGATATCGATGGGCGACTGCATCGTTCGCGAGCGTTCGCCTGGGTGGCGCGCAAAGTGGACGCGGATGTTGCCGCCAGAGTGCGCGCCCTAAACCTGAAGGGCATTTACTTCCAGAAAGAATTTAAACGCTATTACCCAGACGATGATCTGGCGGCGCAGGTATTGGGGTATGTCAGCCTGGACGACAACGGGCTGGGCGGAATTGAGCACCGCTTCGACGGTGCGTTGCATGGTACAGCGGGAAAGCTGCTGGTATCTGTGGATGCGCATCGCCATAGCTATGGCAGCGTGGAGAATGAGCCCAAGCCCGGAGAAAATATGGTGCTCACACTGGATGCCAAGATCCAGTTTATGGCGGAGCAGGCTCTGGACCATGCCATGGAGCGAACAAAAGCGCTGAATGGAACGGTGGTGGTGCAGGATCCGCACACCGGACAGATCCTGGCGCTGGCGATTCGCCCCACGTTTAATCCAAATCGCATTCACGAGATTCGTCCGGCCATGCTGCTGAACCACGCGGTAAGCGATGTGTATGAGCCGGGGTCGACTTTCAAGCTGGTCCCTTTCTCTGCGGCACTGCAGGAAAAAATCATTACGCCGGATTCGATGATTCCAACCTTTGGCGGTCAGATTAACGTGGCTGGCCGAATTGTCCATGATGATCGCGACGCCATCATCTATGAGAATCACCACGGGAATGTGCTATCGGCGAGGCAGGCACTGGCCGAGTCAAGCCAGGTGGTGGCGATCCAGCTTGCCGAACGCCTGGGTAAGGATCGTTTCTATCGATACATTCACGCGTATGGATTTGGACAGAAGTCCGAAATTGAACTTCCGGGCGAAACGCGCGGACTGTTGAAGCCGCCGGATCGCTGGCAGGCAACCACCATCGGTTCCATCCCAATGGGGCAGGAAATTGGCGTGACGCCAATTCAGCTGGTCGCCATGGCATCGACGATTGCAAATGGCGGTGTCTATCTGCCGCCGCATATCGTGCTGGAAGAGACGTCCGCCCAGAAAGGCAGCCCACGCCTGGTGCCCGCGGCATTTCATCCGGAAGATAAACTTCCCGATACGCTGCCGCCGGGCGCGCATCGCGTGATCGGCACCATGGCGGCCGCCGAAATGCGCAGCATGATGGAAAGCGTGGTGATGTTTGGCACAGGGAATACCGCGCAACTGAATGGTTATAGCGCTGCCGGCAAGACCGGGACGGCGCAAAAGATCGACGTACGCACGCGAACGTATTCCAAGACAAAATTTATTGCTTCGTTTGTAGGGTTTGCGCCGGTCAACAATCCGGCCATCACGATTGCGGTAATCATCGATTCGCCGACTGTGGGTTCGCACTTCGGCCACGCCGTCAGCGCTCCGGTATTTCAGGAACTGGCGCAGGAGATCCTGGAATATCTGGGCGTGCCGCATGATCAACCGATCAAGCCGCCAAAATTAATTGTCGAGCAAAAGAAGAACGCTCATGAAGATGTAGACGGGGATCGCGAGCAGGTCGGCGACCTGGACGCGATGTTCGCCGAGGTAAACCACCTGCCCCAGGACGATCCTCTGCGCGCGGCACCAGCCAAATCTCAGGCCGCGGCTGCCGATGCGGATGAGGCTCGCGCCTATCTGCAAAATGCGTCGGACGGAGCCGCCTTGATGCAGCCGCAGGAGGCAGGGCGAACGGCCGCCGCACCGCCGGTGCACGATCCTATGGATGAAACATCGCCTGGCACTGGCAAGAAGGCTGTCGTGGCGCGGGCTCCGTCACCTTCGATGGACAACGCTGCAGCGGTCGCGCTGGGTTCGGGCGCGCCTGTGACCATGCCGTCGTTCGTTGGCAAGCCGATGCGTGATGTCGTTGTCACGGCTGCCAACCTGGGATTGACCGTTCGTGTGTATGGCAGCGGAGTGGCTTCGGAGCAAGCTCCCGCTGCAGGCACAAAAGTTCCTGCCGGTACTACCGTTGTAGTTCGGTTTCATCCATAATTCATTCACAATCTAAATTCTGAAATCGCATCGAAGTATGCTTCAATGCAGAAGAACTGTTTTTGCATGTCGCCATGACTGAACATCCCTCCATGCAGTTTGAGGAATCGCTGCGCGCGGTGCAGATGCGTGAGCACGCGGGTTCGAATCCACGGATTAGCGACGTTGTGTATGACTCCCGCAAAGTGTCGCCTGGTTCACTGTTCGTCGCCATGCAGGGCGGCACGACGGATGGAAATCGGTTCGTCGAGAATGCGCTGCAGCAAGGCGCAGTGGCACTGGTGACAGATTCTGACTCGACGTGGCAAAAGGTTCGCGCGGAGCGCCCTGAATTTACAGCTGTGTTTGTCGAGCAAGGACGCCGCGCGTTGGCGGAAATCAGCGCTAACTTCTTTTCGCATCCTGAGCGCAGGCTGCAGCTGAGCGGTGTGACCGGCACAAACGGCAAAACCACCACGACATATTTGTTGGAGTCGATGCTGCGCAGCGCTGGCCGCACTTGTGTTTTGGTGGGCACGATTGAGTATCACGTCGGCGACGAAGTGCGGCCTTCTCCGCATACCACCCCCGAATCGCGTGACCTGTTCGAACTCTTCGCCGAAGGTGTTGCTTCCGGTGCCACGGATGCGGTGATGGAAGTGTCCTCGCACGCGTTGGAACAGGGAAGAGTGTGGGGCCTGCATTGGGATACTGCCGTATTTACCAACCTGACGCAAGACCATCTCGACTTTCACGGCACCATGGAAGCCTACTTTGCCGCCAAGGCGAAGATGTTCACCGGCGAAAACGGTGCGGCTCCACCGCGTGTGGCGATCATCCATTCCGAAGACGAATACGGACAGCGGCTGGTTCCTATTGCCAGGTCAGCCGGATGCCAAGTGATCGAGTTCGGATTGAACTGCGGAGATTTCCACGCAGCAAATGTTCAGTTAGGCGCGAATGGAACTACGTTCGACATGATGACTCCGACCGGACGTGTGACGCTGCATACGCATTTGCCTGGGCCGGTGAATGTGCTGAACTTGCTGGCCGCTTCCGCCGCAGCCGTGGCGCGTGGGTTGACGCAAGAGGAAATTTTGCGCGGTGTGGAAGCGATTGAGTACGTGCCCGGACGCTTTCAAACGGTGAATTGCGGTCAGATGTTTACGGTTGCGGTTGACTATGCTCACACCGACGATGCCCTGCGAAACGTGACCCGGCTGGCGAGGCAACTGGCCGCTCCACGAAATGGGCGAGTCATCACCGTGTTTGGATGTGGCGGAGATCGCGATCGCGGCAAGCGCCCGAGGATGGGGCTGGCTGCGGGAGAGGGCAGCGACTTTGTGGTTGCCACCAGCGATAATCCTCGATCAGAAAATCCCGATGCAATCCTGGAGGAGATTCTTCCCGGACTAAAAGCCAGTGGAGTGAAGTTTAAGGTTGAAGCGGATCGTGCGCGTGCCATTCGGCTTGCGGTTGGCGCGGCGCAAGAGAACGACGTAGTGGTGATTGCTGGCAAGGGCCACGAGAAGGTGCAAGTGTTGCGCGATCGAACCATTCCATTCGACGACGCAGCGGAAGCCAGAGAAGCGCTCCTGGAGTGCCATGGAAAATCCTCAGCAGCCGGACCGGGAGTGAAGTGCAACTGAGCCTGGAACAAATTCGCGAGTGGATGGCGGCTGAGTTTGCCGCAGGACCGACTCCGGCCGTCCAGCGAACTTTGGGTGCGGCGATCGCCACCGGATATTCGATCGACTCGCGAACCATTCATCCGGGCGATCTCTTTTTCGCTATCCACGGAGAGCGTTTCGACGGCCATGACTTTGTGGAGATGGTGATTGAAGCCGGCGCCGTTGCGGCTGTTGTGGCGCGCCCCAGTTTCGAAAGGTATTCGAGTGTCGAGGTCCGCAAGCGTCTGCTGCTGGTGGATGATCCCTTAGCCGCGATGCAGCGACTAGCGTCTTCTGTTCGTCGTCATTGGGGGAAACGCGTCATTGGAATTACTGGCAGCGCCGGCAAGACCACCACCAAGGAAGCGGTCGCGCAGGTGCTGGAGTCGCGTTTCCGTGTGCATAAGTCGCACGGCAACCTGAATAACCATTTCGGACTGCCGTTGCAGCTGCTGCGATTGCAGCCGGAGCACGAGGTTGCGATTCTGGAAATGGGGATGTCGCACGCGGGAGAGATTGCGGCGCTCTGTAAGATTGCCTCGCCGGATTGGGGAGTGGTGACCAACGTCGGTACCGCGCATGCGGAGAATTTTTTAGATGGACAGGCGGGGATTGCTCGCGCGAAGTATGAACTGATCGCGGCGCTGCCGCGCCTGGGAACTGCGATTCTAAATGCGGATGATAAGTATGTTCGCCAGTTTGGACGTGACTTTGCGGGCAAGACGATTTATTTCGGAACCGAAAAATTAGCCGATCCCCGCGCAGAATCGATCACGCCGATGGGTGTCGAAGGCGTGAGCTTCACCGCGGTTGCAGATGGCCGTCGCGCCGAAGTGAATCTGCAGTTGATGGGGGAGCACAACGTCTTGAATGCGCTGGCGGGGATTGCCGTTGGGTTGGCGAGCGGAATGTCATTGGAAGAATGCGGTGCGGTGCTGGAGCAACTGACACCGCCGGATAAGCGCGGACAGACGATCGAAATTCGCGGCGCGACGCTGATCAATGATTCGTACAACTCCAATCCGCAGGCCTTGCGCGCCATGGTGGAAACCCTGCTGACGCTGCCGGCAGAGCGCAGAATCGTCGTTGCGGGAGAGATGCTGGAGTTAGGCCCGGCGGGTCCGCGGCTGCATCGCGAGTGCGGCGAACTGATGGGCAAGCATGGAATCAACGTGGTGGTCGGCGTGCGCGGAGAAGCGTTGTCGATTGTTGAAGGCGCCAAAGCTGCGGGTGCGGATGCGATCTTCGTCTCCACGCCAGAAGAAGCGGGTATGTGGCTGCGCGAGAATTTGCGCGCGGGCGATGCGGTGCTGCTGAAGGCTTCGAGAGGTGTGCGACTTGAGATCGCATTGGAAGTGTTGCAGCAACCGGAATAGGTCTCGCCTGCTATTGTGCGGCAGATGCCATCCATCCGTGCAGGTGCAGCCAGTTCTGCAGCAGGATGGGCCACATACGCAGCTGCTGATTATCCTGCGCCAGACCCGAGCCATGATGACCTTGCTCGAAAATGTGAAGCTCCGCTGGAACTCCTGCGCGCAGCAAGGCTTCGTAGAACAGCACACTGTTCATGACGGGAACTGTCTCGTCATTGGTGGTGCTGAAAAGGAACGTCGGCGGAGTTTGCGGCGTGACCTGGGTTTCATTGGAAAGCTCGTTTTCTAGCATGGGATTCGGTTCATCTCCCAGAAGATGATGCAGCGAGCCATTGTGAGTAATGCCGGGTTCCATGCTGATGACGGGGTAGGCGAGCACCAGAAAGTCCGGACGACTGCTGGCGTGCTCGATGGGATCGGTCGCGTCCGGATTGCCATTGTCAAAATGCGTGCCCACCGTGGAAGCGAGATGGCCCCCGGCAGAAAATCCCATAATGCCGATGCGGTCGGGGTCGATCGAGTCTTTGCCGGCATGGGTGCGCACATAGCGAATCGCGCGCTGGGCATCGAGCAGCGGGATCGGATAGTGATAGCGCGGACCGTAGCGATAGGTCAGGACGAAGGCCGCAACTCCGCGGTCGTTGAGCCAGTGGGCGATCTGAGTGCCTTCTTTATCGATGGCAAGCTCTGAATATCCTCCGCCGGGGCAGACGACGATTGCCGTATGCGTGGAATTTTGTGTGGGTAGATATGGGGTAAGGATTGGCTTGTCGAGCGGGGTATCGCCCACGGCTCCGGGAGCTCCGTTTGGCCACAGCAAAATTGGTACCTGGGCTGGCGGTGAGGGTGACGGCGTCGATTGCGCTGCGAGCAAAGTTGCGCAGGCAAATAGAGAAGCGAGCGAAGCGCGGAGAATGCGGCCGGGAAGCGGGCTCACTTCCTTTCCTCCGAGAGCACGGCCACCCCATATTGCGGCAGCGTCACCGACTGCACCGATCCGCCCTCAAGGACGTTCTGCATTGCGGCTGGCAGGGTGATTGTTTGCGGGTCCGAGGCCCAATTGATCAGGACATAGACGGTGTGATCTTTGCCGTAGCGTGGGTCAACCTCGACATTGGGCGGGACGTTTGGCAAGGCCGATGTGACGCCGCTCATCTGCGTCATCCAGTCGGCGAGCTTTGCCATGCCGGATTCATCCATCCAGGCGCCGACGTAGGTGATGCTGCCCTTGCCAACCTTGCGAGTAATGATGGCGGGTTTGCCATCGAGCCAGCCATTGCTCTTGCCGTAGGTTTCCAGCACCTGCGTATCAGGCGCTTTGGTGCTGAGGAGTTCTGCCCAAAGCTGACTTGTGTTCGCTCCGAATTGGCCATCCACCGGGACGGGATGGATGAGTGCGTAGTACTGCTCCACGCGGCCGCCCAGCAAGGGAACAAGAGGACCGGGCTGGCGCTCGACCAGCAATCCGTTATCGACATTTTTCATTCCAGATCGCTGCCCAAGAACTAGATGGCCGCCGTTATTTACGTAGGACATTAGATTTTTTGCGGCCGCATCGGTCAGGACGTTCAATCCCGGAGCGACGACTAATTTGTAACCATCGAGGGGAACGGTTGGCTGCACAATGTCGACGGACTGCGCGATATTTTTGAGCGGCTGGTAATAGCTGAGAAGCTCGTCAATGGGATCGTACTTTTTATTGTGACGTTGCCAGTCGATGGCCCAGAAGCTGGGATAGGTGTGGAGAATGGCAACCTGCGATTTTGGTGATGTGCCCTCCAGCACGGAGCCGGCTTTCGCGAAATCTCGGCCTAGCTCGGCCACTTCGGGGTACAGGGGGACTGGTGTGCCGTCGGATCCGACGAGTGTGCCGTGGTATTCCTCCTGGCCGTTCAGGTCGCTGCGCCATTGCCAGTAGCTGACGGCGTCTGCACCGTGGCCGACGTTCTCCCAAGCCAAGGCACGGACCTCGCCCTTGTTGAGGTCGTTATTGATCGGCGCCCAGTTCACGTGGCCGGGCTGCGTTTCCATGATCCAGAAATTTTTCTGCTTGAATCCGCGGGTCAGGTCGTCGGTTGAACCATTCTTGTATTGGTTGACGTGGCCTTCGCCGACGTAGTCGTCCCAGGAAGCCAGGTCGAGATCTTTGGCGACGGCGTAGTGATCGTAGCCGTCAAACCAGCCCATCATATTGGTGGTGATGAATTGGCGCGGCGCAGCATTTTCCCGGATGGCGTCGAGCTGATTCTTCTGATAGCTGACCCAGGTGGCGGAGACGAAGCGTTTCCAACTCAACAGCAGGCCGGGGTTCCCGGGTTTGGTTTCGATGGGAATCTGATTCCAGTTGTTGTAGGTCTGGCTCCAGTAGGCTGTCGTCCAACGCTCGTTCAGATTGTCCAGCGTACCGTAGCGCTGTTTCAGCCAGTTCTGGAAGTCGGTGCGAGTTTGCGGATCGAACGATGCTTCCGCATATTCGTTATCAATCTGCCAGCCGATGACGTAGGGATTGTGGCCGAAGCGCTTGGCCATTTGAGTGGCAATGTCTTTCGCTAGCTCTCGATATTTTGGATTGTCCCAGTTGAATTGCTGGCGATTGCCATGTTCGGCGCGGTGGCCATCTTCATCGATGCGCAGCGTCTCGGGATATTTTTGCGTTAGCCACGCAGGTGGGGCGGCGGTGGGCGTGCCCAATACGGTGTAGATGCCGTGTTGCCCGGCTTCATCGATGGCGCGTTCCAGCCAGCCAAATTGGTAATCGCCCTCGGAGGGTTCCATCTTGCTCCACGCAAACTCCCCGACGCGAACGAAACGGATGCCGGCCTTCTGCATCAACTCCAGATCGGCAGGCCAGCGCGATTCCGGCCATTGTTCCGGATACCAGGCGGTGCCAAGCAGGATGGGCGGCGGCGGTGCTGCTTTCGCAGTGTTGGCGGTGGATTGAGCGATCATTTTTGTTGGAACGATGCATCCCAGGCAAACGAGGAATGATGCAACCGCGACGGCGAGGTATTTTCGATTTTTTGTCATGGCAGTCTCAATGGTTGGATTTCGAGGCAACGGAATGAATGCTTTTTATCTCGTCGCCCATGATAGACGTATTCACCGGAAGAAGTCTTCACGCAGGAAATTGTGACTGCATGCACAAGCGTGCGTTTCGCCGATTCGAATTCTGGCAATGAGAAAGCGAAGGGAAATTATCCAGCATCTACGCAAGGAAGAATGCCGCGTGTTTGCTGATTGCAACATTGTGCGCGGCCGACAAATTTTAGAAACATAACCTCAGGAGAAAACATTATGGATTATCGAGTTCGCCCCGGAGAAATGCAGGAAGATCAAGTGACCGCGATGCTGGAGAGATATTCGTCGAAGTGGCCCACCAGCTTATTCATGGGCGCTGCCATTGCGTCGATCATCGGATCGATGATTTTGAAGAATCAGCGGAAGCATCAGGATGCGCTGTTTGTCGGACAATGGGTCGCGCCGTTTTTGATCCTGGGTTTGTACAACAAATCGGTGAAGCAGCATGGATCGGACCGAGGTGGTTGGCGCCGCTACGAGCCCGGCGACGCGGAGGAACGCGAAGAATCGATGAGCGCTTCGTAGGCGCGTTATTGCAGTAATCCGGCCGCATTCGACACCTGTCGCAGCCCCGTGATACTCTCGTCTGTTTTCTTGCAAGGGAGACAGTTGAATGAGCGCAGGAGCACCGGCAGATTCGAATGCGGGGCAGGCCAGGTTTCACATGTTCACGGACGAGCAGCAGCAGCTTCGCAAAGAGATTCGCGAGTTTGCGGCTCGCGAAATTGCGCCCAATGTGAGCCGCTGGGATGAGGCAAGCGAATTTCCCGTGGAGCTAGTGAAAGAGCTGGGCCGCATGGGGCTGATGGGCGTGATTTTCCCGCAGCAATATGGCGGCTCGGAACTTGGCTACGTGGAATATGTGATTGCGATCGAGGAATTGTCGCGGGTGGATGGGTCGATCGGCATTATTGTGGCCTCGCACAATTCTTTGGCGACCAATCATATTTTTCTGGCGGGGACGGAGGAACAGCGGCAGAAGTATGTGACGAAACTTGCGAGCGGAGAATGGCTGGGGGCTTGGGGCCTGACTGAGCCCGGCTCGGGATCGGATGCAGGCGGGGCGCGGACGACGGCGGTGAAGAAGGGCGATCGCTGGTTGTTGAATGGCAACAAGACCTTCATCACCAATGGCCATTATGCGGACGTCTCGGTGGTCATCGCGGTGACGGACAGGGCGAAGAAGACACATGGATTTTCCGCGTTCATTGTTGAACAGGGAACGCCGGGATTTCGCTCCGGGAAGAAAGAGAACAAGCTTGGACTGCGCGCCAGCGATACGTCGGAGCTGATTTTCGAAGATTGCGAAATTCCAGAGGAGAATCTGCTGGGCAAGCTGGGCGAGGGCTTCGTCGACTCCATGCGGGTGTTGGATGGAGGGCGAATTTCGATTGCGGCGCTGTCGCTGGGAATGGCGCAGGGAGCGTTTGACGCGGCATTGCAGTACACGCAACATCGCAAACAATTCGGCAAAGCGATCAGCGAGTTCCAGGGAATTCAATGGAAGATTGCGGACATGGCGACGCAGCTGGATGCTGCGAAGCTGCTGACCTTCCGAGCGGCGCAGATGAAAGATGCGGGCATGAAGACCACGCTGGAGTCGTCGATGGCGAAGCTTTATGCCAGCGAAGTTGCGGTGAGGATTTGCGAGGAAGGGGTGCAGCTGCACGGCGGCTACGGCTTCATCAAGGATTATCCGGCGGAGAAGTTTTATCGCGACGTGAAGCTGTGCACGATTGGCGAGGGAACGAGCGAGATTCAGCGGCTGGTGATTGCGCGCGAAGTGTTGAAGAGACCGTGAAAAGTTGAAGGATTATGCAGAAAAGTTGAAGGATTATACGGAATAGTTGAAGGATCATGCAGGATGGTTGAAGGATTATGTAACGTGTGTTTTGCGCCAAGCCATTCTGGGTCAGATAGATGAGACGGAAACTTGAATCTTTTTGCTAGGATATGCTGTTTTCTCGCAACAAATTGGAACATTTGAGCCAGTTCGGTGCGGCTGCAACAGTTGGCTGCTCTGCGAAATGCGCAGGATGACCGCCTGACTCTTATTTTATCAATCCGGGCGCAATGGATGCGCCAAACATGAAGCGTTTTTGAAGAGAGACTTGGGCGACCACGGTAGGCGGCATCGGCCAGTGCCAGTGTGTCTCATCCCGCCCTGGCAGAACCGGGAAAGAGCACCCCGGGTTGTGGGGAACTGGCTTCCCCTGGAGTTTCGGCAGGGCCACGCGCCTATTGGTTCGAGTACCAGTAATACTGCTCGCCAGCGGCAAGTTGGCGGGTGACAAATGGCCATTCCCAGGCATTACGATTGGGTTCCAGGATCGCACCTGTCCGAAGATCCATCGCCTGAGCCGGGCGGCTGGGATTGTATTGCGCGTCCCTGGTCCATATTGCCGGATGAGCGGTACAGCCGTTGCCATTCAGCGCAACCAGGTTGGTGAAGCCCCGGCTCACGGGAGCGTCGGGTGCAATGGCCTGGGTCTGCTTTGTCAACCATGCGTTCGGGCTCGTTCCGGTCCATCCCTTGATGAGCGCTTTTGCTTCCTCCGGCGTGGGAGATCGCCAGTGTGGAATCTGGTTCCAATAAGCGTCGAAGATTCGATACGTAGTCGCGCCTTTGGGCACCAGGCTGGGGGTCTGATGTTTCGGCTGACACTGCGGTAAGGACGTCCACTCCGGGTAGGCCGTCAGCCACATCATTTGGTTCTTGGTCTCGATTACGGTACCAGCCTTCAGAGGGGGAAACATGAGCTTGCCCTCGGACTCTAGCGCGTTTTGAAAGATGCCCTGTGTGGGAGGTTTCTTTTCAGGATCGCCAAGGTAGTCGATCAGATCGGCTCTCCCTCCCGGGTTTTTCTGCGCGCCGATCAGGTGCAGCCGCTCAATATGCAAATTTGCCGCCTGGGTTTGCGCGGACGTCCAATAGCCGAACATGCCTTCCATCCTGGTGGAGTCCGCCGGGCGGAAAAAAGGCAGAGCCTCTCCCAAGGACTGGCTGTACAGGTGGATCATGCCCTTGAATCCGATTGCTTTCTTGTCCAGCAGATAAATCGCAAGAGTACCGAACGCATCGTCGATCCGCACGTCGTTCAACTGGGCTTTGATGGTTGCCTTCTGCTCTTCACAATATTCGTCGAAAGCGTGAGTGCGGTCGGCGGACGCGTCCTCGACCAGCGGCGGACATCCCTGAGCAAAATAGCTCAGGTTCCGTTCGACAGCATTGACATTGCTAGCCAATGCCAACGCGGGCACCACAATCTGCTGGTATTGGGTTTCAGTGAGCTTCGCGCGCACCTCGGCTGTGAGCGCATCCAGTTGCCTGCTCAGGTTGTCCACACTGCTCTGCAAATCGGCCAGGCTGTTCTGTAGCTGTTCGATTTGTTCAGGAGTTGCGCCGGGCGTAACCAGCCCCGCTTGCGCCATGACCCAGCCGAAACCCTCTCCGGCGGCGAAGTGGAACGCGGCCGATGCAAGATGTTTGCCAACGAATTTTGCAATGGGAATGAGGGGAGCGGCGGTTGGCGCGGGGGCGAATGAGTGTGTGCGAAACGGCGGGGTCAGCATCTCTCGAACGAGAAAGTTCAGGAACGGCTCCATCCCGCCCTTCCGTCGCGCCTGAGTCACGAATGCCGATTCCAAGAAATAGGGAGACTGGTATTGCTGCCCCTGGCGAAGCGCATCCCCCAGGTCGGCATTCTGAGGCAGAACCAAGTAGCGCCGCACGATGGCCCGCGCCTGATGAAGACTCAGTTGCGTTTTGCGTCCCAGCAGTTGGCTGACCAGCGTGGTGGCTGGATCTACGTAGACGACGCCAAATGCCGGAACGAAGTCCCGAACATCGGCGCTGAGAGTGAACCGGCCCATGGCACCCATGTCCGGATCTGCCGACTCATCCCCATCCAGGGTGACGGTCACGCGAAAATTTCGCGGCAGATTTTTAATATGCGCGGGAAAAACCCCTTGTTCGTTGGTGGCGTCATCCTGATGAAACAGGCGATTGCCAGAGCTGTCGTAGACTGCGATATCGGCGCCCGCGAGCGGCACACGGGTAAAAGCGCTGATCTGCAGCCAGGAATAGCCGGGAGTGAATGCCGAAGACGAAGAATCATTCGCCGCGGTGGACTTCTGCGCCGAGGATGCGGCAGCTATCGCCGACAAGGTGAGCGTCACGACGGCAACGATCCATTTGCGGTTCCACATAGTGCTCTCCTGCATCGAGGCGCGACGATGCCGATTCGAGAATGGCCACGGGGACGATACGGTTCAGTTGACGGGGGAAAAACTTGCCTGCAGACGAAACGAATTTATCGGGTCAAGGCGGGAGAGTCAAGGATGCCTGAGGTCACTCGTGCGTTGGTTACCGGCGGGCTATCGAAGATCTGCTGGGAATGCGCGGCGGGGGCTGAGTCTCCAGGCCTTGCATCTGAGGCCCGGGCATAGGAGCCGCAAACCAGGTTCAAGCCGCTTATCCGATGCGCACACGGCTTTCCGGAGGTCATCCATCCCCTAATATTTTCAGCATCAGGACAAACATGATTATTTCTTCGATCACGACCATTGGGATAACTACAAGTATCGTTCGGCACGTTCTCCAACGGGTCGTATTGAACTGCGAATAGCTCGGGATCGTGTTCACCGCCATCACACTGGATAGGTAAAATGGGTGCCCTACTTGTTGAACTGGCTGGGAAGGGTTGGGGGTGGGCCACCGGCCTATTTACGGATAATCTCTTATTACCTGGGCACTCACAGCCTTGCGAGTATCACGGCCCCCACCCCGACAATACCGACGCCGATAAGTCGTGTAATAACCACCGCCGACTTTTTGTCCTCAAGTTCTGGATTGGCACGAAGAGTCCAGCGCAGCATCTTTTGCGGTTGCACGACGAGTAGCAGACCAATGAGCAAGAAAAACAACGACCATAAGATCATTCCTAAATTCCCGATCAGGTAGCTCCGAACGCGGTTCACTCCGGATTTCGAAAGTGCTGTCGCTAGAATTACGGTCATCGCTACGGCGGGAAACAGGTACAAAAGTGCATGTGCAAGCCTAGAGAACGTCCCTAGTGGCGCACGTGTCGAGGCGCGCGAACCGGTAAATTTCATGAAGAAGAGAGTTGGCCGGCCAGTGCGGCACACGTAAATTGCCTGATAAACGAGTGCGCATATCATGAGCAGCCAGCTAACTATCACAATCAACATCTAGGTGCCTCCGTTTACCAAAGCTTTGAGCAAAACGAATCGGTCGAGGCGAATGAAAATCCCGGAAAACCACAAACAATGCTACTGACGGGACCCCGCGGTTTTGTAATGCGCAAGCTTAATCGGCTATTGGCGGGTGGGGTTATGTTTAGTCCCGCCCTGATGGAGCCGGGACGGGACCTAGACGATATCCGCTTGGCAGGCGCTGCAATCGCCCTCTGGATTCTTCGCTGCGCTCAGAATGACGCTAATTGTTATGACTACAGTACCTGTAAATCCACCCTCGTCCAATTACTCGACGGGTTCGACGGGCTTGGTGCGGAAGCGGGGCTTCTTCATCAGGTAGCCGATGGGGATCAGGCAGGCGGTCATGATGACCAGGATGTGCACCGTATCGACATAGGCGAGCACGGTGGCCTGCTGCATCATCATCTCGTAGATCCGCGCGGTGGCATGGCGGGCGGCATCGGCAGCGGAAAATCCTCGATTCTGTAACGCGCCTGAGAGGCCTTGTTGCATGGCCTGGTATCTTGGCGAACCGCTGTAGACATGCGCCGACAAAAACTGCTGGTGCGTCTGTGCACGCCGGATGAGCATGGTGCTGATAAAGGACACGCCAATGCTGCCGCCAATGTTGCGTGCAAAGGCGGTCAGGCCGGAGACCTCATTATTTTTATCCTGGGGAACGCCCACGTAGGACATGACGCTGATGGGCACGAACAGGAACGGCATGCCGAGCACCATGATGACGCGCCAGCTGACCGCGTTACCGAAGGCGATGCTGAGATTGAGATCGCCAATCCGCCAGATGCCGTAGGTGAGCAGGCAGAAGCCAAAGGTGATCATCAGGCGAGGATCTAGTTTTTGACCGAGGAAGCCGACGATGGGCAACAGCACAATCAAAACCAGTGCGCCCGCGGAGAGCGCCATACCGGCATCTGTGGCGGAGTAGCCCAGCACTTCCTGCAGAAATTGCGGAATCATGACGGTGGTCGAATAGAGGGCGGCGCCGATGGCCACCATGACAATTTGACTCATCGCAAAGTTGCGCTTGCTATACAACGACAGGTCGATGATGGGGTGTTTCGAATTCCATTCGCGATAGAGAAAGACGATGAGGCCAACGCCGGCAAGCACAGCGCAGGTAACGATCAGGCGGGAACCAAACCAGTCATCCTCCTGACCTTTGTCGAGCATGATCTGCAGAGCCCCGATGCTGAGCGCGAGGAGGCCCAGGCCAAAGCCGTCCGCACCTTTCGTGCGTTCGCGCACCTTTTTCAGGTAGGGCGGGTCTTCTACGATTCGACTGGTGAGCAGCAGAGAGATGATGCCGACGGGAATGTTGAGAAAGAAAATCCAGCGCCAGGCGTAGTTGTCGGTGATCCAGCCGCCGATGGTGGGGCCGATCGCGGGAGCCACGACCACCGCCATTCCATAGAGAGAAAACGCCATACTTCGTTTCTCTGGCGCAAAGGTGTCGGCGAGGATGGCGCGCTCGCTGGGCTGGAGTCCTCCTCCGCCAATGCCTTGAAGCACGCGGAAAAAGATCAACATGGGCAGCGAGGTGGCTAGACCCGCAAAGAAACGAAGCCACGGTAAATAGAGCGACGCAGCTCATGTAAAAACGCTTGCGTCCGACGCGATTCGAGATCCAGCCGCTGATGGGCAGAACGATCGCATTCGACACCAGGTAGGAGGTGAGGATCCAGGTGGCTTCGTTGTAGCTGGCGCCGAGCGTGCCGGCGATGTGGGGCAGCGCGACGTTGGCGATGCTGGAGTCGAGCGACTCCATAAACGTCGCCAGCGTCACCGTAAAGGTGATCACCCACGGGTTAAATCGTGGCGTCCAGTGTTCGTAGTGAAATTCGCTGTCGTAGTCCCGATCCTTGGAGGCAGGGACAACGGAAGACTGCGCCATGCCTGCTCCCTAAGGTGTTCTTAATGGTAAACGCGATGCAACTGTGAAAACCTTGCAGCGAAATCTTGAGCACCGAGTCGAGGGAAATGTCCCTTGGGAAAAAGGAGCTGCCATCGCAAGAAAGATCCTTATCAGAATAAATTAGAGATTCCTGAAAGCAGCGATTGGTCGCAAATAGGTGGGGTGCAATCGAGAATACATGCGCGGACAGAACGCGATATGATCGCAAACGGGTATGGCAACAGCAACCTCCACATCGGCCGGGCGTTCGGGAAGCTGCTGAAAACCTTGTCGCCAATTTGCGGGGCGGGGATGTGCGTGCGTTGGCGCGGGCGATCTCGCTGGTGGAAAATGACGCGCCGGCGGCAACTGCGGTTTTGTCGGCATGCTTTCCGCATACCGGGCAGGCGTTGCGAATTGGACTGACGGGTGCTCCGGGGTCGGGGAAAAGCACTCTGGTGGATCGGCTGGCAGCGCATTACCGCGCTGAGGAGCAGACGGTCGGAATTGTTGCGGTCGATCCTACAAGTCCATTTACGGGCGGGGCGATCCTGGGCGATCGCATTCGCATGCAGAGCCATCATGCCGATCCGGGTCTCTACATTCGCAGCATGGCGACGCGAGGATTTCTGGGTGGATTGGCGTCGACCACGGCGGATATTGCTTCAGTGGTGGAAGCGAGCGGAAAAACTCGCCTGTTGATTGAGACCGTGGGCGTGGGTCAGGATGAAGTGGATATTGTGCGTCTGGCGGATGTGACCGTGGTGGTGCTGGTGCCGGGACTTGGCGACGATGTGCAGAGCATCAAGGCGGGGATTCTTGAAATCGCCGACATTTTTGTGGTGAACAAGAGCGATCGTGAGGGCGCCGATCGGGTGGAACGGGAAATTCGGGCGATGCAATCGCTCGGTGGGCACGGAGAAGGATGGGTGCCACCGGTAGTGCGGACGGTTGCGACAACAGGAGAGGGAACGGTGGCACTGGCGGAGGCGATTGATCGCTGTGTGGATTCGTTGCGCAAGGACGGCAAGCTGGAAGAGAAGAGGACGGCTGCGTGGCAGGCGCGGCTGGTCGGAATGATTCGTCAAAAACTGGTGCGAGAGCTGGTGCGGCATCGACTGGGTAAGGCGGAGTTGGAGACGCATGCGCGAGCGGTGGCGTCGCGGCAGGAAGATCCGTATCTTCTAGTGGATGGACTGGTGCGGGGGCTGCTGGATTTGCACAGAGACGACGGAACCACGTAGAGCATCTCTCTTAATGAAGTGGGCGGAGATCGCTTCGTCGAATCGGAAACACAGACGGCAAGGTGCGGAGGCTGTACACCGCATCGTTGGATCTTCATAAATGTTTTCATTGTTGTTGGGAATCGCGCCGCTAGGTGGAAGAGCGGGCGCCGGAAAGGTTGAACCTCAGGACCATGCTTTATATTGATCATCTTGGAATTGCAGTGCGCGATTTGCGCCAGGCGTGCAGCTTTTATGAGCTGCTGGGAATGCCTGTGGGAACGCCGGAATTTGTGGAACATGAGCAGGTGAATGCGGTGATGGTGCAGGCGGGTGAAAGCCGCATCGAGTTGTTGGAGCCGACGTCTCCGGAGTCTGTGATTGGGCGGTTCATCGAGCGGCGCGGCGAGGGCATGCACCATGTCGCGCTGCATGTGGATGACATTGAGGATGTATTTGCAGAGATGAAATGCGCGGGGATGCGGCTTGTGTCAGATGAGCTGAAGATCGGCGCGGGCGGACATTTGTATTTCTTCGTGCATCCTTCGAGCACCGGCGGCGTGTTGGTGGAGATCTGCCAAAATGCCGACGCGGACGTTGCAATCTGATGCTGCTGCTGGTCGTCGACACCGCGGGACCTACCGGTGGAGTACTGCTGGCTCGAATCCGTGAGAACAAAAAGGATGAAGACTCGGCCGCAGAAATTCTGGGCGAGGTCGAGCTGCATCCGCGCCAGTTTTCGGCGGAATTGATTGCGGCGATTGCTGAATTGCTACGGAGAAGCGAGCTGCGGCTGGCGGACGTGGACGGGTTCGCGGTGGTTGCCGGGCCGGGATCGTTTACCGGACTGCGGGTGGGATTAAGCGCCGTGAAGGCGATGGCTGAGGTGACCGGCAAACAAATTTTGACGTTGTCGCGGCTGGCGATCCTGGCTTCGATGGCGGGCAAGCTTCTATGCGATGGGCCTGCTGACGCGGCGATGCACGTGGTGCTCGATGCGGGGCGTGGGGAGTTCTACCGCGGCGTCTATCGAGACTCGGGAAAGACGCGTGTGGTGGAGTCGTTCGAGACGCTGGAGACCCTGACGGAAAAGATCGAGCAAGAGTCGGGGTGGGTGATTGCTTCAGAGGCTTCGGTGAAGGCAGCGTTTGGACTGGTGGCTGTTTCGAGGTTGTGCGAGGTACCTTCACCCGCAGTTCGAGATGCGCTGCCGCTGGCGGTCGAGGAATGGCGGGCCGGGCGGTTTCATGATCCAGCCAGCGTTGACGCCAATTATCTGCGTCGGTCGGATGCGGTGGTGGTGGTGCGAGCCAAAGCGCAACCGATGATTCAGGATTCGCGGGCGAAAGGCCACCCTTGATGACGGCGGCGCGGATCGCAACGCGGGACGTGGGGATTTTGATTCGGAGGGCGGAGCTCGAGGGTGCCGAAGCTGTGATGGAGGCTGTGTGGGAGTTGGCCAACGGCTCCACTTACGCGGCGCGCTGGTCGCGAACTGCCTTTCATCCATACTTCGCGAGCAGAGAAGGCAGCGGCGCATTACAGGCAAAAGTGCTGTTTCTCGCGTACGCCGGCGAGTCGGAAGCTTCTACGGCGACGACCAGGGCAGATCACCCGATCGCAAGGGTGAACCCGATCGTCGGATTCGCCGCGTTTTCCGCTATTTTGACGGTGGGGGCCGGGGAAGCCACGCTGGAGAATATGGTCGTAGCTCCGCAGTGGCAACGGCGCGGGATTGGCTCTCGATTGCTGGAAGCGGGCTTGCTATGGTGCCGGACCCAGGCTTCTGGAACAGTGTTCCTGGAGGTCCGCGAATCGAACCGGGCGGCCATCACGCTCTACGAACGGGCTGGGTTCCTGGCGGTGGGGAACCGGCCTGGATATTATCGGGAGCCGACAGAAGATGGGCTTCAGATGCAGAAAACCTGGATGAAGTCGCCCGAGCCGGCTGAAAATTCACCCTGTTGAAATCTCTCCATTGCATCCGGTTGACGCGCGTGGTAGTTTGGCTGTCAATACGGAATCAGGAGGTACTTCCTTATGGAAATTTCCGTTGAGGCTTCGCAGTCCGAAGCCACCCCTTTGGGTCGTCTGGTGGAAGAGCACCGGAAATATTCCCAACAATTAGAGGCCATTCTGGCTCAACCCTATCTGAGCGACACTGAACAGATAGAAGCCGCGCGATTAAAAAAACTAAAACTTAAGTTAAAAGATCAGATGGCAGGGTTTACGCGCGCCGTTCCGTCGATGTAGTGCGGCGTGAGACATGCACTCGTTAGGATTCTCGCGACGAACCGTATAATCTGTTGTACGCAATGGTTCGAGACGGCTACTTCTACGGGTTAGGCTTCGGGGCGGTCGGCGTCCTTATATGGGTCGCCACGCATTCGTTGTTGCTGACGGCAATTCCGTTGCTGTTTGCGGCGTTCTTCCTTTGGTTCTTTCGTGACCCTGAACGGGCCATACCGGAAGCCCCGGGTCTGATCGTCTCTCCCGCGGACGGCAAAGTTACCCTGATCGAAACCGTGGAAAGTATTGCCGGACCGCAGCGGCGCATCAGTATCTTCCTGAACGTCTTTAATGTGCACGTCAATCGCGCGCCGATTGCAGGCAACATCCAGCTCATCGACTATCAAAAGGGCAAATATCTGAACGCAATGAACCCGGAATCGGCGGTCGCGAACGAGCGCAATTACGTCGAAGTCGCGGGCGAGTTGTGTACCGTGGCCTTTACGCAGATTGCAGGGCTGCTGGCGCGTCGCATTGTCTTCCAGAAAAAGTTGGGCGACTGGGTCCATCGTGGGGAGCGAGTGGGACTGATCAAGTTTGGATCGCGCGTCGATGTGCTGTTTCCACTTTCCTGCGAGGTCCAGGTGAGTTTAGGCCAGAACGTTCAGGGCGGTGCATCCATTCTTGCGGTGATGCCCGCAAGCGACATCGAAGAGGAGTTGATGGCAAGCGTTACTTCGGATGAAGCTCCCTTTGGATTGGTCACGGAGCCGGTTCGATGAACGAAGTCGATAACCGCAAGCGCAGACCGGCGCGCCGCGGCATGTACATTCTGCCGTCGTTATTTACGGCAGGCAGTATTGCCGCCGGATTCTATGCCATTGTGCAAAGCCTGCAGGGCTCACCCACAGAGCCGCATCATTTTGACCACGCAGCGCTGGTGATTGGGCTGGCGATTCCATTTGACGGGCTGGATGGCCGCATCGCGCGCATGACCAATACTGCGTCCGACTTCGGCAAGGAACTGGATTCGCTGGCCGACGTGATTACGTTTGGTGTGGCGCCCAGCATTCTGGCCTACAGCTGGGGCTTTCGCATGTTACCGCCCACGATGGACCCGATACTGCGACATAAGCTGTTGCAGATTGGCGCGGTAGTCTGCTTTCTCTTTCTGATTTGTGGTGCCTGCCGACTGGCGCGCTTCAATACCAGCGCCGATGCCAAGCCGAAAAATCCCGGGAGACCCGATCGAAAATATTTTGTCGGCATGCCGATTCCGGCGGCGGCCGGTGTGATTGCCGCGTGTGTTCACTGTTTCCTGGGCACCCCGGTCTTTAGTGCGGCCGCCGCAGGCGTGTGGATTGGCTTGATTGGGCTGGTTGGATTCCTGATGGTCAGCACCTGGCGCTTCTGGAGCGGAAAGGAAATCACCCTGACCAGCCGGCATCCATTTCAATTGCTGGTTCTGATTGGCGCAGCGGTTTCGGTGCTGCTGTTATTTTCCCAGGTGCTGCTGCTGGTGATTGCGCTGGGCTACATGTTTTCCGGGCTGGTGGCGCGGGCGGCGTACACGTGGACGTCGCGGCATCGACGAATTCAGAAACCTGAAGGAACGATTCCCCGTCCAACCATCGACCCCACCTAAGCGTTTCTGAGTATCGAACGTTGCTTCGGGCGGAAAACCATATCGAGGATCCATGTCAGATAAGTCGCTAAAAATTGCAGTGGTGGGTGCGGGAACTTTGCTGGGAAAGGCCCTGAGCGATGAGTTGGCGTTGTCCGCGTTTGCCTCCGCCGATATACGGCTGCTGGATGATGATGAAGATGTGCAGGGCAAGCTGGCGGCGGTCGACGATGAGATCACCCTGATCCAACCGATCGAGCCTGACTCCTTTGACGGATGTGACTTCGTATTTTTTGCCTGCGATGCTGCGATTACGAAGAAGCATTTGCGGCAGGCGCTGAAGTCTGGCGCGTGCATCGTGGATTTGAGCGGGGAGCTGGAGAAGGCTCCGGGAGTGCTGGTTCGCGCGCCGTGGGTTCAGGAGCGGATTGCCGGCAACGCAATTCCCGGCGCACCCGAGAGTGCAAAGACTCCGACGCCAGACCTTGACACGCGTGCTGTTGTATCTGCACATCCAGTCGCTGTGCTGCTGGCCATGCTGGCGGCGCGAAGCCAGAAGGTGGGCCCGCTGCATGGGTTGTGGGCGACACTGCTGCAACCGGCGTCAGAGTATGGACACGCGGCGCTGGAAGAATTACATCAGCAAACGGCGAACCTGCTCTCCTTCCAGCCGCTGCCCACGGAAGTTTTTGGCGGGCAGACGGCATTTACGCTGGCGGTTTCGTTTGATGCGGCAGGACAGGCGGCGCTGGCTACTGCTGCAGATCGAATCCGCCGACACTATGCCAGGATTTCTTCGGTTCCCCCATCCTCGCTGGCGCTGCAGGTGGTCCAGGTACCGGTGTTTCACGGGTATGCACTCTCGGTTTCTGTCGAGTTTCCGCATCCGGTGGCAGCGGGCGCGTTGGCAAAAGCGTTGGCGGGGTCGCATGTGAGAATCGTTGCCGACGCGGCGGCGTTCCCCGGGAATGTGCAGGCGGTTGAGGAGCAGGAGGCGCAGATCCTGGTGCAGCCGGTGCTGGCTCCTTCGGAGTCCGATGCGGAACCGGACGGTGGGTCGAAGGATCTGCCCGCCAAAGAGAGTGCGGCCGGCGAAACGAATCGGTTCTGGCTTTGGATTGTTGTCGACAACCTGAAGCTGGCTGCCCAGAATGCGATTGCCTGCGCTGTTGAATTGAACCGGCTGCGCCCGCGCGGAAAAGTCCAGTAGCTCCTTGACCCCAGAATTTTTAGGAGAGGCATGCAGACACCGAGACGAGACTTGCTGAAACTTGCGGGGGGCGGGATCGCCGCGTCCATGATGAGCGCCAATTCGATACATGCGGCTGAGACAACCATGGCCGGAAACCATACCGTCGGCAGCCTTTTTCCTGTGCGCAGGTTTGGTGCAGTTGGCGACGGAACCACCGTGGATACGCCGGCAATCAATAAGGCGATTGAGGCGGCTGCTGCGGCTGGGGGTGGAGTCGTCCACTTTCCGGCGGGAACCTATGCAAGCTATTCCATCCATCTGAAAAGTAATGTGACACTGTTTCTGGATCAGGGGGCGACCATCCTGGCGGCGCCGAAGCCTGCGGAGGGAGGATCCGGTGGCTACGATGCGCCTGAGCCCGATGCGCCCTGGCATGCGTACCAGGACTTCGGCCACTCTCACTGGCACAACAGCCTGATCTGGGGAGAGGATCTCCACGATTGCGGCATCGCGGGGCCGGGACGAATCTGGGGCAAAGGTTTGGATCGCGGCTGGGGTCGAAATACTTTTGACAAAGAGGACAAGGCGGGAGCCGCCAATAAATCCATCTCGCTGAAGAATTGCCACAATGTTTTTCTGAAGGATTTTTCGATCTTGCAGGGTGGGTGGTTCGCCATCCTTGTAACGGGCGTCGACAACCTGACCATCGACAATCTAACCATCGACACCAATCGGGACGGCATGGATATTGATTGTTGCCGCAATGTTCGGGTGTCGAACTGCACCGTGAATTCTCCCTGGGACGATGCGATTGTGCCGAAGAGTTCGTTTGCGTTGGGGTATGCGCGTTCGACAGAAAATGTGACGATTTCAAATTGCTACGTGACCGGCACCTACCAGATGGGAAGTTTGCTGGATGGGACGCTGAAAAAGTTTCCCGGCGCGAACGATGCTCCGCGCATTGGGCGGATCAAACTGGGGACGGAATCGAATGGCGGTTTCAAGAACATTGCTATTTCAAACTGCGTGTTTGAAGGTTGCCATGGGCTGGCGCTGGAGACGGTGGATGGAGCGCTGCTGGAAGACGTCGCGATTACCAACATCACCATGCGGGATATTGTGACTGCGCCGATTTTTCTGCGTCTGGGCGCGAGAATGCGCGGGCCGGCGAATGTTCCGGTGGGCAAGCTGCGGCGGGTTTTGATCAGTAACATTGTGGCGTCGAACGTCAATCCGCAGCAGTGCTCGATCTTGAGCGGTATCCCGGATCACGCGATTGAAGATATCAAGATCAGCGACGTTTTCATTCAGCAGCAGGGCGGTGGAACCCGAGAGCAGGCCGGGCTGAACCCGCCGGAAGTCGAGAATCAATATCCCGAACCGAATATGTTTGGTGTGACGCCGGCGCAGGGATTTTATCTGCGTCACGTGAAAAACATCGACATGAGTCATATTGAAATTACCGCCATCGCGCCAGACGCTAGACCGGGTTTCGTGCTGGATGACGTGCAGGGCGCTGATTTTCTGCGCGTGAAGTCGGAGAAGGAAAATGGCGTGCCGACTTTCGCGCTGCGTGATGTGCAGGACTTCAGTTGCGCGCTGAGCCGGGGTATTCCCGACACCACCATTACCAAGGTTAGCGAAAAAACTCTTTAAACCCTGCAGACGAAGATGCCGTGTGAAACGATCGACGGTGGAATGACGAGTGTCGCGATGCCACGATCGGCGGGTGGAAACATGACATGGAAGTAAGCGAGCATCCACGAAAGACTGCCAGTCATAAGGCCCGCAAGATTTCTTTGTCGGGATATGCGCTGATCAATTCTCCGCGTCTGAACAAGGGAACGGCATTTTCCGATGCGGAGCGCGATGAATTTCATCTGCATGGATTGCTGCCGCCGCATGTCGGCACCCTGGAGGAGCAGATTGAACGGCGGCTTCAGGCGTTGCGGGAGCAGCCAACCGCGTTCCACAAATACACGTTTTTGCGGGATCTGCAGGATGCGAACGAGACCTTGTTCTACTCCTTAATACTGCAAAATATCGAAGAAGTTCTTCCGCTGGTCTATACCCCGACGGTAGGCGAGGGTTGTCAGCGGTTCAGTGAGATTTGGCGAAAGCCGCGAGGGCTGTTCCTCAGCTATCCCAACAGAGATCGAATCGATCAGATTCTAAGTCGCTCTCATTTCGACGATGTGAAATGCATCGTGGTCAGCGACGGGGAACGCATTCTGGGCCTGGGTGATCAGGGCGCGGGCGGAATGGGCATCCCAATCGGGAAGATGGCTCTGTACACGGCGCTGGGCGGCATTCATCCGGAGCATTGTTTACCGCTGCTGCTGGATGTTGGCACGGACAATGAGGAGCGGTTGAATAGTCCAATCTACATTGGTTGGAGGCATCGGCGGATTCGCGGCGAGCAGTATGACGAGTTCGTCGATACTTTTGTGAAGAGCGTCAAGAAGCGCTGGCCGCATGTGCTATTGCAGTGGGAAGATTTTGCCGGCTCGAACGCGGCGCGGCTTCTGGCTCGCTATCGGAGCCAGCTATGCACGTTTAACGACGATATTCAGGGGACGGCAGCGGTGGCGGCAGCGACGTTGCTTTCTGCGCTCCACGTTACAGGCGAGCCGCTGGAAAAACAGAGAATTGTCATTTTTGGTTTCGGCACCGCAGGGATTGGGATCGCAAACATTCTGGTGCAGTTGATGGTGGACAGAGGAATTTCAATCGAGATGGCGCGGAACTGTTTTTATGCGGTCGATCGTTGCGGACTGATCACCAAGAACGGCAGGGATGTGCGACCGGAGCAAATGCCGTTCGCGCGCGCAGAGGAAGAAGTAAGGCCATGCAGATCGGCTGGAGATGACGTTTCGTTGCTGGATGTGATGCGACACGCCAAGCCTACGGTCATGATCGGGGTGTCGGGACAATGCGGCGCCTTCAGCCAAGAGGCCGTGCGCGAAATGGCGAAACATACTGCGCGGCCGATACTTTTCGCGTTGTCGAATCCGACCTCCTGCTGCGAAGCGACTCCGCACGACCTGGTGAACTGGACGGAAGGAAAAGCGTTGATCGGTACGGGGAGTCCATTCGAACCGGTTGCATTTAGCGGGCGAAAAGTGACGATTGCGCAGCCGAATAACTCCTATATCTTTCCCGGACTGGCCCTGGGAATCATCGCATCGAAAGCGAGACGTGTGACTGACACGATGATCATGGCTGCAGCGAAAGAATTGGCGCGGCTGGTTCCCACCCACAACGACAGGAAAGCAAATCTGTTGCCGCCACTTTCTGATTCGCGGCATTTGAGCCGCTTGATCGCGCGGGCGGTGGGCAAGCGGGCTATAGAAGATGGCGAGGCACAAATCGCATGCGAAGAGATGTTGGAACGCGAATTAAGTTCAAATATCTGGGAGCCAGTCTACGAGCCGTACGGTCGGGCCGGTTCGGCCGCTGATCGCAACAAATAGGCATGCGGTAGGTGGACTCTGATGTTGTCCTTGACGGGCGATAACGAAACCTTTAAATTACATGCAGTGATGAATTTCTCGACCACCAGAACGGGCTGTCTGTGTTGCGTGTGTTGTATGCGCACACAATCTAGTGCCTTCTGCAGGGTCGGGGTAGCATAAAAGCTGAAAAAGCTTTAAAGTAACCCAAATCAGACGCCCACCGACGGAAGAGCCGTTCAGGTGGGTTTTTCATTTTGGCAGAATCCCCACCCGTTCGGCAGCCAATAGGAAGGGGAACAGGACTGCCGATGCCACAATACTTATACGAAGAAGAATGCGGCGAGCTTCCCGCGGTAAGCGCGGAGGGATTGCCACCTGCGCCGCGATTGAGTCATCTCGAGAAGCTGGAAGCGGAGAGCATTCACATTTTCCGTGAAGCGGCGGCAAGTTTTGCCAGGCCGGTTATGTTGTATTCGATTGGCAAAGACTCTTCTGTGCTGCTGCGCCTGGCGCAGAAGGCGTTTTATCCCGGAAAAATTCCTTTCCCTTTGCTGCATGTCGATACCGGCTACAAATTCCCCGAGATGATTGAGTTTCGCGACCGCTATGTAAAAGAAATTGGCGCGGAATTAATCGTGCATAAAAATCAGCAGGCTCTGGATGATGGGGCGACTCCCTTTGCGCTGGGAACGCAGAAATGCTGCGGACTGCTGAAGACACGCTCGCTGCTGGATGCATTGGCAGAGGGTGGCTTCGATGCAGCGTTTGGCGGTGCGCGCCGGGATGAAGAAAAATCGCGCGCCAAGGAGCGGATTTATTCTTTCCGCGATGCGGCGGGCCAGTGGGACCCGCGCAATCAGCGGCCGGAGCTGTGGAACTATTACAACGGCAAACTCGACAAGGGGGAACACATTCGAATCTTCCCGTTGTCGAACTGGACCGAGCTCGACGTCTGGCTCTATATCTACAAAGAAAACATTCCCATCGTGCCGTTGTACCTGGCAAAGGAGCGCGAAGTGGTGGTGCGGGGCGGATCCATTCTGCTGCCGCAGGGGCCGATTCCATTGCTTCCGGGAGAGAAGACGGAGCGGCGCAAGGTGCGCATGCGCTCGCTGGGTTGCGTGCCATGCACAGGCGCTATCGCCTCCGAAGCGGACACATTGCCGAAAATCATTGAAGAGATGTTCGGATTCAATCGATCGGAGCGAGAGAATCGCGCCATCGATCATGATCAGGAAGGCTCCATGGAAATCAAGAAGCGCGAGGGCTACTTCTAATGCAACCGCAGGCAAATCGCGCGAGCGCAGGCAATACATTCGAGCAGTTTCTGTCGCAGCATCTTGAGCGCGACCTGCTGCGTTTCACCACCGCGGGCAGTGTGGATGACGGCAAGTCGACTCTGATTGGGCGGCTACTCTATGACTCGAAGGCTATTTATGATGACCAGCTGCAGTCGATTCAGCAGAGCAAGCTGAATCGCTCGACAGGGCCGCTGGACTTTTCCCTGTTGACGGACGGCCTGCGAGCCGAGCGTGAGCAGGGCATCACGATTGATGTTGCCTATCGGTACTTCACCACTGCGCGGCGCAAATTTATCATCGCCGATACGCCGGGCCATGAACAGTACACGCGCAACATGGCAACCGGAGCTTCGACGGCGGATGCGGCGGTGGTGCTGGTCGATGCTCGCAAAGGCGTGCTGCCGCAGTCGCGTCGCCATGCCACGATTGCGGCGCTGCTGGGCATTCCGCACATTATCGCGGCCGTGAACAAGATGGACCTGGTTGATTATTCTGAGGAAGTATTTCGACGGGTTGAGCGTGATCTGCAGGAACTGGCGCTGCAGATATCTCCTTCCGGAGCGCAGACCATTCACTGCATTCCCATCAGCGCACTTGAGGGCGAAAATGTTGTCACGCGCAGTACCAGGATTCCCTGGTATACCGGTCCGAGCCTGCTGGAATATCTGGAAGAGATTCCAATTGCGGATGCGAATGGCCCGGAAGCCTTCCGTTTTCCGGTGCAGTATGTGATTCGGCCCGACGACAGTTTTCGCGGTTTTGCAGGACAGATTATTGCTGGTTCGGTGCGCCCTGGGGATCGCGTGGTGGCGCTGCCTTCGAAGCAGAAGACGCGAGTGCGGTCCATCGTCACATTCGACGGGCCATTGGCGCAGGCCGGCACGGGATCGTCCATCACACTGCAACTGGAAGACGAACTGGATTTGAGCCGCGGCGATTTGCTGGTTTCAGAAGGGGGCTTGCCGAACATCTCGCGGAAGTTCGCTGCCAATGTTGTCTGGCTGCACAACACGCCGCTCGACTTGCAAAAGAGATGGATCATGCGGCAGTCGACGGATGAAGTGAAGGTGCAGGCGACGAAGATTCGCAGCCGCATCGATGTGAATACCATGGAACGTCCGCTGGCGTCGCAGTTGGGATTGAACGATATTGGCATCGTGGAATTTGAAGCGACGCGGAATCTTTCATTCGACCTGTATTCGCAGAACCGCAATTCCGGCAGCTTTATTCTGATTGATCCGCTGACCAATGCCACGGTGGGCGCCGGGATGATTACGGAAACTCTTGAGAAGGCAGGTCGGCAAGCGAATCGTGATCTGACGAGCGTGGAGAAGGAAGCGGAGCCTTCGCAGTCGGCACCTGTAGCGATTTCGGAGCGAGCCCGCCGCACCGGACATCATCCGGGAGCGGTATGGTTGGGAGCTCGATCGTCGCTGGCAGCACCACTGGAACGCGCATTGTTTGAAGCGGGCCTGCACGTGGTCCTCATCGATGACGATCGAAATCCTGAGGAGTGGAATGAAGGTTTGGTACGTGGGCTCTATTCAGCGGGGATGATCGTTTTGTATTCGAGCGGCAGTGGCCTGGAGAGGAAGAAAGACCTGCTCACCTCCGCAATTCCGCATGATCGGGTTCTGGATGTGAGCGCATTGAACGCAGGTGCGGACGATGCTTCTCTGCTGCAGCAGATTGTCGCATGGGTTGAAGAGTTGCGAATTTCGCGCTCGGAGGAGAACGGATGAACACTGTTGACATCGATCGAGACGTGGCGGAAATTCTGGCACCTGAAGCGCTGGTGGAACAGGTGCTGCAACAGGGAGGCAAAGCCTGCCTTACGAATAGTTTTCAGATCGAAGACATGGTGGTGCTGCACTTGCTGCGCCAGGTTGCCCCGAATATTCCTGTGCTGTTTCTCGACACCGGCTATCACTTTAAGGAAACATATGCGTATCGCGATCGCATCGCAAAAGAGTGGGGACTGAATTTGATCTCGCTCGAGGCGAAGCAATCCGTCGCCGATCAGGAATCTGCGTTCGGCATCCTGAACCAAACGGACCCTTCGCGTTGCTGCGGCTTGCGCAAGGTGGCGCCACTGATGGAAGGGTTGGAACCGTATGACATCTGGTTCACGGGTTTGCGGCGTGATCAATCGCCAACGCGAAACAATCTTCGCAAACTGGAATCGCATGTGTTGCCGACGGGAAAAACTCTATTGAAGGTGAGTCCGCTGGCGGACTGGGATTTCAAGCAGGTGTGGAGCTATATTTCGCGGCACCAGATTGAATATCTTCCGCTCTACGATCAGGGCTATTCCAGCATCGGATGTGAGCCGTGCACGTCGATCCCGGAAGATCCGAATAATCCACGTTCCGGTCGCTGGTCGGGCCGGAAGCTGGAGTGCGGCATTCATACATTCACGGAGACGAACGCTACTCCCGAACCAGCATTGCAGGATGGACGATGACAGATTCGACGACAACGGCCGCAGTCGTGGCGGCTCCAGTGGTGAAGGAAACGGCGGCTCAGCGGATGGAGCGCCTGAAGCGCGAGAAAAATCCCTGGGAATTTTTCAACGAAGTGCGCGAGTTTGCCCGCCAGGGCCGCAGCAGCGTGGTGCCGGCGTGGGCGTCCGCCTACTTTAAGTGGTGGGGAATTTATACCCAGGGCGATGGCGTTGGAGTCACCGGTGGCAAAGGCGGCGAAGGCAAAACCACCGATTACTTTATGATGCGGATTGGCGTGCCGAATGGAATTCTGAATTCGCGCCAGCTGCGTACGATTGCGGACTTGACGCGGCAACATGCGCGCAATCTGGCTGACGTCACGGTGCGGCAGAATATCCAACTGCACTGGCTAACCATAGAATCGCTGCCGGAAATTGTGGACGTGCTGGCCGGCGTGGGACTATCGCCCAAAGGCGCATGCGGCGATGTTTCGCGCAATGTAACTGGATGCCCGCTGGCCGGGATCGCGGCAGATGAGATTGCGGATGCTTCGCCACTGGCGCTGGAGATTGCGGGCCTGTTGACAGCGAATCCGGAATTTTACAATCTGCCTCGCAAATATAAAGTTTCGATTACCGGATGTCCATCGTGGTGCAGCTATCCGGAGATCAATGACATTGGGCTGACGGCTGTGCGGAGAAATCTGAATGGCCGCGACGAGACCGGCTATTCGATTCGCGTGGGCGGTGGTCTTTCGAATGAGCCGCATCTTGGGGTTCGACTAAATGCGTTTCTGCATCCGGATCAAGTAGTGTCAGTCGTGCGCACGGTGACGGAGATTTTCCGCGATCAGCAAGTGCTGCGCGAGAGCCGCGATCGCGCGCGGCTGAAATATCTATTTCTGAAGCAGGGCTGGACGGCGGAGAAATTCCTGGAAGAACTGGAAGCGAGGCTTGGGTATCGCCTGGAGCCGGCCGCAGAAGAGGAATTGCCGAGTGATGTATTTCGCGATCACGTTGGCATTCACGCGCAGCAGCAACCTGGACTCAGTTATGTTGGGGCATCTGTGTTGCGCGGACGCCTGAGCGGCGATCAGCTTGCAGATGTTGCCGCGCTGTCGGAGAAATATGGCAGCGGCGATGTGCGCCTGACAGTGATGCAGAATTTGTTGCTGATCAATATTCCCAATGCAAAGACCGGTCAATTGCGGGAGGAACTGGAGGCGACAGGGCTGCGCGTGGAAGGCTCCAATTTCTGGCGCGGAGCGATCGCTTGCACTGGCGCGGAATTTTGCAAACTCGCCATCACCGAGACCAAAGGATTTACCCGGTGGCTGGTGGAGGAGATGGAGCAGCGCGTTCCAGAATTTGACCAGCAGCTGAAATTGAACGTGACCGGTTGTCCGAATAGCTGCGGTCAGCATTGGATTGCCGACATCGGTATCGAAGGCAAAAAGATCAAGCAAGACGGAAAAATGGTCGATGCCTATTATTTTTGCGTGGGAGGCGCCGTCGGAGCGCATCAGAGAACGGCCCGTCCGGTGGGTTATCGTTGTGCGGCAACCGAAGTTCCGGATGCGATGGAGCGGCTGTTGCGGAAATATCTTGCCAGTCGCGCAGAGGGTGAGAACCTGCGCGGTTATTTTGCGCGTCACAGCGATGCGGATTTACGAGATCAACTTGCAGGCGCGGTGATCGCGCCCGTGGCACGCGATGTTTCGCCGGGTCCGGTTCCACACACCGCGGGTTAAACCTGCATAGAGCAGGAAGGAAATGGGATGAGTCTTTTTCCAATCTTTATCAAGCTGGAGCGAAGGGCATGCCTGATCGTTGGCGCGGGCAATGTCGCTCTGGAAAAGATCAGCAGCCTGCTGCGTGCGGGAGCGCATCTACGGGTGGTGGCTCCCACGGCATGCGATGCAGTTCGTGCTTTGGCGGACGAGGGCAGGATCGGATTGGAGATTCGACGGTTTCAAGAGGCGGATCTTCAAGGGCAGGCGTTCGTCATCACGGCAACTGATTCTCGTGAAGTGAATCGGAGCGTGTACCTGGCCGCGCAAGAACGCGGGATCTTGTGCAACTCCGTTGACGATCCGCCGAACTGCGATTTTTATTTTGCGTCGATTGTGGACCGAGGCAAGCTGCAAATTGCGATTTCAACCGCCGGAGAAAGTCCGGCGCTGGCGCAGCGACTGCGGCGAGAAATTGATGCGCAGCTACCGGCGGACACCGGCGAGTGGCTGGATGAGGTGGGCCAGCTGAGGCGGGAGATTCTGGCAACGCATGCGGCTGGAAGTGAACGCAAGGCGCTGCTGCACACGCTGGCCGAGCGTTCGGCGTGCGGTTCGGAGACGTGCCCATCGCGACAACTGGCGTTTCCTGAGCATACCCAAAAAGCAAAATCTTCACGAACGACAGCGCAGAAGGGGACTGTCCACCTGGTAGGGGCGGGGCCCGGCGATCCGCAACTGCTGACGCTGAAAGCTGCGGATTTGCTGGCGACGGCGGATGTGGTGCTGCATGATGACCTGGTTCCGCAGGCGATCCTTGACCGGGCCGGGGTTGAGACGCAAATCATCAGCGTGGGCAAGCGCTGCGGCAGCCGGCGCGTCACGCAACAGCAGATTCATGAGTTGATGATTGAGAAGGCGCGCGGAGGAGCCAGCGTGGTGCGCTTGAAGAGCGGCGATCCGCTGATCTTCGGGCGAGCGGGCGAAGAGATTGAAGCACTGGAGCAGGCGCAGGTTCCATGCGAGATTGTTCCCGGGGTTACGACGATGTTCGCAGCGGCCGCGGCGGCGAAAAAATCTCTGACGGATCGCCGGAGCGCTTCAAAGGTGATCCTGACCACCGCGCATCATGCCTCGCATCGGGATGGCGAAGATCGGCCATCCTTCTGGCGAGGGCATCTACCGAACGATGCGACGCTGGGAATCTATATGCCAGGACGCGATCTTCGCGCGCTCGCCTGGGACATGCTGCAGGCGGGACTGCCGCCGGATCTGCCGATCGTAGTGATGAGTCACGTTTCATTGCCGGACGAAGAGCGTCGCACGACAACACTGGCCGGACTAGGGGATTTAGAGCCGGGTCAGGCACCTATGCTGATCCTGGCTGGGTGGCCACTGGCGGAGCGATCGGATGGCGTGGTTCCGGACTTTGTCGCATCGGAAGTCTTCGAAGATGCGATCGGGCTAGAACGGTAGCGTGCAGTTGCCAGGTTTCACGATGTAAGTTTTTGCGATTGTGCGCCAAGGCGGATCGCCTTCTGCTGGAGCCGCGTACTCTATCGCAAGAGCAGAATTACTTCGGTGTGCGCTTACACGCAGGCCCCTCGACTGCGGTCGCTGTGGCGACCTTCGCTCGGGATGACAACTCTTTTTGGCCCGCAGTGAAGCTGCAATCGCTCTGGAATCCAGCCAATCCTAATGGATAGGAACGTTCTGAACTCCTAATGGATAGGAACGTTCTGAACCACGCGGGTGATTGCCCCGCTGGGACTTGGCACATCCGGTTTCAGTTTGCATTGAATGGAGAAAAACAGGCCCAACGACTGGCCGAATATTACGTCGAGCGGCGGACGATAGGGGTCGGGAATGGAAACCTGCAGCCCTGGCGTCAAAAAGTATTCACATTCTTTCTCGACTTCACTACTGGGCTGGATGGCGACGGCGACGCGAGTCTGGACGACGCCTTTCGCGCCAATCTCATGCAGAAGGTCGGCTTCGTACCTCTGTCGACGGCTATCGCTGGAAATGAAGCTGACGAACAAGGTCTCAGCATTCAAGGCTGCCAGAGGCCCATGGCGCAAACCCAGGGTCGATTCAGACATGGATTGAATACGGCCGGCTGTCAATTCGGAGACCTTCAAAGCCGACTCGGTTGAGACCGCTTTCAACGAGCCGGAGCCGACAAAGCAGACCCTGGTATAGGGACCCTCAGCCAGGTTGGCCGCGCATTCTGATGCCACATCCAGAAATTTCTCGCCAGCGGCAATCAACGACTGCAGGATCGGTTCATATTCTTCGAGCGTCCAGGTATGCGCCAGGCATTGTCCGCAGACGACCATGTTGGAATAGGAACTGGTCATCGCCAGGCCACGATCATTGACGGCATCATCCAGCAACAGGCCAAAAACTCGCGGGTCATCCTGATGGTCGCGAATCATTTTTCCCTGCGCGTTGCAGGACACGACCAGGTGGGAAATATGAGGGTGCTCCTTGAGTGCCTTGTTGAGGACGTTGACGCCCTCCGGACTGTCGCCGGAGCGGGAGAAGGAAATCCATAGATAGTGGGCGTCGCGAAGGATGAAATCGTCAAAGTTCGTAAGCAGATCGGTGCTGGGTATTGCGTTCACTTCGCATTGCCATTTTTGTCGCAGCAGCGCAATCAAGGATTGGCCAATATAATCAGAAGTACCGGCGCCAATCAAAAAAACGATAGGGCGCGGGTGGGTCGCCGAAGCGGCAGGACCAATGCCTTTAGATAGAAGAAAGTCTTGAATTTCGGGACGCCTCTGTTGAAAATTCATGAACGTAGTGGCCCAGGTATGCGGTTGCTGAAGGATCTCGCTGGGAGTATAGATGAGTCCGCGCTTTGCTTTTTCTTCTTGGCTCAGATGGATGAGATTCAGCAAACGGCTCACGGTTCGACGCTCCTTTGGCATATGATGCAATCAAAAGTCAATCTAAGAAAGCGAGTCCGCACGCGCAAGGAAAGGTCAGCCGCAGCAGATTTCGCACAAACGATAAGATAACAAAACGAAATTTATCATAACTTATAGCGTTTGATTTAGCAATCGCTTTCTATGACGCCACAGACACAAAACATGAAGACCTTAGAGAAGAGATTTGACGTCAGCATTGCCGGTGAAATCAATCTTGATTTGATTTTGTACGGGTTAGACGAAGTTATCCCGGTGGAGCGCGAGATCCTGGCAAGGGATTTTCGATGCACTCTGGGTGGGTCGTCGTCTATCGTTGCACACAATCTTGCCACCCTTGGTGCTTCTGTCGGGTTCGCAACTCGGTTGGGAAGAGACGAGTTTGGCCGAATTGCGCTGGAACGCATGGCAGAAAGCGGGGCGGATCTTTCAGAAGTGGTGTATGCGGAAGATTCGACCAGCACCGGAGTCACGGTATTGCTGCATCATGGCGTGAAGCGGCGAATCCTCACCTACCCAGGAACGATGAGTGGGATGTCGCGCGCAGATTTGAAGTTCGACTACCTGGTGTCGGCCAGGCACTTTCATCTCTCTTCGCTATTTCTGCAAAAAGCACTGGCGCCAGATTTACCGGCGCTGTTTCGCGACCTGAAGCGGGCCGGCCTCACGACTTCTCTGGATACGAACGATGATCCGGAAAACGTGTGGGATGGTGTGCTCCATGAGCTCTTAGAGTATGTCGATCTACTGCTGCCGAATGCCGACGAGGTTTGTAGAATTGCCCGGCGCGACACGGTGGAGGAAGCGCTGCTGGCCCTATCGGATCGCGTGCCCTGCATCGCAGCCAAGTGCGGTCCTGCCGGGGCATTGTTGCAGACCGGGAAAACGCTGACGCGTATTCCTCCCATTAAGGTGACGCCGATCGATACCATCGGCGCAGGCGACAGCTTCGATGCCGGATTTCTTTGCGGGTACGCTCGTGGGGCAGATCCCGTTCAGTGCGCCACGGCGGGGAACATCACCGGCGCGCTGTCGACCTTGCGTCCGGGTGGCACAGAAGCCTTCCGCGATGCGGCGTTTCGCGATAGCTTTCTGCAGCAGCACAATTTTCCATTCGTCAGGCGCGATCAGAAATGTAATGCCCTGCCATAAACATCCGTCCTGTGAATTGATTCCTACCGGCAGGCTCATCGAAACTTGAACGATGAGCCTGCTTTTTTGCGGGCATTTCTTTACTTGCCAGTGGAAGGTGTCGCCTCCATAGTGCGAACTTCCCACGACTGCAATTGGAGCTCGGTTGCGTTGCCCGCGCGCAGCGTCAGTGCTGGTGCAGTCGATGTCCACGGGTCGTGTGCGGTGTAGGTACGGGCTGATCCAGTGGGCAATTGCAGTGCGGATTGAATATCCAGCGAGTAAGCCTGCGCTTTATCAGAGGGGGTTGCGCAGCACGATAATTGCTTTGCGCGGACTCCATGAGGCCCAGCCGTACACTTGAAGTTTTTGCGGATCGCCGCCAATCCAATGCACATCTTTTAGAGTCTCCGCATTCTCACTGGACCAGCGCGCTCCTTTTGCCAGAATGTCCCAATTGGCGGAGGAAAGCAGCGATGGGGTAATGTACATTTCCTGCACCTGGGTGCCGGAGCCAAAAAAGGTTTCCACCTCGTCGCGAAAATCGTCCTTGGGATCGGTCTTCAAGCCGTCGGCATATTGCCCAAGAATCATGCCGTGCAACATGAGAGAGTTGACGGGGAACAGCGGGCCCGCTTCGACTGCCGCACCAGGCGACATCGGTGGCCGTGGCTGGATCAACGAATAAGGTATTGAGGGACAAAAACGATCCTAAAAAATCATGTTTCGAATCTCGACTAAAATGTATCGTAACCGAGCGAATGGATGTGAAACCTTAGAGCTGGCGACCGCGCCGCAGTGGGACGTGGGTTTGAAGGAGAAAACGAGCATGACAGGCGAGACGAAGACGAAGCAATTGGATCAGCGGGACAAATTTGTCGCGATGGCCACGGCGAAGGCGGAAGTGGACCTGAAGTTGAGTGATTTCAAGCCGATCTCCATGCTGGTGACGCCGGTGCATGAGGTGAATCTGCCAATCGTACCCGCGATTGACTATCACAACCATTTGGACGCCTTCGAGCCGAGAGAGGTGTTGCATGTGATGGATGCCTGCGGGATTGAGCGGGTGGTGAACATCACCATGAAAACCGGGGAAGAGGCGCTGCAGGTGATCGATCGTTATGCGCCGTTTTCCGAACGCTTTTCGACGATGGGGTGGATGGACTGGTCTGGGGTGGAGCGGCCGGACTTTATTCAGAAATCTCTCGACACGTTTGATCGGTTACGGGATCGCGGCATTTGCGGGATGAAATTCTGGAAGGATCTTGGGCTGTCGGTGCGAGATGCATCCGGCGAGTTGTTGCGCATTGATGATGAGCGGCTGGCTCCGCTGTTTGATAAGGCGGCGGAGTTGGGAATTCCGGTGATGTTTCACACGGCGGACCCGGACGCATTCTTTTTGCCGATCGATGCGAATAACGAGCGCTACGAAGAATTAGCGGCCCATCCTGACTGGGGATTTTACGCATCGCATTTTTCCAAGGATGAATTGCTGGCGCAGCGGAATCGCGTGTTTGCGCGGCATCCAAAGACCAGGTTCGTAGCGGCGCATTTGGGAGAGCGCGGCGAGAATCTTGCCTACGTGTCGGACATGCTGGATACCTATCCAAATGTTTCCGTGGACATGAGCGCGAGAGTTGCGGAGTTAGGTCGCCAGCCATACACCGCGCGCGCGTTTTTCATGCGGTATGCCGATCGCATTGTGTTTGGCACAGATCTGTTTCCGGAGATTGCGACCTACCGGCTGCACTTCCGATTCTTCGAGACCGACGATCAGTATTTTGAATATCCATCGCACGCGTCGCGGCAGGGTCGATGGAACATATACGGTATCCATTTGCCAAAGGACGTTCTACAAAAAATCTATCGCGAGAACGCGCTCCGACTTCTCCGATAGTCATCGTTGGCGTGCAGCGAGCTTAGACGGACACCTCATAGGCAGTCGCGGATGCGGGTTCGGCCGAGACGCTGCGAATCCTGGATACATCGGTTCTCGCTGATTCGAGCTCGCGATCTGGCGCCTGACCTGGATGGTTGCGCACCGCGGTGGAAGCGGCGGAGATGGCCTCCACCAATCCATAGGGAAGCAGGCTGGCGCGGAGCCCTTCGATATCCTGAGCGCTGCCGATGACCTGAAATGCAACCCAGTCGGGCCGGACGGCAACGACCTGCGCGCCCATCGAGGAGATAACCTGCAGCAGCGGCAGGCGCGATTCCTGATCGCACAAAATGCGGAACATGGCGAGGGTGCGGCAGAAGCCATCCTGATAGGCGAAGCAGTCGATGGAGTGAACGTCGTGCAAGCGTCGCAGCATGTCGCAGGTTCGTCGCGCGTCGCTCTCGTCCAATTCTGCCATGAAGGTGATGCGAGCTTCCTCTCCGAGGCGCAGGGAGGAGAAGGATTCCACTGGGACGGCGTGGTGGTCCAGCACCTGCAGAATTCTGGATTCCACCCGCAACCGATTTGAAGCTGTGATTAAGAACATGCGTTCCATTGGTGATCCTCCTGGTGGTTTGCGATCCGTGTTGGAGCCAAGATATCTGGCCCGGAAAATAAAAAAGCCACCAACCCGCTTTGGGTGGTGGCTTGTAGTTGCTTTGAATCTTGTCCAGCCTACATGCCCGCACCCATGTGGATCCTAATAATGGACCGAATAATGGAGGGAATGATAATGCCGGAAGAAATATTGGACGCAGCCGCCTGAATCAGCAAATTCTGCTGAAACGCTTGCACCGGGGATCCGGAGAGGCCACGCATAGTCGTCATCGTAACAGAAGGACAGCTGAAGAGACAAAAATGTTCGGGCGAATGAGGACCTCGGTATTTCTGAGGAAAGCCGATGCCCAAATTCTTCGCTCCGCTCAGAATGACGAACTTTCTCTCGATAGCAATAGGAGAAATGCGTCAGCGGGCTGAGCACCATTCGTGCACGAAGACCAGCAATACTTTCGCAGCTTCGACTAGCGAATCAATTTCGACATACTCGTCGGCGGCGTGGGTGTTTCCGCCGCGCGCGCCCCACAGAACAGCGGGCGTGTGCGACACGGTGTGGAAGACGTACATGTCGCAGGGGCCTTCAATTCCAGCGATCGCGGGAGGCTTGCCCATGACGCGCGTGGCGCAATCCGATAACTCGGTGACAAGAGGTTCGTTGGCAGAGATGGCTGAGCCGGGCAGCCATCGCGGAGTAAAGACGACCTCCGGCGGCGTGAGCAAAGGGAGTACCGTAGCCTGTCGCGAGCGAATCGATCCACGCAAGGAATTCGCGGTCGATGTCTTTCGGTTTTTCGCCTGGCATCGCCTGCCAGTAGATTTCGAGCTTGCATTCTTCGGGAACCGTGATCGGCTCTTTCATGCCCCACGGAGCGGTGATGATTTTCGTCACGATAACCGGAACTGGGTCGGCAGCTTCGGCATACAGCGGGTGCGGCTTGGATTTGCTCGCCGTTGCTCGCCGAAGTCTTTGATCTTCGCCAGCAGGTAGGTCAACTGCTCGATGACTCCCGGAGTTGGCGCGCCCTCGTTCAAGACTCCTCCAGAAGCTTGCAAGGTGACGTGAGCGATGCGGCCGCCACGCTGCGCTGGGCAGATGCGCAGGAACGATGGCTCAGAAATGATGGCCGCATCTGCGTTGAAGCCTTTGACGCGGCCTGCCAGGGTGCCGTTGACGCCGCCGAACTCCTCGTCAATCACGGTCTCAAAAAGAACATCGCCGGCCAGAGGAAGGTTCAATTTGTGCAGACATTCCATGATGAAAAGGTTGGTGGCAACGCCGCCCTTCATATCATTGGAGCCGCGGCCATAGAGGAAATTGCCCTCCACTGCGCCGCCGAAAGGATCTTTAGTCCACGGCAGAGTGCCGACCGGAACGGTATCGATGTGGCCTGACAATAGAAGCGATCGGCCCTTCCCAGTGCCTTTGCGACGCGCGGCGATGTTGGGGCGATTCGCATAATCGCGACCAGCGATGAAGAGAGGATGTTGCTTCAGTCCGGGCACATCGTCGAAGGAATAGGCAACCGGATCACAATCGAGGTCTGCCAGGAAGCGGGCAATATATTTCTGGCATTCGCCCTCACTGCCGATTGGCGGAGTATTTTCGGAGGGGATGCGAACGATGTCCTGCAGAATTTGGACCAGGCGGTCCGCGTGTTGCTCGACGTAGCTGGAGAGTTGATTTTCAACTGCGGGTAGATTCATTTGAATGCGTCTCCACTCCACTGACTCAGTTTATTCTTAAAGCCCCGCGTGAGAATCGCGAGGTACGCAATCCCAATTGCCAGCCAGATAAATCCGACGACCTTGGCGTGCGTACTCAAGCTGAGCCAGATATAGATACAGAAGCAAGCGCCGGCAAGTGGGGAAATCAAGTTCTTGAAAAGGGTGTTGGCGCTGCGTTGATTCTGACGAACATAAAAGTGCTGAATCACGGAAAGGTTGACGAGGATGAATCCTACAAAGGCGCCGAAATTCAGCAACTCGACCGCGGTTTGAAAATTCATGCAGAGCGCGCCGATCAGGGACGCGGCGGAGGTGACATAGATGGCCCGCGTTGGAGTTCCATACTTGGGAGAAACGTAGCCGAAGATTGTGCGGGAGAAGACTCCATCGCGACCCATGGCATAGAGCAACCGCGATGCGCCCGCCTGTCCGGTGAGTGCGCTGGAAACTCCCGCCACAAGCAGGACAAACGTGAGGATCAGGAACATGACCTGGCCGCCGATGCGGTGTCCGATGTCCAGAATCGCCGTGTCGACGTGGGGGAAGAGACCGTAGTTGTTCCATGCCAGCGCGGCAAAGTATACGGTGACGACGCAGATGAATGTTTGAAGGATGCAGACCAGTACGGTAGAAAAGCCAATGTCTTTTTCCGGGTTCAGCGTGTCTTCCGCCAGGGTGGAGATGGCGTCGAATCCGATATAGGAAAGCGCGGCAATCGAAGCGCCCAGCATCATGGGTCGCACGGAGAAATGGCGTGCGGGAAAAATGCCAACCGGGGAAATCAGGCTGGCTTTGCCGTAATGCAATTCAACATAGTGAACGGCGAGAACGATAAAAAGCACCGCGCAAATCGTCATGGCGGCCATCATCACGGTGTTGGCTCGAGCCAGGATGCGGATGCCTTTGACATTGATCGCGGTAATCCCGGCAGTGAAGACGATGACCCACACGAAGTAGGGAATGGCTGGTACAAAGCGCTGGGCTGTGAGCGCGGCATAGATCACGCTCTCCAACGGAATCAGAAAATAATCCAGAATCATCGCCCAGCCGGCCACAAATCCGACAGTAGGAGTGAAGGATTGCTGGACGTAGGTGTAGGTCGATCCGGCGGACGGATAGACGGTCGCCATTCTTCCGTAGCTGGCCGCAGTGAACAGCATTGCGACCATCGCAACGATATAACTGAGGGCTGCCTGGCCGTGGGAAACGGACTGAATAATTCCGTAGACCGGGTAGACCGCGGTGGGGCTCAGGATGACGAGCCCGAAAAGGATGAGATCCCAGCGCGTCAGCACCCGGCGGATATGTCCGGTGTTGGAGGGAACGTTCCTGGTAGCCTGTGGGGCGGGTTCACTCATCGAAGTCCTCGTACGCGGGTTCACCCGGCCAATCTATTTGCAGGGACAAAGCAAACGTCCAACGCTTTGGATGGGAGGAGGAAAACCACTCGTTCTTTGTGGAACTGGAATACGCTCAGAGATTTCGAAAGGTTGCGATTCCGGAATCTCTCTGGTTTCGAAAGTTCATCATAAAGGAAAAAGCCTGGGCATGCCACGATCCATGATGCCGGTAGGATTCTGAAGGGGCGGATTCCGTGCGGGAAGGCAGAAACTAAGCAAACGATGATAAACGGTTGCTGGATCAGGTATTTTGTGAATAATGAGTGTGCAGCAATTACTAGAGAAAGAAACGTAGCCAATTCGAACCCGAGGCCAAAGTGATGAATAATTTGCCGAAAGGCGGGCGCAATGCAAAGGCGATTGCGAACGATACTGGGGCGAGTCCGGACGGCGATCCAATGCTGATCGAGGAGCGCAGGCAGCACATTCTTGCGATTGCGCAGAGTGAAGGGCGAGTGCGCGTTCGTGATCTTTCGAAAGCCCTCGGTATTTCGCAAATAACGATTCGTAAAGACCTGGATCATCTGCAGGGAAGGGGGCTGCTGCACCGCAGCCATGGAGGTGCGCTGCCGGCGCAGCCCGGGGCTCTATTCGATCCCACGTTGCAGGAGAAGGAAAAACGTCATCACAGCGAGAAGGTCCGTATTGCAGCCGCGGCCGCGGAGCTGGTGCAGGAAGGCCAATGCGTCATGCTCGATTCCGGCACGACGACCACGGCGGTTGCACTGGCGCTGAAGAAATTCTCACACTTGACCATCATCACGAACGCGGTGAACATTGCTGCGGAACTGACGGGGACCCAGTTTGATGTAATTCTGACAGGTGGAATTGTGCGCAAGAATTCATTCTCGCTGGTGGGTCCGCTGGCGGAAGACATGTTGGCGGAGATGCATGCGGATATTTTGTTTCTTGGCGTCGATGGCTTCGACATGGATATCGGCTTGACGACGCCGAACCTGCTGGAATCGCGAGTGAATCGAGCCATGGTGGGGGCGGCAACCAAAGTGGTCGCGGTATGTGACTCGACCAAGTTCGATCGCAGAAGCTTGTCCCGCATCGTACCGGCAGCGGCGATCCATCAGGTCATCACGGACACCAATCTCCGGGAAGAGATTGCGGAAGCGCTGCGAAATTTGAATATTGAGCTGACGCTGGTCTAAGCCAGCGTACTCGACGGGTAACAATGAGTGGAGTGCGAATCGCGTCCCATCCATGAAGGCTATGGATGGGACGCTTGCATTTGCGGACTAATTGCGAATGTTCTTTAGCGCGATGCGGGCCTGCCACAACTGTGGGTCGAGATCGAGCGCTTGCTGGAAATATTTGCGCGCCTGGTCTGCGTGGTTGCTGTACTGCTCGGCGGTAGCGGCCGCAAAATAATCTGCGGCATTAGCTTTCGGTTGCGCCGCGGATTGGATGCAAGCCTGCAAGATCTGCTGCGCTTGTTCATCCTGACCCAGCTTCTGATACGCGAGAGCAGAGTAGACGGCTGAAACGTTCGTCCTCCCCTTGCCCTGATCGGCAGACTTCTGCCACGCGGCTTTGGCCTCGGCATCCTTGCCCTGCGCTTCTAGGGCGTTGCCAATCCAATACATTTGCTCGGCAGTCTCCGGCTCGGCAGGCTCGCCCGTACCTAGATTCACCGGATATTCAAGCGCCTTACGGAAGGAAGCCTCGGCGGCCTGTGGATGATGATTGCTCAGCTCCTGCTTGCCTTGCTCAACATTTGTGAAGACAAACATGTTGTGCATCACCACGCCACCCTCCCACGGTTTGTATGTGTGGTTAGCGAAGAGAGCCAAGGCGTCATCGTAGTTCCCCTGCTCGAGGAACAATAGAGCGCGGCGCGAGCGAACCGTATCCTGATCGAGCACCGCGGGTGGAGCGTTCTGAAATAGCGCTGCGCGGGCGGAGGCGTCGCCCTGCTCCGTGTAAATTTCGTCCAGATCTGGATAGAGGCGATAGTCGTTGGGAGTCATCTGGATGGCTAGCGAAAAATATTTTGCAGCGCTGGATAGATCATGCTTCACATTCCACTGATAGACGCCCAAGTTACGCAGCAGCACGGCATTTTTAAATCCTTCGGCCAGCGCTTTTTCCCATAGCGCGGCCGCGTCATCGTATTGATCTTTGGCGAAGAGATAATTGCCGAGCGAGTATTGGGCCTGCGCGTCGGAAGGGTTGTGCTGCAGGGCTTCGCGCAGGACAGCGACGTCTTCCAGCCGATTTGGAAAGGTGCCGGTGACGGTTGAGGCTGCGGCTTTTTTGGCGTACTCATCCGCCTGCTGTTCGTGGCCGAGCTGGCGCGAGTTCGATGCCAGATAGTAGTTGATCATGGGCGAAATGTCGGCGGCGGATGGATTGGCTTCGGCAAGGTGAAGGACTGCATCCGAGGACTGCCACGCTCCGATGCTGTGATACCAGGATGCAACGGCAAGATAGTTTTGCAGATCGGCGTTAATGATGCTGGTCCAGCCGGCTTTCGACGAGGAAGCCGCGCTTGCCGAGGCGTTCGCGTCGAGCCATTGTTCGGCCAGTGCGTAGGGAAGCACGGGCATTTTCTTTACCGCTTCTGCGGAGTCTTGGGCGGCATCGTGCTGGTTGCCGCTCAACCGTTCCGCCACCGCAAGATCAGCGAGCGCGAAGGCGTCGTCGGGATTAAACCCAACCGCGGACTTCAGCAGATCGACTGCTTGCGCAGGCTTGCCCTGGCGAAGAGCAATCTCTCCCAACTCAACATAGGAGGCGGCGAGGGTGGGTCCCGGGGCGACGGCAGCGCCATAGTGGATTGCATTCCACAGGGCATCGTTGGCGAGCGAGTAGCGTCCATCGGCGCGATCGATCACTCCGCTGGTGTAAGCGATGTACGGATCTTCGGTGTCGCGATCGGCGGCGCGCGCGATCAGAGATTCGGCTTTGCTGAAGTCGGCGGCGCTGTAGCTGTACCACGCTTCCTTCAGCAGGGCGGGAACATATCCGGCGTCCTTTGCCAACACGCGATCGAAGAACTTGAGGGCGCCGAGTTCGTCTCCTGTTTTCTCCAGGAAAACTCCCTGCAGATAGAGCTGTTCGATTGGAGTTTGCGCATTGATCGTGATGGGCTGGGCAATAGGCTTTCCAGCCAGCGGAATCAGATTGGGATTTCCATCGACGGGTCCGGCCGCCGACCATCGCAGCAGCTCTTCTCCGTGCGAGGAAACGATCTCGACGCTGAGAGTCTTCTTTGCGTCTTCAATATTTTGCAGCGGGATGGTGTAGGTCGCTGTCTGCAGCGGAGTGAAGTTGACGTGATGAAACTCCTTCAACGTGCTGGAGCCTTGCTTGACGATGATGCTCGCGTCGGCGACATCGGCCACCGGACTGACAAGCAATTTCACTTGCAATGGAGAGGAATCGCTTGCCGGATAGACGGCGTTGATCGCGAGCTGGTTGGTGGCTTCCACAAATCCGCCATCGAGGCCGCGCACCGGATACCAGTATTCCGTCCAGTTTTCTACGCGGCGCGGATTCATAAATTCGCGATAACCCTGGGTATAGAAACGGCCACTTTGAATTTCGTTATACGAGCCGTCGTTGTCGCTCAGGATGTGGTCCCAGATTTTGCCGACCGGCGCGGTACCCCAGGTCCAGATTTTCTTGCCTGGATCCTGTCGGAAATTGGCGACATGCACGACACCGTAGTTGGACGCATGGTAATAAATGCCGAAGAAGTTGCGCTGGACGTCGCGGCCGAACGCGGCCATGGCGCCGGCGTCATTCTTATACCAGCTTTGATCGACTCCGTTCCAGACGGGCCAACTCTGGGCCACCGCGAAGGGGTCGTCGTAAATGGTTTCGCGCATGGGGTAGATATATTGCAGGTCATCGGTAGCTTTGACGGCGGTGTTGGTCCAGAAGAGGTAGAGATGATTGCGCGGTGTGGAGTTGAACAGCGTCACACCTTCTTCCACGCGGGCGGTGTTGGGTCGCAAGGTAATCGAGATTTCCCAGTGCATGTTGGAGACCCAGTCCACCGCTCCGACCACAGAAGTGGCGCTGCCGTCCGGGTTGTGACGCAGCACGGAATTCACTGATGACACGGTGTCCGTGGTGTGGGCGAAGGGGAAACTGAATTCCATTCCGCCGGAGATCCACGCTCCACGCGGACCGACCAGGCCATACTTGATGACGTTGTCGCGATAGAGAACTTCGCGATGATCGATCTTGTCGTAGACGGAATAGACATGACCGCCGAGGTCGGGCAGAATGGTAATTTTCAGATATTTGTTTTCGAGGTAGATGGCGCGGTAGGTCATGGGCACGCGATCATTTGTCAGGTCGTCGAGCATCGTGTACGGATAGACGGGAGATTTGCTGACCAGCGGAAATGCCGGGTTCGGGTCCGCGGGACCAAGCTTATAGGTGGGAATCGTAATGGTGCCTTCCCATCCGTGCACCGCGTTACTCGATGGCGGCGCGGTGGTTTTCGCCTGGCCGAATACCGGACCAGAGAGCAGCAAGGCAGCAAGCGCCAAACAAGGCAGAGATACGCACCGTTTCATTTTCATTTTTCAATTCTCCCGAATCGTAGGTTCCATTCTCTCGTACTGCGGCCGATCCATAGACGTGATCCTGGTACGGCAAGGCTAAGGGTGCGCTGGCGTCGGATTTGCATCCGAGGGATTGGCCGCCAACGTTTGGTGAACCGTCACATTGCCGAGCGGATACCATCCATCGCCATCGATACCTTGAATCGCCAGTTTGATGGCCGGCTTGCGGGTGGCAGGATCGACCATGGCGATGCTGACTTGATAGTCTCCATCCGGCAGACTGGCTGGGATGAAGACGGAATTGTTGTACAGATTGTCCCCGGGCATCCATGTGCGAATGTCGGCGCCGGTGATCATGATGGCGCTGGTCTGCTTGTTGCTCAGGCGCAATGCCAGCGGAAATTTTCGATAGCAAGGTGCGTCACCATCATTCTCCCACCAGGAGGTGAATGCAATTTTTCTGTCTGGACCGATGACCTCGGGATAAGTAAATCGCCGCAGGGCGAAGCGATAGCCCATGTGATTCAGCCAGCGATTCACTTCCGGCCACCACTCCTTGGGTACGGCGGAAGATTTGGCATTGAAGGAAGAGATGTGCCACTTCAAGGATTGATCGATGATGTAGGAGATGTCCCAGCCATGGTCCTTCCATGTCTGCATCACCCCGCAGGCTTCCAGGGAGATGGGCGCTGTCTTCCACGCGTTCTGCAGGCCATCTTCAATTACGGCTTCTGGATAGTAGTCGGTCATATGATTCCAGGTTTTACTGAAGATGCCCAGATCTCCCAGGCAGTCTGCACGCCATCCTACGCGCGGCCTACCTTCATCGAGATCGGCTTGCAATTGTGGGGAGAAAACGTTATCCGCATCTTTCGACCCCAGGGCTTTTGACATGGCATAGCCGTCGGTCTTTGGATCGGTTGGCTGCACAGCCAGCGGAGTTTTATGGAAGGCGTCGAGGTAGCTGTCCATCAGGCTATGCATCACATGGGTGGTCAGCATGGGCGTGCCCGCGCCTTCTCCCCAGGGCCCGACGATGGAAATGTCGACGAGATTCAGATCCGGATCGCCGTCATAGCGGGCACCCAGGGCTCGAATCATATCGCCAAAGAAGTGCGCATAGGCAGGATTCATGGGGTCGACCATCCACTGACCTTCATACGGAGCCCAATCCGGCTGACTGCTGGGGAGCGGACGGTACCAGGAGGAGTGACGGCCGTCGTTAGGGGCCGGGCGAAGGGCTTCTCCCGTAACTTTTCGGTACCAGTCGGGCACATCGCTTTTGGCATCGGTGCCGTAAGGAGCGATGCGCAACATTAATGTCTGGTGGCGCGCGTGGGCTGTTTGCAAGACTTTGTCGAGCATGGCCCAGTTGTAGACACCTTGCTGGGGCTCGATAAATCGCCAGTAGATGCGGAAGTAGGCGATGGTCGTCATGGGAAAATCTTTGGTTTGGAGCGTCCCATTAAACGGCTGATACTCGATTGGGAATCCTTCAGTCCACTTAGTGCCGCCATTGAGGCTGTCGCCGTTGAAGCGCTGAAAGGTGGTAAATCCAATATCCGGGTTCACCAGCGTGCCGTCGAATGGTTTCGGCTTGACGGTGATGGTCTCGGGCTGGGCCTTAGCGAGGAGGATTCCGGTACATCCCAGTGAGAAAGATCCGACACAGAAAAGAAGGACAGCCACTCTGAAGCAGCGCATGCTATCAAGCTCCTTGCGCCCGGCGAATGCGGTTCCCGTGGCTGCGCGACGATATTCGAAGTCACATAATGTCGTCAATTGCTGCGCGCCGGAGGCGGTTGAGTGCCTCGTGGGATTACGAATTGCAGGCAATGGTTTTTCGTGGAAGCGGAATCAGTTACGTATACTTCCGTTCAAGAGTATTCTACTTCTATCGAGAATCCTAACGATTCGAGACAGTGGATCACGAAATTTAGATCCAACGAATTTGCCCATTGAAAGCCTGGAGGGTGACTCTTGCCGACCTCACTCCGGTTCACCTGCAACTCCACCACAAAAAGCGAACCAACCAATTTGGGAGAAATGCCTTGAATCGCAAAAATTATGATGCCAGCCGGAGAGGATTTCTCCGCAGTGCCATGGCTACCGCCGTGTTAAGCCCGGCTTTGATGGGAATGGGCCAGACCACTCGTGAGTCCGCCGAAGCGGCGCCCATTGGATCCGACGCAATGATGCTGGGACGCATCAAGCTGGATCGAGAGCTGGCGAATCAGGAGGGAGCGTTAAGCGGACAGCTGCGTTTTCTACGGGCTGTTACGGGTTCGGTGGTGGTGCGCTGGGTTGACAGCTTTGGGCGGGTGAGCGGTGAGCAGACTTTGTCGCTCGGCCCGGATACGGTGACGGCACCGTTTTCGTTCAACATGCGAGCGGGGCTGACGTATGTGAATTGGATTCGAGTCACCGTAAATGGAGTGCCGCAGGTGGCGACGGCAAAATTTATGCTCTCGCCGGAGCATACGCCGTGGAACGATTTTCACACGATCAGCTGGGCTCATTATCCCGACGGCTTTTACGATCAACTGCGCGCCGCCGGGATGGATGCCATCATCGCGTATGTCAATGACGACTTCGATCCTGTCCTGGATAACGACTTCAAATTTTATGTGGAGCAGATGGCCTGGGAGGTCTTCTCTATTTATCACAAGAACCAGCCGGAATGGCGGACCCTGCTGACCAAGGTGAGTATGAATCGGCAGGATTTGGATTTGTGGGTTCGCAATCCATGCGTCAACGATCCTAAGACGACGGAGTATCTGCGCCAGCACATCACGCGTTTTGCTCAAATTCATGGCCCGTATCGGCCGCTGTTCTACAACATTGCAGATGAGCTGGGTCAGGGCGACCAGATTCGGCCAAACGATTTTTGTCACTCCACATTCTGCACCGACAAATTCGCGGACTACTTGCGGAAAATGTATGGACTGCCTTCTCACGTTGGACGGCAATGGGGAGTTGGGGAGCCGACGCATTGGGATGACTCCATGCTGGATGCGTGGCCGAAGTGGTTGAAGACCGGAAGCATGATCGATACCACAACTACGGATCGAGCCTTTGAGGCTGTCGCGTTGGCGGGCCTGAAGGCGCGCTATAAATCGATTGGCCAGTTCAACCAGGAATGGGGGACCAGTTTCCCGGTGCCGAGAGGGAACACAATCATGAGCGACAGCTGGGATCCAATTCTGGCGGTCGCGCGCGAATCGCTGTCTGTCCCGGTGCTGGATGCCGCGTCGTTGGAAAAGCAGATGGGGCCGCTCGACCAGGCGAACGCACGCTGGGGTGGATTGGGTTCCTGGGACGCGCCGGATAAACCCACAACATTTAAAAACTGGGGCGAGGTTGGTGGATTTCTCAATCGCTACTTTAAAGAGTTGGGTGAGATTCGCTCGACGCGTCACTGGAATGTGAGCCCCTGGTGTGACTTCCGGAATTTTATGGATGAAACATTTGCCGATGGTGTGAAGCGGGCGGCGGACATTTGCAAGGCGGAGGATCCGTACGCATTATGCGCAACGGAAGGCGGCCAATGTCCGTTCGCTTACGGCTGGTACAACTACGAGCAAGTGGTGCGGGCGATCGATGTGATTGAGCCTTACAACATCGGCAACAACGTTGAAGTGATTCGCTCTTTGAATCCCGCCGTCATCATGATTTCGACGCATGGGTTTGGAACTGTTTCGGGACACGCGCTGACCGAGAAGGAACGAATCGATCAGAAGCGGCAGGTTCGGCCCATCTGGTGGGGGCTTTTCCATCGCCACAATGCCGCGTTGATCTGGGATGACAACGAAGCCGGCAACGAATTTGTGAATCAGCGGACGGGGAAGCTGACCGCGTCGGCCGAAACATTTTCCGATACGTTCCATGAATTGCGGGCTGGCATCGGCAAGTTGATGATCAACTCCACGCGCAAGCACGATGGGATTGCCATCCACTACTCGCAGTCATCGATCCAGGCGCATTGGCTGCTGGACAATCTGAAGTATGCGCGGGAGTGGATGTTGAAGAGCGGCGGCGACAGCGACAGCGTGTGCGTGGCAGTGCGCAACAGCTGGACCAAGCTGGTGGAAGACGTGGCGCTGCAATATAACTTTGTCGGCAAAGACCGCATTGCCGCTGGGGATTTGAGCTCTGGAGAATACAAAGTTTTCATCATGCCGCAATCGGTGGCGGTGAGCGTGGAGGAGGCGCAACAAATCCGCGCCTTCGTACAAGGCGGCGGAACGCTGATCGCAGACTGCCGCGCGGCCGATCTGGATGGGCACGGACGCGATATTGGCGGCGCGAAAATTGCCGGATATTTTCCTGCGAACGGAAACGCCGATCTGGATGGCAAGGGCCCGGATTACGGCGGCGGCCAGCTGGATGATGTGTTCGGCATTGCCCACGGACCGGCTCGCAGCTTTGGCAAATCGGTGACGGGTACGGGCAGCGAGGGGGCAGTGCAACTGGATGGCAAGCAGTTGCGCGGGTTGCAGCCCGCCGACGCGAGCGTAGTGCTGGTCACGGGCAAGGCACTCGCGCATAGCGGAGATGTACCGCTTGTGATTGTGAATAAGTTTGGTTCAGGACGGGCGATTTTTTTGAACTTGGAGATTGCAGACTACGCATTTCTGCGCCTGAAAGGGAATTCCGTGTCTAGCCTTCCTGACCTGATGGAGAGCGTCTTTGAGCTTGCCGATGTGAAGCCGCAGGTGCGCGTGCTGGATGCAGATGGCAAGCGTCTGCCGGGAACCGAAATCGTGCGATTCTCGAATGGAGGATGCGAGCAGGTTGGAGTGTTCCGCAATCCGCAGACGGACGATGGCGGTTTTGGCGCCTATCCGAAGTTGCTGGCGGACAGCAATGTTCCGGATATCGATCCGAACTTGAGCGTCAACATTGATAACTCGCTCCTGGAAAAAGAAGAAGAGGTCACAATTGAATGGACCGCTTCCGCTCAGACCTACGACGTGCGGGGTAGAAAAGACCTGGGGCAGACGAAGACGGTGAAGGCGAAGCTGGATCCGTGGAGTGCGCTCGTGTTCACGCGGTCGCAGCAGCCATTGCCGGCGCTGAAGGTGGAAATTCGAGGAGCGCGCGCGGGAGCCATGGCGGACGTCGTTCTAACAGGAGAGGGTGGGTTGCCGGATGGGACGTCTCGAGTCGTGCATCTGGAGTTCCGCACGCCTGGCGGAGAAGCCTATGAGCTATACGCGCGGAATAGTTTGCTGCAGTCGAGCCCGTATATTGAGCGCATTCCGTTTGCTGTGAATGACCCGAAGGGCAGCTGGAAGGTGTCGGCGCATGATCTTGCGACCGGACAAGTCGTGGAAGTTCCGTTTGAGCTGGGGTGACGATGGTCGCCGAGTTCTTTGAAGTATTTGTGAGGTGGAAACCTATGAATGCGTGCTGCGCTTGGTTCGGAACAACGAGAAATTCTAAAAAAAGAAATTCAGCCGCAATCGCAGTGATCCTCGCCTTCGCAGCTACTTGCTGTTGCTCGGGGCTTGCCGCGCAGGCGGTTCCGGCGACTATTCTTGCTCCCGACCATGACCGGCAGGCGCCTCACATTGGAGACGCGTTGGTAGTGACGCCGCCGTTGGCGAAGCTGTCTTCCGCGTTGACGACCACCGCGATCGACACCGCGGTGCGCAAGGTAGGGAATTGGCAGCTCGATTACTCTGAGAAATATTTCACCCGCGACTGGACCTTCGCGGTCCTCTACACGGGAATTTTGGCGGCCGGCCGAACCCTGCACGAGGCGCGCTATCAAAGCGCGATGGTACGTGTCGGCAACAAATTCAATTGGCAATTGCAGCCCATGCCTCCAGAGGATGACGATCCGGCCGACTTTCACGCCGTGGGTCAAACGTATCTTGATCTCTATGGCATCTATCGTCAGAAGAAAATGATGATGCCAACTAAGGAGGCGTTTGACGCCATGATGAAGGTGCCCGACGTTCCGGGCAAGCCTGTCTGGTGGTGGTGTGACGCCCTGTTTATGGGTCCTCCAACGTGGGCGCGGTTGTATCGTGCTACGGGAAATCGCGCCTACCTGGATTACATGGACCGCGAGTTCTGGATCACGAATCAATTGTTGTACCGGCCGCAGGAGCATCTCTATTCCCGGGATGCAACGTTTCTGAATACAAGGAGCGCGAACGGGCAGCTACTTTTCTGGTCGCGCGGCAATGGATGGGTGATGGCTGGCATTGCGCGGACGCTCGATGCCATGCCGAAGGATTATCCGAGTCGGCCCAAGTACGTAACACTGTTCGAGGAGATGGCATCGCGAATCGCGCCCTTGCAAAGTGCGGACGGACTTTGGCGGACTGACTTGCTGGATCCTGCCGCCTATCCTTCGCCCGAGGTTTCGGGTTCCGCATTCTATGTGTATGCTCTCGCGTGGGGAATCAATCGCGGCATTCTCGATCGCGCGACCTACCTGCCGGTTGTGAAGAAAGGCTGGCAAGGACTTTTGAATCACGTGTATCAAGATGGACGCTTAGGATCGATCCAGGCCGTGGGCGCCGCTCCGGAAGTCGTTCCTCCAACTTCGAGTTATGTGTACGGAGTGGGAGCGTTTCTTCTGGCCGGGTCGGAGTTGCACCGGATGGCAGAGCCTCCAGCGGGCAGGCAATCCGCGGCGGCTTTCTGATTCGCGTGCGCTAAAGGGCTTTGCGCGGCAACGTACATTGATTTGTAACAGTGTGAGGTACAAATGCGAATTCTTCAGATGCCGGATGCCGTTCGCTATCCGACCATGTCCACTGCTCAGCTGCGCGATTCGTTCCTGCTGAGCGATTTGTTCCAACCGGGAACGATTCAGAACGTGTATGTGGATCTGGACCGGACGGTCATAGGTGCCGCGGTACCGCTGCATCAGCCGATCGCGCTACCGACCTATCCCGAGCTGCGCGCGGATTTCTTCACCGAACGGCGCGAGTTGGGAGTGCTGAATATTGGAGCGCCGGGAAAAGTGCGTGTGGATTCTGAGACGTTTGCGCTGGACAATCTTGATTGCCTTTACATTGGTCGCGGCAATCGTGAAATTGTTTTTTCCAGCGAAGACACGACCCGTCCAGCAGAGTTTTATCTGCTGAGTTATCCGGCCCATGCGGAATATCCAACGCGACTTTCGAGGCGAGCGGATTTGCAACCGGTGATCCTGGGAACGGCGGCGACCGCCAATGTTCGACAGATCCGCAAGCATATTCATCTGGAAGGGCTGCGCAGTTGCCAACTGGTGATGGGCTTTACCGAGATGCAGCCCGGGAGCGTGTGGAACACGATGCCGCCGCACACCCACATGCGCCGCTCAGAAATCTATCTCTACTTCAACCTGTCGCCGGAGGATCGCGTGATTCACCTGATGGGACCTGCGGATGAAACCCGCCATCTGGTGGTGGCGAATAAGCAGGTCGCCATTTCTCCGGCCTGGTCAATGCACGCCGGGGTGGGGACGAACAGCTACACGTTTTGCTGGGGCATGGGCGGTGAGAACCAGGTCTACAGCGACATGGATGCAATCCAGATCAAAGATATGCTGTGACAGATTTGTAACGAGGGGTAAAACAATGAAACTGATTTGGGGGATAGTGGCTATGGCGATTACCGCATCCACAGCATTGGCGCAGACCGGAGGCTTGAATCATTACTCCGCCGCACAACTGAAACAGATGGCGCAAAAGCTGGAACAGCAGGAAAGTTTTCGCAGCACGGGCTCCGCATTTGAAACCCTGGATAAGTACCCGGGAAGTTACACAATGCTGTCGGTGCGCAACAAAACCGGCGGCTCTGAATTGCATGAAGATTACGCCGATATTTTTTTCGTGGTGGATGGCGAGGCGAACCTGACTACCGGTGGCACCATGGTCGAGCCGAAGACGACGGAAGCGGGCGAGGTACGCGGAAGCGGCATCTTTGGCGGAGCGCAGCAAAAACTTGGCAAGGGTGATGTCGTGCATATTCCGTCCAACACGCCGCACCAGCTTTCCATTCCAAAAGGAAAGACCTTCACTTACTTCGTCGTCAAGGTGAAGGAATAAGGTCTCTCGCCTGGCATGAGAAATGAAGAATGTTTGCGTGGATGAAGCGGTCCATCGCGACAAGGAGCAAGTGTGCAACTGAAACATATTGTCGCGTTGGCGATGGTTCTGGGAGTGGGGGCTGGCCTGTCGGCGCAGCAAACCCCGGTGGTCGTCAAGCCGGTGGAGATTCATGACGTGCTGGTCAATCCGGGTATCGGATTCATGACGTTTCAACGGTTCAATGGCGATGCATTGAACGCCGGAACGAAATGGACCGAGGGATTTCCGATCGAGTATCAACCCTCTTCCGGCAGCCTGCAGAACAAAGAGTTTCCAGACACGAGCATCGCCTATTTTCGGGTGTACTGGAGATTTCTGGAGCCGCAAAGAGGTGTTTACAACTGGGCCATGATCGACAAAGCGCTGCAGACTGCCCGTGCGCGCCACCAAACGCTGATGCTGCGAATCGCGCCGCACGGAACGGATGAGGCGAGCGATGTGCCGGCCTGGTATCGCGAGGAGACGGGAGAGAAATTCCGCAAGATTCCCGGCGGATGGGACGCGACGACCGGCAAGTGGCTGATCAATCCTGAAAATCCTGCGTACGCGAAAGAGTTTGGCGATTGCATTCGAGCTCTCGGCAATCGTTACGATGGCGATCCAGACCTGGACCTGGTGGACATCTCGATTCTTGCCGCGTGGGGAGAGGGGGCCGGCACCAATCTGTTGACTGGGCAAACGCGGCGTGCGTTGATCGACAGCTACATGGACTCCTTCCACAAGACGCCCTTGGTGACGCAACTGGGCGACGAGAAAACTGTGGCGTATACGCTGTCGAAATCCTATGAAGCGGCAGGGTACAGCGCTGCGGTAAAGCAGCGAGAAACAAGCCTGGGATTGGAGCGGCCACACGTCGGCTGGCGTGCGGATTGCCTGGGAGACATGGGCTCATTCAGCAAAACATACAACTTGATGACGGATGCCTATCCCGAGACGGTGATCTCTCTCGGCCTGGCCGATGCGTGGAAGACGGCGCCGGTCACGATGGAAGCCTGCGGCGTGATGCAGAACTGGAAAGATCGCGGATGGGATTTGCAGTCCATCATCGATCAGTCGCTGCAGTGGCACATGTCGTCGTTCAACGCGAAATCATCCGCAGTGCCGCCGGAATGGCGAGCGCAGGTGAACGAGTGGCTGAATCGCATGGGATACAGGTTTGTGCTGCGGCGGTTCACCTATCCCGCGACAGTCGACGCGAGCCGCAAACTGACCTTCACTTCCTGGTGGGAGAACAAAGGAGATGCGCCGGCGTATCGCCGCTACCCGCTCGCACTACGCCTGAAAAGCGACGGCGGTGCCGCAATTCTGATGACGGACGCCGATGTCCGCACATGGACGCCGGGCGACAATCTTTACAACAATGCGGTGTTCGTTCCGCGCTCATTGCCGGACGGGGATTACACACTGGAGATTGCGCTGGTCGACCCGGCGACGCGAGAACCAAGAATCAAACTGGCCATCGCCGACGTAAAGCCGGATGGCTGGTATCCCATGGGAACGATCAAGATCCATACCGCAGAGACCGAGAAATAATCTGAGCGTCGCTCAAAAGAGACGAGACGCGTCACCGCACAAGTTTGAGCGTTCCAAATTTTTCGGGAGCGTGGAAGCTGGGTTGCATTGGGGGCTGCCATGCCATTTCCACCGGCTTTGTGCCCTGACTGCGAAAAAAGTTGATGCGCAGAAGACTGCCGGGCTCGGCCACGCCAGCCTCCAGTGCGGCGTAGGGAATTCGCATTGATCCGTACCAGGTGCTTGTCTCGGGCACGATGCGAGCGTCCACCTGAAAGCCCGATTTCCAAGAAGTGAGCGCGACCTTGTCAGGCTGCTTTAAGTCGATGTCGAGATCGAGCCACTCTGCCTGCGGAGAAATCTCAAATTCCTTGTATCGATCGATGGGGTCTTCGGGAGCACCGATGAACGCCTCGGCGACATCCCAGTTCCAAAGTCCGGGTGTCGGACGATCCGTGACAGGGTTCGGCTTCAGATGCAGTTCCTGGTAGGGACAAACAAACAGGAAATACAGGTTGGCGGCATCCCATCGGGAGTAAATCTCCGTGCCATGGTGGGCGATCTTGTTGCCATAGGCGTCGTCGGTCATGCGAGTGATGGCTGCGTCGCGCCAGAACGCCGATAGCGGATCCGTATCTGTGCCGGGATTTCCCGTGGCAAAATTGGAAAGGGTCTGCGGAATGTCGCGGTCCATGCTTCGAACTCTCCTAAGCTGAAAAATACGTCGAACGGTGTGTCTGCATTCACCTTAACGCACGTTCGAATATATTCCCATGCAGGTGGGGACGATTACGAGCGTTTTGTTTCTCATTTCTCCGTATATAATCGTTTCGACGCCCAGGAGGTAGATCCAAGATCACTGGACAGGTCGGCCCCGTGACTGGTTCCGGGTGTTCGTGCTCCATCAGGTTTGCGCGATCAGCAAGTATCTTCAATCCGAAAAGAGAGAATTGATGAAGTCGTGGCCTCTACTGTTTGCAGTCATGCTGACCTTAGGTTCATCGCGGTGCCAGGGCGCCAATGTTTCCTCAAATCACTCGACGCCCACTGCCATTACAGTGACAGAAGGCGAAATCACCATCCCGACTTACGAACACGTCGGCAGGTACATGCAACCACCGCTGTTCAACGATTCGACGCTGGCGGGACTGTACCCGTTTACGACCTTTAAACGGCAATTTAAGCCGGGCAGCCCGTTCCCTGAGAAATATCATGCCGTCTTTGTCGACAGTCAATATTTCAAGCTGACCTACATTCCAGAGTTGGGCGGCCGCTTCTTCTCTGTTTATGACAAGGTGCATCATCGGCAGATGTTTTATCGAAACGATGTGATCAAGCCGACGCAGTTCAATCCGCGCTTCACCTGGCCGCAATCTGGCATCGAACTGACGGGTCCGTACGACGCTCACTCTCTCACCTGGAAAGGTGAGCCCTACTGGTCGCACACCATCCTGAAGCACAAAGACGGCAGCGTCTCAGTTCTGCTGGGGGAAGAGGATCCGTTCTACCACATGGATGTGACGTATACGGCGACGCTCTACCCGGATGTGGATGCACTGGAGATCAGCACATTTTGCTACAACGGCACCGACGGACAGAAGCCGCAGATGTTGTGGTCGAATGCCGCATTTCCTGTGACGCCGAAGACGCGATTTCTCTATCCCATGACGCAGACCGTGGGACACACCACCGGCGTGGTTTCCCCGTGGCCCATCTACAACGGAGTGGACCTTAGCTGGGCGCACAACAACATGCACATGCTGGGCGTGTTTGGAATCGACAGTTACGACAATTACGGCGGATCATACGAGTTCGATCATGACTACGGAGTCTTTCGCTATGCCGATCGCCGCGTGGTTCAAGGCATGAAGATGTGGACCTTTGGCTTTGGTCCGGGATCGAAAGAAGTCGAGGAAAGCTATACCGACAAGGCCGGTCCGTATTTTGAGGCGCAAAGCGGCCGCATGGTGTGGGACGGGCATTATGAGTGGGTGTATCCGCATGAAGTGGAGCAGTGGCATGAATGGTGGGTTCCGGTCGCGGGCATTAACGGGCTAACCACGATGAGCAGGGAAGTCGCTCTGAACGTGGAGGAGCGCCCGGGGCCTACCGGAGAAAAATCCTCGATTGTGATTGCGCTGTCGCCGGTGGTTCCCCTGCAAAATGCAAAGCTGGTGGTGAAAGCTGCCAGCGGAGAATTGCTGAATGCCTCCGTGAATCTGATCCCGGGAACTCCGATCAAGAAATCCTTCGAAGCTGTGAGTGCCGCCGATCTTGGGTCGCTGCATGTGCAGGTGATTGGACCGGACGGCAAGCTGCTGCTGGCCTACGCCAAACCTACGACGCCGCCGGGCGGAGACGTCACTCCGTTTGCCAAGGACCTGACAGCTGCGCCCATTCCTCAAGATAAGATGACGGCCGAAGAATTGGTGCTGGCGGCAGAGTTCAAGCAGAAAGACTTGAATGTGGATGAGGCCGAGAGCCTGGCGAAATTGGCGCTGAAGCGCGATCCAGGTTATTCCGTCGCGCACCAGCTGTTGGGAGTGCTGGAATACAACCAACATCACTATGAACAGGCAGCAGAGCAATTTCGGCAGGCGGTCGACCGCAATCCCTACGACTCAGAGTCCTGGTATTACCTCGCAATTTGCCAATTGAAACTCGGGCAACAGAAGCAAGCGGAACGCAATTTTTATTACGTCTGGCCGGACAGTGTGTATTACGGTCCGCGCGAATACCAATTGGGCCTCCTCAATTTACTGCGGCATGCAGATGCGGCTGCGGCACAGCATCTGCTGGGAGCGATCAATTCGAACGGTAAAGACATCAAGGCACGCCTGGTGCTCGCGATAACACTGCGCGATCAAGGAAAGAAGACGGCTGCCCTGGAGCAACTCGCCAAGGTAGAAGAAATCGATCCGGCAGATCGCATCGTGCAGGCGGAACGATATTTTCTAACCGGCGATACTGCGGCAAAAGCCAAATTGTTGGACTTGATGGGCGAGCGGTCGGAAAGCGCCATCGAGGTGTCGATTTTCTATAGCTCGCTGGAGCGATGGAAGGACGCGGCCGCGGTGTTGCAGATGGTTGAGCCGCTGAATAACAAGGACCCATGGGGAACGCCGCCGATTTACTACTATGCGCTGGCGTATGACTTGAAACAAGCCGGTGACACATCGGCAGCGGCGGCAAGTCGCAAGAAAGCGCAGGCTGCGGCTGGAATCGTGGAGAGGTTCCCGTATCGCGCAGAGATGGAACCAGCGCTTGCTGACGCCGTGGGGGACAATCCGAATGACACGATTGCGCGATTTGACCTGGCGTGCCTGCTTTACTACCGCGGACACCAGGTAGAGGCAATCGAGCAGTGGCAGGCCATCAATCAGATCAATCCGTCTGACTTTGCTGCGAGGAGGGCGCTAGGGCTGGCGTACGAGGAAGATGGCAAGCTGGAGGCCGCCGTTCCAGAGTTACAGAAGGCGGTTGAATTGAATCCAGAGAGTGCCGACACCCTGGATGATCTATCCGATCTTTACGCCCGCACCGGCAAGTTCGACGAGCAAGTAGCGTTGCTGCAAAAGGCTGTTGCACGCGATCCGAAGAACGATCACCTGGTGCAGGGATTGTTAATCGCCGATCTAATCCAGGGCAAGTTCCAGGCGGCGCAAGACATTATTGATCACCACACCTTTCTTCCGGTTCACAGGGTCTACACTTTGCGGGATGCTTACCGTGAATTGAAGTACGGGCAGGGTGCGCAGGCGTTCCACAAAGGGGATTACGAGCAGGCACTGACTCTATTCCGGGCCGCGCTTACGCCTCCAACAACTCTGGGCATTGATACCTTCGAATTCCAATCCGCGCCGCAAATCTATTACTACATCGGGCGCACTTACGATGCCACGGGCCAAAAGCAGCAAGCGGAGCAAGCCTATAAGGACAGCGTTCGGGGCGTGGATCAGCTTACCGGCGGTGGCAGCGACAGTTACAGCCCGGAGAATTTTTTCATGGTGTTCTCGCTGGATCGCTTAGGTCGCCAGAAGGAAGCGGCAGCGCTGATGCAGCAGTTCCAGACAGTGGCTGATTCGCGGCATGAGTCGAACGATCCAATGTATCGGGCCCGGGCCTACTATCTGCAGGCTTTGATCGATGAATATAACGGCAACGCGGACGAAGCGCACAAGCTGATGGCCCAGGCAGTACAGATTGAGCCGGACTATATTGGGCCGCGCTTTGAATTGCGTGGCGATGCAATCGAACCAGCGAAAGACACGGCGGCCCACTAGCAATTCTTCTGTGTGAGGGAGCAGATGATCGCCCCGCTGCAGTTTTAGAAGCGACACGCGACTGAACGTTAAATCACGGCTGCTGCAATCGTTGGTCCCGGAGAGTGCCGGCATGAAGAATTTCTGCGCAGGTTCAATTTTGTTGCTGCTTGTATCGCTCGGTTGTTGTCGAGCTTCCGATCTGTTGGTGGTTTCTGCCTATCATCGGCCGGACCCGTTTGGAAGTTTTGTCGCCAGCGACGCTGCCGGGGCGAGCTGGAATCATTCGATCCAACTTAGTTCCGCACGCGGCGGCTATGTTTCGTTTCAACTGGTCGTCAAGTCTGACTCCGCCTGCAAGGACTGCAAGTTGTCGATCGAGTCGACGCAGCCCGTCGAAGTCTACCGCGAGTGGTTTCACTTTAATACCCCGGATAAGCATTACTATCCGGACGCGCTGATTCCGATTCGCGTTCCGTTCAGCTTCCAGATGCCGGATCATGAAAACGCCATTGAAGGGCAAAAAGTTCGCGCATTCTGGGTGGATGTTTGGATTGCCGCCAATACAAAACCCGGCGAATACCGTGGTCATGCGCGACTGACGGATGGTTCCGTACGCAAGACTGTTGCTTTCACAGTTTCAGTATCGGCGGCGCAGATTCCGACGCAGGATGTTCTGAATGTGGACTCGAATTCCTATGGGATCGGTTGGCTGCAGGCGCAATATCCAAAAGCGCTAGCGGCTTCGGGGCGCGCCAGGGAAGACGAACAGTTTCACCTGATCCAGCAGTATTATCGGCTGTTTTACGAGAACCGCGGCATCTATCACGTTCTTGGCTACGGTCACTCAGGATACGTCGATCCGGGCTTTGCTCCGGAGTTGGCCGGTACCGGCAGCGAGAAGCACATTGTCAGCTGGGATAAATTCGATCGCCTATTTGGGCCTGTGCTGGATGGAACTGCCTTCAATGGAACACGTCGTGGTCCGCAGCCGATTCCGTTCATGTACATGCCCATCAATCCGGAGTGGCCGGCAAATTATTTGTGGTGGGGTGAGCCTGGATATCAAACGGAATTTACGAACGTGGTAGGAGAGATGGAACGCCACTTCCGAGAAAAGAATTGGACGAACACGCGGTTTGAAGTTTTCTTCAATCAAAAAAAGCGCTACAAGGGTTTCGAGTGGGATGGCGATGAGGTGCGTTTCCCCAAGGATGATGCGTACTTCTTTGTCTATCACGATCTGTTGATGAACGCGTTGCCCAAAACGACACCGGTTCACTTTGTGATGCGGGCCGATAGTAGCTGGACGATGGGGCAACAGATGCACATGCTCAAGGGCGTGATCGGATTATGGTGTGCAGGCGGAGGAGAATTTGTCTGGAACATCGACCAACTGCCTGCGTTGAAGCAACAGGGAGACATTGTCTGGATATACGGTGGCACCCCGCCGGTTCAGGATGTTTCGTCGTCGATGGCGGGTGATCCATTGCGTGCCTGGATCTATGGAGTCGACGGCTTCGTGCGATGGCTCGCGGTCAGTCCCGGCCCTCATCCGTTTCAAGCGCTGACGAATGGTGGAGCGGAGACGTTGGCCTACTCCGGCGAACAGTTCGGAATTGAAGGACCGATTCCAAGCATTCGGTTGAAGTTGCAGCGAAACACGGTCCAGGATCTCGACCTGCTGGAAGAAGAAGCGAAGCGAGGTTCTCGCGACGCTGTTCAAGAACAGGTGGTTGGGTTATTCGACAACACCAAGCTGGCGCAGTGGAAGCATTCTCCAGCGCCGCCACCTTCCGGAGACCCGATCGATTGGACCAATCCTGATTTTGATGTTGCGCTGAAGCCCTATTTCGCGCAGTTTCCAACTCCGCAGCCGGATGCCTGGGAGCGTGTGCATGATTTTGCTGTGAAGCAGGCTGGGAGGGCGCAATGAGACTCGTTGCATTCATTCTGGTCGGTTCGCAAGTCCTGTTTACTTCAGCCGTCGGTGCTCCGGCAAGCGCGCAGACACGCACCTCCGCCGGGGTCAGCCTGGAGGCGCAACAACAGGAATTGCAGGAGATTGCGCGCGTGGCTTCAGTCATGATCGACGGCGATGTGTGTCAGCACATCGTAACCCAGCGCGCGCTGCAACATATGCTGCACTCGGATCCGCGTGATGAATTTCAGGCGGGAGACAACTATGACGTGCATGATGCTCCGTTCATCCAGACGAAAAAAACGCTGATTCGCCTGGCAATGCTGGCTTCCTATCCAGTCGATGTGAATCTGTGGATGCCTGTTCCCACCACGCAGAAGATTCAGGTTGTGATTCGCAACAAATATAACCTGAGCCAGTTCTGGAATGGAGAACTGGATCAGGAGATGCCGCCGGAAATGCGCGACGTGCTGCAGACCGGAAAAACACGAACGATCCGAAACAAACCTGGGATGATTTCGGTACTGGCTCCAGTACGAAACAGCTTGAATGAGATTGTTGGACTGGTCGAGGTGGTTGCAAGCACAACCTTGCCGCAGCGCAATGAGCAATAACGAAGCATGATGAGGAGAGCGATGAACTGGATGAAGCGTTGCACGATTCTTGCTGGAACTCTGCTGGCGATAACTCTCACCGCTGGCACCGCCTTGGCATCTGCCACCGTCAACACCTCCGGTGATGCCCGACGGCCGTCAAAAATCATTCTGCCATCGAACGTCCTGGTGCGAAGTGGCCATGTGCCCGTGGTCTATCGGCTGAGCCAGGGATTTACTGGTCACGCGGATGTACACCTGCTGTGGACGGACAGCCTTGGCCGCACCGTGGAAGACAAGACACTGCCGGCCGATCTGCTGGACGAAACCGACATCACATTTCCAATCGACATGTCCCTGGCGGTCGCGATGAAGAATCATCTTCACGTTGATCTGAAATTGGACGGAAAAGATATCAAGGGCGGCGCCTACAACCGCAGCGAATCCGCCGATACAGATTTCGTAGCGCAGCCGCCGTTTACCGGGTGGAAGGACTACGTCATCATGATGTGGCAGAATTACCCGGCGAACCTTGTTCCCGACCTGCAAAAGCTGGAGATTAACGGCGCGACCTATTCCAGCCGCAATATCGAACTGCCGGATTTTTTGATCGACAACAATATGCGCTGGTACTCGGAGAGCCTCGCCACCGACTACTACTCTGAATATCATCGCTGGCGTCCGGATCGTACAGTAGGGTGGTCGTTCATCCAGGCCAAGAAACTCTATCAGGAAGATCCCAACAGCCTGGCAGCTTTCAAACGTCATCCGAGTTTCTGGGATCCGTATTGGCGTCAGCTCATTCACGATCGAGGAGTGGCAACGGCGGAGCGGCTCGCACCTTATCGGCCGTATTTTTACAGCCTGGCCGATGAGTCCGGGATCGCCGAATTGGAAGCTGCGTGGGACTTTGATTTCTCCGATGAATCGCTGGTGCCCATGCGGCGCTGGCTGCAGACGCAATACGGCAGCCTGGGCGCGCTGAACCAGGAATGGGGAACGAACTTCACCAATTGGAACCTGGTAATGCCGCTGACGACGAATCAGGCCATGAAGCGCACCGACGATAACTACGCGGCGTGGGCAGACTTGAAAGAGTGGATGGATATTTCCTATGCCGACGCGCTGAAGATGGGTGTAGATGCAATCCACGAGGGCGATCCGCACGCCTACGTGAATATCGGCGGCGGACAGATGCCTGGGTGGGGCGGGTATGACTACTCCCGCATCTCGAAAGTGCTGAATGCCATTGAGCCGTACGACATTGGTCGCAGTGTGGACATCGTTCACTCGCTCAATCCCAAGATGGTGATCATGAGCACAAGCTTTGCCGCCGGCGATCGTGAGCGGCAGCGTGTCTGGTACGAGTTGCTGCACGGCAATCGCGGATTGATTATTTGGGATGAAGGCGAAAAATACGTGCAGAGTGATGGCCAGCCGAGTGATACCGGCAAGCAGGCGGGCGAGTTATATAAGGCGATTCGCGGCGGCGAAGGCGCGCTGATCATCAATAGCCACCCAGTCAACAACCGGATCGCGATCCACTATTCGCAGCCCAGCATGCGCACGCAATGGATGCTGGAGCGGCGGCCAGATGGCGATGCCTGGATGACTCGCAGCCCGCAATATGAACGCTCGACGAATAACTTTATGCGGCTGCGCGAGTCCTGGTGCAATTTAATTGAGGACGAAGGATGGCAGCCGAACTTTGTCTCCTACGAACAGGTAGAGCAGGGCGATTTGCTGAAGGGCGGCTATCAAGTATTGGTGCTGCCGGAGTCCAGTTCGCTGTCGAAAGCCGAGGCGAATGCGATTCGGCAATTTGTTGCGCAGGGTGGAGTCGCCATTGCGGATGGAATTCCAGGAACTTACGATGAACACAGCCGTAAACTACCTGCTTCGCCCTTAGCCGATCTTTTCGGCGGAGCGAATACAGAACAAGTGAATGTACATCCCTACGGCAAGGGAAAAGCGATTCTGCTAAATGTTGACATCATCAGTTATTTGCAGGATCGCCTCGACGGAAAAGAAGGCGCTGTGCATCAGCGGATTGAGCAACTGCTGCGTGCGAACGATGCTCACCCTGAATTTTCAGTGGAGGACGGACAGGGCCACTCGATAGTTGGGATTGATGTGCATGTGTACGCCAATGGCGGGACGCGGATCATCGCACTGCAGTCCAATCCGCAATTGCGAGTGAATGAGCTGGGGCCGGCGGATTTTCAGTCGAACGAGCGATTTACTAAACCGACGACCGTGCATCTGCACCTGCCGAACGCCATGTACCTATATGACACGATGGCGAACAAGGGTCTGGGGGCCGCGAAGAAGGATCTGACTCTGACCGTGGGACCGTACGATCCGACAATCCTGGTTGCCAGCGACACGCCGCTGCCGGAGATGCAGGTATCCGTTCCAGAAAAGGTGGAGCGTGGAACCATTGCGAACGTCGCCATTCATACTTCGGCCTCGCCAGCAGACCGAAGTGTGTTCCATGTCGATGTGGTGGATCCCAAGGGAAATCGGCAGATCTTCTATTCTGGAAATGTGCTCGCGCGCGATGGTTCGGGAGCTCGGGCGATTCCGTTTGCCGCGAATGATGCTCCGGGCAGATGGACGATCAGCGTTCACGACGTGATGAGCGGGCAGAGCGTCCAACAAACGATAGATCTGCAATAGGGAAGTTTTTTTCTGAAAAGGAATTGCTGCATGCAAAATAAATTCGTTTTCGCGGTACTGGCTGCGGCGTTGGTTTTCGCTGGTTCAACCAACCTGCGGGCGCAAGTGTATTCGCCGGAAGTCACCAAGGTGGGCCAGGTGGATACCAGTAATATGACCAGCCTGGTGCAGGGAATCTATCGGCAATATCACGCCACCACCGACCGCGAAAAAGCCGAAGCGATCTGGCGCTTCTACCTGACGGATGGGCGGTTCGTGAAGCCTGGGATGTTCTACCACATTCCCGGATGGGCGTATGAGGAACCGGTGGGGCAGGTACTCGACCCGATCAAGCTGCTGAATAGCTATGGCTATGGCCTCTGCTATCAGGATGGACCCTTGATGGCAGCGACCTACGATGCCGGTGGGTTCAAGCACTCACGCGTGTGGTTTCTTACCGGCCATACCGTTGCCGAAGTCTATTACGACGGCGCATATCACATGTTCGACTCCGACGAACTTGGATATAACCCCATAGGAGATGGTCCGCTGAAGTTGCGCGATGTTGCCTCCGTCTGGCAACTGGAGCATGATGGCAGCATCATTACCAGGAATGTCACCGGACCGACGACGTCGAACCCGAAGACCGTCGATACTCCCTGGTATCCCGCAGACGTTCGCGCAGGAGACATGAAGGATCTCGCCGAACTGTACACATCTATCAACGACAATTATCTGTATGCGTATCGCCGCTATCCTGAAGGCCGCACCATGGATTTTGTCTTGCGGCCAGGTGAGCGGATGATTCGCTACTATCGCCCCACGCCCACGGGGACCTTCTATCTGCCATATACCTACGACGGCAAAGACTGGAAGATTCTTCCGGATTTTGCGCAGTTCAGTTTGCCGCCGGCGGCTGGGCCGCGGAGCGAAAAAGATGCGCGTACCTGGGCCACCGGAAAAATTGAGTATCGCCCCACGAACATTTCCAGCGATTTAACGCGTCACGGTGAGGACGCAGCCTACACCTTTTCCATGCCTTCACCGTACGTGATTATTGACGCGCATTTTTCTGTGCAGGCGGTGCTGCCGACAGCGCAGGACAAGCTGACGGCCGCGACGTCTATCGATGGCGGCCGCAGCTGGACAGAAAGCGCTTCGCTTGCCGGCCCTTTTACCGGGCCATGGGAAATTCATGCAGCGGATTTGCCAGGTGCGCAAGGTCATCGCACGGCGGTGTCGGGCACATATGGGTACTTGCTCCGTTTCTCGCTGCATGGTGCGGGGAATCCGTCGTTGCAGGATGTTTTCCTCACCACGATATTTCAGTTGAATCCGCGCACAATTCCTGCGCTGGCGCCTGGGGAAAATCAATTTGAATACCGCGCCGGAAAAGATGTCAGGACGGAGCTGCCAGTATGGTCCTCACATTTGAATGAATATGCATCCAAAATTGAGAACGCCAGCTATACGTCTCAGGATGGACAGGGTTACTGGGTCAACGACGGGGATAAGGCGGCAGATGTCATCTTGGAAATCTCCGCCAACGATAGGGATTTGAGCGGCTTCGATGTCGGCGGCAGATTCCTCGACCTGACGGATGGAATTGCGCCCAATAAATTCACCGCAGAGATTCGACATGTCACGCCGTGGCCTGCGAACCGCAAGGGGCCCGGTTCGGCTTCTATTTCGTGGGCGACCAGCAGCCACGGACCCTGGAAGACGCTGTGGACCTATAGCCCCAAGCTGACGTGGCTTGACGGTCAGCCCGTGAAGCAGGTGCTGCGCTGGCCGGAGGTGGACCGCAGCGTGCGCGATCTGCCGGGTGGGACGGAGCATGTCTTCATACGCTATCAATTTGACGGCTTGGCCATCGATCATTTTCGAATGGCAAGTATTCGTCCAGAAAATCCGTCGGCGACCCAGCATCTGAGGATCACTCAAATCTGGGAGGAAAATGGCGCGCAGCGCGAGTTCCACAAGGACATACCGAATGCGAACGTTGCGCAGGCCTATCAGATTTCAATCCCTGAGAAGGCGGATGTCACCAACGTCGCATTCATTCTCGACTGCCCTCCGAAATAGCGAAAGTTCTCTGTCGATCGTACCCATTGCGGATTCATCGCATCCCATTGTTTGGGTCGGAATAATCGCGCCAACGTGGACGTGATTTGTGCAACGGGCGCTGCGAAACCAAACAATCGACTGGAGCAAAAATGCGCGCACGCTGGCAACGATGGGTAGATCTACTGCAAACGGGATTCTGGTTTGTGCCCATGGTCATGCTGGGGCTGGCGTTTGGCCTGGCGCAGTTGTTGCTATTTGTCGACCATCGAGTTGATCCTGGTATCAAGGGTTCATTAGCGTGGGCCTACACTGGCGGTCCGGAAGGGGCGCGAACCCTGCTAAGCACAATTGCGGGTTCCATGATCACGGCCTCGACGGTTACATTCTCCCTGGCTGCGGTCGCGCTCTCGATCGCATCGCAACAATACGGCTCCCGTGTGCTGCGAAACTTCATGAGAGATCGCACCACGCAGGTATTGCTGGGAACCTTCATCTCGACATTTATCTACAGCGTAATGGTTGGACGGGCAATCCGAGGCTCCGATGTGGGCGGCGGGTTCGTGCCCGCGATTTCAGTCTCTGTTGCCATTGCGTTGGTGGTGGTCGCGCTGGTGCTGCTGATTTATTTCATCCACCACATTTCCGCATCCATCCAGGCCTCGCAGATCATTAAGGTAATTGTGCAGGATTTAGATCGAGCCATTCCGAAGTTCTATGCTTCGGATGCTGCCGAGGCGTCGCCGAAAACTGGGAATGAAGGCGAACTGCGGCAGCGTGGGGAGATGCTCTTTATCTCCCAGGGGAGCGGCTACCTGCAAACTCTCGACCTTGAGTCAATGGTGTCGGTGGCGAGTGCGGGAGATATTGAGGTCGAGTTGGTGATCAAGCCTGGAGATCATGTCACGGTGGGCCGGGAAGTCGCCCGTATCCGGGGAACAAATCAGCTTCAGGGCAAAGCCAATGATCAACTCCGCAAGGCATTCATCCTGGGCAGGGAGCGGACACCTGGACAAGATGTGCGTTATCTATTCCTGCAGCTCACGGAGGTTGTGATTCGTGCTCTGTCACCTGGTATCAACGATCCGTTTACAGCGATCAATGGCATTGATGAACTGGAAAGCGCGATGGCGCTGTTGGCCAAGCAGAAGCACACCCCTGACAGACGAAAAGACAAGGAAGGCCAGTTGAGGCTCATCGTTCCCCGGCCGACTGTCAGCGAGCTTCTGGAAGAAACTGTTGCGCACATCGCGATTTATGGTGCGACCAATCCGTTTGTGATGGCGGGGCTTCGTCGGGTTTTGCGTGCGGCGGATCGCGGAGCCCAAGAGGATGAGGCAAAAGTTACAGTGCGGAAGCTTGCGAACGATCTGGATCGCCGCGAAAAGGCGGAGGGCAGTATATGAATGTGGATGGCGCATCGCTCGAGGACTTCGAGGGGTGAGAACGGGTACAAATAGGAACGAGAAAACTATCGACTCATTGCGCCGTCCTACCGATCCAGTGGTACAAATATCAGGCAAGCCAAAAACGTTTTAACAAGGGAGTTGTTGCCCATGGCTTATTCTCGTCGCGATTTTCTAGTGAGCCTCGGCGCCGCGGCCGCAGTGGTTTCCGTTCCAGTTCGCGCCGCGCATGCTCTTACCGGGGACTCGCTTCTGTATCCCCCTATGGATTTGTCGTACTTCGACACGCCCATCCATCGTGGGCCCATGAAGATCCAGATTGGGTATGCCGCCATTACCTGGAATGAAAATGATAACCAGGCGATTGAGGATGTTTCAGCTGTCGGCTATCCCGGCATCCAGCTACGTGCGAACGTAATCGGTGAATATCCTGACCCGCACGCGGTGAAGGAGAAACTGGCGAAGCATCACCTGACCTTTGTCGCCCTATCCAGTGGCGATGCTCCGCTTGATCCTGCGGCGGAGAAGAAAATGTTGGATACGCATGCCGCTCACGCGAAATATCTCCACCAGGCTGGCGGAAAATATTTGCAGGTGATTGGCACGTTCGCGCAGAAAAGCTACACGTCCAGCGACTACAAGCGGGAAGGCATGCTGCTGACGGAGATCGGCAAGCGCGCTGCGGACTATGGCATCCAGACAGGCTTTCACAATCACATGGGATCGATCGGGCAAACGCCGGAGCAGGTGGATGCAATTCTGGATGCTGCCGATCCTCGATACGTCAAGCTGGAGCTAGACACCGGCCACTATCTGCAGGGTGGAGGCGATCCGGCGGAAGCCATTCGGAAATATCACGATCGACTGCTGTTCCTGCACCTGAAGGATGTTGAGTCGGCGCCGACAAAAAGCGGCTATCAATTTGTCGAGCTGGGGCAGGGAAGAGTGAACTTTGTCGCCATCTTTGACGCGCTGCGAACCGCTAACTTCCGAGGCTGGGGCGTGGTGGAACTGGATGGAGAGCGAACCGGTGTCCACCGCACACCGAAACAGTCTGCTGAAATGAGTAAAGATTATTTAATCCACAAGCTAGGAGTGCAGGTATGAGCTGTCCATTTCGCCTTGCTGTCATCAATGACGAAATCACGCAGGATTTTGGCCGGGCATGCGAAATCGCGTCGAAGGATTTCGGCCTGAGCTGGATTGAACTTCGCGGCATGTGGAACAAGAATATTGTCGATCTGGACGCGTCTGAAATCGCGGAAGCGCGGAAGATTCTGGAGAAGAACAAACTGCGGGTGACAGATATTGCCAGCCCATTGTTCAAGGTGGATTGGCCGGGAGCGCCGCCTTCAAAGGTCCCGGAACGTCGCGATCAATTTGGCGCTGACTTTGGTTTTAAGCAGCAGGAAAAAGTTCTAGAGCGCTGTATCGAGCTGGCGAAAGCATTTCAGACGGATCGCATTCGCTGCTTTGATTTTTGGCGACTGGACGACCAGACGCCATATCGGGCAGCGATGAATGACAAGCTGCGCGAGGCTGCGGAAGAGTGCGCGAAGCACGACAAAATTCTGCTGTTGGAAAACGAAATGGCTTGCAATACTGCGACGGGGGCGGAAGCTGCCGCCGTATTGCATGCGATTCCGAACCAGAACTTTATGCTGAATTGGGATCCGGGAAATGCGGCCGCGACTGGCAGCACGCCCTATCCAAATGGGTTTACTTTGTTACCGGAGAAACGCATTGGACACTGCCACTGCAAGGATGTTGTCCGCAAGCCGGGCGGCGGATATGACTGGGCTCCCGTGGGTGCTGGAATCGTAGATTGGGTGGGGCAATTCCGCGCGTTGAAGCGGGATGGATACCATTACGCCGTCAGTCTGGAGACGCATTGGCGCGGCGCAGGTACTCCGGAGGCTTCGACGCGCATCAGCATGAAGGGACTGAAAGCCACGCTGGCGAAGGCCGGAATTCAATGCTAGGCATTGCTCGGTTCGGTCGAGATTAATTCAGCGTGGGCAGAAAAGAAGCGCGTCCTGCGAGGAAGATGATGCCCATCGCCAGGCTGTAAATTGCCGTGAGCGCGGAGACGGCGCGAAGAAACTGCGGACGGTGGCGCGAGACGCCGAAGAGTCCAGCCGCGGATGCCGTCATCACTGCGTTCATCGTCAAGAGGCCGGCAAGGAACATACCTAATCCCAGCATGCCCAGGGCAGCGCCTCCCAGATTTGCTGCGAGAAGAAAAATCATCAGCTGGCTTGGAGTTTCCGCTCCCAGGCCGTGGATCACGCCGATGACAAAAACAGAGCGCGCGTCGAAATTTTTCGGCGGTGCGTAGGCTTCGATAGGAGCGCCTTCTTCGCGCCGCTTGAATGCCAGTCGCGCACGATGATAGCCGGCGTGGAGCAACATGTAGCGGCTCTTCGGCAGCGTGTCTTCCGGGCGCAACACCAAAGTTCCCAGAACATAAATTCCTAGAACTACCAAGGTGAGACCAACCAGACGCTCTGCCCAGCGATCGATGCCGGCCGGCAGGCTGATTCCCAGCAAGATGACGATGGAGCCCAGGCCCGCGACGGTGAGGGCGTGACCCAGGGCGTAGATCATGCCCAGTTTCATGGCCACACGTTTCGAGGATTGCACGCTGACCACGTCGGTGATCGCGGCAATGTGGTCGTAGTCGAACCCATGGCGAAAGCCGAGTACGGCGGCGGTGAACAGGGCGGCGTAGAGCGTGGTATGCGTCGTCAAAATATCTTTCGCAATCAAGTGCATGCTGATTTTGTTTTTGGCCTGCTGCGGCGAACGCTAACAAATTCTAGGTAGCTGCTCCCCGAACATCACATCCAGAATGCGCGTGCCGCCCACTCGGGTCTGCATTCGCACCATGCCGGGGTGTTCTGAAACGACCTCTCCAATCATTTTCGCATCTCGCCCCAGCCGATGCCCCTGCATGGCGCGCAGAACCGCATCGGCGGCGTCTGCGGCTAAGATAGCCACCAGTTTTCCTTCATTCGCCACGTACAGCGGGTCGAGGCCGAGGATTTCGCACGCACCTTGGACGCTTTCGCGCACGGGAATTTGATCCTCGTGCAAAAACATGCCAACCTTCGATTGGGATGCGATCTCATTCAGGGTGGTCGCGACACCTCCGCGGGTAGGATCGCGCATGCAGTGCAGCGGATGATCGCCGTTTCTCTTCAGCGCGACAGCATCACATGCATCCAGTATGCAGTCCACCAGGCCATTCAGCGCGGCGCAGTCGCTTTCAATCGCACCTTCAAATTCTAGATTTTCGCGCTTCGACATAATCGCCATGCCATGGTCGCCGATGTAGCCACTCAACAGGATCTTGTCGCCGGGACGCGCGCGGCTGGCGGAGATGTTGACCTCTCGTTGGATGACGCCGATCCCGGTCGTCGTAATGAAAAGCTTGTCGCCCTTGCCTCGATTGACCACCTTGGTATCGCCGGTGACCAACTGTACCCCGGCATCGCGCGCAGCGATTCCCATCGATTCGACAACGCGGCTCAATTCTTCAGCGGGCAAGCCTTCTTCCAGGATGAAAGCAGCCGCAAGATACAGCGGACGCGCGCCGCTCATCGCCAAGTCATTCACGGTGCCGTTAATGGAGAGCGACCCGATATCGCCACCGGGGAAAAAGATTGGCGTAACAACAAAGCTATCGGTGGTGAAGGCGAGCCGAGCCCCGTTGATTTGAAGCACCGCCTGGTCGTCCAACTTGTCCAGAATGGGATTCGCGAAGGCCCGCAGAAATACTTTATCGATCAGCTCCGATGTCAGCTTGCCTCCACTGCCGTGACCCAACACGATATTTTTATGCTGAAAAATCGGCAATGGGCAGCTGCCAAACAATGGATTTGGAATTTCGTCCGTCGCATTCGAAGAGGTCGAATCGGTGGACGCGGCGGGAACACCCGCATCACGATCGGCTTGCGTCATGCCGCGCCTCCTACCGAATGGACAGGGACATCGACACTTTTTGGCGGATTCAGATGGCGTCCGTAGGCGTAGTAGGCCGCGCATGCGCCTTCGGCGGAAACCATGGTAGCGCCGAGCGGACTTTGCGGGGTGCATGCCGTACCAAATGCGGGGCAATCTTTCGGCTTCTTGATGCCACGCAAAATTTCTCCGCTGATACAGATGGCAGACTCGCGGGTTGCAATCTGCGCTACGTCGAACAGCTTTTCCGCGTCATGATCCGCGAACTCCGGCCGCAGATGGTAGCCGCTTTGCGGAATGGTGCCGATGCCGCGCCAATTGCGATCTCCGACCTGGAACACCTGGAAGACAAGTTTCTGCGCAGCCTTGTTTCCTTCACGATTCAGAACACGCGAGTATTGATTTTCGACTTCACCGCGCTCCGTTTCCAGTTGGCGAATCGTCATCAGCGTACCCTCAAGGATATCGAGTGGCTCGAAACCACTGACGACGATGGGCACATGATGCCTGGCGCTGATCGGTTCGTACTCTTCATAGCCCATGACAGCGCAAACATGGCCGGGACCTAGAAATCCCTGCACGCGATTCTCCGGCGATTGCAGGATGGCCGAGAGGGCGGGTGGAACCAAAACATGCGACACCAACAGGGAGACGTTCTTCAGGCCTTCCTGTTTCGCTCTCCAGGCAAGCATGGCATTTGCCGGCGCAGTGGTCTCAAATCCGATAGCAAAGAAGACGATTTTCTTCTCTGGATTGGCATGTGCAATCTTGATGCAGTCGATGGGGGAATATACCACGCGAACGTCGGCGCCCTGGGACTTGATGGTGAACAGGTCGCCCTGCGATCCGGGAACGCGCAGCATGTCCCCGAATGAGCAGAAGATCACGTCGGGCATGCGCGCAATGGTGTGCGCCTTATCGATCATTTCCAGCGGCGTCACGCAGACCGGGCAGCCGGGTCCATGGACCAACTCGACGCCTTCGGGCAGCAAATAATCAATCCCGTTTTTCACGATGGAGTGGGTCTGACCGCCGCAAACTTCCATAATCACCCAGGGCTTGGTCTGGACGCGTTGAATTTCGTCCACGATTTTGCGCGCGACTCGCCCATCGCGATATTCGTCCAGATACTTCATTTGGCGCGACTCCCTGGCAGGAGTCTGCCTGGTCGTGTTCGTAGAATCGCCAGCCGCTGGAGTGGACGCCTCTCGCTCCTCGACCACGGGAGCCATCAACTCGGAAAGCTGATCCATCTCTTCCAATATTTGATAGGTGCGATGGGCTTCTTCCTCATCCACCTTGCTGATGGCAAAACCTACGTGGACCAGAACATACTCGCCAACCTTGGTGTCGGGCACATATTCCAGGCAAGCCTCGCGGATGATTCCGCCGAACTGGACCTTCGCCATTCTCATGCCGCCCTGATCGAAAGCTTCAACAACTTTACCCGGAATGGCCAGACACATAATTCATCTCCTTGCTACTTTTCCCGCTGCAGCACCGCATTCGCAATCGCTGCCTGCCCCAGAGAGATTCCGCCGTCATTAGGCGGAACCAGAGCGTGCAGGAAAACCTGAAACCCATCCTTATCTAAGTCTCTTACAGTGCGTTTTAGCAAATACATGTTTTGGAACACTCCGCCGCTGAGGCAAACCTCGGGTCAATTTTTCCTTCTGACGAATCTGTTGGCACATCTCGACGATGGCAGCAGTCACCGTGTTGTGGAAGCGTGCGGAAATCAGTCCGACAGAGACGCCACGTGTCAGATCGCGGACAATTTCTTCAATCAGCGGACGCATATCCAACTGCGCTGGGTTCACCCTTTTCAAGATGAAAGCTGTAACGATCCTCCACGCCTGGTTGTGTTGCCGACTCCAACGCGATGGCTGCCTGCCCTTCAAACGTTACCTCTGACCCTAGCCCTACCAGGGCGGCGACGGCATCGAAGAGTCGGCCGATGGAAGAAGTGTCGAAGGACTGGATGCGGCCGGCAATCATGGTGTCGACCACGGCAATTTGTTTTTCCGGCACAGTATTCAGAAAGTGCATTCCCGGTGGGAGTGCTCCATTGCCGAACGTATCCCGCAAATAGCTGAGAGCCATGCGCCATGGCTGACGCACTGCGGCATCGCCACCGGGAAGGGGAAGATAACGCAGGTGGGCTCGCCGTTCAAATGTTTCCAGATCGGCAATAAGGAATTCTCCACCCCAGATTTTTCCATCCGTGCCATAACCGGTGCCATCGAATGCGACCCCGATGACTTTGCCTTGCAGATGATTTTCTACCATGCAACTGGCAATGTGCGCATGATGATGTTGCACGCCGATTTTGCGCTCCAGAGGCAAAGAAAGCGCGAACTGGGAGCTGCGGTAGTTCGGGTGCAGATCGTAGGCAACCGCCTGCGGCTCGGCCCGGAACAACTTCTTCAGATTGGCGAGTGTCTCTTGAAAGAAACAGAGTGTCTCATAATTTTCCAGGTCGCCGATGTGTTGGCTGAGGATGGCGTAATGGTCCTTGGTCAGGCAGAACGTATGTTTCAACTCCGCGCCGCATGCCAGCAGTTCGAGCATGGGGGCGCCGAGGTCGATCGACTGCGGCACGTAACCTCGCGAGCGACGCAGCACCCGCTCCCGTCCCTGGAATGTGCGCACTACCGAGTCGTCAGCGCGCATATAGATGTCGCGGTTGTGGAACAGGAACCAATCCGCAACAGGCTCCAATTGCTGCCACGCCTCTTCGTTGGAGACTACGATGGGTTCTTCGCTCAGGTTGCCGCTGGTCATGACTAATGCGGTGAACTGCGATGGGCCGCTCGACGAATCGCTGAACAGCAAATAGTGCAGTGGTGTGTAGGGCAACATCACGCCGATGGATTCGTTGCCGGGGGCAATCGAGCGGGAGAGATTCGACTCTGGCCGGCGCTGGAGAATGACGATGGGGCGCCGGGGACTTTGTAAGGCAATGCGATCAGCTTCCGACACAACGCAGAATTTATCCACTTCGTCCAAGTCGCGCGCCATGACGGCAAAGGGCTTGTCGCTGCGACGCTTGCGCTTTCGAAGCTGACGCACCGCTGCGTCGTTTTGCGCGTCACAGGCCAGCAGAAAGCCACCCAGCCCTTTCACCGCAATCAATCGTCCCGCCTGCAGCAGGTCGCGGACGCGGTGCAATGTCGGTAGCGAAGATGACTGCGTCGCAGAAAAATCATGGCCAATTGGCAGGCGTGCATCCTGGTTATGCCGGCGGCTTTCAACCAGCATCAGGCTGGGACCGCAGGCAGGGCACGCATTGGGCTGCGCGTGAAAGCGTCGATCGCCGGGATTCTGATATTCCGCCTGGCAAAGTTTGCACATGCGAAACGACGCCATGGTGGTTGTGGGGCGATCGTACGGGGTGTCCTGAATAATGGCGTAGCGCGGCCCGCAGTTGGTGCAGTTGGTGAAAGGATAGCCAAAGCGTCGATTCGCCGGATCGCCAAACTCCTGCCAGCAATCGTCACAGGTGGCTACGTCGGGGGAGATGAAGGCGAATGCGTTTTCCTGCTCGTGGCTGGCTTGAATGGAAAATCCACTTTCATTGTGCAAGGAAACTTCTTCCAACGTAATTTCCATCATTTGTGCCAAGGGTGGCGGGCTGGTCTGCAAGGTCTGGAGAAATTGCTCGACGGTCTGATCCGGGCCTTCGATTTCGATCGTGACTCCGGAAGAGGAATTCCAGATAAAGCCCGACAACTGCAGTGACTCGGCCAAGTTGTAGACGAAGGGACGGAAGCCGACGCCCTGCACCACTCCGCGGATCGAGATGCGCTTGCGAATTCTCGAGAGCGAGCGGGTTGCGACCATGGCAGTCCTGAGCTCGTATCCTTTGAGCAGGATGATGTGAGCGGATGTGTTCAGGGTATACGAGGGGACTAAAGAATGGCTTGGCCGGAGGAAAGAAACGCGAATCCTGCACATCGGCCGCGGGGCTAACAGCATCTAAGTTCGGATGAAATGGATCGTTATTGCAACGCTCGGATTGGTTACACTTTGCGGTTGTGCTCCGTCGGGCCCAAGCCCTGACCAGATTCGCCAGCAGACGGCCAGCGCAACAGCGGCCGCGGCGCGCGATACCAAAGCAGTTGCCCAGGGTATCGTCGAGGGCCTCAAAACCAAGGGTCCGCTCAACATCAACAAAGCCAGCAAAGAACAGCTGGAGACATTATCGGGCATTGACGGCGCCGCTGCGGATAGAATCATCGCGGCCAGGCCGTACCAAAATTCAGAAGAGCTTGTGCGCCGCCACATCATCTCGCGGGCCGAGTACCACCAGATTGCTACGAAAATTGAGACCCGTTGAAATCCATCGGTAAGCGGCTGGCGGCTAGCTGGATGCCAGTTCCTTCGCCCGTTGCGCTGCGCGCATAACAGCTTTGATCAGGGTGACGCGCAGGCCGCCTTCTTCCAGTTCCAGAATGCCGTCGATAGTGCAGCCAGCGGGCGTGGTGACGGCGTCTTTCAACAGTGCCGGATGGCTGCCGGTTTCAAGCACCATGGTGGCTGCGCCCAGCGCCATCTGGGCCGCCAGCAGCGTAGCGATGTCACGCGGCAAGCCGACCTTGACTCCACCTTCCGCCAGGGATTCAAGAATGATGTAGATGTAGGCGGGTCCACTGGCGGACAGCGCGGTGACCGCGTCCATATGTTTTTCATCCACGGTGACAGTGCGGCCAACGCTGGCGAACACCTTCTCCGCGACAGCCAGTTGCTCGTCGGTGACGAACTTGCCGCGGCAGAGTGCGGTTGCTCCACACCCGAGCATGGAAGGCGTGTTGGGCATGGCGCGGATAACGGCGAGATCAACGCCCGCAGATTTTTCTATTGCGCTGGTTTTCACCGATGCGGCGAATGAGATGATCGTCTTCTTGGCAGTGAGGGCTGGACGAATCTGCTCCAGAACCTCAGGCACTGTCTGCGGCTTTACGCCCAGCAGGATCAAGTCACTGTTGCGTGCGGCGGCTAGATTGTCGGTGGAAACGGATACGCCCCATTTTTCAGATAGCTTCTGGGCGCGCTCCGGATGTTGCACGGTGGCGCGGATATTTTCCGGGCGGAACAGGCCCTTGTTCAAGAATGCCTGCAGCAAAATGCCGCCCATTTTTCCCGCACCGATTAACGCTACTTTTGAATTGGAGGTGGATGCGTGTTCCTGCTTGGATTTTTCTTTTTTCTTGGCCATCAACTTAGTTTCCTTCCGTCGTTCGACTAGACTTGTGCAGTTTTGCGTGGCCAGATGAATTCTGCTGCTGCTGTTGAATCCAAGCGTCCAAGCGCTGCTGCAGAATATCGAGAGGCAGGGCACCTGAATCCAGCACTTCATCATGAAAAGCGCGAAGGTCGAAGTTCTTTCCCAGTGCTTTCTCCGCCTCGGCACGTAGCTCCAGAATTTTCAATCGGCCAACATCGTAGGCAAGGGCTTGGCCCGGCCACGCGATGTAGCGATCGACCTCTTCCTGAATGGTAATGTCATCCATTGCGGTGTGGTCGTGGAAGTACTGCACCATCTGCTCGCGGGTCCAATGCTTGTAGTGAACGCCGGTGTCGACGACCAGGCGAACGGCGCGCCACATTTGATTTTGCAGCATGCCGTAGTCGCTGTAGGGGTCCTGGTAGAAGCCAACTTGCTTGCCTAACTGCTCGCTATAGAATGCCCAGCCTTCGACGAAGGCGGTATACATTTCAAAGCGGCGAAACTCCGGAATGCCGGTCTGTTCCTGCGCCAGCGAAATTTGCAGGTGATGGCCAGGGACGCCTTCGTGATACGCAATCGCCTCCACCTGGGTTAGCAGGCGCTTGCTGGCGTCGGTGGTGTTGACGCGAATCTCACCGGGTCGGGAACCATCGGGTGTGCCGGGTTGATAGTCGGCCGGAACCTGATCAGCAGCTCCGAAGGTCGGCATCTCAACCACCTTTAGCGGCGCGTGCGGCAGCATGGTCACCAGGTCGGGCAGCTTCGGTTCCATCTGGTCTACATAGTGCTGGTAGAGCGCGATCAGTTGCGCGCCCGATTGCGCATGCTCTTTGGGATTGTTGACGAGCGCTTCGTGAAGGCTTCGCAAATCCTTATAGCCAAGCTGGTGCACAACGGCCAGCAATTGTGGCTCGATGCGTGCTACGTCGTCGACGCCCATCTGGTACACCTGCTCGGGCGTCATGTCCGTGGTGGTGTAGCTCTGGACGAAATACGCATAGCACGCGTCCCCATCTTTCGTGGCCCAGAGGCCGGGATCCTTGCGGGCGTTTGGAATATATTGCGCGGCCAGATACTTGGCGAAATGGCCGAATGCGGGTTGCACCTGGGTGCGAATGGCAGTCAGCAGCGCGGTTCGAATCTGGGCGCGATCCTGCGCGGAGATGCTGGCAGGGAAGTGCTGCAGCGGGCTGGCAAACGGAGAATCTTCCGGCTTGCCTGTTGCAAGAGCATTCGCCTGCACCAGCACTTTCTGCATGATCGATTGCGGCTCGCTGCGGCCGGCTTCCTCGCCCAGCATGAGGTCGGTGCTGATCTGAAGGATGGCGGCGGGAACTTTGTTCAGGCGCGCGATGTAATGCGTGTAGTCGTCCGCGGAAGTGAAGGAGAGCAGGCCGGCCAGCATCGGCAGATCGACTTGAATACCTGAAAATTGAGTGACGGGAGTTTGCCAGGGTTCGCACACCGACGATTCCTGCTGATCGACCAGATCGTGCACCAGCAGGCGCTTGCTTAGTTTTTCCTGGTCGCTCATGCCGGTGGTGTCGACGGCGCCGAGCCGCTCGATGAAGCGTTCGCCGCGGGCAAGCGAGTCGTTGAAAGCCTCATCAGAATAGTCGGACAGCTGGTCGTCGTAGCGCTTATCACCAATGGTCGAAGCCATCTCCGGCGAATGCTTCAGCGTCTCTTCCCAATAGTCATGAAAGATCAGGTTCAATTGGGCGATTCGATCCTGCAATGTATTGGTCTGCAGTTGCGGCGCGGGGGCGAGATCTTTCGACTTGAAGGTTTGCGACCATCCGGCGCAGGGAAGCAGCAGGCACGCGGCGAGCACGAAAGCAAAGGGTTCATGGAAACGCGGATGACTCGGTGCGAACGAACGTCGTGTTGCGAGGGGCATGGGTTGAGTGTAAATGCCGGCGAACAGGCTTGGTAACAAACTCACCCTCGTCTTTCTTCAGAATGTTAGAACGACGCTGACGTCGAGCGTGCGCGCCTGCCTAGCTCTTCATGTGCAGCAGGATGACCGTAGCCTTTCCATGCCTGGGCACAGTGATGGTGAGCTGATTTCCATCGCGCTGTGGGATGACAGACGTTTTCTCGCCGAGGTCGACGGAATCAACTTCCACCGAGTGGACCGCGTCTGCGTTCGGCAGTCGTGCAATTACCTGCAAGTTGGAATCGGAACCATACGCATGGTTCAAGGCGCGCCAGGCCGAGATCATGGTGATCATGACATCGCCATTTTTTAGCTGAAATATGTTGCCGTAAGTGTTCGCGGGGAGGTCCAGCGCGTGGGGATAGAAAATCCACCTCTTGCCGGCAAACATATTTACATACGGCTGGTACATGTTGTGGAGTTTCTCGTTGTACGCCACGGTTTCCGCCGGCAATGGCTTGCCGTCCCGGGTGTGATCGGAGACCAGCGAGTTGAAAGCTCCATAGCGCAGGCAGTGGAGATAGAGGATTTCCTGATCGGAGCCATTGTCGTCGAGAATCATCACGTGGCGCGTCAGGCCAAGATAGCTTTGCGTCGTGATCCAACCTGGGCTCACTTCATAGGGTGCGTTCTCCATCATCATGATGCCGTCGATACCGCGGGTGCTGGCCACCGTGACAGGCTTATTCGCGGTAATGGTCATGCCGCGATCGTGCAGCAACGGGCCGATCGATTGATCGAGCAGGCGGCGATACATGAACTCCGGATAGTAGGCCGGCTTGTTGTCGACCATGGTAATGCCATCGTCATGGGCGAAGTCGAACATGTAGCTGCGGCCGTACACATCCCAGAAAAAACCTGCGGCGTCTGGATAGGACTGCACCATCTGTTTCGCCTCATCGACCATGTGCTGGCCGAAACCGGTGCTGGGGTCGGAGTTCATCAGCCAACAGGCGCGCTTGCTGGGATATTCGCGTCCACGCCAGGCAGCGATGGTCTGGTCATCTTCACTCTTCGCAATACTCTTGGAGAAATTCTGTTGGGCGTACCAATATTCCGACTCGGTGGTGTTGTAGTAGAGAAATGTGCCGACGCCGGCTTCCTTGCTTAAGCGGCAATGTTCTTCAATGGCAGCGCGGGTCAGGGTCGGCCCGCCCTTATCGGAAATATCCGTCCAACTCTTCATGTCCGGAGGCGGAATCATCTCGCCATACAAGTGATAGGGGCTGTGATATTCCTCCCAGCGAACCCCGAGAGCATATCGTTTCGCGTACGCTTCACGCACCTGCTGCGTAGTCAGGGAAGGATCCATCAGATCATCGCCACCGGTGTAGGCGCCGTCCCACTTGTCGAAATTCGGGTTGGGATCGAAGTAGGATTCGTATTTGGAATAGAACCAACCGAGCGAGGGACGCCAGTTCGCGGGCTGCGCAGTAATCAGGAGGCTTGTTTCGAGGTCATGCGAGGTGCGCAGACCCAGATCCTCATTGCTGACCTGAAAATAGGGTCGCTCACTGGCTGGATACTGGCGCGAATTCCAATAGAAATCCGCCAGGGCGCTGGTGTTGGTCAGGAATCGAATGCGAACGGCTGGAACTTCCAGCGGAGAAGCGATGGCAAGGGCGCGGTCGGTGCGTTTGGAGTAGAAGACCATTAACGGAACGGTGGTTCTCCATTCGCCTTCACCGATGGCGCCGGAGGTGGACTGACCGTAGTCAATGGAGAAGGGCAGCCAGGGCTTCACCCGAAATGGCGCGTTGGAGATGGGTGCCCAGGCTTCGCCGCCCAGGGGCAGCGGTACATCATAGATGACACGCACGGTGCGATCCGGTCCGGACGTCTTGCTGATGCGCACATTCCAACGCACATCCTTCGGGCCGACGAGAAAAGTCTCGTGAACAACGAATTCCGCGCCAGGATATTGTTTGTCGAACGAGAGCGTATCGACATCGCCGTCCTTCGACTGCTTCAGGTGCGTCACCTTGCCGGGATCGGAAATATCTCGAAACACACGATCACGCAATTCGTCGTAGAGAGTGAGTCCGCCGATGCGTTTGCCCACGGTGAACGTGAGGCCGCGATTGCCGTCGGTGTCAGAAGTCGCGTCGGCCAGCGTCTGGTTGCAATAGTCCTCGTGGCTGACCTGGTCGATGAGATGGTCGATGACACCGGTCGTTGTATTCACAGAAAGCTGGATTGAAGCATTTCCGGCGGTCCATTGGTTCCGAGAGCCTGCGGCAGAATTTTGGCTTGCCGTCAGAGGCAACGTGCTGGCCATAAGAAAAAAAGCAGGAAAAACCCGAAGAATTTTCATGGTTGCAATCAATGTAGTTCGCGGGGGACGGAAGGTCAATTTCTTTGAAACGGAACGATTCGACGCATGGGCCGCGGCTGTCAAACATGGCCTCGATAGGGACGTGACGGCGTGGTTTGGGGCAAGATGCGATATCGTGTTGCTGAAGCGTTGATTTGAGAGGACTATGACGAATTTTTCATTTTTCTTCCGCCTTGGGATTACAGCGTCCGCCATACTATCCGTTGCCATCCCAGCGCGTTCGCAAACTCAGGAGGCGCTGCCGCAGGCCCCCCAGGCCCAGGTGACCACGCTGACGGATCCCGGATATTTCAGTGAACCCTCGGTGGCTGTGAATCCCATCAATCCTAAGCAGGTGGTGATTGCCTACCAGGTACCGGCGAATATTGCCTACTCCACGGATGCAGGAGGGCATTGGCAACACGCTGCAAACACGGTGCCGAAGGATTTCAAGGTTTCGGGCGATGTATCCGTCACCTATGACAATCAAGGCCACGCCATTCTTTGCTCCATCGCGTTCAACAAGCTGGGAACATTTAATTACTGGGGACACGCGACCAACACTAACGCGATCCTGATTCGCAGATCTCTCGACGGCGGCAAAACCTGGGAGTCGAAGCCGATTACGGTTTCCTTGCAGCAACAGCAGCCTGGAATTCCCTTTGAGGACAAACCCTACATCGCGGCCGACACATCGCATGGCAAATATGCCGGCAATCTATATATCGCCTGGACGCGCTGGAGTCTAGTCGACTCTCGCATGGTTTTGTCGCGATCTGTGGATGACGGAAAAAACTGGTCGACCCCCATGGAAATCGATCAGATGCCAGGATTGCCGCGCGATGATAACGGCGCGTTAGAGGGGTTTGATGGAGCTGTAGGCGCCGACTCTACCTTATACGCCGTATGGGCGGCGGGGAGTCACATACAGTTCACCACCTCGCGCGATGGCGGCAAAACATTTGCGAAGGTGAAGAACGTGATTGAGAGCGGGCCGACAATGTTTGCGGTGCAGGATTTCGATCGCGCCAATGGGTTTCCTCAGATCGCAGTCGATGCGCGAAGTGGGGATCACAACCATGCGCACCTGTATGTCACCTGGAGCGATACTCGGAACGGCGATATTGACGTATTTTGCGCGCGATCGGTGGATGGAGGCAAAAAGTGGAGTGCGCCGGTGCGGGTGAATAATGACACGATTCACGACGGCGCCGACCAGTTTTTCCAATGGCTCACAGTGGATCCAGTTAGCGGAGCGATCTCGATTCTATTCTATGACCGGCGTCTGGACCCAAAAAATGAAAAGACTCTGGTCACGCTGGCCCGGTCCACCGACGGCGGCCAGACGTTTCAAAACTACGCCTGGAGCGAGAAGCCATTCGTGGCTTCTGAGCAGGACTTTATGGGAGATTACAGCGGGATTGCATCCTTCCACAACCGTGTCTACGGCGCCTGGGCGGAAGATACAGTTGCCAAGAAGAAAGCGCCTGGGGAAGAGAAAAAACCCGCTAAGGACGCCGCTGAGGCAGAAGCCACCGATCACACCATAGTTCGCGTCGGAGTCGCAGATTTTTCCACAACGTCGAACCCTGCAAAGTGAGCGGATAGTGACGTACCGCACAAAGCGGAAAAACTTGTTGAATCGATTGAACTGAAGGAATTACGATGTCCCGAATTTTGCGCTGAGGGTGCTACACTCCCCCCTGATTTGGTGGGTCCATTTTCAGCTTTACAACGTCCAACAAGAGTAGGGGAAAGTCAGGGCGAAATTTCTCAGATTCGAGTACACTGGCTTTATATTCATGATCCAAAGCACCTCCAGTAAGGTCTGAAGAAATCTTGAGATGCAAGAGAGAGTTTTCGTGAAGCCAAAGATATTGGTGGTCGACGATGAGCGCGTGATTGCCGATACGCTAGTAATTATCCTGAACCGGAACGGTTTTGAGGCCACAGCAGCCTATAGTGGCGAATCGGCAGTCGACATGGCGCAGACCATGCAGCCGGAGATGATCATCAGTGATGTCATCATGAACGACATGAATGGCATCGATGCTGCCATTCAGATTCGCAGCATGTTGCCGAAGTGCAAAATTCTATTGTTTTCCGGCCAGGCAGCGACTGCCGATCTGTTGGAAAAAGCGAGAACGCAAGGCCACGAATTCGAAATTCTTGCCAAGCCAGTGCACCCGCAAGATTTGCTGATGCATTTACGTTCGTAGCTTCAATTTCAGCAGATGAAGTTTTCCCGGCAAAGGTTTGATTTCATAAATGTTTAGCCAAAACCCATTGAATATCTTTGGTTCAGGCTCAAACCTCATGCCGGCCTTCCATTGCGCGCGTCATTGTCACTTCATCCGCATATTCAATATCGGCTCCGGCGGGGATGCCGGTGGCAATCCTCGTAATCCGCACCGAGGTTCTCCGCAACAATTGCAGTAAATATCCAGCGGTCGCTTCGCCTTCCACAGTCGGGTTGGTTGCAAGAATTACTTCCTGCAGGGTTCCCGACTGCACCCGCTCTACCAGGCTGTCGATGCGCAACTGGTCCGGGCCGATGCCGTTCAGCGGAGAAAGCGTTCCATGCAGCACGTGGTAGGTACCGTTGAAGTGCTTGGTCCTCTCGATGCTGGCGATGTTCGACGGCTCCTCGACCACGCAGATCACCGCCTGGTTCCTGGAAGGATTACTGCAGAACTGGCATGGATCGACGTCAGTGATGTTGTGGCAGATGGAGCATAAGTGGAGCTGGGACTTCATGTCGCGGATTGCATCGGCCAGGGCGAAGGCATCCTGCTCGGTGGCGCGCAAGATATGGAATGCGAGGCGCTGCGCCGACTTCCTGCCGATGCCGGGCAGTTTGGAAAGCTCGTCAATCAGTTGAGTAAGGGGTTGCGCGAAGCGTGACACGATTTTTCCTTGGTTGAAGTAGCGAACGCTGCGAAATTCCAGAACTTGCGGCGCAGTGCAATGGGGCCTATTGTCCCAGCATCCGCATCCAATCCATTCCTCCCATCATGCCAGAGAGCTTGCCTTGCAACGCTTCGTCGACGCGGCGTGAGGCATCATTCACCGCGGCCGCAATCAGGTCCTGCAACATCTCTAGGTCTGGCCCTGTGCCGACCGAGGCTGCAGCAGGATCGACCTGGACCGCGAGTACTTGTTTCTTACCGTTCATGCGCACCGTGATCGCGCCGCCTCCGGCCGAGCCCTCCACCTGGATCTGGGCCATGGTTTGCTCGACCTGCTGCTGCATCTGCTGCGCCTGGCCCATCATCTCTTTCACTTTGTTCATGTCCATGGGAAGCCCTTTCCAATCAAGATTTCGAAGCTTGGGAGTCGCGGAGGGAGACAACGCTGCGCACTTCCGCGGAAAAAAGCTGTTGCGCGTGGCGAATCAGGGGATGGTCCTGGGGGCGCGTTCCTCCGTCTGCTGGGGGCGCCAGGTTTACTTTTGCCTGTGGCTTCTTCCCATTGCCTGCCGCGGGGTCACCGGGTTCCAAACGGATGGTGCGACCTGCGGTGGCGGCCTGCCGGAAAGCGTCCTTCACAAGCTGTTGCGCGGCCGCGGGATACATCATGTCGAATAGGGTCTTGGAGGCGGCAACCCGGACTCGCAACTCATTTCCATTCCACTCACACGTTCCAGATTCCAGCATGTATCCGGCAGTTTCATGGCCACCCTGGGTCAACGCCTGGCTCATGGCGATTCGCAGGGGCTCCACATCGGCTTCGGCAGGGGGTAGGAGAAGGTCGGGCGCCGACGTCACACCCGTTGCGTCAACTTCCACCTCCTGAGACGATTCCAGCGGAGTGATGGCGGCTGCGAATGAAATTGTAGGCTGAATTTCGACTGGCGAAGTGGGCACAACTTCTTGCTTCGGCGGGATGCTCGGCGCGGTTTGTAATGGCGCAGGCACGGCTACCGGTTTGGATGCTGCAACCGCAGGCGCTGAGGAAGGGCCAAACATTCCCTCCAGAGGGTGACTCTCCGCGATCACCGGCGCGGCGGTTTCGCTCAGCGGCGGGACCGGCTGCTTGAATTCCTCCCGAATCGGCGACCGAGCGACAGGAATTGCAGTCGACGCGGAAACGCTGGTTCGCGGCAGGGCAGACTCCAGTTGTCTGGGTGTGGCGCTGCTCCCGGCCAGCCGCGATGGCGCACTCCCGGAGCCTCCGCCAGTTCTGGCGGGCAGAGAAAGCTCGCGGAATAACTCCTCCAGCGGCAACAGTCGTTGCATGTGGACCAGCTTTAGCAATCCAAGTTCAAGATGGAAGCGCTGTTCCTGCCGGTAGCCAAGGTCGTCGAAGGTGCGCAGCATGGAATTTAAAAAACGCGTCAGATCCTCTTCCGAAAATACAGCGGCTACTCGCTCGGCACGCATGCGCTCTTCGTCGGAGACCTGCAGCAGATCAGAATTCGTTCCAGCAAGCCGAGCCATCAAGCAGTTGCGCAGAAAGCGTACCATCTGGCGGGCGATCTGTTGCGGGCTGTTGCCGGCATCGAGCAATTGAGCAGCCTGTTCCAGCATGGAAGCGGCGTTATGTTGTTGCACCGCTTCCATCATGTTTTCAAATACCTGGTTGGAAACTGTCCCCATCAGGGAGCGAATCTGGGAGGCTTCTAAAGTGTGCGCGCCGTTGACCAGCGGGGCGCTGGCGATCGCCTGATCCATGATGGAAAGTGCATCGCGCATGGAGCCGTCACCGGCCTCGGCCAGCAGTGACAACGCCGCTTCATCGACGCCGACGGATTCCATTGCCGCGATGCTGCGCAATTGCGCCACAATTTCCTGGAAGCGCACCGCATGAAAGCTGAAGTGTTGACTGCGAGACCGGATGGTCTGCGGAATATCTTCCGGCTGGGTGGTCGCCATCATGAAAATCACGTGTGCGGGCGGCTCTTCCAGCGTTTTCAACAGCGCGTTGAAGGCGGCATCGGTGATTTGGTGCGCTTCGTCGAGGATGTAGATCTTGTATTTATCCCGTGCCGGGCTATAGCGGGCGCCTTCGCGCAGCTCCCGAATCTCGTCGATGCCGCGATTGGTAGCGGCGTCAATCTCGATGACGTCCATGGCGTTGCCGGCACGAATTTCCGTGCAGGCATCGCACACTCCGCAGGGTTCCGGGGTGGGGCGCTCTGGCGTCCCTTGAGGCGTGCGGCACTGCAGCGCCATAGCCAGGATGCGGGCAATGGTAGTTTTGCCGATGCCGCGATGCCCGCTGAAAATGTATCCGTGCGCGATTCTATCCTGCGCCAGGGCGTTCAGAAGCGTCTGCGTGACATGGTCTTGTCCGATGACGTCTGCGAAGCGCTGAGGCCGGTATTTGCGCGCTAAAACTTGATAAGCCATAGGGTCGAGGAGCGGGATATTTTGAGGTATTTGGCCAGTTGACCTGTTCTTCGATTGTAGCGCTTCGGGGCGGCCGAACGTTTCCGCCACGAGGCATCTGGCAGGCGCATCCGCTGCGAGACTGCAAGGCTATTTTTTGCGTGCCTTTTTCGCATGCTTGCTGGTGGTTGTGGATTTTCGCTGCGATGAAGCCGGCGACGCCTTCCGCTTTATCGGACCCTTGTTGGATTTTTTCGCAGGGGCTACGGAAGAGGAAGCGGAGACGTTAGAGCGCACTCGTTTCTTCTTCTTCGGGGCGGCTTGCACCTTCTTTTTTTTCGCCGCGGATTGTTCCTTCGCCCGTTTCAGCGCCAATCGTTTGCGGCGTCGCAGTTCTTCCGCGGAATACATGGAACCCCGACAATTTTTTGCACCGCAATTACAAGGCGCCTCTTCTTCATCGCCGTCGTAGAGGCAATAGTCATAGCAGAGCTCCTCGCCGGCGGTGATATCGCGAATGGCCATGATCCAAACGCGCTCGTCGATTTCCTCGGTCTCACAATTCGCATCGCAGGAGTGATTGATAAACATGGCAATGCCGTGCCCATCAATGACCCTGGAGCCATCGCCAATGCCGAACAGATAGGTGATCGGCTTGTTTTCATAGCGGCGATCGGCCTCTCCTTTGTCGATGATGGGACCGGTGTATTCGACCACGCGAGCGCCTTTCGGGATGGGCGTGGTGGTATAGCAACCGGCGGCGTGGATGAAGGAGGAGCGAACGATGAGGCTCATACTTATGTTGGAAGCAGAACTTGGAGTATAGCAGCCATAGCGATGCGAAATTTCTGTGATCACGCTGATTCACCTACCCAAACGGTGAAGAAAACGTCCAGAATAGTAGGTATGGAGTGTTCACAAATATTGCGGCGGCAGGATTTCTGTGGTGATTGCGGTTCTGTTGCTTGGTGGCGGCCTCGCGTGGGGTCAACAAAGCAGCCAGAATGCCGCACCCGATACTCCCACGGCAAATACGCAGAAGCAATCATCGCAGTCCTCATCCTCTTCGCAGGCAAAAACCGCAAAGCCGCAGAATTCCGACAAGAAGGGATCCAAAGCTACGCCCGATACGGATCCGGCCGCCAGTAATCCATTTCCCATGGCGCAGTCGGAAGCAGCGGCCAAGGCCGACGCGCAGCAAGACAATCCGCAGTCAGTCGAGCCGATGAAGAATAGCTCTTCTCCAAAAACAGAGGCGCCATCACCCGCGACATCCGATTCCCCGCAAAAATCCGGGCAGACCTCGCCGGCCAAAGACAATCCATTTCCCGAGGCGCAGTCGAAGGCGGCAGCGAAGGACGAGGATCAATCTGGCGAATCGGGAAGGGGTAATTCCCAGGGATCTGGAATTCCGCAACCCGGGTCAGCTGCCACTTCCAAAGGCGGCTACAGTTCGAGCGACGCACATCTACCCGACCAGGAGGTGGGAGAGGGCAACCTGGGAACGCATCCTAAGCTGGACTCCTTTACCCGTGATCAAAGTCCAGATGGCCGAGTCGACGATGATCTGAACACTGCCGATCTTTACATGAAGAATGGAAATTATCGTGGTGGCTACCTGCGCTATCAGGACGTGCTGCAATATGACCCGACCAACGATACCGCGCTGTACGGGCTTGCCGATGCGCTGTGCAAGGAGAATCAAACCGCAGAAGCGATGTCGCACTTCAAGACCTACGCAATCGACAATCCGCAGGGGAAGTATGCCCGCAAGGCTGAGAAGATGCTGGCTCACCCGGAGAAATGCACACACAATCGGTGAATTAATGGAAGCTCGATAGATACCATGCGACCGCCGGCCTGCCTGCGAAAATACTGAGGATGCCTGCGGCCGCGAGAAAACTTCCAAACGGGATGCGGTCAGAGACGCGGGCTCTGCGCAACAGCAGCAGGTCAACGGCGAACAAGGCTGCAGCCAGCACACCCACAAAAAAAGCAAACATCGTAACTGGAAGGCCGAGAAACGCAGCCATCAGGGCCAGCAGCTTCACATCGCCGAGACCGAGCCCCTCACGGCGGCGCACAAGTCGGTATAGCGTCCACACCATCAGCAGCAGGGCGGCAGCGATCGCCGCATCTCCCAGCACATACATCGCCACCTGCCAGCGATATTGATTTCCAGGCGCGAACACTTGCAACAAAAACGCAATTGCAATTCCCGGCAAGGTGAACGCATCGGGCAATAACATGGTCTGCCAATCCATGACGGCAAGACCGAGAAAAAGAAAACAGGCCACGGCATCGACGAGGGTTTGCCAGGTTGCACCAGTGTGCAGAACACACGCGACAAATAACGCGGCTGTGCCCAGCTCCACCAGTGGGTATTGTATGCAGATTTTTGCCTTGCAATCGCGGCAGCGACCTTGGAGCAACAGCCAGCTGATGACCGGTATGTTGTCTCGTGCGCGGATTGGCGTTTCGCAACGCGGGCAGTGGGATGCCGGAGTTACCACGGATTGATGCGCGGGAAGCCGAACGATGCAGACATTCAGGAAGCTGCCAAAGGTCAAGCCTGCGACGACAGCTGCTGCAATCAACGCCCAAACGGGAATGGTAGCGAATAGAGACACGCAGCCGCAGTATACGCAGAGAAACAGCAATCTACTATCGTCCGCGTGAGCAGTCTAAGATTAGAAACATGACTCCATCGCAGAGATCATCCCACAATGCAGACATTTCTTCTCCGGCCGAGGCCGGTTCGCAGGCGACTCCGCTGGAAAAATCTTTCGCTCGCGCGGTGGCAATCATGGCACAGCTGCGTGCTCCGGGTGGGTGTCCGTGGGATCGCGAACAGAGCTTCGACTCCATTCGCAGGTACACGCTGGAGGAAACCTATGAAGTTCTCGACGCGATCGAGCGCAAAGATTGGGCCGGTCTAAAGGATGAGTTAGGGGATCTTCTGCTGCAGGTGCTGTTTTATGCGGAGATGGCGCAGGAAGAGAAACTTTTCACGTTGCAGGATGTAACCGACAATTTGAGCCAGAAATTGATTCGCCGTCACCCACATGTATTTTCAAATCGAGATGGAGTGGATACGTCGGCCCAAGTTCTCAAGAATTGGGAAGAGATCAAGAAATCTGAACAGGCGAAGGCGTCGAAAGAACAGCCGAATTCCATGCTGGATCACGTTCCTCGATCGTTGCCGGCACTGATGGAGGCGAGCAAGCTGGGAAGCAAGGCCGCATCAATCGGATTTGGTTGGCCCGAGGCGGCGCCCGTGTTCGACAAGCTACAGGAAGAGCTGGACGAATTGCGACACGCGATCGCATCTGGCGAAAAGAAGGCGCAAGAGGAGGAGTTGGGCGATGTGTTATTCACCATCGTCAACTTGGCGCGCAAGCTAGGTGTGCAATCGGAATTTGCGCTGCGCGCATCGAATGCAAAATTTCGGCGAAGGTTTGCAGCGATGGAATCCTTTACTGCGCCGGAATCGCCGATCGGGGGGCTGAGTCAGGCAGATTTGGAGGCGCTTTGGAATCGTGCCAAAAACGATGAACGAAAGGGACTTGCCAGTGAGTGAAGCGGCCGAGAAAATTTCAGTCCACAAAATCGTTTCCATTCCAGAAATGGAAGCCTGCGTGCAGTTGCAGCAGGCGGTCTGGCAGTTTCGCGATCTCGACATTATTCCACGCAGAATGTTTGCCGTGGCCAATGCTGTTGGCGGCCAGGTGATGGGCGCCTGGACTGCAGACAAACTGATCGGTTACGCCCTGGCGATTCCAGGCTTGCGTGATGGGCGCCCCTATTTCCATTCGCACATGCTGGCTGTGACCCCGGAATATCGAAACCGAGGGGTAGGAAAAATGTTGAAGCTGGCACAAAGAGAGGATGCGCTGGCGCGAGGAATCGAACTGATCGAGTGGACGTTCGATCCACTGGAGGTTAAGAACGCGTTTTTCAACATCGAGAAGCTAGGAGCGATCGTTCGACGCTATACGCCCGATTTTTATGGTGCTTCCACATCCCCGCTGCATGGTAATCTTCCCACGGATCGACTCCATGCAGAGTGGTGGTTGCGCAGTGCGCGCGTGCGGGCGCTGATCGCCGGAGAAGGTCTGCCACAATATCCGATAAATGAAACTATTACTGTTACATATGTTCGGGCAGGCTCGGGTGATACACTCCATTCGCTCCCCCCGGTAGCGTTAGAATCATTACTGAAGCTCCGGCGTGAATTTACTACGGCTTTTTCGGCAGGGCACAGCGTGTTGCGATTTCAAAATCTGTCTGGCGAATCGGCATGCTACCAGTTGGGTGAGTGGAATGAATCCAGCGAGAACGTCGGGAGATAGCGCAACCTGGTTCAAGCACAGTTGGGACGCGGTTGAAAGCGCGACTGATGGTTCGGAGGTTTTTGCGTGAAGATTGAAAGTGTAGTTTTGCGGGAGATACGGATGCCATTGCTGCATCCGTTTGAAACCAGTTTTGGGCGTACGTCCGAGCGGCGGATCCTGCTGGTGGAAGTAGAGTCCGACGGGGTTACCGGATGGGGAGAGTGCACCGCCGGCGAGCATCCCAGCTTCAGCGGAGAATGTACAGACACCGCCTGGTTGATGCTCACCAATGAATTGATTCCGGCTTTGCTGCACGCTGAAATTGATTCGGCTGGATCGTGTCCCAAGGCGATGGGCCATGTCCGCGGCAATCGCATGGCGAAAGCAGTGCTGGAGAATGCCGTCTGGGACGCCGAAAGCCAGCAACTTGGAATTCCACTATGGGAACTGCTGGGTGGAGTGAGGAATAAGATTCCCTGCGGAGTTTCGCTGGGAATTCAATCTTCAACTGAAAAGTTGATGGATATTATCGAAAGCGAATTAGCCGCTGGTTACCAGAGAATCAAGCTGAAATGTAAACCCGGTCACGATGTGCTGATGTTTGAAGCCGTGCGTAAGCGCTGGCCCAAAATTGTACTGAGCTGCGATGCAAATGGCTCTTACCGGTTGAAGGACCAGGAACTTTTGCGGTCTTTCGACATTTTCAACATGCTGATGATTGAGCAACCGCTCTGGCACAACGATTTTTATTTTCACTCTTTGCTGCAGCGCCAGCTGGAAACTTCGATCTGCCTGGATGAGTCGATCCGCAATCGGCGCGACGCGCTGGCCGCCATCGAAATGGAATCCTGCCGGATTATCAACATCAAATTAGGTCGTGTCGGCGGATTCAGCGAGGCGATCCGTGTTCATAATGTGACGGCGGAGCGGGGCATTCCCGCCTGGTGCGGCGGGATGTTGGAAACAGGAATCGGTCGCTCGCACAACATCGCGCTTTCGTCGCTGCAGAATTTTACTTTGCCCGGAGATGTTTCCGCTTCAGCGCGCTATTGGGAAGAAGATATTATCGAGCCCAATGTGGAAGTATCCCGTAAAGGCGAAATCACCGTTCCGCAGATTGCCGGTCGTGGATATGAAGTGAAGCGCGACCGCGTGGAGAAGCTGACCGTCCGCAGTGAACGCTTGCATGCACGCAATAAGGCGCACGCTGAGCCTGCGGCAGCGGTCAAGGCCCGGGCCTGATATTTGATCGAACTCCGCATCGATTTGTCGCTAACCCTGGGTCAGGGTTCAACGGATTTCAGGGGAAAGATGGCCGGCATACGCAGCAGCCACGCGATCGCGTCCGTATATTTCCATTCCGGTGGCACGGGGCGGTAGTCGGTTGCGTTCTCGTCAACATGAACGCGCAGTGACTTCAGCATCAATTCTTTTCCCGTCATGTTCAACGTGAGATTAGATAGCTGCCACCCGCACTCCTGAGTTTTGGACTGCTCTATGCGAATGGTGCCGCCGGGATACAGCGTCCCCAGAATCCCCCAGCCGTAGTCCACCGCACGAAACAAGTGACCTTCAATTCGAACCACGCGCAGGTCAGCGGGGTCGATCCATATCTCCCCGCGAATGCCCGTGAGTATCCTGGATTCCAAGGTGGGCGGACTGAAATGCGGGTTGGGCGTAAAGCTCATGCGGATGGCGATGCCATTCGGTGTCTGCGCTGAACCCTCATACTGATTCGTGTATGCATCAGGCAGTAAGCGCATCACAGCGGTCAAGCGAGCCGCATCGCGTTCTTCATTGTGAAGGCGATGTTGTTGCGCAGCCGGATCGGCCGCAAGCTCACGCAAGCGCTGCAATTCCGTTTCCGCTTGCGTCGCATTCAGCGGATGATTGCCGAGGGCGACCAGGCGAGCCACTCCGCCCTGTTTCGTTTCGACAATTTCTTTGGTGGTGTCGGTATTCCTGGTTTTCTTTCTCAGCAGGTAGCGGGCCGGGGGACGAAGGCCGTAGGAATGTTTCACCTCATTGTCGATCGCAGCCTGCACCAGCGCATGAGGATCGGACTTAGCCAAGTCCCACGACGACGTTGTAGTGTCTGACATAGCTTCGGCGCGACCGGTTCTACCTACACAACCGCATGCCAGTATTGCGAGAAGTGCGCATTGCAGAAAGAGCGAGAGCCAGCGGCGGCAGCCGCCCGGCCGGGCAGAGAAACAGGGTCGCATGGCAGATAACCGCGGAAACTTTGATTGCGGGGGGGCGATGGCCGGAGGCGCGGATTCACAGCCGTCAGCAATCTTCAAAAGCAATGTCATCTCAGCTTTTTACAGTTTACGATATACATTGAAGACAATGAACTTTGGTGAGCCGATGGCTGCGTGAAGCAGGTTCGGACCTTGAAGAGTCAGCGGCCAAGACTGTAAATCGGCTCTGACCCCGGATGGAAATTGGAGACGAGATCAAGATGAGCCCATTGTTTCAGCGTGCCTCGGGACAAAAAGAGCCAGGCGGCCACGGTCACGCTTCTGCAGGTCCGCGCGTACCCCGGCATTCCAGTGCCTGGATGAAAGTTTTGGCTCGCCTCAAAGCAGAGCCGGGTCTGGGTGTGCTGGATATCGGTCCTACCTCCTCGACTAATATTAATTTCCTGACGAACCTGGGTCACAGCGTTTACATGGCCGATTTGGTGGAGGAGGCTGTCAAACCGGACTGGCTATTGCCAAGCGAAGATGACGGTGCCCCGACGTATGATTTGGAAAATTTTCTGGCACGTCACATGGATTTTGGCAATCGCGAGTTTGACATCGTTCTTTTGTGGGACGCGCTTGATTACATTCCTGAGCCGCTGGCGGACGCGATTTTGCGCAGGCTGAACGTCGTCATGCGGGAACATGGTCAGGTGCTGGCATTTTTCCATTCTCGAACGACCGGGCCTGAGACCACGTTCTGCCGCTATCACGTGATGGATGGCGACACCATCGAGACGCAACAGGGACCCAGCCACCCGGTTCTAAGGAATTATCAGAATCGCCAGATTGAGGCCCTTTTCCAGGAGATGGGCGCCTGCCGCTTTCTGCTGGCGAAAGACAACACCCGCGAAGTGATTGTCACCCGCTGAAAGTGAATCGAATACTCTGCAGCACAGTTGACCGATCGGCAGAAGAAACCGGAATGAAGCGATGAACGGCACGGATAGAGTGGATGTTGCTATCGCTGGCGCCGGCATCATTGGACTTTCGCTGGCGTTGGAATTGCGGCAGCGCGGACTTTCGGTTACGGTGATGGAACGCGGGCAGGCGATGAGTTCCGCTTCCTGGGCCGCTGGTGGAATGCTGGCAGTCAACGATCCTCAAAACCCGGCTGAGTTGATGCCGCTGTGCGTTCGCAGCGCGGAACTCTATCCCGCATACCTGGAGCAAATAGAATCGCTTTCGCGGCTCCGCGTGCCATTTCGCACTCGTCGCACGCTGCAGGAGGCGACGCCTGCGAGCCATTCAAATCCGCAGGCGACGGGTGCCGACATCGCTCAAATTGCGCCTGGGCTCAATTCGGCGGATCACAGATTTGTCTGGTTGGAAGAGGGCAGTGTCGATCCCAACGATTTGCGCGAGGCGTTGCCTAGGGCTTTGCGCGCGGCAGGCGGAAATCTGCTGGAAGCCACCGAAGTGCTGGGCACAAAGAGCGCGGGCAACGGCGTCGTAGTTCAAACCAAGCACGGGGACGTTGCGTCGGCGATGTTTGTGAATTGTTGTGGCGCCTGGGCCGGTATTGAATCGTGGGGGAATCTGCCCGTCGAACCTATCAAAGGGCACATGGCGAATGTTCGCTGCGATCCGGATCGCCTGCGCTGCGTTGTGCGAACATCGAGTGTGTACCTGGTTCCGCGAGGAGATGGCCGGGTCACCGTGGGTGCGACGCTTGAACATGCGGGCTTTGACGAGTCCGTGCAGCAGAGCAAGGTGAACGGACTGATAGAGGCTGCGCTGCGTTTGCTACCCGAGGCGACCATTCCGTCGCCGATCGATGCCTGGACGGGATTGCGACCAGGAACTCCAGACGGTTTGCCGATCCTGGGAACTGCGCAACGCGCCAACTGTTGGCATGCCGCGGGGCATTACCGAGATGGGATTTTACTGGCTGCGGTGACCGCGCGTGTGATGGCGCAAGCCATGCTTGGCGAGATTCCCGACGTGCCGTTGGAAGCTTTTTCTGCGTCGAGATTTCAATCCAAATAAAAAGCTGCTCCCAGACGGCTGTAACTAGGCGTCATCGTTTCGTGGCTACAATCACCACTGGATCACGGGGCCGCAGAGAAATCTGCGCGCTTAAGGGAAGGTCGGTCGGGATTGGACCCTGAAATCCAAGACGCCAGTTGCGAATGACGCTGGCCAAAACGAGAACTGCTTCCATCCACGCAAAATTCTCCCCAATGCAGATTCGCGAACCCGCTCCAAAAGGGAAGTAAGCGTGTCGAGGGCGCGTGGCAATTGCCTCGGGAAGAAAGCGATCAGGATTGAAACGCATCGGCTCCGGATACCAGCGGGAATCGCGATGGATTGCGATTTGCGGAACCAGCAGCAGGGACCCGGCAGGAATTTCCATTCCGCGATAGAGATAAGAGACGGCGGCGGTGCGCGCTGTCACCCAGACGGGCGGATACATTCGCAGCGCTTCGGATACCACTCGATGGCAGTAGGGGAGACGCTCGTAAATTTCGGCAGAGGTAGGGTGCGATTCGGCAGAGGGTGTTTCAAAAGCGGAGGATGCTTCAGCAAATACTTTTTCCTGCACATCAGCGTGCTGCGCCATTAAGAAGAAAACGAAGCTCAAGCCATTCGCGGTGGTTTCATGGCCCGCCAGCAAGAGTGTGAGACATTCATCGCGGACCTGTTGCGCGTTCATGCGGCCGCCGGCTCCCTCCACATCCTGGCTGGCAAGCAGCATCGAGAGCAGATCGCCGTGGTCAATCCCGGAGTTCCTTCGATCGGCGATCATCGTATAAATCAAACGATCCAGCTTTTTCTGGGATTTCTGAATGCGACCGATAAATCCAAAAGGAATTTTCAGCAGCAGGTGGGGATAGGGCAAAAATGCCAGCGGAAGAAATCCCATGAATGCGGTAACCGAATCGGAAATGGTTTTTACTTCCGATTCCACATCGCTATCGAACAGGCATTTTCCGGTGATCCGCAGCGTAAGTTCCAGCATGGAGCGGTGAATGTCAAAGGCTACTCCACTCTGCCACCTGGCCGTCATTTCGTCGGCGAACTGCAGCATGGTTTCTCCGTAGGCTGCAATTCTCTGGCGATGAAAGCCCGGCTGCACCAGCCTGCGCTGGCGCATATGCACAGGTTCTTCACTGGTGAGCAATCCATCGCCCAGCACAAACTTTGCGCGCTGCATGACAATCCCGCGGTGTTGCATGGCAGCGTCGCGCACCAGGACTTCATGCACCATGTCTGGATGGTTGAACTGGAAGACATGTCGCCCGAATGCTTTGTAGTGAACCAGATCTCCAAATGTGTTTGCATTCCGCTCCAGAAATTCATGCGTGCTGAGTCGCAGAAGGCCGGGATTGCGAAGGCGATCGCGATAGCTGGGACCGGGCGGATAAGGTGTGCTTGTACTCTGAGTCACAGGAGGTCGAACTTCCTTTCATTCCGAAGTTTTCAGTGATCCAGTCTTCTATGCCTGGCTGCATCTGATTAAAGAGAAGTTTGTGGGAAAATCAAAGTATCGAGGAGAAAAATCCATGCCTCATTTTCATGGAATGACATTACAGTGGCTGGGTCATGCCACATTCCATCTTCAAACTGCGAAAGGTACTTCAATCCTGATTGATCCCTGGATGGAATCGAACCCCTCGTTTCCCAAAGGCTGGAAAGCTCCGGAAAAAATCGATCTTGTATTGTGCAGCCATGGCCATAGTGACCATATGGGTGATGCACTCTCGGTAGATCAACGCTATCATCCAACCTTCGTCGGAGTTTATGAACTTACAGGCTGGCTGGCTTCCAAGGGAGTAAAGAAGACTGTTGGAATGAACCTGGGAGGTTCCTTTCAATTTCAGGATGTAACCATTTCCATGGTGGAAGCCAGGCATTCTTCAAGCATCGACGATAACGGCACTACCATCTATGCGGGAGTCGCGACGGGGTACGTCTTGCGGGTGGGAGGAGAGCCTGCTCTTTATCATTCGGGAGATACAGCTCTTTTCAGCGACATGAAACTTCTGAAGGATTTATATGCTCCTGTAATTGCCTGTCTGCCAATTGGCGATCACTTTACGATGAGTCCGCACGCAGCCGCACTGGCGGCACAATATGTAGGAGCGAAAAAAGTAATTCCAATGCACTATGGGACTTTCCCGGTTTTAACGGGTACGCCGGAGGAATTACAGAATGAATTGCGCGGAAAAGAAATTGAAGTGGTGACGCTGCGGCCGGGGGAAAGTTTGAAATAAGACCGTTGAAGATGAGATAAATTGAAACGAAGAAAAGGCGGCCGCCTAGCCGCCTTTTTTGTTCTTCTAACTACTTACCTGGAGGCTTGCTGCTTTTTGCGCTCAGCCCATCGTTTGCGCATCGCGTCCGCGATTCGCTTTCTTCCTTCAGGAGAGAGGCGGCGCTTACGCTTTGCCGGCTTGCTGCCTGTAGTTGCTGCAGACTTACGACCTGCCGCAGCCGCTTTCGGCCGCCCGGGTCCGCGTTTTGCAGGTTCGCCAACGAGTAACGCACGAGCTTGCTGCAGGCGCGAAATCTCTGAGTCAATCTCTTGTACGAGTCGATGAAAGTCCATATATCTCCAATTTTTCCCTGATCAATTGTCCTGCGCAAACTCCCGGAACTATGTAAGTCATTCGCGAAAAGAACGTACTTACAAGAGTACAGAGCGCATAGGCGGGAGAGCAAGTATGGGTCGCCAGGCAGGGTAAGCCTGATTTTGCAAGTTCACGATGTGTTTCTATTCGTGGCTTGTGGGTTGACGTTGCTCTTCACCCTCTTGCGGGTCGATATCGTCAGGAGGAGCGGGTGGGAGTAGCGGCTTGTGAAGCCGATTTTCCATCAAAAAATGGCTTGAAATGGACTGACCTTTACTGTCGATCGATTTCTTCAGGCCTTCCAGAACTTCCTGGTGATTCGCCTGATATTGCACCGCCATCCTATCCAGCGCATAAGTAACAATATCGCTGTGATGCAGTTCCTTCATCGCTGCATCGCCGCGGAACCTAAGCCATAGCTGATGGACTAACTCCACGTCCTGCGGCTGCAGTGCCGGGGCATGGGGACCAATGTGGAAGGACTTGGCGGAGCCGTCCGGCATGACCACGTAGAAGGTAAATTGGCGCTTGGGTTCAGGCAGTGCCTCCCACGCTCGACCAGAATAGAAAGCTTGTTCCTCGGCGGTCATGCGCGAAGACAGGCCGGCAACCACTGTGGCGGCCTCCAGGGAATTCGCAGTTTGCACCAGGGCAGAGAAGGGGTCGCCGGCGGGAACTACCAGAAGGGAAATATGGCGGCCGAAACTCTCTGCTACAGACACCGCCTGGGTGAAAATCATCTGTTCATGCTCAGTAAACGAAAGCTGGGAAGCGTCGAGGTATTCAGGGCCGCCGGCCCCCATCAAACGAGCCGTCAGCAGCACGACGTCCTGGCTTTCTTCAGAGCTTCGCGAGAGAGCCCAGCGCAGCGCGCCGGTGGAGCGGATGTCTCGCATGGTGACGACGATGCAACCCGGGCGGATACGGAGGCTTTCCCGGCTGATGGTGTCATCATTTTCCAGCTGAAAATGTTCCTTCATCTCGCGCGCGGTCAGAGCATGTCGCCGCTGGTTGTATTTCTCAGACAGAGTAAAGATCACGTAAAAAGTTGCCGCGAAGACCAGGCCGCTGATAGTGGCGACTTCCTTGGTCAACAGATTGACAATGGCGGTGCTGAAAAGGACCAGGAATACGGAGAACAGTCCGATAGGAAGTTCGACATTTCCAATCTTGAGATTGATTGGAACCTTCCAACCGCGCTCGCCCTTGTATCGATAGCGCAGAACCAGCATGGCAAGGCCGTTGAAAGTGAAGCTCCAAATAACGCCGAACGCGTAGGCTTCACCAATCACAATAATGTTGCCGCGGCTCAGGACAATAGTGGCCAGTTGCAGAATAGTTACCAGATTGATGATTCGGGTGGGTGTGCCGAATTTCTTTTGTGGCTTGCGGAACCAATCGTGCAGAACACCATCTTCGGCAACGCGCATCAATACGCCGGTCGAACCGATGATCGAGGTGTTGATGGCGCCGGCCAGCATCAGAAATCCGACCACGACCACAAAGATCCGGAAGGCTACACGCAACGCCAGCGGTCCCACCATGTACATGGCGATTCCGGCAATCACGTTGTTGCCGTATACGGAGACGCGAACCGGGTCGGGAATCAGCATGACCGCCAGAAGCGAAGCGCCCCCGGTAAAGATCAAGCTGTAAATTGCGATGACAATAGCCGCGCGCTTCAGGTTCTTCAGCTTAGGATGTTGAATCTCGCGGTTTACCTGCGCCAGGGTTTCTTCGCCGCTCATGGCCAGCACGGTGTGCCCAAAGGCCATCAGCACGCCGAACAGGCCGAATGTTTTTGCCAGGCTGGTGTGCTCCAAAAAGCCGAACGAATCCGCAGTGAAGTTGAAATTGGAGGGAATTGGCCACGGGGGAAGATGAGCTCCCTTATACAGAGCGGAGAAGATTCCCCACACCATGATGATGACGACCATCACGGTGGTAATTTTCATCACATCGACTGCGCGCTTGCTCGATGCTTCAATGCCCTTAACGTTTAACCACCAGTAGTAAATGGTGACGATCACCGCAAAAACCGCAGCGGTCGCGTTGACCGGCAGTTGCACGGCGCGGTCGGGCGTCGCCAATAGCAAGCCGCCCAACAATTGATGTCCGGCGCAGATCCGCAGCAGCTCATTCAGCAGACCGACGATATATTGACCCGCGGATACGCCGGAGACAGGTCCAGTCAAAATGTAGTCGAACATCAGGGCAGAAACACTAACCTTCGCAAAGGTTCCGCCGAGTCCCTCTTTCACGATGCGATACACGCCACCGCGGGTGAACATGGAACAGCTCTCCACGTACACGGCTCGCACGGCGAAAGAAAACAGCATGACCGCGAGCACGATCCAGGGCGCAGATTTTCCGAAGTCCTGTTCGGCAATGCCTACGGCATAGAAGGCCGAAGATCCCAGGTCATTCAGAACCACTGCCGCCGCACTCCAAAAGGAGATGAAGGTCAGCATCACGGTGGATGCGACGACGATCCTGACTCGACTCTGCGGATCTGGTGCGGAAACTGTCTGCTCTGCCATTGTTCCTGGTCTTGTATCAATTCATGGTTGCAAGCTCGGCAAATTTTGACGAGCTTTGATCGAGACGACGGTTACTGGGCTTGCATTAAAATCGTACCGATCTTCCATGATATTTGAAGTTCACGGCCTGCAAGATGGAGCTGCTGGGGGTTTCAGTCATTCTTACTGATCAACTCGTGCATATCTTCAGCAAAACTAATCACAATAACGAATGCCGAACCGAATCCGCCCAGCAGAAACATCGCGACCAGAACGTGATCCACGACCCTGAGAAGAAGATGCATTCCAAGAGTGTACTGCCGAGTTCTCCGAAAGCATAGAACGCTCTGGATAAAAATTTTTGCTGTTCGATAGGATGGTAGACTGCTCACGATGCGCTCTGGATCGAAGTTGAGCTGGGTGCTCGCGGCGGAGACCGGGGTGCTGCTGGTGCTGCCGTTTCCAGTGGCTGGCCCGCTGCCCCATTGGCGAGCTGCGCTGGCTTGGATCGCGTTTGTTCCTCTGCTGATTGCCTTGCTGGTTCCGCGCAACGGGTTTGGCTGGCGACGCGTCACCCACAACACCCTGATCGGTTACTTCTGCGGAATCCTGTGGTACGGCGGTACCTGTTACTGGATTCAATCGACGATGCAGTTGTACGGGAATCTCTCTCCAGTGATGGCGAGTATCATCCTGATCCTGTTCTGCCTATATCTTGGCCTCTACTTCGCCTTGTTCGCATTTCTAGTGAGCGTTAGCCAGCGAGCTACCGGCAGCACGGTCTGGACACTTCTGTTAACGCCGGTGTTATGGGTTGCGGTGGAACTGGCGCGCGCCCACATTACCAGCTTCCCGTGGAATCAGTTGGCTGATTCGCAGATCGATAATCTATTTCTGACACGATTGGCGCCCTGGACAGGGACGTACGGAATCTCGTTCGTATTGATGGCGGCAAATTGCGCCATTGCCAGCTTTTTTCTTTTCCGCGAATGGCGCGCACGACTGGTCCCGCCGCTACTCGCGATCCTGTTAGCTGCGGGATTATGGAAGGGCTATACCGCGACTCTTCCAGTGGAAACGACCCACGCCACCGCGGTGTTGTTGCAGCCCAACCTGAATGTTGGGGGTGTGATGTGGAGCGACGACCAGTTTAACAAGCAGATGCAGCATTATGCCGCCCTGAGTGAGAAGCTTTGCAATCCTTATTATTCTGGCCTACCCATGCGGCAGAAAGCGCAGGTTCAACCCGACTGCAAAGCCGCACGGTCTGCGATCAATTTGATTGTGTGGCCGGAGTCACCGGCGCCGTTTGAAAACGGGGATGCCAGGTTCCGTCATTGGGTATCTGCATTGGCCGAAGATGCCCACGCGCCCATGATTGTCGGCGATATCGCGGTCGATCGTGAAACAGGGCAATCGCGGCCTCCCATATATAACTCGGCCTCGTTCGTTGCTCCGGATGGAAATTTTATCGGCCGATACGACAAGATGCATCTGGTTCCATTCGGGGAGTACACGCCGTTTCCGCAATTGCTGTCCTTCGCTGGATCGCTGACCGACCAGGTGGGGCACATGACGCCTGGCAAGCGGCGCGTCGTATTCGCAGCGGATGGACATCGTTACGGTGTCTTTATCTGTTACGAATCGATCTTCGCGGACGAGGTGCGCCAGTTTGTAAAACTTGGCGCCGATGTGCTGGTGAATATTTCCGATGACGGCTGGTACGGCGACACCAGCGCGCCCTGGCAACACTTGAACATGAGCCGAATGCGCGCCATTGAAAACGATCGCTGGTTGTTAGTGGATACCAATAGCGGCGTGACGGCTGTGATTGACCCGCGCGGCCAGGTGGTGCAGAGCTCGCCGCGTCATGTGGAGACCTCGCTGGCGGCGCACTTCAATTACATCTCGCGAGAAACCTTTTATACTCGCCACGGCGACTGGCTGGCCTGGCTATGTGCCATAATCGCAATAGTTCTTGCGGTCGATGGTGCTGTGCAAAATAACTATCGACCACGAACAAAAATCTACTTCCAAGACTGATCCGCCATGCTCAATGATTTAGAGTTTGCCTACAATCCCGTAGAGCAAAAAGTTCGCGATCTGCAGGAGTATCTTTGACGCGGAACGCCTGCGCCGAGAACTTGCCTCCATTGAACAAAAAGTAGCCGACCCAGCTGTTTGGGCCAATCCCGCTGTTTCGCAGCCATTGATGCGCGAACGCAAGCGATTGGAATCTTTATTGGCGGACGACACAGAACTCCGCCGCCGCAGAGATGATATTGCTGCTTATTTTGAGTTAGCCCGTGAAGGCGAGCAGGTCGAGCCAGACCTGGTGCGGGAGATTGAAGGCCTGCGCACGTTTTCCGAAGCGCTGGAATCGCGCACCATGTTGTCAGAGGAGACCGATCCGCTCAACGCGATTGTGACTGTTCATCCCGGGGCGGGCGGAACTGAATCCCAGGACTGGGCGGAGATGCTGATGCGCATGTATCTGCGCTGGGCCGAGCAACAAGGTTTCAAGACTGAGATCAACGATTACCAGTCGGGGGATGAAGCGGGCATCAAGTCCGCCACGTTCACCATCAGCGGCGACTACGCGTATGGATTGCTTTCCGGAGAGACGGGAGTGCATCGGCTGGTGCGAATCTCTCCATTCGATTCTGCTAAGCGCCGCCATACTTCTTTTGCCAGCGTGTTTGTTTCACCGGAAATCGACGACTCGATTGAGATTGACATCAAGCCGGAAGATTTGCGGATCGATACTTATCGCTCCGGCGGCAAGGGCGGTCAGCACGTCAACACGACGGACTCGGCGGTGCGCATGACGCATCTGTCTACGGGGATTGTCGTATCGTGTCAGAACGAGCGATCGCAGCATAAAAATCGAGAGAAGGCGATGAAGATGTTGCGCTCGCGATTGTATGAATATGAGTTAGAGAAACAGCGCGCCATTACTCGCAAAATTGAAGATGCGAAATTGGAGATCAATTTTGGGTCCCAGATTCGCTCCTATGTCATGCAGCCGTATCGCATGGTGAAAGATTTGCGCACGCGCGTGGAGACGGGCGATGTTGATCGCGTGCTGAACGGCGATCTGGATATGTTTATCCGCGGATTTTTGCGGCTGCGGCGAGAAGGGAATTATCCTGCGGGCCCGATTGAGGATTTGGATTAGGCACGCATCTATTCCGTAAAAGAAATCTGGAGGCAATCTTGAACGAAGCTGAAGTGATCGATGAGATTTTAGAGAAAAGTAAAGTCATCGCTGTCGTAGGCATCTCCGACAAGCCGGAGCGCGCCAGCCATGGAGTATCGGCGCAGATGCAGCGGCGTGGCTATCGCATCGTTCCGGTCAATCCCATGGTCACCAGCGTGCTGGGTGAAGATTGCTATCCCACGCTGGCGGAGATTCCGTTTCCAGTTGATTTAGTCGATGTGTTTCGGGCGTCGGAATTTGTGCCAAAAATTGTGGAGGAAACCATCGCCATTGGCGCAAAGTATTTGTGGCTGCAGGAAGGCGTGATGCATCCGGAAGCAATCGCACATGCTGAAGCCAACGGGATCAAAGTAGTGGCGGATCGATGCATTTATAAAGAGCACCTGCGCTGGACAGCGGAGAAGGGCGGACGTTGAAAGCGCGATCCAGTTCGCGGGCGAAGATGGCAGGCACGCTCCTGCGCAGGCCGATTGTTTTGCTGACTGCGCTTGCGTGTTGCCTTCTTTTCTGTAGCCGCGGTTTCGCCGTGCCAGTCCGAGCCTCGCATTTGACCGTCGAGCTGGTGACTGAAGCCAGCAGCATCGCCCCGAACCATGATTTTCTCGCCGGCCTCCATTTTGTACTGGATCCGGGCTGGCATATTTATTGGATCAACGCCGGTGACGCTGGAGAGCCTCCACGAGTGGATTGGCAACTTCCGGCTGGAATCACGGCGGGCGATCTGCAATTTCCGGCGCCGGAGCGATTGCCGCTGGGGCCGCTGATGGACTTTGGCTATCAACATGAGGTCTTGCTGCCGATTCCCATGCGCGCCAATGCGAGCCTTCACGCCGGGACCAATGCAGTTCTGCGTGGACAACTGCATTTTCTGGTGTGCAGCAATGTTTGTATTCCCGGCAAAGCCGAGATTGAACAGAGCATTCCTGTCACTGCTCAACCCGGCGCGAACAATCCAGCCACGGAGCCACTCTTCATTGCCGCGGAACGAGCGTTGCCGCGAGCCCTGCCTGTGGGCATGTCCGTTCAGGTGCAGCAAACCAAGACGGCCTTCGTCATTCGCGTAACAGGGAAAAGCGCGGCGAGTGCAGAATTTTATCCATTCGACCAGAATGTCATCGCCAACGCAGCTCTGCAGCCCGTGCAGCCGCAGCCGGATGGCGTTTGGATCACGATCGACAAGGCGCAGGGGCTGCAACAGGTTCCGGCGACATTGCATGGACTGCTCAAGTTTCCAGACGGCACGTCGTATCAATTTGCATCCCCGATCACAAGTGGATACGCCACGGGGATCCCCAATAGCAGCGGACCGGGACTGCTGCGTGTGTTGGGGCTGGCGTTTCTTGGTGGCCTGATTTTGAACCTGATGCCGTGTGTGTTTCCGGTGCTGTTCATTAAGGGGCTGGCGCTGGTGCAGTCGTCTGGCCACGAGCGCCGGCGGATGCGTGCCCACGGCGCGATGTATGCGCTGGGAATTCTTGTTTCCTTCTGGGCAATCGTTGCGCTGCTGTTGGTCTTGCGCGCCGGCGGTCATCATCTCGGCTGGGGATTTCAATTTCAATCGCCATACTTCGTTGCCTGCATGGCGCTGCTGTTTTTCTTTCTCGGACTCAGCCTGGCGGGAATGTTTGAGGTTGGGCTTTCTGTCACCAGTGTCGGCGGGGAACTGGCGCGGCGTGGCGGATATTCCGGTAGCTTCTTCACTGGAGTGCTGGCGACTGTCGTTGCTACTCCTTGCACAGCGCCGTTTATGGGAGCGGCGATCGGCTTTGCGCTGTCACAGAGCGCGCTCATCACATTTGCCGTGTTCACGCTGCTCGCGCTGGGGCTGGCCGCGCCTTACGTTTTGCTGACGCTGCAACCGGCGTGGATACGTCTGCTGCCGAAACCCGGCGCGTGGATGGAATATCTGAAGCAGGCCGTGTCCATCCCAATTTTCATTGCGGTGATCTGGATGGTGTGGGTGTTTGCCCAGGTCGCCGGCAGTAACGGAGTCGCCGCGTTGCTCGGCGGGATGCTGCTGACTGCGGTTGCCGGATGGGTGCTGGGTCGGTGGCCGGCGAAAGGCTTGTCGACAGTGGCTGCCGTCATTTTGTTGGCGGCGGCGATCGTGCTGCCTTGCTTCGCCACGAAGGCGATGCCTGCGAGAAGAACGACCTACAAGGGCATTGTGCTGGAGGCGGCATGGCAACCGTTCTCTCCGCAGCGGTTGGCCGCGCTGAGAGCACAAGGCAAGCCGGTCTTTGTCGATTTCTCGGCGGCGTGGTGCCTCAGTTGCCAGGTGAATGAGCGGGTGGTGCTGGATCGGCCCGAAGTGGAAGACGCCTTCTTCAAAAGTGGAGTCGTCATGATGCGCGCCGACTGGACGAATCATGATGACACCATCACCGCAGCGCTGGCTCAGCTCGGCCGCAGTGGAGTTCCGACGTATGCGCTCTATTCCGGGGGACCGCAATCTGCGCCGAATTTGTTGCCGGAAGTGCTGACCACGGGAATTGTGTTGGATGCTTTGAAGAATCTGCAGCCGCAATCGATAGAGCAGAATTACCGTTGTGTGAGGCTGGTTCTATCCCACCTTAACTTCGTTAGGATGGGGCACCCCAAGCTAGTTATTGCGAGCAGAGCGAGGAATCCAGAGAATCTGGGCTGAGTCGAGTCGACGCCCCCCTCTGGATTCTTCACATCGTTCAGAATGACTTCGCGTTTCTATTTGCGATTTTTTTTGCGCAGATCTTCGATCTCTTCCATGCGTTGCTGCAGCATTTTTTCACGGCCGCGATCGGTTGGCTGATAATATTTGCGCCCGATCAATCCTGGTGGCAGGCAATCCATATCGGACACGGCGCCTTCTTCGTCGTGCGCATAGCGATAGCCTTTGCCGTAGTCGAGTGCCTCCATCAGCCGCGTCGGCGCGTTACGCAAATGCAGTGGCACCGGCTCGGCGCGCGTTTGTTCCACGTCGCGAGTGACTGCACCGTACGCCGTGTACAGCGCGTTCGACTTGGGCGCGAGCGCGAGATAGACGGCGGCCTGCGCCAGCGCCAGATCGCCTTCGGGGCTGCCTAAGAAGTCCATCGAATCGCGCGCGGACAGGGTCAGGTTCAGCGCTTCGGGGGCAGCGAGGCCAATGTCCTCGGAAGCCATGCGCACCAGTCGGCGCGCCAGATACATGGGATCTTCGCCGGAACGCAACATCCGTGCCAGCCAGTAGAGCGCCGCATCGGGATCGCTGTTGCGGATAGATTTGTGGAGCGCGGAAATCAGGTTGTAATGTTCCTCACCGCTTTTGTCGTAGAGGAGTGTTTTTTGCTGGACAGCGTCGGCAATCAGCTGGCCATCCAGGCTCGTCTGGCCTGCGCTGGCCGCCAATCGCACCGCGGCTTCCAACACGTTGTAGGCACGTCGCACATCGCCGTTGGAATAGCCGGCAATCACCTGCAGTGCATCTTCCGGCGAAGTGATTCCGAATCCGCCAAGGCCGCGTTCTTTATCGGTGAGCGCCCGATGAAGGAGCGTGACGATTTGTTCGTCACTCAGCGCTTCCAGAACATAGACGCGACAGCGAGAGAGAAGCGCGGCATTCAGCTCGAAGGAAGGATTCTCCGTGGTGGCGCCAATCAGTCGAATGGCGCCGCGCTCGACATACGGCAAAAACGCGTCCTGCTGGCTGCGATTGAAACGGTGAATCTCATCAATGAAAAGAATCGTGCGCATGCCGGCCGAAGCGGCCTGGTCGGCCTCCGCCATCACCTGTTTGATTTCTTTAATGCCGCTGACGACCGCGGAAAACTCGATGAACGTCGCCTTGCTGGTGTGAGCGATGATTTTGGCCAGCGTGGTTTTTCCTACGCCCGGCGGACCCCACAAAATCATCGACGTGGTGTCGTCGGTCTCTAACTGCAGGCGCAGCGCTTTTCCGGATCCGAGCAGATGTTCCTGGCCGACGAATTCATCCAGCGTGCGCGGACGCATGCGTTCGGCAAGAGGCCGCTGGCGTAGATCAGACGCGGCCTCATTGGAATATGCGGGATCGCCGGGGAGTGCATCGAACAGGCTCATGGCTTGCTTTCGAAGGATGCGAAGCGGCGTTGCCGCGATGCCTCGTAGAGCACAATGGAGGCGGCGATGGCGGCGTTCAACGATTCAACGTGACCTGGGCAGGGAACGTGAAGACTGCCGCTAGCAGAAGGCTAGGATGTCCTGCGAAATCCCCGCACCTTCATTGCCGATGACGAAGGCGATCGGTCCGCGCAGGTCGACTTCGACGATGGAAGCTCCAGCGTCGGCGACGCAGGCGTATGTAGGAATTCTTTTTTCAGCTAGGGCGCGCAGTAATGAGACGTTTGCCAATGAAACAATGGGGAGACGAAAGCTCGATCCCGCGGAGGCACGCAGTGCTTTCTGGTTCCACGGGCTGACACTTCCGGGAGTCAGCAAAACTCCATTGGCAGCGAATGCTTCGGCAGAGCGAATGATTGTGCCTACATTTCCCGGGTCCTGAAGTCCTGCCAGAATGACAAGCCGCGGAGCGTCTGCGGCGAGCAGGGAATCCAGCGTCCACTGCGGCGCCTTCACCAGCGCGGCGATGCCCTGGGGAGAGTCGGTCGCGCAGGCGTGATCGAAAGCGTCGGCAGCGACGGCAAGAAGCTTCACCTTGCCGGGGAAAGCGCGATCCCTGGCCGCAACGCGATCCTCACGCAGAAAAACAGTATCGAACTGCAGTCCGCTGCGCTCCGCTTCCTGCAGCAGATGATCACCTTCGATAGCGATGAGTCCGTCTTTTCCGATCCCAGGATGCAGCAAGCGCTGACGCAGATCTTTCAGCCGCGCATTTTGGCGGCTGCGGATCATTTCAACGGGAGCGGAGGCGACGAAGTCCGGCATACCTCGCGATTTTACGCTGTGCAGGCAGCAGTCCCACCGCGGTACTCTGGAGGCGAGCCCACGGGAGAGTGAGGCAGAATGGAATCCACGGTACAGACTTCCGAAGTGCTGGATGCGCGGTGTTGCATTGCAGGCGGTGGGCCGGCGGGAATGATGCTTGGGTTTCTGCTGGCAAGGGCCGGGGTGCACGTGGTGGTGCTGGAAAAGCATGCCGATTTCCTGCGAGATTTCCGGGGAGACACGATTCATCCGTCGACGCTGCAGCTGATGTACGAATTAGGTCTACTCGAAGATTTTCTTCGCAGGCCGCATCAGCAGATGTCTCAGATTGGGGCTGAAATAGAGGGGTTCTCAGTCACCGTTGGAGATTTCAGTCATCTTCCCACCCATGCAAAATTTATCGCGTTCATGCCGCAGTGGGATTTCCTGAATTTCCTGGCTGAGAAAGCCAAGCGGTATCCCCACTTCTATTTGCGAATGGAGTCGGAAGTTACGACGCTACTGAAAGAAAATGGTCGGGTGCGCGGGGTGCGAGCCACGACGCCTCAGGGCACCCTCGAGGTTCACGCGGACCTGACTGTCGGTGCGGATGGCCGGCACTCTACCGTCCGCGAGAGCGCTGGAATTGAGGTCCTGGACCTCGGCGCTCCCATCGATGTGCTGTGGATGCGGGTATCGCGGCAACCCTCCGATCCGAATGAGACACTGGGACGTTTTCGCGCGGGGAAAATTCTGGTCACGCTCAATCGTGGAGAATATTGGCAGTGCGCGTATGTGATTCCCAAGGGAAGTTTCGCGGCCTTGCAACAGCGGGGCCTGCCGGCCTTTCGCCAGGACCTTGCGGAGATCGCACCGTTTCTGACCACGCGGGCCGATGAAATCGCAGATTGGGACGCGGTGAAGTTGCTGACGGTAGCGGTGGACCGCCTGCGGCAATGGTCCCAGCCGGGACTGCTCTGCATCGGCGACTGCGCCCACGCCATGTCTCCCGTGGGCGGCGTCGGTATCAATCTCGCCATTCAGGATGCCGTGGCCGCGGCGAATCTGCTGGCATTACCTCTGCGGCACGGCACGGTGCGGGAACAGGATTTGCGCCAGGTACAGACTCGGCGCAGTTTTCCGACGCGCATGACGCAGGGCGTTCAAGTGTTTATCCATCGCAGGTTCCTTCGGCCCGCTCTGGGCAGGCAGTCACCCATCCGGGGGCTGCCAATGCCGTTGAAACTGCTGCGGCAATTTCCCGTGCTTCGCCGTATTCCGGCGCGAATCGTCGGTCTGGGGTTTCGACCGGAGCACATTCGCACCCCGGATGCGCAGTCAAAGGCGCGCAAACAAGCGCCAGCTCACGGAGGAAATTGATCGGAGTTGCATTTGCGTTCTGCGAACCTTGAGCGAACGGGTATCATGGATCAAGCTCGAAAATATTTTCAGGTCTCAGACTCTTCGAGCTACAACTCGCAGACACGGAGAAATCGTTTGTCAGCGGAAATACTGCGCGTGCAGCCGGATGAGCCGGAGCCGGAAAAGATCGAATACATTGTGCGCTGCCTGCGATCGGGTAGTGTCGTCGGATTACCGACGGACACGTTTTATGGCCTTGCCGTCGACCCGGTCAACCTGCATGCTGTCGAACTGATTTATGACATTAAGATGCGGCTGCGTCACAAGCCGCTATCGCTGCTGTTGGCCGATGTCGCCCAGGCCTACGAAATCGCGCGCAATCTCGATTCTCAATTTGACCGCCTGGCTGAGCGCTTCTGGCCGGGACCTCTCACCGTGATTGTGCGCGCCGGCACGCGCCTCCCGCTGCGAGTCACCGCCAACACCGGCAATGTCGCACTCCGCGTGCCCGACGCTGCCATTCCGCGCGCCGTGGTTCGTATGCTGGGCCTGCCGGTTACGGCGACCTCCGCCAACGCGTTCGGCGCTCCGGAGTGCACCCATGCCCTGGGAGTGCGGGATCAGCTTGGCGATCGCCTACCGTTGATCGTCGATGGAGGTCCCACCGGGCGAAGCCTTCCGACGACCATTGTGGATCTGTCGGCGGGTCCTGGAACTTGGCAGATTCTGCGCGAGGGCGCAATTCCAACGCACGAGATCGCTTTTGCATTGCAGTAGCGGAGTCTCGAGGGATGCCCGATATCGAACCCGAAGAATCCGATTGGGAAGATGAATACGAGCCTGGGCCCAGCCGAGTTCGCGGCATTGTGCGCCGGATACTCCGTGGAATTATCACACTTGTGCTGCTGGCCTGCTTCGCCTGGTTCTGGTGGCTGTTCATCGAAATACGGACTACTTCCTATACCATCCAGACGCTGCCCGCTGACGCTATCGCGGTGTTTGGCGCGGCGGAATATAACGGCCGTCCTTCGCCGGTTCTGACTGCCAGGCTAGAACATGCACTCGACTTATACCGGCGAGGACTGGCGCCTCTCTTGATTTCGCTTGGGGGCGGGGAAGATGCACAGAACGATCCGCAAAGAAGCGAAGGTGCAGTCGGCCGCGATTACTTTTTAACGCACGGCGTGCCCGATCGCCGGATCATTGCCGAAACAACCAGCAGCGATACCGAGGAATCAGTCGATCGGCTGGCAGCGATTGCAAGGGAAAATCACCTGAGCACAATCCTGGTCGTCAGCGATGGCACCCACATGTTTCGCATTCGCGAACTGTGCAGGGCAAAAGGCCTGCATGTGCTTCTGAATCCGCGGGAACCGGGAAAATCCGTCAACCAGCTTGAGATTGTGGAGCGGTACCTGCATGAAATGGCGAGCTATACGCTGTGGCGCTTGCACCTTCATTAGAGTCGCCGGCATTCGCCGGGAGCGGCCGCCTGATCGGTTCTGCGATGCAGTCCAGGAAAGCTTGTTCCCATCCCGCCAAAACATCAGCGCTGATTTACAATCTTGACAGCTTCAATTGATTGTTGGAAACCATGGGGTATTCACGAGTGTTGTCAGTTTTTGGGCGAATCAGGCCCTGGAAATTATTGGGATCGAGTCTCGTATTCGCCTTCATGCTGGGCTGCGGAGATATTTACCGTCCTGTTGTCACCAGCGTACCCCCGGTGCAGCCGTCGTCGCAGCCGACCAAGTATGCGATTGTGACATCCTGCGGCAACAACACCAACGTTTCCGCCCCCACCATCGATCAGATTTGCAAGACCAGCACGGTGCCAGGATATGGATCGCTGGTGAATTTTTCCGGCGACTCGCTGGCCATTCGCTTGAACCTTGCCAATGGGCCGCGCTGGGTAGGGTTAGCCGGCAACAGCAACGGCAGCGGTGGAATTGTCTACAACACCAATACGGACGGGACAGTCACAAATTTCAGCATCTCCACCACGGTCGAAAGTCACCAGGTATATTCCAGTACGCTGCTGGCCGATGCGGATCCCGCTACCATGCTCTCGACGCGAAATTACCTCTACGTTTCGCAGACCGGACGAGGTTCAGTCGAAGTGATGAAGACCGCCAACGGAGCGTTTTCGCCGGCCGGCTTCCTTGAAATCCCTCTGACTGACCCGAGAAACCCTTCCGCTCCACAATACCCCGCCATGCTGGTTGGCAACCCAGCCGCGCAACGCATCTACGCCATCAGTTATGCGGATAATGCAGGTCTACCTACGCCAAGCTGCCCGGGCTCCAGTGCCCCCGGAGTTGCCACCGGAATCGAAACCACGACCAATACTCCATCCTCTACTTTGGCGCTTGGGCTTTGCCCCGTCTATGGTGTGATGAGTTATGACAACCGGCGCGTCTTCGTCCTGAACCAGGGCAGCGGTACAGTTTCAGTGATTGACAGTCAGCAAAATCAGCTCGACACCAGCGCGAATCTGCTGGCCAACCAACCTGGGGTGACGCCGGGGCAGATCAAAGTTGGACAGGGCCCTGTGTGGGCATCCATCTACAACACCGGCTCGATTCTAGCGGTGGCGAACTCTGGTTCCGACACGCTGACCCTGATTAACATCAGCCAGGATGTTTACGGCAATGACAGTCCCAATTTCGGCAAGATTATTGCCACTGTGCCGGTTGGCAGCCAACCATGGTCCGTGTCAGTACTGCAGGATGGAACCCGCGCCTACGTGGCCAATCGCGGCGATGGCACCGTCAGCGTCGTCAGCCTGACGAGCAACACTGTCACCAAGACCATTCCGCTGCCGCAGGAGCCATGCTCGGCCGGTAACCCAAATGTTCTTTGCACCATTCACCCTATGTCGATTGCGGCGACCACCGGTACTCCTACAGGCAAGGTCTACGTTGTGTCACCCGACACGAATGTGCTGACCATCATTCAAACCATCGACGACACCATCGATACCAGCTTGCCACTGACCGGCAATGGTATTCAGGTCTACTTGACAGGGTCTTAATCCGGCCGACATGCAAGCTGCCGGGAACCGTGAACGATCGCGTCGATGGATATCGGTGCAGGCATGAAGCTTCGTCTGGATAAGTGCGTGGTGGGTCAAGGCCTGGCTGCATCGCGAACGCGGGCGCAGCAGCGCATCTCCGCCGGACAAATTTCAGTCGACGGAGCGATCATCACCAAGGCCGGCTTCCTGGTCGATGCGAATCAATACATCCAGGAAATTCAGGAAGACATCCCCTTCGTCAGCCGTGGTGGGCTCAAACTTGCAGCGGCGCTGGATGCATGGAACATCGACATTCCCGGTCGCACTTGTCTCGACATCGGCATCTCGACGGGCGGATTCAGCGATTGCCTGCTGCAGCGAGGAGCGGCTCGCGTCATTGGGGTCGACAGCGGCCATGGACAGTTAGCGGAGAAGTTACGATCCGATTCGCGCCTCTTGTTGCTGGAGCGCACGAATGCGCGCTACCTTACAGCGGAGATGCTGCCGCCCACCATTGAATTCTTCACCGTAGATGTGTCGTTTATTGCCGCGTCGCTGGTTCTGCCTGCGGTCGTTGCGGCGGCATTTCCGGCGAAAGTATCTGGCTCCATGCGAGAAGCGGTCATCCTGGTGAAGCCGCAATTCGAGGCGGGGAAGGAATTTGTCGGCAAGGGTGGAATTGTGACCAGCTCCGCTGCCTACCAGCGCGCCGTCGATCGAGTGAGGCAGACTCTCGAGGCCAATGGTGCAGTGGAGACGCGCACCCTCGACTCGCCGATTGTGGGCGGCGATGGGAATCGTGAGTTTCTCATGTACGCTCGGTTTTGAGGGGAGAACGCATGCGATCGATCGCAATCATTTCCAAACCGCAGAAACCGGAGCTGGCAACCATCCTGCCGGACCTGGTGGTTTGGCTGAAACAACACGGCTACGCGGCCATCCTGGATCCTCTGAGTGCAGCCTACCTGGCGTCAGCCGACTTCGTGCCCCGGCACCTGATGCATGAGCATCAGCCGGACTTGGTGATTGTGCTGGGAGGCGATGGAACGCTGTTAGCCGCGGCGCGAGCCTTCGCCCGCACGCGCACGCCGATTCTCAGCGTTAATCTGGGCTCCCTCGGCTTTCTGGCGGAAGTGCCGCTGGAGGAATTATTCACGACGCTCGAAAGTTGGCGAGAGAACGGTTGCGCCATCGATGAACGAGCCATGCTGCATGCGGAAGTTCGCCGCGCCGGCCTGGTGCATCACGAATTCGAAGCGCTGAATGATGTTGTCATCACCAAGGGGACGATTGCCCGCATGGTCAGCATCCTGGTCAAGGCCGGCGAGCAGACGGTGGCCCAGTTCAGCGCAGACGGAGTGATCGTTGCCACCCCGACGGGTTCGACCGCTTACAACCTGGCCGCCAACGGGCCCATTCTGGCGCCTGATATTGACGGCATGATTATCACCGCAGTGTGTCCTCACCAACTTACGGTGCGGCCAATCGTGGTGCGCGGGGATGCGCATATCACGCTCACCATCGAAGGCATTCCGGAGCAGATATATCTGACGGTCGATGGCCAGGAAGCGGTGGAGCTGCGGCTGGGAGACGAACTGCATTGCTGCCGGTCACGCTACACCATTCGCTTGATTCGCAGAAGCGGAAACAGCTTCTTCGATGTGCTGCGCGCCAAGTTGAAATGGGGCGAACGCTAAATCTCTCGCGTCGATGTGTATCCGAATCTTTCCCGGTTCGCACCCAGCCGGCATTCCTCTGCTGCAGAAGCCGTGGCGATAGCTTGCTCGCTAAGCAATTCATTCCAACTGCCGATATGTCCTTATAGGAACTTACGATAAGGAGAATAGCAATGGCGGGATTCAAATGGAACGAAACCTACAGCGTCCGAGTGCAACAATGCGATGACCAACACAAAAAGCTCTTTGAGATTATCAATCAACTGGGGGATGCGATGCGGGTCGGAAAAGGACACGAAGTCATCTCGAAGATCGTGAGCCAGCTCATCAACTACACTCGCACGCACTTCCTGCAGGAAGAGGCGCTGATGGAAAAGGCGCAATACCCCGACCTTCCTGCGCACCAGCAATTGCATCGAAAACTGGTGGCGGATGTGGAGAAATTTCAGCGCGAGCTTGACGAGGGTGTTCGTCCGAATACGGTTGCTGTCCTGGCTTTTCTAAAAGAGTGGCTGACGCAGCACATCCAGAAAGTAGACAAGGCCTATTCGCAGCATTTGAATTCTCGCGGAATCGCCTAGCTGGTTTCTGAATTCTCGGCGCCGCCTGTCAAACTTCTGGCCGCGGAGATTGCCTGGAGGGGTTTCAACCTCCGCGGATATTTTTGGGGGTCCAACGTGTCACTTGGAGAGTTCGTCGATCAGGATCTTGGCTTTGTTGGCCAGTGTTTGTGCACCAACTACATCGTTCATGCTCAATGCCTGGCGGGCTTGCGTAAGGAAAGACGATACCTGGGCGATGGAGTCTTTGTGCCCTTTTTGTTGCTTCGTCGACAACTTCTTCAACTCATTTTCGGTTGAGTCGATCAGGTTCTTGGTCTCCGTAGCGTCGGATGGGGTTGCGGTCGCATCGTCGGCAGAGAGCTGGCCGATGATCGCCGTTGCTGGCGCGGACTGAGCTGTTGCGCTCCCGGTTGAACCCTGCGATTCAGCCGATTCCGCCCCCGACTCTTCCTTGGCCGGGTGGTGATGGTGGACTTTTGCTGTACGTTTTTTCGGCGGCGGCGTCTCCACCGGCGGCTGCGTGATGGGCGGAGCCGGCTGTGACTGCGCCAGGATCACCGGTGCCAGCACTAGAGGAGGCATGGCGGGCATCGGACTCACAGGCGGGGCCTGCGCTTGAGGGGGCGGCACCGCCCGCTCCGGCTTATGATGGCAGCCAGCGAGCGACAACGTCAGCAGGAATGAGAAAACAAATAGGCGCCAGTACCGCATTCTTCCCCTAGCATTTCCTTGACGCATCCAATTTCGCTCGATTTCGAGCGGCTCACGACTCGTTCGTGTCCCTAGCCGGCACTCGTGCTAAGAATCGATTTTGGTTCCGGCAGGGAAGTCACAGGAAGCCGGAGAGTGAACTGCGTGCCCACATCCACCTCAGATTCTACTTGAACCGAACCGTTGTGGAGTTGCAGTATACGATACGTCATCGCCAGTCCAATCCCAGTTCCATCCCGCTTGGTGGTGAAGTAAAGATTGAATATCCGGTTGAGAATTTCGCGTGGTATGCCACAGCCCTGGTCTCGGATACGCAGGCTGGCCTCATGACCATGCTGGCGCAGCTCCACGTGCAGTTCTCCGCCATCGGCCATGGACTGAGCCCCATTCAGTAGCACGTTTAACAAGGCCTGCTGAATCATATCGGCATCCACCCGAACATAGACCGGGCTGCCTGGCATCAGGCTTACAACCTTGACCGACCGCTGCGCCAGGTCCGGCTCCGCCAAGGTTAACACCGAGGTAACGATGGAGCGGAGATCGTGCATACCCAGGTCCAGTTCCACTGGCCGCGAAAAGTCGATCAAGGTTTGCACCACCCGGTCGAGCCGGCGAATTTCGTTGTGAATTACGTCGACGTGACGCTCGGCGCTGCTATCGTTTCGAGCCAGTTTTTCTCGCAATAACTCCAGGTGCACAACAATGGCGTTGATGGGATTTTTCACTTCGTGGCCCACGCCGGAGGTCAGCCTGCCCAGGTCCGCCAATCGCCGCGATACTTCAAGCTCATTTTCGATCTTGCTGATGGATTCAGTGTCGTGCAGCGTCAGCAACGCTCCCAGCGTGTCGGCGGGAGTGGTCGGGTCTTCGCTATGAATAAAGTCGAGCGAGACCTGAATGCGACGGCCGGTCTCCGTGATGACTTCTTCCTGCATCAACATCGTTCGTGCATTGAAGGCGCGCCGCACCACCTGGCCGAGCATGGATTGGCGATCGAAGATGTCGTGCAATTCAACCCCGAGCATTTGCTGCCGCGTCAATCCCAGGAAATGCTCCACCGAATCGCTGACCATCACCGCTCGCGCATCCTGGGTAAACAACATCACACCATCCTGCAGGTTCTCCAGTACCTGGTCCAGGTTCTCTTTCAGTGCCGTGAAGACTTCTTCTACGCTGCGCATGCGCTGGCCGATGCGTTCAATCTTGCTCGACACACGAGAGATTTCATCTGACTTCGCCAAGAGCAGCCCAGATTCTGAAAGCGGCTGCGGCTCGGCCAGCATGAATTGATCCAGGCGATCGCTGATCACCTGCAACGGATGCAGCGCCATGTTGGAGAGCAGCGCAGCCAGCACAATGGTCAAAAGCACAGACAGCACCACGATCACGAATTCGGCGCGTAACCAGGGGGCCAGCTGGCTGCGAAGGAAAGTGGTTCGCACCCCCACCCGGACTGTAAGAAAGTGAGCGTGTTGTCGATCGAGGCCGGCATCCACGGCATACACAGCCGGACGGCCAAAGACGATACGAAATTTATGCCAGGCAGTTTGCTCCTGCAGAGAAACGAAACTTGGCTGGTGGGCCAACACATGACCTTGAGAAAGCGGGTCGGTGCTGAGGAGAATCCTGCCGTCACTGCCGGCGATATTGATGTCGTAAATGGTCGGCTCGTAACGAATGAACGAGGACAACATCAAATGCAGCGCGGCATCCTGTTGCAAGGCGCGCGCCACGGCATCATTCAAGGCGTCCGGATCATTGGGAGGCAACGCGACGTGCGCCATGCCGTGTTCAATGGCTGCGCGCGCCGCCAGCATCACCTGGTGAGCCGCGATATCCGTATGCCGATAGCTCTGCTGAATTCGCTCGGAAAGCAATTGCGACAGGTACAGAGCGGACAGCACGATCACCATGGCGGAAACCATCAGGGTGATTGCCAAAACGAGCTTGAGACGGATTCTCATGGCGGCTGCCGGTTAAAAATTAGAAATGTCATCCCGGCCGAGCGAGGAGCCGGCGATTGCCGCCCGACTGCGCGGTCTTGTCGTCGCAGCGACCCGTCGTTCCCTTAGGATGACAATCTGTTCGTTATGCCAGCCGTGGGCTGGGTTCAGTCACTGCTCTCAGATGAAGTTCCGTATTCCTTCAGCTTATTGTGCAGCGTTTTCAGGCTGATTCCAAGAATTTCAGCAGCCCGCGTCTTGTTATTTCCGGTCGACTCCAGGGTGCGCAGAATCAGCCGCTTTTCGGCCTCGTCCACGGTGGTTCCAACCGGCATCTGTACCTGGTCTGAATCCATGACCGCTGAAACATGCGCCACGCCGAAGCCGGGTGGTAAATGCTGGTGGCTCAGAATGCCGCTGCCACACAATACGACTGCCCGCTCCAGCACGTTGCGCAGCTCGCGGACGTTTCCCGGCCAATCGTAGGACTCGAATTCTCGCAGCAGTTCGGGCTCAATGCCAGTCACGTGGCAGCCATGGCGCTCGTTCATGGAGCGAACCAGGGATTCCGCAATCAGCGGAATGTCTTCCCTGTGTCCGCGAAGCGGCGGCATTTCAATATTGAACACGTTGAGTCGATAGAACAGGTCATTGCGCAGATGTCCGTCGGCAATCGCCGTTGCGGGATCTTTATTGGTGGCGGCCAGCACCCGAACATTAATCTGGGTCTCCACTTTGCTGCCGAGACGGCGCAGCGTTCGATCCTCTAAAACCCGCAGCAACTTGGCCTGCGTGGCGATCGGCATCTCTCCAATCTCGTCTAATAGCAGCGTGCCTTCTTCCGCCAGCTCAAAACACCCGGCGCGACGCTCCACCGCTCCGGTGAATGCGCCTCGCTCGTGGCCGAAAATCTCGCTCTCAATCAGCGTTTCCGGAATGGCGGCACAATTCACCGCGATAAACGGCTTGCTGCTTCGACCACTCAGTTCATGCAGGGTTCGGGCAACCACTTCTTTCCCGGTACCGCTCTCGCCCGTGATCAGCACAGAAACGTTGTTGGGCGCGATCCGTTCAATCATGCGGAAGATCTCCTGCATGGGAGCGGACCTGCCAACCAGCGAGCCCAGCACGCCGGTTTCCTGTACCTTGCGGCGAACGCTCTCAATTTCCCGCTCCGCCAGTTGCTGCGTGCCGGCACTGGCCAACAACCGTTTCAGTCGGATCGGGTCAATCGGCTTCTGAATGTAATCGAACGCGCCCATCTTCATCGATTCCACGGCGCTTTCGATACTGCCCTGCGCGGTCAACATGATGACGGCCAGTTTGTCCTGCAGTTTCGCCAGGTGGGATAGCAACGTCAGCCCATCCATGCGCGGCATCTTCAGATCTGAAACCAGGATTGTGGGGTGCCAGTCCTGAATGCGTTCCAGGGCCTCCACTCCGTCCTCCGCCACTTCCGTGGAATATCCCCACCCTGAAATCAGTTCGGCCAATCCCATGCGGGCATTGGGTTCATCTTCGACAATTAAAACTCTTTGATTCATAAGGTTTGGCGTTTCTTCAGGGCACCGAAAAAGCGCTCGATCCGACTGCCCAGCAGGCGGCTCCATGGTGCGCATCCTGTCCTGTTTGTACCATGGAGCAGGGATTATCGCTTGATGCCGTAGTCCGTCTGAGAGGTACCCCAGGAAACGTTGCCGCCATGTATCCTGAAGGCTCATATGGATCACGAAATTTCCGTTCCAGATCTTCAGGAAAAGCTGACAAACTCCGACTCCAATCCCAGCGCAGAATCGTTCTACATATTGGACGTGCGAGAACCGTGGGAAGCAGCGCTGTGTCAACTACCGGGGGCACATTTGATTCCCATGGGAGATATACCTTCGAGAGCCCACCAGGAACTCGATCCAGACGCGCATATCGTCGTGTATTGTCATCACGGTGTTCGTTCGCTGAATGTTGTGTTCTGGCTGCGCGAGCAGGGATTTGAACGAGCGCAATCGCTGGCTGGCGGAATTGAACGCTGGGCGCAGCTTGCGGATCCATCGATGGCTCGATACTGAACTACGCATCATCATGTACCTTTGCATTCCGAGGAATGTTCATGCCGACAGAAGCGCTCCAATTTGCACGTGAAAATCAAAGCCGTTTTCTTGATGAACTGAAGGACTTGCTGCGAATTCCCTCCATCTCCACCTTGCCCGAACATCGCGCCGACGTGCGCCACGCCGCCGAAGTGCTGGCGGCTGAACTGAAGCGGATCGGAATGGAACATGTGGAGGTGATTGAGACCAGCGGCCATCCCCTGGTCTATGCGGATTGGCTGCACGCCAAGGGGAAGACAACCTGCCTCTGCTACGGGCACTACGATGTGCAACCACCCGATCCTCTGGATGAGTGGACGACACCCCCGTTTGAGCCGGCGGAACGCAACGGCAACGTTTATGCTCGCGGCGCGGTTGACGACAAGGGCCAGATGTACATGCACATCAAGGCGCTGGAAAGTATGCTGCAGGCGCACGAGGGAAAGCTGCCGCTGAATATTCGCGTCATCCTGGAAGGTGAAGAGGAAGTCGGCGGCGAGGGGATTGCACAGTTTGTCCGCGAACATCCCGAACGCCTGCGCGCCGACTTCGCACTGATCTCCGACACGTTAATGTTTGCGCCGGATTTGCCGACTCTCTGCGTTGGATTGCGCGGCATGATCTACACCGAGATTGAAGCGCGCGGAGCAGCAACGGATTTGCACTCTGGGATGTATGGCGGTGCCGCTCCGAATCCTTTTTTTGCGCTATGTCAGATCTTGTCAAAGCTGAAAGACGACAACGGGCACATCCTGATCCCCGGCATCTACGATGATGTGGTGCCGCCCTCCGCAGCCGAGTTGAAGGCCTGGGAGTCGCTGCCTTTTGATGAAGCCGAATTTCAAGGCACAGAGGTCGGCTCGTCCGCATTGACCGGCGAGCAAGAGTTTTCCATCCTGGAACGTCTCTGGGCGCGTCCCACGCTTGAAATCCACGGCATGCCCGGCGGCTTTATCGGCGACGGCGCCAAGACTGTGATCCCCGCGAAGGCCGCGGCCAAGGTGTCGCTGCGGCTGGTTCCGGATATGGAGCCGCGCAAGGTTTTTGAACTTTATAAGAAGTACGTCGAGTCGCTTTGCCCCAAAGGCATCAAGCTCGAGGTACGGCTGATTCATTCCGGAGATGCGATCGTCATCGGTGTCGACAATCCATATGTGAAAGCTGCCACCGCCGCGCTGCATGAAGTGTTCAAGAAGGACACAGTCTTCATCCGGTCCGGGGGCTCCATCCCGATCGTTGGCGACTTTGAGCGCAGCCTGAAAATTCCGTCTGTCATGATGGGCTTTGGACTTCCGGATGACAACCTGCACGCTCCCAACGAAAAATTCTGTGTTGCCAATTTCCATCGCGGCATCGAATCACTGATTCGTTTTTTTGAGAAACTTGGCGGCCAGAAGTAGTGGAGTTGTCTCGCCTTTGGCAGCGAGTCTGGCTATATGACGATGGGCGATTCAATCGAAATCTCCGGATTTGTTCTTGCGGGCGGCCGCAGTTCTCGACTGGGTCGCGATAAAGCGTTGCTTCTCTGGCCTCCCGGCAAAACCGCGGAAGGGAAGAGCCAGACCCTGCTGAAACACTCCATCGATCGACTTCAATCTGTCTGCACGACAGTGTCCGTTTGCGCGACCCGTGGCGATTTACCTTTTACCGGAGTCGTTATTCCAGACGCATTGCCGGGAAGTGGCCCGCTGGGGGGAATCGTGGCGGCGCTGGAAAACTCCGTGACTGACTGGAACCTGATGCTGGCGGTCGACTTGCCCTTTCTACCCGTCGAAGTGCTGCGGGCTATGGTTGTTGCATGCTCCGGCCCTGCCAGCCCTTCGCTTGACCAATCCTATCCCGGCTCCCCACCACCCGTCGCCTGCGTCCTTCCGCAGTACGATGGACGGCCGCAGCCCCTGTGCGGGCTCTACCATCGTGCGCTGGCCCGGGGGCTGCGAGCGGCGCTTGACGCTGGGAACTTTAAGGTGATGACTGCGCTGCGAGAGGCCTGTCATGGCGTCGAGAGTGGCGCACAATCCCAATCTTCACTCGCACGGTTTCGCGTCAAGATGTGGGACGCGGCAGGTTTCGCCGCGGGATTACAGAACGAGCCTGATCCCGGCGAATGGTTTATGAATATCAATACGCTGCAGGACTGGCAGCAGGCGCGACAACTTCGCTCCCAATAATTCTCCGCAGCAAATTGCCGCAACTTCGGCTATCTTCAAAAGAATGGCAGAACGCACATCCACCGCCTCCCAGCCCTTCATTGCCTTCGACCACGTTTGTAAACGGTTCGGCGACAATGTCGTTCTGGATGACGTCAGCTTCTTCGTGCTGCCCGGGGAAACGCTCTGCATCATCGGGCGAAGCGGTGTCGGCAAGTCGGTGTCGCTGGAAATCATCATGGGATTTCTCAAGCCCGACGCCGGTCGCATCATTGTCAAAGGGGAAGATGTCACGGATTTTGATGAAGCGCAGATGCAGTCGATTCGACGCGATGTGACCATGGTATTTCAGAGCGGAGCTCTATTTGATTCACTGACCGTGTTTGAAAATGTCGCTTTCCCCTTGCGCCAGCGCGGCGAGCTGAGTGAAGACCAGATTGACCAGATTGTGAATGGCCTGCTGGGGATGGTAGGGGTGAGTGAAATGGCTCACGCCCTGCCTTCAGACCTTTCAACCGGGATGCGGCGGGCGGTCGCCATTGGGCGAGCCCTGGCGGCGCAACCGGAAGCAATTCTGTACGACGAACCCACCACCATGGTGGATCCACTGATGGCGCACCTGATGGGAAACCTGATCCAGAAAGTGAAAATACAGCTGCGCCTGACCAGCATTGTGGTGACTCACGATATGCAGATCGCGGAGAAACTGGCCGACCGGGTCCTGTTTTTGCATGAGGGGAAGGCAGAGTTTTTTGGGTCGGTGGAACAACTGCGCCAGACGACTGACCCGGTTTTGCAGGAATTTCTTCGCCTCGACGAGCGCACACTACCCAACCCGGCACTGTGGAAATAGATCGTTTCTTACATTGAAACACTTCGGTAACCTGTTCAGGTACAGATGTATGGGGACAGGTACCTTGGTGACGGCAGCAACGTATTTTCGTTGCAATCTGTTCGGCAACCATCTACCATCGTTAAAACGCTGGACTCAATGCAACGAAGTTACTGTTATCCGTTACTCGGCATCTAACTTCGAAGCCGCTACAGATAGCGATCCATTAGGGCAAGCTCAGTTGGGTTGTTGATTCGATATTAATCTTTTGAGAACTCGAACTTTTAACTACAGGTTCGCAATTCAGGCGAGTGACCACTGCTACGATGGCCATGACCTGTCCACTTCTTCTTGATGTTATTTCGCTTTCCTTTCTGCCTGTTGTGGCGACTCACAAACGCAAGTAGAGAAGACACAGAATGGCTTCCCCTGATTTAAGTCATTGGTTTCCGGCTCGAAGTGCGGATAATTTCGTCGAGTTGCGCCCCCGGGTGGGCGGAATCGGCCCCGCTGGCCGTAGCCCCTCTCGCACGGTGACCCTGCTGTGGATGGCAGTCGACGTCCTTACTGTAATTGTGGCCGCCACGCTGGCCACTCACTTTCGCAAAACCAATTTCCTTTCATACTTCGATAATCGCGCTCCACTGTCACAGACGCCTGCCTCCCTGCTGTTGTACCTGGCGGGATTTTCGCTGATTCTTATCATGGTGAGTCGCGCCCACGGACTCTACGGGCCGCTGCAGGCCTTTAGTGGATTGAGAGAGCAGCGGCTGACGGTGCAAACCTGCTTTACTGCCAGCTTGATCCTGGCCGGCGCCCTGTACTTCGGGCGCGAAGATACGATCTCTCGCGCCGTGGTAATTGCCACGCTGGTGGGTACGACACTGTTTCTATGCCTGCGGCGAGCAGCCTGGCGTCTCACGCTCTACAAGCGATATGAAAAAGGCCTGGATACCAGGAATGTCCTGGTGATCGGGACGGGCTCGTTAGGCCTGGCGATTCGCAGCCACTTGCAGCGCATTCGCCACCTGGGTTTCACTTTCAAAGGATTTGTGCAGATTTCACCCGATGGCACTGAATTCGGGAACCTGTATCCGGACTCTCAGGCGGACGAACAGCCCATGGAGATTCTGGGAAACTTGCCGGAGCTGGGAGACCTGATTCGCCGCCACTTCATAGATGAGATTTTTGTGACCGGACCGTGCGAGCGCGGCGTGGTCAAGCGTCTTATCGCGCAAGCCAGCGTCTGGGGTGTCGACGTGCGCGTAGTTCCCGACCTGTACGACGGCCTCGCCTGGAGCGCTCCGATTGAATACGTCGGCCAATTCCCGACTATGCCGCTGCATCGTCATCACATTCCGGTAGTTGGGCTGTTGATGAAGCGGTGCCTCGATATCGTCGTTTCCTTGCTGGGCCTGGTCATTCTCAGTCCGCTGATTCTCTTCATCATCATTGCCATCCGACTGGATTCCCCCGGCCCAATCTTTTATGGAGCGGAGCGCATTGGCAGAAAAGGCCGTACTTTCCGTTGCTGGAAATTCCGCACCATGGTGGTCAACGCGGACTCTCTGCGCGAACAGTTTGATCACAAGAATGAGCGCGACGGCGTCCTGTTCAAAATGACGGGGGACCCGCGAGTGACCCGGATCGGCCAGATCCTGCGCAAGTATTCGCTGGATGAGCTGCCGCAATTTGTGAACGTGCTTTCCGGTCACATGAGTGTAGTTGGACCTCGTCCTCCATTGGCGGGCGAAGTTCGTCTCTACGAACTGCGGCATCTGCGCCGCCTTGAAGTTCTGCCGGGCATCACCGGTCTGTGGCAGGTGCAGGCCCGCCAGGATCCTTCGTTCGATCAATACATTTCCCTCGATACCGCCTACATCGACAATTGGAGTCTATGGCTCGATCTGAAGATAATGACTCGGACCGTCGGCGTCGTCCTCAGCGGCACGGGTACCTAGACCATTTCTCTCGCATCCCAGTCCTCCCATAGCGGTCGCAGCCCCGGCAATGCTTGTGGTTTGTCTGCGACAATTTCGCTGGTTACACTAAGTCGGTGAAGCTCGCCCTGGCACAAATCAATCCAACGATTGGAGATTTCCTTGGAAATGTCCGCAAAATCGTCGAGGTAAGCGTGGAAAGTCAGCGACAAGGTGCGGACCTTGTCGTGTTTCCAGAGATGGCGGTGTGCGGCTATCCGCCCGCCGATTTGCTGGAAAAATCTTCCTTCCTGGCGCGGGCGCAACAGGCTGTTGAGGAAATCGCTGAGCGCGTTACGGCGAACCATCCCATCGCTGTACTTTGCGGATGCCCCACACCTGCGCCTGCCGATTCCGGCAAGCGTGTGATGAACTCCGCCATGCTGTTGCGCGACGGGCGTGTGGAGTTTATCCAGTCGAAGATGCTGCTGCCGTATTACGACGTCTTCGATGAGCAGCGATATTTTGCTCCGGCGGCCAATCAGGTGTTGTATGAGATGGCCGGCGAACGCATTGCGATTACGATTTGCGAAGATGCGTGGAACGATAAAAATTTCTGGCCACAGCGCTTGTACCCGGTTGACCCGGTTGAGAACCTGATGCATCAGGGCGCAACCGTGATTTTGAATTTATCCGCATCCCCGTACTATCGCGACAAGCGCGAGATGCGTCGAGCCATGCTGGCAGCCATCGCGCGTCGCCATCGTATTCCCGTCGCCATGGTCAACCAGGTGGGTGGCAATGACTCGCTGATCTTCGACGGCAGCAGCCTGGTGCTGGATAGAGATGGCGAAACCATCGCCCAGGCTAAGTCATTCCAAGAGGATCTTCTGCTGGTCGACCTTTCCGCTGAACCACGCGCCATTCCACCTGCAAAGGGCGACGAAGATGCGGCCGTCTACGATGCGCTGGTGCTGGGAACTCGCGATTACGTACGCAAGTGCGGTTTCTCCAAGGCGATCGTGGGGCTCAGCGGAGGCATTGACTCCGCCCTGGTGGCGACCATTGCCAGTGATGCGTTGGGTGCGAAAAACGTGCTCGGCGTCGGTATGCCCAGCGAATATTCTTCGCAAGGCTCGATTGACGACGCCCGCCACCTGGCGCAGAACCTTGGTATTCAGTGGGAGTTGATTCCAATCAACGATATTTTTCAGCAGCATTTGAAGGCCCTGCAGCCAATGCTCCAGGCCTATCCCCCTGACATCACGGAAGAAAATCTACAATCCCGAATTCGCGGCGCGCTACTCATGGCGTTGTCGAACAAGCTGGGAGCCCTGGTTCTGACGACCGGCAACAAGTCGGAGATGTCGACCGGATACTGTACCCTGTACGGAGACATGGTGGGAGCCCTGGCGGTGATCGGAGACGTATACAAAACGTCTGTTTACCGCCTGGCGCGACATGCCAATCGGGATCGTGAGATCATTCCAGAAAACACATTGATCAAGCCACCCTCCGCGGAATTGCGACCTGGACAACAGGACACAGATTCGCTTCCGCCTTACGATGTGCTCGATCCAATTCTGGAAGCCTACGTCGAGCGGTATGAAACCGCGGAAGCCATAGTGCAGGCGAGTTCGCAACCGCTGGAGATAAACTTGGTGCGGAGCATTCTGCGCATGGTAGAACGCAGTGAGTATAAGCGTCAGCAAGCGGCGCCGGTGTTGAAGGTAACGCAGAAGTCGTTTGGAGTCGGCCGCAGATTTCCAATTGCGGTCAAAGTTCAGGTTTAATAATTTGATTTAACTATTTGAGGAAGATACATGAAAATGAAGTTGATAGTTGTGTCGGCATTTGCTCTGACGATGATCTCCAGTGAGGCTGCGGCGGTTGCCCAGCAGGCGGCTCCGGAAAGTTCCCAGGCCCCTTCTGCCCAGGCAGCGCCGGGGGCTCCGGGGGCTCCGGGGCTTCACATGAACTCAATTGCTCCGCCGGAAAAGATTGAATTTCCTCCCGCCGATCCCAAAAATTTTACAGCCACCTCTCCGACAACGGCCGAGGTCAATTCGTTTTTGAAGCAGATCTGGGGCTATGATCCGAATCGCGTGTGGGAGGTGGTTGGAATCCAGAGCACTGAAGCTCCCGGGATCGCCCGGGTCACAATCCTGGTCGGCGAGCAGGGAGTGTCGCACACAGCCTCGCCCACTGTTTTCTTTGTCACTCCGGATGGCCATCACGCGGTCGCCGGGTCCGACGTCATTTCCTTCGGGGCTCATCCCTTTGCCTCTGTTCAGCAGAAACTGGAGGCTGGCGCCAATGGCCCATACCGCGGTGCGAGTTCGAAGAAGCTTGAGATGGTAGAGTTTGCGGATCTACAATGCCCGGATTGCAAGCTGGCGGCGCCGATCATGGATAAGCTGGCGACCGACTTTCCAAATGCGCACATCGTCTTTCAGGTTTTCCCGCTGACAACAATCCATCCCGATGCCCAGAAGGCTGCCGAATATGCCGTGTGCGTGGCCCAGCAGAAGGGGAATGCCGCCTTCTTCCAGTTTGTGCAGGCAGTGTTTGACACGCAGGAAAATCTGAAGACAGATGCCGACGGGACGTTGAAGGCAGCTGCGACCAAGGCAGGTGCGGATGCCACTGCGGTGTCGACCTGTGCCGCATCGCCAGCCGCGTCTGCGGCTGTCGCCGCTTCGGTGAAACTTGGGAATGATGTCGAGGTGCACGAAACCCCGACTCTGTTCATCAACGGCCGACCGGTGCCGGTGACTCAGGCGCCCTACAACACGTTAAAGCAGATCATCGCTTATACCGCGCAGGAATCCCCAGCCGCCGCAAGCCACTAGGAAGTTGCTGTTGGTACGACATCTAGCCCTGCGGCGTGGAAATCAGGTCTGAAAATGATCTTTTACCACGTCGCGGGAGTGCATTTTCGAGGTTCGATTCACTCGCCAATTGACTGCTCGCACTCAATTGGCGAGCCCTTCCTGCGAATTGATTCCGTCGTGCGGGTCATAGCCCACATGAATCAACCCGTCGCGGTAATCGATGTCGATTGTTAAATAGCGAAGAGTCTGCAGTCCGATGATGCCGGAGACTTCCACGCCGGACTCCGTACTCAATCCATCCATACTGATTACCAGCACATCTTTCAACGGTGCCCGCAGCCGCGCAAAATCCAGATCGACGCCGCCCTCGGTATAAAGATTCGCCACCCGCCCGCTCAAACCTGTCAGGCTATCCTGGGTGTCGGAATGCACACTTCCAGCGCTCTCGGCTGCAGGGATGGAAAGGATGCTGACAGAGGAGCCGGAGTCCAGCAGAAACAAACGCGGCTTCTTATCCTTCAACTCCCCATTAATAAAGATCTGATGCCCCACCCGGGCAAACGGAGACCATTGCTGCATCTCCGGGCCGATGTAACGGTCAACATAATGAATGGCTGAGGTTGGAGCCGGAGTGGTGGAGTTCGGTGGCGGGTCCGATGAATTTGAATCCGGCGTTGCATTGCCGACTCCGCTGGCGTTCAAAGAACCGCCATTGACCGTTCGTTCGCCAGGAATGGGAGGCAGTTGGGATAGCGTCATTTGGTGCGCGGGGAAGTCAAGCTTCACATGGTAGTTTTCGAATACATCGGCGCCGATCAGGCCATCTTTACCGACGATGGAGGGAGCGTTTGAAACCTCGACCAGGCAATCCTTGAACTCGAGCGAGCCGATTCGAAGATCGTCCGCATAGGCCCAGTATCCGCTCATGGATTTCTGGTCGCCGAGGCCGGAAATGGTGTCGCTTGTCACCGGAACCAGGCCGGCCTTCTCCGCGGTATCGTGATTCAACAGAATGCCGGACAATCCGGTATCGAGTTCCAATTCGGCGTTCGCTTTTTGGTTGACGTTGATCTCAAAACCCATTCCATTGATGCGGTGTTCTATATCGGTCGCCAGGCCTTCCAGGGGCAAGGATGTCTCTGTGACCGAATGCGACGCGAGACGGCATCCACCATTTTTCGCGGCGATAGCGGCCCGCAGCTGGCTTACATACTCCTTCAGAGAACGCTGCTGATTCGGCGGGATGTTTGCAGTTTTGCCCAGGTACTCGTCAATCTGCTGAATGCGTTCGGAGAGCGGCAGGCGCTCAATCCATGACAAATGGATGGCAGGGTCGTTGGGGTCGAGCTGGTAGGCCGCTTTCAACTGCTGGTAGCCGGAGGCGCGCATCGATTCAATCCAAAGCAGCTGATACCAATCGTACCGGGTTCGCGCCAGGCAAGGGTCAAGCTTCAGGGAAAGTTGATAGGCGTCGGCCGCATCCGACAACCTTCCTTGGCGAAGACGAATCTCCCCCATGGAGGTGAGCAGATCGGGGCTGCCTGGATTCGTCACAAGGCTGCTTTCGGCCAGTTGGGAAGCTTCGCTGATTTGACCTTCCTGCAGCAGGCTGCGAATCTGCCCGGCGATCGCATGCAGGTCATTCGGATTATTTCTAGCGGCAGAGAAGTAGAGCTCGAACGCTTTAGAGAAGTCTCCCTGGCGAAACGACGAGACGGCCGGATCAGTGGAGCCGTTCTGAACAGGGCAGTCAATCTGTTGCGCCGACAAGGCCGACGCCGAAACCAGCCAGCCCAGCAACAAAATGGCCGTGCCGATCTCTGCGCGCAACTTCATATCCATCCCCTCTTTCGAAGAATGCTACAAATCATGCAACCAGGCGAAAGTTGTGCAATTTAGGCTGGAGAATAACAAGCCCGTGCCACAAGTCGCAAGAAACAAATGATGCGGGGTAAAACTTTGGACATCTCCGTGCTATGAATAGGGCGGATACCGGCATAGGAGCGAATCTGCTACACTCCACTGTTTTGGCTGTAAAGGCGGAACACTGCGGAAAAGCGACAGGAAATCAGTTTCAATTGGGGAGGGGAAGTCTGTGAATGAAATCAAAAAGGTGGGCGTGATCGGGGCCGGAACCATGGGCAATGGGATCGCGCATGTATTTGCCCGCAGCGGCTACCAGGTGGTGCTGTGCGAGGTGGAGCAGCGCTTCCTCGACCGGGGGATGGAAACACTGCGGAAAAATCTGGAGCGCGAGGCCGCAAAAGGGAAGATTACCGGCGATGCTGCCCAGGCATCTCTGGCCCGAGTGACGGGCGTGCTCGATCGCGAACGGCTGGCGGACTGCGACTTTGTGATTGAAGCAGCCACGGAAAAATTCGACATCAAGAAGATGATTTTTACCGACCTGGATCGAATCACTCGCAAAGACGTCATCCTTGCGTCGAACACTTCGTCGATTTCTGTGACCAAGCTCGCCAATGTGACCAGTCGCCCCGATCGCGTCATCGGCATGCATTTTTTTAATCCGGTTCCGGTGATGAAGCTGGTGGAAGTGATTCGCGGCATGGCGACAAGTCAGGAGACTTACGATCAGGTTCGCGATCTGGCGGTGAAGCTCGAGAAAACTCCGGTCGAGGTCAACGATGCTCCTGGATTTGTCTCGAACCGTGTCTTGATGCCGCTGTTGAATGAGGCCATGTACGCCGTGATGGAAGGCGTTGCCACACCGGAGGCGGTGGATGAAGTGTTCAAGTTGGGAATGGCGCATCCCATGGGTCCGTTGACCCTGGCCGACTTCATCGGCCTGGATGTTTGCCTGGATATCATGCGGGTGCTGCAGGATGGATTCGGCGATCCCAAGTATCGGCCCTGTCCGCTGTTGGTTCGTATGGTCGATGCGGGATGGCTGGGTCGCAAGTCTGGTCGCGGCTTTTATCAATATTAAGTGTGCGGCGAGCTTTTCAACTCTCCAGGGAGAACCGTCCAAGCTGCGGCAGATTCGGCTTCACGTGGCGCTTGGTTCCACCATGAAACGCGTTACTCTTTTAACATGGTTCGCGTTACAGTTCTGGGCTCCGGATCCAAAGGAAATTGCACGGTTGTCTCCACCAGCCGCACTCGCATCGTGCTGGACGCAGGACTCAGCTGCAGAGAAATCATCAAGCGCATGCGCTTCAGTGGGGAAGATCCGGAGAAGCTGGACGCGGTTTTAATTTCGCACGAACATCAGGATCATGTGCAAGGTGTTTCCGTCTTGGCGCGCCGCTGGAATGTGCCGGTCTATACCACTCAGGCGACCCATGCCGCGTGGAAGGCCTGGATCACTCCACGAACCACGATGAGCTTGAATCAATGGCTGGAACTGCGTCGCCAGCAGTATGCCGAGTCGATGAAGTCCGGTGTCGACGTTGAGAATGTTCCGGATGCTGATTCGCAACCCATCGATGCATCTGGAGAAATTTCTTCTGTTGCGGCTGCAGCCGCGGTGCAAACCCAAGGTCAGCCTGAAGCTGTCACCCCGAATCCGGAAATGGATTCTTCCTGCGACGTCTCGGCCGTTTTGGAACAGGAAGAGTTGATCCCGTCGGAAAATCCAGCCGCTGCCGACCCCGCCTATCTGCCCTGTGTCGAGCATTTCCGTGCTGGCATCGGCTTCGATATCGGTGACATACACGTAACCCCTTTCACCATTCCTCACGATGCCGCGGACCCGGTCGGATTTGTCGTGCAGGCCGAAGGAATGAAAATCATTGTGGCCACCGACCTGGGTTATCTTGCGCCCAACGTCCGCATGCATCTGCGCGGCGCCGACCTGTTGATGATCGAGTCCAATCACGATGTCGAGATGCTGCGTGACGGTCCTTATCCCTGGGTCGTGAAGCAGCGTGTGCTCTCTCGCGTTGGCCATCTCTCCAACGATGCCCTGGGCGAGTACCTTGCGTCGGAATACGATGGCGGTGCGCGCTATGTAATTCTGGCGCATATCTCTGAAAGCAATAATCTCCCCGCCCTTGCCCGTAGCTGCGCCGAACGCGCCCTGGAAGGTAAAATGGGTTTGCTGGCGAACCGGGTTTTACTGGCATCCCAGAACCAGCCATTGGAATCAATAGACTTATAGGGGTTTGACGGTAACATTTTCCAGTAATTTGCTACCGATTACGTTACAATCAAGTCAATATAATTAAGAGTGGTTGGTTTTAAGGGAATCGGGAGACTATGCGGAAAATCCGTTGTATCGACCCCACAGTTGGGGACATCCTTGCAGGATGGCGGTATGACATTTCCGGGCTCAACCCTGAAATGCGTACCGACTACGAGCAACATTTACGTGACTGTCACCATTGCCACGCCCGCCAGCGGATCCATCGGGCGGTGGACGTGCTCTTAATCGGGACCTCTACTCTTGCGATCGGGGCCTTCATTCTGGCGCTGGTGGTGTTGCACCGGATTGAGCCACTGCGGGATTGGGTGGTCGTCAGCCTGCAACTGCACCAATTATCGTTCGTCCTAAGCGTGGAACGGGTGGCTGTGTTTGGCCTGTTGATCTCGCTTCTGGCGTGGATCGTAGTCGCCATCATCACTCCGGCGCCTGTCTATCTTAGCCAGCAGGCACGTGCTCTTCAGGCGCGCCTACCGGAGGAGCTCCGCGAACGGCTCCCCAAACTTCCTGCATAAGCTGTCAGGCAGATCCAGTTGTCGATTCGGCGCGGGATCCCAATGACGACTCAAAACTGTGCCTGACGAAAGAATCTGCTTAGCTGGCTGATACTCGAAAGCATTGCTGATTCCTGGGTATCTTGCGGCCGCCGGAATGCGCGAGGGAAGTTGCGTTCGTCCACCCGCCTCCTGTGATTGTTGCAGCGCTCACAGCGTTGCACCGGCGGAGCCCGACACCAGCATAATTATTTGTCCGCACGAACCGAACTTTCAGCGGTCTCAACATCTCTCTCAAATATGAACGCCCGATCGGTAGCGACGGAGCCGGCGACGCCTGCCCAAACGCGGTTCAGGAAAGCGTCCATGCAGATGCAACAGTCGCGAATTGCTGATTTCCGAAACCCCGGTATTTGAGGGACGACGACTCGACCGTTTACTATAGGCACGCAAGCCAATTCAGAGTGCCGCGCTTTTGATCTGACGTCCGAGCGTGGTAACCGCGCCTCGGTTCGATTGGTAATTTGGCGACATGGCAGGAAAATCTTTCACGGAGATTCGATACGATGCGAAGTGTTTTGAAAGCCCTGGCATGTGCGCTTCTGGCATTTGTCTGCATTTCATGGGGAATCGCTCAGTCTCATGGCAGTGACCCAACGACTCGCGTTCTGACTCCGCAGATGGTCGCAGCCCTGCCCGCTCCGGTGCCCTGCGATGCCAAGAAGGGCAGTTGCTGGAAGCCAACCGTCGGGATGGAGTGGCAGTGGCAGTTGAGCTGCGATACGGCAAAGACCTGCACCAATCTTGACGTTCACGTACCGTTTTACGTGATCGACGCGGTGGAGAATCCCGCTTCCACGGTGGCCGCGATTCACAAGCGGGGGGAGCATGCGTATTGCTACGTGGATATTGGCTCGTGGGAAGATAAACGCTCCGACGCCTCAAAATTCCCTGAGAGTGTACTCGGCAAACGCTATATAGGATGGCCGCATGAGCGCTGGCTGGATATCCGCCAGCTGGGCATTCTGGCGCCGATCATGATCGCGAGAATGCAGGTCTGCGTCGAGAAGGGATTCGACGGCGTCGAATTCGACAACGTCCAGGACTGGGATAATCCCACCGGCATCCCGATCACGCAGCAAGAATCCGCTTACTATACGGCGTGGATGGCAAACCAGGCGCATAGGATGGGGCTTTCTGCATCCTGGGAAAACGCGCCGACCAACGTTGCGGTTCTGGAGCCTTATATGGAGGCTCTGATCTTCGAGTCGTGCTATAACTACCACTTTTGCGAGAAGTCCGCGCCCATGGTTCAAGCCGGCAAATGGGTAGGAGGGGTGGAATACAAAGCGGACTTTAAAGATATGCGTTTCTGCCCAACCTACGCGAAGGACCAGATGGTGGGCGCATTCAAGAAGATGGCGCTCAATTCATATCGCCTGCCATGCGGTACGGCGAAATAAAACGTGCTCTCCGGTGGGAACCGGAAGGATCGGCTGGGCCGTTTGCTCAACCGCAGGCGGATCTCGCAATCCACGGCTCTTCACGGCGGGCATGCTCAGCCCACTGGAAATAACATGCCTGGAGAACCGAAGAAATATAGATACACTTCTTCCGGCTCTTCATGCCACGCGGCAGCCGCCTCATTTTGACTACCAGCACGGGGGAGTCGGACAATGTTGCCAACCATCAATTCACCCGACCAGCAGGCGCAGGCTTTTCCCGTTCTTACGCCGGCGCAGATCGCCCGCGTCCGGTCGTATGGCAAAGTTCGATCGGTCCAGGCTGGAGAGATTCTTTTCGAACCTGGCGACCTGGGAACGTCTTGTTTTGTGGTGCTCACAGGCAAGCTTTCAATATCAGTGACTGGACTTTCCGGTGAGCACGTGTTCGTCACCTATGGACCTGGCCAATTCTCTGGTGAAGTTGTCTTGATCTCCGGCGCACGAGCTTTCGCACGAGCACGTGTAGCCGAGCCGGGGGAATTCATTGAGTTGCGCGCAGATGCCCTACGAGCCTTGATTGCAAAAGATGCTGAGTTGAGCGATATCTTCATGCGGGCTTTCCTTCTGCGTCGTGTGGCGATGATTTCGGAAGGGCTGAGCAATGTGGTGGTGTTGGGATCGCAACATTCGTCGAATACGTTGCGCCTGCGAGAGTTCCTTACCCGCAACAGCCAACCTCACAGCTATGTCGATCTCGACACCGATCAAGCGTCGCAAGAACTTTTGGATCGGTTTGAGATCAAGGTTGAAGACATTCCTGTTCTGATCTGCAATGGAAAGACTGTGCTGCGCAATCCGACCACCCAGCGACTGGCGGAATGCCTGGGATTCGCGGGCCGCATCGATGAACACCGCGTTTACGATGTCGCGATTGTGGGCGCCGGTCCGGCAGGCCTGGCTGCAGCCGTTTATGCGGCTTCAGAAGGCCTGGACGCTGTGGTGATCGAAGCGGAGTTCGTTGGAGGCCAGGCCGGCGCGAGTTCAAAGATCGAGAATTATGTCGGCTTCCCCATGGGCATTTCGGGACAGGAGCTTGCCGGCCGTGCGGTTGTGCAGGCAGAGAAATTTGGCGCCCAGATGACGGTCGGTCAGAAGGTAGTGAAGATCAGATGTGACCAGCGGCCGTACCAGCTTACTTTGGAAAACGGCGCAACCATCGACACTCGGAGCATCGTGATCGCAACCGGTGCGCAGTACAACAAGCCGAACGTTGAGAATCTGTGCCGGTTCGAAGGACAGGGCGTCTACTACGCTGCGACAGTCATGGAAGCTCAACTCTGCGCAGGGGACGAGATCATCGTAGTGGGCGGTGGCAACTCTGCGGGTCAGGCAGCGGCCTTCCTGGCAGAAACAGTCAAGAAGGTCTACCTGCTGGTGCGCGGCAAGGCGTTGTCGGAAACCATGTCGCGCTATCTTATCCAGCGAATTGCTGAGAATCCGACGATCGAACTGCATCTCCAAACCGAAATCGTCGGATTAGCAGGGGATTCGCATCTGGAACGGGTGACCTGGCTGAATCGTGCGACGGGTGAAGAATCTGAGCATGACATCCGCCATGTGTTCGTGATGGCCGGTGCTTCGCCGCGTACAGATTGGCTGCGAGGATGCCTCGCTCTGGATCGACAAGGGTTCATCTTCACAGGTAGGGATCTGGACCCAGTTCTGGACACCGCGCCAGTGAAGTGGCCACTCAGCCGACCTCCGGAGATGCTGGAAACCAGTCTGCCTGGAGTTTTTGCGGTTGGAGATATTCGTTCCGGCAACGTGAAGCGCGTCGCCTCTGCGGTAGGGGAAGGTTCAATCTCGATCCACCTGGTTCAGCTTGCGCTAGCGGCACTGTGAGGCTTCGCCCCACTAGCTCTTATGTCCGACCGCGAACGAATACTGCCCTGGATCAAATATCTCGGTGACGCTTCTCGATCGAGTGTCCGCGACTTCAGGTGAAGTTGCGGCGATGGTGAACTAGGAATTGGGCGCTTTTTTGCGCTTCAGCTTCTCGCACTTTTCCAGGACCGCATGATGTAGTTGTGTGCGGATCGACTCCGGCATTTCGAACAACTCATCATTTCGATAGATCTCAATAGTCTGGCGGGTGGTATCAACGGTCACATGGCAATGGCTGCATCCCGCCATATGCTGTTCCAGTTCGGAGCGGAGAGCCGTCGCCGTTTTTGCGTCGAAGTAATCTGTTAAGTTGGCTAGAAATTCTGTGCAGTTCACGACGCATGCTCTCCTGTGGGAACCCGGAAGTATCGGCTCAGCCGTTCGCGCAACTGCAGGCGAGCTCGTAAGAGACGGCTCTTCACCGCCGGCACGCTCAGTCCCAGCGCCTGCGCGGTTTCTTCCGTCGACAAGCCATCAATATCCCGCAGCGCGAACACGGTGCGAAAGCCGGGAGGCAGCCCCTTGATGGTCTTTTGGAGAATTTGCGCCAGCTCCGCCTGGTTGTAATTTTGTTCAGGATTTGGCATCCAGTCCGCGAAATCGCGGGGGATCGAACCTTCTTCGGTCTGGATTTCGTCGTCCATGGATACCGTTTTCTGCGAGCGGCGTTTGCGCAGCCGCATCAACGACTCGTTGACGGCGATGCGCACTAGCCACGTGTAAAACTTTGAATTGCCCTGAAACTGATTGACCTTTTGAAACGCCTTGAAAAACGTATCCTGCACAATGTCTTCCGCATCTTCACGATTCTGCGTAATGTGAAGCGCGATGCGAAAGATTTGGCGATCATATTGCCGCATCAGTTGTTCAAACGCAGCTAAATCCCCAGCCTTGACCTTCTCCACCAGCAACAGGTCTGGGTGTTGCGCATTTGCTTCCTTTTCTTCCGGAGTCAACATGGTTGGCATGGTTCGAGGGCGGCCCTTTCCATCTTGCTGCTCGCCATCGCGTCCGGACGACCACTCCGAAGTCACAATGTCACTGCAGCTGATTAGATGGTAGAACGGCGCAGTGGTTGCGGACAAATCGTCTCTACGGAGAAAGTATTTGAGCTGCCACTTTGTTTTTGGCCCGCATGTCGCTAGATTCATACATATATGCCGTTTTTAGAATTGGTACTGCCATGTCGGCGCCTTCCACGGCCGGTCGATGATTTCTGCTTTTTTCGAACGCTATCACGCGCCACGTGGGCTTTCCTGGTCCTGCTCGGTTTTGCTGTCGCTGCCACAGTTCCTGCCATTGCTCAGGAGACGGAGACCCCGCCGCACCATACATCGCACACAACTTCGAAGTCATCGAAACATCCGACCAAATCAACCCATCACACCGGGTCATCCCACTCCAGAAGTCATCACTCCACGCACCATGAAGCGGCGACGCATTCGGGGAAAGAGCACCATTCGGAGCATAAGAGTTCCACGCACTCGAAAGAGACAGCCCGTTCGCGACGCCATCATCACCATGCGACCGCGAAAGAACTGGCACGCGCGCATCAGCTTCACCATGCGTTTGTCGCGTCCTCTGAACTACGTCCCATGGCGCAGCAACTGATTCAACAGCGCACGCCGCAGGCCTATGCCGGCGTTCTCCGGTATGCTCACTCCCATTCAGGAGAGGCCGCCGCCGCCGCCTACATGGCTCTGGGTCAGGCCTATTTGGAAGACGGCAAATTCAAGCAGGCCGCTTCTTCGTTCGAACTAGCGAACCGCTATGGTCACGCGCTCGATGACTATGCGGACTACCTGGGAGCCAAGGCGAACTATGCCCAACAGCAGTATGCCGCCGCGGAGCAGCTACTGCAGGGATTTGCGGAGCGTCATCCGGACAGCATCCTGGTCGATCGCGCCACTTTGCTGCTGGCCAACGTCAAGCTTGGCGAAGGCGACCCGCAAGCGGCATTGCATCAGATTGCGAAGCTCGATGGAACCCGGCTTTCGCGGTCTTCGGAATTCTTATTTGCCGACGCCAAGGCCAATCAGCTTGCCGGAAATCGCAAGCTGGCGCAGGAAATGTATACCCGTCTCTACGTCGGCGATCCAACAAGCACCGAGTCGACCCAAGTTCCTGCGCAGATGCAGCAGATGGGAATCAACCCGCCATTCACCATTGCCGAACGCACCCGCCACGCCGATGCCTTATACCTGGCCGGAAAGTACGGAGCGGCTGCCGCCGAATATGAGGCGCTGGCACAGGATCCAGGAGTGGTCGGGACGGCGGAAGTGAACAAACTGCTGGCGCGCGCCGCGGTTGCGACCTTTAAGCAGACCAAGCACGTCAATCCATCGCAGTTGGTTCGCCTGTCGGATACGGATGATGAAGCCGGTGCCACACGACTCTATCTGATGATGGAGACAGCGCGCGACGCCAAAGATACGGCCCAGGTAAAAGCGCTTGTGGGCCAGTTGGAACAGCGTTTCCCCACCAGCCGATGGACAGCGGAAGCTTTATTTTCCGCAGGCAACATGGCGCTGGTCACTAACGATATGCCGTCCGCCGTTCAGTATTATGGCGACCTGGCGCAGCGATTTCCCGATAGTGCCATGGCTTCGACCAGTCACTGGCACGCTGCGTGGCTGACCTACCGCCTGGGAGACAAAAAGACGGCGGCGCGGTTGTTTGATGAGCAGATCGAACGCTATCCGGATGACACCCACATCTCCGCCGCTCTTTACTGGCGCGGCGTGGTGTACCAGGAGTTCGACAAAGATCCTGCATCCGCGGCGGCGTGCTATCAGAAGCTGGTTCACTCCTACAGCCAGTACTACTACGCACAATTGGCGAAGCAGCGCCTGGATTCTCTCGGGACGGTAGAACCTGCAACCCTGCCGCAACTGGCACATCTCGGCGAGCCTAAAGTTCCCGACCTCACCACGGATATTCCGGAAGACGATGTTCATGTCGAGCGCGCCAAGCTGCTCGCCAATGCTGGACTGAACCAATATATCGTTTCGGAAATTGGCGACAGCCCCGACAGCAGCACCTGGAGCGCATACGCGGAGGCTCAACTTTACAGTTCCTACGGGGAAAACTGGCGCGCGATGCGAGTGCTGAAGCAAAAACTTCAGTCCTACTTCGCGTTACCTATGGATGCGATTCCGCGGCCATATTGGGATCTGCTATTTCCCCAGCCATACTGGCCGGTGTTGCAGAGTGATTCTCAACAGCAGGGACTCGATCCGTTTCTGGTCGCTTCACTCATCCGTCAGGAATCGGAATTCAATCCCACCGTCATCTCCTACGCCAACGCATGGGGGCTGATGCAATTGCTACCGCGGGTCGGTAGCGCGCTGGCCCGCCAGCAACATGTGCGTCCCTATCGCACGGAATTTCTTCTGATTCCGCAGGTGAATCTGAAATTGGGGACCGTGTATTTCAAGCAGCTGATGGATGAGTTCAACGGTCAACCGGAATATGCTTTGGCCGCCTACAACGCCGGAGATGATCGTGTGAAGACCTGGCTTGCGAACGGTCCCTATGGCAGCCTGCCGGAATTCGTCGAGTCGATTCCATTTACACAAACGCGTGAATATGTGGAAGCCATCATGCGCAACCGGGAAATGTATCGCCGACTGTATAGCCCATCCGCTGCCAGTCCCGTAAAGGATGCGACCATTCCGCCGCCTCGCACCCATGTTACGTCCGGTCGGTAAGTATCGCCTGCTGGTTTTTTTAATTGCCGTTCAATCATGACGACCGGGATGGTGCAGCAAACTTCGATAGAATCGGATTGCACCTACCCGCCTCATCAGCCCGGATGGCGAAATCGGCAGACGCAGCGGACTTAAAATCCGCAGGGAGCAATCCCATGGGGGTTCAAGTCCCCCTCCGGGCACCATATCCCGAAAACGAGCGACGGCGGTATCAATACGAGGTCACCCTGTCCCCGGACGATGAGCCCAGGAGCTATCTGCTTCCGTGTAGTTCAGAAAGCAAGCCCAACCGCCCAGCGAAAATATGCGTAGCTCCTGTTTCCCGCCACGGACTGCAGTGTCGGTTCCCAGTCCCATTTGCTCCAGCCAAGCTTAAGAAACGCATCTCGTTGATTTTTCGGTGGTGTTCAGGGGAAGTGAGATTTTCTTGTCACAAACTTGCTCCGCCTGACGTTGTATAGATATAGAAACTATGAGCATGAGCAATCGCTGGGTCGATGCGGAGTTCGAAACCATCTTTCGGGAGCACTATCCGCGCATTGTTCGGGTGGTCCGGCGAGTGCTGCAGCGCGATTCCGAGGCCGAAGAGGTCTGCGCCGATGTTTTTCTCCGGCTGTACAGAAAAGGCCCGGAGGTTGCGGCCGGCGGTCTGGTTGGCGGCTGGCTGTATCGCGCCGCGACTCGCGCGTCCATCGATGTTCTTCGTGCCAGTCAGCGGCGCGGTATCGAAGAACAGCTGGAAGAGTATGACTCCGTTTCTGTTGGTGAAGATGCTGAGAGCCCACTTGCGGACTTGTTACGACGAGAGCACATCGCGCAAATACGTGGCGTGTTGGCGAAGCTGAAATTGGAGAAGGCCCAGCTGCTGCTATTACGTCACAGCGGTTTAAGTTATCGGGAAATCGCGGACGCGATGCAGCTGAGCTTCAATTCTGTCGGCACGAAACTTGCGCGGGCGGAGGCGGAATTTTCCGCCCTCTATGAACGGCAACAGAGGCAAAGCCTGAAGAGGCAGCCATTGCAGACAGCGAAGGAGGGGCAATGAAACACGGAGAAATGGATCCAGGAATGCTACGCGCGTATCTCGATGGCCAACTCGATCAAGTACAAGCCGCCGGCATTCAGCAACATCTCGAAGGCTGCGCAGCGTGCCAGGAAGAGCTTGCGATTCTGCGTGGTCACGCGGCGCGTGTACAGGACAGCCTGAATCGATTGCCGGAAGCGACCGAAGCGCCGAACACCGCGATGGCATGGGCAGCGTTTCAAAAGAAACGAGAGGACCACATGGATAACGAACGAAACGGATGGAGCTGGTCGCAGAAGCTATCGCTAGTAAGCGGAGGGCTTGCCGCGGTCGCGGTGGTTCTAGTCTTGACGGTAGCGCCGGTGCGGGCGTGGGCAGAGAGCCTGCTGTCTGTCTTCCGGGTGCAGCGCGTCACCGTACTCGAGATCGATCCTGCCACGATCAAAAACAATGGGCTCGAAAACAATCAGTTGCTCAATCAAGCCATTAGCCGTGTTCTATCCGATGAGGTCACGGTGACGCAGAAGCCGCAACGGCCACAGCTGATCACGGACGCCGCACTGGCTTCGAATGACGCTGGATTTACCGTGCGGCTTCTGCCTGACAAAACGCCGTCGAGTCTTCTGCTGGAGAGTGGGGCTGCGATGCAGATGAAGCTGAATCGCGACCGCATTCAGTCCATCCTGAATGAGGCAGGCCACAGCGATTTGCAGATTCCTGAATCAGTCGACGGTGCTACTGTCGGGGTGCGCGTACCGGCAGGAGTGATGGCGTTCTACGGCAACTGCGGCGATGTAGCTTCGCGAATGACGAGCCCCGAAGTGCCTAAACATGGCCCCCACGGTGATCAGCCGCCTGTTCAGCAGGGCGACGCCACCTGCGTTTCGCTGATCCAACTTCCCAGTCCGATCGTATCCGCTCCTCAGCAGATCGATCCGGCCCAGATCGCCCAGGTTGGACTTCAGTTTCTCGGGATGAGCGCCAACGATGCCGCCAATTTCACGCAGACCGTCGACTGGACCTCAACACTGGTGCTGCCGGTCGTTCGCGGTCAGTCGAAATACGAGCAAGTGCGCGTCAACGGCAACGAAGCTGCGCTGTTGCGGCCGACAAATCCGCAGCGATCTAACTGCTTTTCGCTCATGTGGGTGGACAATGGAATCGTCTTCGCATTGAACGGAACCGGCGACGACACAACGGCAATCAAGCTGGCATCGCAGTTGTAGCAGCAAGGAAATTATTCGGAGACTATGGCGACCCTGACCATTGATGCATCCCGGCTTCGAAAAAGCTACGGAACACGAGCCGCTGTCCGCGACCTGACGATTCAAGTCGGTCGCGGAGAGGCGTTCGGGTTTCTAGGTCCGAACGGAGCAGGGAAGAGTACGTCGATCAAGATGCTGCTGGGGCTGGTCACGCCGAGTGGGGGCTATGCTCTTCTGCTGGGTCAACCCGTAGGCACGCGCGCGGTGCGGGCTCGCATTGGCTTTCTTCCGGAACACTTCCGCTTCTACGATTGGCTGTCAGCTTCAGAGCTGATCCTGTTTCACGGAAGACTTTGCGGCGTGGCGGAAGACAAACTCCGGCGCAAAGTTCCGCAGCTACTCGAACGGGTCGGACTGGGTGCACAACATAACAAGCCCATCCGCAGTTTTTCTAAAGGGATGATGCAGCGAGTAGGCCTGGCGCAGGCAATCGTCAACGACCCAGAAATTCTATTTCTTGATGAGCCCACCTCCGGTCTCGATCCTGCCGGGCGCAAGCTGGTGCGTGACGTGATCAGCGAGCAGCGTCATCGTGGCGCGACGGTCTTTCTGAATTCCCATCTGCTCGGCGAAGTGGAGCAGAGCTGCGACCGCGTAGCCTTTATCCGAGATGGCAGCATCGTCGGCGAGTACGAGATGAACGCGTGGCAGTCTGCGCAGACAGAGGTTGAAATCAAGGCTGCTCGAGTTAGCTCTGCCGCGATGGAGCGCCTCAGGGAGTTCACGCACACTCTTCATCTTGATGGGGAAATTCTGCGGCTTCGCGTATCGGAAACAACGATCCTGCCCCAGGTGGTTCGCTGCCTGGTTGAAAGTGGCGCGGAGGTCTTCTCGGTTGTTCCGCAGCGCGTAAGCCTGGAAGATTTATTTTTGCAGGTGATGGGACCGGAGCCCGGGAAATGAGTGAGAATGCAATCGACATGCGCGCGGCCACAGACACACCAAATCCGCAGATCAACGATGAGCAAGTAGGTGATCGAGCCATGGAGGAGCTGTCGGTGCCGAGTCATCGGCGCGGACCGAACGCGCTGCAAACAACCTTGTTGATGGCGCGAGTTACTTTCCGCGAAGCGGCGCGGCGCATGATTCTATGGATCGCCATGCTTGCAGGGTTGGGCTTTCTGGCCTTCTTCTGGACAGCGCTTCATTTCGTGATTAAGCATCGTTCTCCGCATACTTCCATCGTCGATTTTCGCGAAGGCGTTGTCATGATAACAATGATGGTGCTCTACGCCGGAAGCATGATGACCTCGCTGATGGCAGTGTTGACTTCTTGCGACACCCTCTCTGGTGAGATCGCCTCCGGCACTATTCATGCCATCGCCACCAAGCCAGTGCAGCGCTGGTGCATCGTGCTCGGCAAGTGGGTTGGCTTTGTGGGCATGCTCACGCTGTATGTGCTGCTAATCGAGGGAGGCACGATTTTGATCAGCTGGATCCAGAGCGGCTATCTTCCTCCGCACGGTTCGGCCGTTCTCTTCCTGATCTGGCTACAGGCTATTGTGCTGCTCGGGATCACCATGGCGGCGAGCAGCATTTTTTCTTCTCTCACCAGCGGGGCAATCTCGCTCGGGCTGTACGGCGTGGCTTTTGTTGGCGGATGGATTGAGCAATTTGGATCGCTGCGGCATGTAAAAGCCTGCGTCGAGCTGGGAATTCTCTCGAGCCTCATCATGCCGAGTGACGCGCTTTGGCGACGTGCGGCTTTCGAATTCCAACCACCCCTACTGGGCGCGGTCGGCGTAACTCCCTTCAGCGGAACACTCGTGCCAAGCGGAGCGATGGTCATCTACGCCTCTATTTATGCGGTATTGGGCGTACTGCTAGCTCAGGTTCTCTTTTCACGACGCGATCTTTAGTTGCGGGATGGCGATTTCGATCATGGTTTGTCCAACGCGAATTTTCTTGCGTTCCTCAGTTGACGATTTCTGACTTGAGCACTCCTAGCGCCATTGCCTAATCTGCGAAAAGCCAGTCGTCGAAAAAGAATCGCGATCGCTTTCCTGCAAGTCAGCTAAGTGGCAGCCGGAACTGCTACTATTACCCCGTGTTCAACTTCGGAAAACCAAAAACACCAGGTCAATGGGCTGCCCATATCGCGGGAGCGATCGTCGCCCTGTTCCTCGTTTGCTGGATGTTGTGGGCGTATGTTCTTTGATCGCATTCGGTATGGTCTGGCCGGGCGCACCCGCTGTGATGGGCTCTCAGGGCGAAACGCGCAGAGAACAGATGAGTCTGGGTGTGTTCGTGGTGATCGACGGACCGCGTCACGTCGAAATGTCGTGACAACTATATTCAGCGCCGGTCGGTTCCTCGACGAGTGACTCGGCGATTTGGTGTAAAGGGACGAAAAGAGCGTTGGCGGGGGTCGATCCACGTGCCGTTTTGTAGAGCACGCTGGATGAGCGAGTTCGCTTGTTCGCTGGTAATACGCGCTTCCAGTCAGTGACAGCACTGCGGGGATGATCTGCTTTTAAGATTCCGGCTTCATTCGCATTGTCATTCGGCTCAGAACGTCGCAATACGAAATCACATCAAGTAGAACCTTAATTCCATTCACTTCAAGATAAAGCTGGTGACCTTTCTCTTTCTGAGTCAGGAGAAAGTTTCGGCTTTGCGGTTCCGGAGTAAGATAGCTTGCACCATGGCGGAGCGTGTTGCGCGGAGATTGGATTTCACCAAAATGGTGCGGTTGAGCTTGATTGGATTGGCATTGGCTATTCCAATCGCATTTCCTCTCACACTCGCCGCGCAAAGCCATGCCCAGCTTCAGAAAGTGCCGGCGTGGCAAAATGCGGCCGGGGGCAAAATGGAATTCGAAGTTGCCACCATCCGGCTGAACAAACCTGGCACGTTCATCCCACCCAACTTCGCCATGGATTCTGGGGATTTCTATAATCCTTCGGATCCGCATGGCCGTTTCTCCGCTGATTTTCCGCTGTCGGTCTACATCGAATTTGCCTATAAACTTTGGCTCACTCAAGACCAGGTCCACGCTATGCTCGCCAACCTACCCAAGTGGGTTGCGACGGATAGCTTCGTCATTCGGGCAATGGCGCCGGGTGATCCGACGGAGGACCAGATGCGCCTCATGGTGCAGTCTCTGCTTGCCGATCGATTCAAGTTGGCGGTTCATTTTGAAACCCAGCAAACCTCCGTCCTGGCTCTTATTCTGGCCAAGCCCGGGAAGACTGGGCCCAACCTTCGTCCACACGCCGAGGGTCCCCCATGCAGCACCCATGTGACTGAGCCGGCCCAAAGCTCGTCGCCGCAGGTGCCAGATGTATTCCCGCCTTATTGCGGTGGCTACATGGCCATGCCCGGACCCAATAACACGGTGCTATTGGGCTCCCGGAATACCACCATGAAACTGATCGCTGCGTCTCTTCCTTCTGTCGGAGCCGTGGGACGCCCCGTGGTTGATCAAACGGGATTGAGCGGAAACTATGACTTCACCATGCAATGGGCGCTGGCGTCGAACGCCGTTCGCCCACCGGGAGCGGATTCTCAACCTGACTCGCAGGGCCCATCGTTTCTGGAAGCGTTGAAGGAACAGCTTGGGCTGAAACTTAAACCTACTAAGGCCCCGTTAAATGTGCTCGTCATCGATCACATCGAAAGGCCTTCGCCAAATTAGCGTGGCCGAAATTTACGGCGCAAGAAAATCTCCGCTGATCTGCGCACATCTAATCTAGACGCGTGCCTGAGACTAGGATTGCCTGCAGAATAACTGACCGTGTTGCGCGAGAATTCGTTCGACGTAGAAAGCGGCTGAGCACGGTTGTATTGGCCGTGGCTATGCCATTCACAATTCCTCTCACACTGGCCGCGCAAAGCCAGGCCCAGCCTCACGGTCAAGACCCGATCATCACCAGTCAGAATGCGGGTACCAAGCCGCTTGCATTCGACTTTGTCACCGTGAAGCCCCACAAACAGATGCCTGAGGGGGAAATTCGGAATCTAACCACTCGCGATACCTATTCGGGAACAAACGTTTCACTGGAAAGCCTGATCTCGGATGCCTATGGTCTGCAGATGTATAACCTGGTTACAGGATTGCCGGGATGGGCGAAATCCGAGACATTCGATATTGAGGCGAAGATGGATGCAGAAACTTTTGCCGCATTTCGAAAGCTGACTCCACAGCAGCAAAAGGAGCAGCATCAGCGGATGATGCAATCGCTGTTGACGGATAGATTCAATCTAAAAGTCCATCACGTGACCAAACAGCTGCCTGCCTATGCCCTGGTGCTTGCCAAGGACGGATCCAAGCTGAAGGAATCAACAACAAAGGAGGGTTGGGAAGCATCTCGACCTGGACAGATAGAGTACCGGGGTGCATCGCTCGAGGCTATCGCGATTGGCCTGTCGTTCGAAGTGGACCGAATTGTTCTCGATGAGACCGGTCTTAAAGGGAAGTACGATTTGACTCTCAAGTGGACGCCGGATGACGAGCGCGGAGCGGGGGACGCCGGGACTTCCATCTTTACAGCGGTTCAAGAACAACTCGGCCTAAAGCTGAAATCGACGACAGGCCCGGTCGATACTATTGTTGTCGACCATATCGAGAGACCCTCGCCGAACTAGCCCGGCTCGACTAAATCGGTGGCCAATAAAACTCAAAGCAGCGGAACTTTCTATGAGACCTAAGTACGCCTCGCACGTCTGATAGGTGTATTCTTCTCAAGTTCGCCAAATCCACGATCGTTCGCATACATCAAAATTGCGATGCCTGCCTCAGAAAAGGATTGTCTGCATGATGACTCAACATTGTTCGAGCACGCAGAATTTCCGCAAGAAGGCGCTACACGGTCTCACCTATATCGCCCTGGTTTTGTTCCTCGTCGTGTTTGGATCGATGAACGCCCAACAGGCCAGAGCGCAAGCCGCCGCCGCGACTCCGCCGCCTGTCGCCGCGCCCGCGAACTCTAGCAAAGGCATCGTGGGCGATTGGCAGGGGACGTTGCACACCCCGGAGAAAGACATGCGGACGGTGGTGCAGATTACTCAGGCAAAGCCCGGCGAATTGAAGGTGGTGCTGCGCAGCATCGATCAGGGCGCGCAGCCCATTTCTGCCTCCTCAGCCAGCTTCGAGGACGGTGTCTTGAAATTTGCCATCGAGATGATCGAGGGCAGCTACGAAGGCAAGATGTCCGCGGACGGAAAGTCGATTGCGGGCTCTTGGAAGCAAGGCGGGAACCCGTTACCGCTGGTTCTGGAGCGGGCGACACCGGAGACGGCGTGGGCCATTCCGGCAACTCCGCCGAAAATTCCACCGATGGCCGCCAATGCCGACCCCAGCTTTGAGGTCGCAACCATCAAGCCGGCCAAACCAGATGAGAAGGGCCAGGGATTCCTGGTGCGAGGTGGCCAGTTCAGCACGTTCAACACAACCCTGCTGAACCTAATTGAATTTGCCTATGATCTGCAAACCAACCAGGTCGTCGACGCAACCGGCTGGATGTCAACAGATAAGTACGACATTGTCGCCAAGCCGGATGCTCCCGGCGCACCCAGCGATAAACAGTGGAAAAGCATGTTGCGGAAGTTGCTGGCCGACAGATTTCAGCTGAAGTTCCACCAGGACAACAAGGAGATGGCCGCCTATGTTCTGACGGTGGCGAAAAATGGTCCAAAGCTTACCAAAAGCGACGGCGATCCCAATGGGCTGCCCGGCCTCTTCTTCCATCAGCTAGGCCAGCTCTATGTGCAAAACGCCACCATGGATGATTTCACGCAGTTGATGCAGGCTGTTGTGCTGGATCGTCCGGTTGTGAACCAGACAGGCATCAAGAACAGGTGGAACTTCATTCTGAAGTGGACGCCCGATGACTCGCAGTTTGGAGGCATGGGCATGAAGGTGCCCCCGCCCAGCAATGCCGCGGATGCTCCGCCTCCGCTGTTCACAGCGATTCAGGAGCAAATTGGCCTGAAGTTGGAAGCCAGGAAAGCGCCGGTCGATGTCATCGTGATCGATCACGTTGAAAAGCCTTCCGCGAACTAGCCGATGCTGCAGTGGCATCGATGGCGCGGACGTCTAATATGGGTTCTATGCGGCGTGGCAATTTTGCATGCCGGACTGCTGGCTTGGGCCTCGGAGTATCACGGTCAGGTTTTTTTCGACGGCCTGCCGGTGCCGGGCGCAACCGTGACGGTCACGCAGGGAGCCGAACGGTTCGAGACCGTGACCGACCTGCAGGGGCTGTATGAGTTTGCTAATCTTCCAGACGGCCCTTGGAAAATTCAGATCGAGATGCGCGGCTTTTCGACGATGAAAAGTCAGGTGACCGTCGCGCCCAATATCCCTCAAGGATCCTGGGAACTGAAACTGCTTGGACTGGCGCAGATGCTGGCCAAGACACCGGTGACCCAGCCAACCCAGCCTCCATTTGAAAGTATTGCGGAAGCAAAGACGAAGCCAGAAAAGGCAGCCGAGCCGCAGGTGCAGCCAAATTCCGATCAAAGCGCAGAGAGCGATTCGAATGGGTTGGTGATCCACGGCAGCGTGAACAATGCTGCCACTTCGAAGTACACGATTTCGCCAGCCTTCGGCAATCGACGGCCGGGCACCAGAGGCTTATACACGGGGGGAATCGGCACGATTGTCGGCAACTCGATCTTCGATGCGCGACCGTATTCGTTGAATGGCCTGCAAGTGCCGAAAGATTCCTACAGCCGAGTGACGACAGTATTTACCTTAGGCGGTCCGCTGAACATTCCTCATCTAATGTGGCATGGGCCGGATTTCTTTGTCGCGTATCAGCGGACGCGCGAAGGTGATGCGGCGATTGAATCCGGACTGGTGCCGACAGTAGCGGAGAGAAGCGGCGATCTGTCGGGCTTGTTGAACCCGCTGGGGCAGCCGGTGACCGTCTACAATCCTGCTACAGGGGCGCCCTTCACCGGACCGCTTCCCGTCAACCCACAGGCTGAGGCGTTGTTGAATCTTTATCCGCTGCCCGACCCCGGCGGTAATTCACATTACAACTATCAGACCCAGGTACTCAACGATACCCACCTGGATGCGCTGCAGTCGCGGCTGGAAAAGTCGATCGGTCGCAGAGACGATATTTATGGCAGGTTTGGATTTCTCAGCTCGCGAGAGGATGTGTCGAACCTTTTCCACTTTCGCGATACTACTGACACACTGGGAATCGACGCCACCGCGAATTGGTCTCACGTATATCTGCACCAGTTCGAGGTTGTGATCGGATATCACTTCACCCGGTTGCGTACACAGGTGCAGCCGGAGTTCGCGAATCGCGAGAACTTCTCGGGGAATGCCGGCATCTTCGGCAACGATCAGGACCCGGCGAACTGGGGACCACCGGCGCTGGTATTTTCCAGCGGCATCGCGATGCTGAGTGATGGGGATAGCGAATTCAATCGCAATCGCACCGACAACCTGTCAGTGAAAGCTAACAGCACGGAAGGACGACACACGATCTCCTTCGGCGGAGACTTTCGCCGCCAGGAGTTCAATGAATATACGCAGCAGAACCCTCGCGGAACTTTTACGTTTACCGGTGCGGCCACACAGGGGAGCGGACCCTCGTCAACCAGCGGCTCCGATCTGGCGGATTTTTTGCTGGGCATCCCCGACACCAGCGCGCTGGCCTATGGCAACCCCGATAAATATTTCCGGCAATCCGTCTATGACTTGTACATCACAGACGAATGGCGAGCGCAGCCGGAGCTGACCATCAACGCGGGAATGCGATGGGACTATGGCGTGCCCCTCTCAGAATTATTTGGCAGGCTTGTAAATCTCGATGTCGTTCCGGGTTTTACTGCAGTCGCACCAGTGCTGGCGACCAACCCGGTTGGCCCTTTGACGGGGATGAAATATCCAAATTCCCTAGTGCGGGGAGACTGGCATGGATTCGAGCCGCGGATCGGCATTGCCTGGCGTCCGTTTCCCGCGTCAACACTGGTGATCCGGGGAGGTTATGGCATCTATGACGACACATCTGTGTATCTTTCTGAAGCGGAGATGATGGCGCAGCAAGCGCCGCTTTCAACAAGCGTCAGCGTGGCGAACAGCAGTGATTGTGCGCTGACATTAGCCTATGGATTTCTTAATTGCGCTGGCACCACGCCGCAAACCTTTGGCATCGATCCCAATTATCGCGTCGGCTATGCCCAAATCTGGCAGTTGCAGGCGCAGCGCGATTTGCCGGCTGCGCTGGTCATGACCGCGACCTATCTTGGAATCAAGGGAACGCGCGGGATGCAGCAATTCCTTCCCAACACCTACCCGATCGGCGCCACGAATCCGTGTCCCAGTTGTCCAGCAGGTTTCATCTATCGCACCTCGAACGGCGATTCCACGCGAGAGGCCGGACAAATCCAACTGCGCCGCAGATTGCGAAGTGGCTTTACGGCGAACATCGATTACACCTACGCGAAGGCCATCGACGACGATGCGCAGGTAGGAGCCCAGGGACATGTTGCGGCCGAGGGGACTGGCGAAAGTTTGTCGGTGCCGAGTGCCACACCGCCTGCAGCCATTGCGCAAAACTGGCGCAATCTGCGCGGCGAGCGCGGACCATCCACTTTTGACCAGCGGAACCTGCTGAAGGCCCAGATTCAGTACACCACTGGCATGGGAATGGGAGGCAACACGCTGCTGAACGGATGGAGAGGAAAACTGCTGAAGGAGTGGACGATCACCAGCCTCATCAATGCCGGCAGCGGTCTGCCGGAAACGCCGGTGTTTCTGGCCACGGTGCCGGGCACGGGCATCACCGGAACCATCCGGCCAGACCTGACGGGTGCGCCAATCTACAAGGCGTCGGACGGCTACCATCTGAATGTTGCGGCGTATAAAGCGCCGGCTGCAGGACGATGGGGCGCAGCCGGGCGCAATTCGATTACGGGGCCAGATCAATTCAGCCTGGATGCTGCGCTGGCACGCACCTTTCAACTGCGCACCACTTTGAATCTCGATATCCGGATGGATGCGACTAACCTGCTGAATCATGTCACCTTCACTTCGTGGAATTCGACAGTCAACAGCGCGACCTTTGGACTGCCGGCGGCGGCCAACGAAATGCGCACGCTGCAAATAACCGCACGGTTGAGGTTTTGATCATGCGCCGAATGAAAGCAGGGCTGATGATCGCAATGTTGAGCGCAAGCTTCGGCGCGGGCGCGCAAAAGATCGGCACCAACGCGGTGCCGGGTCAGGGCAACACGTATGTGTTTAAAACCAGCTCGCACCTGGTAGTCGAGAATGTCGTGGTGAAGGACAAGAAAGGCAATTTCATCCCAGGGCTTACCGCCAAGGATTTTAACGTGACTGAGGATGGAGTGCCGCAGACTGTTAGAATCTGCGAGCACCAGGAGTTGTCGATGACTCCGGCCCCCGCAATACCACAGGACCAAGAACAGATCACCATCTATAAGACACTCGACCGAACCCAACTTACACCGGAGAGTCCGGGCCGCACGCAGTACAAGGGTCATCGCCTGCTGGCACTTTACTTTGACATGACGGCCATGCCGCCTGAAGATCAGCAGCGCGCGCTGGCCGCCGCCGAGACATTTGTCCGCACCCAGATGACCTCCGCCGATCTGGTCGCTGTCCTTCGATTCAAGGGTGGGTCCGTCGATGTGCTGCAGGACTTCACGGCGGACCGCAATCGGCTGTTGAGTATTCTGCAGACGATGGTTGTCGGGGAAGGGCAAGGTTCAGTAGAGTCCATCGAAGACGCCAGCAGTGCCGATACCGGCGCGGCCTTCGGACAGGACGACAGCGAGTTCAACATCTTCAACACCGACCGGCAACTTGCTGCATTACAGACTGCGGCAAGAATGCTGGGACGAATGAACGAGAAAAAATCGCTCATCTACTTTGCCAGCGGAATGCGCTTGAATGGCATCGACAACCAGGCACAGTTGCACGCTACTGTCGATGCTGCCGTTCGAGCAGGAGTGTCGTTCTGGCCGGTGGATGCTCGCGGACTGGTTGCGCAGGCCCCGCTGGGCGATGCGACCCAAGGCTCGCCCGGTAATGCAGGTGTGTATTTAGGAACCGCGGCACAGGCAGTCACGGACGACTTCCAGCAATCGCAGGACACCATGTATTCGCTGGGTGGCGACACCGGCGGCAAAGCGCTGTTCGACAACAACGACCTGACCAAGGGTATTGTGCAGGCGCAGCGAGCAATTTCAGACTATTACATCGTTGGCTACTACACGACGAACACTGCTGAGAATGGGCGGTTTCGGCGAGTAAAAATTACAGCCAACTCCGCGCCTGACGCCAAGCTCGAATACCGCCGCGGCTACTACGCGAACAAAGTGTTCACCAAGTTTACGGCCATAGACAAGGAGAGACAGCTGGAAGACGCACTCATGCTGGGCGACCCCATCACGGACCTGACGATTTCGATGGAGATCGATTATTTCCAGCTCGATCGCGCCGAATATTTCGTGCCAATCGTAGTGAAGATTCCCGGAAGGGAACTGGCGCTGGCGAAGCGATTCGGGGCTGAACATACGCTGATCGATTTCGTTGCCGAAGTGAAAGACACTACCAGTGGCATGACGGTCAGCAATGTTCGTGACAATGTTGACGTCAAGTTGAGCGACGCCACCGCGGCAGAACTGGCGCGGCGTCCGATTGAGTACGACTCCGGCTTCACTCTTTTTCCCGGAACCTATTCCATTAAATTTCTTGCGCGCGACGACGAAACGGGTCGGATCGGGACCTATCAAACCAATTTCACCATCCCCGACCTGAATAAAGTTGAGAAGCGCGTCGCCATCAGCTCGGTCGTCTTGAGCAGTCAGCGCATCAACGTGCGAGATTCGCTTTTTGACGCCACCAAGGGCAAGCAGGAGGCCAAAAATAACATGGCCAATCCACTCGTCGACGACGGATACAAACTCATCCCGAGTGTGACCCGGGTCTTCAACACCAAGCAAGACATGTACGTTTATCTGCAGGCGTATCGGCCACGTCCTCGTGTTACCGCAGATGCGAAGGCGATCGGTTCGCAGCCTGCCCAGGCCGCCGCCCCGCTCTTTGCCTACGTAACCTTATATAAGGATCAAAAGAAGGCATTGGATACCGCTCCGATTGCGGTTGTACCCGAAGCTGGCAGCCGGCTGGGCATCACACCGCTCAGCTTTCACGTCGCCCTGGGCAAACTTGCGCCCGGCGAATATCGGTGCCAGGTCAGCGTTCTCGATCCGGCAGGCCATCGAGCAGCCTTTTGGCAGGCCCCGATTATGCTGGTGCGCTGACAGATTACGTACGAGCATGTATTGCTGACCATAGGATCGACTTGAACGATGCAGACAGCGCGCTCATGGACTTGCTAAAGTTCTCGCTGGGTTTTATGGGTAGTTCCTGGATTCAGAGCGATCCCCCATAGGCGTCAGTAAATAAGCTGTTCCACGAGGGGTCGAGATAGAGCCAGCGCTGTGTGCTAAACCAACTGGTCGGCATATCGGGAATGTGCAGCAAACCATGGCCGCCGACGCACATCAGTTCGGTGCCATTCCAGCCGAGGAAATTTCGTGAAGTTTGTCCGACGTAGGCAGGATGGGTGAGTAAGCGGAGACACTTCGGGCAGCGTCGCCTCTGGTCGTGCAACGCCCAGCGAAACGCAAATAGAAACCCGCAGAGTGAACTCGCAAGCTGAATATATTCGGCAGTCAGAGAATTCATTGAAGCGCTGACATGCGCCAGGTCCAGCGATGCGAAGCCAACGATGACGAGGATAAGCGCAAATTTTGTCGTTAGAAATGTCCATCTGCAAATTTCATTTCCTTCGTGCGAGTGAGTGAAATTCTCACTGTACTCCCCTAACGGCAGAGAAGTGATTGCCGGCAAGGTGAGACAAGCGAGGACAAGGGCAAAGAAAAAACAGAACATGGGCTGCTTGCTTCGTTCAGCCAGGGAAACGCAATCGTAGTTTCCAGCACCAATATCCGGATCCGGGACCGACATTTGCCATTGCCCGTTGGCGGGTGGCGGAAAATCTGCAGGCTTCACATCGGCAACGACGTATCCATCGGCCTTTGACGGCAAGGCGGCCATGGCATGCGCGTCCTCTAGAAGATAGGCATCCATTCTTCCTGGAAGCCGCCATAAAGAATCGTCGATCACACCCACGACGATGGCTTTCTGCCCTGCAACCTCTAGCATCGTCCCAGCAATATTCGGATCACCATGGAAATATTTCTTCCAGGCCGAATGGCTCAACACCAATCTCTCCGCGTTTACGTGGTTTTTCAAGGTCGGGCCATCGAAATCGGCGGCAACTCCCAGCACTTGGAAGAGGTTGTCGCTTGCCAACGCGACAGACATTTTCGAGTCTGGATGGCGGTCTGGGAAAAGGCGCGTCACAATCGGTCGATAGAATGCCATTCCGTTGAATAACTCGTGCGTATTGTCCTTCCATGATTGAAAGTTCTCAAGGGGGATGGAAGGAAACGGATCTGCTGTGTGCCCACTGGGCGAAATCAGAACCAGGGTTTGCGGGTTTGAATAGGGAGACGGAAGAATCACCGTCCGAACACCGGGAAGAAAGCCAGCCATCAAAATGGTGACGGTTGCCAGTCCTGTCAGCCAGGCAATGCATCGCGACGGCGACCCCAATTGAAAAATTTCCGAAAAGGCCGAGCCTGGGTTTTCCCGGCGTAGCCAAAATGCATCCTTGAAAGCTCCGAGACAGAACATTGTCGCCTGATACATGTCATCGGGACAGCCCTGTTGCTTCCGCTCGCAACTGTCGCAAACATGCCAAAGTTCCGCTCTCCATTCCGCAAGCCATTCCCTCCGCTGAACCGCAGGCACAAGGCACGCCGCGGCATGCAGAATGGCCACAGGTACGCGACGGGCCTGGATAAGTCGGAGAAAGTTCATGCCCGGTTGACCTCAGGAAGTGGAATCATTCGGGAGAGCAGCGGATAGCGCTTATACAGGGACTCCAATGTAGCTTTGCCCGTCCGGGTGAGCCTGTAATATTTTCGAGCCGGTCTCTGTTGTTGGTCTGCAATCGACTGCTGTTCCCATTTTGAGTTGATCAAGCCGTCTCGTTCCAGCCGCCGCATCGCCGGATACACCGTTCCACTCGGCAGACCCGTCACTTCCATCACGCTGAAGCCATAGACATTCCCGGCATGAATGGCGTGCAGGATCATGGCCGCTGTGTGGGAAAGCTTCGCCTCAACTTCCATAGCAGGAATTGTACCTATGTAGTTCACTACTTGACCAGTGATAACGTAGCATGCTACATAGGGGGTGTAAGGCGACGCTTGAAATGCGCGTCAGAGCGAAAACTTCGATCACTCTTGGCCACCGGAGGCTTCCGCCATGCTTGAGCTGCAAAATCTGTCACGAAGCTATCGCGGCATTCCGGCAATCAGGGATGTGAGTTTCGGAGTGGCGCCCGGGGAAATCGTAGGTTTTCTCGGGCCGAACGGCGCCGGCAAATCCACTACCGTCAAGATCATCACTGGACTCCTGCGACCGAACGATGGTCGCGTCCTTTTTGAGGGCGCTGATATTCAAAATGATCTGGAGAGTTTTCGCGCAGCCCTGGGCTACGTTCCAGAGGAGGCGCACCTCTATACCCACTTGTCCAGTCTGGAATATCTGCAGCTCGTCGGCAGATTGCGAGGAATGAAAGAAGTCGTCATCGAGGAGAAGGCGAAGAGGCTGCTCGCACTCCTCAATTTGGAGTCATGGCAGTATTCCACCATCTCCTCCTATTCAAAGGGCATGAAGCAGCGTGTCCTGATCGCGGCTTCTCTCATGCATGACCCGAAGCTTTTGATCTTTGACGAGCCGCTCTCTGGTCTCGACGTCGTATCCTCACGCCTCTTCAAAGACTTATTGGAGGAGCTTTCCGCGCAGGGCAAAGCCATCCTCTATATTTCGCATGTTCTCGAAGTCGTCGAGCAGATTTGCAATCGGGTGATCGTGATCGCGAAGGGAACTATCGTTGCGGACGCCTCTCCGTCGGAGCTAACGAAAATGATGCAGCTGGCAAGCCTGGAGAGCGTTTTTGCTCAACTCGTGCAGCAGCAAGACACCAAGGTGTTGGCACGCGAATTGGTCGAGGTGATGCAAATTGGGAACGCCTAATCAATTGTCAGTCGAGCCCCGCAAGCAGCCGCAGGTACTGTCTTTCCACGTTCTCGCCGGCATGGAAGCTCCTGTTCGCGCGCAGCAAAGCCAGTGGGCGATTCTCGTCCATCACTTCCTGGATCGATTTTTTAATAACGAGATGGCGTCCTCTGATGACGAAGGAAAGACGCGCCTGATTCAAGTCGCTTGCGCAACCGGTCTCCCCGGGTGGGTAGCGGCCATGTACCTGTGGCCCGTGTATCACGACATCTTCCGCTTGCACCGGCCCTACTGGGCCCAGGTGGGCGACCATTATGTTTTTGTCGTCTACTCCATGGTGGTCATGGGAATTATCGTGGTCTTCGAATGGGATCTATTCTTCCCGGATTTGCTGGACATTTTTGTTCTGTCCAGCTTGCCCATCAAACGGCGAACGCTTTTCCTTGCCAGGGTCGCGACTGTGAGCATTTTTGTTATCGGCTTTCTGTTGATCACAAATTTCCTCTCGACACTCGCTCTGCCCGCTGCCATCGATCCTCCCAGCGCCAGCCGGTTTCTAGCCGCTCACATCCTCGCCGTGGCAACAAGCGGGATATTCGTCGCCGCAACGATATTGGCGGTTCAAGGCTTCCTTCTGACCGTTCTGGGAGCTAGAGGATTTCGAAAAATATCGCTCGTGCTGCAGGCCACTTTCATTACCGCATTGCTGATGATTCTGTTTTTGATACCGGTCCTATCGGGAGCGCTGCCAGTATTCATGCATTCCGGCCACTCGTACGTTCTCTACTTTCCTCCATTCTGGTTCCTGGGAATGTATCAACGAATTCTCGAAGGATCTTCAGCGCTGCCCATATACTCCACGCTTGCGCAAGTCGGGTATAAAGCGACTCTCACCGCGACCGCCGCGGCTATTTTCTTTTATCCACTCGCATATTGGTGCAGAACGCGTGAGCTGATTGAAGGATCTGCATCTCGGGATACGAGGAACGCTCTCACGGCGCCATTCAACCGAATATTGAATGAGACTCTGGTGCGCATCCCCGCACGCCGAGCCGTTTTCCATTTCATCAGTCAGACGCTGTTCCGCGTGCAGCGCTATCGCATCTATCTTGTGATGTACGCCGGACTGTGCCTCTCGCTGATCGCCGCAACGGTGCTCCGCATGCAGGTTGAGCAAGGCAGAATCAACCTGGAATTTTCTCCCGAAGGCATGCAAGCAGCAATTCCCATGGCGGCATTCTTGATCATTGCCGGCTTGCGGGTTGCATTTGTTTCACCAGGCGATCCTCGCGGGCGATGGATTTTCAAAGTCGTCAAGGGCAGGCCGGAGTGGGAGCAGCTAGCCGCTGCCAAAACCTGGATTCTTACTTGGGCCATCGTCATCATGGCCGCGGTTGTTTCCGTTCTGATTTCGGCAAGTCACGAAGAAGTCCAAGGATGGCGAGTAATTGCGGCGCAAATCCTGGTGGCGATGGCATCGTGCGTACTCCTGACGGATGCCTTTTTCCTGAAAGTCAAAATCATCCCATTTACCGGAGAACGGGCGAGCGAGAAAACGAACCTGGCGATCGTATTGCTGAAATACGTGGCGGCTTTCGTTCCCTGGGTTCTGCTGGTCAGCAATGTCGAACTCTGGATTGAAGCGAGCGCGGGTCACATGGCGCTGGTGATCGTGGCGAGTGGCGCGGCTCACTGCGCTATGCAGGCGATTCATCGGAAATTGTTGAACGATCACCTAAGCGTGCCCGACCTGGATGAGGATCAGCAGGGAATATTTCAAACACTTGGCCTGCGATACTGAGGACCCGAGCGATATATCTTTCCGACCACTCGCCAGCCTAATTTGGTCTCAGTCGCCTCCTGATCAGATGGGAACTGCGTATTGAACAAATTGGCGTGATTGCACGTAGTACATCAGGAATTGTTCAGTCAGCCCGCAATGTAGAGTGGTATCACCCTAATTTCGAGGGATCGTATGCAGGGACTTTTTATCGACCTGAAACTTGTTTTCCGGCAATTGCGCAAGTCGCCGGGATTTGCGATTACAGCAGTTATGATGCTGGCCTTCGGTATTGGAGCGACGACGGCTATTTTTTCGATCGTGGACGGCGTTCTGCTGCGGCCCCTTCCTTTTCCTGATCCTGGCCGACTGGTGACGCTGGGCGATCAACTCAGAGGGACGGATTGGGGCAGGCAAGATCCAGGACCCGTCACTTGCCCTGAGGTCGTTAAGTACACCCGCGATACGCGGTCCTTCTCAAGCCTTGGCGGATACAATTTTCAATCCTTTGAACTGTCCGGAATCGGCGAACCCGCGCAGGTGGACGCCACGCGGATGACTGCAGGAGTGTTTTCCGCTCTCGGAGTTCCTCCACAGATGGGTCGAGTGTTTACACCAGAGGAAGACGTACAGAAAGTTCAAGTTGCCGTTCTAAGTTATGCGACCTGGAAGAGCCGATTTAACGGCGACCGGCAAATTCTGGGCAGAAAAATCCTGCTGGATCGCAAACCGTATTTGATCATCGGCGTTATGCCCAGGAACTTCGAATTCCCACTGATTTCGGGGCGGCTGAACCGAAGCGAGTTGTGGGTTCCGATGAGCTTTTCTGCGGAGCAGCTTTCGCCTCAAGCCGAGGGAAGCTGGTATGTGGAGATGGTCGGCCGTTTGAAACCAGGAGTTACTGTGGCGCAGGCTCAGAGCGACGCGCAACGAGTGGCAGACGAAATTATGCGCAACTATCCGCCGGAGCTTGCCAGTTTTCACTTCCGGTCCGTGGTCTACCCGCTGCGGCAAATCACGGTTGTCCAGGCGCGTCCGCTGTTGACGATACTGTTTCTGGCAGTTGCCGTGGTGCTGTTGATCGCCTGCGCGAACCTCGCCGGACTGCTGCTTGTCCGGGCGATTCGGGCCCACCGGGAAATTGCGGTGCGGCTGGCGCTTGGTGCGCCTACACTCACGCTGCTGCGACAGATGATGCTGGAAAGCCTGGTGCTGAGCGTGAGTGGTGGAGTCCTCGGGATTGGCCTGGCGGCGATCGGACTTTTCATCGGCAAGGGTCTGCTGCCGGAAACGTTGCCTCGCATTGACGATATTGTTCTGAACTGGACCGTCGTGGGCTTCGCATTCTTTCTTGCGGTGTTTACCGGCGTCCTTTGCGGATTAGCTCCCGGCTTTGCCGCGCTTCGCACCAACGTGAACAAGTCACTCAAAGAGGGAGGACACAGCAGTTCCGCGGGCAGTCATACGCGGCTGCGTTCGGTACTGGTCGTATCGGAGATCGCAGTTGCGCTGGTTCTGCTGACCGCTTCGGGGTTGCTGCTGCGCAGCTTCGAAAAAATGAGCACGGTCAATCTGGGATTCCGTCCCGAGCATGTAACGACCGCCGTTTATTCCCTCCCGCAGAAACAATACTCCACACAAGTCCAGGTGGATGGATTCAACAACGAGCTGCTGAGGCACCTTCGCCAACTTCCTGGCGCGGAGGCAGTCGGGCTGACCAGCACCTTACCGGTGACAGGTGACGGTATCGAGTCGTTTGTTGTTGACGGCTACGTCGACCCGAAGGGGTCGAACGTAACCACTGCTTCACCTTCTCAGGTGCTTGGCGATTATTTTCGCGCTATGGGAATTTCATTGCTCCATGGGCGATATCTCGCCGAATCCGACAACGCCAGCGGCCAGCTTGTCGTGATCGTGAATCACGAATTTGCTGAGCACTACTGGCCACATCAAAATCCAATCGGGAAGCGGATGCGTGTAGGCACCCAGCAGACGAAGACCCCCTGGATGACGGTGGTGGGTGAAGTGGCGGATGCCAAGCTGAACTCTCCTGACGTCGACGCCAGTGAGCAGTTCTACCAGCCTGTGGCGCAGCTGGAAAAGGATGCTGGCGCGCTGGCTTCGCCGACAAATGTGAGTGGAAACGGCGGCTACATCGTGCTGCGCTCCGCATTACCGCCACAGCAGATGGAAAATGCTCTTCGGGCCGCCGTGCGTTCCATCGATGCCCAATTGCCGCTGACGCAGGTGCAAACCATGGAGCAGGTTGTCTCCCAAAGCGAAGCGCCCCGCCGGTTCAATACAGTGATCATCTCCAGCTTCGCCCTGGCGGCAGTGTTGCTGGCAGTGCTCGGCATTTACAGCATCATCGCCTTCTCAGTCACCTCGCGTGGGCAGGAGATGGCCATACGTCTCGCACTCGGTTCGCAGCGGTCCGGGATCGTACGTCTAGTATTGCAATCAGGTATCAAACTCGCACTCGTTGGCTGCGCTTTTGGCTTAGCAGGAGCGGCCGCAGCTTCCACTCTGCTACGCTCCTTCCTGTTTGGAGTTAGCCCTTTCGATCCCCTCGTCATGATTGTGGCCACATCGGTAGTCTTCGTGTTGGCCCTCATCGTCTCGGCGCTACCCGCTCGCCGGGCTGCTTCTGCCAATCCGGTCCATGCGTTACGCGGAGAATAAAGCCTACTCCTTGACGGACTAGGAGTGGTGGAGTTATTCTCCTAGTTTATCTAGGAGTCTGGATGGGAAAACGCGTCGATCTGGTACAAGGCACACTCGATTTGCTCATCCTGAAAGCCATCTCTCTCGGGCCGTTGCACGGGTATGGGATTCTGCTTCGCATCCAGCAGATTTCCGGAGATCGTCTGGAGATTCAGCAAGGTTCGTTCTATCCGGCGATTTATCGGCTGGAGCACCAAGGCTGGATTGAAGGTGAGTGGGGCGAATCGGAGAACAATCGCAAAGCCAAATTCTATCGTCTGACCGCAGCCGGCAAACGGCAATTGAAGACGGAATCCGACCGATGGGCCAAAATGGCCGGAGTCGTCGGCGACATTCTGACTGTCTCACCCGAGGAAATATGAGCGCTCTGGCGCGGATTCGCACATGGTGGAACGCCATCGTTCATGGGGCACGCATGGGGTCCGAGGTGGAAGCGGAACTGCAATTTCACATCGATACCTATACAGAAGATTTGATGCAATGCGGAGTTCCTCCCGAGGAAGCTGCGCGGCGGGCGCGGAGTGAACTTGGTCAGCCGGATGTACAGAATGAAAAATATCGTGAGGCGGTCGGCCTGCGACCCTTCGACGAAATAGGGGGCGATATTCGATATGGCCTTCGTTCTCTCTACAAACACCGGTCCATTTCGATTGTTTCAATGTTGTCGCTTGCTTTGGGTATCGGTGCAACGACGGCAATGTTCAGCCTTATCTACGCGACGCTGCTTCATCCTTTTCCATATGCCGACGCCAACCGCATCGTGAATCCCCGGCTCATCAATGCGAAACACACTACATTTCCAACATGGTTTGCACTCACTCCCTCCCAATTCCACAGTTTCCGCAAAGCGAAATCGATTGACAGTATTTTGGGTTTTGTTCTGGTGGGCGTTGAAGCAACAGGCGGGGTGCTTCCGGAAGATGTTGAAGCCGCCTACGTCACTTCCAATGCATCTTCATTCTTCGGAATTCCCGCGATGTTAGGCAGAGGAATTCAGCCTTCGGACGTGCCGCAATCGGGCCCGCCTACGAACATAGTTGTGCTTAGCTATAGATTCTGGAAGCAGGAGTATGGCGGCGACAAAACCATCGTCGGTCGAACTCTACAGTTAAATCATGAGAACTACACGATTGTCGGGGTTATGCCATCTCGATTTACTTTCACGGAAACGGTAGGCAACGCGGACGTTTATATACCCTGGACATCGACCCGAACTCCGGGATTCTTTCCGTGGATCAAACTGAAACCAGGGGTCAGTCTGGCCACCGCCGACGCGGAGTTTCAGGCTTATCTCGATCAGTTCAAAAAGGAGACGCCGAAGCATTTTCCGGATTCATTTCGCGTCGCTGTTCAACCGATCATCGCGCCATACGTGCACCGTACAGGGCCGACACTAGCGCTGCTCTTTGCTTCGGTAGTGACTCTTCTTCTGATCGGTTGTGCAAACTGTTCTGTTCTTCTTCTCGCCCGCGGCGAAGCGCGTCATCACGAACTGGCCATCCGCAGCGCCATCGGAGCCAGCCGATTTCGCATGATCAGGCAGCTCCTGATCGAGGCCTGCGCGATTTCCTTTGCAGCTGCCGCGATCGGTGTCGCCTTATCGTACTGGCTCGCAGCGCTTCCTTTGCGACTCATGCCAAACGCGTTTCCGCAGGAAGCCCGCATCACCATCAGTCTCCCGATCCTCGCGTTCTCGATCAGCGTTGCCCTAATGGCAGGTGTTCTCTCAGGTCTTTCTCCAGCGCTGCGCCTGTCAAAACCTAACGTCTCGCAAATTCTCCAGCGTGCCGCCCGCGCATCAGGCGGCAGTAAAAACAGAAGGACAACAAGTCTCCTTATCGGAAGCCAGATTGCGCTTACATTTATTCTGCTGGGTCTGGCGGGGGCGGCGATTGCAGGCTTTATGAAGATCACATCCGCAAAGCTTGGGTACGACCCTCACAACGTTATGGCGATTCGCATCCCCATGAAGAAAGATACAGACAAGAACCAACAGCGAAGAGGCAATTACATTGAGCAGTTACGCGAACGAGTTGCATCCGTGCCGGGCGTGTTATCGGTTGCTGTCGCTTCTGACCTGATCCCTCCTGTGCAACCCTTTGGCGATCTCGGGTCGGCAGATTTGTTTCAAAGTTTAGGTAAGAAACCTGAACACGAGCCGCGAGCGGTGGCGACTCTTGTGAGCCAGCAGTTTTTTGCCACGCTCAAGATTCCAGTTCTACAGGGAAGGTTATGGAATCAGACTGAAAATCAACGTGGGGATTTCGTGGCTGTGGTGAACCAGGCATTTGCCAAGCGCTACTTGCCAAATGAGGAAGCGATCGGGCAACAAATCCGCGTTCCTTCACTCAAAGATGATGGTGCGCCGCTCTCCGTGGCCTCACCGCAAAGCGGAGGATGGCGCGAAATTATCGGCGTCGTAGCAGACTCGCGAAATGATGGTCTGGAACGGCCAGCCGCTCCTGCAATTTACGTCCCCTATACGGCGTTCATGTGGAATGAGACGGAACTTTTTGTGCACACGTCTGGGCCTCCACTGGCACTTGTCCACGCGATTCGTTCCGCTCTCCATTCCATCAATCCCGATCAACGTACCTCCCAGGTCGATGATCTTGAAGACGTACTTCATCATCAGTCCATATGGACGCAACAGCGTCTCTTTTCTATTTTGTTTTCGTTTTTTGCTGGGCTTGCACTCACTCTCTCGCTGATTGGCGTCGCCAACATTGTCAGTTTCGCAGTCGCGAGAAGGAAGAACGAACTCGGTATTCGCATGGCACTGGGTGCGCGACGTTGTCACATCGTGTGGATCGTTGTCAGGACCACGCTCGCGACAGCGGCCGGCGGCATTATCGTTGGCTTTGTGTTTAACCTGTTCGTTGAAAAGATCGTGCGCCATTGGACGCCCGGCAACATCTTTGCGCCCTGGATGGTCGCCGTAGTCGCGCTGCTGCTGATTATTTGCACGGCAATCTCCTGTCTGCTACCTGCAAAGCGTGCCGCAAATCTAGATCCCATGGAAACGTTGCGCTGCGAGTAAGGTCCGAAATGACGAGGGTGACATGGCTGCCATCGAATATGTCGACGAGGCTGTTACAGCCCGGAATTCTTCCTGGGTTCCTCTCTTCGCCGGACTCTTCGCAGCCGCTGGTGTCGCCTGCATTGTCTGTCAACTACCGTTGTCGCGTTCGTTGCCGGAGATTGGACTTGTTTTGCTGGCGACAGGCTATGTTGCCGCAATGGCGGTCACCAGTGAAATAGCAACGCGGTGTGCGGGCTCGATCCTGCCCGATAAAATTTCGCGTAAAGAGGCAACTCGGCTCATCCGCCTCGAACTGCTGGCAGTCGTCTGGTTTCCGTTGCTCATCCTTCTTTTTCGCGAAGACTCGCCTTGGGTCATCCTCATCGTGGCCGTTGTTGCGGCAACTTTGACCAAAGTGATTCTTAGAAGTCGTATATCGAATGAAGCGTCGAGTGCCGAAGTCGTCGATGAGCCACCGCAATTCAAATTTCTTCAAGTTCCAGATTCCACACCACTGATCCGCAGATTATTTCCGTTGCTTTGCGCCGCGGTCTGTCTACAAATCGGATTCGTTAGCCTGGTGACGAATCATTTACTTCGATCGGCGTCTTTGTTTGCGATCAGTTCATCCCTACTCACCTACCGCGTCGCTCAGCAATTCAGCAAAGCTCCGGGCGCAGGAATGAAGACACTGGCTGCCCCATCGAGAATTCGGCTCATCTGCTTTCTTTCGACACTGATCACATTCATGGTGCTCGCGCCGTACGGGTTGAAGCATCGGGTTGGAATGCGGCTGCACTCCTATTTGGATGGGAAGATTTTGCTTCGTGCCATCGTTCCTCTGGAACACAGAGTTCATGTGGAGTTGCCAAAAACATCCTACTCAGGAGTCATCCTTTGGCCCGTGGAGAAAAAGCCGAAGAAGATTGATGCTCCACCTCCCGTGGGCAACTTATTGCTCGGCGGTCCACGCGCCACCATCATGAAGATTCCCTTTAATGGCGTCTACTGGTACTTCAAGGCGCCCGATACGCGGCCTGAGCAGGATGCGCATATTCAGCATGGCAGCCCCACGAAGATTGATGTTCGCTCGACCGACTGGCTCCCCATCCTGATGGAGGCACGCCAGAACCTGGCGACACCGATAGATTTGAATTGCTGCTCGCAAATCCGCGTTGCAATCCAAAATGCGGATAATCGCCCCGGAAAGATTGCGCTGGCCGTCATCCTGACCACTACAAGCTTGCCGGGCAAACCGTCGGTGTTCCTCGGTCAATCGCCGGTCGTCTCCAGCCATGCCGTAATGTTCTCCATCAATCGCTCACCGGTAAGCGAAGTCTTGGATTTCAGAATTCCTGAACACTCGAAGGTCCGACAATTCAACCAAATCACAGTTCTGTTTCAGCCCGATCCAGAGCGTGCTTTGGCAGGCGCCAAGATCGCAATCCAGGATTTCATGTTGGTGCCTCGCGGGCTTTGAGGATATCGCGGCAGATAGTCTCCGTGCCCGGGCAGAGAGTGTCTCTCTCTTGTTCACCCAACCCAGCTTGATCGATGGTGGGCTGCGACTGGTTGCTTAATTTGATCGAGGCAGGGACCCCTTCTTGACAGTCTGTGGTGATACTTTGCCGCGCATCGCATTTATGTTTGCGTGCGATGGAATGCGACTGTCGTATCCGATTCAACTTTTTGCTCTAGTCAAAAGCCGCTTTTCGAGACACGAATCCATTCGCATCCTACCCAATAAGAAGAGAGGCGGCCTTACTAGTAATCCACCGAAAAACGTAGCGAGGAGAAGACATGCTGAAATCATTCACTGAAAAACCGAATGCGGAAACGCTGCCCGAAATCGGTAGTGCAGGCAACCTTCTGAACGGGCGCTACCTGACGCCTCCAGAGGACAACGATGGTCAGCGATGGGTACGTACAAGTGCCCTGATTCAAGCATCTCCAGAAGATCTTTATCGGAGATGGCGTGACATCGAATCGGCTCCACAATGGCAAGAACGTATCGTGAGGGTCAATCGGACCGGTGAAACCACCTCTCACTGGGTAATGGGCGCGGCGGGCAAAACTCTCGAGTGGGATTCTGAAGTGCTTGCGGATGAGCCCGGCAGACGCATCGCCTGGCGATCGATCGCTGGCGACTCTGAGAATGCGGGAGAGGTCATCTTCGAGCCTGCCCCCGGCGGTCGCGGAACCATCGTCACCGTGCTTCAAGAATTTAAGCTGGGTAAGTTCGCCAACGCATGGGAAACCTTGATGGATCGCAATCCGAAGCAGTCGGTCATTGAGAACTTACGTCACTTCAAGGCGCTCGCAGAAACGGGGGAGATACCCCGCACGCAGGGGCAGCCGCACGGACCCCGCGGCGCCGTCGGTCAAATGAAGAAGTCGATGTACGGCGAAAAGGTTGAACTTCCTGCAGGAAATGATCGCCGAGCCAGCTAGAACCACCGATGATTCGAACCAATGAACAACCTCACAGTTAATGGAATGGAGTCTGCAATGAAAGCTGTATGTTGGATGGGCAAAAGCAAAATTGAGACATTGAACGTCGCGGATCCAACCCTGTTGAATCCGCATGACGCCATTATCAAAGTCACTCGGACAGCAATTTGTGGGTCTGACTTACATCTGTTCGATGGATTTATTCCCACCATGGAGGCCGGCGATATTCTCGGTCACGAATTCATGGGAATTGTCGAGGAAGTGGGTCCAGATGTTACCAACTTGAAGCGCGGAGATAGAGTCGTAGTTCCTTTCACTATCGCCTGTGGAAATTGTTTGTTCTGCAAGAAGCAATTCTGGTCAGCCTGTGATAACTCCAACCCCAATGCGCACTTGATGGAAGCTGCGTATGGATACTCGGGTTCGGGGCTATTTGGTTACTCGCATATGATGGGCGGTTATGCCGGCGGACAAGCGCAGTATGTCAGGGTGCCATTTGCCAACGTTGGGCCACTGAAAATTGAGAACGACTTACCCGATGAGAAAGTGCTTTTCCTGTCCGATATATTCCCCACCGGTTACATGGCAGCCGAGAATGCTCAGATCGAACCGGGTGACACGGTAGCTATCTGGGGCTGCGGTCCCGTGGGCCAATTCGCCATAGCGAGCGCGTTCATGCTGGGCGCCGCACGCGTAATTGCCATCGATCGCCTCCCGGAGCGGCTGGAGCTCGCTCGCTCTCTGGGAGCAGTGACCGTGGACTATTCGCATGAGGATGTAAGTGTCCTGACCGCCCTCAAAGACCTGACCGGGGGTATCGGCCCCGATTCTTGTATCGACGCGGTGGGGCTGGAAGCTCACTCGACCGAGTTACAGGGGATCTACGATGAAATCAAGACAAAGCTAATGCTTGAAACCGATCGGCCCAGCGTTCTGCGCCAGGCAATCCAGGCGGTGCGCAAAGGTGGAACTCTCTCGATCCCGGGTGTGTACGGCGGACTGCTCGACAAAGTGCCATTTGGCGCCGCGTTCGGGAAGGGAATCACGATGAAGATGGGGCAGACGAACATGCACAAATACATGCGGCCTCTGCTGGAGCGAATTGAGAATGGGCAGATCGATCCCACTTACATCATTTCTCACCGAATCACCCTGGACGAAGCGCCTAAGATGTATGAAATCTGGCGCGATAAGAAGGATCGAGTCACTAAGATCGTAATCGATCCATGGGCTGAGAAATCTGCCGCATAGTCTGCATGAGTTGACGCAGCGATGCTCCACCGCATCCACAGTGCGCTTGATTGTGGTCTTTAGCGCAGCGGGCGCAAGACACTACGGTGGAAGAATGTGTTTAAAGTCGAGCGGAGAGGAATTGCGCTGTCTTGCTGCCTTTGACGCGCGCGAGCGCCGCAGGCGGTGCTGCCGCTACGATGTTTCCGCCTTCATCCCCTGCGCCAGGTCCCATGTCGATGACCCAATCGCTGCCGGCGATGATTTGCATATCGTGCTCAATCACAACCACCGTGTTGCCGGCGTCGACAAGGTTCTGCAACTGGCGCTGCAGCCGTTCAACGTCCGCGGGATGAAGTCCGGTGGTGGGCTCGTCCAATACATACAGGGAATCGCCGCGCTGGGCACGCTGCAGTTCGGTGGCAAGCTTGACGCGCTGCGCTTCGCCGCCGGAAAGCTCAGTGGCAGCCTGGCCCAATCGGAGATATCCCAAGCCCACTTCCTGCAACACTCGCAGTGCGCGAGCTACTAGCTCTTCCTCCGCAAAGAACTCCGCCGCTGCGTCCACTGTCAGGTTGAGTACATCGGCAACATTTTTCTCTCGGTAAAGGACTTCAAGCGTCTTCGCATTGAAGCGCGCGCCATGGCAAGTGGGGCATGGGCTGTAGACACTGGGCAGGAAGAGAAGTTCGACGCAGACGAACCCTTCACCCGAACAGGTCTCGCAACGGCCCTTGGCTATGTTGAACGAGAAACGTCCAGCATCGTATTTGCGTGCACGTGCCAGCTTGGTCGCCGCGAACAGTTTGCGCACATGATCGAAAAGTCCTGTGTAGGTCGCCATGTTGGACCGCGGCGTACGACCGATTGGCTTCTGATCCACAACAACCAGGCGGCGGATCGCCTCGACGCCCGAAACGATCGAACCGCCGGTGGTAGCAACGGGTGTCTCTTCCAGGTCACCCGACTCGTCCTCGTCGTCTTCAATCCGCTGCCCGAGGTGCGCCGCCACAAGCTCGACAAGAACCTGGCTGATCAGCGTGGATTTGCCGGAACCCGAAACTCCAGTCACGGACGTAAAAACGCCGAGCGGGATATTTGCGTCGAGATGGTCAAGATTATTGCGTGTGATTCCAGCGAGCTTGAGCCACGCCTTTGGTTGGCGAGGTGTTGGATGGGTCGGGCTCCTTGCAGGAAAAAGATATTGTCTGGTCTTGGAGATCTCGACTTGTTCAAGTCCGGAAGGAGGCCCGGAGTAGAGGATTTCTCCGCCATTGACGCCGGCGCCGGGCCCTACATCCACGATCCAGTCGGCGCGGCGAATGACATCCAGCTCGTGCTCAACAACGAAAAGTGAGTTCCCCGATTTCTTGAGTGCCTGTAGCGCCTCCAGCAAAGCTTCCGTGTCGGCTGGATGAAGTCCGGCGGAGGGTTCATCGAGAATATAGATCACGCCAAACAGGTTGGAGTGGATCTGCGTCGCCAGACGCAGGCGCTGCAATTCTCCCGGAGAGAGTGTTGGAGTGCTGCGTTCCAGGGAAAGATAGCCAAGGCCCAGGTTCAGCAACACGTCGAGCCGCGCCGTCAGGTCACCCGTGATGCGCCGTGTGACCTCGGTTTTTTCCGGATTGGCGAGATGCGCTTTGCCGCCGCTTACGACGAACGGCTCAAGAACTGATCGCAGACGCTTGAGCGGCAGGGTGGCGATCTCTGCAATGTCATATCCGGCAAAGGTAACTGAAAGAGCTTCTGGGCGAAGGCGCTTGCCGTGGCACCGATCACACTCTGTGGACAGCATGAACTGTGCCACCCGCTTCTTCATCATCGCGCTGTGCGTGTTGGCAAAAGTGGTCAACACGTGACGCCTCGCGCTGGTGAAGGTTCCCATGTAGCTGGGTTCCATTTTGCGTTTCAATGCCTGGCGGGTTTCCGCCGGAGTGAAGCCGGCATAGACCGGAACCTGCGGCTGATCCTCGGTGAACAGAATCCATTCGCGGTCTTTCTTTTTAAGATCACGCCACGGGATATCGACGTTGTAGCCGAGTGACACCAGGATGTCGCGTTGATTTTGACCACCCCACGCAGTTGGCCACGCAGCAATAGCGCGTTCACGGATGGTGAGCGACGGGTCGGGCACCATGCTTCGCTCGGTCACTTCATAGACGCGGCCAAGTCCATGACACTTGGTGCAAGCGCCTTCTGCAGTGTTCGGCGAAAAGGACTCTGCATACAGCAGCGGTTGATTCCGCGGGTAATCGCCGGCACGGGAGTAGAGCATCCGCAGCAAGTTTGAGAGCGTACTTACCGAGCCAACCGAAGAACGCGTGGTAGGCGCACCGCGTTGCTGCTGCAGCGCAACCGCAGGCGGAAGGCCCTCGATTGAGTCGACCGCTGGAACGCTGAGCTGATGGAACAAGCGGCGTGCGTAGGGCGAGACCGACTCGAGATACCGACGCTGGGCCTCGGCGTAGAGAGTACCGAACGCGAGCGATGACTTGCCGGAGCCGGAAATACCTGTGAAGACGACCAAGGCATCGCGGGGAATGTCGACATCAACATTGCGGAGGTTGTGCTCACGCGCTCCCCGGACGCGCACCATGCCATCGTTTCTTTCATTGCCAATCACGGCGCACCTCAGGCGATTCGATGCGAATGGCGCGGATCGGGTTTCGTCATCCTTATGCCGGGTGATTCAGTCATGCGAAACTGCACAGCTTTTCCCGCTGTGTTTGCAAAGCAGGGCCGTGCCGTGCAACCTTAACCCATGCCGGAATTGCCCGACATCCTGGCCTATTTGACTGCGCTGCAGGCTCGCATCCTCGGCCAGCCGCTGGAGAAGATTCGCCTGGGCAGTCCTTTTTTGCTTCGCACGGTCAGTCCACCCATCGAGTCCTTTGAAGGACACACCGTCACCTCGCTGCGACGTATCGGCAAACGTATCGCGATCGGCTTCGACAATGGCCAATGGGCTGTGATTCACCTGATGATTGCCGGACGTCTTCACTGGCGTCCTGTCGGCGCGAAGCTGGGAGGTCGCAACAATCTTGCGGCCTTCGACTTTCCCCAGAGCTCGCTCGTCCTGACGGAGGCTGGATCGAAACGCCGCGCAACCCTCCACCTGTTTCACAATCAGGAAGAAATGGGATCCATCGACCCCGGCGGTATCGAGGTGTTCTCAATCGACCTTGAACAATTTCGTACCGCCCTCATCGCTGAAAATCGGACTCTCAAGCGTGCGTTGACCGATCCTCGCATTCTCAGCGGAATCGGCAATGCATACTCCGATGAGATTCTTCATACAGCGCAGCTTTCTCCGATTCAACTGACGCATAAGATGACGCCACAACAGTGGGAAAGGTTATTCATTGACACGCGCGAGACTCTTCAACTTTGGATGGATCGGCTGACTGCTGAAGCGGGCCGCAACTTCCCGGAGAAAGTAACCGCATTTCGAAAAGAGATGGCAGTGCATGGTCGCTTTGGATTGCCGTGTCCACGCTGCGGGGCGCCCATTCAACGCATTCGCTATGCCGACAACGAAACCAACTACTGTGCTACTTGTCAGACAGACGGCAAGCTCCTGGCCGACAGAAGTCTCTCTCGCTTACTGGGTAAAGACTGGCCGCGCACGCTCGACGAGTTGGAAGCGTTGAAGCGGAAATGAAGGTCAGGCGATCTGCAGTCGGGCACGTCGCTGCCCGTGGGCGCCTGCCGGGCAGGAGCTTACTTGGAATTCACCTTCAGCGGACGACGAACCAGCCTCGGACCTTCCGTATGCGTCGCAGGGATTCGCTCCTCCCGGGCAGTTAGAATCCATGACGGGCAACAGTGCGTCCTTTCATGCTGGGTCAAGGTCACCTCATCGTGCACCTTGGCGACAGTGGCAAAGCAGGTCTTACAAATGGAGTCGATCGATCCGTCGCGGTTCTTTCGATGCACATAGGTAGCCTGGGTCATCGCGAGCTCTCTTCGCTGGGGGGACAATCAGATGGTATGAGGAAGTCTGGAAAGCGTCTGTTCCATTTTGCTCAATCCCGGCGAGAAGTTTTGCACCGTCGCCATTGTTCACGCGCCGTCAGGATTTGCTTCTGCGGCCAGCAACGTGTCTCATGGGAGAACTTTCAGGCTGGATCGATCGGACTCGGACGTGCCTTTTTGGATTTGTGTCTGACACGTTTTGCCTGGGGAGAAGCACTCAACAGGGGAGCACTCACCGCGTTATGCGCCAGCGATTCATCGTGAAGAATCACGTTCAGCAATGACTTGTGAACCCGGATGCGACCGTTGTAATCGATAAAGCCGTGCTCGCGAAAACGGTTCATAAAAAAGCTGACGCGAGAGCGCGTGGTGCCGATCATTTCCGCCAGGGTTTCCTGGGTGATGGGCGGAATCAAAGTTTCCGGCTCGCCATCCTTGCCAAACTCTGCCATCAGCAAAAGAATCCGTGCCAGTCGCTTTTCGCTGGAGTTGAAAAGCTGGTCGACCAGATCCGCCTGAATGCGCATGCTGCGAGATAGAAGGAACGAGAGGAATAAATCGGAGAAGGAATGTTGCTCGTGCATCACGCGGATCATCTCGACTCGCTCAATCTTCAGCGCCGTGCACGCCGTGATCGCGGTGGCGGTCGCCAAATGCAGGCCCGGCACGGCTGCGATCGATTCTTCCCCCACAAAGTCGCCTGCTGACAGCAGGGTGATCGTGGCCTCTTTGCCCGTTTGCGAGAGTACAGTCAGCCGGGCGCGGCCCTTTTGCAGGTAAAAAATGGAGTCGGCGGGATGCCCCTGGGAAAAGAAGGCCTCTTTTGGCTTCAGCCGGACGATTCTTCTCCCCAGGCCCGCGTTCGCTAGAAATGTCGCGGGACTGAATACTTGGTCAAACAACGGGTTGATAAGCTCTGCCATCTATACAATCCCTTTACGGAGACCGTCGAGCTTGAGACGGTTCAGTGGAAAGTCGACCCGATCCGATCAAGGCCATGGAACCATTGTGAATCGTACCGTCCATTACAACCTGGCCCGAATCCTAGAGTGGGGCTCGCGCCTTCGCATATTACCGCCTCTGATCCTGTCAGAGTCGGCTACACGACTCAAGACTACCACCGCCGGATTTGCGCGATCTGTATACTTTTGCTCACTTTCTGCAGAAACGATCCGCTGGACTTTGGCCCGGCCACGCCAAAAGGCAGAGCCCATCGGGCTCCGCCTTTTGACTGCAACTTCCATCTTGATTGCTACTGGCGACTAGTGGTGTTGATTGCCTCCGCCGCCATGCGATTCACCGCCGCCACCGTGCGCTGCCTGGGTGTGGCTGCTATTGCCATGCGAGGAACCGGCGCTGTTGTTGTGTGAGCCACCACTGGTATGCGCGACTGCGGTGTGGCTGGTGTTGTTATGCGAGGCTGCCCCATTGGTATGCACAACGGTGGTGTGAGAGTTATTGTGCGTCGAACCGGAGCTGTAAACGGCCGTATGTCCATGCGTATAGGCGGAACCCCCTCCTCCGGAATATCCATGTCCGGAGTGATAGTGCCCGCCTCCAGATCCATGAAAACGGTGGCTTCCCCAACCATGGTGGTAGCCCCAGTTTTCCCACGGTCCCATTCCCAGGAAAATGCCGTTGTAAAAATAGCCGGGGCCGTAATAGCCCGAGGGAGCGCAGGTGTAGGGTGCATAGCCATAGTAGCCATACGAACACACGGGCGGCGTACCTATATTGATTGTTACTTGTGCATTCGCCCTTGGAACCAGGGCCAGGGGTGCAAACAACGCTGCTGCCAACAATAGAACTTTCAGGCCACGCATTTGATGCCTTTCTCTAACAATGCTGCAGTTCGGAGAATCACGGGCGGCATCCGGAAGGAATTCGCAGCCGCTCATCTCAGGTTCTGTCTGCGGATTCAAGGGCCAAAACCCCGAGACAGTGACCCCAGCATCGCACGTATGGCACACAATAATCTGATCCATAGCGCTCACTCGCCGGCCCTATACGTTGAAAGGCTGGGCGGAGCGCCGCTGTGGATTCACCAGGCCGATTCCACGTCGATTGAGTTCCGCAATCTATCGTTTCTTGTGCAGGCATCCTTTTGTATGATGGATGGTTCTGGCAGCGGAAAGTAAGGTTTTCGAGCGTCATAATCGAACAGCGTGGAGGGTTCCTGAAGCAGCCATTTCCATCCCCCGCGGCAAGCACCCGCGCAAATGCTCTAAGAAGCGCTCTCGGATACACCTGCGCCGTTCTATTTTCGTGTCTCGCTGCTCAACTGACCCTGCACATTCGCGCTCTCCAGGGTACCCCAGTCGCGCTCAATTTTCTGACCGTGGCTGCAGTCAGCGCATTCTTCGGCATGGGTCCGGGGATTGTCGCCGTTCTAGTCACAGCCGCTCTCTTCGATCAATGGTTCCTGCTGCCCTCAATCGGTTCCTATCTCTCTCCTCCAGTTCTGATTCGCACTGCACTCATCCTAAGCATCGGCTTTCTGATCGCTTTCTTGTTCGATCTCCTTCGCACTCGCGGAATCCGGCTGCGGGCGGCGCTCAGAACCTTGAGCGAACATGCGGATACTCTTGCCCAGGCGCAACAGGGTAGTAACTCTGCGGCGTGGGTGATCAACGTCAAAAACAGAAGCATTCAATGGGCCCAGGGCGGCGCGGAAATTCTAGGCCGTCCGTTTCAGGAGGTTGCCACCCTCGATGCCTTCCTCCAGCTTGTATTTCACGATGACCGCGCCATGCTGCAACAATCTGCCGAGAGCGCCCTGCATGCGGGAACTCCATTTCAAAGTCAATTTCGCATTATGCTTTCAAATGGGGAAAAACGCTGGCTTGAAGTGCGCGGAACACCCTCTCCCGCTGACTCGCATTGGCGTGGCGTGGTCATGGACATCACCACCCGCAAGAATGCGGAGTTGGCCGTCCTGCGCTCAGAAAAGCTGGCGGCCATCGGTCGTCTCTCCGCAACCGTCGCGCATGAAATCAACAATCCACTGGAAGCGGCGACGAACTTGCTCTATCTCGCCTCCCTGGATACCGCGATGAACCCCGAGACACGAACCTACCTGCAGGACGCGGAGCGGGAACTCCATAGGCTCGGAAATATCGCCCGCCATACCTTAACCTTCGCGCGCACCAAGCCGAATGGGGGACCCACTGCAGTGGGTCCCATCATCGAAAGCGTCGTGGAAATGTTTCAGGCTCGATGTAACTCCAAAGGAGGCCGTGTGCAATATGACTCGATACTGAACACGAGTGTCGATGTGCCTTCCGACGAGCTGCGTCAAATTCTCACGAATCTCCTATCCAATGCATGCGATGCCCTGGCAGGGCAGGATGGGCTGGTGGATGTGACGCTCTCTTCTGACGGTGAAACTGCGACTGTGAATATTCGCGACTCCGGGGTCGGAATCCCGGTGGAGAATATGGAGCGAATCTTCGATCCATTTTTCACCACCAAAGATGACTTCGGGACCGGCATCGGCCTGTGGGTCACGAGGGAGTTAGTCGAAAAGAACGGCGGCAGCATCACCGTAGTTGCTGGCAACCGGGCGGCCCCTTTCAGCACCTGTTTTCGGGTCGAGTTTCCAGTAGCTCAAAAGTCCGTGTAATCTTACTAAGTCGCAAGATCCAACACTGAGGAATCCCCATCCTCGCCGCAAAGCCGATAGTTATCGGAAGCGGAATTCTATGATGGACCGGGGAGAAAACCATGGATACTCGATCGTTAGTTGCAGCTATCGATGCAGAAATATCTCGATTGCAGCAAGTCAAGTCATTACTTTCTGGCGGCGCTCGTGCCCAAGCTATCAAGCTGCCTGCGGCGGTGAAGGCCTCAAAGCCCACAAAGCGGCGCAAGTTAAGTGCAGCCGCCCGCGCCAAGATTGCCGCGGCTCAGCGGGAGCGTTGGGCAAAGTTCAGGAAGGCCGCCAAGTAACGATTCGCGACTACGACCCCACCGGTATTGAGTAAGTCAGGATAACCATGAGCAGAATGCCTCGCATGCCACTCTACTCGCTCGTGTTGTTTTGCGCCGTCAGCACCGGGTTTAGCCTGGGACAGGCTAAGAAGACGGTCAATACGGCGGCCGACCTGCCACGGTTTAGTTTTCCGCTGGATCAACCCGCCAGCGCGCTGCTCAAAGCCGACGACGCAACCTTCAATGTTCTCGCGAAGAAGGTCCAGGCCGACGTGAATTCGGTATTGGCGGATTACAACATCTCCGATAAGGAGACATTGAGAGAACTGCTGGGCGCGAGGCTTGACGCTCAGTTATTGCTGGGCAACATGAAGGATGCGCTCGCAACTTCTGCGCAAATCCGCGACCTGCAGGATAAGCCTGCGGCCAAGCTCACCTCCGGATTGATGACAACCGCGCTGGTCAAGGCTCAGGAAGAAAGCGGCGCAACTTCCGGCCCAGCCTTCGAGGAAGCATTTCAAAAGGAGTTCTCGGCGCAGATCAACGCGCTTCCCTGGAATCCTACCCAGGACACCCTGAAGGGAATGAGAACAAGCTTTGAATTGCTTTCGCCCGACTTGCTGGAAGGCAGCGCCAAATCCAACCTCGATCCGCAAGTGGCGAAGACGGGCGGCCTTGATCTTCCCGGCGTGGAAGATCTGCTCGGCATGCGCGTAGAAGAAAAATTATTCATGCCGCTGGCCAAGCCCGCGCTGGCTGTTCTCTCTCCTTACGTTGCAGCGCACGACGTGAAGAAGCCGGACATCTGGGCGGCGCGTGACGTCACTCTCACCGACGCTGACAAGCTGACTCCAGTTCGCATTGCCATCTTCGATTCCGGGGTGGATACCTCGCTCTATCCCGGCAAGCTATTTGTTGATCCGCATCCGGACGGGCACAGTCCTCACGGGCTCGCGTTTGATCTGCAGGGCAAAATGTACAACGGCGATCTGCAGCCTTTGACCCCCGAACAAAAGGCCGCGTATCCAAAGGTACTCACCGTCTTCCAGGGTCTGGATGACTTGCAGAATGGCATCGATTCGCCCGCGGCCGCCGAAGCCCGCAAAACGTTATCGACCATGCCTCCGGATCAGATGGCGCAATTTCTGAAACAGGTTCGCTTCCTCGGCCAGTACATGCATGGTACTCACGTGGCTGGTATTGCAGTGCGCGGCAATCCTGCTGCGCGTCTGGTTGTGGTCCAGTTTTACGATTCGCTGCCGGACATGCCGTTTCCTCCCACTGTCGCGTGGGCTGAGAAATTCAAAACAGATTTCCATTTTGTCGGAGAATATCTGCGCAAGAACCATGTCCGCGTGGTGAATATGAGTTGGGGAGATAGTCAGGGCGAGATTGAACAGTGGCTCGACAAGACCAGCAGCGATAAGGATCCCAACGCGAGGAAGCAACTTGCCGCGGAGATTTACGCAGTGTGGCGCGATGCGGTGAAAGGCGCCATCCAGGCCGCTCCCGACACTCTATGGGTCTGCGCTGCCGGCAACTCCGACAGCAATGCCAGCTTTCTTGGAGATGTGCCCGCGTCACTCGAGCTGCCAAACTTAGTTACGGTGGGCGCTGTTGACCAGGCTGGCGACGAAACCTCTTTCACCAGCTACGGTAAGACTGTGATTCTGGATGCCGATGGATATCGCGTCGAGAGCTACGTGCCCGGTGGAACCAAGCTGAAGGAATCCGGCACCTCGATGGCCTCTCCGAATGTCGTGAACCTGGCTGCGAAGTTAATTGCTCTCGATCCAAAGTTGACCCCTGAGCAAACTATCGCGCTGATGAAGCAGGGCGCCACACCCAGTGCGGATGGCCGCATGCATCTCATCGATCCCAAGGCGACCATTGAGTTGCTGAAACAACAACAGCAGGCGAAATAAATTGGAGCAATCTGAGCAGCCTCCGGAGCAGGGCTCAATCCGCCAGCCTCCGGAGGCATCTCGTCCCGTCTGACGCGTAAGAATCCTTCTGTAACGTCCATCTTCACCCGCCTAACAATGGCGCTTCGATTGGAGAGCCTCCACCTTTATCCGATCGCAACGATGTCGTCGACATCAGGTATGCTTCTCATGGACTGTTCCGGCAACCCACCAGACGCTTGTGCCCTCAGAATTGAGTGACGCACACATCAGCACGGAGGCAAACTTTGTCATCGCCACAACACAGCCACACCAAGCCAGCAACCAGCCGTTTTGTCACCATGGTCTCCGCCATTTCAGCATTGGCCGGTCTGCTGTTCGGTTATGACACCGGAGTCATCTCGGGCGCAATTCTTTTTGTTCGCAAAGATTTTTTACTTTCGACATTTCAGGAAGAAATCGTTGTCTCTGCCGTGTTGCTGGGCGCCGTCGCCGGGGCCGCATTCGGCGGCAAGTTAGCCGATGCACTGGGTCGCCGAAAATTGCTGATTCAAGTGGCGATTTTGTTCGTCATCGGCGCCATCGGCACGGCTCTCGCACCGTCGCCCACACTGCTGGCGATCGGCCGTGTCGTGGTTGGCGTCGCCATCGGCATCGCCTCCTTTACCGCGCCGCTCTATATCTCTGAAATTTCTCCTCCCGCCATTCGAGGCAAATTGGTTTCGCTGAATCAATTGATGATCACGCTTGGCATTGTGGTCTCGTATCTTGCCGATTACGGGCTGGCGGACAAAGAGGCCTGGCGCTGGATGTTCGGCCTGGCCGCGATTCCGGCATTGATCCTGCTCATCGGCCTGTTCTTTGTTCCGGAAAGCCCGCGCTGGCTCATGGGAAGATCTCGGGACGATGAGGCTCGCTCGGTCTTGGAAAGAGTTCGCGACTCCGGGGATGTAAGCACCGAGCTGGCCGAGATCAAAGCCGACCTGAGCATGCAGGAAGGAAGCTGGCGCGAGTTGCTGAACAAATCTTTGCGGCGTCCGCTCATCATCGGGATCGGCCTGGCAGCATTTCAGCAGTTCACCGGCATCAATACGGTGATTTATTATGCGCCCACAATTTTTCAACTGGCTGGCCTTCACTCCGCGTCCGCGGCCATCTTAGCGACTGTCGGCGTAGGCGTCGTCAATGTCCTTCTGACCATCGTGGCTCTGCGCATGCTCGATCGCGCCGGTCGTCGTCCTCTGCTACTGTGGGGCCTTGTCGGGATGGTCATCAGCCTGGGAGTTCTCGGGGCAGCCTTCCTCTTCGCCAGTTCCTCGCCCATCGTTGCCTGGCTTGCCGTCATCAGCCTCGCGGTCTACGTTGCCTGTTTCGCCATCGGGCTGGGACCGGTTTTCTGGCTGCTGATCTCGGAGATTTATCCGCTCAAGATTCGCGGTCGGGCGATGGGCGTCGCCACCATGATGAATTGGGGCTCCAACCTGATCGTCGCCTTCACGTTTCTCAGCTTGCTTCATTCCCTGGGACGTCCGCGCGACTTTCTGGCTCTATGCCGTCATTGGCATCGCCGCGTGGTTCTTTGTATATTGCCTGGTCCCGGAGACGAAAGGTCGCACACTGGAACAGATCGACGCATCCTGGCACTCAATCGGTAAAGATCACAAATAGCTATTCTTTCTTCTGCTCGATTGCATCCAGCTTGTTCGTAACTGCGTCGATTGCCCGGCTCCAGTCGACCAGCACATTTCCTACCACGGGAGATTGCTGGTCAGCGAGCTGCCAGTTGTGCTTGTCCATCGCCTCGCGAACCGCGGCCAGCGTCTTCACGCCGTACCCCGTGTAGGCGCCGGGAGCGTAAATCTGGTTCTTATACCAACTCCGTCCCGGCAGACCCGCCTGCAGCAGGGTGGCGCGCTCGGTCAGCATCAACAGATGATTCACATCGCCCATCTGCGTTCCATCCAGCAGCGCATCTTCTTTTGCAAGCCGATCAAACGCTGCCTGGTATTGGGTCGAACTGATCGTCAAATCGGATGCGCCGTTTTCCAATGGCGCAAAATTCATATACGGCGGCACTGGCTCTTCTTTCGGCGGATAGGAAGGTGTCTGCGGATCAGACATCGCGGTGAACACGCCCTCGTGAATCTGTCGATTCGTTTCCGCAATATTCTGTCGCACATCCGTCATCTGTTTTTTCAATTGGTCGACATAGGTGTCGATGGTATCCGCGACGTCGGTGAATTCATAAGGCAGCACTTCTGCATCTGCCATGCGCATGACGGCCGTTCCAGCCACCTGTGCCAGCGCGCGACCATACACAAATTTCGTGTCGGAAAAGTGTGTGTACCAATAGAAATCGTCGTACTCCGAGTGATAGATACCCGCGGGAGTTTCGCCATCGAAACCCAGGTCGACCGACGGAATTCCAAGGTGATCCAGAAATGGCGAATAGTCGGAGCCATCTCCCAGCGCGTCAATGCGCAAATCGCGGCGATTGCGTAACTCGGTTCGCTCCGCCTCTGTCGTGGCCTCGCCAATCTGCTGCAGCCGCGCCCGCTCCAGCACGGAATATTTTGTCTCAGGATCGGGTACTTCGGCTGCCACGGTGTTCAAAAAGTGTTCGACGGAATGCGATCCTCCCATCCCTAGAAAACCTCGGTCGTTGGTGTCGGAATTGACATAAAAAACAGCGTGATCGCTCAGCTCCTTCGCGTGCGTCTCTACCCACTCCGTCGAACCCAGCAGCCCGGGCTCCTCACCGTCCCACGCGCAATAGATAATAGTGCGCCGCGGCTTCCATCCCTGCTTCGCCAACTCGCCCAGCGCGCGCGCTTCTTCCATCACCGCAACCAGGCCGGAGATGGGATCTTCCGCGCCATTCACCCAGGCATCCTGATGGTTGCCGCGGATCACCCACTGGTCTGGCTCCGTCGCGCCCGTCATGCGCCCAATCACGTCATATATGGGCTTCGTGTCCCAGTTGGAATAAACGCGCAAGTGTACTTTCGCCTGACCTGGTCCGACGTGATAGGCAATCGGCAATCCGCCGCGCCACGGACGCGGAACCATCTGTCCGCCCAGCGCCTGCAACAATGGCTGCGCGTCGCCGTAGGAAATAGGCAGCGTCGGTATCTTTGTAATTTCTGGATTGTCTTTCAACGGAACGCGTTTTGCGTCTTTGGTCGAACCGTATCCCGGTGTCAGCGGATCGCCCGGGTAAAATGTGTCGGTGACCGCACCGCGCTGCACGCCCTCCAGGGGTCGCGCCGGTCCAGCAGGAAAAGTCGTGTCTTCTCCATAACCGTCATCCCGCGGATCGGAATAGATGATGCATCCCACCGCTCCATGCTCCGCAGCGACCTTCGGCTTGATGCCGCGCCACGCGTGCCCGTACCGTGCAATCACGATTGCGCCCTTGACGGAAACGCCCATCTTCGCCAGCGTTTCGTAGTCTTCTCGCGTGCCGTAGTTCACATACACCAGCGGAGCCGTCACGTCGCCATCCGCGGAGTATGCGTTATAAGGGGGCAGCGCTTCCGATTGCTGGTTCGATGTCGGATCGACCGCCACTGGTGGCTCCGCCAGCTTCGCTGTAAATGTCGTGGGCTCGACTAACTCGAGCGCCCGTTCTTTCGGAGTAGGGAACAAAACATAAAATGTCTCGATTGAAGTATCGAAGCCCCACGAGCGAAACTTGTCCGCGATCCACTCTGCATTGTCTTTATCGTAGGGCGACCCCACATTGTGCGGATGCGCAGACAGCCGCTGCATATAGCTGCGCAAATTATCCGGCGAAGGAATGGCGCAGAAATTTCTGCTCCCACTGCACCTCTTTCGCCGATGCATCGTGCGAATAGCCCTGCAACAACTCCGGTGTCGAGGGTTGTTGCGCATGCATCACGACTGCCGACAAAATCACGGGTAACAGCCAGCGCGACGAAATCATCTTTGATCTCCAAAATAAACGTTTGCTTGAACAAAACTGGTTGGTACTGAAGGATGCCGCGACGAGCGATGCTGCGGTCCAAACCTCCGATCTCACCTCCGCAAACTCTCGGCGGGTGATCGATCTTGAGCTCTTCTATTTCTTCTCGTACTTTAATCTATCCTCGCCGCGGGGGATTTGACGAGGAAATCTCTGCGCGGGTAGATCGCGGGAAGGGAACTGCCGCCTGGGGCATTCGATATAGGGTAAGAAGATTATTCGTGACGCAGCGCTTCCATCGGGTCGACGTACATGGCCCTGCGAGCAGGAATTAGAGTCGCAGCAAGAGCCACAACTCCCAACAGAACCGCCACCGTAAGGAAGCTGAGCGGATCGTACGGGCCGATGCTGAATAGCATTCCCTTCAGCACTCGCGCCAAAGCCAATGCGATCCCCAGCCCGACCAGGCCTCCAACCGCGATCAGCCGGCCGCCCTGCCACAAAACCAAACGAAGAATGTTGAACCGGCTGGCTCCCAACGCCATGCGCACTCCTATTTCCTGGGTCCGCTGAATCGCGATGAATGCAACGATGCCGTACAAACCGAGCACCGCGATCAACAATCCAGTAGCGGCAAAGAATCCCAAAAGCGCTGTCTCGAACCGCGGTCGCGCGGACATCTCGCTCATCCGCTGATTCAGCGTTTCAATGTTGACCAGCACGATGGGATCGAGATTTGCGACCTGCGCGCGAATCCAGCGCGACATCACTTCCGGAGGCAGCGTGGTTCGCAGGATGAACACCTCCGCTCTGCGCCAGTTGTGATCCCAGTCCTCAGCACGATCCCGCCGAAGCGTGTAATACTCTGGCTCTTCCTCTCCCGCAAGGCCTTTGTTCTTTACGTTACCCGCAATTCCAACCACTGTGTACCACGTTGTATCCGGCTTGCCGACGTCGGCGTAGCCGTTAACCTGGACACGCTCGCCAATCGCATTCTTGCCGGGGAACAAGCGAGCGGCAAGCTGCTTGCTGAGAACGACGAAAAGGCCACTCGAGTTGAGTTCTTCATCGCTAAAGCCGCGGCCTTGGATGATCGGGATGCCCAGAGTGTGAAAGTAGGTAGACGAAACCGACCGGGACGACACCAAGCCTCCGGTTCGCCCCAGGGTCGCCGTCCGGGTGGCCGTTCCAATGGAAGAAAAAGAGATCTGGTGTCCCGGGTCTGGCGGAACCGAATCGCTCACCGCGACCAAACTCACGCCCGGTCCATAGTGCAACAGCTTTTCCAGCTGCAGAGAGAACATCATCTGACGTGCCGCGGTGTCGTAGTTCTGGTGCTCCAGAGTTACGGTTGCGGTCAACGTGTTTTGCGTTTGCATTCCCAGATGCTGATGTTGCAGATTCCAGTAACTTCGCAGGAACAACGTGCCGCCTGCCAGTAACACCACGCTGGCTGCGATCTGGCCGACCACTAGCCACTGCCGCACCTTCGCAGCGGGGCCAGCAACGAAGGCGCGATCGTTCTGTAGCTGCGGACTCGCCTTCTGCAGCGCGGGTGCAAGCCCGAACAGCGCGCCACACACGACGGAAACAATCACGGTGAAGAGAATGATGCGCAGGTCGAGATGTGCTTTCGCAAGAAACGGAATGCCGGCGGGCGCAATGGCAATAAAGATTCGCAGCAGCACTTCTGCAAGGACGCAGCCCGCGACCGTGGCCGCAACCGAGAGTAGGAACGCCTCGACCAGCGCCTGACGCGCTAACCGAAATCGATTGGCTCCCAACGCAGCGCGAACCGCCAACTCGCGCCTGCGAGCGGCGCCACGCGCCATCAGCAGGCTGGCCACGTTGGCGCACGCAATCAGCAACACTGCTAGGACCGAACCCAGCAGCACCCAAGCAATCAGGCTGGCATCCTGCATCTGGCGGTCTCGCAGCAAGCGAATGCGCAAATGAAAGTCGCTGCGTATGGCTGGTGGAATTAACTTCTGCGCATATTGAAATCGCGGAGCGAAAGCTGCCCGCGCCTGCGCAATGCTCACTCCAGGCTTGAGCCGCGCGAACGACCGCATCGGTTCTCCAATACCACCATTGAGGGTACGTTGTTGCGCCTCCTCCAAATTCAGCGGGAAGAGCACATCTGCCAGTTGAAGATCCGGCAACTCAAAACTTTCCGGGAGCACCCCGATTATCCGCACCTGGCTGCCGTCGATATCGATTAGCTGATTCAGAACATTCGGACTGCGATTGAAGCGACTCTTCCACAATCCATAGGAGATCATCGCGACGTCCGGGCCGTTGGGGCGCATTTCGTCCGGAGAAAAATTGCGGCCAAGAACGGGAGAGACGCCCAGCGTCGGCAGAAAATTCCTAAGGACAGGCATGCAATGCAATTGTTCCGGATTTCGTTCGGTCAAATCGCACTCATGCGAAACTGCGCCCTGTGACGTCAACGCCTCAAACGATTTTTGATTTCGCTGCCAATCGAAGAAGAAGCTGCCCACTGTAAACTCCTGCGGCTCCAGTGATTGCGCCAATCCTAAGGAAACCAGGCGGTCCGCATGCGCATACGGAAGGCTGCGAAAGAGGATCGGATCCACGACGCTGAAGACCGCTGTTGTCGCGCCCATGCCGAGCGCCAATGTCGCGATCACCGTGATGGTAAAAATTGGATTTCTACGAAATCCACGCAGCGCGTAGCGAATATCCTGCAGCACCGTTTCCATCCACCACCCGGGTCGCCGCGCATAGGTCTGCTCACGCGCGCCCTCGATTCCGCCAAAATCGATTCTGGCTCGCCTGCGCGCTTCCACCGGCGTCATCCCAGCCGCGATATTAGCTTCCGTCGCCTGCTCCAGGTGAAACTGCAGCTCTTCATCCAACTCACCCGAAGGCTTGCGGCGAAAGAAGAATCGCAACCGCGTGAGAAATTCGCTCATGGCGCAGGCGCCTCCAATACCAGGGCAATCGCAGTCGACAACCGCTCCCAAGTCGCCAATTCCGCCTCCAGCTGTTTTCTTCCTTTGCGAGTCAGCGAATAATATTTCGCGCGCCGATTGTTATCCGAGCTTCCCCAGTCCGACTGAATCCAGCCCCTGTACTCCAGCCGGTGCAGCGCCGGATAGAGTGAGCCCTGCCCGATCTGCAGCACATCCCTGGAAATTTGCTGAATGCGATGCGCCACGCCCCAGCCATGCATCGGCTCCAGCGCCAGTGTTTTCAAAATTAGTACATCTAGAGTTCCTTGAAGCAGGTCTGTAGATGGCGGCATGTTTCCCTCGATGTTCGACAACAGAATGACTCCTCTACTTGTCGATTGTCAAGGGGAGGACGATGGCAGCGGAAGCGACAGTTGGACCTGCTTGCATTACGATCACGGGGAGGATGATTTCGTTATTTCGCTGATATCGAAAACGAAAGGAACCGCGCATCATGCTGAGAATCTGGGCCGCCTGCTTTCTGCTGACAACGATCCCCGCAATCGCGCAATCCAAAACTTCACCCGACGGCATCGTCCGCGTCGACATCACTCCCGGGCACAGCATCAATTCCTTCAATCCCGATCAAGCCCTCGGCAGCTCTCTGGACGTGCTCTCTCGCTCCGGCATCGATCACGTCTTCACTCCGCACATCTTGCAGGAGTCACTTTCCGCGGGATGGGGACCCATTTCCTACAGAAATAATTCTGAGCTGCGCAAAGCAGTGTGGCATTGGAACCCGAACGGTACCTGGAGCGATCCAGCCAAGAAAGACGGCTACTTTACCGGCAGCAGCGATTTAGCAGCGCCGATCAAATACATCCTCTCGTATTCTTTACCGCATCGTGGATTTGCGGGCGGTGGCGATCGCCCCATGTCGAACGCCGGTCTCACTTACTGGAAAAGCAATCCCTATCTCACCAGCAAATTCACCGGAGAAAGCGACGCGAAACATCCGCAGTGGGTGGTCGTCGACCTGAAAGCAGACAAGCAGGTGAACGCTATCCAGATTCAATGGGAGAATCCTTATGCCGTCGCCTACCAGGTGCAATATTGGATTGGCACCAACGCGATGGACTTTGACGCGGGCCCGAAAGGCGAGTGGAAGACTTTTCCCGCCGGCGCATTCACCAGCGCGAAGGGCGGCAATGTCGCCCTCAAGCTGATGGATACTCCCGTCTCAACTCGCTATTTGCGAATCCTGATGACCAAATCTTCCAACACCTGCGATGAACAAGGCAGCCAGGACATCCGCAACTGTGTGGGTTACGCAATGCAACAGATTCAGGTCGGCACACTTGACCAATCCGCGAATGGCCAGCCCGGCGACTTTGTCCCGACTCCGAAGAATCCGGAAACCTCCACCAATCCCCGTCACGCGCACGATAATCAGACGTCCTACATTGCTTCTTCTATCGACCCATGGCATGCCGCCAGTGACGTCATCGATGACAACGGGAATTATGAGCACAGCGGTTTCGATATTTTCTTTACCAGCGGAATCACAAATAATTTGCCCGCCATGATTCCGGTGACGTTGCTCTATGGCACGCCGGAAGATTCCGCGGCCGAGATCGCCTACATTGAAAAGCGCGGTTACCCCGTTCGCTACGTGGAAATGGGCGAGGAGCCGGACGGGCAACACATGCTGCCTGAGGATTACGCAACACTCTATCTACAGTGGGCGACCGCGATTCATAAAGTAGATCCCAGGGTGAAACTGGGCGGTCCAATCTTTGAAGGCGTCAATCAGGATATTCGCGTCTGGCCCGACGCGCAGGGGCGCACCTCATGGATGGGTCGCTTCGTTGACTATTTGAAGGCGCACGGCCGCCTCTCCGACCTCTCCTTTGTTGCCTTCGAGCATTATCCGTACGAGGCCTGCGACATCACCTGGAAAAGTCTCTACTCCGAACCGCAGTTGATGAGCCATATCCTGCAGGTGTGGCGCGATGATGGCGTTCCCAAAAATGTTCCTCTCATTGTCGATGAAAGCAGTTTGGCGGCGGAGCTTACCGGCCCCATGAGCACCATCTTCGGTGGCTTATGGCTCAGCGACAGCGTTGGTTCCTTCCTTGCCGCCGGCGGCTCGGTCTATACTCACTCTCCCATCCAGCCGCAGGGCTTGCAGCATACTTGCCTGGGCTGGGCGTCCTGGTCGAACTTCGTTGCGGATGAAAAGAATTACGATGTTCGCGGCTACACTGCGTATTACTTCGCGGCGCAGATGATCAACCGGGAGTGGGTGCAGCACCGTTCCGGCATTGACCAGATGTTTCCATCTGCCGCCGACATCAAAGACAATGACGGCAATCTGCTTGTCACCTCCTACGCCGTGCATCGGCCGGATGGGAACTGGTCGCTGATGCTGGTGAATCGTGATGAGACGAATCCGCACACCGTGCACGTGGTTTTCAATGATGGGGGAATGAAGACTTCCTTCAGCGGTCCGGTCCGCGATGTCACCTTCGGCAGCGATCAGTATGTCTGGGTCAACGACGGCGCTAACAGTCATGCCGATCCCGATCATGCGCCGGTCGCCACCACAATCTCCAGCGGGCCGCAGACGGAATTCGTTTTGCCGAAGGCTTCCATTACAGTTCTGCGCGGAAAAATCGGCGGTATCGGAAAGTAGGATGTTCGAGCGATCGGTGCCTGGGATCATCCCGGTCAGCAGTGTCCAGAATCGAACACCGATTTGCGATATCGGACAGTGAACCCTAAATTTACATTCAATCTGTTGCCTTAAATTGCTGAAAACATGTAGATTCTGCGCTGGTCATTTTGGCGTGCCGCTTGCATTGAACATGACCAATGGATATCGCTCGGCCCGATCTGAAAAAGCAAAGAATCCGCCGCCAAATTCTCTGGGCTGCGGTTGGAGTGGTTCTGTTGGCCGGAATCACCGTGTTCGTCATGCGGTTGAAACCAGCAGCTCCCACCGTCGATCGCAGCACGGTATGGACTGACACCGTCAAGCGCGGCAACATGATCCGCCAGGTGCGTGGCCTGGGAACGCTTGTACCGCGCGAAGACCGCATTCGTTCCATCCCCGCGGAAACCGACGGTACCGTGGTCAGCATATTCAAACTGCCCGGCGCACTGGTCCATCCAGACACAGTCATTCTGCAACTCACGAATCCGCAGTTAATGCAGGAAGCGCAGGATGCCGCACTGCAATTAAACGAAGCCCAGGCGGACTTGCACAACACCCAGGTCAGCATTGAGAGCGCCTTGATGGACCGCCGCTCCACTGCTGCCGACATCAACGCGCAATATCAGCAGGCTCAACTGCAGGCGCGAACAGACAAAGCGCTTTACAAGCTCGGCGTCATCAGCGGTCTTACCTATAGTGATTCGCAAGGCAAAGCGGACGCATTGACCACCCGGCAAAAGCTGCAGGAAGAAGAAGTCTCCATCAATCAAAAAGCGCTTGAAACCCAGCTGGCAGTGCAGAAGGCAAAGGTACAGCAAGCCCAGGCGTTGGCGGCGTTGAAACAGCGCGAGGTCGATGCTCTTACCGTCCGCGCGGGGATTGAGGGCCAGCTGATCCAGATGCCATTGCAGATGGGCCAGCACGTTCTTGTTGGCGCGGAGCTGGCGCAGATCATTCAGCCGGATCAGCTCAAGGCGCAACTGCAGATACCCGAAACCCAGGCGCACGATGTCTTGAACGGACAGCCCGCCGAGATTGATACGCATAATGGCGTCGTCCCCGGCACGGTCACACGAATAAATCCGGCAGTAGTGAACGGAACCGTCACCGTTGACGTACAGCTGGATGGAACCTTGCCGCAGGGCGCACGACCTGACCTGAGCGTGGATGGAACCATTGACTTGCAACGGCTGCACGATGTCCTGCATGTGGGACGGCCGGCGTTTGGCAATGAAAATTCCACCATTAGCCTGTTCAAGCTCGATCCCAGCGGCAACTATGCCACGCGCGTCGCGGTCAAAGTCGGCCGCGCCTCCGTCAACGAAATTCAAATCCTGAGCGGCTTGAAAGAAGGGGACACAGTCATTCTTTCCGACATGTCGCGTGAGGATAATGTGGATCGCATCCGGCTCGATTGAGGCTCCGACAGTTTCAGACGCAAGAGAAAAAATCTGATCCCAACCGTTTTCACCGACGAAAGAGAGGACCAAAACAACATGGCCATTGCAGAGCAATCGCTGATTCACATTGAAGCTCTCACAAAAGTTTTCTATACCGACGAGATTGAAACCCACGCGCTTTCGGGCATCCATCTCAACATTGATCGCGGAGAATATGTCGCGATCTCCGGGCCTTCCGGCTGCGGCAAGTCCACCCTGCTTTCCATCCTTGGCCTGTTGGATACGCCAAGCGGCGGCAGCTATTTGTTGAATACCCGCCCGGTAGAAAATCTCAGCTTTGCGGAGCGCTCGCGCATTCGTAACCAGGAGATTGGTTTCATCTTCCAGAGCTTCAATCTGATCGGCGACCTGACCGTCTATGAAAATGTCGAGCTGCCGCTGACCTACCGCTCGGGCATGCCGGCTGCCGAACGCAAACGGCGCGTCGATGAGTCGCTCGGCCGGGTTGGCATGGCACATCGGCTTCGCCATTATCCCTCGCAGCTCTCCGGTGGTCAGCAGCAGCGCGTCGCTGTGGCCCGTGCGCTGGCGGGTTCTCCCTCCATCCTGCTGGCGGATGAGCCTACCGGAAACCTCGACTCCCGCAACGGCGAAGCCGTCATGGAGTTGCTGAAGGAACTGCACAAAGACGGCGCCACTATCTGCATGGTCACGCACGATCCACGCTTCGCCAAGCTCGCCGACCGTGAAGTGCATTTGTTCGACGGCCAGGTGGTTTCAGAAGAAGATCTGCGCAGGAAGCTGGCAGCCGAAAGGGAATTGCTGCAATAGCTGCGCCGCGCGCGTCGACCTGGGGATGAGGGTGCCCCATTCAAGCCCACTTTGAGCGAGCCTTCAGGCGAGTCGAACGGGTTGGCTTGAGTGGGATAGAGATGCTGTTTCTGTTAGGGAAAATTATGACGAGCCTGTGGGCCGATCTCCGCTACGCATTTCGCCAACTGCGCAAGTCGCCCGGATTTACGGTGACTGCAGTGCTGACGCTGGCGCTTGGCATCGGCGCCACGACTGCGATCTTCAGCCTCATCCAGGCCGTATTGCTCCATCCTGCGGGAATCGGGGATCCGGCACGCGTGGTGGCGCTGCGAGCGCGCTACACCCGTTTGAACTTGGCAAATATCGGAGTCTCGGTTCCGGATTTTGCCGATGCGCGCTCACTCGAGAATCAGGTTGAATATGCAGCGCTGAACCAGTCGGGCAGCTTCAACTCCCTGGTGGATGGACGAACCGAGCATGTCACATCGGCACTTGTCTCCTGGCAGTGGTTCAAGGTGTTAGGGGCGACGCCGATTCTAGGACGCACTTTCACCGCGGACGAGGATCAACCGCACGCCGACCACGAAGTCGTATTGAGCTACGGCATGTGGCAACGGGCGTTTGGCGGCCAGAAAGACGCAATCGGCAAGACAATGCTGCTCGATCAGCAAGCCTATCGCGTGATCGGCGTGATGCGCAGCGATTTTGACTGGCCGCGCGGCCGTGATGTGTGGGTGCCGCTCGCCCTGGCTCCGGACGCATACACCCCCGCTCAACGTTTCAACGAATCGTATGACGGCATCGCCCGACTGCGGCCGGGTGTCAATGTCGCCCAATTGAATGCGGGATTGCAGTCGAAGGCGGAAGAGGTCACCCGTAACGTCGCGTTCAGTCGTGAAGCCGGATGGGGCATGTTTGCCGTTCCATACACGGAGTTGGCTGCAGGGCAGTTGCGTACGCCTCTCTTTGTTCTGCTGGGCGTGGTGCTCGCGATTCTGTTGATTGCCTGCGCCAACGTTGCAGGGCTCTTTCTGGCACGTGGCGCGGGACGCAGCCGAGAGATGATCATTCGCACGGCTTTTGGCGCACCTGCGTGGAGATTAGTCCGCCAGTTATTAGTGGAGACGCTCTTATTAGCCGGCACCGCTACGCTGCTGGGAGTTGCGATCGGTCCGCCTTTTGGCAGATTGCTGCTGTGGATGGTTCCACGAGATTTAGCGGCGGGATTTGATGTGCGTACAGCACCCGCGGTGCTGGCATTTGCGGCTCTGGCCGGACTGTTGACGGCTGTCATCTCGGGCCTGGCGCCGGCGTTGCGCATCGTCCACGGGCACAAACAGCTTCGCCTGCACGAAGGCGTTCGCAACGCAACCGTTTCAGCAGAACGTCAACGAATGCGCGCGGTGCTGGTAATCACGGAAGTCGCTCTCTCACTGCTTTTGTTGACCGGCACAGGATTATTTCTTTCCAGCTTGCGGCAGTTACAGCAGGTGAATCCAGGTTTTGAATCGAAAGGTGTCCTGACAGGCGCGGTGAATCTGGGCGGCGCCCGATATCAGGATAAGAAAGATCAGCAAGCCAACTTTATTACCGCCGTCACGGACCAATTGGCGGCGCAGCCCGGCGTTCAGGCTGAAGCCGCCATTTTTCCTTTGCCCTTTAGCGGGGCCAACCCATCGGCATCATTCTCGATCAAAGATCGTCCCACGGGTCCAAACGATCCAGGACCTCATAGTTACCGAGCCTGGGCCACCCCAGGCTATCTCCGAGTGATGCGGATTCCACTGCGGGCCGGTCGCTGGTTTACCGCCGAAGATCGTCAAGGCACCGCACCTGTAGTGGTGATCGATGAAAATCTGGCACGAGACTACTGGCCCGGACAAAACGCGATTGGACATTACCTGCGATTCGGAAGGAACACCGCGTGGAGTCAGGTCATCGGCGTCGTAAGCCACGTCCGGCTGAGTTCCTTGGCAGAAGACACGGGGAAAGGAACGGTGTATCAGGATTACGCGCAGAGCCCGGTACCCATGGCTGCTTTTGTTGTCCGCACCGACGGGGATCCATATGCATTGAAAAGCGCGCTGCAACGCTCGGTTGCTGCGATCGATGCGACTCAAACCGTTTTCGATATGGATACGCTTCACTCCCTGGTGCAGGAATCTCTAACTGTGCAACGCCTGATTGTCTGGTTGCTGAGCGGTTTTGCATTCCTGGCGTTGACGCTCGCCATCATCGGCATCTATGGACTGATCAGTTACACAGCCGCGCAACGAACCACGGAGATTGGCATCCGCATGGCGCTAGGCGCGGAACGCGTGCAGATCGTCGGCATGGTACTGCAAAGCGCTGCGAAACTCATGGCTGCCGGACTCGTCCTGGGAATCGTTTTGTCATTCATTGCGCGATCGTTGTTGATCCGGCTTTTTGCGAACCTCGACGCAGCGAGTTTCCTGTCGTTCTCGCTCCCCGTCCTGGCACTGGCCACTGCGGGGTTGCTGGCGGCCTTGATACCCGCGCTACGGGCGGCTTCCATTGATCCCATGCAGGCATTGCGTTCCGAATAAGGAGACTGAAGATGGCGACACTCATCAACGATCTTCGCTACGCGCTTCCGCCAGCTGCGCAAGTCGCCCGGATTTGCAGTGACCGCGGTGCTGACGCTGGCGCTCGGCATCGGCGCAACCACCGCCATCTTCACGTTGGTTCACGCTGTTCTGCTTCGGTCGTTGCCCGTGGGCAATCCGTCACAGCTGTATCGCATCGGGGATCAGGATTTTTGCTGCGTCTGGGGTTCATTCGTACCGGACAGCGGGAACATGTCCATCTTCCCCTATGATCTCTACCTGAACTTCAAGCAGGCAGCTCCGGAATTCGAACAGCTTGCGGCGGTGCAGGCCGGCACCAACGCCATCAGCGTTCGATACGGCAAAGCAATCGCCAAGGCCTCCACCAGCGAATACGTCTCGGGCAACTACTTCTCAACCCTCGGCGTCGGTGCTTTCGCAGGTCGAATGCTTTCCGCGGCCGACGACAAGCCATCATCTCCTCCGGTTGCGGTTCTCAGCTATCAAGCCTGGCAAGCGGAATATGCCGAGGACCCATCTATCGTTGGCTCGACCGTTTATATCCAGGGGCAGCCAGTCACAATCATCGGCATCGCGCAGGCAGGTTTTTATGGCGACAGAATTACACCCAATCCCCCAGCGTTCTGGATTCCACTGGCCGCTGAACCGTCGATTGCCCAAAACAACTCCCTGCTCAATCATCCGGATTCATGCTGGCTCTATGCGATCGGCCGGGTGCGTCCAGGTACGGCGATTCTCCCGCTACAACAGAAACTTTCAGCTTCAGTGCGCCAGTGGCTTCGTACCCAGCCCGCATTCATGAAGCGGAGTTCGTCTTCGATTCCCAGGGCACACATTGTGCTCACTCCCGCGGAGGCAGGCATTCAGAGCGTGCAGCAGCAAGTGGGAAGCGGCCTACGCATGCTGATGATTCTTTCCGCGCTGGTTCTGTTGATTGCGTGCGCCAACGTTGCCAACCTGATGCTGGTGCGGGGTATGGCGCGTCGCGGCGAGATGTCGGTCCGCATGGCTTTGGGCGCAGCCCAGACGAGACTTGTTCGCCAACTGCTTACGGAGAGCATTGTCCTTAGCTGCATTGGCGGCCTCGCTGGTCTCGCGATCGCTTACGCGGGAACGCGCGTCATTCTGTCGCTCACATTTCCAGATTCTCCGGGCCTTCCGATCCACGCCAGCCCGTCGCTGCCCGTTCTTGCTTTCGCATTCGCTATTTCAGTGCTCACCGGAATTATTTTCGGTATCGCTCCGGCCTGGACGACTTCGCATTTGGAACCGGCAGAGGCGCTGCGGGGTGTGAATCGTTCGACTGGAGAAAAATCTTCTTTTCCGCAAAAGTCTCTGGTGGTTTTTCAGGCGGCGTTATCGCTGGTATTGATTGTCGGCGCGGGATTGCTCACCAAATCTTTGCAGAATCTCGAGCACCAAAGCCTCGGTATTTCTACCGCTGACCGCTACGTCATGCACCTGGATCCGGCAGGCGCCGGTTACACTCCAGCACGTCTTCAGGTGCTCGATCAACAACTGGAGCAGCGCATTTCCGCCATTCCAGGTGTTCGCAGCGTAGGTCTCGCTCTCTATAGTCCTCTCGACGGAGATGGCTGGACAGACTGCGCTTATGTTCAGGGCCGTTCGACCAGCGCTAGCATGGCTAACTGTGCAGGAGCGTCGTGGGACAGGGTGAGCCCGCATTTTTTTGACGTCGTTGGCCAGAACATTTTGCGCGGACGTGGCATCACCGAGCACGACACCGCAACCTCGCCCTTCGTTGCCGTCGTCAACCAGGCGTTCGTTAAGAAAGTCTTTCCCCACGAAAATCCCATCGGGAAACACTTCGGCACGATCAGCCCGCAATATGCCAACGATTTCGAGATTGTTGGCGTTGTCGCCGACGCAAAATACGGCAGCCCGCGAGACGATGTCCAGCCGATGTTCTTTCGCCCGCTGACACAGCAGATCACCACTTATAAGGAAGCCAGCGCCATTTCTGGCGAAGTTCGCAGCCTAAACGCACACGCCGTTGTCATTCGCTTTCAAGGCCGGCAAGCGAACATCGATTCGGAGCTCCGTCGCACCATGGCGAGCATCGATCCCAACCTTGCCATCGTCAGCCTGGAGCCTTTCGAACAGCAGGTCTCTGGCAACTTCGATCAGGATCGTCTGCTGGCGCGGTTGACTGACTTGTTTGGATTGCTGGCGCTGATTTTGGCTTCGATCGGGCTGTACGGGGTCACGGCCTTTTCCCTGGCTCGCCGCACTCGCGAAATAGGCCTGCGAATGGCATTGGGCGCTTCGCGTCGCAGCGTTGTTTCCATGATGCTTCGTGGCGCGCTCTATCAGATTTTATTCGGCCTCGCCGTTGGCATTCCCATTGCGCTGGTCGGGGGCCACTTTATCGCCAGCCAGTTGTATGGCGTGCAGGCCCACGATCCGGTCAGCTGGATGATCGCAATTCTGGCTCTTTCCACGTGTGCTCTTATTGCCGGATACATTCCGGCACGACGAGCGGCTTCCATTGATCCCATGCAGGCTTTGCGTTCCGAATAAGGAGATTTTTCTTTGACCACTTTGCTCAACGATCTTCGCTACGCATTCCGCCAGTTGCGCAAGTCGCCCGGATTTACGCTCACCGCAGTGCTGACGCTGGCGCTCGGTATCGGCGCGACCACGGCCATCTTCTCCGTAGTCGAAGGCGTTCTGCTGCGCCCGCTGCCGTATAAAAATCCCAGCCAGTTGGTCGTTTTAGGCGATCACTTGAGCGGGATTGATATGCAAGATGACACCAGTGTCACTGCCCCGGACGTCGTTGCCTACATTCACGACACAAAATCCTTTAGCGGTCTCGGCGGCTACACGCCTACTGGTTATGAACTGTCCGGTGGCGTGCAGCCGGTCAATGTCAATGCAACCCGATTGACTGCCGGCCTTCTTCCCGCCCTGGGAGTGACACCCATGATCGGTCGTCTCTTCACAGCGCAAGAGGAAGAGCACAACGAGCACCTTGTAGATCTGAGTTATGCAACCTGGAAGGGCCGCTTCCATGCGGATCCGAAGATTCTCGGCCATAAGATCCTGCTCGGCCGGCAACCCTACATCATCATCGGCGTCATGCCGCGCAATTTCGAGTTCCCACTACAGCCAGGACATCTCTCCCGCAGCGAATTTTGGGTTCCCCTGAGCCTGAGCCACGAAGATCTAACCCAGGGCGTTGCTTCCTGGAATTATGGAATGGTCGGGCGCCTGAAACCAGGTGTAACCATCGCGCAGGCGCAGGCCGATGGCAACCGTGTAGCGCAACAGATCATGCGGGGCTATCCGTCGTACCTGGCAAGCCTGCATATCAGTGCCGCGATCGAGCCGCTGCAGGCAACGACGGTTGCGGCTGCCCGTCCTCTGATTCGCGTTTTGTTTCTCGCGGTCTTTATCGTGCTGCTGATTGCCTGCGCCAACCTGGCCGGCCTGCTGCTGGTACGCGCCATTCGTCGCCGGCGTGAAACCGCTGTGCGCCTCGCTCTTGGGTCGAGTTCCAAAACGTTGGTGCAACAGGCTGCCATCGAGAGTCTCCTCCTCAGTGTCACCGGTGGCATCGTTGGTATCGGGGTTGCTGCGATCGCGATCCGCGCGTCCATCAGCTACTTGCCAGAAAATCTTCCCCGCATCAATGACATTCATATCAACTGGATTGTCATTGCGTTCGCCCTGCTGCTCGCTGTCGGAACCGGCGTCCTCTGCGGCCTCGCCCCCGCCTTCGCCGCACTGCATACCAATATGAATGAGGCCCTGAAAGAAGGTGGCCGCACGGGCAGTGTCGGCGGCGGCCATGCACGCCTTCGCTCCGTACTTGTGGTCTCGGAAATTGCTGTCGCACTGGTACTGCTGATCTCCTCCGGCTTGCTGCTACGCAGTTTTCAGAAGATGCGCGATGTCGATCTCGGATTTCACCCCGATCACACCGTCATTGCAATGTACAGCTTGCCGCACAAGCAATACTCCACCCAGGCTTTGGTGGATTCCTTCAACAACGAGTTGATGCTTCGCTTGAGACAACTCCCAGCAACCCGGGCAGCTGGACTTGGCGAAAGCGTTCCTATGGCCGGCGGTACCAATAACAACGGCTTTGTGGTCGAAGGTTTCGTGCAACCCAAGGGACAACTCGTCAATCTTGCCGACGCGACCGAAGTCGAAGGTGATTATTTTCGCGCCGTGGGGATTTCACTGCTTCGCGGCCGCACCTTCAATCCGAGCGATAACGCCAAAGGACAGCTGGTTGCAATCGTGAACCGCAAGATGGCGAGACACTACTGGCCCGGTGTCAGCCCGGTTGGCAAGCGCATCCGCATCGGAACCAGCGAGACTCAAACACCCTATATGACTGTCGTTGGCGAAATTGACGACGTCAAGTTAAGTGCACCGAATGAACCCACCCGCGAGCAGTATTATCAGCCGGTCGAACAGGGACAGGCGGCGCTCGGTCAATTTGCGCGGCCATCCGCTTTGGATGGCAATCAGATGTACGTCGCCCTCCGCACCGCCATTCCTCCGCAGCAGATGGAAAATTCGCTTCGCGCCGTCTTTCATTCGCTCGACCCGCAACTGGCCGTCATGCAGGTCCAATCCATGGAAGAAGCGGTGTCTAACACGGAAGCTCCACGCAGGTTCAACACCACGATCATTACGGTCTTCGGAGTGATCGCCGTATTCCTCGCCATCCTCGGGATCTACAGCGTGGTTGCGTTCTCGGTTGCGCTTCGCACGCAGGAGATGGCAATCCGCCTCGCATTGGGAGCCACTCGCTCTGGCATCCGCCAGTTGGTTGTGTTCTCGGGAGCCAGGCTCGCCCTGATTGGTTGCGGTATTGGGCTGGCTGGTGCGATCGGTGCCACTCGGCTTCTTCAATCTTTATTGTTTCAAGTCAATCCATTTGATCCGTTTGTGCTGATTGCTTCCGCGGTAGTCATTCTGATGCTTTCGGTGGCGGCTTCCGCCATGCCCGCGCAACGAGCCGCGACGGTCGACCCGACGCACGCGCTGCGCGATCAATAGGAGATTCACGATGATGACGCTTATCAACGACGTGCGCTATTCATTGCGGCGGCTACGCAAATCGCCCGGCTTTGCCGTCGTCGCAGTCCTGACGCTGGCGCTCGGTATCGGCGCAACCACCGCCATCTTCACCCTTGTTTACGATGTGCTGCTGAAGCCATTGCCGTATGCGCATCCGGGACAACTGGTCATGCTGCAGGAACGGGTGGCGGAATTCAAGGATATCTATCCAACCATTCCAATGAACGCCAACCACTTTGAAAACTGGCAGCAGCACAGCCGCAGTTTTCAGTCCATGGCCGCGGTGGAACAAGATAACGTTCCGCTTGGCGCCGGCGGCCACCCACTCCAGGTAGGCATACTGAAAGCAACGTCAGGCATTTTCGACGTATTGGCAGCAAAACCCCAATTAGGTCGTGGGTTCAATGGTCAGGAAGACCATCCTGGCCACGAACATGTCGTTATTCTGATGCACGGTCTTTGGAAGCAGCAATTTCACAGTGATCCTAATATCTTGGCAAAAACAATCACCCTTGACGGCAACATGTTTACCGTCATCGGGGTCATGCCTGCGTCGTTCTACCTGCCGAGCCGGCAAACGTTTGAGTTTGGCGGTGCGTCGGATGCCGGCAACTCGGGACCAGCCCAGGCGATCGTTCCACTTGCGTTCTCGAAAGAGCAATTGCAGCAGGATATGGGCGATTTTGACTATTTTGGCCTGGCGCGCTTAAAACCCGGTGTGTCCGTGGCACAAGCCAACGCTGAGGTCAATGCGCTGCAGGACGGAATTACCCTTCAATTGCCCGCGAGTGAGAAGGCCACACTTTCAGCGGTGCTGATTCCATTCCAACAATTTCTTATCGGAAATAACAGCAAACCTCTGGGCATTCTCTTGCTGGCGGTTGCAGGCCTGCTGCTGGTCGGATGCATCAATATTGCCAACCTACTACTCGCCCGCGCCGTGGGTCGGCGGCAGGAAATGGCAGTCGCCTCCGCGCTGGGAGCCAGCCGAAGCGATCTGCTGCGTGCCTCCCTGCGAGAGGCCGGCGTGCTCGCCGCGATCGGCGGCACGCTGGGAATTCTTCTCGCCGCGATGATCGTGCCGATTCTTCAGCGTTTTTTGCCGGAGGCATTGAACTTCCGCGGAACACTTCATGTGGACTGGACGGGAGCCGCGTTTGCCATGTTGCTGGCGGTGATGGCAACGCTGCTCGCCGGCGCTGCGCCCGCCTGGATGAGTTGGCGGACCCAGCCGCAAGAGGCGTTGCGCGGCGATTCACGCTCTGCAAGCGAGTCGCGCCGCGGAAAGCAATTACGCAAAACATTGGTCGCGGCGGAAGTCGCCGTCAGCGTCACGCTGGTTCTGATGACCGGCTTGTTGACCGCCAGTCTTTACCAGCTGATGCACGTCGATCGCGGATTTCAAACGGAAAGAGTGTTGACAGCCAAAATCGAGCTGCCTGGTCATTCCTACGATAAGTCGGCCGACCAGGAGAATTTCTACAAGAACACTCTTGCCAAGCTGAATCGGCTACCGGGCGTCGATGGGGCGGCAGTGGTGAGCGCGGTTCCTCTTGGCGGCGATCTTTGGACAGACCTGGTTCAGCTCCCTGGCGATGCCAGACCGCTGTGGCAGATGCCGCTTGAGCATTTTCGTTGGATCAGCCCGGGATTTTTTCAGAGCATTCACCTGCCCCTGGTCGCGGGTCGCTTTCTCGAACCTGAAGATGAGGGCAAGAACGTCGCGGTGATCTCGGCGCTCACCGCCAAAACTCTCTGGCCGGGGAAAGATCCCATCGGACAGCATTTCACCCGCGGCGATCCAAAGAGCGCACAATCCAAACCGTTCACCGTGATCGGAGTGGTCAAGAATGCGCGTATGATCTCGCTCGCCAAGCCGGATCCAATGATGGTCTACGTTCCCTACTGGTATCGCTCCGAGACTACGGCAGGCCTGGTGGTGCGTACCCGGCAAGATCCGTCGCAGATGGCGAACGCAATCCGCCGCACAATCTGGAGCATCGATCCTGCAGTGGCTGTCCCCACTGTGCGTGCGCTGGGCGGCGTGGTCGCCGATTCGGTGGCGACCCGACGCTTTGAAATGGACCTGCTGCTGTTGTTTGCCATCAGCGCGTGGTTGCTGGCTGGTCTGGGTGTGTATGGCGTGGTCACCTATTCGGTTGTGCAACGGCGACAGGAGATTGGCCTGCGCATGGCGCTCGGCGCGCAGCGCGGAAATATCTATGCCCAGGTGCTGCGCGAGGGTCTGGCGCCCGTGTTTGCCGGCGCAGTGGTCGGCATTGCGGTTGCCTTTGCGTCGGCTCGGCTGATCGGCAGCCTGCTGTTTCAGGTGGATGCTTTCAATCCCTGGATCGCAGCCGCTGCAGCTGCGTCACTTTTGTTGGCCGGTACATCCGCGTGCCTGTTACCCGCTCGACGCGCGGCGTCGGTCGATCCCATGCAGGCGTTACGTTCTGAATAGGAGACTCAGGATGACGACATTTCTCAACGACGTTCGCTTCGCGCTTCGCCAATTGCGCAAGTCGCCGGGATTCACCATCACCGCCGTCCTGACCCTGGCGTTGGGCATCGGCGCGACCGCGGCCATGTTCAGCGTGATCGATGCTGTCCTGCTCCATCCTCTCCCTTTCAACGGCGTCGATCGCATCACGCGCATCAACATGAAGGCGGCCGCGAACTACGCTCAGCCTGCCTCCTGGCAGGAGTACAAGGACATTCGCCGCCTCGTGACGACATTCAGCGTCATCGCCGGAGTTGGCAATAGTGGCGGCGTCACCTTGACCCAGGGCAAGGATGCGATTTACCTCCACGCGGTGCAGGGAACGGACAATTTCTTCCAGCTCTTTGGAGTTCATCCGCTGTTGGGACGCACCTTCCTGCCGGGCGAAGATCAGACTGGGAAGAACCAGGTCGCCGTCCTCAGCTACTCCGTGTGGCAGCAGTATTTCGGCGGCAGAAAAAACGTCATTGGCGAATACATCCACCTCGACGGCCTGCCGTACACCGTCATCGGCGTGATGCCGGCAGGCTTCCGTTTCCGTTTTGACACTCGGGATGTTATCTACACGCCGCTGCAACTGTCTCCCGATCAGATCAAATCGCGGGGCAGCTTCTGGTTGCCCGTCTGGGGCCGTCTCAAGCCCGGCGTCACCTATTCCCAGGCCACCGCGGATATGAATCACGTCCTGAACGAATTGGGCAAGCAGTTTCCTGAGCATGACAAGGGCAAGACGGCGCAGGTTGTTCCCATCGTCGACTGGTTGCACACCAATCAATCTGGTCATAGTGATCGCCCGGAACTATGGACTTTGCTAGCCGCCGTGTTCGCAGTTCTGCTGATTGCGTGCACCAATGTTGCCGGACTTCTGCTGGCTCGCGGCATTCTGCGGGAACGGGAGCTGGCCGTGCGCTCCGCCCTGGGCGCCGGTCGCCGACGCATTGTGATTCAGATGCTGACAGAAAATGTGCTGCTCGGCCTTGGCGGCGGAATCGGCGGCGTCATTCTGGGCGAATTGCTGCTGACCGCCATGCAGCAGTTCCTGGAAAAAGCATTTGCTTTGGGTGGAAACGCCCATATGAACTTTACGGTTCTGGCTGCGACCTTCGCGGTTTCTCTGCTCGCCAGCGTTGCCGCCGGATTGGTTCCGGCCTGGCGCGCCGCCCACATCGATCCCAATCATGCCCTCAAGTCGGGTGCGAATACCGGCACAACCCGCCAGCAGCATCAATTGCGTGCCGGCTTCGTTGTGGTGCAGGTCGCTCTGTCATTGATGTTGCTGGTGTGCTCTGGCCTGTTGTTGCTTGGGCTGCGGGGAATGCTCCAGACCGATCTAGGTTTCAATCCGAAAAACCTGCTCACGCTGGAGGTCGACATTCCTTCTGGAGATTACAAAAGCACAAGTTTCGTGCAGGGGCTGGTCCAGCCGCTGGAGGCTCGAGTGCAGCAGATTCCAGGAGTGACCGCGGTCGGGAGTAATGACTTGCTGCCGATTTTGCAGAATGGATCGAATAGCGACATTGCGCTGGTCGGCAAGCCCGAGGATCCCATCGATAAGCAGCGCCTTACGGAAATGCGTTTCGTCAGCCCCGGCTATTTCGCAGCCATGCAACTCCCCATCCTGAAAGGCCGCGACTTTAACGCCCAGGATGGTGCGAAAACCCAGCAGGTCGCGATCGTCAACGATGCCTGGGTCAAAGAATTTCTCAACAGCAATGAAGATCCGCTCGCACAGGCCTTCAAAGGTGATCCCGGCGACGGAAACAAAGCTATCGTCGGCGTCGCGCGCAGCGGTCGGCAGGATTTGTTTGAACGGGCGAACGCGGAGGCGGATTTCCCCTTAACCCAGATGCCGCAGGAATGGCTCGCCTTTATTCCCCAGTTTTATCTTATTCGTTCGCACCTCCGTGCCGCCGACCAGCATCGTTCCTCAATTGCGTAATGCGCTGCATCAGGTCGCTCCCAACGTTGCCTTCCGCACTCCGGAAACCATGGAGCAGGTGCTCTCCGATGCGCTGGTCACCAGCCGCATGCTCAGCTGGCTCTTCGGCCTGTTTGCCGCCATTGCCGCAATGCTGACTGCCATTGGCATCTACGGCCTTCTTAGTCAGGAAGTCGCCAGCCGTACGCGTGACATCGGCGTTCGTATGGCGCTCGGTGCAACCCGTGTCGGTGTTGCCCAACTGGTTTTAAGCCGCGTCGGCGTGCTCTTGATCGTCGGGATTGGCGCTGGCCTCACTGGAGTTTTTCTCATTCGCCGCGTGTTGACTGCGGTGCTGACAGTTCAGTTCCATCAGGACATGTGGGCCATCGTCGCCATCGCAGTTGGCTTAGGTGCCGTCGGTTTGCTTTCTGCTGTGATTCCCGCGCGGCGCGCGGCTTCCATTGATCCCATGCAAGCCTTGCGTTCGGAATAAGGAGAAGAATTGTGAGTCGTCTGTTGAATGATCTTCACTATGCGTTGCGGCAGATTCGCAAATCGCCCGGATTTGCCGCCACCGCGATTCTGACGCTGGCATTGGGCATCGGCGCGAACGCCGTCATTTTTACGCTGGTCGATTCCATCATGCTGCGTCCGCTGCCGTTTCCTCATCAATCCAGGCTCATGCGGATCCTCGGCACCACCAACGCCGACATCTATCCAAAGGGATGGATTCAGCAGCTCGGCAGTCATTCCACAGCCTTCCAATCCATCAGCGGATACGGTGCCAACACCGAGATGAACGTATCCAGCGATGCCTCCGTGGATCGCGAATTTGGTTCTCAGGTGACCGTCAACACCTTCGATACTCTGGGAATTCATCCCATGCTCGGCACATTCTTTTCGGAGCAGGATGCGATCACCGGTCAGGATCAGGAAGTGGTCCTTAGTTATGGATACTGGCGTCAGCATTTCGGCGGTAATCCAACCATCCTCGGCCAAAGAATCAGAGTTGACGGCGTCTGGCGCACCATTCTCGGCGTCATGCCGGCAGGGATCCGCTTTCCATATCCCGACACCCAGTTTGTCATTCCCGTTTCTTTCAAAGGTGGCGACCCCATCGAAGCCTGGCAGACATTTGATCTGCGAGCAGTCGGCCGCCTGAAAGATGGAGTGACTCCGGCGCAGGCTCAGGCGGAATTGCGCGGACTCCATAATGTCTTGCTGCCGCTGTTCCCTTGGCGAATGCCCGATGAGTGGGCCTCGGATATGACTGTGACCCCACTGCTGCAAGCGGAAGTCGGCGCGGTGCGGCCAAAACTCCTCCTTCTCTTTGGTGCAGTCGGACTGATCCTGCTGATTGCTTGTGCGAACGTCGCCAATTTGACCCTGGCCCGAACCAATGGGCGTGAACGGGAGATTGCGGTTCGCGGTGCACTCGGTGCTACGAGTAAAAGATTAGTGCAGCAATTGTTGACGGAGAGCCTCGTCCTCGGCGTTCTCGCCGGAGTCGTCGGTTTGATGGCGGCTGCCGCCAGCTTACAGCTCTTCGTGCGCCTGCTCCCTGCAGATACTCCCCGGCTCGGCAATGTTGCGCTGCACGGCAGTGTTCTCCTCTTCGCCGCCATTGCATCTGTGGTCGCGGGTTTCGCGTTTGGCCTCATTCCCGCAATGAAAGCTGTAAGGACCGTGTCTTCGCAGCTATTGGATACGCTTCGGTCCGGCAGTCGTGGTGTGGCCGGTAAAGCGTCGCAATTCCGTCTGTCCAGATTTCTCGTCATCGGCCAAATCGCCTCGTCCGTGGTCGTCATCACTGTCGCCGGCCTGCTGTTGCACAGCCTCTATAAGCTGTCCCAGGTCAATCCAGGATTCAACACGGCTCGAATCGTCACTGCGGAAGTTGCGCTCGATTCAACCGCGTGCCAGCAGACGGGTCGATGCGAGTCCTTCTTCCAGACTCTCCTCGAGCGTGCTCGCGGCATTGCAGGAACCCAGGCCGTGGCTCTCACTGACTCATTGCCCATGAGCGGCTGGGATACCAATTATGTCTACGATGCGGAAGGTCATCCGCGTCAGGCGCGCCAGGAAGCCAGGGTTGCAACCGGCCGCACCGTTTCATCAGACTATTTTTCTGTGCTGGGATTGCAACTGGTGCGCGGCCGTCTTCTTACCCCATCGGATGCATCCGGCGCCAGTCGCGCGGCGGTCATTGACCAGAGCATGGCAGCCCGCCTCTGGCCCCATCAGGATCCCATTGGCAAGCACCTCATTTCTGTCGCCGATGAAGCCGTCCCGACAGTCTGGGATCCGCAGAAAGCTTCCATCGTGGTTGGCGTAGTACGCAATGCGCGCGAAGGCAGCCTGGAGAACGGATATCAGGATGAAGTGTTTCTTCCTATGACCGCGCTGAAGCCGCACCCCACGATGTATGTCCTGCTGCGCACCAACATCCCTCCCTCTGAAGCTGCTGCCGGTCTGCGCAGAGTGGTCGCTGCCATCGATCCCCAGGCTCCCGTCACCCGCGTGCGTACGTTAGATCAAGTGGTCTCGGCAGCGGTCTCTGCACCGCGATCGCTCACCCTGTTATTGCTCGGCTTCGGCATGCTGGCCGTCGTGATCGGCGCAGTCGGCGTCTACAGCCTAATCGCTTACATCGTCAGTTGGCGCACTCGCGAAATCGGCATTCGCCTGGCGCTCGGGGAACAGAGAGGCCGCATCGCGCTTGGCATCGTCAAGCAGAGCCTCTTCCTCGCCGTCACCGGGTCAGTCGCCGGCCTGATGTCGGCCATCGCGTTCACGCGCCTGCTGCATAGCTTTCTGTTTGAAGTCAGCCCCGTCGACCCGCTTACATTTTGTGTCGTGTCGTTGCTGATGATGTTGATCGCCCTGGTCGCAGCCTGGTTGCCCGCGCGCCGAGCCGCTGCCGTCGATCCCATACAAGCATTGCGCTCCGAATAGGAAACGATCATGACGAATTTTCTCAACGATCTTCGCTACGCAGTGCGGCAACTCCGCAAGTCGCCCGGCTTCGCCCTCACCGCGATCCTGACGCTCGCCCTTGCCATCGGCGCCAATACTGCAATCTTCAGCGTAGTCAACGCGCTCATGTTGCGTCCGCTCCCGTATCCTCATCCAGAAAGACTGGGCACATTGATCACGCACTACAACTCGGCGAACATGTCCGCCGAGAGTAACTCTGTAGACGGCGAGATGTATGAAATGGTGCGTGACCAGGCACCGGCAGTCACTGTGGCCGCTTATTCCTTTCCGGTGGGAGTGAACCTCCGGGCAGGCTCCGCCATTCGGTATGTCATTGGTCAGCGTGTGTCTTCAAAATATTTCGATGTGCTCGGCGCCCCACCGCTGCTCGGCCACGGCTTCACCAAGGATGATGATTTGCAAAACGGGCCCAATGATGCGGTTCTCAGTAATGCCTTGTGGCGCACCGCATTTCATTCCGACCCGCATATTGTCGGGCGCGCCATTCTTCTGAAAGACGCGCCGTATACCGTTGTGGGGGTGCTGGCGCGCGGCGAGCACACTCCACAGATGGACCTTTTTGGTTTGGGAGCAACAGAGCCAGCTGAGTTGTGGACACCTCTGCGCCCCAGCCGGACCGGAGAAGGCGAAGGCACGAATTACGGAGCCCTGCTGCGCCTGAATCCAGGTAGCACCTGGGCACAGGCAAATGCCCAACTGGGCCGTTTGATGCCAACCCACATTAAGAACAGAATGGCGGACACCTCCGGCCTGCGTGGGCATATGGAAAGCATTCCGCTTCAGAAGAGCGAGATTGAATCAACGCGGCCGGCAGTCCTGGGCCTGATGATGGCGGTTGGCTTCATCTTGCTGATTGCCTGTGCCAACCTTGCCGGTCTGGGAATGGTGCGCGCGCAGCGCCGCAGCGGAGAGATGGCCACGCGCATGGCGCTGGGTGGTTCTGCGTGGCAACTGGTGCGTCAATTGTGGACGGAAAATATGGTGTTGGCCATGCTGGGCGGTGCGGTTGGCATCGGCGTCGCCGAGGGGGGACTCGCGCTGCTGGAACATCTGCTGCCGGCCGGCCTGCTGCCGACAAGCAATTTTAGTCTGGATGGCAGAGTGCTTCTGTTTACCCTGGTGGTTTCGCTCACCGCCAGCATCTTGGCGGGAATGCTTCCGGCGCTGACGCTGCGCCGCATCGATTTGCGGTCCGCCATGTCCCTCGGTGTCAATCGGACCATGTCCGGTGCAGGGAATCGCAAGTCGCGTACCCTGCTGATTGCCGGCGAGATTGCGCTGACGATGGTGCTGGTCGCCGCCTCCGGGCTTCTGATCCGCTCGCTGGTCTACCTGGAAACCTTGCCGCCTGGCTTCGATGCGACCAACGTGACGGCGGGAAAAGTGTCGCTCGATGAGGTTCGATATCACGACGCGGCCGCAGTACAACATCTGTTTACGTCGAGTCTTGATGCAATGCGAAAAATTCCCGGAGTAGAAGATGCCGCGGTCGGTCTGAGTCTGCCGTACGAGCGCGGCTTGAACAACGGGGCGAAAATCGCCGATGGCAAGAACAAAGGGAAGCAGTTTGAGGCGACAGAAATCTATGCCACGCCGGGCTATTTCGATACCCTGCGAATGCATCTGCTGGCAGGGCGTGATTTCAACTCCGGTGACACTGAGAAGAGTCAGCCAGTGGCTATCGTGAATGAAAGTTTTGCGCGCCAGTATCTCGATCAGCGGAATGCTGTGGGCCGCCATCTGGGCGGACATACAGACGATTCCAAGCCGACCGAAGTGATCGGCATCGTTCCCGATGTCGTGAAGACTCCTGGCATCGACAGTACCGCGCCGTTGACGACTGAGCCGACGATCTATGTCCCTGCGACCCAGGTCAATTCGAAATTCTTCGCCTTGGTGCATACCTGGTTCCAGCCCAGTTGGATCGTGCGCACGCGCGGCCCAATCGTGGAAATCACCGGCGCGATGCAAAAGGCGCTCGCCGACGCCGACCCAACGCTTCCATTCGCGGGCTTTTATAGCATGAGCGAACTGGAAACGCAGGACCTGGGCATGCAACGAATTGAGGTGATGTTGCTGGGTGTTCTGTCCGGCCTCGCGCTTCTGCTCTCCGCGATTGGCGTCTATGGGCTGATCGCCAACCTTGTTATCCAACGCAAACGAGAAATGGGAATTCGCCTGGCCCTCGGCTCTTCCATCCGCGCCGCCATGTTTGAAGTTGGCCGCCTGGGGGTAATGGCAACCATGCTCGGCCTTACCGTCGGAATTGCCGCATCTTTCATTGCGCTGCGCGCCATGAAAGGCTTCATCTATGGCGTCGGAATGTACGATCCCGGAACCTTGATCGGTACAACCGTGGTGCTGGGCATTGTCGCGCTCGCAGCCACGTTTCTGCCTGCGCGCCGCATTAGCGGTATCAATCCCACAACCATCCTGCGTGAGGAGTAGGCCCATACCATGACCACTTTGCTCAACGACCTTCGCTACGCCTGGCGCCAGTTGCTGAAAGCTCCTGGCTTCGCCATCACCGCAGTGCTGACCCTGGCGCTCGGCATCGGTATCAGCGCCGCCATGTTTACCGTGGTCGACGGTGTCTTGCTGCGGCCCCTGCCCGTGCCGCATGCATCGCAGGTTGTCAGGTTGGGTGAGGCCAACGCCTCCGGTCAAATCACCTCAACCTCACTCCCGGATCTTCGCGATTGGCGCGAGCATGCAAAATCGTTTCAAGACATCGCATGGTACACGCTGAAATTTTTCGATCTCAAGAAGGCAGACGGCACCCCGCTGTTTTCCATCAATATTCAGTCCAGCCCAAACTTTTTCTCCATGCTGCAAGTTCGGCCGCTGATCGGAAGAACTTTCCTTCCGCAAGCGGGAACCGAGGGCAATCAGGGAACCGCCGTCCTCAGCTACTTTGTATGGCAAAACAACTTTCATGCCGACAAAAGGATCATTGGAAAGTCAGTCCAGCTGGGTGACGAAACCTACACCGTCATCGGTGTCGCGCCCCGCCAGTTCTTCCTTCCCCTGAATAACGATGGTCCGTTCGTATGGACGGTCTTGCCGCATACATCCGACATGGAACAACGCGACAACGGATTCTTGACCGGCATCGGGCGTCTGCGGCCGAATGTTTCCGTCGCTGCCGCACGAACGGAACTGAATGGGATTCAAGGCAACATTGCCCGCCAGTTTCCCGATGAGCACCTCACAAAAACGGTTGGAGTCCAGAGCTACCTCGATTGGTTGGTCGGCTCGACGCGGACGGCTCTGCTGGCGTTACAGGGTGCGGTGCTGCTGGTCTGGTTGATCGCGTGCGCCAACATTGCCGGGCTGATGCTGACGCGCATGGCCGCTCGGCGCCGAGAGATTGCGGTGCGTGCTGCCCTGGGTGCCGCGCGCGGACGAATCGTGCGGCAATTTCTAACGGAGAGCCTGTTGATCGGAATCGCAGGAGGTGTCTGCGGCCTGGGCATTGCCTACACCTGCATTGCAGTGCTTCGCCATTCCATCAGCACTCATTTGCATCACTCCGGCGACATCTCGCTGAATTGGCAGGTCATCCTGCTACTGATGGTGCTATCCGTGATTTCAGCCGTGATATTCGGAACCATTCCTGCGCTGCAAGCGGCCTCCGCCGATCCGCAGGAGGCGCTGCACGAAGGCTCCCGCGGCGCCGGTGCCGGCGTTGAACAGCTCCGACTGCGCAACGCCTTAATCATCGGTGAGCTGGCATTGTCGCTGGTTCTGCTGGTTTCAGCCGGGTTACTGTTGCGCACGATCTATGCGTTGCGTGACGTTCCCGTCGGCTTCAACCCGCAGCACCTGGTGGTCGCACGATTCTTTTCCAAAGGAGGATTTACGCCTACGGCTGCGGACGCGACGTCGGCCGATCTCCGTGCAGTTTTCTACGATCCTCTGCTGACGCGGGTGCGTCAGATTCCAGGTGTCGAGTCCGCCGCATTGGTGACCTCCGCTCCGTTAGACAGCAATGTTCATCTGAACACTCAGTTCAGTGTCATCGGTGACCCGGCAGCGAACCCCTCTCATTCTGCGGTCGATATCCATGCCGTCACCCCCGGTGCGTATCGCACGCTGGAAGTTCGTCTCCTCCAGGGCCGTCGATTCAATGACAGCGATCGCATCGGAACCGACCCCGTCGTCATCGTCAACCAGACATTCGCCCGCCAATATCTGGGTTCCCGGCCGCTGCAGAAGAAGCTCAACCTCGATACCAACCCCACGCGCAAAAGTATTCTTGAAAACGTCAGCGTGGTTGGCATTGTTGAAGACACGCCCGAAGTACTCGGGCAGCCCGCGGCTCCTGAAGTCGATGTCGACTTGAATCAAATTCCCCTGAAAGATGATTTCTATCCCATCGTTTCGATGGCGATGGAGTTAGTTGTTCGTACGGGGCAGCCGCCGGAAGTGATCGTCCCCACGATTAGTCGAATTCTCTCCGAGAGGAACACGGAATTCGTCGTGAACAGCGTACAGACCATGCCGCAGCAGATTGATGATCTGCTCGGGGGGCAGACACTGGCCGCGCGCTTGTTGTGGATCTTCGCCATCGCTGCCGTTCTGATCGCCGCCGCCGGACTCTACGGACTGCTGAGCTACAGCGTGGGCCAGCGCACGCGAGAGATTGGGGTGCGTCTCGCCCTGGGTGCGCAGCGTGAGGATGTTCTTCGCATGATCCTGCGTCAGGCCAGTCGGCTTCTGGTTGCAGGCCTGCTGATCGGAATCCTCGCCGCATTCTTCACAACCAGGTTGGTTCGCAGTTTCCTGTATGGAGTCGCTCAGCATGACTGGCTCACCATCGTCGCAGTATCGGTCCTGTTGCTCGTCGTAGGACTGGTTGCCAGCTATGTGCCGGCGCGGCGAGCAGCAAAGATTGAACCCGTTGAAGCCTTGCGGGCGGAGTAGCACAAGTTCGAATTGGCGCACAGAAGTACCCTGGCGAATTAATTTTCGCGCCAGGCATAGATTTCAGAAAAGTGAGAGAAGAATGATTCAATTAAAAAACATCGACCGTAGTTACAAATTAGGGGCAGGGCAGTTGTGGGTGCTGCGCCGCATCCAAATGGACATTCAACCGGGTGAGTTCATCACCATCATGGGGCCTTCAGGTTCCGGCAAATCTTCTTTGCTGAATATTCTCGGCCTGCTCGACGATGACTGGCAGGGAGAGTACTGGTTCGGCGAGCAGCCGGTGCATAAGCTGAATCGCAAGCAGCGAGCTGACCTGTCTCGCCGCAGCATCGGCATGGTGTTTCAGAGCTATCATCTGCTCGACGATTTGACGGTCGCCGAGAACATCGACCTTCCTCTGTCCTACAAGAACATTCCCACCACCGAACGGCAGGGCATGGTAGCCGACGTCCTCGATCGCTTCCGCATGGTCGCCAAAAAAGATCTGTTTCCGTCACAGCTTTCCGGCGGACAGCAGCAGCTGGTCGGTATCGCGCGCGCCGTCATTCACAAGCCTGCGCTGCTGCTGGCGGACGAGCCCACCGGCAATCTCCACTCCGTGCAGGCCAAAGAAATTATGGAACTGTTCCGCGAACTGAACCGTGAGGGCACCACCATCGTGCAGGTCACGCATTCAGATTTGAATGCGACCTATGGAACGCGAACGGTCCAGCTAAGCGACGGCTGGATGCTTTCTGACTCTGCACATCCAGAGCTACAGCAGACAGGAGACGGAAGAGCTTGATCAATCCTCAAACATTTCGTACGCGGACTTTGTTGACTGCTTTTGCATCCATTTGCTTATTCGTAACAGCGACAGTTGCATTTGCGCAACAAGCCGCGCCGGCGGCCGCCGATTCACAAACAACTTCGTCTGTGCCGGAGGCTCCTGCGCCCCCGTCGACCCCCCAGACGGCGTCTTCTTCGCTGGCGCAACAGATACAACAGGCGCAGCAGCCGTCGTTCGCCCCCCAGGAGCCTTTTCATGTGTCGCTGCCGCACTCCCACAAGCCGTTTTCGCCGTACAGGCCCACCGATGCGCCGCCGTTGGACCTGACCAACTCGCCGCGCCTTCAAAGCCTCATCCGCGACGGAAAGCTGTATATCTCGTTGAGCGACACGATCGCTCTTGCCATCGAGAACAATCTCGATCTAGCCTATTTCCGCTACAACTTCCCCATCGCAGAAACGGACATTGCGCGCACCGAAGCTGGGGCGCCGGCCAATGGCGTCGACACCCAGATTGTGCAATCGTCGACAGAGGGTGGCTTCGGCTCGCAGAACTCTGGCGGCGGCGTCAGTTCCGGTTCGGCTGCGGCTGGCGCGGGCGGCATTGTCACCTCGACCCTGGGCGCTGGAACCACTGTCAGCTCCTTCGACCCTTATCTGAAATTCCAAGGCTTCGACGACCACAACGTCACTCAGGAAGGAAACCAATTCCAATATGGTGTTCCTACCTTTAAGCAGAACACCATCGAGGCCCTGGCAAGTTACACGCAGTCCTTTCCACTGGGCACTAATGTGACCGTCGACTATGTGGGGCAGCGCTTCGCAAATAATAGTCCGTATGAAGCCATCAATCCCACGCTCTACTCAAATTTCGAGTTGGTTCTCACACAGCAGCTGCTGGCAGGTTTCGGCCTGGCTACCAATGAGCGCTACATTCATATCGCCAAGAAGAATCTCCAGATTACCGACCTTGCCTTCCGCGCCCAGGTGATCGCAACGATAACGCAGGTGGAGAATATTTATTGGGATCTCGTCAACGCGTATGAAGACGAACAGGTAAAGCAGCGATCCCTGGACTTTGCACAACGGACGCTGCACGACGATCAGGAGCAGCTAAAGCTGAATGCGATCCCTGAGATGCAGGTGCTCAAGGATCAGTCGGATGTGGCCACTAGCGAGGGCGACCTCACCGTTTCGCGAGCTAACTTGCGTCTGAACGAGCTTCTGCTCAAAAACGCCATCACTAAGAGTGACGATCCGCTCATTGATGAGATGGCTGTCATTCCTCTAGATCGCACCGGCCCCCCGGATTCAAACGCTTCCCTGCCAATTGATGATCTTATTGCGGAGGCCGAAAAGAATCGCCCCGACGTCACGCAGGACGAGATTGCGATGCAGGTCGCGAAGATGAGTCTTCAATCGATCAACAGCGAGTTGCTGCCCACGTTAAACGTATATGGGTTGTATGCAGGTGCGGGCATTGCCGGTCCGCAAAACCCAAACTGCACCTTGCCCCCGGCTCAATGCGCGTCCGTTCTTCCCACCGGTTTTGGCAGCATGTTCCTGAACACATTTAATTACTCCTCGCCGGAATACCAGGTGGGGCTGAATCTGTCGATCAATTTGCGCAATCGCCAGGCCAAGGCAGATCAGTTCCGCGCCTCGCTGGAATATCGGCGGCGACAAATCTCCTTTGAGGAGCAGAAAAAGAGCATCCGATTCGACGTGCGCAACTCGCAATTCGCTTTGCAACAGGCTCAGGCCCGTGTCGATGCCTTGCAGAAGGCTCGTGATTTGGCGCAACGGACCTTCGATATCACCGAACAGGAACAGAAACTCGGTGCCAAGTCGACTTACGATGTACTGGTCGCGCAACACTCTCTGGCGATCGCCGAATCGAATCTCGCGGCTGCAAAAACTGCTTTTGAAAAGGCCAGGGTAGATATCGATCGCGCTACCGGAGAGACATTGGAGCGCATGGGCGTTTCCATTGCCGATGCGAAAACCGGCCAGGTCCGTCAGCCTTGAGGCAATAGGACACAATCGCGGTACTCTAATCGAGGAGCTGCCATGGCGGATCAACCCGTGCTTCTTGATCGGAAACCAACGGAAACTGGAACCCTGCCCAGGGTGCTGGCCGCCGATGACCAGCCGCAAATTCTAGAGGCGCTGACTCTGCTGCTGCAGCCCGCGGGCTTTCACGTCGATACTGTGGGCTCACCCGAGGCGGCGCTGGTCGCGCTTCGCAACCAATCCTACGACGCTTTGTTGATGGATTTGAACTATACCCGCGACACCACCTCCGGTCATGAAGGCCTTGAACTGTTGCGCCAGGTTCTGGATATCGAGCCTCAGCTTCCCGTCATCGTGATGACGGCATGGGCGAGTGTGGAACTGGCCGTCGAGGCGATGCGACGCGGCGCCCGCGACTTTATCGCCAAGCCCTGGGAAAATGCGCGCTTGCTCACCGTGGTGCAAAATCAGGTCACCCTATATCGAGCCTTGCGTCGCGCCCAACTACTGGAGGCGGAAAATCAGCTGCTCCGAGCCACCGGCAGACCAGAGATGATTGCAGGCTCAGCCGCGATGCAACCCGTCCTGGATGCGATGGCGCGTGTAGGTCCGTCCGACGCAAACGTATTAATCACCGGCGAGCACGGTACTGGAAAAGAAATTGTCGCCCACACCTTGCACGCGCTGTCTGCACGCGCCGATCAGCCTTGGATTGCGGTCAATACCGGCGCGCTTTCGGAGGGGGTCTTCGAGAGCGAACTCTTTGGGCACGTGAAGGGCGCATTCACCGATGCGCGAACTGATCGCATCGGCCGCTTCGAATTGGCGGACAAAGGCACTTTGTTTCTGGATGAGATTGCCAATGTCCCAATTCGACAGCAGGCAAAGCTGCTGCGCGTGTTGGAAGCGGGAGAGCTGGAGCGTGTCGGTTCCTCACGAACTCGAAAAGTGGATGTACGTGTACTTTCGGCAACCAATACAGATCTGACGCAGGAATCAGAAGAAGGCCGCTTCCGCCCCGACCTGCTGTTCCGACTCAATACGGTCGAAATTCATCTGCCGCCGCTTCGCGAACGTGCCGAGGATATTCCTGTGCTGGCGGCGCATTTTCTCGCGCGCTATGCGGCACGCTATCGCAAATCCATCGAGGGCTTCGATCCATCCGCGTTGCAGTCGCTGCTCGATCATTCATGGCCGGGAAACGTGCGCGAGCTGGAGCACACCATGGAACGCGCCGTTCTCATGAGTCGCGGCAACCGCATTCTGGCGACGGATTTAAATCTCCAATCCGGCCGCAGCTCCAACTCGATCGACGATATGAGCCTGGAGGCGGTGGAGAATATTCTGATCCGCAAAGCACTGGCCAAGCATTCCCGTAATGTGAGCCAGGCCGCTGAAGCCCTAGGCCTGAGCCGTGGCGCGCTTTATCGGCGGATGGAGAAATATGGCATCTAGCGCGGCAAAGCGGGCGCGACCGGCCGCTTCTGTACGGCCTCGCCCCTCCATCGGTTTTAGAATCCCGCGACTTCGCTTTGAAGTGCGCCTTGCCGCGTTACTTGTGGGGCTCGCGGTGCCGACGCTCGTTCTCGCTTCCATCGCATTGTATTTGTGGCACGCGTCGGCCATGGTTTGGATCTGTGTCCAGTTAGTACTCCTCCTATGCCTGGCTTGGCTGGGTTCAGCAATTTTCCAGCATACTGTTCGACCCTTGCAGACTCTGTCGAATGTCGTAGCCGCCTTGCGCGAAAACGAATATTCTTTTCGCGCCCGCGATATCGGCCAGGGTGACGCGCTCGGCGATTTGGCAGCTCAGATTAACGAGCTCGCCGGCGATCTTCGCGTGCGCCGCCATCGCGAATCAGAAACGTTTGCCCTGCTGGAGCGCGTAGTCGAAAGCATGGTGCTGCCCGTCTTCGCCTTCAACGAGGCCGCAGAGTTGCAACTGACGAATCCCGCTGCCCGCAAAATGCTGCAGCTCCCCGCCAACTCTATGTTGCATCGCAGTGCAGGCTCGCTCGGCCTGACCGAACTTCTCGATTGCGCGGACAACAGTGTCGTCACCCTAACCATGCACGGGCGCGAAGGTCGATGGATGGTGCGTCGCAGCAGGTTTTACCAAGAGGGCATGCCGCATACGCTTCTGCTGCTTTCAGACGTTAGCGGCGTCCTGCGCGAACAGGAGCGTCAGGCGTGGCAGCGGCTGATTCGAGTCTTAGCACATGAAGTCAACAACTCACTGACCCCGATCAAGTCCATAGCCGGCAGTCTTCGCTCGCGCATGATGCGCAATTTCGAGCCGCCCTCGGACCCTGCGAGCAAACTTGAAGCTCAGCGGCAGCAGATGAATCCCGTCGACATGGAGCATGGTCTGGCCATCATTGAGGAGCGTGCCGAGTCATTGAACCGCTTCCTGCAGGCATACAGCCAGCTCGCCAAGCTACCTCGCCCTGTCAAAGCTCTATCCGCCGCCGCCCCTTTACTGGAACGCATCTGTCATCTGGAAACGCGCGCCGAAGTCTCTCTTGAAGTCGCCGACAATGTCGATCTCTACGTCGATGCGGCCCAGCTGGAGCAAGCCCTCATTAACCTAGTTCGCAACGCGGTAGACGCGGCCATGCAGGCGCATGAAGATAAATCTGCCGTGCGCGTCAACGTGGCCTGCACGTTTCAATCCGACGGCGTCGTCATCCTCGTAGAAGACAACGGCACTGGCCTGGCCAATCCCGCCAATCTTTTTGTACCGCTCTACACCACCAAACCCGGCGGCATGGGCGTCGGCTTGATCCTCGCGTTGCAGATTATAGAAGCCCACGGCGGTACACTCACCGTCGCAAATCGTAATGATGGGCCTGGCTGCCGAGCCGAGATTCACTTGCCGGTTCTGTCTGAGGATGCGATCTTCGCGGCACCGTCCTAAAGGAGGATTTGTCGCGCCTCATCCTTTATTCCGCCCGCAACGCTCGCACCGGATCAACAGAAACTGCTCGCCGCACAGGAAAGAATGCGGCCACCGCAATCGCAATCAATGTCACCAGCCCCGCAACTACGAAGCTCCACGGATCGTTGTACGTCACATGAAACAGCTCCTCGCGCAAATAGCGCATCAGCAGCAGGCTAATTGGCACCCCGCACGCGGCGGCGATCAGGCCGCTGGTTGCCACCTGCTGAACTACCAGCTTCGTAACGTTCAACCGGCTTGCCCCCAACGCGATGCGAATCCCAATCTCTCGCGTGCGCTGGGTCATGGAGTAGGCCAGCACACCATACATTCCGATGCCCGCCAGCAGTATCGCCAGAACTCCAAAACTCACGGAGAGAATCGCCAGCAAGTGCGGCGTAGAGATATCTCCGTTCACCATGTCGGCAAATGTTCCCAGATCATCGACGGGCAGCCCAGGATTCACACCGAGAACCGCGTGCCGTACCTCATCAAATACCTGCTTCGGAGGCAGTGTCGTCCGAATATAAAAAAATGCGGATTGACGTTTTCTCTGCCCGAACGGCAAATAAATCGAGGCTATTGGTTGCGAACCCACAGCGACCGTCTCAGCATTCCTCACCACGCCCACAATCATCGTGTCAGGAACTCGCCCATCGCCCGATCCAAAACAAAACATCTGCCCCAGCGCCTTCTGCGCCCCGCCGAAGTAGCGCGTGGCAAGCACCTCGTTCACCACCGCAACCTTATGCAGTCCCATTTCGTCGGCATCCGTGAGCACTCGGCCGGTCAACAACGGAATCCCGAACGTAGAAAAAAACTCAGCGCTCACGCTATTGTTGTCCGGCGTCATGTCTTCGCCTCCTCTCAGCTTGTAGCCCGCGATAGTAATACTGTCACCGGTTCGGTCGCCACTCAATATTCCAACGGAGGAATATCCGACACTGCCGATTCCCGGCTGCCGTCGAATTTCTGTGGCGATTTGTTCCAACAGCGCCGGCGTCTGCTTCAGCGTTGTTCCCACACTTCGCACATCGGTGTGGAACATGATCAGATGATCGGTTCGCAGCCCCAGATCCACATTGCGGAGGTTGTAGAGGCTTCGTGCCAGCAGGGAAGCGCCCACCAGCAACACAAAGCTGAGCGTGATCTGCACCGCGGTAAATGTCAGGCGCAGTCGTCCTCCGCCCTTGGAGCTTTGTATCGTGCTCTCATGTAGTATGCGCGTCAGATCCGGCCGCGTGGTCAGCAATATCGAGGGCAAACAACTCAGCAGTCCTGTCAGCAGCATCAGCGCCGTGGAGAAAATCAGCAGATGCACTTCGATTGCGGAAGGAATCGTAGATCCTCCAAGGAGTGCTGCCGCCAATGGTCGCATTGCCAGTAAACCGAACCCGATCCCAATCGCTCCGCCGAGTGTGGCCAGCACTAACCCTTCAATCAGCACCCACGCAATCAGTCGGCCGCGGGAAGCTCCCAGCGCAGCCCGCACCCCAATCTCCTTGGCGCGGATCGTGCCCCGCACCAGCAACAGGTTGCCCAGGTTCACGCCGGCAATCAACAACACCAGCAACGCCATGGCCATCAGGACTTCCACCTTCGGCCCCAGCTGCGTCTTAAGAAAGGGCAGGCCCTGCATACCGCTCGCGACAAACAGGTGCGTCGTCATAAACGCTCGCGAAAAAGGTCCTGGATGATTTGTATAAAGCGGCAGCTCATTCTTTCGCAGCGAATACCATAGCGGGTTCAGTTCCACTTCTGCGCGCTTTGCCGTCATCCCCGGCTTCAGCCGCGCGATGATGTTGACCCAGGTTGCATTGTGCAGTAGCAACCAGCTTTTGTCGTGCGTCGGGATCACCGGCTCCATGCTCATCGGAACAAACAACTGATCGGGCTGGGTCGCGTCCAGCCCCGTAAAACCAGGTGGCGCGACACCTACTACGGTGAACGGGTGTGCGTTGATGTCGATGGTTCGATTTAATACAGAAGGGCTGCCCCCGAAGCCCTGTTGCCACTCGTTGTAACTCAATACCACTACCGGATTGCTACCCGGCACGCGATCGTCCGCCTGCTCAATCAATCTTCCAAGGGCTGGGCGCAGACCCAGCGTCGCGAAAAAATCTCCTGTGACAAAGTCGCCTTCCATGTTTTGTGTCGACTCGCCCGCGCGCACGGCGCTGGGGAAAGGACCGCTCGCGCCCATGCTCTGGAACACGTTGCCGGCTTGCCGTTGCAGGTCATAAAACATCGGCACGTTGAAATAATAGGTGGGGTCTCCATAATTCGACATAGAGCCGGTGGTCGCGCCCGTCGCCTGTAGCAGCACCAGCGACTGCGGATCTTGCACCGGCAAACTACGCAGCAATACCTGCATGAACAGCGAGAAAATTGCGGTTGTTGCGCCAATGCCCAGTGCCAGCGTCATCACTGCGGTCACGGTAAATCCCGGCGACTTACGCAATTGCCGCACGGTAAATTTCAAATCCGCCCACAGATTCTCCACCCGACTCCACATCCAGGACTCGCGTCCGCGCTCTGCAAGTAATGCAGAGTTTCCAAAGGCGCGCCGAGCCGCATGCACGGCCTCTTCTCGCGGCATGCCTTCCGCAACCAACGCTTCGATTTTCTCGCTCAAGTGCTGTTCTATCTCGACCGAAAGATCGTCCATCATGGCGCGTCGCTTCCACAGGTGCTCGATTGGGTTCATCCTGCGCTCCTACGGTTTCGCCGGTGCTAACACCAAAGAAATGCCTTCCAGCATGCGTTCAAACTTCGACACTTCGCGGCGCAAATGTCTCACTCCCGCCGGGGTGATCTTGTACATGCGAACCTTCCGATTGGTCGCGGAGATTTTCCATTCCGCTTTGACTAATCCTTCCTTCAGCATTCGTTGCAGCGCTGGATAGAGTGAGCCTTCTTCCACCTGCAACAAATCCTGCGACCGTTGCTGGATGTGTAGCACCAGGGCATAGCCGTGCATCGGCTGCCACTGCAGCGTCTGCAGGACCATCATCTCAAGCGCCCCCGGAAATAAGTCGCGAGCCGAAGATTGGGAGCTCAATTTTGATCGAAGATTCATAGGCTAGGTGTCAGTACGCCTAGACTAAACAGGGATGAGGATGACTGTCAATTGTGTTGCTCGAAAGTCTGAGCATAATGTGCTGACTTGTGGCCGACCTCGGACTTTGTTATGCAGGCGTCCAGTTGCGGTGCTCAATAATTGTCTTCGGCTCGTACGTCTTGCCGGCAGCCAGCTGTCGCTCTTCGCGGCGGCTGGTCCACAAAGCTACGGGCCCCAGCACCCAGCTGATGGTTCGTGTCACTATACCGAATTCAGAACCAATATCCAGCCGCAACGCTCGAATCTGGTCGCTCACCGCACGGTTGCTGCGGCGCAGTTGCTTTTCCATCGCCCATAGCAGTCCGCTGTAGGCGGTTCGAATCGAGCGAGCTTCCCAGCGGAATCGCTCGCGAATGCGCGGATCAGCATCGTTCTTGTACCTCTTCCAGCCATCCATGGTCGTGCGGCAGATGCGAAACAGGCTCGGCCCGTTGCGTTGAAAATCGCGGAGAAACGCCAGGTTCAGAAAGCGGTTTGAATCATTGCGCGAAATCGCCGCGTGCTGAAAGTTGAATTTATCTTGGCCGTGAATATCGGCCAGGTTCACGTCCAGCATGCGGTGTTGCTCGGCCATTTCCTTATGCAGCGGCGTGCCCGGCACCGGCGTATATAGCATGAACTGGTGGAAATCGGTTTCATGCGCAATCGCATGTTCTATCTCTTCGGCGATGTTGTCTGGGGTATGATGCTCCAATCCAATAATGCTGGAACCCAGCAGCTTGATGCCATGCTGGCGCAGTTCGCGGGTCAGCGATCGCGTGTCTTGTCCTTGAAGCTTGGCATAACCTGCGCGTGGCGACTCCAGCCCCATCCAGATCCAGGAAACTCCCAGCTCCACCAGTTCCTTCATGGTGTACTTGCGGATCGCATTCGCCGAGGAGAAGACATACATCGCCCACGCCTTGCCTCCGGCCTTCATCAGATCTAGCAGCTCCATGGCGCGCTGGCGGTGCAGCAAGAAATTCTCGTCCATCATAAAGAACGAGCGGACCTTCATCGTCCGCTCCATCTCGCACATCACATCAAACAGTTCTTTGCCGGTGTTGTAGAAGTTTAAGAACTTACCTTTGCCACCGAAAAATGCCGAAGTTGTGCAGAAGTTGCAGCCTAACGGACAGCCGACTGACGGAATGATGGTGGCGGCCGTATCGCTCGCCGTCTCCGAAGCCTTCAGGCCCATAGCGCGGACGTCGAAGCCGCTAACGATATGCGGATGGCGAATGGGAGCAGTTGTATCCTCGCCCAGGTAAGCCCGCATCCAGGCAATGCCGTCGCCCCGTACGATGTGGTCGGCGTCGACTCGATCCACAATGTCAGGAAGCGCGGCCACGTGGCCGCCAATCACAATCACAGACTCCGGAGAAATTTCGCGCACCATGCGGCACATCTCCTCCACCTTGGCGACGTTGACGATGATCGAAGAAATTCCAACGATGTCGTAGTGGTTGGCCTTCAACTCTTCAACAAACTTTTCGCGGGTAGGGAAATCGAGGACCGTCGACGGCGCGGAAATATTCTGCTGGATCATCATGATGCCCCACGAGCGATGGAACATGCGCAGCGAAAACGATCCCTGCATGCGCGTCACCTGGTTGTGATACAGCTCCATGGGATTGATGCTGCGGCTGCCAAACTCATCATCCTGCGCATACGGTCCGAATACTGAGCTGAACAGGACGCGCGCCTGCGTGCCCTTGGGATGTGTGGACTGTGCTTGTGTGTTCATCATTTGCCTTCGAGGTACAGGGGATTGAAGCGGTCATTCGCGATGAACCGAGAGGGCCGTCATACCTGCATGAAGGCGGCGAACACAGTGGAATCGTGGAAGAGGGCTAGTGATATTGTCCTGCTCCCAGCCTCGCCGCACAATGCAATGACAAAAAGATTACAAAGCCAACCTGAACCCATCGCGGCATGTGAGCGACCATTCCGTAGGAAACTGCGACCCGAGCAGGTTTCTAGACTTACACTTGTCTGGGTATGCGACTCTTCGTTGGAATTCCACTGGCCGCTTCAGTCGTCGAGCAACTGGAGAAGGTTTCCATGCGGCATCGACTGAAAGAGGATGGATTGCGGTGGTCAACTCCCGAGTCATGGCACATCACCCTGCAATTTCTGGGCAACACCAGCGAGACTCAGTATGAATGCGTCGTCGCTCGGCTGCGGGAGCTGCAAGTTGCGCCGGTTCCAATTGAACTGGACGAGCTTGGATTCTTTGATCGCGCGGGAATCTTCTTTGTCGGCGTAGCCCTCACACCGGAATTGCTGGCGCTCCAGAAAAAAGTCACGGCGTCCACCATTCCCTGCGGCTTCGTTCCGGAGGATCGTCCCTATCGTCCACACATTACTCTGGCGCGCAGCAAGGGAAGACGAAATGCAGTGGGGCTGGAGGAGTTGAAGGCAAAAGTTCGCCGGCCGCCGAAGTTCGACCACTTCATGGCGGAGGAATTTCTGCTGTACGAAAGTTTCACTTGGCCCACCGGTTCCCAATACGAAGCCCGGGAGAGGTTTCGTTTGGACTTCTAGACTCAGAACTGCACCAAACACGGTGCAATCAACTTAGTTGCCTTAGCAACCAGTATGTCAAAGTGGTTGCTAAGGCAACGAGTGGGTTGAGAGAGATGTTTGGCGAGATTTAACTCAAACTCCGATAATTTCTCCCGTTTCGTTCATATCAATTTCTGTCGCGCGAGGAACCTTCGGCAACCCCGGCATCAACATCATGTTGCCCGCAATCATCACCACGAAGCCCGCGCCCGCAGACAGCGAAACGTCCGTAATCCGCAGCTTCCAGCCCTTCGGTGCTCCCAGCAGCTTGGGATTGTCCGAGAGGGAATATTGCGTTTTTGCGATGCAGATCGGCAATTCATCAAAGCCCCATTCCACCAGTTGCCGCAGCTTGCCCGTGGCCAACTCGCTGATTTCCACCCCATCGGCACCGTAAACCTGCGTCGCAACCTTGTGCGCCTTTTCCTGATAGGTGTCGCTAAGTCTATAAGAGGGCGCAGTTGTTGCATCGGCATTTGCATCGATGGTCTCAATAACTTTGCGGGCCAGATCCATCGAACCCTCGCCGCCACGGGTGAAGGGCTCGGTCATGGCGCAGGCAACGCCTTGCTGTTCGCAATAGGCAAGCAGTTGTGCCAGGTCCGCATCGTTGTCGTTTGGGAATCGATTGACGGCAATCACCAGCGGCACCCCAAAATGCTGCAGGCTGTGGATGTGTTGCGCGAGATTTGCAAAACCGTTTTGCAAATCGCCTTCACCCTGGTTGCGCATGCTTTGCACCGTGGTCACCAGCACAGCGACGGCTGGACTGGCGCCTAGCACGCGCGTCACGATGTTCATATATTTTTCCGCGCCCAGGTCGGCGGCAAAGCCGGCTTCGTTCACAACATAATCCGCCAGGCGAAGTCCCATATCCTGCGAAATGACGCTGCTGGTTCCGTGAGCGATGTTGCCGAATGGGCCGGTGTGAACAAGCGCCGGCGTGCCCTCGGTGGTCTGCACCAGGTTCGGCAGAAGGGCGTCATCGAGCAGCACCATCATCGCGCCTGTAGCTTTCAAGTCCGCTGCGTGCACGGGTTTTCCGCTGCGAGTCGCCCCGACGACGATCGATGCAAGGCGTTGTCGCAGGTCGCTGCGATCTTTGGACAGTGCCACGATGGCCATGATCTCTGACGCGGCAGTGATCACAAATCCGGTGCGCCGATTCACTCCATCCTTTTTTCCGTCCACATCTATTGCAATGCGACGAAGTGTGCGATCGTTCATATCCAAGGTGCGTGGCCACGTGATCCGTTCGGGATCAAGGTCAAGTTCGTTTCCATGGAACAGGTGGGCATCGATCAGCGCGGCCAGCAGATTGTGGGCCGAGGTGATGGCGTGCATGTCACCGTGAAAGTGCAGATTGATTTTCTGGCTGGGTTCCACCTGCGACAGGCCGCCTCCGGCCGCACCGCCCTTCATCCCGAAAACAGGTCCTAGCGAGGGCTCTCGAGAAGTGATGATTGCCTTTTTTCCGATGCGTTCCAGTCCTTGCACCAGCCCGATGGAAGTCACAGTTTTGCCCTCGCCTGAAACTGTTGGAGTGGTGGCTGTGACTAGAATTAATTTGCCGCGACGCGGAAAGGCTGGGTCGGTCAACAAATCCAACTTCAGTTTTGCGCCGTATGTTCCCAGCGTTTCATACAAGTTCTCCGGCAGATTCAACTTGCGTGCAATGGTGCGAATCGGTAACAACGAAGGCGTCATTCGAGGCATTCCATTTCCGAGGCGGGCACAAACGTACCCACTCTCGCGGCTGTCAGAATTTAGTTTGTTGCAGGTGTAATGTTGGTGACAGGCAGGTCCCAATGGGCCAGCAGAATTTCAAATCGCCGCTGTTCTTCGCGCTTGTAGGTCTGCTGATCCGGGTAGAGTTGGCGGATGAAAGTCTCTTCCTCGGGATCGGCAGTGGTCGCCAAAGTGGAATTCTTATAGGTGATTGTCACCCGGTAATCCCAACGCGCGTCTTCCGTCATGTGGTTCGCGGGCGTCTCAATCTTCAGCGATGTGATACGGCCAGTCTGCTGGATCTTTCGCAGTAAGGGATAGTGATTCTTCAGAAAGAGATCGAGAAATTCCTGTTGATGACCCCATTGCGTCTTGTAGTAATACTCCACCGAGTAGGGCGCATTGGCTGCTCCTTGCGGTGGCGCCCCCTGAGCCAGAACTGGAATCGCGAATGCAGCCGTCAGCAAAACTAACAGAAGCTTTTTCATCGCACCTCCTTAAGAATCAAACCAGACCCATTGTAGCGGTCGGAGGTGTAGCGATCAGTGACGGCTGCCACGGTAAGGGTGTCTGCCTTGATTATTTTGCGGCAGAGACTGCGGAATCTACTTCCGCTGTATCAAGCGCCAGGCGGAGGGCGCCCATCAATTGCGCATCCGGTCCAAGTTCACTGGGGATCAGATCAGGGCGACCGCGGACAGCCCATTGCTGCAGCATTCCCCGGGTAGCCGCACATAGTGCGGGATGCAAGCCGACACCGCCGCCCAGAACAAACAGCGGGCAGTTCAGCACCAGCGACATGTTATAGATGGCGTGCGACAACATGCGGGCGGACTGCTGCAGAATTGTCTGCGCCAGCGGATCGCCAGCCAGTGCAGCGTCAAAAATTTCAGACGCGACCATCTCACGGGGGAGCGTGGTCTTGTCCGCCATCCACAGTTTCTGCCATTCTGCGCGGATGCCTTCGCCGCCAATCATGCTTTCCAGCGCCCCCGGTTCATCACGTTTTCGGGGCGCGTTCGGCGTACCGGGAACCAGCATGTATCCGATCTCTCCAGCAGCCCAGCCAGCGCCGTGGAACAAGGAGTGGTTCAGCACGATGCCGGCGCCGATGCCAGTTCCAATGGCGACAAAAATAAAGTCGCGCGCACCTTTTGTGGCGCCCGCCCAACTTTCGCCGATCGCTGCCAGGTTCACATCGTTATCGACCGCCGACGGAATGTTGAGCGCCGCTTCCAGCATTGCCGCCAGGGGAACGTCGCGCCACCCAAGCAAGTAGGAGGTGGCGATCACGCGACCTTCTTCGACGTCGGTGACCCCAGGTACGCCAACCGCGATGGCTTTGAGGGCGCTCCGCGGAACTGAAGTCTGCAGCAGCAAGCGTTCAACGCCGTCGCTTATCAGGGAGACAACGGCATCCGCGCCGCGAACACCAGTGGTGGACGCAGACCATTTTGCAACGACGGCGCCGGACAGTTCGGCCAGTGCGAGCCGTAGATTGGTTCCACCAATGTCGACTCCGACGACATAGCCGACATCTGCGGCCGCGCGGTCGGAACGGGTCATGGGGGGGCCGCCGCCAAGTTGCGCAACATCCAAGGCATCGTGGTTTTGAGTTTCTGCCATATTCGTACCGTCTTTCATGGTGATTTCACTCATCGGGCAATCGCGTTCGCTTCGGTGCTGATACTTTCCAATTCGCGTCCTTTAGTTTCTGGAATGACGAAGCGGACAAAAAGCACCGTGAGGATACAAAAGCCTGCGTAGATGATGAATGTGAACGAATTTCCTGCCGCTTTGATCAGCGACAGAAACGTAAGGGAAACCAGAAAATTAGCTGCACCCGAGGCCAGGGTACCCAGAGCGACTCCGCGTCCACGAACCTGCAGGGGGAAGACTTCTGACACCAGGATCCACGCGATCGGCCCCATGCTGAAGGCGAAGCAGGTGATGTAAACCATCAGGCAAACAGTAGCGACGACGCCGGGCGCAGCCCCGAACGTGGCCTGGTTGTGGAAGGAGTAAGCGAGCATGAGCAATGAGACTGTCATGCCGCCAACTCCGGCATAGAGCAGCGGCTTGCGGCCCAAACGGTCGACCAGCAGCAGGGCGATGACGGTGGCAAGCACGTTAGTGATGGCAACCAGGAAGGTTGCGAAGATGGCGTTCTTGTTGGATGCGATGCCGGCAAGTGAAAAGATCTGCGGCCCGTAGTAAAGGATGGCGTTGATGCCGGTGACTTGTTGCAGGATGAGGAAGCCTGCGGCGATAAAAAGAGACATGCGCACCGCGGGGCTCCACAGCGCACTCCAGCGGCGTTCCATTTTGATTTCAAGGGCAGCGCGAATATCGGCGATCAGCAGGCGAGCCCCTTCCGCATCTGTATAGGTACTTAGTACGGACTCGGCTTCGACGATGCGATTTTGGGCGAACAGCCATCGCGGACTCTCAGGCAGAGTGAGCAGCAGGAGCAGAAACAGTGCAGCGGGCAGAACTCCAATTCCAAACATCAGACGCCAGGCGTGTTGGCTCGCCAGCCAGTAGCCGACCAGGTCGGCCAACGCAATGCCGATGGTGAGAGCGAACTGGTAAAGACCGATGAGCATGCCCCGTGAATGCGGGGGCGCCAGTTCTGAAACGTAAACAGGCGCTGTGACAGAGGTAAAGCCGACCGCCACGCCCAATAGGAAACGCGCAATGATTAGAATTGCGACGTTAGGCGATGCAAATGCCAGCAGCGAGCCGCACAGAAAAATCGCCCCACCCCAGAGGAGTGTGGCGCGGCGTCCGATGCGATCGGTGATGGCTCCCCCGGCAAGCGCACCGGACATGGCGCCAATCAAAACCACGCTGACAACCACTTCCTGCATGCGTGTCGAGAGTACAAAGGACTGGCGCACATAAACCAGCGCAGCCGCGATCACTCCCATGTCATAGCCGTAGAGGATGCCGCCCAATCCGGCGATAAGTGAGACTCGCCAGATGAAGCCGCGGCGAACGTGCGTCTCGGGCGCGAGAACCGAGCCGGCCAAGATTTCCTCTCGATTGGAAGAGCCAGTCATTGTGTCATCACGCCGTATTGAAAGCGTGGAGGCAGACGGCAACCAGTTCGCTCAACCATTCCCAGGGTGAGCGCCTGCGGCACCAACAGGGCAGTTATGGCTTCCCACGGTTCCGGAACCGCATCGATGCGTACAGGAAGAAGCTTCTCTGTTTGCGGATGATCTTCAGTCGTAATGAGGAGAACTTTTCCGCCGCGGCGATTACATTCTTCTGCGAGTTTGATTCCGAGAGCGGCCACGCGACCGAGGGCGAAAATGATTGCGACGTGCGAGCTATCCACATCCAGGTTTGGCCCGTGTTTGAAGCCTGCGCCAGTATGCGCCGCGGCGCGATGGCCACTCATTTCGCGGATGCAGAGCGCACTCATGATGGCAGCACCGTAGGCAGAGCCTCGTCCGATGACTTCAATGTTGGCGGCTCCGCGGCAAAATGACTCCAATTCGCTGCGTTGCGCAAAGATAGGATCGAGCCTGGAGGCGAATATTTCGCCGGTCCGCTGGGCATCGTCCTCCCACCGGCGTTCGAGTATCTCTGAGGCGAGAATGGTGGCGACAGCGGTGGAGTTGGTATAGGTTTTTGTCGCGTTGCCATACTCCGGTCCGGCCAGAATCGGCAGCCGGTTCTGTGTCATGTTCCAGCAGGTGCTGGCCGGGTTATTACAGATCAGGCCAACTGCGCGACCGTCTTCAGCCTTCATCAATTCGACCAACTCGGCACTTTCGCCCGAGGTGGTCAGAAGAATGGAAAGCGCAGCATCGTTCCAGACCGGTCGAGCGTAGTGCAGCCACTCGCCCGCATCGGCGGAGTACGCGGGTCTTCCGTGGGTGGTCAGCATGACCGACGCGCTGAAAGAGGAACAGTAGGAGGCACCCATGCCGATAAACATGATGGGTCCTGGCTTTTGCGCCATCCTGCTAAAATTCTTCAGCTGAGAGCGAATTTCGGAATCGCTGCCATAGTCGCGGATCAAATCGAAGAAGCGTTGCGGCTGTTCACGGCACTCGATCTCAAGAATCTGCGTACCGGTGGCATGCAGCAGTTGTGCCGGTGGTTCGACGCCGTTGATCCACCGAGGTTTCTCCATGTCCGCGTCTCCCACAACACCGTCCTGAAAGTAATGAGAGTCCGCGAAGCGTTGGATCTCGTGCCCCAGCATGCGGCGACCCTTCGGTCGACAATCGTTGAGCCGATCTTGTGGCCAAAGCTCGAGAGATGGTCGTCGAAAGCGAAATAAAACCAAAAGACTTCACGTGCTTGGTCTTGGGATCCGCGCGCCGGCCTCCGGGGGACTTCTTAACGTTTAGTTAGTATCTCGCGTCAGAGTGAACAATGCAAGGGTTCCTTTATTTAGGAAGGTTTGTAAAGTTGCCTTCTGGGCCTCTATGTCGGTGACGAAGATGCTGTTAATGGCATATAGTTGCCGTCAGCATCCCCCTCTTTCCGGAACAAAATGAAGAAAAAAAATATTCCTCTGGGCAGGCCATCGGTCCTTCGGCACACGAATGCGCATAGCATCCTGAAGTTATTGCGCGACTTTGGATCGTGTTCTCGAGCGGACCTGGTACGAGCTTCCGGATTGAGCGCCCCCACTGTGACAAACGTTGTGAAAGACCTGCTAAAGAAGGGCCTGGTTGAACCGCTGGGTGAGGGTGAATCGAGCGGCGGACGTCCACCGGACATGATCCGCTTCCATGCCGAACAGGGGTGTCTGCTGGCTGTTCAAATCTCCGCGGGAAGTCTCTCCTTTCTTCTGACCGATTTGAACGGAATTGAACTGGAGTCTCGAAAACTGTCGTTGACAGACTGCAGCACCACGCCGGCTGCTGTGTGTGGCTATATCGAGAGGGAGCTGAAGTTGCTGCTGCGAAAGCAGAAGAAGACACGGGATCAACTGTTAGCCATTGTTGTCGGCGTACCCGCAATTACGAATGTTGAAGAGGGTACGGTGCTGGCCATCAGTACGCTGGAAGACTGGAGGTCTGTACCACTACGCGACATGTTGAGTAGGGTGGTCCACTGCAGCGTTATGCTGGAGAACGATATAAACCTGGCGGCGCAGGGAGAGCAATTCTGCGGAGCGGCGCAATCCGAGAAGGATTTCGTGCTGATCGACATTGGCGAAAATGTCGGCGCAGGTATTTTTCTGGACGGAAGAATCCATCATGGTTCGCAGTGGTCGGCGGGGGAAATTGGATATCTTCGCTTGCCGGGTACGTCGCGCAGGCAGCCCACGATTCACGAATTCGGTGAACTGGAGATGGTGTTGACGAGTTCCGGAATTGTGAGGAGTTGGAGCGAAGCGTTGGATAAAGGAGTCAAAGCCGAGAAGCGGCCGGACGAGGAAATCAGCGCCGTTGCCGTATTGAACATGGCGCAGATAGGCGATGCACACGCAAGGAAAATTGTTCGCGAACGAGCCGAAATTGTGGCTGACATCATTGTTGATTTGTCCTTGATTTTGAATCCAAACCTTATCCTGCTGGGCGGAGAAATCGGAGGACATCCGGCGTTGATCGAAACTGTTCGTCAGCAGTTGCAGGGAAGTGAATTTGCTGTGCCAAGAATTGGCGCCGGTACTCCCGGCAACCGAGCTGCGCTATGGGGCGCGATCGCTGTCGCATTGGACGCCAGTCCTTCGGTGTTGCTGCCGGAACCTCCGATGTAGCCGTGCGGGATGCGGGCTGGCACGTCTGAATCCTGGAACGACAAGTTCGACCGAGCCCAGCCGCCTTGACACTGCAATTTGCAATGTGCTCCACTTGCGCCATGCGGACTTACTTTTAGATCGTTAGAAACCGCTTGCCTCCGCCATCGATCGTCGAATGCGCTGGGCAATAGGTGCGGAAGTCCGAACCAAACTCAAGCACGGCCAACCACAAGGGAGTGAGTGAACGCATGAGGACGCGACGGGAATTCGTAAAACTGGTCGCCGCGACCGGGGTGATCGGCGCCGGGTCTCCTCTACGCGCGTTCACTCGGCTCAATATCGGAGTGGGGACATTCAGTTATCACAATCTTTCAATCGACGACATGATTGTTCAACTGAATGTCCTGCGCATTCAGGAAATTGAAATGTCACGGGGCGAGTTTATGCTGCTGAGCCATCCCAAGGCTGACCTGTTTCGCAGCACTCGAGTGAAACTGGACAGAGCCGGCATTCGTTGTGTCTCGTATTACGCTGCAACGATTAAAGATGCTGGCGACATTGAGGATGCGGTGCGGTTTGCGAAGTTGCTGGGGAGCACCAATATTACCGGGGACGGAACGGAAGCCGTCCTGAAACAGATTGACCAGCGTCTGACCCAGGCAGGATTGACCTTTGGACTACACAATCATTTCTTTCCGAATGTGGATTTCCCATACCAAAGTCCGGAAGAAGTGATGAAAGCCATCTCCGGATTGTCGAAGACTATGGGAGCGACCGCGGATACAGGACAATTTGCCTCTTGCGGTTACGACCCGGCGGATGCGATCCGCAAGCTGGCGCCTCGCCTACGCATGGTGCATCTGAAAGATGTGAAGGCGAAGGGGAGCGACGTGAACACACTGCTGGGCCAGGGAATTGCAAACATTCCCGCCGTGATGCGGGAACTGCACCGGCAAAATTTCGCGGGCCTGGTTGCCGTGGAATACGAAAAAGAAGGACCCGTCGATCAGGATATGGCGAACGAAATTGCGTATGCGAGAAAGCTCGCGTAACTGCGGCGTAGATTCGGCCGATTAGAGGAGACTTACTATGCGAAAACTATTTTTGGTGGCGCTCGCCGGAATGATGTCACTGACGGTGCATGCGCAGCAAGCGCATCCAATCCTGGCATTGGGATCTCCTGCGCCGAACTTTGAGCTGCCGGGCGTGGATGGAAAGATTCACAAGCTGAGCGATTACGCGAACAGCAAAATACTGGTGGTGGTGTTTACCTGCGACCATTGCCCTATCGCGCAGATGTATGAGCAGCGGATCGAAAAGTTGTATGAAGATTACGGAAAGCGTGGCGTGGCCGTGGTGGCGATTATGGGCAACGACCCCAAGGCGACGTTGATCGGCGAACTGGACTCCTCCGATATCGGCGACACGCCGCCGGAGATGAAAATTCGCGTGAAGTACAAGCACCTTCACTATCCCTACCTGTACGACGGCGCGACGCAGTCGGTGGCGGATGCTTACGGACCGCAATCCACACCGCACGTTTTCGTCTTCGATCAGAGCCGGCACCTGCGGTATGAAGGGCGATTCGATAACAGCTACCGCATTGAGAAAGTCAATACGCATGACGCGCAGAACGCGATTGATGCGCTGCTCGCAGGTAAACCGGTGCCGGTGACGCATACGGCCGTCTTTGGCTGCTCGACAAAATGGAAAGACAAAGAACCGTTGCGCGAGGCCAACGAAGAAAAGATTGACTCACAGGCAGTCAGCGTGGAGATGGTCGATGCTGCAGGCTTGAAAAAGCTGCGCGCGAATGCCGGTGACAACTACACGCTGGTCAGTTTCTGGGCTACATGGTGCGGTTCCTGCGTTGAGGAATTCTCCGATTTGCAGGACACTTTCCGTATGTACGACGATCGCGGGTTTCAGCTGGTGACGGTATCAGCGAATACGCCGGATGAGAAGGCCGGGGTGCTGCGATTCTTGCAGCGCAAACATGCAACCAGCCGCAACTTGTTATTCGCGTCCGATAATACCGCCGCGCTGCAGGCAGCCTTCGATCCGAAGTGGCAGTCGGCGGTGCCGTATACCGTGCTGCTGGCTCCCGGTGGAAAAGTTTTATACAGCACCGTAGGGTCGGTGGACATTCTGGAGTTGAGGCGGAAAATTCTGGCAGCGATGCCATCCGATTACATTGGCTTCAACAAATACTGGATGGGGAACTGATCGCGAAAAGCCGCGCCGACGTAGCGTTGGCTAACGCGGCGCCTTTTGATGTGCGGCCCAGAAGATGGAATTTCGAAACAGCGTGGTGAACGCCGGATTATCGAACAACTCCGGATGGTGCCCCATAAAAATGTAAATGTTTCGCGCCTTGTAATGCTGGTTCGTCCAGACGACGGGATGGTCTCCCATCTTTGTTTTGGTATCGGGCGAGTAGGTATTCTCATCGACGCTGGCCAGTACGTGCACATTGGGGCGGGGTGATTTGTCCCAGGTGTACCATTCTTCCTGCTTGACGAGAAACTTTTTTGGCACGCCGCGCATGGATGGATGAGTTGTGTCTTCTACGGTGACCGTGCCATCGGCGAAGTTTGGAATGTAGCCGGTGAAGCGGATGCCTCCCATAAATTGTGAAAACCACGGCCACATTTTAAAGCCGTCGAATTCGCCCAGCAGTGTGGCGTGGTGGAATCCGATCCACCCACCCTTTCCTTGTTCAATGTATTTCGTGAATGCCGCTTTGGCGGTCGGCGTCCAGTTGTACGGCGGATAGTTCAGCTGAATGAAGAGTTGATAGTGCGATAGAAATGCGTCGTCGATCTTGTCAGTGTTTTCGATGTAGTCGATGGTGAAGTTATCTTTGGTCGCCAGCTGGTTCAGCCAGACCTTCGCTCGTTCCACGAATGCCTGGTGCTGCCCGCCGGCCTCTGCAAGCGCGATTACGTGGAACTTCGGCTTGGCAGCGGCTGTCGTCGTGCCGATTACAGAAAGAAAGAATGCGAGCAGGCATAATATCCACGGGGTACGGAGCGAGAGTCTATGAAGTTGCATGGACGCCTCCAAAATTCTTATGGTCAGCGGGTCGGTACGTTATTTCTTTCTCGGCGGGGTCATTTCCAGAGCCCAGATCGCCATGGGACGCATATACATTCCGGCGCGAAAATTTCCGGTGATGTCCCACGCCTCTGGAGTGCGGAACCAGTAGCCTTTGGTCTGGTAGATCACGTGGAATAGGCCCCACGTGGTCTTCCAGGCCTCCTCTTTCATGCCATCGCTCATCAGCAATGCAGCATAGCCCTCGGTCGTCCCTACCCATACTTCTTTGGCTTCGTCATTGGTCAGGATGGAACCATCTGGCGCCATGCCATTGGCTGCGCCCATTTCACCGTTGCCAAATTTCAACACGTTGAAGTCGTAGATTTTTTGCAGGGCGGATCGCTGCATTGCATAGGGAACGATGTCGCCAAGTCCGGTGAGATTGGCATACCACTGACCCGCGAGCTGATCGGCCTGGATGTCATCCTTAGACGCGCTATTCATGTCGTAGCGGAAGTAGGAACCATTCCAGAGATCGGAGATATAGGTCTTCTGGCCTTTCAGGAACAGGGCATGATATTCCTCGGCGGTTTTGGTGTCCCCGAGAATGCGCGCCGTTTCCTCTCCGGCACGTAACGCAGCCAGCCACAGTCCACCGGAGTAGGCGCTGACTCCACTGACGACCCAGGAATCATAGGTCTGATCAGGGTAGCCGCTGTTCTCCGGCACGCCGCCGCCGTGATCGAACTGACGAAGATATGCGATTGCATCTTTCATTGCAGGCCACGCGGCGCGGAGAAAGGCTGTGTCGGTGCTGCCGGTCAAAACGTAGTCGCGATACACCATCAGGACAAATTTGGAGTTGAGATCTTTCCAGTCGTTGGTGTCCTGCCATCCAGGCTCGTTGACGGCGTAGAAAGGATCGCCCTCGGGCACGCCAAGATCATGAGGCACAGCGCCAATCTTTTTGCGCTTGTGGGTGATGGGCGTGCCGCTGAGCTGCGTCTTCCATACCCACAGACCTTGCTCCGGCCATTCCTTGGGCACCGTGTCGGCAAATTCCATCAGCACTCGTTTATCGATTTGCGGCCAGAACTTCAGCAGCGGCAAGGAGGCATAGAAGCGCACATCGAGCGTGGCGTAGTAGGCATAGTCAAAGCACTCCAGCAGTGCGAAGGAGGCAGGCGCTTTTGGATCTGAGCCGATGGGACGTCCCCAGAAGGTACCACCATCGGTAAGCGCGTACAGTTCATTGAACAGCATGCCGCGATACCAGAGGGGCTCGCTTGCATTCTCGACGTAAGGCTCCTGCCACTTGTCGATTGCGTCGCTCCATTCGGTGGCGTGCAGCAGGCCATCGCGGGCAATGTTCCACGCATTGCGTCCGGAGGTGCCGTAGAAATCCGTATAGCGTCGATCCCACTTTCTACCTTCACCAAACTGTACGACAGGGAAATCCCACGCGATGACCATGGGGATGACTTTCTTTTCACCAGGCTGCAGCGTGAAGCGAATGGCAATCGCACCTGCGAGTTTTTCTTTATCGCTGACCCATGATTTTGTGTCGTCGGCGAGCTTGCCGTCTTTGGAGAACGGCGTCCAGACCGCCTTCCCATCTCCTGATGCAAGAAATGTGGTTTGATAGCTGATTTCAACGCCGGGCGAGTCAAGCGCGGCGATCACAAACTGACCATCCCATTCGTTGGGTGCAGAGCCAGAACGGTTTCTATCGAAGACGATTCCTTCCATCTTTGTGCCGCCGGGGACTGTCTCGCTTCGATACTCGTCGAAGTTTCCCTGGTTGGGAGTTCCGGCAAAATCGCGAGTGAACGTGCGAAACCAACCGGACATATTGGTCCAGGAAAGCAGAACAGAAACAGTGACGGCTTTGTTGGTTGGATTGTCGGCATGCCACCGATAAACGGCTACGGGGTAGCTGGATTCGCGATAGTTATTGGGAAGAACCGGAGAGAATTGCTCGAGCGTGACGTGAGCGGGAAACTTCTTGGATCGGTAATCGAACCACGCTTTCGGAAATAGCGCGTAGTAATCGCCGGCACCAACCGGATAGTCCCAGCACCAACTGGATAACTCGCCAGCGGGCGGATGGCCGTTCATCAATACCTGCGCGGTGCCGTGGGGGTCGCCGGCCGATTGCTGAAACATTGCAAACTGATTGGCATACACGGGCTGATATTTGTGGACGGCGCCCTTGATGTGCCAGCGCGCGAAATCTCCGCGATAGCTGCGGGAAAATGTACCTGCTCCCATGCCGCCTACGGGAACGCCTTGCCAATAGCCATCGTCGATATCGCCGGGAACGCGTGTGACTCCCGGATTCGCGAGGGGAAGGCCGAGTGGGCGCTTCCATGCAGCCTTTGGAATTGCATCGCCGGCCCATGCCGTGGAAACCGCAGAAAGACAAAGTATCCACGCCAGAGTGCGAATCGGTAGTCGCTTCAAAATGTCTCCTCATTGCGGATAAGAATTGCGCGTAGCTGCGACGAAATCGCTGCACGAGCGGGCTGAGCAGGCCGCTCTCGCAAGGAGTATATACTAACGAAACATTACGAAGTCTTCGATGATCGTCAGGCTCAGTTCACGAAGGGAATGGGTGACGCCGATGCATGTTGAACACAAGAAACTTCCGGATTTTCACCATCGCGCCGTGGCGGGCATAATGGCGATTGCCGCGATGTCGATCGGGATGAGCGGCTGTGAAGCGAAGAAGACCGCGGCCACGATCGCGCCACCGGCTGCTACGGCGCCCTCGTTGGCAGCGGCTCCGAACTGCCCACCTGCGAAACAGGCGTTTCCGCCGAATCCGGCACCTCTGCTTGTCGAATACTTCTTCGTGGATAAGGGCAAGCATTACGCGGACTACGCGAAGCAGGTGAATTTCGGAAAGATGACGCACCTGAACCTGGCATTTGGAGATCCGCCGAAGTGCAACGGGGTGTGCACCGCGAGCAGCGATATGACGTTTTCCATTCTGGGCCAGAGCGACGCCGACATTGCGGCCATTGTTAATGCCGCCCACGCATTGAGGGTGAAGGTCATTCTGTCGATCGGAGGTGGGGGTGGCGATCAGCAAATCATTCAGTTTTACAACGCGGGATTATCCAGCGAACTTGTGAATTCGCTAGATAAGTTTGTTGCGGCGCACGGAATCGATGGAGTCGATCTCGACATCGAAGACCCGAGCAATATGGGCGCGCCATTCGCTACGTTTGTGAATGCGCTCATGGCGAAATTTCATCCGGAGGGGAAGATTGTCACGGCTGCCGTCGCCAAATATTTGCAGAGTTCGATGCCGGGTGCGTCGCTGCGCCAATTCGATTTCATTAACGTGATGGTGTACTCCTCCTACGAGGAGGCGCGCAGTGCGCTGCAGTTTTATTCTGTCGATGAAAAGATTGCCCGCAATAAGATTGTTCTTGGCGTAGGGTTTTTTGGCTCCACGGCAGATGACTCAAAAGAAGAGAGCTACCAAAACATTCTGGCTGCCTATCCGAATGCGTGGAAGGTGGATTTGGTGGGAGGCGGTTCGCTCGACGATGGGCAAGCCTTCCGTTATGCCGGTGAGGCAACGATGGCGCGAGAAACGCAGCTGGGCGAACAATACGGTGGTGTGATGCTCTGGTCGATCCTGGGCGATGCTGCCGCACCGCACTCGCTGTTGACCATCATTCAGAACAATCTGAGCACAAGTCAGGCAAGCCAGGCGGCAGGGAATCCGTAGATGTTTTTTGATTGACCGCACCGGTCGTTATTCCGTGCGGCCGCCGAGCCACAACAATGCGTTTTCGAAAAATCGATTCTGCACGGGGCTGGTGAGAATTTTGTCGCCGTGGCCCATATTGGTGTAGATCATTTTGTACTTGGTGTTGGTCCACGTGACCGGTATGTCGCCGCCGACAAGCGTATCTTTAAAGCCGAGCGGATAGTTCGACGGCGCAAGGGTCATGAGCACTTTGATCCCCGGAGTATTACGGGGATCGGGCCTCCAGCTATACCACTCATTGGCCGGCGAAAGATAGGTTTGTGGCAGACCCTTCACGATGGGACTTGCCGGGTCGTCGATCGAAAGAGTCGCAGGCAATGGGGGCCAGCTGTTACCGGAGAATACTGTTCCTAAAAAGTCGGCGTACCAGGGCCACATGGCGCGGCTGTCCATCCAGCCGGCGATATGAAAGCCCAGCCATGCACCACCATGCTCCATGTAGTTTTGGAAAGCGACGCGCTGGGAGGGAGTCGAAGGAGCATCATCCAGCCACAGGACAACCTGATACTGCTTCAGGGTGTTCTGGATTCATATCATTCCAATTTGAAGTCGCCTTGAAGTCGAAGTGATCGCGCTTTGCCATGGCCTGAAAGAAAGGAATGGCCTGCAGCGCGAAGTCGACGTGATCCTGTTCGACCTTGGTGGAATAGAAAGCGAGAACATGAAAGGACCGGGCCTGGGCAGCGGCCGTCATTCCCGAGCAGGCCAACAGGGCAAACACGCAGAAGATAAAGTGGCGGCGAATCATGAATGAGCCTTTCCCGGGGCGGTCGCTGAACGTGTTGTAGGGTTCGACAGATGACTTTCTAATGATTGATAATCTAGTCCACAACGAGGTTTTATCACAATATGAGTTCATTCGCGCGATGGTGTTCTCCCTTTGTTAGAAAGTCTTGCTCCCGACGCACTACGTGTATCGCGGTTGCGCTGAGCGCGATCTCGGTGTTGGGGGTAAGTTCCGCGAGCCGTGCCGAGACGGACGCCGTGCAAGGACGAGTCATCACGCGTCGCGGCGTCGTTGTGAATGCCGCCACACACAAGGTGTACGCAGTGGACGAGGGTGCGGGCACCGTGAAGGTGATCGATGAAAAGACTGGGTCCATCCGCACGGTGAAGGTGGGAAGGGGCCCTGTCGCCATCGCCATTAATCCGAAGACAAACCGGATTTATGTCGCGAATACCGGCAGTGGATCGATTAGCGTAATCGACGGCAACCGAGATGCGGTAATTGCGACGGTGAAGGGTGAGAAGTTGCCCTACGTCTTGGCAGTCAACGACGTAACCAACAAGGTGTATGTCACGAATACTTATAGCGACATGGTGACGGTGATCGACGGCGCGACAAATAACGCGCACGCGCTGAAGGCCGGCAGCGCAGATGGAATTGCGATCGATCCGCGAAATAACACCATCTTTTTGATGACCTATGAAGACCCGAACGTTCGGGTGATTGATGGCGCAACGGGAACGATTCGCAAAATAAAGGTGGGGACGCATCTGTGGGGAATGATTCTCGATCCCGCAACAAATACGCTGTACCTGGGGCATACGGGCACCGCCGAGTTAGTGGCGATGGACGAAAAGACCCTTGCCGTGCGTACCATCCCCGTGGGTGCCATCCCTTGCGCTGTTGCGGTAAATCCCCTGACTCATCAGACATACGTGGTGAATTACGGAGACCAGACAGTGAGTGTGATCGATGACGCAAAAAAGAAGGTGGTCGCGACGCTGCCCGTGGGCGAACATCCGCAGTCCATCGTTACGGATCCCGAACATAACCGCATTTACGTTGCGAACGTTCACGGTGACAATGTGACCGTAATTGATGGCGCGACGAACACGGTCATGGGCACATTGCAGGCGGGTAAGAAACCATATGCGCTCGCGGTCGATCCGTCGACCGGCCATATCTATACCGCAAACTATGGCGAGCCTTCGGTGACGGCCATCGATGTTGCTCACGCGAAATAGGCAACGACTTATTTGTTGGTCGCGATACCGGTGAGTTCCTGATGTTGATTGAGTTGACTGTCGGGGAAGATGACCGCAACCCAGGGCGAGGCAGGATCGATCACGCGCGCGTGCCATGTGATCTGGCTTTTGTGCCCTTCGTCCAAGTTGACCGCTTGCGTGCCCGGTCCGATCAAGTCCAAATTGTTCACTCGAGCGGTGAAGGTGTGGGCTCCCATGCCGGCTGCAGCGACGTGCAAGAGAACTTGGTGCGAAGCGACGTCGTTGGAGCTAACGGAGAAGTCGACTGCTTTTTTAAGGCGGAGATCCAACTGATAGGAGCCAGCGGATAGCGCAGTCAGGGAAGTGCGCGCAGCGCCCCACTCGACGCTGTATTGGCCCTGGGGAATTGCAGCGCGAAACGATCCGCTGGCGTGATTCAGCGTGGCCTCGATGACCTGACCTGTGGCACGATTTACGAATCGCACGGGCGTGGTGGAGTCGGAGTCAACCACGCCGCGCACGACGGCGGGGCCACTCAGGTCGCCCATCAGCCAAATCCACTCTCCGACGGGCTGAGTCCAGACTTCCTTGTATGTCCAGCAAATCTGGTTTGGCCAGTAGGGTGCGTCTGCTATCCCTTTGGTCTCGATTCCAACGGGAAGGGCGCCGACGATTTGTCCGGAGCGAACACTATAGAGAGGAGTCCAATCGTAGCCTTCGCCATACATGATGCTGGCGGAGAATGGATTTCGTCCGACGATCCATTGCGCCTGCTGCTGCGCTAAATTCTCGGCATCGATGTTGCCGCGCAACTGGGCTGCGGTGGAGAGCGCTTTGGCTTCAGAAAGCAGGACGCTCGAGTTACCGCGGAAATCGAACCAAACAGGGAAACGGCGAAGATAATACTCGCCGCCCAGGGGCACGCCGCGGCGAACTTCTTCCAGGTAGGTAGTGCGATCGGCCGTGCGGAGAGGCGTCCACGTCTTGGAATTCGGCAACTGATCAACGCCGCTTTCTCGGTACACCGCGGCAGGCAGCATGTTGTAGGGGGCGTCAACGGCCGCGACGGATTGCTGATAGTACTTCGAGTGCAGCACGATAGCCGAGTACCACTTCATCCAATCGGGATTCTGCGGAAGCGCATCGCAGAGATGGGCAAGCGCGACGATGGGTTGCTCCTCTTCTCCCATATGGAAGCGATGGAAGAGGGCTTTGCGATCCGGGCCGGTATAGAAATAGCCGGTCATTGGGATGATCCACTGCTGCAATTTTCTTTCCTGCGAGGCCAGGATTTGATTGCCGAGAATCACCGCTTCATCTGTATACTTCTGGTCGCCGGTCGCCCGGAACAAATCGATCGAGGCGATGGCGCCGAAGGAAATTCTTTCCAACTCATCTTTCTGGCCGTAGACTTCCGGCAGCGGTGGCGCTGTTTTGAGACCGGTGACGGCGAACTGCCAATCCTCTTTGGCGGTTGCGAGGCTGCGATTGGCCAGCTCTGGATCGCTGTCTTTCAACACGCGGGCGGCGAGCGCCTCGACCGCGGCCACTCTAAAATTCCATTCTGGATCATTCACGGCCGGACCGAATCGATCATCGGCGTCGCCGATAATTCCGTCGGTCCAATAACTGATCAACTGGCCCGTGGTGCGATAGCCGTCGCCGAAGCGCGTCTTCAGCACCCAGTTCAGGCCCCACTCCGCTTCGAGGATGAGTCGGTTATAGAGGACAGGGTCTTCCCCTTGCTGCTTGAGGCGCTCCGCTAATTCAAATAATCCGTACGCCATCGCGGGAGTGTTGCCAGTGGCGGTCAAATCGCCGGCATCGTGATATCCGCCATTGACGAGAATGCGCTTGTCGCCATGAAGGGTGTAATCATCCTGATGACAGATGCCGTGGATGCCGGGAATTACCGTCCCGCAACGTTCGCTGTACATAAAGTTGACGGCTTTGACGATGCTATCGCGCCAGGGATCTTCGCCGATTCGAAACGTGCGAGTGGTGGTGTTGCCTGCTCGGAGGAAATAATTGCCGGGTTGCTGGACCTGTGAAAAATCCAAAACCTGATAATTGCCCAGGTCGGTCTTTTTCTGCTCGACAGGCTTTGTCAGGACAGATTTGCCGGTGTCTGCGTCAACGAGTGAGAACTCCGGACTTTTCAAGTCGCTGGCGATGGCTGTTTTTGTAGCACCGGATTCATAACCTGCCTGGCTGAAGGCGATCTTACCGGCGGCTACATCCCAACCCTCGACATGATCCGGGTCAACGGTCTGCAACTCCAGCTGATCAATGTAGAGGACGGTTTTATCGCCCGGATCGGGAAACATCTTCGGCAAACTGTAAGCGATGTCGAGGCCGGTCACACGATCGCGGGACAGAGGTGCAATTTCCCAGACTACGTGGTTCCACTGACGATTTTTGAGTGGAATGGATTCATCGCGACCCTCATTCGTGCTGTCCGGCAGGATATGAGCACCTTCATTATGCAGGACCAGGGAGACAGAGATTGCCGGAGCGCCGTCTACGTCGGGATAGACCCAAATTGAAATTCGATTGAAGTGGCTCCAATCTTCAGAAGGGAAGTTGCGAGTGGCGACCAGATCTTCCCATTCGCCGCTGCCTTGAACGCGGGCGATATCGTCGGCGGAGTTGATACGGATGGAAAGCTGGCCCTCTCTAACCTCTGTTTTGGAGAGAGTCATCGAACCTTTCCCCTCAAATTTCCAATGGGACAGGTCTTCCATTCCATCGAGCAGACGCGAATCGAGGACCTTCTTCTGCAGCCATCGATATTCCGCTCCATTCTCAACGACCGGCTGCATCGGCTTTTCTGGAGCGCTGAGCTGCCCTTGAGCGCACGGAATTGTGGAGAGGGAAGCGACGACAGCGATCCACAGCAGGTTGCGGGAGATGGAACGCAAGGAAGAGAAGTACGGCAGAGGTTCAATTGGGGTCATGTGGGATCGCTCCTAGTGGATCGGCGGAGAAGCTTCGTGGATAATCCTCCACAGGTATGGCGCATATTGAAACGGTGCAAACCAGAGAATCGGCTGCACGTGGGGTAGAGCTAGATCTTCACAAGTGGTGATGGAAAGGGTCGGGGGGAGCCTACGTCCATTTGCCCTGTCCTTCCACAATGGTGATGTAGCGGTCGATCGGTAAATCCGTAAGGCGTTCTGTTTTGCCGCTGGGGAGGGGCCATTTGATTTCAACCCAATCCAGTTTTTCGCGCTTGCCAATCCCAAGCACGATGCGCGGATCATGACTTGAAAGATAACTGCCGCCTCCCACCTTCATCCGGCTGCGCTTCAAATCTTGCGCCTGGTACGTGATCCTGGCACCCACTGCGTCGCGGTTCGATTTGGTTCCGACGAGCTTGATCCCGAGCCAGTGATTCTGCGTTCCTGCCGTGTTGCGCAACAGGACCGGAGCGCCGTCGTTGACTCCAATCAGAACGTCGGTTGCGCCGTCGTTGTTGAAATCTCCGATCGCCATTCCGCGCGCCGCAAGTGGCTTATCGAGAATCGATCCGCTCTGTGGGCTGATCTTGCGGAAGCCTTTCCCGGTCCATTGAAAGAGCAAGGGCCGTTCTGCATAGGTCACCTGTAAATGCATTTGATCGATCAGATCGTCAGGGTGTCCGTTGACTTGAAACAGATCCAGGTTTCCGTCGTTATCAAAATCGAAGAATTTCGCTCCCCAGCCGCTCATCAGATAGCTGGGAGAGGCGATCCCTTCCGGTCCGGCGGTATCGTCAAAGGTCTCGTCATGATTGTTGCGGTACAGCGAATAATCCTGGTAGTTGATATCGGCAACGTAAAGGTCCATAAATCCATCTTGATCGACGTCGGCAGAATCGACGCCCATGCCGGAACGCGCCACCCCATCGGCACTATACGCGATACCTGCAAGTTCACCGATTTCCTCGAATTTGCCGTTCCCGCGATTGGCGAAAAGGAAATTTGGGGTGGTGTCATTTGAAACCAAGAGATCCATCAGACCGTCATTGTTAATATCCGTGGCGACCACACCCCAGGCTTTTCCCAAATGCCTCGCAATACCGGACTCTTTACTGACGTCGGTAAAGGTGCCATCGCCATTGTTGTGAAACAGCCAGCTCGCCATAGGCGCATACGCCTTAGGGATGCAATAGTGGCGAAGGCCGTCGTCATGGATTCCGCAGGGCTTGTTCAGCTCTTTGGTGAAATCAGCAAATCGCGAGACAAACAGATCTAGACGGCCGTCGTTGTCATAGTCGAACCAGACTGCGCTGGAGGGCCATCCCGGTACCTCGACCCCTGCTTTTGCCGTCACATCCGTGAAGGTTCCATCGCCGTTATTGTGGTACAAAATGCTGCTGCTGCCGTATTGCGTTACAAAAATGTCGGGCAGACCGTCTCCGTCGTAATCACCGACGGCCACACCTTGTCCGAAGCCACCCCCGGCCACTCCAGCCTTTTCCGTCACGTCGGTGAAGGTTCCGTCGCGATTGTTTTTGTAAAGAGCATTGCGCAATGGTGTTTTGGGGGTAAGAAAATCACATTTGCCGCTGTTCACCAGATAGATGTCCATCCAGCCGTCGTTGTCGTAGTCAAGAAATGCGACACCGGGTCCGGAGCTTTCCGGCAGGTACTTTTCCGGAGAATGCGCGGCATCGTGCACCCAGCGAATCCCACTCTTCTCAGAAGGAACCACCTCGAAGGGAAAGGTGATTGTATCGACCAGCGCAAATAGCGAGCGCCGCGAGAGAATCAAGGCTCCTGCGATCGACTGCGACAGGAATTTCCGCCGTGTCAATCTTGCTGTTCGAATGCTATTCATGATGTTATTCAGCCAATATCCAATAGCCTTGGAATTTATTCAGGATTACATCAGGCAGTCAATGCGAAGACGTTACTGCGGTCCTTCTGCTGCAGAACCATCCGGATGAGCGCCGGAGCTTAGACTTCTGTGAAGCGCAAACTCCTTTTCCGCTTCCTCTTTATGCCCGGTTCTCACCAGCGCAGTACCGAGCGCGTTATGAATGTCTGGATTTGCGGGTGTCAGACGTTCTGCGATGCGCAGCGGAGGGATGGCGTCTGCGTATTTCTTGTCGCCGATCAAAGAAACTCCCCATCCCAGGAAGGCTTCAGCAAAACTGGGATTGAGTTTTGCTGCCTGGGAAAAGCGGGAAATCGCTTCCGTCCAGTTCTGATCCTCGCGGGCAAGTTCTCCTAAAATGAACTGCGCATCCGTGTTATTGGGATCGATCTGAAGTTCTTTCAGGAATTCCTGCTTGGCCCGTTCTTTCGCGTCTGGGCCGCCGCCAGGTTCCGACAGCAGCAGTCGACCCAGCAGGAAATGAATGCCGCGTGCGTTTGGGTCTTTGTGTAGGATCCATTGGTACTCAAGCTCGGCGGGTTGCCACCGACCCTGTTCTTCCAAAGCCTCGGCATTTAACTTATGAGCAGCAATGGATTGCGGCGCGGTTCTAGCCAGGTCCTGAGCCGTGCGCGTCGACAAGTCAGAGTAGGCATGGACAATGACATACAGCACATCGGGATCCGTACCAAACTCTCGGTTGAGTGAGCTGATGAAGCTGAGGGTGGCGCTTCGGTCGTCGATGGCGAGAGCGCAGCGAACCCCGAGAACACCGGCACGCTTTCGAGTTTCTGCGGGCAGTTGATCTGCCATCGCCTTTCGCAGGGCAGAAATGCTTTCGCGGCACTGGCCTTCTTCCGCCAGGGTAATGGCCTGCTGCGGCGAAATGTTCGCTTTGGGTGAAACCGATTTCGACTGCTGAGCGCTCGCTCCCAACCCGGAGAAGAATAAAGCCACTGAGAAAACAGAAGCGGCGCAGACCTCTTTGAATTCACTACCCATGTACGCAATCTGCTTTCACAACAATCCCAATTAAAAACCGGCTAAAAAGCTGATGCAGGCGTAAGCAACTTACGCCTGCATCAGAGATTATACGTTGGCTTGGTACGTCAATAGTAGAGCTTTAAGGCTAACTGAATGTTTCTTGGTGGTTGAGCGCTTGTAATTTGTCCCATGGTCTGTCCCAGACCCATGCTCGGAGCGTTGTATTGAGGATGGTTAAGCGCGTTGACGAAGTCGGTTCTGAACTGCACTCGGAAGCGTTGTGTGATCTGGAAGTTTTTGTGAATGCTGAAATCCAGGTCGAAGTAGCGCGGAGAGCGCAGACCTCCGAGCTGCGGTGCGCAATTTCCGAACGTGCCAGGCGCCGACTGAACAATGTTTCCGTTGTTGACGAACCACTGACGGCCAACCCCAACGCCACCGACTACCGCTGCAGTATTTGTGATGGACGGCAAGGAGAGGCAGTCTGGCCGAGCTCCACGACCGAAGGTACCGGAGTTATCCGAACCGAAGGGAGGCAGTGGCCAGCCACTGCGCCATGAAAGTAGCGGGCTAAATTCCCAGCCTCCAATCACCTCATCGACAGACTTCCTACTGTCGCCGCCAAATTTCTGACCGCGACCAAAGGGTAGCTGGTAAATTGCATACGCGGACAGTACATGCGTGGCGTCGTAGTAACACGGAGCCCACTCTGCCCGCTGGTCATAGATGTTCTGCCAATACGCCGAAGCGCTGGCGGCGTTATTCCAGGCTCCGTAATATCCAGTGCTGTCGGACATGCACTTGGAGTAGGTGTAGGAGACCTGACCCTGAAGGCCGTGGACCATGTCCCGCTGCAGCACAGCTTGCAAGGAGTTATACGACATGTTTCCGTTTGACTTGGTGCCCGAGACATAGGCGCCTTGATTCCCGTAGGGGAGGCCAGAGTCGGGCGGTGTAGTTGAATTGCCCGTGCCCAGTACGCCATAGAGGTCTAGATTGTTGGCAAAATAAGGGCTGGGTGCTGTAGTCCCACCGGGCTGCAATACCCTTTGTGCAAAGTCGTACGGCACCATCAGGTGGTGACCTGTTTGACCCACGTACCCGACCTGAACGGTCGTCGCATGGGAAAGCTGGTGCTGAATCGTCAGGTTAAATTGATTGGCGATTGCCGGCTGCACATTTGGATCCCAGATCCGGAGGTATGCTCCGGCATAACAAGCGTAGGTCGGAGCCGCGCAGGACGGGTTGACGCCCTGACCTACGATTCCGTCGGTTGTGTCGGTCAGAGGCAAGGGAATGTTGTTGTACGAGGCATTGATTTCAGCCGGAGTAAAGGGCGGATTCAAGGGCAGGCGGAGGTTGGTGCCTGTTCCTTCCATGTAGGAAGAAATTGTGAATGCGCCGCGAACTACCGTACGGCCACCCATCATTGCGGGAGTCCACGCGAAACCGATGCGCGGCTGCAAGTCTCTCCCACCATAGAAGCCGTTATAGAGGGCCCGGCTGGCTCCGTTCTGGCCGGCCAGATCGATGTTTCCGGTGGCAAAATTGTAGTTCGCCTGTTTGTTGTTGGATTCGATCCATGGCGAGTGTGCGTCGTAGCGGAGGCCAAGGTTTAATGTCAGGTTGTCTGTTACGCGCCATGTGTCTTCGCCATAGACGCCGATGATATTACTCGTCTGCTGCCACGTGGCGCCGGTACTAGTACCACGCCCAATCGACTGGGGCAGGCCGAGAACAAAATCCGCTCCACCGTCGCCAGCTCCGCTACCGGCAGACGCGGAATCGGTCGAGGTAAACTGACCGTTGAAACTCATCAAGCCCAACTCACCGTTATTCCCGGCGTAGAACGTCTTGATGATATCGCGCCAGTACTGGCCTCCGAATTTGAAAGTGTGCCGTCCATGGGACCAAGTCAGCCCATCTTCCGCCTCCCAAACGTGGTCATCAAAACTTTGGGTCGACTCTGCGGCACCAATGCCGTTGACGAATGAGTTGGAAAAGCCCAAGCTCAGAAGGCCGTCGAGGCCCGCCGGATTGCCATTGCCAATTCCTATCGTGTTGCCAAACTGGCCTACACTTGAAGCAAAGCTGTTGCCGGTGTTAAGGGTAATGTGGCTGTAGCCAAACCGAGCATCATTCAAAAGATTGTTGGTCAGTGTGCGGGTCCAGTCGCCAACTGTGTTCAAAATCGGCGCCGTTCCATAACTATTGGAGAACAAGACGAAAGAGTTGGTGCTTGGATTGTTCTGATAGGCGCGGGTATAGCGGTACGAAATGGTGTCCTTCTGTGTCGGTCTATAGTCAACCTTCAGATCGCCCTGGTCTACGTTTTCAGCGGAAGCTACCTGGTTGGTTGCGTTGTCTTGCAGATTACTGTTGATCGGCGCAGGGTAAAGACTTGAAGAGAACAGTGCCGCCGCGACCGGGCTGATCATGGCAGTGGGAATTTGGTTTTTCAGAAACGGCTGCCGTGGCGAAGCCGGGGTCGAGGAAGGGGTACATGGAGCCGAGAAAGATGCGCAAGGGTTATATAACTGACCTGTACCTTGGCAAATTCCATTGCTGTCGAAGCCTGCACTGCAGATTGCACTGAAGTCGCCCGTGCGCTCCGCGGCCGTGAAAAGGGTAATGTGATTGGTCGTGGTCGGAACATCGAAGCGTTGCCCTTGATAATCCGCAAAGAAGAAGAGCTTGTTTCTCAGGATTGGGCCGCCGGCAGTAAAGCCATACATATTCCAGCGAACCTTCGGTTTCGCAAGGACGTTGTTGGGATTCACTCCGTTCTGCCAGTTGTTCGCGTTCAAGACATCATTGCGGAAATACTCCCAGACATCGCCATGGAAGCTGTTGGTTCCTGACTTGATGGTGGCGTTGACGATGCCGCCCTCAAAGTTGCCGAATTCCGCCGGGGCGTTGCTGGTGATCAAGTTGAACTCTTCAATCGCATCCGGAGCCGGCGCGTAACCCAGCAGGTTATCCGAAACCTGGTTATTATCCATACCGTCCAGCAGGAAGTTATTTGCCTGCTCGCGGTTGCCGTTGATCAGCGGGCGGCCGCCATAGCCAGCAGTGTTGTTGCCGTTATTGAAGCTGCTGGGATCGGTGGAGACAGCGCCTGGGGCAAGCAGCGTGAGTTGTACGTAGTTACGGGCGGCGAGTGGCATCTCGTCATTGGTTGCCGCATTGATGACCGTGTCCACCTGGGTGGTCTGGGTTGCCAACATTGGCGCCATGCCGGACACTTTTATGGTTTCACTTTGCTTTCCGAGCTTCAGCGCGACATCGATACGAGCCACTTGATTCACGGTCAGGACAAACGCCTCATGCACGGCTGTGGTGAATCCGGTTTTATCAACCGTGAGGGTATAGTTGCCAGCTGGTACGGATGGGATTCGATACAAGCCGGCATCATTTGTCACGGCAGTGTAGGTGGTGCCGCGTTCCACCGAGGTTGCTGTGATCGTAGCTCCGGAAACTGAAGCGCCGGCCGGATCGGTAATCGTGCCGACAATGGCTGCAGTGACGGTTTGACTCCACGCCGATTGACTGAAAATTGAAAAAACAAGCAGTACGGCACCTAGTGCCGCTGCTGACAAAATACCCCTTTTGCGCATCCCGAACCCCCCGAAAGTAAAAGTGTCTAAAGCTAGCGATCTTTCTTTACGAATCTTACGAACTTGTAGGGGATGTTAAGTTCCGGCTTAGGGTATTGTCAACAAAAGAATTTCTAGGGCAAAAGACTTATCGATCAGCCGTTGATGGCAGCGTGATAGCTGGCGATGGCGGATTTCTCGACGTCAGAATTTCCGCGACAATCAAGGTGCGCCGTTTCCCTCTCAGGGTATGTAAAAAGAACGATTCGACTCTCTCGATCTAGTGCTTTTTATTCAAGAAACCGCCCAGCCCCTTGCTCAACTGCTGCTCGGTCGAACTTGCGCCTGAAACGTTTCCCTTGGTCAACCCACCCAGCGAGCCCGTCAAGCCACTGACAGCACCGCCCACGGCGCCTCCGACGTCAGGAATAATTTTTGGCTGGCTGGCCGTCCCCTGCACGGCGAAGGGCAGTTTTGTCATCGCTACTTCTTTTCCCAATGTATTTCCGAGCACGCCGCCTCCGCCGCTCAGTTGCGCAACCAGGTGAAAGTTGAGGGCATTGTTGGCGCTCATCGTTCCGCTTCCTGTCACCTGGCCGATGCCGGTGACGACAAGGACGATGTTGGACGCCTGAATGCCCGCGGGACTGTAGTTGACGTTGCTGGTCAGGCGCTGAATTTGCGTGTCACCGCTGGGGACATGCGCGCCGGTAAGTTTGGAGACAGTAGAGAGCTTTGAACCTAAATCAAACCCGGCAAGTCGAGTGTTGAAGGCTCCCACATTTCCGGTTGCCGTCAACGCTGACGTTGGGCCCTGGCCGCGAATGTTCAAGCTCAAAGTACCGCCGTGGAGCGTCGATCCGGAGGGCAGGATAACTCCGAATGCCGGCAGCGCCGCGACGATGTCGTCAATCGGCATCCCCGTGCCCGCGGCATTCAAGTCAATCGACGTCGTGGCAGCTTTTGTTGCGAATGTACCCGTCACATTGGCCTGAGCATGACCAATATGCAGCAGGCCGCTGTTCAACCTGCCGGAGGTGTCCGGCATGCTGTAGTTCAAGTCGAAGTCCATTGCAATCGGCACACCGGAGGGCGCGCCATTCGGGGCTAATTTCAATTTGTGCATCGTGGCGACACCTTTCAGGTGGGCCTTGGCGTTGGCCTCGCTCAGGTGATTCGTCAAGTCGACAACTCCACTAAGGCCGCTGGCGGGTTCTACAAATCCGCTCTTCGCAATGTCGAAGGAGTCAATTTTGACGTCGGCCTCGACCGGCGTAAAGGTGGCGTTGGTCGAGTTGACCGGACCCACCGTCCCGTTTAGCTTCATCGTGCCTCCGCCCGGCAAATCCATCGAAAGCGTTACCGGAAATGCTGTCGTCAGGGCAAAGTTTTTAGTCTGCATCTCAACGTTGCTATACACACTTGGTGCTTTCGCGCCTGCGGACATGATCGTCACTTCGCCGTGTTCGACATCGAGTCTGCCGACGGTAAGGTTGCTGGTTCCCTGCGATGCGGGCTGCGTGGTTGTCGAGTTGCCAGTGTTGGCCAGGGTGGAATAATTCCACTGGTTCGAGGCGTTCGAGATAAGGTGAACCACCGGCTTGTCGATCGTTATGCCGGTAACTTCCAGCTGCTTCGATGTGATGAGTGGCCAAACTTCGACTCCTATTTTGACGGAGGTGGCGGTGAGGAATGGCGACTGGCTGAAGCGAGGATCATCAGAGATCGACAGGTTGTCGGCGGTCAGTGATCCTGAAAACAGCGAGAATCCAAGATTGCCGATTTGAACTTTGCGCCCCAGGGACTGCGAAGCCATGGACTCAAGCTTAGGCCGGAAGGTGTTGGCACTGACGAAGAGTGGAATCAGAATCAGGATGAGGATGAGTACGCCTAACGCTGCGCCACCGATGGTAAGAATGCGCTTCATGGCAAAAACCTCCGAGGATGCCCTTAGATGCAATTGGAAGCCTTCAGGTGGGATCCGCAGAAATTTTGGTCGATTTCCGAAAAGCCACAAATCCTGTGGTGGCAGTCTACTCCTTTAGGCGGAGCAGGAAAGTTAAATCAAGAGGCGATACACTGCAGAAGAATCGAGCCGCGATCGGCGCAAAGAAGCAGGGAAGGTTTCGGATGGCCACTTATACGGTTCGACCTCGCAGCCGCCCACACGCTCAGAAGGCGTGGGACGTATTGGCGGCGCGCTACCCTGCAATGCAGCCGACCGTGCTGGTAAGTCGACTGGAAGATACCCGGGGATGGCAATGGTCCATGCAATTCAATTCTCCCGACGACAAAGCCGAGTTCTGGGACAGCGTCTCCGTGGATGAGATCCGCGAACTTGTCGCGATGAAGGGCGAAGTGAAGCGAACCCCGGCGTCAAGCGGATTGCGAGTCGTGCGAAAAAATCCCAAATTAAAAAAATGAACAGTCTGAAGCACGGTCCGGGTGGTCGTCTATTGGAGTAACACCGTGTGGACGATCACATCGCTCTAGCGGCAAAGCCATCCGCCGTCGACAACAAGGATGTGTCCGTGCACGTAGTCGCTGGCGGGCGAAGCTAAGAAGATCGCCGCACCGGCCAGATCGGATGGAAGCCCCCATCTTGCTGCTGGAATTCGCGCCAGAATCGCCTTTGACCGTTCTGGATCCGCTCGCAAGGGAGCGGTGTTGGCAGTCTCCATATATCCCGGCGCGATCGCATTCACATTCACACCTTTCGAAGCCCACTCGTTCGCGAGCGCCTTGGTGAGCTGCCCAACGGCTCCTTTCGCGGCGGCGTAACTGGGAACGAGAATGCCGCCCTGAAACGTCAGCATGGAGGCGATGTTAATGATCTTGCCGTATCCCTGCGCAAGCATTTTGGTCCCTGCATACTGGCAGAGGTAAAACACGCTGTTGAGATTGGTGTCGATGACGGTCTTCCAGAATTCGTGAGAGTGTTCTGCAGCGGGTGCTCGGCGGATCGTGCCCGCATTATTCACCAGAATATCGATGGAGCCGAAAGCATTCACCGTTTCGTCGACAATGTGTGTGCAAACCGCGGGGTCGCTGACGTCGCCGGTCACAGATATCGCCAGCGCGCCTGTCTTCTCGACTTCTTCGAGCGTCGATTTCGAGACAGCGTTCCGCCCATGTAATGCCACATTGGCGCCTGCCTGAGCTAAAGCAATCGCCATGCCGGCTCCCAGCCCCTGGGATGAGCCGGTGACCAGCGCATTTTTGCCTTGCAGGCTGAATAGATCGAGGACTGACATCGCCAAACTCCTTGCGTTATGGTGAAAGGTTTCTTAGGTAGTGACTTCGTGTCCATCAGAAGTGATTGCGAGATGAAGGTCTATCGTTCACAGTACCATTCCGGCTATTGAGGTATGGCCAGGCGGGTCAGTCCAGTTCTGACGATATTACCGTGGCGTGGGGAGCGCTATTGACCGGCGACGAGTGTAGGTGTTTTGGACTTGGGAATGCCATGTTGATGGCAGTCGGTGCATTTGACCCAATGGATATTATGACCGCTCTTTGGATTGAAGTAGGTGGTATCCATTTTCTCCACGTCAAGTTTGCATTCACCTTTGGAGGCGTGGCAGGTGGCGCAGGAGGCTCGAGTGTTCTCGCTGTGCCCATTGTGGCAGGAAACGCAACTGAGGCCCTCATGCACTCCGATAGGAGTGCGATCATCGCCGGTCCGAACCTGTGGACCCCAATGATTGGCGGCTGCGACGGTGCCTGTTTCTGCTATGCGGGGGCCGTGACATTGGTAGCACATCGCCTGGCGAGGATCCGCGCTCATCTTCACCAGGTGGGCCCCATCCTGCAACTGCGGGATTTGAAGCGATGTCGCGGTGAAGTGCATGCGCTCGCGCCGATCGAAGAATGCAAGTGTTCCATTGACCGCGCTTCCCGCAACCGAAAAGCGATCCAAAGGCCGCTGCTGAACTGCACCGGGGCGATGCACCCAATGGCAACTTTGGCAGGGAATGGTGGGTTGGTCGGCAAAATCTTTGCGCATCAGGTGCCAGGGCCCTGTCGTGTTCACTGGCTGGACCAGATCGCGGACCGATCCGTCGAAGTGCATGCCGTGACAGCGGAAACAATCCTCCATTAAATGTTGCTTGGAGTTCTGCGCATTGCTCATGAAGATCTGGCTGTAGGTTACGCTGTGCGGACCGGCATGCCAGGTGGCGTATTCCTGCTGGTGGCATTGTTGGCAATTTTTCGTCATGCGAACTACGTCTACATCGCGCAGGCGGATCTCTTCCGGCCATGTATGGGTGAGATGCACACGAATATGCCGCAGCTTAGTCGACAATGTTGCGGTGTGGCAGTCCTGGCAGCCGATGTTGCGGTGATTCGAACCGTGGACAGCGCCGACGTAGTCTGCCATTTCATGGCAGTTGGCGCATCCGGATCCAAGTTGCGAGGTGTAATACTCGGATGCCCCAAAAGTTCCCAGCACCGCGAGAACCCCAATCGATGCGGCGGCGACCGCGATGAATTTAAGGATTCGCATCATGAGCGGAATCCCGTGCCCTTCCAGTTGCGAACGAGGGAGTGCGAGGCAAAAAAGGCAACGGACATGATGGTGAGCGCAGGATTGAAGCCTCCGTTCGTCACATGGACGCTCGAGTCGATGACAAATACGTTATCGACGTCGTGGATCTGGCAGTCACGGTTGACGACGGAGGAGCGAGGATCATTACCCATGCGGCAGGTACCCGCCTGGTGCTGGCTGGCTTCAATCACTTCGGGCCGTACTTCCGGGCGGGATGTCATCAGCGAGGTTTCGATGGCGCCGGCTTCCTTCAGCCACGCGGCTGCGCGTTTGGCTTGAACGTCGCCAATGGCAAAGGTATGCGGATGGCAATTTCCTTGAAGGCGCGCGACGGGCAATCCCCACTTGTCTTTCACCGAAGGATCAACAGTGACACGCGCATGCTCGGTTGGAATCTGCTGCGTGGGTCCGATCACAACAATGGTGCGCTTGTGATAATTGCGCATGGCATGTTTATGGCCCAGCCCCCAGCGCGGCGTATCTGTCGGCAGGCGATCGAGCGAATGGATGGGGAGGCGAATAAACTCATTGGCCAGCATGCCGCCGCCGCAGAGGCCGTGTGTGCCGTGGTTGTAGTCGGTAATGGCGATGTTGGCGCCTGGGCCAATGTCATCGTAGGTTTCGAAATCGAAATATCCGACCGCGCCGGTGTAATGATGGCCTTGTAAATTTCTTCCAACCTGGTCGTAGCGATTGCCGATGCCGGCAGGGAACAGGCGGCTCTTCGAATTCAATAGCAGGCGAGCAGATTCTATGGCGCAGGCAGACACCACGACAATATCGGAAAGCTGTTCCTGCAAATGACTATCCGCGTCGAAGTACGATACGCCGCGGGCCCGACCGCGATCGTCCATCAGAATTTCTTTCACCATGCACTCGGTGCGCATCTCGCAGTTCCCGCTGGCCAGAGCGATGGGGATGACAGTATTTTGCGAGCCGTTTTTCGCATCGACTTCGCAGGCGAAACCACAGCACCAACGGCAGCGCATGCACGGACCGCGTCCATTGTAGGGAACGCTGTTCCGCGCCATGGGGATGTTGATCGGGTGCAGGCCGAGGCGCTTGGCTGCAGGCTCCAGAACTTCGAACTCACGAGTCTGCGGCAACGGCGGCATCGGCAAATCGCGGCTGCGTGGTCCGCGAAACGGAGTGGCAGAATCGTCGCCAGAAACGCCGATTTCGCGTTCGGCCTTGACGTAGAAAGGTTCCAAGTCGTCGTAGGAGATGGGCCAGTCTTCCAATGAACTACCTGCGGGCACGCCGTATGTCGAGCGCATGCGAAAGTCCTGCGGCAAATATCGCCAGGCCTGGGCGCCGTAGCTGAGTGTTCCTCCGCCCACGCACGCCGCATTATTTTGATAGTCGCCTTCACTCGGAAGAGTGATATGCGAAACACCTTTGCCATCGACCCAGACGCGGGGGTTGCCTTCATCGGGCGGCCCAAAAGCGTTTCCTAAAAGAGTGGTGCGTTGATTGCGCAGATCGTCTTTGCGGCAGTCACTTGCGGTGTACCATTTGCCGCGTTCCAGCAGCACCACGCTTAGGCCGGCTGTCGATAGTTCCTTGGCGACGATGCCACCTGCGGCTCCCGCTCCGATGACAACAGCATTGACGCGTTTCATGACGGGGTACCTTTCTTTAGGTCATACCGCGAGCGGCCGCGGATGGGCGGATCGTCGAGCCCAAGCATGTGCCAGCTGACGGCGTTGCGATTGCCGCCATGGCGAGGAGAACCATAAAAGCCCTCAAAGGTATGACTGCGAACCAAGTCAAAAAAGGCCTTGTCAGATTGTTCCAGTGACGTGACCACGCGCAATTGCTCGGTTGAAGAGGCGGTGGCGAGTGTTTTATCGCATTGCTGCTGACTGAGTTGGTTGGCTCGCGCCAGGCCTTGCCGATAGGCGCGTTGATGGCGACAATAGTGCCGCGTAATTTGTTTGTCGATGTAGTTCAGGACACCGGCCTGGGAGGCGCTGGGAAAATCGTCGGCTGGAAGAATTTGATCACAGATGGCAGTCAGGGTTGCAGCTTCGTCTTCAGTGAAGAATTCCCAATTGCCGCGCTTACCGGTCGCGCAGCCGGCAGCGAGTGCCGCACCCGCAGCGGCAGTCATCTCGAGGAATGTTCGTCGCGAAAACGTTCCGGATTTTTGCTTCGTTCCCATCGGCAATCCTCACGCTCGAACCCTGCAAATTTTCCGTCACCCGAGAACGGTTCTTGAAGGTCTGGATAAATGGCCTTTGCGAACAAAGCTTAGACTTCGTAACCCCTGCATGTCCGTGATGGGAATCACCGAGGAACCTCACATTCCCGAAGGCAGCACTGCAGAATCAGAGCATTCTAGATTTGTGGCTGTATCCACCAGATCGAAACGTCCTGATCAACAAGGGATTGCGCACGACCCCTATTCAAACGATTTTCTAGGCACTTCGTTGAACCTGCACGCGCAATCGCGGGAACGATATTGAGATGTTTTTAGGAGCGACTCCAACCAGAAAGTATCAAACGGGTTGCTGGCAAGGATCGAAATGACTGAGCGCCGGGAACAACTATAAATAACATGAAACAAAACACTCCTTAGTGTTCATGGTTTTGCCGTAAAATAGCCAGTTCGCTGTGCGTATTTCGATGGTACGGCGAGCACCGACGCAATCCGATCTGAAAAGGATCCAAAATGGCAGCAACGCGCACCGTCACCGCGACCAAAACGCCGGTTGAGACCCACGGACTTTCGCACGAACAGATGATTCAGATGTACCGGCTGATGTACCAGTCTCGCCGGATCGACGATCGCGAAATTATGCTGAAGCGCCAACAGAAGATCTTCTTTCAGATCTCGGGTGCTGGGCATGAGGCTCTGTCAGTGGCCGCGGGAATGGCATTGCGGTCCGGTTATGACTGGTTCTATCCGTATTACCGCGACCGGGCGCTGTGCCTGGCCCTGGGAATGACCGCGGAAGAAATGCTGCTGGCAGCGGTTGGCGCGGAAGCTGATCCGGGAAGCGGCGGCCGGCAAATGCCTTCACACTGGGCTAGCGCGCGTTTGAACCTTGTTACCCAGTCTTCACCGACCGGATCGCAGTGCCTGCAGGCCGTCGGCTGCGCCGAGGCGGGACGCTATTTCAATCATCATCCGGAAGCTGCCAAAAAGCCCGACCTGAAGGCTGACGAGAAGGATTATCGCGCCTATAAAAATGTTACTTTTCACGCGGATGAAGTGGTGTATTGCTCGCTGGGTGACGGCACCACCAGCGAGGGCGAATTCTGGGAGGCCATGAACTCGGCCGCCAATCTGAAATTACCAGTGCTGTTTGTTGTTCAGGACAATGGGTACGCGATTTCCGTTCCGGTTGAAGTGAACACGGCGGGCGGCAACATTTCAAAGCTGGTTGCGAACTTTCCCAACTTTTTCTTCGCGGAGATTGATGGCACCGATGCCATTGAATGTCACAAAACGATGCAGGAGGCAGTTGCTTATTGCCGTGCAGGAAATGGGCCGGCGTTTGTGCATGGTCATGTGACCCGGCCATATTCGCACTCACTTTCCGACGATGAACGATTCTATCGATCCGAAGCCGAGCGCGAAGCCGATGCCATGCGCGATCCGCTGCCAAAGCTGCAAATGCGTTTATTGCGCGAGGGAATCCTGGATGAGGCGGCCATCACGCGGCTGGAGCAGACGGTGGATGAAGAGATCCGCGTGGCTACTGAGATTGTGCTGCGAGCTCCGTTTCCGGCGACCGATACCATCTATGAGCATGTGTACTCCGAAGACCTGGATCCGACTGCAGATTCATTTCTGACGGAGCCAGCCGCATGGTGGAAGATCCGGCGCATCCCGTTGCGGAACGCACCATGGCGGACCTGATTAACGCCTGCCTTCGCGACGAGATGAAGCGCGACGACCGCATCGTGGTTTTTGGAGAAGATGTGGCGGATTGCAGTCGCGAGAGTTCTCTGGAAGAGAGCGGCATCAAGGGCAAAGGCGGCGTATTCAAATTGACCAGCGGGCTGCAGCGCGAATTTGGTTCCGATCGAGTCTTCAATTCTCCGCTCGCAGAGGCCAATATTGTGGGTCGGGCGGTAGGCATGGCGACCCGCGGAATGAAACCTGTCGCGGAGATTCAGTTTTTCGACTACATCTGGCCTGCCATGCATCAGTTGCGGAACGAGTTGCCGCTGATTCGCTGGCGCAGCAATGGAACCTTCTCCAGCCCGACCGTGATTCGTGTGGCGACGGGAGGTTATTTGACCGGTGGTGCGATTTATCACTCGCAATCCGGCGAGAGCATTTTCACGCACACACCTGGTATTCGCGTTGTCTATCCCTCGAATGCGCTGGACGCCAATGGCCTGCTGCGAACGGCGATTCGCTGCGACGACCCAGTTTTATTTCTGGAGCATAAGCGGCTTTATCGAGAGACGTATGGCCGGGCTGCTTATCCAGGGCCGGATTTTACGATTCCGTTTGGCAAGGCAAAAATTGTTCGACCGGGGAAGCAGCTAACGGTGATCACATTCGGTGCGGTGGTACCGCGAGCGCTGCAGGCCGCCCAGCGCGCCGAGCGCGAAAATGGGGTGGATGTGGAATTGATCGATCTACGTTCGCTGAGTCCGTACGATTGGGACGCGATTGCAACTTCTGTCCGCAAGACCAGCCGGGCGCTGGTTGCGTATGAGGATATGCGCAGTTGGGGATATGGTGCGGAAATTGCAGCCCGCATTGCCGATGAGCTATTTGACGACCTGGACGCTCCCGTGCGCCGCATTGCTTCCAAGGATGTGTTTGTTGCGTACCAGCCAACTCTGGAAGATGTCATTCTGCCGCAGCCAGAGGATATTCGTAAGGCGATGGTCGAGCTGGCGGGGTACTAATAGTTCCGAACTCGCGGATCTGTGCGCGGTTTTGCTATTCGACGATGGTTCCCTGGTGGTAGACGGCCTTCCAGCCTTCCGGCGTCTGCTGCCAGATAGTGGCTCGGCGAGTCTTGCGCGTCCCTCGCTGCAATAAGGTGTAGGTCAGCAGGTAGACGTCGGCGCTTAACGGTCTGCAGTGAAAGTCGCTCGTCTCCCAGATATCGACGCTTTGATCCTGTTGTAAACGCACCTTCAGGGTGTCCAGCACATAGACGCGGCTGTAGCGGCGTCCAGAGGCTCCAACTTCCCAATAATCCTGAGTTGTCATCTTCTCGAAGTCGGCTCGCGTGGTCCCGAATTCAGGTCTATGAAAGATTGGTTCGCGGCGCATCAGCTGGGCAAGGATGTCCGCAAGCGCAGGATCGGTGACTGGGTTTGGCTCCGGGGCGGAATCCATTTGTGCCTCCTGGTCATGAAGTGTACGAGATTCGCGTGGCACGAAAAGAATAGTGTCGCGCATCCAACCCTACAGGGCGGGTGACGCTGCCCCACGATATTCTGAGAAATAGTGGGGATACTGTCTGTGGCGAAATCGAAAGCTGCCACGCAAGCGCGAAGCAAGAAGAAGCCGGCTCCCGGTAAACCTCCGCTTGAGGATCCGAAGCCGGTGAACCCGTCTGCTGAGAATTCCTTTGATCCGCTCTCGATCTTTCATCCAGTAACCGCGGACTGGTTGCGCGCGGTCTTTGAGCATCCGACTACGCCCCAGCGGCTGGGATGGCCAGCGATTGCGAAGGGCGATTCGACACTCATTCTGGCACCGACTGGCACCGGAAAGACTCTGACCGCTTTCTTGTGGTGCATCGACAAATTGATGCTGCAGCCGGCACCGGCCGACACCCATGGATGCCGCGTCATCTACATCAGTCCGCTGAAGGCACTGGCTGTCGACGTGGAGCGCAACCTGCGATCGCCGCTGGCAGGAATTAAGCAGATGGCCGAACGAGCCGGAGTGCCGGTCCGTGAACCTCAGCATCAGCGTACGAACGGGTGACACTCCGCAGACAGAGCGAGCCCGGTTTCGCCGCGATCCCGCGGAAATTTTAATCACTACGCCAGAATCCCTCTATCTATTGCTGACGAGCGATGCGGCGGCCTCGCTGCGTTCGGTCGAGACGGTGATTGTTGATGAGATTCACGCGCTGGTGCCGACCAAGAGAGGGGCACACCTCGCCGTATCGCTGGAGCGCTTGCAGGCGCTGGTCGGGCGGCCGATTCAGCGCATTGGATTGTCGGCAACACAGCGCCCGCTAGAGGAAGTGGCGCAGTTTCTCGGCGGCGTAGAGGTCTCGAAGGAGATCTCGGATGGTGTTGCCACGTCTGAGGCAAAACCGGATTTGGTCAGCGAAAACGTGCAGGCACTGGACGCGCTTGAGCCGGAGTGGCTGGCCAATGCTGCGGATATTTCAACGCCGGGCGCGCCACGTTTTCGGCCGGTCACGATCATCAACGCCAGCGAACCAAAGCGGCTCGATCTTCGGATTGAAGTCCCAGTGGAGGATATGGCGCGTCTCGGTCAGGCGGAAGAGTTACCCAGCGGACCCGCATCGCAAGGGCCGAAGCGCACCTCCATCTGGACGGCGATACATCCGCGGCTGCTGGAGTTGATTCGCGAAAAACAATCGACGTTGATCTTTGTCAATAGTCGTCGAGTAGCGGAGCGGTTGGCAGGTGCGATCAATGAGCTGGCGGAAGAATCGATCGCGCGCGCCCACCATGGTTCGCTGGCGGCGGCACAACGATCTGAGATTGAAGAGCTGCTGAAAGCGGGACGGATTCGCGCCCTGGTTGCGACATCCTCACTGGAGCTAGGCATCGACATGGGAGCGGTCGATCTGGTGATCCAGATCGAAGCGCCGCCTTCCATCGCAAGCGGCATGCAGCGCATTGGTCGCGCCGGGCATCATGTAGGGGCAGTCAGCGATGGAATCATCTTCCCGAAATTTCGCGCAGACTTGATCGCATGCGCAGCGGCAACCAAGGCCATGCATGAGGGGCTGGTCGAGTCGACGCGGTATCTGCGCAATCCACTGGATGTGCTGGCGCAGCAAATCGTAGCGATTGTGGCGGAGCCGCCGGAGAAGCCCCGCGCTACCAAACCAGGAGGAAAGAAAACAAGATCACGCTCCGACTCCGACACGAGTGCGTTGGATGACGACCGAGAGAGCGTCCCGGTTGATTACGATGCGTTGCACCGGTTGATCGCGAGCTCCGCACCGTTTGCCACTCTGAGCCGAGCGGCGTTCGACGGGGTACTGGATATGCTTTCCGGACGCTATCCGTCGGATGAATTCGCGGAGTTGCGTCCTCGCATCACCTGGGATCGCGTACGGAATACGTTGACCCCTCGCCAAGGGGCCAAAAGTCTCGCGATATTGAATGGTGGCACGATTCCCGACCGCGGTTTATATGGAGTGTTTCTTTCCAGCTCGAAAGATAAGCCAGTGCGCGTTGGCGAGTTGGATGAGGAAATGGTGTTTGAAAGCCATGGAGGCGAAACATTTGTTCTAGGCGCAACCACGTGGCGGATTGATGAGATCACGCATGACCGCGTACTTGTTTCACCTGCGCCAGGAGAGCCGGGAAAAATGCCGTTCTGGCATGGTGAAGGACCGGGGAGACCATTGGAATTCGGGCGGCGGATTGGAGCCATGGTGCGCGAGCTGCGCGGCATGGAAAGGAACGCCGCCGTCAGCCGCTTGACGCGGGAACATGATCTGGATCCTCAGGCTGCCGACAACCTGATGCGTTTTCTGGCCGACCAGGAAATCGCGACCACTGAAGTTCCGGACGATCGCACCATTGTGATTGAGCGATGTCGCGATGAGCTGGGAGATTGGCGGGTGTGCGTGCTGACGCCATTTGGCAGCCGCATTCATGCACCCTGGGCGATGGCCGTGAGCGCGCGGTTACAGGCCGCGGGCCATGTCGACATTGAAACGCTGTGGACGAATGACGGATTCGTTCTGAGATTTCCAGAGACGGCCGAAGCTCCGGATATCGACGTGCTTTTGCTCGATCCTGTGGAAGCCACCGACCTGGTGCTGCGTCAGCTGGGATCGACGGCGTTGTTCGCGGCGAAGTTTCGCGAGGGTGCGGCCCGGGCGCTGCTGCTGCCGCGGCGTCGCGCGCAGGGTCGAGCTCCTCTGTGGCAGCAGCGAAAACGCGCCTACGATTTGCTGGCTGTGGCGTCGCGATATGCTTCTTTCCCGATGTTGCTGGAAGCCTATCGCGAAACGCTGCGCGATGTATTCGACATGCCGGCGTTTCTTGAAGTGCTGCGCGGCATAGCCGGCCGAAGCATTAGGGTTCATATTGCGGATACACGCACACCGTCGCCGTTCGCGGCCTCACTGTTGTTCGGGTATGCGGCCAATTTTATTTACGACGGGGACGCTCCCTTAGCAGAGCGAAGGGCGCAGGCACTCACCATCGACCAGGATCAATTGCGCGACCTGATGGGCGATGCGGACTTGCGTGAGTTGCTGGATGCATCGGCAATTGAAGAAGTGGAGGAGCAACTTCAGGCGCTCGATGAAAATTATCGCGCCAAAAGTTTGGATGGAGTGCATGATTTGCTGCTGCGGCTGGGCGACTTGACCCGGGCCGAACTCTCGCGCCGAACAGTTGGTTTGGATGTGGATGCTGTCGCCGCGAAGTTGCTGCGGGCACGACGGGCGCTTGAAGTTCAGCTGCTTGGCGAGAAGCGTTTGATTGCGATTGAAGATGCGGCCAAGTTTCGCGATGCGCTCGGAATTCCATTGCCGCCCGGCGTTCCAAAAGCATTTCTCGATCCGATAAGCGAGCCGCAGTTGGAGCTGCTGAAGCGCTATGCGCGTACCCACGGTCCGTTTACGGTGGAAGAGGTGGGGACGCGGTTTGGATGGAATGCTACAAGCAGTACAAAGCTCGCTGCGCGTTCTGGTTTATGCGGGCCGGTCTAGTGGAAGGAAATTTCCGCCCGGGCGGAATCCATCGCGAATGGTGCGATGCTGAAGTGTTGCGATCGATCCGCCGCAAATCATTGGCGAGATTGCGCAAGCAAGTGGAGCCGGTGGAGCAGCAAACGCTGGCGCGCATGGCGACGCACTGGCATGGATGTCTGCATAAAAGGCGAGGGCTGGACGCGGTACTCGATGCCATCGATCAAGTTCAGGGGGCGCCTTTGCCGGCTTCTGTTGTCGAACGAGAAATATTGCCTGCACGAGTTCTTGGATATCAAGCCAGCGATCTGGATACTTTGATTGGCGCGGGAGAAGTGGTGTGGTGCGGGGTCGAGCCGATTGGCGAGGCTGACGGTCGCATCGCGCTCTATCTTGCCGACAAGCTGCATGAATTGCACGCTCCTCCGGTCTCCAAATTGCAGGTGGATTCCTCGGAAAATCCGCTGGGCGAGAAGCAGCAGCAGATCCTCGATTTGTTGGCGTCGCGCGGGGCTATGTTTTTTGGCGCGCTGCACGAAGCGGTCGGCGGAGGATTTCCGGGCGAGACCATTGATGCTTTATGGGGACTGGTGTGGGCGGGGCGGGTCACGAATGACACATTTCATGCGTTGCGAGCCTATATGGCGCGGCGAGCCAGTACTCGAAGCTCATCGCGGCAGCATGTGCAGTCCAATTTTCGTTCACGTCGCACGTTGGCGCCAAGCGCGCAAGGTCGGTGGACGCTGGTGGATGCCGCGGAATCGGAGCCGATTTCGCCGACGATTCGGAGTCACGCGGTTGCCTTGCAGTTGCTGAAGCGGCACGGTGTGGTGGCCCGCGAGACGATGGGTCTGGAAAGCATTGCAGGCGGATTCAGCGCCGTGTACGACGTGCTGAAAGCTCTCGAAGAGTCCGGGCGCGTGCGGCGCGGATATTTCGTGGCTGGCCTGGGAGGAGCGCAGTTTGCTTTACCTTCCGCGATTGATCTGCTGCGGTCGTTGCGTATAGATCGTACCCCGGAAAAGCCAGAGATGCTTTGCCTGGCAGCAACAGATCCGGCAAATCTGTATGGTTCGGTTTTGCGCTGGCCGTCAAGTTCGATCGTGGAGGAGTCGGTTGTCAATCCGGAGACGACGGAGCCCGAACCCGCAAGGGAAGGAAACACGCGCATGCTGGCACGAGCAGTGGGGGCTCGCATCATTTTGCGAAATGGCGATCTGATCGCCTATATGCGCCGGAATAATCCAAACCTGATCGTATTTCTCGCCGCCGACGAACCGGATCGAAGCCACGTGGCTCGCGATTTGGCGAACTTTCTGGCAGAACTAGGGCAGCAGGATTTGCAGGCGCAGGGCTCGGCGCGTTCTGGCGGATTGCTGCTGGCTACGGTGAATGATGTTCCCATCGCGGAACATTTTCTCTCCCGCTTCTTGCTCGATTCCGGCTTCCACGCTTCACCGATGGGTTTTCATCTGCGGCGCGCTCTTCTATCTCCGATCGCGCATGCACCTGCAGGTTCGGCGCCTTCGCGCGAGGTGCAGTAGCGGTGCCGGAGGGAGACACAATATTCCGTTCGGCTCGCGCTCTGGATCGAGCCCTGGCAGGAAGAGTCGTGACTCGATTTGAAGCAGCCTATGCTCACCTGGCCAGAGTCGACGATGATAAACAGCTTGCTGGACGCACAATTGAGCGTGTCGAGGCTCAGGGCAAATGGCTGCTGATGTATTTCTCCGGAGATTTGATCCTGGTGACGCACATGCGCATGAACGGTTCGTGGCATATCTATCGAACCGGAGAGAAATGGCGGCGGCCGCGGCGGGATATGCGGGTCGTCATCGAGACTTCGGATTGGAGCGCGGTAGGATTCTCTGTTCCAGTCGCGGAGTTTCACTCGGAAAAGTCGCTGCAGCGAAAGATAATAATTTCCGAGCTAGGGCCGGATTTATTAAAGCAAGACTTTGATTCATCGAAGGCCATCACCGCGATTCTGGAGCGTCCCGGGAAGCAAATTGGGCAAGTGTTGCTGAACCAGCGGGTCGTGGCTGGAATTGGCAATGTCTACAAGTCGGAAACATGCTTCCTCTGCGGAGTGAACCCATTTCGCGAGGTGAGAACCTTGGATGGGAGCCAATTGGAGCAGTTGGTTTTTACGGCGCGGAAGTTCCTCGCGCTGAACGTCACTGAAGATGCGGACGGTAACATATCCACCTACGCTGGACTGCGACGAACCACCCACAACTCCGATCCATCTGCGCGCTTATGGGTCTATGGACGCAGGGGGGAGCCTTGTCGACGTTGTGGTACGCCAATCGAAATGCGGAAGCAAGGCGTGGGAGCGCGAACCACCTTCTGGTGCCCGAGCTGCCAGCCGATTTAGTGAAATTCTAAGCCTCAACAAGCCGTCGAGATCCTTAGCGCCGATGTGACGGGGAACACGCGGCTCAGGTTCGTCTGCCGCCTATAATCCGGTGCGTATAGCCGCAGAAATGGGGGCCGCGATGAAGATTGTATCGGACATAGCAGCGAGCCGTGATCGGCTCATCTCCACGATGAATCACAAGCAACCGGATTGTATTCCCATCGATTTTGGTGGGACTGCGGTGACCGGAATGCATGTCAGTTGTGTCGCCGGACTGCGTGAACACTACGGCCTGGACAAGCATCCTGCGCGAGTTCACGAGCCATTTCAAATGCTGGGGCTGATTGAGGACGATCTGGCGGATGCGATGGGAATCGACGTGGTGGGCGTATTCCCCCGAAGCACCATGTTTGGATTTCCCGCCGATAACTGGAAAGCCTGGCGCTTAAACGGACTCGAGATTGAAGTCCCAGGAAACTTCAATGTGACCGTGGATGCCAAGGGAGACACGCTGATCTACCCGGAAGGCGATACGTCTGTTCCGCCGAGCGGACGGATGCCAGAGGGCGGATATTTCTTCGATGCGATTGTGCGCCAGGAGCCTTTCCAGGACGAGACGCTGAATGCGGAAGACAACATGGAGGAGTTCAGGGATATTAAGCCGGAGGAACTCGACCACTTGGTGCGATCGGTGAAAGCAGCGTCGGCTACGGGTAGAGGTGTGATCGCTACCTTCGGCGGGACCGCTTTCGGAGACATCGCTTTAGTGCCGGCGCCATCGCTCAAGCATCCCCGGGGAATTCGGGATATTACGGAGTGGTATGTTTCCACCAGCAGCCGTCAGGATTATGTCCACAAAATTTTCGAGAGACAGTGCGAGATTGGAATCCAGAATTTGGAACGCATCCATGCTGCGCTGGGGGATACGGTGCAGGCGATGTTTGTTTGTGGCACAGACTTCGGCACGCAGACATCGGCCTTTTGCTCGGTGAAGACATTTCGCAATCTCTATTTCCCTTACTACAGACGCGTGAACGACTGGGTACACGCGCATACGACGTGGAAAACCTTCAAGCATTCGTGTGGATCGGTTGTGAAGTTTCTACCTTCCTTTATTGATGCGGGCTTTGACATTCTCAATCCCGTTCAGTGCTCCGCTACTGGCATGGACCCAGCAGAATTGAAAGCGAACTATGGCGATCATCTCGTCTTCTGGGGAGGGGGTGTGGACACGCAGAAGGTGATGCCGTTCGGCACTCCGGCGGAAGTCCGCGAACAGGTTTTGCGGCGATGCGAAATTTTCTCTCCTGGGGGCGGATTCGTCTTTAACGGCACGCATAATATTCAAGCGGCCACGCCGATCGAGAATATTGTGGCGATGCTAGATGCGGTACACGAATTCAATGGTCGATACTGAGGCGAGGAAATTGCGGGCTGCAATGTCACGCGGGCTGCTGAGCTTCAGGAAAGTTCATGCAATTCACGAATTCCTCCTGAAAATCTGGGTCGGCCGCCAAAGCGACATGTTCCATTTCTGGCAGCGCAGCCGGGTTCGTGGAAAGCAACATCAATTTCGCTCCACGCAATGCGGTGTTGCCGGAGGGTAGGATGCGCTGCGGAGAAAACTCCAGAAGACCGATACGGATGGCACTCGCAGCTCGTACATAGTTGCCGAACGCTCCCGCAAGATAGATGCGTCTGAGATCGTCCGCCTGCGCACCCAGGGAACGCAACAGCAGTCTGAACCCGGCAGCGATCGCGGCCTTGGCAAGTTGCAGCTCTCGAATATCCGCCTGAAATAAAGTCACCGGGCCTGCGACCGGAAAAATCTTGCTGCCATTGGCGATGCGGCCGGAGCGCAGAATTGCGCCGCTTTCCAATCCCACTGCAACCGCGTCGACCAGGCCACTGCCACAAATTCCGCGCGGCTCCTGCTCACCAATGACTAGCACGTTAACTTGATCGTTTGTAATCGACACGCGCGAGATGGCGCCGGAAGAGGCACGCATGCCCATGCGAATGGAAGCCGCTTCAAAGGCGGGCCCGGCAGCGGTCGAGGCATATAGAATTCGATCGCGATTGCCGATCGCGATTTCGCCGTTCGTGCCCAAGTCGACCAGTGCGATCATTTCTTTCGAGGTGGCCATTCCGACAGCGAGAATGCCGGCCAGAATGTCGGAGCCGACAAATCCGCCCAGACAGCGAGCGAAGTGAATTTTGCAGGATGGAGACAAGGGCCAGCCGATTTGATCGGCTGAGAACGCCTGCTCACCCAACATCGATGAATGGAAAGGAGCGTGCGATAGTGGTTCCACATTGAGATTGGAGAATAGGTGATGCATCACGGAATTGCCGACCAACAGGATCTCTACAACTTCCTGTTGTCGTCGCCGAGCCAGCCTTTCAACCATGGAGCCGATTGTGGCGCGAACGGAAGTGGTGAGATCAGCGCCGGCAAGAACGGCGCGAATTCTACTCAACACGTCCGAGCCAAAAGGAGCTTGAGGATTCGGTTCGGTTTCCACGCCGAGTACATTGCCGGTTGCGAGATCGACTAGCTGCGCGGCGATGGTGGTGGTGCCAAGATCGACCGCGACTCCCAGGCCCGGCTTTCCTTTTCCCGACAAGAATGAATTGTCATCCAGGATTTCCATGTGCCATTGCTCACACTCCAGAACCAGAGGTCCGTCCGCAATGGCCTGGCAGCCGAGACGCCAGCCGCTGGCAAGATCCTCCGCCGAGAAGAACAAATTGTCCTGCTGTGTGACCGGAAGCGATCCCTGGAGCACGCGCACTCGACACCCACCGCAAAGGCCTGTCCCGCCGCAGGGGAACTCGATTCCATGCAGAGAGAGCGCGGAACGGAGAGCCAGGCCGCGTTCAAGGCCAACAATTGTTCCGGAAGGCTCCAATTGGATGCGAACAATCTCCGCGGTCATTTGATGTCCACAATGCCTTCGCCCAAGGTTGCGCGAATGGTCGATCCCGGCGGGACGATGAGAAAATCGGCGTCATCCCATTCGCCGTTGGCGAGGCGTTGCAGCAGGGAGAGTGATCCCTGAACTTCGTCAAATCTCCACCCTTCTTTCTTCGCTTCGGCACGAGCCTGTTCGCGGGGAAAATTTTCTCCTTCGACCCCAGGGGAAATGTAGGTGAGTTGTGAATAGTGGGCGCGGAACGCGTTGAACTGTTCAAAGAGGTAGACGCCATTTTCCTCGCCGTATTGCGCGATAAATTCTTCCCGGCTACGACGCTCACCCAGAATGCGTCCCGCCGTGGCTCCCGCTTGCTCGAGGATCTGTCCTGGGCTTTGAAACTCAATCCAACCAGGGGAACGGTAATACACTCCGGAGTGGCTGTCGAAATAAGCCTGATAGCGATGTCGATCACCCATCAGCAGTGCAATGCAGTCGTGTGCGCGCGGCAGGACCAGGCGAGTTTTTCCTGCGCGCAAGCCCTCTGTGCCTCGACCACAAAGTGCATATCCCAGAAGGATGGCGTCATACCCTGATGGGTCGGCTGTGTCGATGTGTTCCTGCAACTGCGGCCGCATGCCGACACCCAGGTCATGCAATCCCATCGTGACGAATTCCACGTCAATCGCATGCGGAGAAGCGGGAATCACCGCTTCCATCTCGCGTGTGAGGACCTGACAACAAATGATTTTCAGGCGCATGGTGTCACCATTGGAGCTGTCAATTACTTCCACCTTGTTCGCGCTTTAATTCAGACACAAAAGAGCCAGAACGATTGCGGACGCACGCCAGCATGGCGTAAATATTTTCAGAAGGAGTATCGGCGGGTAGCGCACAGCCGCTGTTCAGCACAAAGCGAGGATTATCCGCAAATGTGTCGAGTAGTTCTTCCGTCTTGCTCTGGACTTGCTGGGGAGTTCCGCGTGCAAGCACTTCAGAGGGATCGATGTTGCCGACGAACGTGATCTTATCCTTCAAAGTGTCGTGGGCAAGCTGCAAATTTGTTTTGAAATCTATCTCCAATGCGTCGGCTCCAATGGTTGCCATTTGCTTGAGGATTCGATCGGTTTTTCCGCAAATATGCAACAAGTACGGCAGGCCCAGATCATGGGAGAACGCAGCGACCCGCTGTTCATAGGGCAAGGCGTACGCGCTGTAAAAACGCGGGGATAGCATATCCGGCCCAGCTGGACTATCGCCGTTAGAAAGCATATGCGCTCCGGTTTTCGCCATCAGTTGGAGGAGCTGGCAAGTTACGCCGGTACAGTATCCAAGCAGTGCATGCACGAGCTCATCGTTTTCCTGCGATGCAACATCCATCAGCCACAGGTCCAGCCCACGCATTTCTCCGGCCAGCGAAAATGGCGATTGGTCACAGTTGCCGCGGATAAAGATTTCATTCCCATAATCGCGCACCAGGATGGCGACCGCTTCCACCAGGATCTGAATACGTGGATTGCGAGATATGTCGACAGGCTCCAAATCTCGCACAGCTTCGAGTGCAGGCAAGCACGAACCACGGGAGCGTGCAGGATTGTCTTCAGGAAAGTCGATGGGTACGCCAACAGCGCCTGCGAGGGTCACTGTATCGATATCGACCATGATGCCGTCGAGACCGTACCGCTCGGCCGCTTCCCCGAAACAGCGGGCAATAAGCCGCGGGCTCTCTCTGTACTGGCGCATCGTAAGCCCAGCCTCTCTAGCGGCCATCATAAAATTGTGCAGCATCACCGGTGTGCGGTCGGGCCACCGGCCATTCAGTGCTGCGTCGATTCTCTGCCGACCATTCAAGCGTGACCGTCCTCGATACGACAAAATAAGCAGCGGAGGAGTTTTCGGCTTGTGGCCCCAGCCGATGAGCCCACATTCCAAAGGAAGATCAGGCGACCACAGCGACCGGACTCAATCCATAGCTGGACTTGTCGTAGAAGTTTCCGTACTGCTCTTCCATCGCGTCAATCAAAGAATCTTCATCGGATGGGAAACTGCCCAGTGACTGATCGATGCGCGTTAGCCACTGCTGCTCCTTCTTGGACAACCGAAGCTTGCCCTGACGGATGCCATCATTGAGGATTTCGACCGCGGCCTGTCCGGCGGCGATGGTTCGATGATAGGGAGTGCCGGCGTTGACAATGGCCGTGGCAATCTTGAGGGTCGCTGCCGGCGACAGGACAGCGGCTTGCGGACTGAGCCATTCGTCGGAGGCGGTCATCCAGTCGCGCATCTGCAGCGCGCCTTCGCGGGTCGCGGCGGCCGCATTCATCAGGCGGCAATCATAGGTCAGCAGTTCAGTGAAGACCTCAGGAGCATTGCCGGAAAGCAGGCGAACATTTTGCACCGACTCATTGCTCCACAAGTCACACATGCTGGCGGCAATATTTCCCAACGGACTGAAATGGGCACAACTGGCGGATTTGCCCTCCATGGATATGGGGAAGCCGGTGATCGCCTTTAAGATGGGACCTTCGTAGGCGCAATCTTTCGACGGGCCGACCGCACCTTGCTCAAAGGCAGTCAGGCTGCGCACCGCGCTCATTGCACGAACTACGGCGGCGAGCACTTCCGGCAGCATTTTTTGATGGGCCAGCTGCATGGCGGTGTTAGCGAATCCGCAGGCAGAGTCTCCACCAGGAACCACTCCAGTATATTGATCGCACACGTTTCCAATCTGGTTCCACAACCAGGCCATATCGCGCGGAGCCAGCACGCCCAAGGCAAATACGATGCCTTGAAAATTTCCATACATCAATGCTTGATCGTGAACTTCCTTACCTCCGACGGACTCGATGGAAAGAATGTCAGCCCCTGCATCTGCGCATAAATGGAGAGACATTCGAAGTTGCTCCCACGGCTGGCCAGACCGTAACTGCGGTGGCTTCAACTGATCTCGCATATCGGTTGGGGTCACTCGAAGAGCACACGGCAGACCATACTTCTCGTTGTATGCACGCATCTTTCGCTTCAACAACGAGGTGATTTCCGCGCCCCATTCCGGGTGTTCCGTCATTGGCGGAAGCAGTTCAAACTCCAGCACGATGCCGGGAGCCGATAGCGCCCCCGCTCGCCGTAGGATTTCGCTCGCCATCTGTTCGTAATGGGCGACCACCTCTGACCATGTCTCTCGATTGATGTCGATCGCCGGAAGCGTGAAGTTAACCTCTGGATATACCTCGCCGTTGCCGATTGTCAGGCCAAGCCCGCAGGCGAGTGGATGCGGGCTCACTCCATACAGCAAAGGCTCCGTAGCAGAGTATGCCAGAGAAGTGTATTTCCGAATCTTGCGGGTCGCCATCATCTCAGGCCTCTGCAACAATCTGACGCACCAGGTTGACGGCTCCGCTGGCGCTATCACTGTACCCATCCGCGCCTATCTCTTTGGCATACTGCCCAGTGACCGGCGCGCCTCCGATCAACACCTTGATGTGTTTGCGCAATCCCGCGGCTTCCAGCACATCGATCGTGGTTTTCATGGCTGGCATGGTGACGGTTAACAGGGCGGAAAGACAGACGACCTGCGGATTATGCTGCTGGACGGCGGCGACAAATTTATCTGGAGCCACATCGGCCCCGAGATCGAATACCTCAAATCCGCTCCCCTCCAGCATCGAGGAGACAAGGTTCTTTCCGATGTCGTGCATGTCCCCCTTCACGGTGCCAATGACGACCCGGGTCGACAGTTTTTCGCCGGCCGTTGCCATTAACGGGCGCAGCAGTTCCATCGCGCTCTTCATGGCGCGACCAGCCAGCAAAAGTTCTGGAACGAAATACTCCTCGGTCTCGAACAAGCGTCCAACTTCGTCCATTGCGGGCACCATGCTACTTGTGATCAGATCCATCGGTGCGGAACCGGCCGCCAGGGCAGCTTCTGTCGCGGCATGCGCTTTTTTTGCATCGCCGTTCAGGATTGCATCATAGAGTTCTTCGGATCGGATCATGGCTTTTCCTTTAGTGGAACTGGTAGTTCCGACGAGCACGGCCTATCGTGCCCGTCGATATGGGTACTTACTTCAGAGCGGGGAATGTCACAGCCATGCAACGTCCTCATGTTGGCAATGCCTCCGCCGCGTGCGATTGAGCAAATCGTCTCATTGCATGTAAGTTTTCATGCGGGGTGTCGCGAACAATCTCGCAGCCTGCTGCAACAATCCATCGATCGCCGGCCACTTGTTGTAACCCCTCCAGCGATTTCTGGATCGATTGCGGCGAACCGTTGCGAACGTCTCGGACCGGATCAAGATTGCCGATGAACGCCTGCGCAGGGCCGACGCGGGCGCGCGCCTCTTCCATTGAAACGGGGGAATCAACGTCCACCAGATCGCATCCCAGGCGACCAATATCAGCCAGAATTCTGCGAGTGTTGCCGCACACATGGAGACGGACCTTGGCCCCGTTTGCGTGGATCGCGTCGATTAGCTTCTTATGCCATGGCCAGATCTGTTGCTGATACATGCGAGGGCTGACCAGGGAGGAGGGTGGGTCGCCGATGCCGATGATGTCTGCCCCAACGGCTATTTGGGCTGCGGCAAATCCCGTCGCTAACTCTACCGAATATTCGAAGAGCTGCGCTACAAATTCGGGATCGTCAGCGAAGTCGACCATCAGTCGATTCATGCCGCGAAAGTCGGCGGCATCTGAGCAAGGACCTTCAACCCAGCCCTCTACGATCAGTTGGTTTCCAACCCGCTGGCGCAGTAGCTCGACTCCACGAATCCGCTCTTCCATGCTGGCGCCAAACACGGAGTCGGGCCGCGGCAGGCGAGCCAGAGCCGATTTGTCGGCGAGCAAAGCTTCCTGCTCAATCACTCCGGGAGGCTGATCATCGAACCATTGGAATTTGGCGCCAAGATCTACGGCTTCGGAAGTTGGAGCGATGGTGGAGACGTGATCGAAGCCAAACATCTCGGCGGTCTTGATCTGGGCGTCCGCCATGGTTTTGTGATCTTGAATGCAGTGCAGGTATTTCACGCCTAGAATGTCGGCGGCGAACATCATTGTGATCGGCATGTATGCGCGATGATCCGGCTGCTGTCCGTTGAGAACCGCGAAGACTCTTTCACGACTCGTCATACGATGCACGCTCGTTTCTATTCGCCGGTGGCCGCTACCCTCACAAGTGCGGCCGTCACGATGCAGCGGAGGCACGGTTCGCGGAGAGAACGAAAGGTTTCGAAAGCCTCGATTCAGCTGCCACGGTATCATTCCGCAGCGATATGGCACTGTGACCGCCGTCACAGAAAACGACCGTCTGAAGCGACGGAGAACGGTTTACGCAAGGGCCGCGGCAGGCGCGCGAGTGAATGCGTTTTTTGACAGGGCAGGCGATTGTGATGACCACCATCGCGGATAATTTCGCAGCCTGTCGCGACGATCCAGCGCTCGCCCGCATTTTTGCATCAGCGCGTGAAAGGAGTCAGGAATTGTGATCAGAATCCGGGAGAGCTGATCGGCTTTCTGCATGCGAAGCAGTTCGAAAACACGTTCTACACTCGGCATAAAATCTGTGCTCAGTTTGTTGCTCGCAGGATAGGACCTCGAGAAATGCAGGCTGTGAAAAACGGTGATAGTTCTCGTGCGAAAGCCGTGACCTAAATACAAAATGAGTCGCACCGCAAGTAGATTTGGTACCCGTTTTCCTCGGATATTTATCAAATGTTCTTGCGATCACCGCGAAAACACTGCATAATCGTGACGAGAGACGGTACCTGCGAGCACTGATCTGTGACCCGATATAACCGTCAAGATGTAATGCGTATCCTGCAAGTGTCCGCGCGCCAGCTGCAAGGTTGGGAGCGGGCTGGACTAGTCGACTCTCTTGAGACGTACACCTTTCAGCAGCTTTCCCAATTAAGAAAATTACGGCTTCTTTCGCAACAACGGATCAAGAGTTCTCGAATTTCCGCTTCCGTTGCGGCGATGCAGCGTGTATCTGGAATGAGCAACCCGCTGCTGGAAGCAGGCATGGTCTATGGCGGCAGCCGAGTGGTGTTTCGCCACGAAGGTGCGATTGTTGACCCGCTGTCGAGGCAACTGGTTTTCGATTTCGAAGGTCGCGGTCCGGAGCGTTTCTGCACGGTGGTAGGAGCAGTGGCGCACCAGCGGTTCCGCGAATCGCAGGCCGCCGAACTTTTCTACGAAGCCGTTCGAATGGAGGATGAGCAGGGTTTGCTGGGTCGCGTGATCGAGTTATATCAGCGCGCCATCGACATGCATCCCGGCCACGCCGCCGCCCTGATTAATCTGGGAACGATTTTTTATAACCAGCGGCAATATCTGCAGGCGGAGCAGGCGTATCGCCGAGCCACCGAGGCCGATCCCAATTACGCACTGGCATTTTTCGACTTGGGGAACGCGCTCGACGAGCTGCAGCGCTTAACTGAAGCGATTGATGCTTACAAGGCAGCTATCCGAATTATTCCGCGGTACGCGGATGCCCACTACAACTTGGCGTTGGCGTATGAGCGAATCGGAGAGCATCGCCGCGCCCTGCCACATTGGATGACCTACAGCCGTCTGGATCCCAGTGGACCCTGGTCAAACCATGCACGAGGACAGGCGCGTCGCTTGATCGAGGCCGACCACCTGTTTATCATTTCGCGGCGCTAGGGCCGGATCACGCCGATCGCAAGTAGGCCTGGCGCAATCTCCAAACCCAATATGGTGCAGCCATGATCGATAGAAGGATCAGCGTATACAGCAATTCGTAAGGAATTCCCTGGGCGCCCCAAGTGACCCCGAGCCCCATGGACACATGAGCAACGTTCCCCGGCCCACGATAGCCGTACACCCCCAAGGTATCGTCCATCAAGGCGACGATCGCTAGCCCGATGAGGGGCCAAGTCGATTTGGCTCGCTGTCGGATGGCAATCAGCCCAATGCACCAGCCGACGAGAACCGGCGCGAAGAAATAGATTGCCTTGCCGAGTTGGAAATAAAGATTCGGGAGATCGAAGAATCGGAAATGTCCTGTGCCAAACGGTGTCGCGGCGTTCGGAAGAAACATTTGCCACCCTGACCACAGAATGAACAGGGCAACAGCCCACGCGGCAGCCAATGCCAATCCGGGCGCCAGACTAAACGTCGCCCATGGCGCCCGGGCGAACCAGGATTGGAAATGGCGCTGGTCGATCATCGCTTTGGCCAGATCATCCATGCTTCCGAGTCGGGCGAGAGCTGCCGATTCGGCGTCCGCAGCGCTGCGTCCCGAATGCAATTCGTCCGCCCTTAAATCTGCCAAGTGGTCGTGGAGCTCTCGCAGATACCGCCGCACATGCCTGGGTGCAACGCCTGCGCGCAGTAAACGTTCACTTAACTCATGAAATGGCTTTGGCACGTTGTCCTCCCGTTAGCATGGTTTGAATTGCAAGGGTCAGATTGGTCCAGCTATGTGAAAGCTCGGCCAGGCGGCGCGATCCCGCAGCCGTCACAGAATAATAGATCCGACTTCGACCGTTCACGGTTTTGCGCCGGGACCGCAGCGCTCCCTCCTGCTCCAGACCGTGCAACACCGGATATACCACCCCTTCTCCGATGGTGATGACAGCGTCTGTTCGTTCGCGAATGGCTTGCACGATCTCATAACCGTACATTTCTTCCTGCTGCAGCAGTTGCAGGATCAGAAGCTCGGGAACGCCGTTCATAAAATTCGGATTGGTCTGTTTGACCTTCATTGGGACTCATCATACCTTGCAGTTCAATGTATTGCAATTGCTTTTTGAATTTGACCCGCAGAATGAAAAATCATAGGCCTCCATTCATCTCCCATGACCCAAACCGGGACGCCGCATCTGGCGCTCTCTCCAATCAGCTTCGCTGCCCTTGCTAAAATTGAACCTGTCATGCCAGCTACCTCGACCCTTTCTCCTGAAGTTCTTGCGAAGTATGAGCCGGTGATCGGCCTGGAAGTACACGTCCAACTGCTGACGGAAACGAAAGCTTTTTGCGGATGTTCGAGCCGGTTTGGGTCTGCGCCCAACACGCAGGTTTGCCCTGTATGCCTGGGATTGCCGGGTGCGCTGCCTGTGTTAAACCGTCGTGCGGTGGAATTCGCAACACTGGCGGCAATGGCACTGCATTGCCAGGTCAACGAGACTTCCGTTTTTGCGCGCAAGAATTATTTCTATCCCGACCTGCCAAAGGGGTATCAGATTTCTCAATTCGACAAGCCGCTAGGGGAGCACGGATGGATCGACGTCCCTGCATCCGGCAGCGGAACAAAGCGTATCGGCATCACCCGGCTGCACATGGAAGAGGATGCCGGCAAGAGCATGCACGAAGGGTTTCATGACTCGCGCGAGAGTACGTACATCGATCTGAACCGTTGCGGTACGCCGCTGGTGGAAATCGTGAGTGAGCCGGACATTCGATCAGCCGAGGAAGCCTACGAATACCTGACGCGCATCAAGGAAATTTTGCTCTACACCGCTGTGAGCGATTGCAACATGGAGGAGGGCTCGCTGCGCTGCGATGCCAACGTCAGCGTGCGGTTGAAGGGTGCGGAGAAGTTCGGTACCAAGGCGGAAGTGAAGAATGTCAACAGTTTTCGCTTTGTCCGCGCGGCGCTGGAATATGAGATCGAGCGGCAGATTGAAGTGATCGAAGGAGGCGGCCGCGTAGTGCAGGAGTCGCGGCTCTATAACTCCGCCGAAGGCCGAACCTACTCGATGCGCTCGAAGGAACAGGCGCACGACTATCGCTATTTTCCCGATCCTGATCTGCCGCCATTGGTGGTCAGCCTAGCCTGGCAGGAAGAGATTCGCGCCACCATGCCCGAACTGCCAGAAGCGCGCCGCGAACGCATGATTGCGGAGTATGAAATTACTGCGCAGGACGCGCAGGTGTTGACCAGCAGCCGAGCCTTCGCGGATCAGTTTGAGCAGGCGGCCAAAGCAGCAAAAAGTCCAAAGCGAGTTGCCAACCTGGTGCAGGGCGAACTTCTCGGCCGTCTGAAGGCCGCCGGTCTGGAACTCGCACAATCGCCAATCTCGATGCACGGTATTGCGCAAGCGGCGGATCTAGCGGAAAGCGGCGCGCTTTCCAGCAAGATGCTCAAGCAGCTCTTCGACCGCTGCTTTGAGACAGGCGAAGATTTTGGCGTGGTGTACGAGCGCGAGAAGCCGCAGCAGATCAGCGATTCCAGCGCGCTGGAAAAAATGATCGATGAAGCGATCGCGGCCAATCCAAAGCAGGTGGAGCAATACCGCGGCGGCAAAAAGACTGTATCCGCATTCTTCGTGGGCCAGGTGATGAAGCTATCGAAAGGGCAGGCCAATCCGGCGCTGCTGAACGAATTGGTTACAAGGAAGCTCGATGCTTGAGACTTTGCAACAAGCAGAGGTAAGGGAAGTGGCCGCGGCCGATACGGTTCGAACCTATGCTGCATTTTGTGTGCTGCGCGAGGGGCGGCCCGTGATGGCGTCGCCCGAGAGCTTTGCGGAGTGGGTGAATCAAATCCAGCGCCCGGAAGGTTATCGTGTGGTCGCGGCGTTTCTGCCGGGAGAGCAGGACGCCGTTGCAGCCGGGGGATTTCGGATTTTGCATCAGCTTTCGAAGGCACGTTTTCTTTATGTCGACGACCTGGTGACGCTGCCTTCCCATCGTGCAAACGGATTCGCAGGGATGGTCTTTGATTGGCTCGTGGAAGAGGCTCGCCACCACGGCTGCGAGCAGCTTCATCTCGACTCTGGACACCAGCGCTTTGATGCGCACCGCTTTTACCTGAAGCGCGGCATGATTATGAACGCTCACCATTTCAGCATGAACGTGTGATCGGCTAGCGCGAATCTGATGGTTTGCTCGCCTCTGAAATCAGCGAATCTTCCAGATGTTAAGTTTTGTAGACGGATTCATGCGGCTTGCAGCGACGCTGCAATGGTCCGACTAGACTTATGCAGCCTCGTCGACTTCTGGCTTCCCGAGGATTTCCATCGCCAGCGGAATGGTCGTGATGGCTCCGACGAATACCAAGGCCCATCCAGCAGACTTCCGCTGACCTTCATCAAGCCGGGTAGAGAGCAGCAGTCCAATCCCAATACCCAGCGCAACGCGGGTGCCCGCAAGCAGCATGATTTCAGCAAGTGTAAACTTACGTTCCATCATGCCTTCAAATCTACTCGCTTTTCGTGATTCAAGTTGGACTGGTGAAGGCGAGCGCTGCAGTCGTCACACTTTCTCCTGCCTCGTCTTCAGGGCACGATGAGCTATGTCACGCCGAAAATAGATTCCGTTAAAGTGAATTTTCTGCAGCGCTTCGTAAGCCCGATCACAGGCCAGTTGCAACGTTTCTGCGACCGCAGTCACTGCCAAAACGCGACCGCCTGCGGTGACAAGTTCTCCATTTCGCAAAGCGGTGCCCGCATGGAACACGGTCACTCCTTCGGTCGTCGAAGCGTCATCCAGTCCGGTTATCGGGAGCCCTGTCTGCACGCTTCCGGGATATCCCTCGGATGCAGCGATCACCGTAACCGCGGGTTCGCGGCGCCATTGCAGTTCAATCTTATCCAGAGTCCCGTCGACGGCTGCCTCCATGGCTTTCAACAATTCACCGTCGTGCAGGCGGGGAAGAATCGCTTCCGTTTCAGGATCACCAAATCGCGTGTTGAACTCCAGCAGCATAGGCCCACGAGCTGTCATCATCAGTCCGCAATATAAGACACCCCGAAAGGGTGCGCCTTCTGCAACCATTCCATCGATCACGGGCTGCGCAATATGGTGCACCAGCCAATCCCGCATCTCGGGTGCCACCAGGGTCTCGGTAGAGTACGCGCCCATTCCTCCGGTATTCAGGCCGGTGTCACCTTCGCCGATTCGCTTATGATCCTGCGCCGCAACCAAGGGAAGTACGTGCGATCCATCCGCAATCACAAGCCATGATATTTCATCGCCTGTAAGAAATTCCTCAAGTACCACTTGACGTTGTGCTGCGCCTAACAATTGTCCCGTCAGCATCTGTCTCGCGACTGCCTCGGCCTCCTGCTTCGAGTCGCAGATCACGACGCCTTTACCGGCTGCAAGGCCATCCGCCTTCACAACAACAGGAGCGTGAAAATGCGCCAGGGCATCTGGAAGTTCGTCAACCGAACTGCAGACAGCGTAGTGCGCGGTCGGAAGATGATGGCGCTGCATAAATTCCTTGGCGAAGACTTTACTGGTTTCCAGCATGGCAGCTCGCTGCGTGGGACCAAAGACTCGCATGCCTCGGCGAGAGAGTTCATCCACCAAACCCAGGCTTAATGGGACTTCCGGGCCAACCACTGTAAGGTCGGGTTGTTCCGCGATCACCACGCGGACCAGGTCATCCAGATCTTTCTGATTGACGGGGACGCAGCGGGCCAGAGCGGCAATACCGCCATTGCCGGGCGCACAAACCACTTCCTTTACACGTGGCGATCTGGCGATGGCCCAGACCAGCGCATGTTCGCGGCCGCCGCCGCCAATGACGAGAACCTTCATGCGTAGCTTCGCTCCTTGGTATAAAAACAGGGTAACAGCCCCCAGTGGGGTATGCCGCCCTGACTGCGAACGCTGCCGGGGAATCGCAGAAGCATATGAACGATGCATTCAATTTGCGACGATTTCTTGACGCGCAAGATGCCGTGTACGCACAGGTCTGTGAGGAGTTGCGACAGGGGAGAAAAACCAGCCACTGGATGTGGTTCATCTTTCCTCAAATTCGCGGTCTCGGCTCCAGTGAAACTGCCCAGTACTTTGCGATTGGCAGCAGCCAGCAAGCGACAGCCTACGCAGCCCATCCTGTATTGGGCTCCAGACTACAAGAATGTACCCGTCTCGTCTTGCGAACTGAAAACAAGTCGGTGGAGCGAATCTTCGGCTATCCGGACAATTTGAAGTTTCATTCTTCCATGACACTGTTCGCCCGAACGGCGGAAGAGAATCAAGTCTTTCTTGAAGCGCTGAAGAGATATTTTCAGGGAAAGCTCGACACACAAACGCTGACTCGGCTGTAGACACTTCTGTTGCGGAACAGCGCGTGACTGGCTCCTCCGATGTGCTAGCTTTGTTTGCGACCATTATGGCCGATGATGAATATGCACGGTTCGGGAGTTCCAAGATGAATCCAGTACGCATCGCAATGCTTGGCTCAGGGTTTGTCGCCGATTTTTATATGCAGGGGCTGGCGGATGTGCCGCACCAGGAAGTTGTCGTGAATTATTCACGCAGCCGAGCGCGGGCGGAGGCCTTCGCAGGCAAATGGAAGCTGCCAGAAAACACTACGAATATTGACGCGCTAATTGCCCGCGAGGATCTCGATCTGTACATCATCGCGCTGCCCAATGAAGAGCACCTGCAAACCGGCCTGAAGCTGGCTAACGCGAGGCGCAATCAGATTTGTACGAAACCCCTGGCGCGAAATGGTCGGGAAGCGGCTCAGTTGCGCGATGCGGCCGAGGCTTCCGGTGCGCTGCACGGCTACGCGGAGACAGAGGTATTTGCTCCGGCAGTCGTCAAAGCGCGGCAGATCATTGAGAGCGGAACCTTGGGCAAAGTGCTTTGGGTTCGTTCGCGCGAAGCCCACAGCGGACCGCACAGCGCGCATTTCTGGAATGTTGAACTGACCGGGGGTGGGGCGATGCACGATCTAGGCTGTCACTGCATTGCGGCGGCACGCTATTTTTTCGGCAAGCAGGATCGAATCACGGATGTGATGGCGTGGGGAGCAACAATGGTCCATGGCGACAAAACGAATGGGGAGGATAACGCCTTATTGATTTTGAAATTCGCCGGCGGCGGTATCGCGCATTGCGAGCTTTCGTGGATTGCGAAAGGCGGCCTCGATCTGCGCAATGAGGTTTACGGTACCGAAGGGTCCATCTTTACCGACGTGACGCGGGGTACCCCGATTTCAAGCTTCACTACCAAGTCTGCGGGGTACGTGGTCGAGAAAGCAGAGGTCGATACTGGCTGGACGCGGCCATTGCCGGAGGAGGCATTCACGTACGGATACCAGGCAGAGATGAAACATTTCGTCGAATGCGTACGGGAAAGCCGCCAGCCGCGTGAGACCTACGAAGATGGCTTTGTCGTCAATTGCATTCTCGACGCCGGATATCAGTCGATGCGGCAAAAATGCTGGGTGCCGGTCAGATACGAATGAGAGGCGTTCGATCGGTACGCCGAAATGGATGCGGCGAGAAACAATACTAGTTGGCCCACATATTGGCTTTGTCGACGTATTCCGTCAATGTGCTGGTGCCATTCCTGACGGGCATCGCATCCAGTTGGAACTGAAAGCCACTGACGGAATGCCATCCTGGATGGATCGGTCCGGCAGGCTGCGTTTGGTTCCAGTCATATTTGGTCCCATTGAGCGTCATCGAATCGTAGTAGAGGCACTGTGTGCCGCCGCACGCGGTGTCGCCAATCACACGGTGGTCCGCAAACTGTAAATGATTCCAAGCCCCGAATGTGGGTCCGGTGGTCACATCGGTGTCGATCCAGCGACTGGTCGCCTGATTCCATATCTGCCATCGTCCTACGTGCTGATTCCACTGCACGCCCCACATGATGTTCAGTTGGTTCGTAGCATCGAACAGGAAAGCATCGTACTCCAGTGCATCAAGACCGGACGGGCTGACTGGATAAACCCAGAAGTCTGTATGCATTTGCGTGCAGGTATCGCAGCCCCTGATTTTATAGGGCCATAGAATGTCGGTGAAGAAACTCGATGGGCTCACTGTCTCTGTCAGCATCATTGAGGCTCCATCGACCGAAGGATCGGGATTGTTGAAGGTCTGATTGCTCGACGCTGGGATCCCTTTGCCGCCCGGATGACAATCCGGCATGACGCATGTACTCCAATGGCTGGTGGTGTCATCGGCATTATTGACCACAATTTTGCTCCCCCGTCCGAGCGGAGTTGTTCCGTCGGCGGCTGGTGGCGGAGGAGCCCCATCCTGTTGAGCAGGAAGGTTGGAGGAAACTCGGTGGTTGAGAGCGCCAGCAAGAGGCGCGGTCAAAAGTCCAGAAACAATTACAAGCAAAAAAAGGCGCATACGCATAGATATCAAGTTGCTGTCGGGTAGGATGTTGTAGTTGCCGCCCCGGATGTACCGCACTGCTGCTATTTGTGGGCACAAATTCATCCTTGGGGGAGGGAAGCGGCTTATGCGAGATCTTCCGGGCCCATGGACGGCGCGGGCGTTTTTGCCTCGGCCAGCAATGCGTGTAGATCGAGCGGACGAGTCACCATGGCGAGTGCACCGTCCGCAGTGCGCGGCCACTGCTCCGCGGGCACGTCCCAATACAATTCGACGCCGTTGTCGTCCGGATCGCGAAGATAGAGGGCATGGCTTACCCCGTGGTCGGCCGCACCGTCCAGCGAGATGCCGGCACGCAGCACGCGGTGTAGAGCATCTGCAAGCTCGGCGCGAGTCGGATAGAGAATCGCGACATGATAGAGCCCGGTCGTGCCAGGCGCCGGAGGATCGCCACCGAGGCTTTCCCAGGTGTTCAGGCCAATGTGGTGGTGATAATCTCCAGCCGCTAAAAAAGCCGCCGACTTACCCATGCGCTGCGTCACCGTAAATCCCAGGATGTCGCGATAAAAGGCAAGTGCACGATCCAGATCCGCCACCTTCAGGTGAACGTGACCGATGCGGGTTTGAGGATGAATCGGCGGCATGCTGGTTGGATGAACCGTTGACAGAAAGGGTGCGAAGAATCCGCTTCGATTTCGCAGCCAAATCATGTCCATGGAGTTGAGGATGTCAGCACTTTTCTTTCCTCGCCGTACAGCGGTAGCATAGATGCAGGTGGCGACAGGCTGCCGGATTGCCTATGCTCTTCGTGCCCAAAGTTCTGTTCCTGAAACGCTGGCACCGCGGGAAGCCCGACCGCGGGTAAGGGCCGCCTTGTTCCTCATTCGCTATGACACAGTCGTAGAATCAATACGACACATTCCTGACCCGTCGGGCACGTCTATTCGTCTGCCCGCCACGCCTTTTGAGGAGCCCCATCATGAACAGTTTTCAGAGCCGGTCCGAATTGAAATCCGGCAACCATACCTATGAAATTTTCAAACTGAGTGCGCTGGCGAAGCACGGCGTCTCGCTCGAAAGCCTCCCCTACTCGCTGCGCATCCTCCTTGAAAATTTGCTGCGCCATGAGGATGGAAAAAGCGTCACCGCCGAAGACATAGAATTCCTTGCGAAATGGGATGCGAAGGCCGAGCCGTCACGCGAAATTGCCTACATGCCGGCCCGTGTCCTGATGCAGGATTTCACCGGCGTTCCCGCGGTTGTCGATCTTGCTGCCATGCGCGACGCCATGCGCGAACTCGGCGGTGATCCGGAGAAGATCAACCCGCTGCAACCTGCGGAGTTGGTGATCGATCACTCGGTGCAGGTGGACCAGTACGGCACCGGTGATTCGTATCAGATCAATTCATTGCTGGAATATCAGCGCAACGTGGAGCGCTACGCGTTTTTGAAGTGGGGACAGACGGCCTTTCATAATTTTTCCGCTGTGCCGCCCGGCATGGGCATCTGCCACCAGGTGAATTTGGAATACCTGGCACGTGTGGTGTTCACCACGCAACCGAACGCGAAAGGCATCGTGCAGGCGTATCCTGACACGCTGGTCGGTACGGATTCTCACACGACCATGATCAATGGCCTCGGGGTGCTGGGCTGGGGCGTGGGCGGGATCGAGGCCGAGGCTGCCATGCTGGGCCAGCCTGTATCCATGCTTGTGCCGCAGGTGGTGGGATTGAAACTATCCGGCAAGTTGCGAGAGGGAACAACCGCAACCGACCTGGTGCTGACGGTGACCGAGATGCTGCGCAAGCACGGCGTTGTCGGCAAATTTGTGGAGTTCTACGGTGCAGGGATCAGCGAACTCTCGCTCGCGGATCGTGCCACTATTGGCAACATGGCCCCGGAATATGGAGCAACGTGCGGCATCTTTCCGGTGGACGCGGAAACGCTTCGCTACTTGAAGTTGACAGGCCGTAGCGACGAACATATTGCGCTGGTTGAGGCGTACTACAAGGAGCAGGGGCTGTTCCATACGCCGGATGCGCCGGAAGCGAAATATTCGGCGACCTTGTCGCTCGATCTTGCCACGGTGGAACCGAGTGTTGCCGGACCGAAGCGTCCACAGGATCGCGTGAAGTTGAGCGATGCTGCATCCAGCTTCAAAAAACACCTGCCCGCACTGCAGGGCCCGCGCGCCAGTTCCAATACCGAGCGTCAGGTGCAGCGATGGGATGGTGAAGGCGGCCATCCCTCTGCGAATGAGGCGACCAGTGCGAAGGGGTCTGCGGAGCCGGGCCATGCAGAGTCCATCCACGAGCGTTTCGGAGTGGATGTGAACAAGTATCTGGATAACGGGTCGATTGTCATTGCAGCGATCACCAGTTGCACCAACACATCGAATCCGTCCGTCATGTTGGCGGCTGGGTTGCTGGCGAAGAAGGCAGTCGAAAAAGGATTGAAAGTTCCGCCGTGGGTGAAGAGTTCTCTTGCACCCGGTTCCCGTGTAGTTGCGGACTATTACGACAAGGCCGGGTTGACGCGTTATCTCGATCAACTGCGGTTCAACATCGTTGGCTATGGTTGCACCACGTGCATCGGCAACTCCGGCCCCTTGCCGTCCGATGTCGGCAAAGCGATTGAGGATCACGGGTTGGTGGCTGTGTCGGTGTTGAGCGGCAATCGAAACTTTGAAGGCCGCATCAATTCGGACGTGCGCGCAAATTACCTGATGTCGCCTCCGTTGGTCGTAGCCTATGCGCTGGCTGGCCGGATCGATCATGACTTCGATCACGATCCCCTGGGGAAAGACAAGCATGGCCATCCTGTCTACTTGCGAGACATTTGGCCGTCGCAGCAGGAAGTACAGGACACGCTCGCCACCTCGATTGACTCGACCATGTTCCGCAAACAATATTCGATGGTGAGCGAGGGGGACGGCAACTGGCAGAAGCTGAAATTTCCCACCGGGAAAACCTACGGGTGGGAGGCCGACTCAACCTACATCCGCAAGGCGCCGTACTTCGATGGCATGCATGCCAAGCCGTCGGCGGTGAAAGACATCCACGGCGCGCGTGTGCTGGCTGTGCTCGGCGACAGCGTAACGACCGACCATATTTCACCAGCTGGCTCCATCAAACTGAACGGTCCGGCAGGGAAGTACCTGGTCGAACATGGAGTGAAGCCGGCAGACTTCAACAGTTATGGATCACGGCGCGGCAATCACGAAGTGATGGTGCGGGGCACCTTTGCCAATGTTCGACTGCGAAACAAGCTGGCGCCGGGTACTGAGGGTGGAGTGACGCGTCTACTGCCGGAAGGCGAGCCGATGAGCATCTTTGATGCGTCTGTACGCTATGCGGAGCAGAATACACCGCTGATCATCCTCGCCGGCAAGGAGTATGGTTCCGGGTCAAGCCGCGACTGGGCAGCGAAAGGACCGAAGCTGCTGGGTGTTCGGGCAGTGATAGCGGAATCGTTTGAGCGCATTCACCGTTCTAACCTGGTGGGAATGGGAATCCTTCCGCTGCAGTTTGAAGGTGGCGAGAGCCCCGAATCTCTATCACTAACCGGCGAAGAAGTTTACGACATTACCGGTGTGGAGCAAATGCTGGCGAATAAGTTCCGCGATGGAAGAGCGGTGATTGTGCACGCTACAAGTCCTAACGGTGACAGAAAGAAATTTACAGCTACGGTGCGTATCGACACACCGCAGGAGATTCTCTATTACCAGCACGGTGGCATTCTGCTGTATGTGCTGCGGCAACTTGCTGGTAAAGCTTAGGCAGTTTTTGAAGAAACCACAAGAGAGCTCGGAGAAATCCGGGCTCTTTTGCGATTCCAGTCGCGCTCGAGCCGTTGTATCGTAGGGGAATCTGCTTCTAATTTCCGGATGCCATCCCCGCCAACATCGCGCGTCGACCCTGATATCCCTGCTGCAGGAGTCAAGGGACATCGATGGCATCTTCGACGCATCACTTCTGGCGGCTCCTGGATTCCGGAAGTGGACGGACTGCGGTTTGTCGCCATCACTTCCGTCGTCCTGTATCACATCTATGCGCAGACGCTGGTGAAGAGCGGCCATCCGATCGAAGTGCAGGCTCGATATGCATGGCTGGGCACTGCATTTGGCAACGGCGACCGGGGAGTTCGGCTCTTCTTTGTCATCAGCGGATTCATCCTTGGTATGGGCTTCGCGCGTCAGCATTTGCAACTGGGCAAGCGAGTCAGCCTCAAGAAGTATTTCCTCCGCCGCGTCACGCGGCTGGAGCCACCCTATATTTTCAATCTGGTATTTTGCGCGCTGGTGGCCTTCTTTTATTACCATCAAGCGCTGGCGTACATGGTTCCTCATTTGCTGGCCAGCATCCTGTATCAGCACAACCTTGCCTATCACACCCCCAGCGCCATCAACGGTGTTACATGGAGTCTGGAAGTTGAAATCCAGTTCTACATTCTGGCTCCGTTGATTGCGCTTCTGTTCCGAATTTCAAACGCAACCGCGAGGCGTTCAACATTCCTAATATTGATTGCGGTCTGCGGTATTCTGCAGGTCCTGCTGCACACAAATGCCACCGTCGCCGCACTGACCATTGTTTTTTACACGCAATATTTTCTTGCGGGAATGTTGCTGACCGACTTGTACTTGGTGGTGCGCCCGCATGCCAGGACCCATTGGGCGTGGGACATTGTGAGCCTGATTGGCTGGCCCGTGGTATTCCTGGTGTCGCGCGATCTGCAGTGGTACCACGCGATTTTGCCTTTCCTGATCATGCTTCTCTATATCGCTGCATTCCAGGGAGTTATATTCCGCAAGTTCTTCAGTAGTTATTGGATCGCCATCATCGGCGGCATGTGCTACTCGATCTATTTATGGCACTTCTTCACGATTGGAGTGTTCTTCAAGCTGACGCGGCACCTGGTGGTATTTCATGACTTCCTGCTGAATTTCATCGTGCAGGTGATCGCATTAGGAATTCCCATCGCCGTCGTCAGCCTGCTGGCCTATGTTCTGATTGAGAGGCCATGCATGGATCCGGCGTGGCCGCGGAAGCTCTGGCAATGGATGACAGGCAGAGACGCTTCCCAGCCGTCCGCCCAATGAAAATGGGCTCGGAAGAATTCCGAGCCCTGCTTTCGAAACTTTATAGGGATTTAGATGCCGACGCCGTACTCCACATTGCCGCCGTTGTCGCCCGCGTGGGAGTAGAAGTCATACGGGGTGCGATGATTCAGCAGGTAGCGGGCGCGAAGATTTCTTCCAACGTAAATGCCCACGGCTACCGCACCGGTCGCCACAGAAGCCCACCCAATGATGCGAACCCAAGGTTTTTTCGTCATGCAAGCACTCATTTTTATCATTTTTCCCGGCCTAACCTTCCTTTGAGGCTGCTTCTGCCCGATCAGTCGTAAACTCAGACGCCGCATGCCAAAATCTTATCGCAAAAGCCTCCGAATAGTGTGTTCATCGGTTAAGAATCGAAAAATATGTGCTTACTTTGGTACATGTCTGTTTGTATGCGGAGTTGCTGCAAATGGTTGGATGGCCGACACTTCTATAGCTCGTTCGGGGCAGGATATTGCTCCACCATCTGCAGCAGTTCCAGCTTTTTCCGGGGGGGGAGAAAGCTGGCTTCAATAGAATTTCCCGCCAATTCACGAAGATGTTCCAACGTCAGCTGAAAGTCGGTATGCGCCAGGCCATACTCCGCGCAAAGATCGCTGCCAAATAATGCGGGGTCGTCAGAGTTCAACGTCACCATCAATCCATTCTCGAAATAATCGCGCACTGGATGATCCTCTATACGGACACAACATCCCGTGCGCAGATTGCTGCTGATGCAGATCTCAACCGGCACTTGCCGGGTGGCCAGCACTTCAATTAGTTCGGGATCCTGCCCGGCTGAGAGTCCGTGGCCGATGCGCTCTGCGCCGATATTCAGGGCCGACCAGATGCCCTCCGGCCCAACCGTTTCTCCGGCATGCGCGGTCAGATGCAGGCCGTTCTTTTTCGCCTCGGCATAGAGTTCTCGAAATGGTTCGCCGCCGGTACGTCGTTCGTCGCCGCCGATTCCGATGCCAATGACGGATGGGTGCAACAGCTTCAGCTCTGCAGCTTTGTGAAATACAGCCGCGGCTTCTTCCGGGCCAAAGTGACGCACGGCGTCGAAGATCCAATATACCGAGACGCCAAACTCCTTCTCAGCACGCATCCGTCCGCGCTCCATGCCTTCAAACAGCGGTTCAAATTCGATTCGCTTCCAGTAATAGACCACCCCGACAGAGACATAGACTTCTGCATGCACAACTCCCTGGGACGCCAGCGCCTGAATCATGCGATACGTGATCAGTTCGTAGTCTTCGGGTGTGCACAGCCGCTCCGTGATCGCTTTGAAGGCGAGCAGGAAGCCGGTGAAATCGTTGTATTGATAGAGGGCTCTAGCGGCATCAAGGGTCAGCGGTGCGGCATCATTATGCCGGCTTAGTTCCACCAGGGTGTCCGGCGTGATGGTCCCTTCCAGGTGCAGATGTAACTCCGCCTTGGGCAAACCGCGAATCCACGATTGCTCCTCGAATACCAAATCGGATTTGGCCTTCGCTGACATCAGGGATGGAGCCGCCGGGTCGAAGAAAACTCGCTGCGATGGCGGCTGTAAAAGAAGTAGATCAGCAGACCGATCGCCAACCAGATAAAGAAGCTCACCCAGGTCAGCATGGGCAGGCCCAGCATCAGCAGCAGACAGAAAAATACGCTCAACAGGGGTATGACAGAACCACCGGGACAGCGGAAAGCGCGATGTCGATCCGGCTCCTTATAGCGTAGGATAATGACGCCCGCGGAGACCAGGACAAATGCGAACAGAGTGCCAATGTTCGACAAATCCGCGAAGGTGCCAATGTCCAGCAGACCTGCAGGCAGGCCGACAAATAAGCCGGCAATCCATGTCGCTGCCGAAGGGGTGCGGAATCGCGGATGGACGCGGCTGAACAGGGAAGGAAGGAGTCCGTCGCGCGACATGGCGAACCAGACCCGCGCCTGCCCAATCTGAAAGACGAGAATGGATGAGATCATTCCCAGCAGGGCGCCGAACAGTACCACCAACTGCACCCAATGCAGCGTGGAACTGTGGTTCTCAAGATAAAGCCGGCGAAGAGTATTCACCACCGGCGCCGCATCTTCCATCAACAACTGCCAGCGAACTAGTCCTGTCAGCACAAGGGAAACGCCAACGTAGAGAATTGTGGCCACGACCAGCGTGGCGATGATCCCGATGGGGACGTCGCGCTGCGGATTCTTACATTCCTCGGCAGCCGTCGAGATGGAGTCAAAGCCAATATAGGTGAAGAAAATAATGGAGCCGCCGGTAAGAACGCCTGACCAGCCGTTGGGATAGAAAGGATGCCAGTTGGAGGTGTGGACGAATTGAGCGCCGAAGATGACAAACAGCAGCACAGCTCCAATTTTGAGCAGCACCATGATGTTGTTGGTCTCGGCTGACTCGCGAATGCCGCGCACAAGAACGACAGTCAGCAACATCACAATCAGGAATGCAGGCACGTTAAAACCGAAATGCCAGCCAGGAGCGTAGAGCGCGTGGCCGCTCAGATCCTGGAGGCCGCTGGGAAGGAAAGCTGGCGAAATCCAGCGCAGTGCTGGATGAATACCGAACCAATCCATCAACGCGACAACATGCGCCGCGAATCCAACGCTGACGGCCATGTTGGAGAAGGCATATTCCAGGATCAGGTCCCAGCCGATGATCCACGCCACCAACTCGCCCATGGTGACGTAGGTATAGGTGTAGGCGCTGCCGGCAATGGGGATCATGGAGGCCAGTTCGGCGTAGCAGAGGCCGGTGAACGCGCAAACGATGGCTACCAATACGAGTGAAACGGCCAGCGCAGGCCCAGCGCCAGGACGTCCCAGCGAGGCGGTGTGATGAACGAGGAAATCCAGCACCGGTGAGTTGAGAATCGAGGAAGTGTCGAAGCGCTGTCCCGCAATCGCCGTGCCGATCACAGTAAAGATACCGGAGCCGATGACGGCACCAATGCCCAGCGCCGTCAATGACAACGGGCCCAGAGTCTTTCGCAGACTATGGGCCGGATCCTCAGATTCGCGGATCAGCTTGTCGATGGATTTTGTGGCGAAGATCTGTTTTGACAGGGCTTTGCTCCTGAAATTGCATTTCGCTCAATCCATCGGGAATCGCCAAGGGCCGTAGCGTGATGGGCCCTGCGAATGATGACAATTTTCGTGCCGTGCCTACCGCTTGGATGCACCACGCGCCAGCTTCTTCAGCTTCTGCTTATTGGAGCCACGGGGAACAGTGCGCTTTGGTTTGGGAGCTGCTTTTTTCCGGGCGGTGCGCTTTACTTTTTTCCGTTCGGCTGTATCGGTGATTGCCTTCGTATTTGCCATTGTGTAAGGAATTCTCTTTCTTCAAAGCTAATTGGTAGTGCGGATGAAAATAGATTCGTGAGACGCTTCATACCCGTTCAAGCTGGGCGAATTTCTCTACGAGTTTTTTAATGCCGAACCGAGGAAATTGTACCGTAATCTTTGCATTTTCCCCGTCACCTTCTCGTTTGAATACGACTCCCTCCCCATATTTAGGATGTCGAACGCGTTGGCCGCTTCGAAAACCGGTTTTGCCGGTGGGCTCGGCAACCGGCACCTGGGGCCGAGGAAACTTCTGACCGCGGGAGGCAAAAAACTGAGCGATGTTGTCGATCGAACCACCCGCCGGGCTGCCGGACGTCTTCTGTTGCGCACCTGATGAGTTGGCGGCGAAGTCTTGCGGACGCTGATCTTCGTCCTCATAACTCCAATGCTGATCGCCATCGGTATCGCGTGCTGTTCGATGGGGGTAGGCACGTGTCGATTGCGCTGCATACCCTCCCCAGCTCTTGGCGGGGACAGGCGCGCTTAAATCGTTGATCAAGTGGCCAGGAATTTCACCGAGGAAACGCGAAGGCGTGGAGAACTCCGGCGAGTCGTTGCCGTAGCGGCGGCGAAAACGTGCGCGCGTAACCAGCAGAGCATCCATGGCGCGAGTCATGCCGACATAGCAAAGGCGGCGCTCCTCTTCCAGGCCCTCGCCATCGTTAATGGTGCGAGAGTGTGGAAAAAGGCCCTCCTCCATTCCCGCAAGAAAGACCAATGGAAATTCGAGGCCTTTAGCGGCGTGCAGGGTCATCAGTGTGACCCGCGATTCGGGATCGTACTTATCGGTGTCGCTAACCAGGGCAGCGTGGTCGAGGAACTCAGTCAGCGTCTCGCCGCGTTCGTGGGCATCCTGGGCGGCGTTTACAAGCTCGCGTAGGTTTTCAATGCGGGACTGCGATTCCGGCGTGGCTTCTTCTTCGAGAACTTTGATGTAACCGCTGCGGTCGATCAGGAACTTCATTAACTCCGGCAGGGTGGCGGCATCTCCTGGCTTGCGAAATGCGTTTTCTTCTGACGGAGGTGTGGTGGCCATCAGGGTTTTGCGTTCATGAGGCGAGAGCGCCTTTGCTGCTTGATTTGGCAGGGTGGTCGCGAACGGAGAGAACTCGGCAGGGTCGAATGCCTCGGCCAGTCCTTGGTCGCTACCTTCCTCAGCTTGCATCAATTCGGCGTCAGTCATGCCAAAGTCAAAGCTGATGGCATCGTCGTCGTTGGCCGCTGAAGTTTCTGTGACCACTTCAGAATCTTCGGCCAAGGCAGCAACATCGAGGCTCAGCTTGTTTGCAAAATTCGGCAACAGCATGGCGCGTGCATCTTCGATGATCCCGCGAAAATTCTCCAACGCGGCAATCGCCCGCGCCGAAACCAGGCGCTGCACTATCGTCTCCTGGATCGCATCCCAGGTGCTGATGCCAGTTTCCAATGCAAGGCGCTCAATGGTATCGACGGTGGTTTTGCCGATTCCACGAGGCGGGGTATTAATGGATCGCTGCAGCGCAATCGAGTCGCTGGGGTTCAGCACCAGCTTCAGGTAGCTCAGCATATCCTTAATTTCGGCGCGATCGTAAAACGAGAACCCGCCAACCATGGTGTACTGGATGCCGTATCGGCGCAGGGCTTCTTCCACCAACCGCGATTGCGAATTGGTGCGATAGAGTACGGCGATGCGGGGCGGTTCGGCCTCATTGCCCGTCTGGCGAATATATTTCTGAATGTGGTCCGCGATAAAGAGCGCTTCGCCCTCGCCGTCGAGCGCTTCATAGTAGCCCACCTGCGCTCCGCCATCACGCGACGTCCACAGCGTTTTTCCTTTGCGCTGCAGATTGTTCGAGACCACTGCGCCTGCCGCCTCCAGAATGACCTGTGTGGAACGATAATTCTGTTCCAGGCGGATGATTTTGGCGCGCGGAAAATCTTTTTCAAAATCGAGGATGTTGCGTATGTCGGCGCCACGCCAGGAATAAATGCTCTGGTCTTCGTCGCCGACCACGCAGATATTTTGGTCTTCGCCGGCGAGCATTTTCATCAGTTCATACTGCGGCCGGTTGGTGTCCTGATACTCGTCGATCAGTACGTAGCGGAAGCGGCGATTGTAATAACCGCGGACCGCGGGCACGGCACGCAGCAGGCGAACTGCTTCCAGCAGCAAATCGTCAAAGTCGAGTGCGTTGGCGCGCTCCAGTTCCTTGTTGTACAGGTCGTACAGGTGAGCAATCCGCTCCGACTTCGGGTCAGAGGACTGCAGATAGATTTCCTGTGGCGCGAGCATGTGGTTTTTCGCCCATGAAATGCGAGAAAGCACGAGGCGTGGAGTGAACTGCTTGTCTTCCACCCCGAGTCTTCGCATCAGCTGCTTGACCAGGCTTTGCTGCTCGGATTCGTCGTAAATTACGAAATCTTTCGTCCGACCTTTATCGCCGATTCGCAGGGCTTCAATATCGCGGCGCAGCACGCGCACGCAAAAAGAGTGAAATGTTGCCAGCAAAGGGCGGGCCAGGCTGCGATGGTCCATCAGGCGCTCGACACGCTCGGACATTTCCTTGGCTGCTTTGTTGGTGAAGGTGACGGCGAGAATGGAGTCGGCAGGCACCCCTCGCTCTTCAATCAGATAGGCGATGCGATGCGTGATCACACGGGTTTTTCCGGATCCAGCCCCGGCGAGGATCAGCAGCGGACCATCCACATTCTCAATGGCCGCGCGCTGCTGCGGATTCATATTTTCAAGCAATCGGGACACGAACGGGAAGACTCCTGCGGTAGAGCGCGCGATTGGGATGCATTCGCTGCGACACCTTCAGTGTATCGCGTTGGAGGTGGGCGAAGGAGTGAGGGAACCATCCCATGATGCATCTCGACGGCGAGAAGTTGGATGCGCTCCACTGCTTTGTATTTGTTGATAGCTAATTGAAATCCTGAGCAACGAGCGAGCGCCAAATTGATGTTGCTGGACTCGCATCCAAATTGAATGATGGCGGCCTGCACTGCAACGCAACGAGAACGTCGTCATCCTGCTCATAATGCCGTAACCGGACTGGCCGGTGTCGGCGAAATGGCAAACATGAACACGGAGAAAACTGACTATGAAAATCAGCCGTCACGGTATTTCGATGATGACCGGCGTATTAGGCGTCGCTCTATGTACCGGAACCCTGGCAGTCGCGCAGTCCAACCAGCCCTATGAAGACGCTCACGACGCGGCACAACAGACGATGCGAGATCTGCAGCGTGCTCAAATGAACGATCAAGCCCACGGCAAAGATGAACAGCGCATCGACCAGGCGATGAAGCGCTTGAGCGAATTTGATCGCCACCTTGCCAAGCACCATTTTGACGAGGACAAACTGGATTCTACGATTCAGGCTGTGTCGGACGTTTCAGTGAAAGATCACCTCGACCAGTCGGATCTGGATGCGATCGCGGCAGACGCGAATTCGCTGCGCAGGGTGCGTCTGCAGCATAAGAATTCACACTAGCCACGTGCTATCAAGACTTGCTGGCCAATTTGTGCGAAGGTTCGGCAGGTTCCGGATGCGGAGGAATCGGGAAAGCGATCCACGCCCTTTCTTCCGCATTCTTTCATCCCTGGATGAGATTGCGGAGCGCTGAAGTCCCATCAACGTCGGTAGAGCAAGAGGGAACGCTTCGACCGCGATATGCTGAACCCAGCATGTCGAACTCAAAAACAATTTGTGTGTATTGTGGGTCGGCCGTAGGCTCGCGCGTCGAGTATCGAAACGCGGCGAAGGAGTTTGGGACTGCAATGGTCGATGCGGGTTTCCGCCTCGTCTACGGTGGGGCCCAGGTTGGACTCATGGGCGTCATTGCCGACGCGGTGCTGGCCGCAGGCGGAGAAGTGATCGGAATTATCCCCAAGCAACTTGCCGATCGTGAAGTGGCCCATCGAGGGCTGACCGAGTTGCATATCGTCGGCAGCATGCATGAACGAAAGCACAAGATGGCGCAGTTGGCGGATGCCTTTGTCGCAATGCCGGGCGGATACGGAACCCTGGATGAACTGTGCGAGGTTCTTGGCTGGGCGCAGCTGGCAATCCATGACAAGCCCGTCATTCTGCTAGACACAGAGGAATATTGGCAACCGTTGTTCGCCATGCTGGATCGAGCGGTCACAGAAGGTTTCCTGCAGCTACAGCATCGCCAGCACGCAATGCGTGCAACGGACGTAGCCGAGGTTTTCAGGTTGTTGCGGGTGGAATGCCCGGTTCCTCGATAGTATCGGCGCGGCACACGTCGCAGTTGCATACCGACCGCAGGTAATGCCAGGAATATATGCCGCTGGTATGGCCGTCATTCCAATCAAAGCTGATGGCGTAGCGTCCCACGGGGTTTACCTTGTTAGGCCGCACGGCGGCCTTGAACATCGGAAAAGGTGTCTTGGGATCAGGCTTCTGTTCCCCAGGGGCTCGATCTTCCGCCTCTCGCTGCTCAACGCAGCTGGCACAGGGGCAGGCCGCCCTAAGCCACGCGAACGTCCAGTGGCTGGTGTGGCCATCCTTCCAGAGGATCTCGACTCCCGTGCCTTCCGTCTGGTTGACGCGGACGTGCTGGGGATCGATCGCCTCGCGTGAAAACACTTTCTCCGGACCAGCCGCTTTAATCGCAGCATCGTTCGAAACGACGCGGATGCCTTCGTGACTCATACTCTCTCTTCTACACCCTTCGACCTATCAGTAAAGTTTCCAGAAGAAATATGTCGTCACGATGCAGCCCATCGCGACTACAACCGGGCGTATGCCGCGGGGCTTATGCTTACTCGCTGCTCGCGCAGTCAAATATCCGCCGACACTACCTGCAATCATCATTGCAGCGCCATAACGCCACAGAACAGCGCCATAAATGATGAACGTAGCGGAAGCGATCGTGTTGGAAGTGCTGGTGATGACAGTTTTCAAGGCATTGATTTCGTGAACGCTCTCGATGCCGGCAAAGCTGAGGGCGGCCATAATCAACAGCCCTGCCCCGGCTCCGAAGAATCCCACGTAGAGGGAAATGGCAAAGATTCCGATCGGCAGCAGAAAGCGAGCGGCCGGCCGCAACCCGCTGGAGTGAGTCGAATGCTTGCTCTGAAACAGTCGCTTTTGCAATGTGGGACCCGCAGCAAACAATAGCGTTGCAGTCAGCAGCAACCAGGGCACCATGCGGAGAAACGTTTGCTGTCGAGTTGCCAGTAGCAACCGCGCTCCCAGCAAACCGCCGATGAAGGCTGCTATCAACAGCGTCGGAAGCATCGAGTGATAGCGTCGCAACTCCCGTCGATAGGCAGCGGCGGAGGTAATCTGGCCGGGCAGTAAAGCCACAGTATTGGTGGCGTTGGCATGAACCGGAAGGACGCCAACTTGCAACAATGCGGGAAAAGACAACAACGAACCACCGCCGGCAATCGCGTTAATGCCCCCCGCAACAAAAGCAGCAAAGCAGAGCCACACGAGATGGAGGAGGGTTGAATGCAGCATAGATTGCGATTGTAGCTTGCAGCGATCTATCGAGCTGCGCCGCCGACGTGAGCATCGCCTCGGAAAACAGCTAGCTTACAGCGGCGTTGCGCGTCAGGCCGACGCTGCCATGCATGATCTCAATAAACGCCTGTGCGGCGCGACTGAGCGATTTATCCTTGCGATAGATCAGGACCAGGTCGCGGGCGATTCGAACATCTTCCAGTTCGACGACTCCCAGAAGGCCCGCCGCAAACTCTGTCACCGTGTTGGAGCGTGCCTGGAAGCCGATGCCCACGCCGGCGGCCGCGAATCGTTTGATCAGCTCATTCGACTCCAGTTCCATAGAGATTTCCGGCTTGAGCTGACCGCTGGCAAACATTTGATCGATGGCATCGCGAGTGCGGCCTTGCTTGGGTAGGATCAGAGGATAGGAGGCCACCGCTGCCAGCTTCGTCGTCGACTTGCTCGTCAGCGGATGCCCCGTGGCTGTAATTACGACCATCTCATCTTTGTGAACGGGCACGATGGTCAGTCGAGGGTCGTTGACAGGCTGGGTCGTCACGCCAAAGTCAACTTCCTGCGACAGGACGGCTTCCAGGGTTCGGGAGCGCTCATGTCGCGCGATGGAAACTGACACTCGGGGATATTTCCCTTTGAACTGGGCGAACACCTGCGGCAGGATGTAAAGGCAGGTGGCCTCATTTGCACTGACGACCAGCTGGCCACGCGGAGTGCGAGCCATCTCCGCCAGCGCGCGGATAATATTTCGGCGCGCTTGCAGGGTCTCTTCCGCGTACTCCAGGAAGAGCCTTCCGCCACCGGTCAAGGTGACACGGCCGCCAGTTCGATCAAACAATCTGGCGCCGATATCTTCTTCCAAGGCACGAATCTGCGCAGAAATGGCCGGCTGAGTGCGAAACAGCTTTTCCGCCGCACGCGAAAAGCTTGCATTGCGTGCCACTTCGACAAACGCCTTGAGTTGCTCGAAATCCATGGTTTTCAGTTCAAATCCGGAACTGTTGCGATCAGGTCAGAGTCACCGCATCAAAAAATGCTATTTGAAGAATAAAGGAAATCTATCTCGATGTGTCGGTCACGCAAAAACAGGCACTACATTCTTCGGAGGGAGTTGCCCATCAATGTGCGCGTCATAGCGTGCAACTGGCGGCCCTAGTGGCTGTCAGGTGAAGGTGTTGAGGGGGTCTCTGGTGTCGGCTGGGAGCCGTTTTGGCTGCTCTTCTGAGCCGCCTGACGAGCGAGTTTCTTTGCCTTCTTATTCTTGTAGTGGCGAGCGATATCGGGCCAGAATTCGATGAGCTCTGCGCCGATCGCACCCTCAATCGTGACCGTAACCCCGCGTTGAATCGTGTCGCCGACGGTACGTTGTTCAGCGGGATAGTAAACATTGGAAATGGCGGCGCCAATCAGGTTTCCGGTCACGTTGGCGTAGTTCGGTCCCCATGTTCCGTCGTCTCGCTTACACCAGCCGGTGCTGCCGGCTGCCCATAGCGCGCGCGTGATGATTTTGCCGTGGCCTCTCTGATAGTACCGCGGATCTTCATGGAGAAGACTTGGGAGGACAGCGTTGCCAAAGAAATTTCCGGTGAAATAATCCGTGTAAGCAGCGCCGTACCGTTTGGCATAGCCCTGCACGCCTTGTCCGTACTCAGCGAAGTCATCGTCGGCCTGGGAAATGCCGGCAACTACCGCCGTCAACGCAAACGGCCAGGGATCGGTTGCACTCTTGAAGAACAGTTGAAACTTCTGGCGCGGACTGAGAGGGAGAGCGTTGTGGTTTTGGGTGGTGTTGAATGCCGCCATCACACCCATGATTCGCTGTTTCTCCTGCAGCTTCAATTGCTGTTCGGCCGTCAATGGCGGATTGGTTTGCGTACTATTCGAAGTACTACTCTGCCCAGTGGGGGCGGGCGCGCCACTCTTTGTTTGCTTCGTTGAGGAATTCTGAGAATCTGGGGTCTGAACCTGTGGAGAGGGGTTATCGGGCAAGGTCAGCGAAGCTTCCGCCGATTGGGATCGTGCCATGGGGGCCGCAACAAACAAAATCCCGGCCAATGAGGCAGCCGCCAACCGATAAATCTGAGCCAAACTCAACCTCTATCTTACGCATGAGAATTTTTGGGGCCTTCAACGCTCAAATCCGGCTCGCTTTTATGACAGATCGGGCGGAATCGAGATGGACCGAATGAGCCCCAAGCGAAACGCTGATTCGACCATGCCGCATACGACCGGTACTAGCTGCCCAACACGTAAACCCGCCAACGCGAGAATAGTCTCTATTTTAAATTAGATTGACGCATGTTTGAGTGGGGTACTCGCTCGGAACTGCTAAATCGCCACAGCCTGACCGGCGCAGAAGCCGGATGCCCAGGCCCACTGAAAATTGAACCCTCCGAGATGGCCGGTGACATCGACCACCTCGCCGATAAAAAACAGGCCCGGTACCTTTCTGCATTCCATCGTTTTTGATGAGAGTTCGTCGGTGTCTATGCCTCCCGCAGTCACTTCCGCTTTGGCATAGCCTTCAGTGCCCACGGGTGAAATTGTCCAGTGGTGTAATTGCTGTTCCCACGATGCCAGGGAGTGATTGCTCCAGTTCTGAGCAGGATGCAAGCCCAACCAGCGATCGGCAAGCCGATGGGGAAGGATCGCGCGCAGCAATTGTTTCGCGACGATTGGAGTGCGCGGGAGGTTGGGATCTTGCCACGGTTGCGTCCATTCAACCCCGGGTGCGAGATCGACCTCTACCGCGTTGCCCGGAATCCAATAGGAGGAAATTTGCAGGATGGCGGGTCCACTTAGACCGCGATGTGTAAACAGCAGGCTCTCTCGAAACTGCCTCGCGCCGCAATGCGCGACTACGAGAAGTGCGACTCCAGCCAGATCGGCATAGTCAGCCAGATCCTCGTTTGAAAGTATCAGCGGCACCAGAGCCGGGCGGTAAGGTTGAATCGCAATTCCAAATTGTTTCGCCAGTTCGAAGCCGAAGGAAGTGGCCCCCATTTTCGGAATGGATAAACCGCCGGTCGCCACCACCAGCCTGTCACAGAAAAATGCCGCATCTTGAGTGTGGACTGCAAAACCCGGGACGTGGTCCACCCTCTCGACATGGGCATTGAGGAAGATTTGTACGCCGGCATCGAGACATTCCTGCTGCAATAAGGCGACGATGTCACGAGAGGAGCGATCGCAAAAGAGCTGACCGAGCGTTTTTTCGTGAAATGGAATTTGATGTTTTTCCACTAACGCCAAAAAATCCTGCGGAGTGTAGAGGGCTAATGCGGATTTGCAAAAATGTGGATTCGCGGAGAGGAAGTTTTCCGGGCGGCAATGAAGGTTTGTAAAGTTGCATCGGCCGCCGCCGGAGATCAGAATCTTCTTCCCGATTCTGTCTGCGTGGTCCAGCACAGCAACCCGTTTGCCGCGTTTTCCGGCCTCAATGGCGCACATCAAGCCCGCCGCGCCGGCGCCGAGAATAAGGACATCGAAGACTTGGTTCACGTTGTCAGGGTCAAGGAGGCGAACTTCTCCATTATGCATTGCCCGAACAGTTCTGCGGGTCGTAGCGGATTACCATGGATCCATGGCCCCGGGAAAAATATCTGCGATTGTCGGCTTCCACCAGGACGAATACGAAGATTGGGTTGCAGATTTATCCTGCGGCCACGCGCAACACGTACGTCATCAGCCCCCATGGACCTTACGGCCGTGGGTGATCGAAGAAGAGGGACGCAAGCAGCATCTTGGCACAAAGCTGATGTGCAAAGATTGCAGTGATGTCGATGGAATCTAGGCGGCAGTGGGCGACGATGGCGGAAAGTTTCTTCCCGTAGGCTTGCGCGTTAGCAAATAGATCATTCCCAGAATGATCAAGATGGTGAAACATGCAGCGAATCCCAGGACCCGCAAAATAGAAACGGTGTAGCGTCCGGAGGAAGGATTGTAATTGCAGCAATACAGCAGAAACAAATCCGCTGCACTTCCAATCTTATGGTTCGAAGCATCTACCATCGCCAGGCGCAGATCGCGCGGTTCGTATTGAATGCCCGAGAAATATTTCGAAAGTCGACCATCCGGAGTTGCGACCATAATCACGCTGGAGTGGGCGAACTGATCCATCTTGCCGTCCGGACCAGAGACGCTTACGTAGTGAAAACCAGTCGCAGAACTCAATGCGTCAATCGATGGCTGATGGCCGGTGAGGAAGTGTACGCCGGAGGCGGCCGACGGATCACCCAGCCAGCTGAGAAATAATAGCTTTTCGCTGGCAGCCTGCTGTGCCGTGTCTTTGGGATCAAAGCTGGCGATCACGACCTCATAATCCTTGCCGGCCTTGAAGCCGGTCTGCTTCAAGGCGTCCGCAGCTCCATGCATCACCTGCGGGCACAGCATGCCGCAACTGAAATACACCTCCGCCAAAACGACAGGTCGCGTGCCGAAATACTCTCCTAGCGTGACGGGTTTTCCGGTGGAATCGACATACGCAGCGTTCAACGGCAATTTGCGATTCAAATTTTGCGCGATGCCGGCATGTTTCAAATAGGTGGGCAAACCACTCGAGGTGGACCCCATGGAAGGATTGCGTGCGCCGCCATATTGAGCCTGGCATTGCGGACTGAAACAAGCAATCAGCAACGCCGCAAGCGATGCTCCAACACGAAGATTGAAACCGAGGAGGAGGGAACAAGTGGACTGGCGAATCGTGCGTAGGTTGAAGGCAGGCACATCTTCCATCCTAGATCAGTTTGCGAATCGGGTGTAGCGCGCGCATGGTGTTCGAGTATTCGCCGATCAAATTGCTCCGAGTTTATCCCCGGTCGTAACGTGGCAGCGGCAGAGTCGGAGTGATAGCCTGTTCAAGGACAATCCAGTTCAAAAATTGGAGATCGCAGGCAATGCAGTCAAGTTATAGTGGCGTCGAGCTGCCCAAAGATGGCAAGCCGATCGAATATTCCAACGGAACGTATCAAGTACCCGACAACCCCATCATTCCTTACATTGAAGGCGACGGAACAGGCCGCGATATTTGGCGCGCCTCACAACGTGTTTTCGATGCCGCTGTGGCGAAAGCGTACGCTGGAAAACGCGCGGTTAAGTGGTTTGAGATCTTTGCAGGAGAAAAAGCCTTCGCTCGTTTCCAGAACTGGCTTCCGGACGATACCGTGCAAGCCGCGCGCGATTTGCGGGTCTCAATCAAAGGTCCATTGACCACGCCCGTAGGTGGCGGCATTCGTTCGTTGAATGTGACGTTACGGCAATTGCTGGACCTGTATTCCTGCATTCGTCCTGTGCGCTACTACCAGGGCGTCCCCAGTCCGGTGAAGCATCCAGAAAAACTGGACATCGTCATCTTCCGCGAGAATACGGAAGACGTGTACGCGGGTATCGAATTTAAAGAGGGAACTCCCGAGGCCAAGAAGGTTCTGGATTTCCTGAACAACACAATGCTGGCGGGCACCAAGAAAAAGATTCGCGAAGATTCCGGAATTGGAATCAAGCCGATCTCCATTACAGGAACTAAGCGCCTGGTGCGAGTAGCGATTGCCTTCGCACTGAAACATCACCGCAAATCCGTCACCTTGATGCACAAAGGGAATATCCAGAAGTTTACCGAGGGCGCATTTCGAGAGTGGGGATACGAAGTCGCCGTCGATGAATTCAGAGGCTCAATTGTGACCGAGCGCGAGAGCTGGATTCTTGGCAACCTGGAATCGAAGCCGGGTCTGACTGTGGAACAGAATGCGGCCATGATCGAGCCGGGTCTGGAGCATGCACCCCAGAAATTTCGCGACGAGGTCTATGCGGAAGTGAAGCAGGTCATTGATAGCATCGGTACCAGCCATGGGCAAGGAAAGTGGAAGAAGATGCTGCTGGTCAACGACCGCATCGCAGATTCCATCTTCCAGCAGGTGATTGTTCGCCCCGATGAGTACAGCGTGCTGGCGACTCCAAATCTGAACGGCGATTACATTTCCGACGCATGCGCCGCGCAGGTTGGCGGCTTGGGAATCGCACCGGGTGCGAATGTCGGCGATGGCTATGCGGTGTTTGAAGCCACCCACGGCACAGCGCCGAAATACGCGGATAAAGATGTCATCAATCCTGGATCCGTGATGCTTTCGGGCGTGATGCTGTTTGACTTCATCGGCTGGACTGAGGCGGCTCGGTTGATAGAAAACTCTATGGAGCGGACCATTCAACAGAAATTTGTGACCTATGATTTTGAGCGGCAGATGCAGGGAGCCACCAAGGTGGGAACCAGCGAATTCGCCACTCGAATGATTGAAAACATGGACGCAGTTGCAATGACTCGTTGATTGCGCCTAAAGAAATTTTAGCAAAGGAGAGATATGCGGAAGAAAGTTTCAATTGTAGGCGCGGGCAACGTGGGAGCCACGACCGCGCATTGGATCGCCTCGAAGGAACTGGCTGATATTGTTTTGGTGGACGTGGTGGAAGGAGTCCCACAGGGCAAGGCGCTGGATTTGATGTCGGCCATGCCGATTGAAAAGTGCGACGTTCACGCGATCGGTTCCAATGATTATGCTGCAACGGCAAACTCGGACGTGGTTGTGATTACCGCTGGCATTCCGCGGAAACCCGGCATGAGCCGCGACGATCTGTTGCACACGAACTTCAAGATTATGTCGGAGGTCGTCAGCAAAGTGGTCGCTGCGTCGCCGGACTGTTTCCTGATTATCGTTTCCAACCCTCTGGATGCGATGGCGCAAGCTGCATATAAGCTCTCCAAATTTAATCGCGAGCGCGTGATCGGGATGGCCGGCGTCCTGGATTCGGCGCGTTTCCGCACGTTTATTGCAGACGAGTTGAAAGTCAGCGTGGAGAATGTCACGGCGTTTGTGCTGGGAGGACATGGCGACACCATGGTGCCCCTGGCGCGCTACTCCACGGTGGCAGGTATTCCGATTACTGAGTTAATGGATGCGGCGACGATTGAGCGATTGATTCAGCGCACCCGCGACGGCGGCGCTGAGATTGTGAAATATCTGAAGACCGGCAGCGCGTTCTACGCTCCGTCTTCGGCCGCAGTTGAGATGGTCGAGGCGATTCTCAAGGACAAAAAGAAGATCCTTCCCTGTGCCGCTTACCTTGAAGGGGAATACGGAATCAACGGCCTGTTCATCGGCGTGCCATGCAAATTGGGAGCGCGCGGTTTGGAAGAGATCATCCAGATCAAGCTAACTGATGAAGAGCAGGCAGGGCTGCAGAAGAGTGCAAACTCTGTGAAGGAACTTTGCGCTGTAATCGGCGTCTAGCATTCCTTTTCGCCACAAAAGAAGAGGCCCGCATCGCGCGGGCCTTTTTCTTTCGCAATATTTGTCCAGTCTTCGGCGAACTACCAGGGCAATGTTTTTCCCATGTGGATGAAGGCGCCGTTCGGTCCGTCTTGCGCAAGTGTGGCTAATGCAACCGAAGTCTTGGCACCATCCACAATTTCCATCGGCGCAGCATCAGTGCCCATATCCGTCTTCACCCACCCGGGATGAGCGGAATTGACTTTGATATTCGTGTCCCGTAACTCATGCCCCAGATGAATCGTGAACGCATTTAGCGCGGCTTTCGAAGCATCATAGGCAAAGGCCTTGCTGTTGTAAATGGGCGATTTGGGATCGCTGTGCAAAGTGTTTGAAGCCAGAATGCTGGAGAGATTGACGATGCGTCCCGCGGGGCTTTTGCGAATTAAAGGTAGTAGGGCCTGGGTCAACGCGACCGGAGCAAACAAATTTGTCTCGAAGGTCTTTTGCAGCGTTTCGACGGAAGTTCTGCTGGTCGTATTTTTGCCCCATCCGCCGTCTTCGGCGATGCCAGCGTTGTTGACCAGGATATCGAGTCTTCCGAAGTTCTCCTGGAGAAACTTGACAGCGGCCTCGCGGTCGTTTGCCTGCGTTACATCCAGTTTCAACGGGCGTGCGTCGATGCCTTCCGCGGTCAGTTTGGCGGCCGCCTCATTCCCTCTTGCAGCGTCGCGCGAACCTACAACCACCGTGATGCCAAGCTTTCCCAACTGGCGTGCGGTTTCAAATCCAATACCCTTGTTCGCGCCGGTAATCAGCGCGACCTGTTTGTTTTCGCTCATCTTTTCCTCCTGAATCCTTCCCCCACGACTTAGATCGAAGTCGCCGTGAAAAGGATTCAGGGAAGAAGGGATAAATCAAAACCACTCGCAGAAGTTACGCGACACGTTCGATGGTGACGCTCTCGAGCACTACCGGAGTGCGTGGCTTGTCGGAGCGGTCACGATCCACTTCGGAAATCTTATCCACGATGTCCTGCCCTTCGATGACTTCTCCGAAAATGGTGTGGTTTCCAGTCAGCCAGGGAGTGGCTGCCACAGTGATGAAGAACTGGGAGCCATTCGTGTTCGGTCCAGAGTTCGCCATCGCCAACTTTCCTGGCTTGTTAAAACCATGCGGCGAACCTTTTGTCTCGTCTTCAAACTTGTAGCCCGGTCCACCAAAGCCGGTGCCGGCAGGGTCGCCGCCTTGAATCATGAACTTTGGAATAACTCGGTGAAAGATGGTGCCGTTGAATAACGGGTCCTGAGATTTCTTATTGTTGGTCGGATGTGTCCACTCGCGCTTGCCTTCAGCCAGATCAATGAAGTTAGCTACAGTTTTCGGCGCTTCTTTTTCGAACAGGCGGCATACAATCTTGCCCTGAGACGTCTGGATAGTGGCATAAGTTCCGGGTGTTTGGGTCATAGTTTGCAAACTCCTCTTGGAAGGTTGAAAAACTTGGCATTGGATATGGTTCTGACTGCTAGCGGTTAATACTTCGGTATAAGCATGTTCAAGGCTGACTCGGCGCCGCGGTTGGTGTGCTTGCCGCTGCTGGAGGCGTGGAGGGTGCTGGAGCGGGTGGCATGGGCTCCCCCGGCTGCACAATCGTAACCCTGTTGAGGTAGACCGGTTCAAGCGGCTTATCCTGCGAGTCGCGTGGCACCTGAGTAATCGACTCGGCGACGAGAACGCTGGCCGGATCGCATTGCCCAAAGATGGTGTAGTGCTGGTCGAGAGAGGGTTGTGGACTTACTGTAATAAAAAACTGGGAGCCGTTGGTGTTTGGTCCGGAATTTGCCATTGCCAGTCGGCCCGCCACATTGAAGGTCAGCCTTGGATCGATTTCATCATTGAAGAAATATCCGGGATCTCCCATGCCCGTGCCCGTAGGATCGCCACCCTGGATCATGAACCCCGGGATCACACGATGAAAGGTGGTGCCGTTGTAGAACGCCTTGCCCTTCACCTTTTTGTGGGTTACGGGATCGGTAAATTCCTTGGTGCCCGTTGCCAGTCCGACAAAGTTTTCGAACGCGATTGGAGCTTCTTTTGCGTAAAGGCCGCAGGTCATTCTTCCCATGGAAGTATCGAAGACAGCGGTTGGACCGTCCGGTGCGATGGGTGCCTCAATGTGCGCGGTGGTTGCAGGATCATCCGGCAGGGAATCGGTTGCGGGTGGAGTGGTCTGCTGAGACGAGGGCGCAGCAGTGGCATCCGATGTTTGCGAAGTTGATGGCTGTTGCGGTTGCGATTCGGGGGTATTGTTTTGGGGAATCGCGAATAAAGGTCCGCATACGGCGAGGCTGAATAGGGCGATCTGAAAGCAGAGAGGTAGTCGAATGTTTGATTGAAGCATCACTCCGTATTGTAACGGTCCCGGAAAATCCTGTGGGAAGGGACAGGAAGACGGAATCCGGAGAATGGATGGCCAGCAATCGACTGACCTCGGAGTTGCACGTCGGCAGCAAAAACGCGGTGAACCCACCTATCGGCTTCCATCTCAACCGTGTAAAAAATACCTGACCCTGCCGACACGAAATCTTATTCTCTCTTCCCGAAATGGGAAAGATTCCTACTTTGGTAACGCGAAAAGTAACCATCTCGCTGGAAGGGCGAACCTAGTGCGAGTAGTTTACGGGGTGACGGAAATTTCCACAGCACAAAAGGGGGGATGGCTCCCATTGTGGCGGCCCACGTGCATTATCTTTTGCACAACCACCTTGATATGTAAGTTTTACAGTCGAATCGGAGAATTCATGCGCCCCTGGATCCCCCCCGCGTGCGTAGTCACGTTGCTTTGCCTGGTCTCCTTCGGATGTGCTGGCGGTGCACCCTCGAACGCCGGTTCCACCCTCACCTCCCCACCGACACCGGTTACTTCGCCTGTTACCGACCCAGTTACTCCACCGGTTACTAACGCTGCCTCTGTTTCCCTCGTGATCAGCGACCCGGCGGCCTGCAAATCGTCTGGAGGTCCGTTTACACACGTCTATGTGACCATCGCAGACGTACAGGCAAGTACGAATGCAGGCGCCGCCGCGAACGATCCCAGTTTTGTGGATCTAACACCCGGGCTCTCGGCGGCTCCGCGACAGGTCGACCTAATGGGTCAGGCCGACAGCCACTGCTTCCTGGCATCGCTCGGCGTAGGCCAACAGGTGACAGCTGGAAATTATCAGCAGGTGCGCATCATTCTCGCACCGGATTCGCGCGCGTCCAATGTGGCAAACAATGCTTGCGGCGCCCTGTATGCGAATTGCCTGGTGCGAACGGATAACAGCCTGCACGATTTGGTATTGCCCGCAGCGGCAAGCCAGGGGATTGCGCTTTCCGCAAGTCACCTCATCAATGGCAGCATCGCATTCAACGCCGGCGATCAACCGTATATCGATTTGAATATTGACGTGTGCTCGTCCATCCTGGCGACAGCCGATGGTCAGTATGAATTCAATCCAGTCGTCCATGCAGGCTTGATTCCGTCAGCTGGCAGCACCATCAGCGGCACCATTGTCAGCTCGAAAACAGGACAACCGCTGAAGGGCGGCAGTGTCGTGGTTGCACTGGAACAGAAAGACGCAGCAACAGGTATTGACAGAATTCTGATGCGTACGTCCGCTGCAAGTGATGGCACCTTTGTTTTGTGCCCGGTTCCCCAGGGAACGTATGATCTGGTCGCGGTAGGAGTGGATGGAGCGAGCGTTTCCTACTCGGCGGGCGTGGAAATGGGCATCCAGTCGGGACAACTGGCCGGTAAGGTTCCGCTGGTGCCGGGATCGCAGCAGGGTACCCTGGAAGGTCTCATCAACGCTCAAGGATCGGGCATGAATCCGCTCGGAGTTTCCTTGGCAGTACAGGCCGATGCGTTGCAACAGATTGCGACCAATGGAAGCACAATCACCGTACCATTGCTGCCGAGCCAGAGCCCATACAACGAAGCCATGCTGACCACGAGTGGATCCAATTGCGCCGGCGGTGTGGATTGTGCGCCATTCGCCATGCAGTTACCCACGTCGACCCCCAATGTGGTCGCCTGCTCCGAACAAACAGCTCAGTTCAAACAGCAGCAAGGGGCCGCGCCTGCCTACAGGGCAGAATCTGTGGCAACCATCCCTGGCAGTGGCGGAGCGGCTGCGTGCGCGACCGCTAGTCTGCAAGCACCCAATGGGCCGGTGACGCTTGGTTCGGCGGAAACTGCAATGACATCCGCAATCAACTTTACGCAGTGTCGCTAGTCCGTCGTTGAACGGAGAACATAATTCTAAGGTGAGTTAACTTCGCAGAGAACGAAGAAAATTGCGGTTATCCTCGATGCGCGGACGTAGGAGGACAACCTGCAACAGGCCAATCTCATCTTCTAGTCAGAAGGAAGGTGGGACAATGACAGATCTCAGTGAATTGAACAAGGACACCCCGGCGGTAGGGAAAGACAATCCGGGATCAGCAACCGATGACGCTGCGCAAGCACACCGCAGAGTAGAACGCGAAGCAGATAAAGCAGCAGAACGTGGCAAAGAGAGACAAAGGATTGACGACTCTGGAGAATTCAGCAATGTCGGTCCTGTCTAAGGTTTTGTATCGAAACTGTCAACGCGCAAGCTGATGACAAGTTCGACACAGGGATTTTTTGGTAGCCCTCCCCCCAGTCTCGCATCCATCTTTTCGATAGATGGATGCGAGATCTCTCTCAGTGGTCAGTCGACTCGCCATCCTCGACCGACTGGCCTGGTGATAAGTTTCTGGCCGTAAACTTTGGCAAATCGAAATTACCCCCTGTACTCCCTCTCACCATTCCTTGACGGTGGCTCCTTTCCGCTCCAATAATAGAGGTTGACTCTTCCGTGTCTCTTCCTGCCAGTGCAACGGTGGCATCTGCGCAAGCTGCGTGGATGATCGTGTGCCCTCGATGGTTATTGGTGTCCCAGCATGGGGATCGAAGCCATCGACTCGAGCATCAGGATAGGCGGGATTAATAATCCTCAACCAAACGCAAGGTCTGGAGATTCATGAACTACTTTGACAAGGCTGGAAAAACTTCATGAGCGCAACGATAAGCGCAGAGATTCGCCCGCGCAGGAATCGTGCGGTCACATTCTGGCAATCGACCAATGGAAAGAAAGTAGTCATGGCAGTCACTGGCGCCATGATGTTTCTGTTTGTGATCGGCCATCTGCTGGGCAATCTGCAGGTGTTCGAAGGGCCAGAAAAAATCAACGCTTACGGCCACTTTCTGCACAGCATTGGCGAAGTGCTATGGATTGTCCGGATCACGTTGATCATCGCAATCATTTTCCACATTACTGCGACTGTGCAGCTCGCGCTGCGAAACAAGAAGGCGCGCCCGATCGGCTACTCCCGAAAAGAGGCGATCAATTCTTCGTATGCGTCGCGGACCATGTATTGGAGCGGCCCCATCGTTCTGGCCTTCATCATCTTTCATCTGCTGCAGTTCACCGCCGGATACATCCATCCCGAGGCGCAGTTTATTGAAGGGGATGTCTACCACAATCTGGTTTCAGGCTTTCAGGTCTGGTGGGTTTCGGCGTGGTACATCTTCGCGATCACGCTCCTGGGATTCCATCTGCGGCATGGCATTTGGAGCATGTTTCAGTCGGTAGGAATCGCCCATCCTCGTCACACGCAGACCCTGAAACGTGCTGCGCTCTTGATTGCAACTCTGATCGTCCTGGGATACATATCGATCCCGATTAGCATTCTGCTTGGACTCGTGAGATAACATGACACTCGATGCAAGAATTCCTTCCGGTCCGATTGAACAGCAATGGGCCAAGGCTCGCTTCGACATGAAGCTGGTCAATCCTGCTAACAAGCGCAAACACTCCTTGATCGTGGTTGGTTCCGGCCTGGCGGGGGCTTCCGCCGCGGCTTCTCTCGGGGAACTGGGCTATAACGTCAAATGCTTCTGCTTTCAGGATTCACCCCGCCGCGCGCACTCCATCGCCGCACAGGGTGGCATCAATGCCGCCAAGAATTATCCCAATGATGGCGAAAGTATTCACCGTCTTTTCTATGACACGGTGAAGGGCGGAGACTTTCGCGCACGCGAAGCCAATATTTATCGCCTGGCGGAAATCAGCAACCACATCATCGATCAGTGTGTTGCCCAGGGCGTTCCCTTTGCCCGTGAGTACGGTGGGACGCTGACGAATCGTTCCTTCGGCGGCGCGCAGGTATCGCGCACTTTCTACGCGCGAGGCCAAACGGGGCAGCAACTTCTTCTTGGCGCATATCAAGCGCTGGAACGGCAGGTTCATGCTGGAACTGTAACCATGATCCCGCGTACTGAAATGCTGGACCTGATTTTGATCGATGGACAGGCGAGAGGAATTGTCACTCGCAACCTGGTGACGGGAAAATTCGACGTTCATCTGGCAGATGCCGTGATCCTCGCGACAGGCGGCTATGGCAACGTCTATTACTTGTCGACGAATGCGAAAGGTTCTAACGTAACCGCCAGCTGGCGCGCTATAAGCGTGGCGCGCTGTTTGCCAATCCATGCTTCACGCAAATTCACCCCACGTGCATTCCGGTTTCAGGCGAGTACCAGTCGAAGTTAACGCTGATGAGCGAGTCTCTTCGTAATGATGGTCGCATCTGGGTGCCGAAGATGAAAGGCGACAAACGGCCGCCGAACGAAATCCCGGAAGCGGAACGCGATTATTATCTCGAACGGCGCTATCCCAGCTTTGGAAACCTGGTTCCGCGCGACGTGGCTTCGCGCAACGCTAAAGCAGTTTGCGATGAAGGGCGCGGAGTCAGGGAAGACGGGACTCGGCGTGTATCTGGATTTCTCCGAGGCCATTGCGCGCCTGGGCGAAAAGACGATTCGTGAGCGCTACGGAAATTTGTTCGATATGTATGAGCGCATCACGGACGAAAATCCCTACAAGGTGCCGATGCGCATCTACCCGGCGATCCACTACACCATGGGTGGGCTCTGGGTGGATTATCAATTGCAGAGCACGATTCCGGGATTGTTCGTGCTGGGCGAAGCGAATTTCTCCGATCACGGTGCCAACCGTCTTGGTGCCAGTGCCCTGATGCAGGGACTTTCCGACGGCTACTTCATCATTCCGTATACGGTGGGTAATTATCTGGCGACAAACAAGTTCGCCAAGGTCGACGATTCTCGCCCTGAAGTGCAGAATGCCTTGAGCGAGGCCCGGCAAAAGATCGACCAGTTGCTCGCGATCAAAGGAAATCGCACGGTGGATTCGTTCCATCGCGAACTCGGCAAAATCGTTTGGGACTACTGCGGCATGGCGCGCACAGCTGAGGGACTTGAGACTGCGATTGGAAAGATTCGCGCGCTGCGTGAGGAGTACTGGCGGAACGTCACCGTCCCCGGCAGCGGAGATGACCTGAATCAGAGTCTCGAGAAGGCAGGCCGAGTGGCCGATTTCTTTGAGCTAGCGGAGTTGATGTGCATCGATGCACGTGATCGGAATGAGTCCTGCGGCGGTCATTTCCGCGAGGAATATCAAACGCCGGACGGCGAAGCTCAGCGCGATGACGAGCACTATTCCTATGTTGCTGCGTGGGGCTATCGCGGGCCCGAGGCGCCCCCTGAACTGAACAAGGAACCGCTCGAGTTCCATTACGTTCATCCGAGCCAGAGGAGTTACAAGTAATGAAACTGACATTGAAAATCTGGCGGCAGAAGAACTGTAAAGTGAAGGGCAAGTTCATCACCTACGCAGTCGATAACGTCGATCCGGAAATGTCGATGCTGGAATGCATCGACGTGCTGAATGAATCTCTAATCGAGCGTGGTGAAGAGCCGGTGGCATTTGAACACGATTGCCGAGAGGGCATCTGCGGCTCCTGCGGCTTCATGATCAACGGTGTCGCGCATGGTCCGGAGCGCGCCACCACTGTCTGTCAGTTGACCATGCGGCACTTTAAAGATGGCGACACTTTGGTGATCGAGCCGTGGCGTGCGCTGGCGTTCCCGCTGATCAAAGACCTGGTGGTAGATCGTCGCGCCTTCGATCACATTATCGAGGCGGGTGGATACATCTCGGTTTCGACGGGTCATGCGCCGGACGGCAATACCTTGCTAGTTGGCAAGGAGACGGCCGATCAAGCGATGGATGCTGCTTCATGTATCGGTTGCGGCGCCTGCGTGGCAGCCTGTCCAAATGCTTCTGCTGCGCTGTTCACGGGAGCAAAGATTGCCCATCTCGGGATTCTTCCCCAGGGCGGTCCGGAACGTGATCGTCGCGCCTTGCGTATGGTCGCGCAGATGAATGCGGAGGCTTTTGGCAATTGCACCAGCATCGGCGAGTGCACGGGTGTCTGTCCCAAGGAGATTTCGCTGGGCGTGATCGCCACCATGAATCACGACTACCTTTGTGCCAGCGTCAGAAAGCGTGAAGATGTCGAGGTTGATATCGCGCCGGTGGCTGAACTGATTACGAAAGGCTAGCGTCAAAGCAGCTTAGAGGTTTTTCGCTTCGCGTTGGCTTGGAATCAACTGTGTCAGCAGACGACGCAATGCATGCCCGCGATGGCTGATTTTGTATTTCTCTTCAAGGCTGATTTCCGCCATTGTCTGATGCAACTCCGGCACAAAAAAAAGCGGGTCGTAGCCAAATCCACCGCTGCCTCGGGGAGTTTCCAGAATGGTTCCCTCGACGGTACCATGGGCAACCGCAAGGCATTCTCCATCGCGGGCCGCCGCCAGCACGCAGCGGTACCGGCCGGTTCGCCGTAGCGGCGGGATGTCTCGCATAGTTTGCAGCAAGTAAGCGTTGTTGCGCGCGTCATCGTCGGTTGCACGGAATGCCTCTGCATCGAAGCCCGCGTCGGCCGCGTAGCGAGCCGATCGTACCCCGGGGGCACCGTGCAGGCCATCGACTTCCAAACCGGAGTCGTCAGCCAACACGATAGATCCGGGCGCATGGCGGCTATATTGGGTCGCTTTAATGCGGGCATTCTCTTCGAAGGTCGCCCCATTTTCCTCCGGCGGATCAATTCGCTCCATCCCCGGCAATTGAGCAAATGCAACCTCGCGGGCGTGCGGTTTCGCGGCCACTTCAAAGTCACGAAGCTTTCCTGGGTTTGTCGTGGCGACGTTGAGGAGAAGTGGCATGCTTGAAATCCATCCGTTGATGAAAGGTGCGGGCGAGCGGGGCTGCGCATGGAGAAGGCCTTACGCTCGCGCAGAGTTTGATGCGGCGTCTATTTGCCCGGTGCTACGGAGACTACTTGTACTGTCGTGCCGGATACCGTGCCTTTGACGACAGCCGATGCGCCAGCCAGCGCATACAGTTCCTTCTTAACTTCCGGGTTGGCTTGTAGCGTATACACCTGGGCTCCGACGACGAGCGCGTAAGGAGAGCCCATGCCGACACACTCACGTGTGCATTTTTGCGCACTGGCTCCCGCCATCATGTGATGCGCACCGCACATCTGATCGCTGACAATGCCCTTTAGCGTCGTGGTCTGAGCGCTGGCAACGCCGACGGACAATATCGCTGCGATTGCAAGTGCGCCAACCATGGTAAAACTTTTCATGCGAGTTTCCTCTCAGATGGGGATTGAATTCTGCCGTGATTCCTTCCAGCCAGAACCTTCAGTATAGCGGCTTCGAGTTTTCGTTCGGCAGGAAGGGCTGCAACGGGCATGCTTCGCATCGTGGTGTGGTCCCGCAATGGCGCTTGCCAACTTCGACAATCAGGGCATGTAGTTCATTCGCGTGACGAGCCGTCTCTTCGGATGTTGGACTGGAAACAGCCCTGCCTCCCAGGGCCTGCAAATCCGCATAACGCGCATTCGGGGGAAGAAGTTCATGTCGTGTAACCACCCGCCGCAAGTATTCGTCGACCACGAATACCGGATGTTCGAGCGCATAGAGCAGGATGGCATCGGCGGTTTCAGGGCCGACCCCAGGCAGCGCCAGCAATTGCGTTCGCAGAGTTGCGGTGGATTGCTCTGCCATCCGCTCCAGCGAGCCGTCGTAGTGTTCATCCACAAATTCCACAAACCTTTTGATGGAGGCTGCTTTTCGTTGCACAAATCCGGATGGCCGGATCAACTCACGCAGCTTTTCTTCCGTGATATTGCGAATGCCTTCCAAGCTCAGCATCCCGGCCTCGCGCACATTCGCAATGGAGCGTTCGACGCTGCGCCATGCGGTTGCCTGAGTTAAAAATGCACCGATCACCACCTCAAATGGGGTCTCGGCTGGCCACCACTTACGAGTTCCGTAGGTCTTGAGAAGAGCCGCATACATATTGCGCAACTGGATCTCCGATGGCGATCCTGCTGAGGCTTGGGTCGAGTTGTGATGGCGACGACTCACGAGAGTTTTCTCTGTGCTGGCAGCGGCGCGGCCTTCCTCAGTATCCTATGTCTCATGAAGGTCCATACGGAATACCTGAATATGCAGACGCCGCAGCGGCGGGAGATTGTTCACATCACGCCGCAGGTGGAGGAGATTGTTCGACGTAGCGGAATCCAGGATGGCTTGTGCTTCGTGTCGCCGATGCACATTACCGCCGCGGTCTACGTCAACGATCTGGAAGAAGGACTGATCGAGGACATCATGGAATGGTTGGACAAGCTGGCGCCCGTGGGTCCGGATTATCGCCATCATCAGACCGGAGAAGATAATGGGGACGCACATTTGAAGTCGCTCTTATTGCACCACGAAACAACGTTGCCCATCACTGGCGGCAAGCTTGATCTGGGCCGATGGCAGCGGGTGTTCTACGCGGAATTCGACGGGCAACGGCGTAAGCGCGTAATTGTGAAAGCCATGGGCGTGACGGAAAAGGAGTAGAGCACAACTTTCCGTATTGTTCGCAGGTTCAACTGAGCACGGCGCAGGGTCGCCCCAATTTGTTTTGTCGAGTTAATGCATTCGGGGTCACCTGCTTTATCGGCGCGCGATTCTCAGTCATACTAGGTTCCATGTCCGCCAACGATAGCGAACTCGCCCGCCTGGTCGAGCAGTTAAACCGCTCGGCCATCCGCGCACCGCGTGTCACCGATAAAATCGGCCCCGGTCCGCGCGATCTCGATCAGCTTCTCTCACTTGCCGCGCAACGGCAGGCGTCCGACCTGTTACTCGTCGCCAACTCGCCCATCGCCTTCCGCATTAACGGAGCTTTGGCTACGGCCGGCAGCGGGCTCACCTCCTCCGATGAAGTGCGCAGCTACTTGCAGCCGCTGTTGACAGGCGCGCTTGCGCAAGAACTGGAGAAGAACCGCTCCATTGACTTCTGTTTCATGCGCCCGAGTATCGGCCGCTTTCGTGCAAATGTTCACTATCAGCGGGGAAGTCTTGCCGCGGCGATCCGCTTGCTTCCAGCGCAAATCCCGTCCCTCGATTCGCTTCATCTTCCTGCGATTCTGACCCAGCTTGCAGAACGCCGCCAGGGCTTCGTCCTCTTCACCGGCCCGACAGGTTGCGGAAAGACCTCGTCCCTGGCTGCACTCATTGACCTGATCAACGCTCGACGCCGCGATCACATCATCACCATCGAGGATCCCATTGAATATGAGCATCCCAACCGCAGCTCCATTGTGGAGCAGGTCGAAGTGGGTGCCGACGCACTAGGATTTGCGGAAGCGGTAAGGTCGGTTTTGCGGCAAAATCCGGACGTGATTTTGATTGGTGAAATCCGCGACGCAGAAACTATGTCGGCCGCGTTGACAGCCGCGGAAACCGGGCACCTGGTGCTCTCTTCGCTGCACACCAACGACACGGCTCAAACCATCAGCCGCATTCTCGATGTATTTCCAACCGGACACCAGCAACAGATCCGGCAGCAGCTGTCGCTCGCCCTGTTGGCCATCGTTGCGCAGCAACTGGTACCGGCGTCAGATGGTACGGGGCGATATCCAGCGACCGAGGTGATGATGGCGAACTTCGCCATGCGCAATCTAATCCGGCAGGGTCATGACCACCAGATTCGTTCGCAAATTATGATCGCGCGAGGCGAAGGGATGATGACGATGGATCAGTCTCTAGGCGAGTTGGTTCGGGCGAATCGCATAACACGGGAGACTGCCTTCGCCCACTGTCATCAGCCGGATGACCTGCGACGCCAGCTGGACTCAACGGTTGGTTAAAAAGACTCGTGACCCGCAAGAGAGAGATGCCATCAACTGACGACGGAGAGCTCTTCTTCCAGCATTTGCTTTTCGTGCAGCTGGGTATAGTAGCCATTGCGGGCAACCAGTTCGTCATGGGTTCCCAGCTCGACAACAGAACCATCGACCAAGACGGCGATCTGGTCAGCGTGGCGCACGGTTGAAACCCGGTGTGAGATGAAAATTGTGGTTCGCCCACGCATGGCTTCCGCCAGCCCTTGCAGAATGCGCTCCTCCGTAAAGGTGTCGACGCTGGAGAGGGCATCATCCAGGATCAGGATGCGAGGATCGCGCACCAGAGCACGCGCGATTGCTGTGCGTTGTTTCTGGCCCCCAGAGAGCGTGACCCCGCGCTCGCCAACCAGGGTATCGAAGCCCTTGGGAAACTCGAGAATCTCGTCGCGGATGTGAGCTGTGGCCGCCGCGTCAAGAATTTGCTGCTCGCTTGCAGCGGGAGCTCCAAAGGCAACGTTCTCGCGGATGGATTCACTAAAGAGAAAAGTCTCCTGCGGGACAAACCCGATGGCCTCGCGCAATTTATGCAATGGATAGTCCATTACAGAATGGCGGTCCACCAGGAGCATTCCTCGTTGCGCTTCGAGCAGGCGAGGGATCAGACGGACCAGCGTGGTCTTGCCAGATCCGGTTGGACCCACAATCGCGAAGCTGCTGCCCGCCGGAATCCGCAGGTTGATGTCTCGCAGCACCGGTGCCGCCGAGTTCTCGTATGTGAAGCTGAGGTTGCGAAATTCAATATCCCCGCGAATCGGGGTTGTGACTGCGCCGGCCGCAGGCAGAGTGACGTCGGAGATCGACGGCTCCGCGATCAGAATCTCGTGGATACGTGTTACGGAGGCAGTGCCGCGCTGCACCAGATTGACGACCCATCCAAGGGCAATGACAGGCCAAGTCAGCATCACCATATAGGTGGTGAATGCAACGAACGCTCCGACTGAAATTTTCGCATCGACGACTTCATGCCCACCGACCAGCAACACCACAACGAGAGAAAGTCCGAGCATGAATTCCAGCGTGGGCCACAACATCCCCATCAGCCGGACCAGGCGCAACGCGCGGCGAACATATTCCGCATTGGCGCGCTCAAAGGCAGAAACCTCCGAACTTTCCTGCGCAAACGCACGCACCAGGCGGGCACCCGCAATATTTTCCTGAACCTGCGCGGAGATATCGGAGTACATGGCCTGGATGCGCTCAAAACGCTCGTGAATCTTGCGCCCGAAATATTGAACCAGGACGCTGGCGGCCGGTAGCGGCACAAATGCCAGCAGCGTCAACCAGGGACTGATCCGAACCATGAAAACCAGCGCGCCAATCGTGAACAGGATTGTATTTGCGCTGTACATGATGGCCGGACCGAGCAGCATACGAACTGCGTTCAAGTCATTGGTCGCACGCGCCATGATGTCGCCCGTGCGGTTTTCCTGGAAATAGGAAGGAGCCTGTCTTTCTAGCACACGGAACAAATCATTGCGCAAGTCGTACTCAATGTCGCGTGAGAGGCCAATCAAGACCCACCGAGTCAAAAAGAGGAAGACACCCTTGGAAAGCGCGACGACGATGAGAATGCCAGCATAGAACAGTATTCCTCGATAGCTCAGATGCTTGGTCATATCGTCAATGGCGCGACGTATGACTTCTGGAAATAGAACCCAGATGGCGTTGCTGCAGACAGCGAAGAATCCACCCAGCAGAAATCCGCGGCGATACCGCCGCATGTACGGAAACAGAGGGCGTAGATTTTCTAGCAGAGTCAAGAGGGTGCCTTCTTACATTTGATTGTAGCCAAGACCGATAGTTGCGAAAATTGAGGATTCTTTATGTTGCCGTTGATGTTTACGTGGGAGTGCGCAACAGAAGGTATCCGCCGACCAGGCCAAACAGCAGATCGGGGGACCACGCGGCAAGCACTGCGGGCAGAGTATTCACGTTGCCCATGGCTTCAAACAGTCCCGCAGCGATCCAATACGCAATGGCCACGATAATCGCGTAGGCGACACCGGTCAACGATCCGCGCCTACCCATCGAAAGTGAAAAGGGAACCGCCAGGATCGCCATCACCAGGGTTACCAGCGGGTATGCGATTTTCTTATCGAGCTGCACCCGAAGAGGCAGCGTGTCAAAGCCGCTCTGGCTCAGATCGTGGATGTAGTGGGCGAGCTCCCCAAATGTCATCTCGGACGATTGCAGGTCTTCCTTCTTGAAGTAGCCAGGCGGCTCGGCGATATTCGGAAACACTTCGCTGGTGAATTTGCGATAGGAGGAAATTGTGCCGCCCTGGAACGTTCGCTCCCAACCATCTTCAAACGTCCAGTCATGCTGCTGTGGATCCCAGACAACGTCGGACGCAAAAATACGCCCCGCCAGCACAAAGCTATTGGGCTGAAACTCCAGAACGGTCAGATTGGCGAAGCGATTGTTGGCAGAGTCGAAATATTCGTAATAAAAAATACGCGACCCTTCATTCGGCTTGGTTCTGCCGAACACCCATTCACGATCGGGACGAAGAAAAGTCCGCGGGGGCTTGCCTTTGATTTCGCTGCGCAGCGCCTCTTGCTTGCGGTTAGCATTTGGCAGGTAGAACTGGTCGAAAGTAAACATCACAACGGAAAGAATCGCGGCAATCATGAAGATCGGCACCACCGCGCGATACAGGCTGATGCCGGTGGCTTTCATCGCCGTCAGTTCGCTGGATCGGTTCAGAGTTCCGATTGTTACCAGGACGGCAATCAACACGCTGAGTGGAGTGATGGTATAGATCATGCTCGGCGTCAGGTTCAGCAGATACTCGCCGACAGTTTCCAAGGCCGCGTGATTGCGGATGATGTCGCTGAGTAGCTCAAACAACGAGAAAATCAGAGAGAGCATAACAAAACTGATTTCGACCAGGAGGAAGCTGCCCACAAACGATCGAAGCACATAATCGTCCAGAATTAGCGGAAAGCCCTCATAAAGTGTTGGTCGCGGCAGAGCGTCGAATACAGCTCCGGGAGATGGCTCCCCACCGCGGCGAAAGAGCTTTCGCGCTTTTTCGCCGAGCCGCGGCGCGGGGAAACGAACTGTGCCGCGCGACATTTGGTATAGCAGCAACATGCCTGCCATACCAAATAACAGGTTGGCCCCCCACACCCCCAGTAGCACTGGAATTTTCTGTTGGCGGGCCAGCGCCATCCCAGTGGAGGAAAGAAAGTAGTACACAAATACGAGAAAAATCGTAAGCACGAAGCCCATGCTCTTACCGCCGCGCCGTGAGGACAAACCCAGCGGAATGCCGACCAGCATCAGCACCAGGCAGGCGGTCGGATAGGCATAGCGTTTTTGCAGTTCGATCTGGTACCAGCGACCGTTTGCGGCGTGTGCACGATCATACAATTGGCGATTCGACATGGCCAGAATGGGCACATCGCTATGGCCGATGCGCGTCGTATCCTGGCCACCACTGCTGATCTGAATGGGAAGGTCCGTCTCAGCGAACGTGGAAATGCTGTAAGCCCCCGGATCATTCGGAGGCATTTCATGCTGTTCGCCATTTCGCAGGCGCATGCGCAGGTCATGGTGCTGACCACCGACGACCGTCGCCTGTTCGGCCAGCGTAATTTTCGGCGAACGAGGATCGCTGATATCAGCCAGGAAAACATGCGACCACACGGAAGCATGACGGCCAACCCTGACGTCCTGGACATACAAAATGGAATTTTTGAAATCCTCGTAGAAAACTCGAGGCTGCACCTGAAACGTAGCCTGCGATTCGCGCAGCGTGTTTTCCACCCTCAACATAGCTGTGGTTGCTTTGGGCGCAAGGTAGAGCGAATTGAATAAGCCAAGAAACCATGCCGCGGCGCCGACCATCGCCACAATGCGGACAAACTGAAACACGCCGAAGCCGCAGGCCCGCATCGCCGTCACTTCGCTGTCGGCCGCCATGCGGCTCAGGCCCAGCAATACGCCGACGAGCAACGCCATCGGGATGGTGACGGTGAAGGAGTTGGGCAGAGTAAACAGTACCAACTTTAAAACGCTCATCGGGGAAGCGCCGTCCTGGACCACGAGTTCCAGAATCTGAACCAGCTGTGGCATGAAAAGGACGAAGGTAAACAGGCCGAGGCCCACCAGGGTGTGGGCGAGAACTTCGCCGAGGATGTAGCGTGTGAGGATGCGCACGGTGATGGTCTCAGGCCCTCGTCATAGGTCAACGAAATTCGAGGCGCATGAAACCTTAGTGTATCTCCGCGGTCATCGCCGTCGCGCAAACTTCGCGGGAATTTCGTTCGTGCTACCCTGATCGGTGCCCAGAAACGGTTGCTATTCTTAACCATTGCGGGCAATCGATGCAGGACTCAAGGAGAGCACTGGTATGCGGATTCGTCCATCCATCCATTCTATTTTTATCGCGTCGGCTTGCATGGTTGTCGCGCCGCTTATAATCCTGCATGCCCAGAGTTCGAACACGGCGACGCAGCCGGAGATGCATGGAATTAGCGTTGCCAACATGGACCGGTCGGTCACCCCGGGAGATAACTTCTACCTGTATGCCAATGGTGACTGGATCAAGCGGACGGAGATTCCCGCCGATCGGGCAGGAGTCGGTGTTTTCTCCAAGCTGGACGACGAGGCGAACAAGAATACCGCCGCCTTGATTCAGGAAGCGGCTAAGGCCAACGGACCCGCCGGTTCGGAAGCCCGCAAAATCGCGGATCTTTACAACTCCTACATGGATGAGTCCGCAATTGAAAAAACGGGCTTAACGCCGATGCATTCGGAACTGGCCACCATCGCTGCGATTCACAATAAACGCGACCTGGCCCGGGTTCTTGGAGAAAGCCTGCGAGCCGATGTGGACCCGCTCAACAATACCAATTTCCATACCGCACACCTCTTCGGACTGTGGGTTGCGCCGGGTTTTCACGATCCGCAGCATTATCATCCGTATCTTCTTCAAGGTGGACTCGAGTTGCCTGACCGGGAGTACTACCTGAGTGACAGTCCTCACATGAAGGAGATTCAAGAGAAATATCAGACCCACGTGGCCGCTATGTTTCGACTGGCCGGCTTTGACGATGCAGACGCGCGCGCCGCACACGTGATCACCCTGGAAAAAGCGATTGCGCAAACCCATACCAGCCTATCCGACGATGAAGACATTCACAAGGCGGACAATACGTGGAAGCGTTCAGACTTTGCAGCCAAAGCTCCAGGGCTGGACTGGACAGAATATTTCCGTGCCGCAAAGCTCGAGCATCAGGATAGCTTTATCGTCTGGCAGCCGACTGCGTTTACCGGAGAAGCTGCGCTGGTGGCATCGACTGCCGTGGATACCTGGAAAGACTGGATGGCGTATCACTTCATTGAAGGGTATGCAGGAGTGCTTCCAAAAGCGCTCGCGGATGAGCATTTCGACTTCTTCGGTAAAACTTTGGTCGGTGTGCCGCAACAGCGTCCTCGCGCTCAGCGGGGCGTATTCGTCGTCGATGATTTGCTAGGGGACGCGGTCGGAAAAATTTACGCCCAACGCTACTTCTCGCCGGAAGCAAAGGCAGCGGCGCAATCTATGGTCGCCAACATCATTGCAGCGTACCGTGTGCGCATCAAAGCGCTGACGTGGATGGCTCCCTCCACCAAGGCCGAGGCAGAAGCGAAATTGAATGCACTCTACGTCGGCGTCGGCTACCCGGAAACCTGGCAAAGTTACGAGGGCTACGTTGTGAAGCCCGATGACATTTTCGGCAACGTCTGGCGCGCTGGGACTTTCCGCTACCTTCAACAGATCGATCGCCTGGGAAAGGTCGTCGATCGCAAGGAGTGGTCGATGACACCGCAGACGGTGAATGCAGTGAACCTGCCTTTGCAAGATGCGCTAAATTTTCCCGCGGCCATTCTGCAGCCGCCTTTCTTCGATGCGAAAGCGCCGGCGGCTATGAACTATGGTGCAATCGGATCGATCATTGGGCATGAAATCAGCCACACCTTCGACACTGAGGGCAGCACCTTTGACGCTACTGGACGGCTGCGCGACTGGTGGACGCCGGCGGACCTGGCACACTTCGATGCGGCGACTGCAAAGCTAGCCGCACAGTATGACACCTACATGCCGTTTCCTGACCTGCACGTGAATGGAAAGCAGACTCTGGCTGAAGATATTGCGGATGTGGCGGGAATTTCGGCGGCATACGACGGCTACCATGCTTCGCTCGGCGGAAAACCTGCGCTAGAACAACATGGTTTTTCCGGGGACCAACAATTCTTCATCGCGTTCGGCCAGAACTGGGGATCGAAGGAGCGGCCAGCCGCGTTGCGCCGCCAGGTGATGACAGACCCGCATGCCCCAGCCCAATACCGCGCCGACACCGTGCGAAATATCGATGCCTGGTATGCGGCATTCGATGTCAAGCCAGGACAGACGCTTTACCTGGCTCCGCCGGATCGCGTTCGCATCTGGTAAGGCGCGCGAGAAGGTGATGCCGATTCACTAGTACCAGTTTTTGACGTTTGGCCAATAGGCGGAAAGGGGAGTCTTTCCGCCTCGGCATAGATAGATCGGTCCGTTTTCAAACGGCATAGCCAGCCGATTATCGACTGATCCAACCTGCTGTACGGAGTCACAGTACTGCTCCACATCGGATTTGCGTTCACCAACGACAATCAACAAATCACCGGTGTAACCTCTAGGACCCCAGAAGTAATAATTCTGGTGACCGCTGATGGCCTGCGGAAGGCCATATTTCGGGCCGAAGAGATCGATGGCGCCGGCCTCACCATAGTTGTTGCAGAAGATTCCCGCTTTGGCTTGATCCGCTGGCGCCAGAGAGTTATAAATGCGCGCGACCTCTGCCACCAATCCGTGCCACCCAAATCGATCCGCATAGAACTGCGGCAATGGACCTGTTTTTGCAGTCTCTGTATTCTGGCTGGTCAAGTGCAGCGCATGCGTGTAGCGAATCCAGGTATACGGCGGCATCACCGGTATTCCCATGGGCAGTGTGATTGCGCCCAGCAGGATCATCACCGTGCACCAGGCAGGCAGCAGCCAGGCGGTCTTGCGCGAGCCGGTAAAGAGGTTCTGCCAAGCCAGTGCACCCGCAGCGAAGAGCACCGGATACACCGGCGCCACGTAATAGTCCTTGGCATAGAGATGGATCATAATCGCGAGCAGCAGAATGTACATCATGCCGATCCATCGGAATCGGCAAGCTGCTTTCGCGAACAAAAGCCAAACCAATCCCGGTAAAAGAAGGAAAATGCTGATCGGGTTCAGCATCATGATCTGCGCGCCTATAAACGCCAGGCGACCCAGCTTGACGTTCTTATGGCTGTGATTCACATTGTTCAGCCAGACCAGCGTCGGCCACTGATGATGAATTTGCCAGAGTAAATACGGAAGCGAGATCAGGATGATGAGTCCAACGGCCGCCAGTGTCCAACGACTCCACAAAATTCGTTTCTGCGGAGTGGCCAGAAGTGAAATCAGCAGGGCAACCAGGAAAAACGCCATGGATGGTTTATTCAGCAAACCCATCCCGCCGAGGATGCCGAACACGACCCACCATTTCGAGCTGTTTCCTGCAACCAGGAGAAGTACCACGACCATGCATCCCATCCAGAAAACAGGCTCGCAGGAATTCATAGAGAGAAAGCTGTCGATTGCCAGGTAAACCGGTGCAGTCAGGACCGCGATCATCGCCATTACCTGAGCGATGCGCCGGCCGCCCAGTTGCCACGTCAAAATCCCTGTCAGAAAAGCTTTGGCCGCGCCCGCTAAGGCCGAGAAGCTGCGAAGCAGAGCAAGATGGTGGAAGCCGAACAGCGCTTCTGCGACGCGCGCCTGAAGCGCAACCATGGGTGCCTGGTCGACATAGCCCCACGCGAGGTGCCTTCCGCAGACGATGTAATACATTTCGTCGCGAAAAATTCCATAGCCGAAATGCTGCGACAGCAGATTTCCGATGAACTCAATTGCGAACTTGATCACCGCGAACGCCAGCGCGAGTTGAAGAACCGGCTTCCAGGATTCTGAATTGGCTATTTGAATTCTCATCGGCTCTCCGAGTCACATAGTAGAGCATGGTTCCGCTGCGATCGCGAATAAACCTGAATACGGAGGAAGATGAGAAAAGTTCCCGCTTTGACAGTTTGCGGGTAAGAGAAAGCGAGAAGCGCGAGCCAGATGCTATTCGGGCGACTCACCGGCGGCGACTTCGTTTTGGAAATGGGAGCAGATAGCCTCCGCAACCTTGCGCGACACGACTGATTGCAGTGCTTCAAGGGAAGCGGACCGGATCGCCCGCAGGCTGCCGAAATGCGTGATGAGTCGGGTGCGGGTTTGCGCGCCCACCCCGGGAATGCGCAGCAGGTCAGAATCACGATCGCGCATTTCTCGCCGCTTGCGATGATAGGTGATGGCGAAGCGGTGCGACTCATCCCGTATGCGCTGAACCAGGTGCAGTACTGGGGAGTGACGGTCGAGCACCACCGGTTCATCCTCCTGGCCGTACACGTAAATCACTTCTTCCCGTTTCGCGATCGCAGCCAATGGCTGGCTGGTGAAGCTCAACTCCTCCAGGGCGGCCGCGGCGGCATGCAATTGGCCGAGTCCACCATCAATCAATATCAGGCTGGGCAGGGGACGATGTTCTTCTTGCAGGCGGCGATATCGTCGAGTGACGACCTCGCGCATACTAGCAAAATCATCGACTCCTTCTACGGACTTGACTTGAAATTTGCGATACTCCGATTTGTTCATCGAGCCTTTTTCCCACACCACCATGGAAGCCACGGTTTCCGCGCCTTGGATGTGGGAAATATCGAAACACTCGATGCGTTCTGGAAGTGCGGGCAAGTTCAGCACATCCTGCAGCGTCGCCTGAATCACACGAATGCTGGGTTGCAGCACTCGAAAGCGTTGATCGTAGGATTGCTTGGCATTCTGACCTGCCAGATCCAGGAGGGAACGCTTTTCACCTCTCTGTGGAACGGCGATTTCCACCTTGTGCCCGGTATGCTCGCACAGCAATTCGACTAGCGGCGCGCGATCCGAGAAGTCCACCGGCACATAAATATTTCTGGGAACATATTGCTGATCGATATAAAGCTGCTTGAGTAACGCGGAGAAAAATATTGAGGGAGCAAATGTCTCCACTCTGGCGCTGGCTTCAACCTGCGCATCGGGGGCTGAAGAATGGATGTCTCCCTCGGCGCCCGATGCTTCCGGTCGAGACGCATCTGCACCCTGTACCTCCGGGAATTCTGGCAGATCCTCCCAGAAAAATTCGCGGCGATCGACTATGCGGCCATTGCGAATGTGAAACAAGTTGGCGGCCAGCATGCCTTTTTCATAATGGAAACCGAAGACGTCGGCATCATCATCTGAAGCGGCTGCGATGCGTTGCTTTTCTTGCAACTGATGCAGCGTGATCACCAGGTCGCGATAACGGCCGGCCAATTCAAATTGCTCGTTCGCGGCGGCGGTCTGCATTCTCTGCTCTAGCGACTTTTCTAGCTCGTCAGCATGGCCTTCGAGCATCAGGCGCACATCCCGAACCGCTTCGGCATAGATGTCGGGAGTCGTCAGGCCCTCCACGCACGGGCCCAGGCAGCGATGGATGTAGTACTGCAGGCATGGCCGCGGATGATAGCGCGACAGGTCGACCTTGCAACTGGGAATGAGAAAGGTACGATGAATCAAATCAACGATGCGGTACGCAAGATTTCCCGGAAAATAGGGACCATAGTAAATGGCGCCGTCTTTGCGCACGCGTCGCGTTACCACCACCTTGGGATAGCGATCGCCGAGCGTGAGTTTGACATAAGGATATGTTTTGTCATCCCGCAGCAGCACGTTGAAGCGTGGCTTGCGCTGCTTGATCAGATTATTTTCAAGGGCCAGCGCTTCATGCTCGTTCGCGACCAGAATGTATTCCAGGTCGACGGCTTCGCGCATCAGCGAACCGGTTTTTGCATTCGCCTGCGCCGCCTCAAGAAAATATGACCGTACTCGCGACCGCAGGTTCTTGGCTTTGCCGACGTAAATGACTTTTCCGTCTGCGTCGTGAAACAGGTAAACGCCGGGGCCCGGGGGAAGCGTGCGAATTTTTTCGAGCAAGTCCATGGAGTTAGGTGCCAATCTTCAGTTTATGCGTTTGCGGAGTACTTTCGGAATTGCCGACAATCTGTGTCGGTCGGATGTAAAAATTGCCGCCCCCGAGCAGAATTCAAGCAGGTGAAACTCTCGCAAATCTACGTAAGTGTAAGATAAACAATAGGTTAGTCGAGCGCTTCGGTTGGCTGGTGAATTGCATCCTATCTACAAGACGCGGAACGCTTTTGCGTCGTTACAGGGGAGAAACCGGCTATGACACGGAGTGCAAGAAGTTCAAAAATTTACCTTGGCGGAGCATCCATTCTAATTCTGACCTTTTCCGGCTGCGCAACCAAAAACTACGTTCGCACACAAACCACCCCATTGATCCAGCACACAAACGAGTTGGAAGATCAGACGGCTGCCAACCATCGCAGCATTCAGGATGTAGATAGCCGCGCGACGCAGGGTATCCAGCAGGCTCAAACCTCCGCCAGCGCCGCCGACCAGAAAGCTCTTGCCGCGGGACAGGCCGCCAACCAGGCGCAACAGTCAGCGCAGGAGGCGATGAATCATGCCGACACACTGGAGAGCGTGGTGAAGAACATCGACACCTATCACCAGGTTGCCGACACCAATGTGCACTTTGCGTTTAATAAGGCGACCTTGACCAAGCAGGATAAAGAAGATCTGGACAATTTCGCGGGCCAGTTAAGCGGCACCAAATCATACATTCTTGAGATTACGGGTGGCACCGATTCAACCGGCAGCAAGGATTACAACTATCAGCTGAGCGAACGGCGAGCAGAGACAGTTGCTCAATATCTTGCCGAGAAATACAACGTGCCTGCTCACAAATTTTACTTGATCGGCATCGGGAAAGATGTTGAGGTGGCCAGCAATAGCAGCGCCAAGGGACGGGCAAAGAATCGGCGAGTCGAGATTCAGCTTTTATCCAACGCGCAAAACACGAACGGGTCGGACGCCAATGCGCAGGGTAGTTCGCAAGGTGCAATGAACTCCTCTCCGGCAACGACGGGCCAGTCGAACCCGCCGGCCACGACCAATCAAGCCAACGCAGGAACATCGCAGCCATAGGCGAAGGCGCGGCGGAGTTTATTTGCGATACAGAATCGGATTCAGGTCGGGATCGTTATACATCTTCAGTTGTCGGTAAACCTGAAAACGTATTTCGCCGTGAGTGACACGCCACCATAGCCGATCCAGGCATGTCGCCAAATCATCGCGCTGTTCTTCAAGTGTCGCCAAGCGTCGCAGATTGCGCTCGCGATGACCGGGGGGAGATGGAATTCGTTCCATCTCCTCACGTGTGTGGTACATCTTCAAAGACATGATCGATAGCCGATCCAGCATCATTCCCGGCGTCTCAGAATGCAGTTCTGCCTGGGGATTCGGCAGTTGTTTCTTCGATAATTCTGCCAGCAGCAATTCATCACAGCGCTCGATCTGATCGTTGCGGCGCTGATTGATCGAGTCGATCTTGCGCTTTGCGGCAGCGATCACCGCATCTCCGGACTGGACGTCCCGAGCGAGATCTTCCTGGTGCCAAAGTTCAAAATTAGCGCGATGCAACTCTTCGATGGCGCGACCCATCTCTTCCGCTTCATTCTCCGCAGACGGTTTTTCGTGCCACCGCTCCGTCCAGTGGTCGAACGCGCGCAGGATCGTGGCTCCATCGATCTTGAGGACAGGCTCCATTGCCAATATGATACCGATGTTCCTCCGACTCTTTGTGGTCGTGCACTTTTCAAGTGAGAGATGGGGACGCGGAACCCTATCTGCCTTGCAACGCTTTTAGAAATTGATGCGGATCCATCCGATACTTAAAAGCCTTGCGACCGTCAATGAAAACCACGGGCACTTCGTCGGTATACTTCTGCTGCAATTCGGGGTCGGCGTCGATGTTGACTTCGCGCCAATGGAATTCGGCGTGGCCCTGGAGTTCTACTAGCGTCTCCTTCATTACGTCGCAGAGATGGCACCCTGGGCGCGAATAAACAACTACATTGCGCATTGAGAAATTGTAAGCGTTTCGGCGCCGATTCCACGGAGCCTGATCCAGACAAAACAATTCGAGGGCGCATTCTAGAGCGCACGCACGACAAAATGCGGGTTGAATGAGGCGTGGGCCAGGGGAAAGCCCCAGTTTCAGGCGTCGGAACCAGCCACGGCGGGACGATGCAATCGATAGAGAAGTGATCCTTCCTCCTCTCCGCTGCCGACGTGTTGAAATCCACATTTCTCCAGGACGCGAACCGATGGCAGCAGGTGGGGGAATGTTTGCGCGCAGGTGGTGTGAACTCGACTGTCGGCAAAGATCTCTTTGAGGAGGGCAATGAGAGCTTCCGTGGTCAGGCCCTGTCGCTGCCATGGATCGAGGATCGAATAGCCCACTTCGACTTCGCCGGGCGACTTGGGAAATCCGCCGATGGTTCCGATGACGATGGGTGTTGGCGAGTGGATGATGACGTAGCGATTCCAGGCAATGGTGTGAGGCGCTTGCGCATAGTGCTTGTCGAAGAAGTCGAAGACATGGGGTTCCCAGTTTTCCGGGGGCCAGATTCCGGGAACTTCGGCGGCAAGGTGGCGCGAAAGGTCGGAGTGAGAAAGGCGCAGCGATGCTGGCATGATGGCGGTCAGTGTGAGGCGTTGAGTGCGAAGATCGGGCAGCAATGACATGGGTTCCTCCGGGCTAAGGTCGGGTCAAACAGGGCGCGGATCGGCGCAAGACACCGAAGGTCCGCACGAAGGCGGAACTAGCGTCCGAAGGCAGTCATAGGCGAGACGATGATATCACCGCGGCAGGGTGATTTTTCAGTTTCGAAAAACGGGAAGGTGGCCGTGGCCGTCAGGATGAAGCAGCCACGGCATTCCTCTTTCTTGAAACTGGACTAAGCTGCGGTGGCGTTAGCGGGGACGACTCGATTGGCCCTGAGCAGAGGGCGCAGCAACCAATAGAGGGCGACGAAGTGCGTGATCATCAGCATGGGGACGTAGAGGATAGGGATAACGTAAGCGGCACCCATCTGGCCAGCGATTGCGGGAAGGCCGGCGCGGATGGCGTGGAAATAGTCGAGAAGTATATCGGCCACGCCAACGAGATTGAAGGCGACGACAAACGACCAGAAGAGCGGACGCACCCTTACGGTGAGAAGCGCCAGTAGTGCCAATATGCCGGTCGCGAAGTCACCATCGGCGGCGAAGGAGGCAAAACTTGCAGGCAAATGGCCGACGACGCCGGGAAGGATGAAGACGAGCCCGAAGAAGCGGAAGCTGTGCAGGGCGGCGATGGCGCGGTGGGCTTCGAGCCGGCTCATCGAGCGCAGCCGTGGCAGAATATAGACGCCGAAGAAGAGCAGCCACGCGACATAACCTAAGACGAGGTGGATGGGGAAGATGATTTGTGGTGACATGGGTCCCTCCTGGCTAGATAGGATTATGTGCATCATCCTACGGACTCAAAATATCTGCGAGGAGCGGGGGTTGAGGGGAGCGTCGTGGGATGATAGGCAACATCCTATAATGGGTTATGCGATATCAGCCGGAGCACAAAGCCAAAATCCATCAGAAGATTGTGACAGATGCCTCGCGAAGGGTTCGAGCCGAAGGCATCACCGGGGCTGCGGTTTCAGCAGTGATGCGGGATGCCGGCCTGACCCACGGCGGCTTTTACAAACACTTCGCCAGCAAGGACGAGCTACTGCTGGAGGCTCTGCACCAGGGCTTCCGGGAGATGGGCGATGCCCTGGTAGAGGCTGCGGAAAAGTCGGACCCTAAGGCTGCCTGGAAGGCGATCGTGAAGCGCTATCTGAGCCTGGAATACTGCGATCATGCTGAGCGTGGTTGCCCGTTGCCGGCGCTTGCGCCCGAACTGGCGCGTGCCGATAAGGGCATGCAGGCCGCGATCTTTGGGGAGTTGGTGGAGTACAAGAGCCGAATGGTTCCGCTGATGCCGGGGCGACGGACGGCCGACAAAGAGCGCGCGTTTTTCGCGATTTTTTCGACGATGATTGGGGCGATTGAAATTGCTCGGATACTCCCGGATCGAACGGCGCGAGCGAAAGTGCTGGCGAGCGCACGGGAGTTTCTATTGCGCAGCTTCTGAAGGTCACTGATTTCACCCTCATAAATTGCTGGTTCTTAGGCAGTTTGCGATATGTGGAAAAGTTGGGCTTGACATATGCCTATATGGGAATGTAATGTTCTGATCATGGCACGAGCGAGCACGACATCGGATGCTTTCAATGCGGTGGCGGAGCCGCGCCGGCGGGAGATTCTGAGCTATCTTGCCGGAGCGGAGCGGCCGGTGGGAGACATTGTGGATGCGCTCGGACTGGAGCAGCCTTCTGTCTCAAAGCACCTGCGAGTGCTGCGTGATGTGGGACTGGTTCGGATGCGTTGCCAGGGACGGCAGAAACTCTACCGCACTAACGCCGAAGCGATTCGTCCGCTGCACGAATGGGCGGCCACTTTTGAGCGCTACTGGCAGCATCAATTGAACCGAGTGAAGGAACGCGCGGAGGCGATGGTTCGCCAAAGCGCAAGAGATCTGAATTCTAATAACCCGAATGAAAAGGAGAAGTGATGATTGCGACCGAACAAACTCTCGAGAACCTGACGCTGACGATTCAACAGGAGATCCACGTTGAAGCGCCGCTGGATGTCACCTTTGCCGCGCTGCTGGAACAACTGGGGCCGGGCAATGAAACGCCGGATGGCAAATCGCTGGCGATGAAGATTGAACCGTGGCCGGGCGGGCGGTGGTATCGCGACCTGGGCGACAACAATGGCCATTTCTGGGGGAACGTGCAGGCGATCAAGCGGCCGACACTGCTGGAATTTGCGGGACCATTATTTGCGTCGTTTCCATTCGTGTCGAACGTGCAATATCGTCTGAGCGAAGTGAAGGGTGGAACGGTGATTGCGTTCAAGCACACTGCGCTTGGATTCGTTAGCGACGAACACAAGGCGGGAATGAACCAGGGCTGGAACTCGATGCATGAGCGGGTGCGTAAATACGCCGAGGGCCGCAAGTAGCTGCGCATCAAACCTTGTACATCGTGATCGGCGGATCGCGAATGAGGAAACGACTATGTGTCCATTTTGTCTGGCAACCGCGATGTGGATCGCCGTCAGCGTCACCTCCACGGGTGGACTGGCGGCGGTGGCAATGAAGAAATTCGGCGTGAAGAACGCCCAGGAAAACTCACCCTCTCCAACACCGAGCAAGGAGGATCGTCATGGCTAGCAGCACCAGAGCAGCACAAATGCCCAAGGTAGTTTCGCAAACAGAATGGAATGCGGCCCACGCCGAGCTTCTGAAACAAGAAAAAGAGTTGACGCGACAGCGCGACGCACTTGCCGCGAAGCGCCGGCGGATGCCATGGATGGCGGTGGAGAAAAAATACGAGTTCGAAGGACCGAAGGGCAAGGTGAGCCTGCTGGATTTATTTGAGGGGCGGCGGCAGTTGGTGCTCTATCGCGCATTCTTCGAGCCGGGTGTGTTCGGTTGGCCGGATCATGCGTGCCGAGGCTGCTCGATGGGGGCGGACCAGGTATCGCACCTTTCGCATCTGAACGCGCGCGATACGACGCTGGCGTGGGCTTCGCGCGCCCCGCAGAAAGACATTGAAAGGCTGAAGGCGCGGATGGGCTGGGAGATGCCGTGGTACACCATGACCGACAGCTTCGATGTGGATTTCGGCGTGGATCAGTGGCACGGGCACAATGTGTTTTTCCGCGACGGCGACAAAGTGTTCCGCACTTATTTCATCAACAGCCGCGGCGACGAGGCTATGGGCAGCACCTGGAGCTATCTCGACATCACGCCGCTGGGACGGCAGGAGACTTGGGAAGACTCGCCGGAAGGTTATCCGCAGACGCCGCCGTACAAGTGGTGGAACTGGCACGACAACTACGATGCTGAGGCCGCGCCGGATGCGAGGTGGGTGGATATCCTTTCTGACCCAGCAGGGGCGGCGGTTCGCAGAGCAGAGGCTGAGGCGAAGAAGGGCTGAGGCGCACGAAATTCGGTGTGAAGAAAGCCGTCGACAATGCAACGGTTGCAACAACCACAAAGGAGAATGGTCATGGCTTGCAGTGCAATGGAAGTACGCCAGGCGAAAGTTGTTACACATGCGGAATGGCTTGCGGCTCGCACCGATTTCCTGAAAAAAGAGAAAGAGTTTACGCGGCAGCGGGATGCATTGAGCCGTCAGCGTCGGGCGCTTCCATGGGAGAAAGTGGAGAAGCGATATGAGTTTCACTCGACCAAGGAGAAGCTGACGCTGGCCGAGCTGTTCGACGGACGCAGCCAGCTGATTGTGTACCACTTCATGTTGGGGCCGGGTTGGGAGGAGGGTTGCCCAAGCTGTTCCTACATGGCAGATCATTTCGATGGCCTCACCGTGCATTTGGCAAATCGAGACACAACGCTGATGGCGGTTTCGCGGGCTCCACTGGCCGAGATTGAAGCTTTCAAAAAGCGCATGGGCTGGAAGTTCCAGTGGGTCTCCTCGTTTGGCAGCGATTTCAATCGCGATTATCACGTCACTTTGAGGCCGGAGGAAAAGTTCGGCGGCAAGATGTATTACAACTACGGGCTGAGCGAATTTTTCAGCGAGGAAGGCCCCGGGGTGAGCGTCTTTGCGAAGGATGCGGCGGCCACGGTGTTTCACACGTATTCTAGCTACGCGAGAGGGTTGGATATGCTGGTGGGCGCATATAACTTTCTCGACCTGGTGCCGAAGGGCCGCGATGAAGACCGGCTGGCGTTCAGCATGTCGTGGGTGCGGCATCACGATCGTTACGCGGAAGGGTACTTTGTCGATCCGACCAGGAGCTACGAGGAACCGCAGAAGAGAGCGGAGTCCTGCTGTTCGGACGAGAGCCACGATTAGTGGATGCATGGTTCGAGCCGGACGGTGGCGATCGCCGTCGTGTGATGGTCAGGACGCCTCCGATGCCGACGCTGCAGGATCAATTTGGATAGATCGATATTTATCTTTTCGACCAGTTGCTGAAGGGTCGCATCGCGCCCGGGATGCGGGTTCTGCATTGTGGATGCGGTTCTGGGCGCAATCTGGTTTTCCTGCTGCGCGAGCGTGCACTAAAATCCTGGGTCTACCTACAATCTCAAGCAATCGAGCTCCTGACGGGAGCTACCCACCCCCTAGTGGCCGTGCACGTGGAAGTTTTCCACCGTTAATATTTCGTGAACGGGAATCCCTTTCGCTGGTGCAGGAATCTGTTTCAACATCAGAATGTGCGTATTGTTTGTTGTTCCACCTCCAACCAAGCAGAGGATTTCCTAAGGGCTGCAGAGCAGGAGCCAAGAATGGCCAGCAGCAAAACGGTGCTTGTGACCGGAGCTTCGCAAGGGATTGGAGCTGCAGTGGCGCGCGCCTTTCTGGATCGCGGCTATAACGTAGTTGCGGCTTCTCTGAAATTTTCTGGAACGGATTTTGTGGCCTCGCAATCGCTTGCGTTGGTGGAGGGAGACATCAGCGTTGAGGCGACGGCGGAGAAGATTGCGCAGACCGCGTTGACGACCTTCGGTTCCATCGATCATGTGGTGAACAATGCGGGCATCTTCTTTGGGAAGCCGTTCACGGAATACACCATTGAGGACTTTCGCAAGTTTGTTGCGGTCAACCTGGAAGGTTTCTTTTTCATGACGCAACGCGCAGTGAAGCAGATGCTGGCGCAGGGGAATGGCGGCAGCGTGACAACCATCACGGCGGCGCTGGCGGATAACCCAATGGTGGTGGCTCCGGCTTCTGTGGCGATGATCACTAAAGGCGGCTTGAACACGGCCACGCGGAGCCTTGCGAATGAATACGCAAAGCAGCATATCCGCTTTAATGCGGTTGCGCCGGGTGTGGTGAATACGCAGCTACATAAAGGTGCCGAAGAGGAGTTGTTGAAGAACAGAAATCCGATGGGCACCATATCTGAAGCGAAGGATATTGCCGAAGCGGTCGTGTATTTGGCGGAAGCGGGACACGTGACCGGGGAGGTGCTGTACGTGGATGATGGTGCGCACGTGGGGCGATGGTGAGCGGGAACGGCGCGTCGTCGGGTGGCGCGGATCGGCGGTTGCAGGAGCTGGGCATTCAGCTTCCAGATGCACCAACTCCATTTGGAACGTATGTGGAGACGGTGCAGACTGGAAATCTGCTGTTTTTTAGCGGGGCGCTCCCGGTGGTCGACCACAAGCCGAAATATGTTGGACGGCTGGGGAAAGAGCTGGACGCGGAGGCGGGGCGAGATGCTGCGTACACCGCGGCGCTGAGTTTGCTGGCGGCGGCAAAAAAACATCTGGGCTCGCTCGATCGAGTGACGCGGGTGGTTCGGCTGGGCGTGTTCATTGCGACGCAAGGAGATTTTTTTGATCAGCCCAGAGTGGCGGATGCGGTGTCGAATTTATTTCGCGATATTTTTGGCGCGGAGAAAACGGGTGTACGCCAGGTGATCGGCGTGGCCAGCCTGCCGCTGGGGATGCCGATCGAACTGGAAGTGATCTTCGAAGTCGCAGAGTAGGGCCGGAAGAATTCTGGCGCGACGAAAACTCTAACCTGCAACATTCACATGTTGTATCCATCCACAACAGACAGGAGGATTTATGGCAACAGCAATCGCAATCGAAACGATGAAAGCGGCGCAGGTGAAAAAACCGGGAGAAGGTTTTGAGGTGGTTGAGCGCGAAATTCCAACGCCGGGACCGGGTCAGGTACGAATCAAGGTGCAGGCTTGCGGGGTGTGTCACAGTGACGCTCTGACGGTGGATGGTTTGTGGCCGGGAATCAAATATCCGCGTGTGCCGGGGCATGAAGTGGCCGGTGTCGTCGATGCGGTGGGAGACGGTGTGTCGGCTTGGAAGAGAGGGCAACGAGTCGGGGTTGGGTGGCACGGCGGGCAGGACAATACGTGTCGCGAATGCCGTCGTGGGGATTTTCGCAATTGCCAGAATTTACAAATTCCGGGCATCAGTTATGACGGCGGATATCAGCAATACATGGTGGCTCCAGTGGAAGCTCTGGTGTCGATTCCGGACAGCCTGAAGGATGTGGATGCGGCGCCGCTGCTGTGCGCGGGGATCACGACCTATAACGCGCTGCGTCACAGTGGAGCGTTGCCGGGTGACCTGGTTGCGGTGCAGGGGATTGGTGGCCTGGGTCACCTGGGGATTCAATTTGCGTACAAGTTCGGATACAAGGTTGCGGCGGTTGGACGCGGGCCGGAGAATGCGGCGCTGGCGAAGAAGCTGGGAGCAACTGTCTATATCGACAGCAAAGCGACGAACGCAGCGGAGGAATTGCAGAAGCTGGGCGGGGCGAAAGTAATTCTGGCGACGGCGCCGAGTTCAAAAGCGATGTCGGAGCTGATTAATGGGTTGGGGCCGAACGGCAAGCTAATGGTGATTGGCGCGACGTTTGATCCGATCGAGGTATCACCGGTGCAGTTGATTACTGGCAGCAAGACGATTCAGGGATGGGCGGCGGGAACGCCGGCGGATTCGGAGGACACGCTGCTGTTCGCGGAGTTGAGCGGAGTGCGGGCGATGATTGAGACGTATCCGTTGGAAAAGGCGGCGGAGGGGTATGCGCGGATGCTGAGCGGGAAAGCGGAGTTTCGCGTGGTGCTGACGATGTAGGGTCCGACCGCAAGGCGACTCAGAGGGGAATCCAATTGCGGCGCGATAAGTTTGCGTCGTGGTGCGAAGGGAGTTGTCTGCCGGTGCGTCGCTGAATATCTACCGAAAAAAAGGAGATCTATGTCCCATCACTACTCAGGCGCGGATTTTGGCTTTCCCCATGGGGATGCCCGCTTTGACATTACCGATCTTTTTGCGTTCCCCAAGCCCGGGGATGCCAGCAAATCGATCCTGATTATGAACATGCATCCGGCGGCGGCGGTGAATCCGCCCGGGCCGACGACGGACGTGCCCTTCGCGGAAAAGGGGTTTTACGAGCTGAAGATCGATACCAACGGAGATTTGATCGCGGACATCGCTTACCGAGTGAAATTCTCTTCCGCCAAAGATGGGACGCAGACGGCGACGCTGAGCCGTGTTGAAGGTGGGGACGCGGCAGGGACCGGCGATGGTGGGCAGATCATTTTGCAGGGCGCTCCGGTTTCAACGGGGAAAGAGGCAAAGATCACGGAAGCTGGGGACTATCGTTTTTTCGCAGGTTGGCGCAGCGATCCATTTTTCTTCGACACGGAGGGAGCGATCAACGATCTGCATTTTACCGGCACCGATTTTTTCCTCGACTTGGATGTGTGCAGTATCGTGCTCGAACTGCCCAACTCTGTGCTGGGAAATAACAAGGTGGGATTGTGGCATCGCTCGGTGGACGGGGCCAGCGGGAAATGGGTGCAGGCAGATCGCGGGGCGCGGCCGTCGCAAACAGTGTTCCTGACCGGCGATCACAAAGCCGCGTACCTGGGGGCGGAGCCTGCGGATGATGCGCAGTTTATTCCGGTGTTTGCGCACTCGCTGGAGCATGCGGGCGGATATTCGGCGGAGGAAGCCAAGCGAGTGGCGGGGACTTTGTTGCCGGACATCCTAATGTACGATCCGAAGCTGCCGGCATCGTTCCCGAAAAATGGGCGGGCATTAGTCGATGATGTGGCGGATACCTTCGTCACCCTGCTGACAAATGGAAAGGTGACGACAGATAATGTCGGCGCGCACAAAGACCTGCTGGCAGTGTTCCCTTATGTCGGGCCGCCGCACCAGGATCGATCTGACAAACTAGCAGCCGCCTGAGCCATCAGAAGTCGCAAACTGGGAGTCGATTGCATGCGTCTGTTCACGCTAGCTACCTGGATTCGATGCGTGCAAGCGGCTCGGATGGTATAGGCGGTTTGTTTCATGCTGGCGTCAATTCAATTGCTGGCCCAAGCGCCAGGGAAGGATGTTGCCATGCAGCCACTGATTTTTTATCGCACAGTGCAGGTGGATGGGCTTTCGATTTTTTATCGGGAGGCGGGGCCGAAGGATGAGCCGACGATTCTATTGCTGCATGGGCTGCCGTCGTCGTCGCGCATGTTTCAGCCGCTGCTGACGCGGCTTGCGGACAACTATCACCTGGTGGCGCCGGACTATCCTGGCTTCGGGCATAGCGACTGGCCGGACGCGAAACAGTTCGCCTACACCTTCGATCACATTGCTGCCGTGATGGAGGATTTTACCGAGGCGCTGGGGCTGTCGCGCTACTCCATGTACATGCAGGACTATGGCGGGCCGGTCGGATTTCGCATGGCGCTGGCGCATCCAGAGCGAGTGCAGGCAATGATTGTGCAGGACGCGGTGGCGCACAACGAAGGGTTGGGTAAGAACTGGGTGACGCGGCGAGCGTTCTGGGCTGATCGGGCGGCGAATGAAGAAGCGATGCGCAAGAATTTGCTTTCGATGGCGGCGACCAAGACGAGACATGTTGGAGACGATCCGAATGTGGAACTGTATGACCCGGATCTGTGGACCGATGAGTACGCGTTTTTGAATTCACCGGGGCAGGCGCAAATCCAAAGCGATTTGTTCTATGACTACAGAACGAATGTGGATGCGTATCCGAAGTGGCAGGCATGGATGCAGAAGACGCAGCCCAGGCTGCTGGTGCTGTGGGGCAAGCATGATTTGTCGTTTGACCTGGGCGAGCCGGAACGCTACAGAAAGGATGTGCCGAACGCGGAGGTGCATGTGCTGGAGGCGGGACATTTCGCGCTGGATACCAAAGCGGATGAGATGGCGGCGATGGTGCGTGGGTTTATGGAGAAGCAATAGTAAATCGCGCGCGGTGGGTGTTTTACATTTCTTGTAATGTGGCGGAACGGGCGGCGCGCAATGTGCCGCGCCAGTACAGGTAGGCTCCCAGGGCGCTGGTCGCGATGATCGCCACAACGACTTTTACGGCGAAGAGAAATGGATTTGCGACCTGGCCGACGGGGATGAGCTGGAACGCGAAGGCGACGAGCGCGACGGTGAAGGCCGCGGCTGCTCCAAGACGAATGGCGATGCCGGGACGCCACGATGTGGAGCGAAAGCCGAAGATGACTGCGCCGAAGAGCAGCGTGTACATGATGCAGTAGGAGCCGAAGCCGACGGCGCCGAGGACTTGCACCGCCTCCTGATTGTGCGCGCCGAGGAGGCTGAGAACGCCCATCAACAAGAGAGCGGCAGAGACTGCGGCGATCGCTCTCGATGGAGTGCCGAAGCGGGGGTTGAGGCGACTCCACCAGGAAGGCAGAAGGCCATCCCAGCCAGCGGCCATGGGCAAGCGCGCCACCATTCCGACAGCGACCGCTAAGGCCGCAACGAGCGAAATGCAAAATGCCACGACAGTGAAGGCGGTGATTGCCCAGCCAACGCCCGAGTGACCGAAGCCTGCCAGCATGACTTGAGATACGGAGGCGGCGAGATCGATGTTCGCGATGGGGACGTAGCCGAGCACGGCGCTGGTGGCGACGATGTACATGAGTGCAATGCAAGGCACGGCGATGAAGACGGAGCGGGCGACGTCGTTTTTTGGCTTGCGACATTCCTCAGAAAAGATGGAGCACTGGTCGAAGCCGCTCAACGCGAAGAGCGCCATTTTGGTGAAGACGTTTAATGTGACGAGAGAGAAGCCGGGCCATGCGAGCGAGAAGGCAACGCCGGGGAGTGAGTGGGATTTTGTCCAAAGCCTGACGAGCAGATAGG
>CAVTRK010000009.1:0-629339 GCA_963737095.1 uncultured Acidobacteriota bacterium
GGCTGCTGGGCTCCATACACCACGGCTGGAATGCTGCCGGCAACGCGTACGCGGCGGGCGACATTCTTTGTGAACTTGCCCTCGCGGGGCATGGCTGTAACAACTTCAGGTGCGCTCATGATTTTCCTGTTTCCTTAACCTTCGGGCACGGCGGGTGACGCCGCTCCCTTCTCGTGACCTGGGCAAACCTATGCCCGGCCACACTGTTGATGTTCCATTCACGCCCGCTTCTGAAAAACGGCGGCGCGTAACAGAAAGCTTCGTTCGTCAGAGAGGCGTTAGTTAAACAAGCTGCTAACGCTGGTCTCCATGTGGATGCTCTCGATAGCGCGGCCAATCAGGCCGGCAATCGATAGCACTTTTATCTTCTCCGTATGCAGGGCTTCTTCCCGCAGCGGAATCGTATTGGTGACCACCAGCTGCTCCAGCCGGGAGTCCACAATCCGTTCAATCGCTCGACCGGAAAGCACGGGATGGGTGGCGCAGGCATACACTTTTTTCGCGCCCACCTCCAGCAATGCATCCACGGTCTTGATCAAGGTGCCAGCCGTATCGACAATATCGTCGAGAATCAGGCAGGTCCGGCCCTGCACATCGCCAATCACGTGCATCACTTCTGTCACGTTCATATCCGTTCGCCGCTTGTCCACAATGGCCAGCGGAGCTTCCATCTTCTGGGCAAAGAAACGGGCGCGTTCCACGCCACCTGCATCCGGCGAAACTACGGTCAAGTCGGGCAAGTTCAACTCCCGGAAGTACCCCACCAGCACCGGGCTGGCAAACAAGTGGTCCACCGGAATATTGAAAAAACCCTGAATCTGCGCCGCATGCAAATCGACCAGCAACGCTCGATTTGCTCCGGCCGTCGTCAACAAATCCGCCACCAGCTTGGAAGAGATCGCGACTCGGGGACGGTCTTTACGATCCTGCCGCGCATAGCCGTAGTACGGAACCACCACGGTGATGCGACGTGCCGAAGCCCGCTTCAACGCGTCGATCATGATCAACAGCTCCAGCAAATGCTGGTCGACGGGATAGCAGGTCGGCTGGACCACAAAAACGTCGGCACCGCGAACATTTTCCAACAGCTGAAAATACACTTCTCCGTCAGAGAACCGCTGCAGTCGTACTTCGCCCAGCGGCACCCCGACAAACTTGCAAATCTCTTCTGCCAGCGGCAGGTTGGACGAGCCGCTGAAAATCTTGAACCGCTTGTCCTCGGTATAGGACTTGGCCCGCTTGCGACTGGCAGCAGCCTTCGCCGATCCTGAAGCATTCGCGTCTGCGCTCAATGCAATCGATCCTGTTGTAGGTGCATCTGCATCCACCGTCAGAGTCGAATTTCCGTCCCCGTTCTCAATCTCGCCCGCACTCATCGTTGTCTGGACCTCCCAAGCTGGTTGGCATTGGTGAACCGAACTGCAAACTTTGGATCGTGGCAACTGGGGGTTAAAAGCCGCCAAAATCCGGGAAAGATTGCCGCGGGCTGTGGTATCCCCCGCGACGCATCATGAGCGAAAACTGCACTACAAATGCAAATGAAACTCGATCAACTGCAAACTGCAAGTGAAACTGGCTGGGCGACTAGGATTCGAACCTAGACCGAGTGCTCCAAAGGCACTTGACCTACCGTTAGTCGATCGCCCAAAATTACAAGCCCTCACGATCACTGATCATGTTGCGCCAGTAATCCTGTCGGCCAACTGTCCTGGTTTCGTACGCGGTAATACTTTGCGCTTCCAGCCGTTCGACCGCCACGTGAGCGTCCTCCGCCGTCCGATACAAGCCGAACAGCGCCGAACCGGACCCTGAAAGCGCCGCGTAGATGGCAGAGCTTCCGTTTGGAGAATTTTGCTTCAGCGTTTCGAGGATGCCGCGCAGAGAGGGATACTGAGTGAAGACGACAGATTCAAAGTCGTTCACGATCCCGGCGCGGACAAGCTCGAGAAGAAGATTCTCGGCCCGGTCTTTCCCATTTGCAACAGGAGAGACACCGGTGGCGTTCGCACGAACTTGCTGGGGAGCAGACAAAGCGGCACCCCACGTACGACCCAACTGTTCCAGCCTATCGGAAGCGTGGCCGTGGGTCAATTCGTTTTCCGCAGTTTCGCCTTGTATTTGCGCGGGCGGAGGGGCGGGGTGAAGCCGGTCCCACTCGCGAAAGGCCTGCGGGGTGGAGACGCGGGCGTCTGGGACTGCAAGCACGCAGTAGGTTTCCGGCAGGTCTGGCAGGGGAGAGACCTGCTCCCCGCGGCCATGGCCGAGCACCGTGCCGCCCACCAGAAACAGGGGCACATCGGAGCCAGTTTCGGCGGCAATCTGCAGCTTTTCTTCGGCGGGCAGAGTGATGCCGAGTTCCTTCTCCAGGCCGATCAGAGCGGCGACGGCGTTGGCGGAGCCCGCTCCCAGGCCCCCCTGGACGGGGAGGCGCTTGTCGATATGCATGGTGACTTTGGCGGAGATGTTCAGCCGCTGTAGCGCGCGCTCGACAATCTTCCAGCAGGTGTTGCGGTCATCGCACGGAACATATTTTTCGCTGCAGGTGAGCAGGATTTCGCAGGGTGTTCCGCTGGGGAGCGCCACTGCGGTGACGTCGACAAAATCGTGGATGGCGAGGGTTTGGTAGATCGTCGTCAGCGCATGAAAGCCATCTGGCCGCGGCGGACCGATGGCCAGACCAAGATTGATTTTTGCGTGCGATCGTACGCGGGTGGACATGCAGCAACGATTCTAAATGGCGGTCGGGCAAGCTACACTTTTCTATTGGATACGCGCGAATGGCCATGAAAAGATTCCTCACTTCCTGCTTCACATTTCTTTCTTGCTGTGTTGCGGTGTCTGCCGCTGCGGCGCAAACGGCACCTACCCTCGGAATTGACTATAAGAGCGAACAGCCGGTGCGGACGCGCCATGCGATGGTGGTCACGGTGCATCACGATGCTACCGACGCCGGAGTTGAAATTCTGAAGCAGGGCGGGAATGCCGTGGATGCCGCGGTCGCGGTTGGTTTCGCGGTGGCAGTGGTGCATCCGGAGGCGGGAAACATTGGCGGCGGCGGATTCATGCTGGTGCGCTTCAAAAATGGCAAATCTCACTTTATGGACTACCGCGAGGAAGCCCCGGGCACGGCCACCATGAATATGTATCTGGATGCGCAGGGTAACGTGATTCCTGATGCATCCACGGTGGGCTATCGCAGCATCGGCGTACCAGGCGCGGTTGCGGGCATGGTGCGAGCGGAAAAATTGTGGGGCAAGCTGACATTGGCGCAGGTGATGCAGCCGGCGATTCGGCTGGCACGTAATGGGTTTCTGCTGAGCGAAGAAGAAGCCGAAGAGATGCATGATCCACTGCTGACGAAGTTTCCTGCGTCGCGGCACATCTTTCAGCGTGATGGGGATTTCTACCGCGCGGGAGAAACTTTTCGTCAGCCGGAGCTGGCGGCTACGCTGGATCGGATCGCGAAAAATCCAAGAGACTTTTATCACGGGGCTATGGCCGCGCAGATCGCTGAGGCAATCCAGAAGGGCGGCGGCCTGATCACGGCGAAGGACCTGGCGACGTACAAGGCCAAGGATCGCAGGCCGCTGGTCGGCGAATACCAGGGATATACGATTCTGACCGCACCTCCACCATCGGGCGGCGGGATTGGACTGCTGGAGACGTTGAACATTCTGGCGCCCTATGATCTGACAGCGTTGGGCGATCGTTCGCCGCGCGAAATGCATTACATTGTGGAAGCTTATCGGCGCGCCTACATGGATCGCACCGATTACCTGGGCGATCCGGATTTCACGCCGATTCCCGTGAAGAAAATGATCAGCCTGCCCTATGCGGCGGCGTTTCGCACCAGCATTTTGCCGGACAAAGCCACGCCATCCAGCACGCTGAAGCGGCCAGCGGGATTTCTGCCGCCACCGCCGCAGCTGGCGCCGCCACATCATGAATCGAACCAGACGACGCACTACTCGATTGTGGATGCGGACGGAAATGCGGTCGCCGTGACGACGACGCTGAATAATTCCTTTGGCTCGGGTGTGACGGTGCCGGGGCTGGGATTTCTATTGAATGACGAAATGGACGATTTTGCCTCCAAGCAAGGTGTGCCGAACATGTATGGCCTGATCCAGGGGCCGGCGAATGCGATTGGTCCGCGCAAGCGGCCACTCTCCGCCATGACCCCCACCATCGTGACCAGGGATGGCAAGGTGGCCATGGTGCTGGGCTCGCCCGGAGGGCCCCGAATCACGACGACGGTTGCCAATATTTTCCTGAGTGTCGCGGACGGTGGATTGAACATTCAGCAGGCGGTGGATGCGCCGCGATTCCACCATCAATACCTGCCGGACATTGTGTACCTGGAGCCGGGATTTCCGGCCAGTACAGTGAGTGCGCTGCAGGCGATGCAATACACGGTGCACGTCGGGCAGCAATACTGGAGCAACGGCGAGTGCATCGAGGTCGATCCAAAAACCGGCGAGCTTGAGGGCGGTCAGGATCATCGCAGCCATTACGGCAAGGCGGCGGGATATTGATTGGACTTCCGATCTGTCCCATGGCAACGGCGGTACCCTCTGACCGCTAACCCCGCCGGATGGGGTACCTTAGAAACAGGTTGATTCCTCCATGTTGAAAGTGATTTCTACACACATTTTTCTGAAGCACCGCCTGCACGCCGGGCATTTGGATACGTTGCGCAAATCCGGGGCAGAAGCGATTGAAATCTTCGCCAACCGGCGACATTTCGACTACACCAGCCGGGTGCAGGTGCGCGAAATCGGGGACTGGTTCCGCGGCAACCCGACGGCGCCCTGGGCATTGCACGCGCCGCTGCGGGCAGAAGGCGAAGGCGACAGCGAGCGAGCTATGGGGCCAGCGATCAACGTGGTGCACGTGGAGAAGTCGCGCCGCATCGACTCCATGGACGAGGTGAAGCGCGCGCTGGAAGCGGCGGAGCAGATTCCTTTCACCCACATGATTTTGCATTTGGGCGAGCGCGGGGATACCTGGAGTCCGCGTACGTTGGAACACGGGATGACGGCAGTCGAGCATCTACGAGCGTTCGCTCGACCACTGGGCGTGCAGATCCTGCTGGAAAATCTTGAGAAAAATGAAGTGGCCGAGCCGCAGAACCTGATGGAGATTCTTTCGGTGGGACACTTCGACGACATCGGGATGTGCCTGGACGTAGGGCACGCGCATATTGGCGAGGGAATTCCGGCGACCATTGACGTGATGGGGTTGCGGATTCGTTCGGTGCACGTGCACGACAATGCCGGCGATAAAGATTCGCATCTGTGGCCGGGAGATGGCACCATTGCGTGGCCGGAAACCATGCGCGCGTTAGAGGCGCTGGCGAAACCACCGGCAACGGTATTGGAGATTCATCCCACGCTGGAAAATCCGGAAGGAACGCTGGTCGATCGCTATCAGCGGACATGGGAATTTCTGGATCGAGCGGCTTCTCCGCCCCCGGACGCGCGATAACGATCCCCATTTCTCTCTTCACACAGCTCCGCCGATGTAGAGTGAATTGTTATGGATGAAACCACTTCCAGCACGACCAGCACCGCGCCTGTAACCACGATTGCCAGCCTGAGCCAGCATGAGGGCGAGACCATTACGCTGCGTGGGTGGCTCTACAATCTGCGCGAAAGCGGCAAGCTGCTGTTTCCGATTTTTCGCGATGGCACCGGAACGGTGCAGGGGATCGTGCCGAAGTCTGCAGTGCCGGCGGAAGTTTTCGACCGCATCAAAGGGCTGACGCAGGAGTCGAGCGTGATTGTGCGCGGCAAGGTTCGCGCCGATAAACGCGCTCCGAGTGGTGTCGAGCTGGATGTTGAAGATCTGGAAGTTGTCGATCGAGTTTCCGATGACGCGCCGTTTCCCATTTCCTTGAAAGAGCATGGCGTCGATTTCCTGATGGAGCATCGCCACCTGTGGATTCGCACGCCTCGGCAGGCGGCCATCCTGCGGACTCGCGCGGAAATTATGCGGGCGGCGCAGGAATATTTCGACACGCATGGGTTTATCCGTACCGATCCGCCGATCCTAACGCCTGCCGCGTGCGAAGGCACCAGCACATTATTTCCTGTCGATTATTTTGGTGACGAAGCCTACCTGACGCAGAGCGGGCAGTTGTACATCGAAAGCACGGCGATGGCGCTGGGCAAGGTCTACTCCTTTGGCCCGACGTTTCGCGCGGAGAAATCGAAGACGCGGCGCCACCTGACCGAGTTCTGGATGATCGAGCCGGAGGTCGCGTTTGCTGGCCTCGACGACATCATGGTGCTGGCGGAAGAATTTTTGAGCCACATCGTACAGCGGGTGCTGGAGAATCGTGCCGCCGATCTGAAAGTGATTGGCCGCGATGTGAGTAAGCTGGAAGCGGTTCGGCCGCCGTTCCCGCGCGTGAGTTATGAGGAAGCAGCGAAGATGCTGGACGAGGCATTCAAGGCCGGCAAGCTGGAACAGGAATTTGTCTACGGAAACGATTTTGGCTCGCCGGATGAGACTTATATTTCGTCGCAATTTGATCGGCCTGTCATGATCCATCGCTATCCTTCGGACATCAAGGCGTTCTACATGGAGCCCGATCCGGTGAACGATAAATTCGCGCTGTGCGTGGACGTGCTGGCTCCCGAGGGATATGGCGAGATCATTGGGGGGTCGCAACGCATCCACTCCTACGACCTGCTGAAGCAGCGGATTGAGCAGCATGGTCTGCCACTGGCGCCCTTTCAGTGGTATCTTGACCTGCGTCGCTATGGTTCGGTTCCGCATGCTGGATTTGGCATGGGGATCGAACGCGCGGTGGCGTGGATTTGCGGTCTGGACCACGTGCGTGAGACGATTCCATTCGCCAGGACGCTGAACCGCATCTACCCTTAGCCGCCGTTTGCGTGCGTGGAAAAAAGAACGCGCCGCAAGCAGGAAACCTAATGTCGAAATCCATCAAGAGTACGAAGCCAGTCAATCGCGCAGAACGCCGTAGTGCGAGCGGGTCGACGCGCAGATCGTCGACAGCGACCATGGAGAACATCCCTGCTAGAAGAATTCGCATCCTTGGAGTGCCGCTCGATCTGGGACAGTCGCGACGTGGTGTGGATATGGGCCCATCGGCGGTGCGTGTAGCCGGACTGCAGGCGAGGTTGGAAGCGCTGGGCCATCAGGTAGTGGACGGCGGAAATATTTCCGTCGAGATTGCCGAGACGCAAAGCGTGGGCGAGCAGGACGCGAAATATCTGCACGCGATTACGGAAACATGCACGCGCGAGGCGGACCAGGTGATTGCATCTCTGGCTGCGGGAGAAACGCCGTTGGTGCTCGGCGGGGACCACTCGATTGCGGTGGGAACTGTCTCCGGTGTGGCGGAATTTTATCGTCGCAAAAAGCAGAAGATCGGTTTGATCTGGATGGATGCGCATGCCGACATCAACACGCCGCAGACCTCTCCGAGCGGCAATGTGCATGGCATGCCGGTGGCTGCGCTGACCGGTTTAGGGCCGGACACGTTGAAGGAAATTTTTGGATGGTCACCGAAAGTCGCGCCGGAAAATGTGGTGCTGATCGGTTTGCGTGATATTGACGCGACCGAGAAAGCGAACATCCGCCGCGCAGGAATTACCGAGGTCTACACCATGCGCGATATTGATGAGCGCGGCTTGCGCACGGTGATGGAAGAGGCGGTACGAGCGGCTGCGCGCGATACTGCGGGGTATCACATTTCGCTCGACATGGACTGGATTGACCCGGAAGATGCGCCGGGAGTGGGCACACCGGTGCGCGGCGGCGCGACCTATCGGGAGGCGCACCTGGCGATGGAAATCATCGCCGATGACGGGCGCATGTTGAGCTTTGAGTTGGTCGAAGTGAATCCGGTGATCGACGAGCACAACCGCACCGCGGACCTGGCGGTCGAACTGACTTCTTCCGCGTTCGGAAAAAAGATTCTGTAGGGGACGGCACACTCAGCCCGCCGCTATTTCTCAAACCAGACTTCCATTCCGATCGCGACCTCGTGCACCTCTGCGCGGCGAAATGGCACCTTCGCCAGCATCTGTTCAATTTCGTCGCGGGTGTAGGCGCGCTTCAGCAACATAAAGCGAAAGGTGAGCAGCGTCATCCAGCGGTTGATTTTGCCGATGCCGATTCCGTTCACATATTCGCGAATGGCCGACATGGGAGTGTCGCGGCGCAGGTCGATGATGACACCGCTGCCGCCGGTGCGAAGCACGCGATGCATTTCCTTGAGCGCCTTGACGGGCTCAGAGAAATTCTTGAACGCCGCGCGGCAAACGAGTAGATCGAAACTGTTATCCGCGAATGGCATGGCGGACGCGTTGCCTTGCTCAATGGCGACGTTTACATGGGCGTCAGCAGCATTGAGGCCGGTCAACTCGACCATGGTCTTGCTGATTTCCAGCGCATGTACGTGTAGCTCTCCGGACCGCGCCAGCTCGACGGAAAGAAAACCCGGTCCTGGCGCTACTTCCAGCACATCGGAGCCCGCAGGTAGATTGGCTTCCAGGCGCGCCGCCAGTTCCTGATACTGGTTCATGTCTTTACGGGTGGTTTTCTCGTACCAGCGCGCGACCGAGCCTTCCATGCCCATTCCCTTGTATCCTTTTGCCATTGTCTTAGCCATTTGAAAACCTCAACTGAAAAGTATCTTACTAAATAAGATACTTGCTACCATAGATACACGGAGGCAAGATGTCAACAGGAAACCGTGCCGCGCTGCATGCGTCGCTGATTCGGAACATCCGCTACTTTATTGCGGGAACGATTCTGTTCAACCAGAAAGTAGCCGACTCAGTTGGACTGCACCTGACGGATATGCAGTGCCTGAACCTGCTGGAACTGGAGGGCGCAATGACGCCGGGAAAACTGGCGAAGTGGATGGGGCTGAGCACTGGCGGGGTAACGGTGATGCTCGATCGGCTGGAAAAAGGTGGCTATATCCGCCGTGAAGCGAACCCTTCGGATCGGCGCAGCGTGCTGGTGCATACCAATCCTCGTAAAGCGCACAAAATTCAGCCGCATTACCAGGAGATCAATCGGGAAATGGATATTTTTCTGACGGAAAGCCCACGTGCAGAACTTGAGGCGGCGAACCGCTTTCTGGAACGGATCAACGCGATCCGTGGGAGCCGTGCGGCTGCAGATTCGCACGGCTAAATCCACGGTTGCTGAGGATTGCGGGGGCTGGTTTTACTGATCCGGGCTGGTTTTGCGCTCCACCTTTTGAGCGCCTTCATCGGTTTTCTGCGCGGTCTTGTGGGTCGCTTTCTTGGTCTCGTGCTTGGTCTTGTGCCAGGTTTTTTTGGAGCCACTCTTCACGCCATTGCCGGTATCTTTGGCGGCGTTCTTGGTGCTGTGGCCGGCATCTTTCATGTCCTGTTTAAAGCCGGGATCAGTACTGGACTGGGCGATGACGGGAAGGCCGATGGAAAGCACAGCGGCGACAAGGGTTGTGCTGAGGAGTTTGGATTTCATAGTTTGTCTCACCCTATGAAAGATTCAGAATCGCGCGTTGGAGTTGTCGCTCGAGGTTAACTTCGAGTTGATTGCAATGCCAATTCCTCACCATGCTCCTGCAAGGAAAAGACTTACTCCGTCCGCAGAGCCACCATGGGATCGATCGAGGCCGCGCGACGCGCAGGGACAATCGTGGCGATCAGTCCGATCGCTAGCAGGGCAATCGCAACCGCTGCAAAGGTCAGTCCATCCAGGGGCTGTACCTGGTACAGGAAGCTCTTAACCCAATGCCCCATCAGAAGAGCCAGAAGCAGACCCACCGCAAGGCCCCGGCCGATGAGGATCGATCCCTGGCGCAGGATCAGGTATGCGATGTTTCCGCGGGTTGCGCCCACTGCCATGCGCAAGCCGATTTCGTGACGGCGATAGCCTACCAACTGAGAGAGCACGCCGTACAATCCGACGAACACCATGGCGCCAGCAAGTCCCGCAAAGGAGCCCACCAGATATAGTCCTAATCTTTGGCTGTAGATATCTTTTTCGACGGCCTCCTGCATGGATTGAAAGTTATCGAGTGCGAAACTGGGCGCGACCTGGTGGAAGACCGAACGCATTTCTGCCGCAACAGGAAGATCGCCGCGTGTTTTGACCACGAAGCTGATTGCGTTGTTTAAGAGCGCCTGATAGAAGAGCGAAGTACTGGGAATCTGATGCTGCGGAAGCAGGATGAGCGGCACAACTTCTGCGCCGACTTTGACTTCGACCTGGTCGGCAAGCACGCCGACGATGGTGTAAGGCCTAGTCATCCGACGATCCATGCCACTCAGATCGACTTGCTTCCCAAGCGGATTCTTACCCGCAAAGTATTTCCTGGCGAGGGCCTGGTTCACGACTGTGACAAATGGAGTGGACGAAACATCTTCGTCATCGATCATTCTCCCCCGCAATGTCGGGGTGCCCATGGTTCGTGCATAATCTCCGCTGACTGCGGAGATAAGGGCTGCCTGGTCGCGAGAGTTGGTGGGCTTATCAATGATTTCAAAGTTGCATTGGATGCCCTCGCTGGACAGCGGCGGTGTCGTGATCATCGCCGCACCAGCGACTCCGGGCAGATGTCGAATGCGCTCGAGAATTGGCTGATACGTGATGGTGGCGACGGAAACCGGAGTATTGTGGGGGCCCGCCGATACGGACAAATGAGAAAAACCTGCTGCATCCGCAGGCATCGCCGTAAACATGGTCAAGTGGGTTGCATCGAATCCCAGTTGCGATTTCTCCAGGTTCCAGAGCGTATGGAACAGAAGGCCCGTGGCCACAAGCAACAGAGCGGAAAGCGCGACTTCGCCCGCAACAAGCCATCCACTGAACCTTCCTTTGACGGACCGCGAACTGATTCCACCGGTTGCCGATTGCAATGCTGCTTGCGGATTTGCCCGGGCCACCAGGAGTGCGGGAAGTAGCGATGAAAGTACGGTAGTGAGGATGGCGATGGCAGCAAGCACCAAGACGACAGTCGGGTAAATGGTAATGGAATCGCTGCGCGGGAGCGTTCCTTGTGGGAGCCTATGCAGGGCGAGGATGATAGCTTTGGCGAGAAAGGCACCCACACCGCAACCAAGCAGGCTCAGCGTCAGCCCCTCTGAGAACATCTGGCGAATAAGGCGCATTCGGCTGGCTCCAAGTGCCGAACGCACAGCGAATTCCTGCTGACGACTCAGGCTCCTCGCGATGAGTAGGTTGGAGACGTTGGCGCACGCGATCAGCAACACCAGCGCCAGCGCTCCGAAAAGCGAATAGAGAACCGGTCGCACCGGTCCGGTCAGAGCTTCCTGATATGGCGTGTCACGGAAGGCAATCGTGGTGCCGGTGTCCGTTTGACGCATCCGCGTGGCAATGGCGTCAAGTTCATGCTGGAGCTGCACGATGTTCACGCCAGGCCGAAGCTCAGCCACAATGTTGAAGAAGAGATAGCCTCGGTTGTTGAGCATCTCTCGGGTTGGCTGCAGCGGCAGCCAAATTCCGTTGCGCACCGCCGGGCCAACGGCTTCAGGAAAACGAAACGGATGCGGCATAACGCCAACGATGGTATGTGGCTCTCCGCCGATTGTTACGGTGCGTCCCAGGATCTCGGGATCGGCGTGAAAGCTTCGTCGCCATAGATTTTCTGAGAGAAGCACCACAGCCGGGGAGCCGGTTTGGCTCTCGGCAGTGTTGAAGGTACGCCCTAACAATGGCCGTATGCCGAGCATGGAAAACAGATTTGCGGTGACACGCGGAGCGGAGATGCGTTGCGAGTTATCCTTGGTCTCCAGCACGCTCACATCTTCTGAATAGCCCGCCACCTGCTGCAATAGCTTCGACTGAGCGCGGATGTCACGATAGTTCAACCAGGAGGTGGATCCGAAACTCGGCTTATCGCCTGGAGGGCCGATGAAGACCAGGCGGTCGGAGTGCGCGTAGGGCAACGGGCGCAACAGCACACTCTCAATGACGGTAAACATCGCTGTATTGGCGCCCACGCCCAGTGCGAGAGTCAAAACAGCGAGCAGTGCCATTCCCGGGGTTTTAAGCAATTGCCGCACGCCAAAATGCATGTCGGCCCAGATGCTTTCAACCAGCGGCCACATCCAGACTTCGCGGCTGCGCTGCTCGATCAAGGTGGCATTGCCGAAGGCGCGGCGTGCGGCGTGGACGGCTTCTGCGCGTGGCATTCCGCTGGCCATCAGTGCTTCGATCTTTTCCTCAAGATGCTGCTCCATCTCCTCGGACAGGTCGGCGGACAACCTGCGACGCAAACGAATTTGCTTTAGCCAGTGCTTCATACATTTCTTACTCTCCTCGGAGAGCCACCATGGGATCAATCGAAGCTGCGCGGCGCGCAGGAATAAGTGCAGCTAAAAGCCCAATCGCTGCGAGCGCAATTACGAGGGTAAAAATTGCCCAGCCGTTGCGCTGCCACTGGATTTCAAGGATGCTGCGTAGCAGGGGATGCGCCAGCCACATTCCGGACAGGCCAATCGCCAGGCCCAATCCGAGCAATCGGCTCACACGCGTCAATACGGTCCGCGCGATGTCCGCACGCGTCGCTCCCAGCGCCACGCGGACGCCAATTTCTCGTATACGGCTGGCGACCTCCTGACTGAACAGGCCGTAGATGCCGATTGCCGTCAGCATTATGGCAATCCCGGCAAACAGGCCAAAGAGCCAGCTCAACATACGATTGGAAACCAATGCATCTGAAAGCACGGCCTCCATCGTCTCTGGAGTGCGAAAGGCGACAGTGGGGGCAACATCATGCAGCGCTTTTTTCAGTTGTGGAATGATGTTGCTTGGCGACACCCTGGTGCGGACGAAAATGTAGAAGCTGGGCACAAATGGGCGGAAGGAATCTGGCATTTGCGAGATGGGAAAATCGATTTCAGGCATTGCCGGCTCAAAAAGATCCTGACGTCCGCTGCGAGCCACACCCACGATAGCGGTTGGCGGACTGCCGGAGCCGTTGTCGAACGCGTGGATAAGCGGGTCACTTCCTTTCGCGAGAAACTCGTTTACCCAGGCCTCATTTACGATGGCCACCGCCTGCGTCTTGGCGGCATCCTGGGTCGAGAAGTTGCGTCCTTTTTGGATCGACAACTGCATTGCCCTGAAATATCCCGGCGAAATAAAACGAAGTTTTGAAAACCGCTCATGACCCGGCGCATCCGGCGGCTGGCCGACCAGGCTAAGATTACTGGCCAAAGTCTGTTGACGAATCGGCAGCCGGATGTTGCTTCCGACGGCCATCACCCCTGGAATGTCACGCACCCGAGCTTCGAGTGGATCGACGAATGCTCTGGCGAAATCTCCGCTTGTGTAGTCTCCGCTTGGAATATCGAATTCCAATGTAAGCAGTTGTTTAGGATTGAAGCCAAGGTTCGTTTCGAGCATCTTTTGCAGTCCTAGAAGCAAAAGACCCGAGCAGACCAGCAGCATCAACGACAATGCCACCTGGCCCACAACGAATCCGGCCCGCAGCCGATGTTGATGCCGGGCGGTTCCCGACATGACCCCGGATTTCAACGCCTGATTCGGATCGGTCCGGGACGCACGCATGGCAGGGAAAAGTCCGGCGAGTAGGCTGGACAAAACTGCCAGTGTAAGGGTGGCAGCCAGCACGGGGGAATTCATATGGACATTGCCTCCGCGCGCGTAGGCTTTTTCCAGAAACTGCTTCATCGCGGCCAGCAACAACCCGGCAGCACCAACTCCGCACACTCCGCCCCCTATTCCCAGCACGATGCTCTCGCTTAGGAGTTGGCTCGCCAGGCGTCTGCGACCGGCTCCCAGCGCCGCGCGGACCGCCATCTCTCGCTCGCGCAATATGCCGCGCGCCAGCAACAATCCGGCAACATTGGTGCATGCAATCAGGAGAACAGCAAATACCGCCACCAGGAGCACCCAAAGGTCGGCGCGCTGGTTGTTGCCTGCGGAATGGAGCTCAACGGCATCCGCAATCGGAACCAATTGTGCTATTCGGTCTCGATCCGTGTCTGGATATTGCCGACTGAGCTCGCCCATCACATGGCTCATATCAGCTCGGGCCTGGACAAGCGTTGCGCCCGGTTTCAAGCGGCCAAATGTATCCAGCCAGTGCAGGCTGCGAAGTTGGATCTGGCCAGCAGACAAGTCCAGCGGCGTGTATACCAGGTTGGGCACGCCGACCGGATAGCGAAATCCGGCAGGCATCACTCCGATCACTGTATACGGCGTGCCATTTAAGTGGACAGTCTTGCCAAGAATCGAGCGCTTGCCGCCAAACGCCTGCTGCCAGATTTCGAAGCTGAGGATGACGACATCGTTTCTGCCCTTGCGATCTTCACCCGGAAGAAATGTACGACCCAACAACGGGGCAACGCCGAACACGTCGAAAAAATTGTCGGTAGTTTTCGTTGCGGGGAGATAGATGGCCTGATTGTCCTGGGTCAGGGTTATTCCGCTGGAGGTGTATACGGCCGCCAACGTGCTGAAACTTCGGTTCAACCGGCGCATGTCCTGGAAATCGGGCCAGGAGACTTGCGGTCCGGTGAAACCCATGCCGGTGTGCGCTTCTACGTTCACGTTAACGATGCGGTCCACGTCTCGGTAAGGCAGGGGATGGAGGAGTACCGCGTTGATCACGCTAAACATCGCCGAGGTCGCGCCGATGCCGAGCGCGAGTGTGAGCACAACGGCGGCGGTGAAGCCGGGGGATTTGCTCAGTTGGCGGATTGCCAACTTGATGTCGGCCCAGATGCTTTCGATGAGCGGCCACATCCAGACTTCCCGACTGCGCTGTTCGATCAGGGTCGCATTGCCGAAAGCGCGGCGTGCGGCGTGCACGGCTTCTGCGCGGGGCATTCCGTTGGCGATGAGCGCTTCGATCTTTTCCTCGAGATGTTGCTGCATCTCCTCGGACAGGTCGGCAGTCAACCTACGACGTGAACGAATTTGCTTTAGCCAATGATTCATAGATTTTTTACTCCCCTCGGAGAGCCACCATGGGATCGATCGACGCTGCGCGGCGAGCGGGTATGTAGGCTGCAACAACTCCGGCAGTCGCCACTCCGATGGAGACCAGAATCAATACGACCGGATTGTGCGATCCTGTGCCGTACAACATGCTTTTCAACACAAAAGCCGAGAGAAGTGCCCCAGCCAAGCCGATGGAGATGCCGGTGCCAAGCAGCACCGCCGCTTCTCGCAAAATCATTTTCAGCAGCAGGCTGCGTTGGGCACCCAGCGCCATGCGAATGCCGATCTCTCGGGTGCGCCGCGCGACCGAGTACATCATCACGCCATAGAGGCCAACGATCGTCAGGACGATGGCGAGGCCGGCAAAGGTGCTCAGGAGGACCATTGCAAATCGCGATTGAGAAAGCTGGATGGACATCAGCTCCCGCATGGTGTGGACGTCGGTGACGGGTACATCTTTGTCCATCGACGCGACAAGTTTTCGCACCGTCGGCTCCAGGCTGCGTGGGGCGACGGATGTTCGCATCACCGTGGCCAGGCAGCACCAGTTGGGCAATTGCGAGGATGGAAGGTACATGACCGGAAACGCACTCGGTTGCGTCGCGTAATAGCTCACGTTGCCCACGACTCCCACAATCTGACGCCAGGCTGGGCCTTGCTTCGTTCCATTACCCGCGCCCGGTTTGAGGATTTTCCCCAGAGCGTTTTCTCCGTGAAGGTATTTGTCCGCGAACGCCTGGTTCACAATCATCACTTGCGCCGACGTTGTGTCGTCCCGATCAGAAAAGTCCCGGCCCCGAAGCAACGGAATTTCCAGGGTCCGGAAGTATTGTGGCGAGACGATATCCAGACTGGCGCTGGACCGCTGACCTGTCGCGGCGGGATGTCCGGGATCTTCAAAGCTGAGATTGGCGCTATTGTTCGTCATGGGTAAAAACATGCCGCCGGCGGCAGATTGCACACCCGGAAGCGCACGAACGCGATCGAAATATTGTCGATAGAATTCCGGCCGCGTTCGTTGATATCGCGTGTCAGGCAGATCGAAATTGAACGTCAGCAGATGATTTGGATTGAACCCTTTGCTGGCGTGCAGAGAATTGAGAAAGCTGGTAACGAGCAATCCTGCTCCAGCTGCCAGGATAAGGCCGATCGCAACCTGACCAATCACCAACGAGCTGCGCAGCCACGCGCCATCGGAAATTACCGTGCGTTCTCCCGCTTGCAATGTGGAAACCAGATTGGTTTTCGAAGCTGTGACTGCGGGGATGATTCCAAAGATAAGCGCCGCTGCGAAGGACACGCTGGTGACAAATGCCAGCACACTCAGGTCCACCTCGGCATCGGCGGCGCGCGGGATGCTGTCTCCAATCAGCGAAAGAATCGCTGGCGTACAAATGAAAGCTAGACCACATCCAATCATCCCGCCTGCCAAACTGAGGACCAGGCTCTCCACCAGCAATTGACGAACGATCCGTCTGCGGCCTGCTCCCAGAGCTGCACGCATCGCGATCTCACGTTGCCGCGCGTGCATGCGCGCCAGCAGCAGGTTTGCGATGTTGCCGCAGGCAATCAGCAACACCAGCACAACGGCGCCGAGTACGATCATGAGCGCTATTCGCGTGTTGCCGATTAATGCGGAAAGCTCTGTTCGCACTCGAACTGCGTTGTAACGCGTATTCGAATCGGGGTACTGTTTCGCGAGGCGTTGCGCAATGATGTTCAAGTCCTGGTCAACCTGCGCAACTGACACGCCGGGCTTCATCTTCCCCATCACATCCAGGAAGCGCATGCCGCGATTCGACGTTGTCGGATTTGGATCGGCAGGATTGTTGTCTACCGCCAGCGTGGTCCAGATGCCATTGTCAGGGGATGTGACAGGAAAACGAAACGAGGCGGGCATGACGCCGATGACAGTAAATAAGTCGCCGCTGAGGTGAATCGTGCGACCAACGATGGACTTGTCTCCGTTGAATTGCGACATCCATAGTTGGTGGCTGATGAGCGCCACTTTTGTTCCTTGCTTCTCCTCGTCTGGTCGGAAGCCGCGTCCAACCTCAGGAGTTGCGCCGAGAGTGGGTAGCAAATCCCACGAAACAATTTCGGCACTCACATGCACGGGTCGATCCACGCCGGTGAGGGTATAGGAATTGTCGTGATAAGAAATCAGGTGTTCGAGGGTGTGGTTTTGGGCGCGCCAATCGAAGAAATTCGGATACGACACGTTATCGGAGATTGGCACAGGATCGTGGCTGTTCACGGACTGGACATCGATCAGCCTTTGCGGCTGCGCATAGGGCAACGGACGCAGCATCACAGCGTCCACCACGCTGAATATGGCTGTGTTGGCTCCTATGCCAAGAGCGAGCGTGAGGATTGCGACCACTGTGAAGCCTGGGGATTTGCGGAGTTGGCGGAGGGCGAATTTGATGTCGGCCCAGATGCTTTCGATGAGCGGCCACATCCAGACTTCCCGACTGCGCTGTTCGATCAGGGTCGCATTGCCGAAAGCGCGGCGTGCGGCGTGCACGGCTTCTGCGCGGGGCATTCCGTTGGCGATGAGCGCTTCGATCTTTTCCTCGAGATGTTGCTGCATCTCCTCGGACAGGTCGGCGGACAAACTGCGACGCGAACGAATTTGCTTCAGCCAGAGCTTCATAGATTTCTCACTCTCCTCGCAGGGCGATCATGGGATCAACGGTTACGGCACGGCGCAGCGGCCAACTCGCGGCCAGGAATATTACCAGCCCCAGCATCGTGGGCACACAGAAAAATATCGCAGGGTCGTCCGGCTTCACGTGGAACAAAATGCTTGCCATGGCTCTCATGCCAATCGCTGCCAGAATCCATCCAGCGGCGAGGCCCGGCGCAACCGCCCGCAATGTCTGATAGAGAAAAAGCCGCGCCAGATCTGCGCGCGTCGCCCCTAGCGCAATGCGCACGGCAATCTCCGTTTTACGCTGCGCAAAGGAATAGGAAAGTACCGCCGATACTCCAGCTGACGTAATCAGTAGCGCGAAGCATGCGAAAACAATAAAGAGGTAAAGCGAAACTCTGCGCGAGGTGAGCGAGTTGCGGATGATCTGGTCCATGCTGGCGACGGCGCCGATGCCCGCGTCAGGATCGAAGGCGCGAATCTGCTTCTGTACCGCAACAGCCATGCCATCGGGGTCGAGATACGTTTTCACCAGCAATGTCATGGAGCGTGTGTAGCCGCACCAATACGTAGTTGGTTGCGCGTTCGTGCCGAGCGCTGTGTCCTGAACATTCGTAACCACCCCCACAATCGGCAGTGTGCGGAGTGGAGGAGAAAAAAATCCCTGCAAGATTCCGTGACCCGGCACCTCTTCTCCGGGGAAGTATTTGTCTTCCATGGCCTGATTGACCAGAACATTGTTGGAGTCGCAGTCTGCCTCATTGAAAAGCTTTCCCTGCAGGGCATGCATTCCCATCAGGGAAAAATATTCTGGACTCACGACCCGCACCACCGTGACGGGATATTGGCCATCCGCAGGCATGGCCTGATCCGCGACTGCAAACCGATCGGTCTGGAGTCGGGTCATGGGAGTGGGATACACCATGGCTGCCTGCTGGAGGCCGGGAATTTGCCGCAGTTTAGGCAGCAGGCGTTGAAAAAAGATATTTTCATTCGCATCGATCCGCTCTGGCTTCGCGCCGTGTGGATTGATCCGGTGCGAGGTTTGCGGCGGCAGCGTCAGATGCATGGTCAAAATATGCGCGGTGCGAAAGCCCAGATCGACATCGAGCAGATTGCGAAAGCTATGGAGCAGCAAACCGGTTGCGATCAGCACCACCACGGCCAGGGAAGTCTCCAGGCGCAGCAAAGCTTTTTGCAGGCGAAGCTGGCCTGCATTCGCCGTGCTGCGGGAACCATGCTGTAACTGGTCAAATGTCTGCGCGCGCAGCATTTGCAGGCACGGCGCCAGCCCGAAGAAGAGCGTGATGGCGAGGCACAGACTGGTGGTCAGCAGCGAGATTATCGGGCTGAGCGCCAGCCCCTGCGCGCGCGGCAATACCGTCCCGGCTTGGGTGCGAAGCAGTTGTAAAAGTAACTGTGCTAAAACCAGGCCAAGAACAATCCCGCAACCCGAGAGCAGCAGACTTTCCGATAAAGATTGCGCGATGAGGCGGCTCCGGCTTGCTCCCAGTGCAGAACGGACAGACATCTCTTTCTGCGCTGTAATGCCGCGGACCAGCAGGAGGTTGGCGACATTGGCGCATGTCATCAACAATACGAGCAACGCTGCCACGGCCAATGACCAGATGGCAGCGCGCACATTGCCGACGATGTGATCGGACAGTGTCATCAGGACAAAGCTAGTGGGTCGGTCGGTGATGGGGTACTCATGTTGGAGACGGACAACTATGGCCTGCATCTCGGCCTGCACCTGGGCGACCGAAACGCCTACCTTGCGTCTGCCCACGACTTCCAGGATGTGTTGCGCGCGAGATTGGTTGATGTCCGTGGGCATGGGCATCCACACATCTGCCCATGTAGGGAGTTCTAGTTGTTTTGGTAGAACACCGATCACGGTGTAAGGTTCGTCATTAATCGCAATGGAGTGGCCGAGGAGGTTGGGATTCGAGCCGAAATGGCTCTGCCACAGGCGATAGCTGAGCAGGACGACGTGACCCTGACCCGGAGTTTCTTCCTGCGGCAGAAACCCGCGGCCCAGCATCGGCTTGACGCCCAGGACGGTGAACAGATTCGACGAGGCCAGCGTTCCTTCGATCTCTTCCGTAGGATTGCCGTGAATGCTCAAATTGAATTTGGTATAACCGCGCGAGGTGTACGCGGCGAGGGCGTCGAAGATGTGATTCTGATTGCGCCAGTCCAAATAGTCCGGATAAGCCACTTCTTCTAGCCCAGCCAGAGGGTGATGCTCCCACAGCATCAGTAATCGCTCCGAATGCGGAAACGGCAACGGATGCAACAATACTGCATCAGCGACGCTGAAGATGGTCGCGGTCGCCGCAATTGCCAGAGCGAGCATCGCAAGGATTGTGATGGAGAAGCCTGGGGATTTGCGGAGTTGGCGGAGGGCGAATTTTATGTCGGCCCAGATGCTTTCGATCAGCGGCCACATCCAGACTTCGCGGCTTCGCTGCTCGATCAGGGTGGCATTGCCGAAGGCGCGTCGTGCTGCGTGCACGGCTTCTGCGCGGGGCATTCCGTTGGCGATGAGCGCTTCGATCTTTTCCTCGAGATGTTGCTGCATCTCCTCGGACAGGTCGGCGGAGAGTTGGTTCCTGGAAAACTTTCGTCGGAAGCGGGCCATGATGAATTCCTCAACTGCGGTCGAACTGAGAACCTAACCACATCTAAAACGCGAGATGTGGGGCACCCAAATTTTCTGTCGTCGCGATTCGCCGCGGCGACAGACATACACACCCAGGGCTCAGGAAACGTTGGGCGCGAGGACCAGGGAGATGCCTTCCAGCATCTGCTCGAAGCGGGAGACTTCGCGCTCCAGATGTTTGGCTCCGTCGGGCGTAATGCTGTAGGTCCGCACCCGGCGGTTGGAGGGCGAAATCTTCCATTCGGCATCGACCAGGCCGGCTTTTAGCAGGCGCTGGAGCGCGGGATAGAGCGAGCCCTCCTCTACCTGGAGCAGGTCGCGGGAGCGCTGCTGAATGTGCTGGACCATGGCGTAACCGTGCATGGGCTGGCGGTGAAGCGTCTGCAGAATCATCATTTCAAGCGCGCCCGGGAACAGGTCGCGCGGCTCGGAGGGCAATTTGGGTGATTTTTGGGTCATAGGCTTGTTCCAAACAAGCCTAGAGTAAACAGGGTAAGCCACGATCGTCAACCTGGAATTTGCGGCAGTCGATTGGGAGTGCACTGATGGTTGTGCAGGGGCGATTTATGGAGGGTTTCGTTGACTCTGGCTCTTGTTTTGGTTATTCTTAAATCCTTGTGCAGTGTTGCGTGCGTCTGCTTGCACCCCTTCCGGTGCATTGGCGGCACGCAAAGCGTCTTTCGGTTTCACCGCCCCTCGACGCTGCATGTAGTTGGCCCACTGTACTCCATTGCGTGATTTGCTGGCAGAATTTCCGGCAGCTGAACGCCTTGTTTGTTGTGGCGGTGTGCATCGGCTCGCAAAGACAGATTTAATTTTGACGTTTGTTTGGGAGAACTGGAACCATGTCTACCTTTATTCCGCGTCCGCAGGACATCAACCGCAAGTGGTACGTGCTGGATGCCAGCGGCAAAACGCTGGGACGCCTGGCTACGGAAGCGGCACGGGTGTTGAGCGGCAAGAACAGCCCGCAATATACGCCCTACATTGACACGGGAGACCATGTCATTGTGTTGAACGCGGAAAAGATTCGCCTGTCCGGGTTGAAGAGCCAGCAGAAGATGTATCGCCGCTATACCGGATTTCCGGGCGGCATGCGCGAAGAGTCGTTTGTACGCCTGATGGCGCGGCGACCGGATCGCGTGGTGGAGCAGGCCATTACCGGCATGTTGCCAAAGAACAAGATGGGCCGCCAGATGGCCACCAAGTTAAAGGTGTACAAGGGCGACACGCATCCGCACGAGGCACAGAAGCCGATTGCGATGACACTGGACGATTCAGCAACCGCAAGAAAGTAACGGGACAGCGAAAAACGTATGGCGGAAATTACACAGTATTACGGAACCGGACGACGCAAGACGAGCATTGCTCGCGTGTTTCTGCGTCCTGGCAGCGGCAAGTTCACGGTGAACGGCCGTGCCTTCGAAGATTATTTTGTTACCGAGCAGCAGCGCATCGCGGCCAAGCGGGTCCTGGTCGCAACTGACCTGGCAGCCACCTTCGACGTGTTGACCACGGTGAAGGGCGGCGGCGTGACCGCACAGGCGGACGCCGTGAAGATGGGCACCGCTCGTGCATTGCTGGAATACAACATTGAATTGCGCGCCAGCCTGAAGGAACAAGGCTTTTTGACGCGCGATGCCCGCATGAAGGAACGCAAGAAGTACGGGCAGAAGGGCGCTCGCAAGCGCTTCCAGTTCAGCAAGCGATAGTTCGCAGCTTGCAACTGGCAACTTCTTTGAGACAAGCGATGGCTGCGCTCCTGACGAGTGCAGCCTTTGCACGTACAAGTTTCTCAAGCGAGTTGCACGACAGGTTTTGGAAGTAAATTTCCCTACGGGGATAAATTCGAGTCAGTTTTGACGAACTGGCCGAATGCAAATCACAAGGAGGTCGTTTGGCCACTATCACCATGAAGGAACTGCTCGAAGCGGGAGTCCACTTCGGGCATCAGACAAAGCGCTGGAACCCAAGGATGAAGGAATATATCTTTGGCGAACGGAACGGAATTTACATCATCGATCTGCAGAAGACCTTGAAGATGTTCAAGGAAGCCAGCAAGTATGTGACGGATCTGGCGCTCGACGGCAAGACGATTTTGTTTGTGGGCACCAAGCGGCAGGCGCAGGATGCGATTGCCGAGGAAGCCACCCGTTGCGGCATGTTCTACATTAACCAGCGTTGGCTGGGCGGTCTGTTGACGAACTGGACGACCGTGCAGAAGTCTGTGAAGCGCCTTCAGGAACTGGATGAGATGGCCACCGACGGCCGCTACGACCTGATGACGAAGAAAGAAGTCATCAAGCTGGAACGCGAGCGCAAGCATTTGCAGGCGAACCTGGCCGGCATCAAAAATATGCGCCGCTTGCCGGATGCGTTGTTTGTTGTGGATTCGAACAATGAAACTATCGCCGTCAAGGAAGCCCGCAAGCTGGGCATTCCGGTGGTTGCGGTGGTGGATACAAATTGCGATCCGACGCTGGTCGACTACATTATTCCGGGCAACGATGATGCGCTGCGCGCGATTCGCCTGTTCACCTCCAAAGTTGCCGACTCGATTGTCGAAGGCGTGCAGATGAGCGGCGACAAGCAGCAGGCGGAACTGGCCGGCGTGACGGCGAGCGCGGAAGAAGCTGCTCCTGAGGGTGTTGCGGCGGCTCCTGACGGCTTTAATGCAGGCAAGTACGATCCTGAACTGGCCGATGATGATGTCGACCTGGAGCAGGCGCTGGGCGGCGGAATTCGCAAAGCTCCCACGGCAGTTTCCGCAATTGCGGATGAGCCGGAAGCGGCCACGGCTGAGAGCGGCGTCTAGGTTCTGCGGCTTGAGATACAACGACTCGCTGTGCATCGTAGTTTTCACCGGCGAGCTGACCACAATGATGTTTCTTTCCGTGTTCTTGAGGCGGCCTGAAAGACCTTGCATATTCGGGTTGAGGGCCGCTCTCGCACACTAGCTTCAAATGAAAAAAGATTGGACGTACAAAAGGATGTCGACTGTGACAGAAACAATTTCAGCTGGAATGGTAAAGGAGCTGCGCGAGAAGACCGGCGCTCCTATGATGGACTGCCGCAATGCTCTGACAGAAGCCAAGGGTGACATGGAAGAAGCCGTGGTCGTGCTGCGCAAGCGCGGCATGGCGTCGGCGGCCAAGAAAGCCAGCCGTACGGCCAGCGAAGGCGCTGTGGGAACCTACATCCACGCAGGCGGCAAGATTGGCGTGTTGCTGGAAATCAATTGCGAGAGCGATTTTGTGGCGCGCACGGCAGACTTTCAGGAGCTGCTGAAGGATATTGCCATGCATATCGCAGCCACCGATCCGCGCTACATCCGCAAGGAAGATGTGACCGCGGAAGACCTGGAACGCGAGAAGGAAATTTATCGCGCGCAGGCAGCGCAGACTGGCAAGCCTGCTCCGGTGATTGAGAAAATCGTCGAGGGCAAAATGTCGAAGTTCTACGAAGAAGTCTGCCTGCTGGAGCAGCCATTCATCAAGGAGCAAACGGTGACCATTTCGCAGCTGATCGCGCAGAAGGTCGGCAAGCTGGGAGAAAATATCCAGGTTCGCCGCTTCGCCCGCTTCAAGGTTGGCGATGCAAATTGGACTGTGGCCCAGATTAAAGCAACTGCATAAGTAGATTCATCTTGAGAAAAAGCCCGACATTATGTCGGGCTTTTCTGTTTGCGGCGACTTCTATTGGCGATCAAACTCGGGGGCGCTATTGAGCCCAGGCGAGGCCGTCGGCACCGGCGCCGGCGTCGATGAGTTTCTGCACCTTCCAGTCGGAAAGATCGAGGGCGGCGACCTGGCCTTTTACGTTGCAGGAAACATATGCGACCTTGCCATCGGGACGCACCAGAATTTCCTGCGGCGCGCTGGGAACGGGAATGGTGTTGATGACTTTCAGCGTCCCAAGATCCACGACCGCAACGAGGTTGCGGCTGGGAATCGCCACCAACAACGAGCGGCCATCTTGCGTAGGTGCGGTGCCGTAGCCGGTACCCGGCAAAGGTACCCACGCCTTGACTTTATTGGTCGCGGTGTCGATGACAGCGAGGCGGGGCTGCGTCTGGTCGGACGTAAAGGCCATGCTGCCGTCTGTCGATACGGAGATACGTTGCGTCTCGCCGGAGATGGGAATCACCGCGAGCTTTTTACGGGCCTTGATATCGAGCACCGACACCGTTCCGGGGCCAACGTTGGCGGTGTAGCCGCGGGTTCCGTCGGGAGAGATAGCGAGCATGTGCGATTGTTCCTGCCCGGTCGGAATTGTCCCGACAATCTTGAGGGTCTTCGGATCGACCAGGGTCACATCCTGATCGAGTTCTGTCGTCACGTAGAGCAATCCGTCATGCTGGTTATAGATCACGCAATGCGGACGGACGCCGTGGCCGAAGTCGACATGGCCGGTGATTTTGCGCGAGGGCAGATCGATGACCAGCATCTCGTGACCATTGAGGCCTGGGTGGCCGACGCCGACATTGCCGTAGATGGGAACGTAGGCGGTGCGACCGTCTGGCGATGTAGCGGCTTCGTGTCCGTGCATGGCGGTGACGCCTTCGGGGATAGTCGCGATCTGCTGTTCGGTCGCAGTATCGACGAGGCTGATGTTTTTATCTCCCTGATTGACAACCACGAGAAGAGGCGCGTTTTGGGCGTGTACGGGCATGGTCAGCAGGCAAACTCCGGTCAGAATGAGGGAAAACGAGATCGACGGTCGCATGGCAACCGCAGTATACCCTCCGCTGGTCAGCGAAGCAGATGGTTTCTACCAAAGTTGTAGGTCAGTTTCCAGAGAACTGAATCCACGCCCGGATTCTCTGTTCCAATGTCGTCGTTTGAAAAGTGGTGATAGCGAACTTCCGCCTGGATCGATTGGCTGCGTGTCCGATACCACTGGAGGCCTGCTCCAAACTCGAAGGTAAAGTTGAAAGAAAAGCTATTGGCGATCGGAATGTCGCGAGGCGCGACCAGAAATCCTCCATTGCCCATGACCTCCGGCTGAAGTCGCCGATGAGTCAATCCATTCATCTTGAGGCCGATGGGACTGGCGCCGCCCGTATAGGTCCACCTCCGCGAATAGGTCGCCGTCCAGAGATGTTTCTGCGAGGTCCCATCGGGTTGACCCACGCTGAAATTGAGCGGATTGACAGGATCTAGCACGACAAACGGTGGAACATACGTGAACGTACCGAATTGTGGATTGGAGACGCTGATCAGGATCGGATCGCTTTCCATCACAAGGGGGCGAATTTCAACGAGGTAAGCAATTTCGACGGAATGACGGTTGATCAGTCGCCAGGCAAGGGAGCCGCCGACGCCCACGAGTTCTCTTTTCCGGGCGTAACCCAGCACGATATGAGACGAAGTTGGTGAGTATTCCGCAAAAACGCCGAGATCATATTTATGTACCCAAGTTGTTGTGGATGATTGCGCCAAGGCTGCGCCGCCCATACCCAATAACGCGAAAAAGAGTGCAAGGAAAATCCCAGGCCCAACTGTCCCAATTCTCATAAGGATCTCGCATCAGCCTAGCATGCACTGCAAATAGACGGTCGCTGCGAAGTGGTTTCCCCGGTTGATCTACTTCTGAGATACTCAAAGGGCATGTACAAACGAGTTCTTCTCAAGCTTTCCGGCGAGGCATTGGCGGCAGACCGCGGCTTCGGCGTCGACGTGGCACGGGTGCACGAAATTGCGGCAGAGATTGCCGACGTTCACTCCATGGGCGTAGAACTTGCGATCGTGGTGGGCGGCGGAAATTTTTTCCGCGGCGTGGCAGAGCAGGCGCAGGAAATGGATCGCGTCTCGGCGGATCACATGGGCATGCTGGCGACCATTATCAACGCGCTGGCGGTGCAGGATGCGCTGGAGAAGCAGAATGTTTTTTGCCGGGTAATGAGCGCGATTGAGATGAACCAGGTATCGGAGCCATATATCCGTCGTCGGGCGATTCGGCATCTAGAAAAAGGACGAGTCGTCATATTTGCTGCCGGTACGGGAAACCCATATTTTTCGACGGATACTGCTGCGTCCCTGCGTGCGATGGAAATTAAAGCCGACGTACTATTGAAGGCAACCAAGGTGGACGGTATTTACAGTGCCGATCCGGTGCTGCACAAGGACGCGGTGAAGTTTGAGGAAATCAGCTACATGGAAATCCTGCAGCGGAACTTGCGAGTGATGGACATGACAGCTGTGAGTCTTTGCAAAGATAACGATCTGCCAATGATCATTTTCAGCATGAACCAATCGGGCAACATCCGGCGAGCAATTGCCGGCGAAAAAGTTGGCTCCCTGGTCACGACGTAGGCACAAATGGCAGTCGCTATTCCTATACCCCGCCGGCCTGTAATGCCCGCATTGACGGGTCTTCGCGCCTTTACCGCGACGAACATCGTATTTTTTCATTTTTGGAATCCGGCCTGGTTCGGTCCGCTGGCGCCCATGATGGATAACGGCTACGTCGGCGTGAATTTCTTTTTTCTGCTGTCGGGATTCATCCTGGCCTACAACTATTCCGACCGCTCGGATGCAGGACAATTCGACCGCAAGCAATTCTGGCAAACGCGGTTTTCGCGGCTGTATCCGGTGTATGTACTGGGCCTGCTGATCTCCATTCCGATTCTGGAACTGGAGTGGAAATATCGCACCCACGCCCAGTTTTTCCAGGGACTGGGTCTGACAGCCATCATGCAGCAAGGTTGGAGTCCGAAGCTGTGCACGTTCTGGAACACGCCGGCATGGACGCTGTCTTGCGAGACGGTTTTCTATTTGCTGTTTCCTTTGCTGGTGGCCATTAAGTGGCCGAAGCAAGCACGCAAGCTGTTGCTCATCCTGGCGGGGTGCTGGCTGGTTTCGCTGGTGGTTCCGGTGGTCTACATGTGGGTGCGGCCCGATGGCCTGGGACCAATCACTCGCATGTCGAACAGCTATTGGCTGCGAGCGGTGAAAATGACTCCGCTGCCGCACCTGCCGACGTTTACTGCCGGCATCGTGCTCTCCAAGCTGAATGACCGAATGCAGCTGGCCAACCGCACTCGCTACTGGCTGGCGATTATCGGTCTAGGCAGCGTATGCACCGTGTTGATGCAGGGGCAGAAGATGCCGTTTCTGCTGATGCATAACGGGCTGATCACGCCGCTATTTGCGATTACCATTATCGGACTGACGGGCCATCATCCGATTACGCGGTTCCTGCGGTTTCCACTGTTCGTTGCGGTGGGCGAGGCCAGTTACTGCCTGTACATTCTGCACTTCAACCTGTGGCGCTGGATTCATGTGAGCGGCCTGCTGCTGAAGCTGCACATTGCGCGCTTCGATCCGTGGATCTCCTACTTCATCCTGGAAGTGACCGCGCTGCTGGTGTATCGGTTCCTCGAACGGCCCACGCGCAACTGGTTGCACCAGGTGCTGCCGGCGTTGAAGCATGCACGCGGACAATTCCAACCCGCGCGGGTTGCAGGGCCGCAGGCTATTGCGGCGGAGCAGGCTTCCGAAGGTTGAGTGGGCGGCGTCCCTTGCCGCTGCGAAATGGATTGCGGATGGTGACCGGGCCAATAGTTTGGCCATGCTGCATATCTTCCGAGTAGAGGGTGGTGCAACCGGCTTCAATCGCCGCAGCCACGATCAGCGAATCGTAGATATGAAATCCGTATCGCTGGGAAATCCCTAGCGCAGCATCGTGAGTATCGATCGTGAGTGCAACCGGCGCGGCACACAAGACTCGGATGGCAGCCAGCGCCTCGACGACCTCTTCCCATGACATCCGAAGTTTGCGCCGCGCCACAGAAACAAATTCGTTCAAAACCTGAATGCTGACCGTGCCACCCTTCGCCAGTAAATCTTCCGCGACCTCTGCTCGGGGATCGTTTCGCGCAACAGCATAAATGAGGACTGTGGTGTCGAAGAAACACTCACCGCTCATTAGCTGTTTTCCGGTCGAATGTAAACCCTGAAGGCAGCGGTTTCCTCAATTTTCGGAGGCGATCCAGGGCGCGATTACGGCGATTGTCGCGGCTCACATGAAACTGGCGTTCGCTTTCGATGTGAATTTCAACCTGATCCCCTTCCTTCAGGTCCAGGGCCTCAACCACCACCGCGGGCAGACGCACCGCCAGACTATTTCCCCACTTGGACACCTGCATAGGATCTACCCTCCGGATATACGTTGGTGATAGTATATCCAATTTCTCGAATTCAAAAACGGGCGCCGCCGACCAGATGAAACCGATTTCGTCGAATCACGATGCGTCGTTGTTTTTCCTAAGGCTGAGCGGGCGGCGGGCAAAGTAGTAGAGCGATCCGGCCAGCAGCGCAAACATCAGTACCGAAACCCAATCGTGATACAGAGGATTTTTCGGCGACATCTTCAGGATGTCGTAGTGCTCCGTTGCAGACTCATACAGTTTGAGCGCGACGCCGAGCAGGCCGACAATACCACCGGCGGCAATCAATCCGCTGGCGTAGAGGGAGCCAGGGCTGATCTCGCCATCAAGTGCTCCAGGCGCGGTGCCTTCGCGTGCGACAGCGCGATCGATCATCCAGCGCACCACACCGCCGCAGAAGATGGCAAGGGTCGTGCCGATCGACAGATACGCGCCGACGGCGAAGGAGAGCGAGCGGACACCGAGCAATTCGACAGTAACGACAAGAAAGACTCCCAGCAGAATCAGGCCCCAGGGAAGCTGCCGTGTGAGGATTCCATTGATGACGGTGGCCATCAACCGCGCCTGCGGGGCGGCGGCGCGCTCGCTGCCGATGCCTTCGATCCACTGCACTTCAATGTGGCCGGTGGCGGGGTTGAACAGATATTTTCCATCCGCAAGTTTGTGCGAACCGAGCGCGTTGAGCAGAACATAATTGCTTCCGTTGTCAATCTGTTCTTTTCCATTAGCAAGCTTCACGCGAAATTCGCGGCGGGAGAAATGTTCCTGCTGAACGGTCACTCCATCGGCAGGCTGGGCGAGATTGTAGGGAACATTGGTCGGACGAAATTCCTCCAGGCCCTTGTTCATCGCCGTCAGCGTAACGCCGATCGATATCGTGGAGATGCAGACGCCGATGAGCAGCGCGAGTTGCTGTTTCCAGGGCGTCGCTCCGATCAGGAAGCCAGTCTTGAGATCCTGCGAAGTATCGCCGGCGTTGGCAGAGGCAATGCAAACTACGCCGCCGATGGTGATGGCAAGCGCGCCGAAAGCTGGAGCCGTCCATCCCTTGACCAGAAAAATCGCCGAAGTGGCCATCAAGGTGGCGATGGTCATGCCGGAGATAGGATTGGCAGAGCTGCCGATCAGGCCCACGATGCGTGACGAGACAGTGACGAAAAGAAATCCAAACACGACGACCAGGAGCGATGCCGCCAGATTGGCAAGCAGGCTGGTTTGCGCGCCGGGGACGGGTTTGAAGGTGAGGAACAGGAACATCAACACGACCAGCAGAACCGAACCGCCAACGACGACCGTCATGGGGAAGTCGCGATCGGTACGCTTCTCCGCAGCAGCGGCGGCACGCGATTTGCCAATGCCGGCAATGCCTTCACGCAACGCGCCCCAGATGGTCGGCAGTGTGCGAAGCAGGGTCAGAATTCCGGCAGCGGCTACCGCGCCCGCTCCCATGGGACGAACGTAGGCGGCCCACAAATCGCTCGGCGACATCTGCGAAATAGGTTGAGTGCCGGGATAGATGGGGCCGGTGAAATGCGCGCCGAAGAAATGAATGGCCGGCATCAGCACCAGCCAGGAGAAGACGCCGCCAGCGAAAATAGTTCCGGCAACGCGCGGACCGATGATGTAGCCGACACCGAGATATTCCGGCGTGGCGTCAGCACGGATGGCCGAGCCAGGCAGCCATTTGGGCTCGTAATTTGGTGTGCTGGGCCAGGTGCTGAACAGATTTCCATTTTGGAAGAGCGTGTAGACGCCGCCCAGGCCGAGACCCCAGAACACGCGGCTGGCAAAGGAGCCGCCATGTTCGCCGGCGAGAAGAACGTCGGCGCAGGCAGTGCCTTCGGGGTAGGTGAGGTGGCCGTGTTCTTTGACGATGAGTTCTCGTCGCAGCGGAATCATGAAGAAGACGCCGAGCCATCCGCCCAGCAGCGCGAGAAAAAAGATGCGCGAGTATTCCAGATCGAAGCCCAGAAAAATGAGCGCGGGAAGAGTGAAGATGACACCGGCGGCGATCGACTGGCCGGCGTTGCCAGTGGTCTGGACAATATTATTTTCGAGGATCGATGCCCGGCCCAAGGCGCGTAAGACGCTAATCGAAAGCACCGCGATCGGAATGGAAGCTGCAACGGTGAGCCCGGCGCGCAGGCCAACGTATACCGTGACGGCGCCAAAGAGAATGCCGAAGATGCAGCCGAGGAGGATGGCGCGGAAGGTAAATTCCGGTCGTGAATCTTCGGGTTTTAGATAGGGCTGAAATTCCGCGGGCGAAACGGCGTGGCTGGCCGAGCGGTGCAAACCGGCCGCTGGGTTGGATGGCTGATCGGTGGTGCTGGCCAAGATTTGCGCCTCCTTAAAACGAAATCCAGCAAACGGTTGAGTGTAGAGCATTCGCCAGGCTTCACGATAGCCGGTATTTTTTATTTATCCCACAGGATTCAAAAAAAGAGCATCCGACCGCTGTGCGAGAATGGCTAGCCCAGCCAAGGGGCGCTTGCACGGGCACGAGACGGTAGCCTCTTCACATGGAATAAAAAATTGTGATGCGATGGGATGTTCGTTTCATGAATTCCGAATATACTGCACTCAGCCGGATCGAATGCGGCGCATGGCCGACACGCTCTGGCACGTGAAGCGTTCCTGACAGGAACGATTTATGGTTGGGAGGTGCGTCTTCCCTAGGCAGTCCCCGAGGTCTTTAGACCGAGCCAGTACGCTTCCGCCATCGGAGATGGCCGCCTGGCGCGCGGTTGCGCGTGTCCTCCGAAGTCCCGTGGACGCTGTTAGCAGTGCGATCTTTCCCTCCCCGTGCAGGCTCTGCAATCAACCTCTGCTGCATCTTTCCACCGCGCCGATCTGCGCCGCTTGCTGGGCCGATCTGCCGGAACAAATCCCAGACAATTTATGTACTTTATGTGGCGAGCAGCTCAGCGTCGGCGGCTTGCGTTTTGCGACGGCCGCTGTGGCGAGAGGCCCGGTCAGCGAAAAACTCTGCCAATTGTGTGAGCGGGCGCGGCCGCAATTTCAGTTGGCGGTGGCCTATGGCGCGTATGAAGGCACGCTGCGCGGCTTAATCCACCTGCTGAAATATGAGCGCATCCCTACAATCGCCGAGCCGCTGGGTAGGCTGCTGGCAAGCACGATTGCCCGACGTCAGGATTTGCCTCCGACGCTGACGGTGGTGGCGGTTCCGCTGCACGGCAGCAAGCAGCGTGAACGCGGATTCAATCAAACGGCTTTGTTGGCGGAGGCGACGGTACGCAGCCTGCGCCGGCTGCGGCCGGATCTTGCGCTGCAGGTGGAGTTCGAGGCCATGGGCCGGAAGCGCGCCACAGAAACCCAGGCTGGACTGAATCCGCATCAACGACGCCGCAATCTACGCGGCGCTTTTTTTGTGCGCCAGCGGGAGAAGGTGGCAGGCCGCGCGATGCTGCTGCTCGATGACATTTACACCACTGGAGCGACGGCGCGGGAATGCACGCGGACGCTGCTGGGCGCGGGAGCGCTGTCGGTGCATGTGGCAACGCTGGCACGCTCGCAGCGGGAAGGCGTGGCCTTTTGGGATGCAGTGGGAGCCGGGGCGCGGACGACAGGGACGCCGGTATGCGCGAATGAGCCAGTGACAGTTTCAAGCTTCGGGAATCGGGATTAGGGGAGGAAATCAGATGTCTACGGGAAGGGCTACAGTCTATGCCCGCAAACAGAAGCCTCAGGCGAAATGCCACACGACTCATTCTGAGCCGAAGCTGCAGGAGCGGTCGTCGACCCAGACGGCGTCGCCGATGCACACGCCGGTGCTGGTGCTGAACGCCTCCTACGAACCGATCAATATTTGCGGGGCGCGACGCGCGCTGGTGCTGATCCTGAAGGGAGTGGCGCGCCCGGAAGAAGAACATGCGACGCTGCTGCATGCGGCGCGGGTGCGCGTGCCGGTGCCATCGGTGATTCGGCTGCTGGAATATCGCCGCATTCCTCATCAGACGCGGGCGCTGTCGCGGAAAAATATTCTGCTGCGCGACCGCAATACCTGCCAATACTGCGCGACAATTTTGCCGGCCAGTGAATTGACGCTCGACCACGTGGTGCCGCGCTCGCGCGGAGGACTTTCCACCTGGGAAAATTTGGTAGCGTGCTGCCACACCTGCAATCGCACCAAGGGCAACCAGATGATTCATGAACTGGAAGGGATGCGTCTGATGCGCGAACCACGGCCGTTCTCATTGCATACCAGCCGGCACATCATGCGCATGATCGGCAGCAGCGACCTTCGCTGGAGAAAATATTTGTACTATTGAGCGCTTCCATGCGTGTAATTGGGCGGATTGCTATCGACTCTGCCGGAAATGCCGCAGCCCTTTCACGCCTTGGCCAACTCGGCCGCTTTTACCAGCACGCCTTATACTGACACTTCGAACCGAAAAGCCGGTCGACAGAGTCTTTGGCTCTCCCTTTCCATGATAGAGATAGAAACCCAGGCAACAGGTGCCGATCAGCGAGAACGGGAACCGCTGTGGCTGGATATTTTTTTCGCGCTGCTGACGGCGGCGTATGCGGTGTTGTTTGTTCGCCAGCCCAGCCCATTTTTCGCCGATGACAGTTTTTTCTACCTGCAGGTGGGACGCAATTTTGCGCTGGGCTACGGCAGCACCTTCAATCGCCTGATGCAGACTAACGGCTACCATCCCATCTGGATGTTGTTGTGCGCGGCGGTTTATAAAGTGTTCCCCAATCGCATCGTTGGCCTGCACATGATTGCCGCGTTGATTGTGCTGCTGAACATTGTGGTGCTGGTGGTGGCGGGGCAATTGCTGCGTCGTCTGCGGGCGCCGGCCTGGGTGGCGTGGACCATTTTGATTCCCTTCCTATTTGGCCTTCAGCTTGGGACGGAGTCTTCTCTCAGCGCGGCCATGCTGGCGGGAATGCTCCTCGCTCTGTACAAGTTTTTCGAGCATCCGGATTGGAAAAGTGGATTCGCGTTTAATGTTCTGGCGGCGTTTTCGGTGCTGAGTCGCCTGGACTCGATCTTTGTCATTGCATGCGTATGGATTGCGGTGCTGTTCTGGTGTTTGCAACAGCAGCAGGTGGACGGTAAGCGCGCGCTGCGAATTCATCTTGCGTGGATTCCGCTGTATGCGGTGCTGTGGGGCGCGTACCTGGGTAGCAACCTGTTCTGGTTCCACATACTGATGCCGATCAGCGGGCTGCTGAAGTCGAGCAACGGCGGCGACCATGCCTTCGGCCATAACCTGCCGCACACGGCGCTCATCTCGCTGATGCTCTGCGCGATTTCCATCGCGATTCTGTGGCGCAAGCAGCGCGACCGCTGGTTCCTGTTTGCGGAGTTGCCGTTCTTTCTCGGCATCCTGATGCACGCTGCCTATATCACGCTGCGGATGACAGGGGAGACGCGCTGGACCTGGTACTACGTCAGCTGGGCGCTGCTGGCCGCACTGACCACTTCGCGTGCGACTGCGTGCCTGGTTCGGGCAGTCCCTGCGACGGACCGCGAGTCGAGCCGGCGACCCTCTGTGGCAGCGACGTTGCATTCGGTTGGCATTTTGCTGGCGATCGTGTTTTCCACGCTGCTCTGGTACAAGATGGGCTGGAAACACAGCCGCGAGCAGGTTGCGGAAGAGACTACCATTCCCGCGCTGCGGCAGGTGCTGGACGACGATCATCTATATCGCCTGCTGGCCTACGATCAACCTGGCGGGATGGCGTACTTTACCGATGCTTCGGTGGTTCCGCTGGATGGCCTGATGGCTGATCGCGAATTTCAAACCGAACTGGCGCAAAAGGGCATCGGAGAATTTATCCGCCGAGATGATATCCAGGGATTTGTCGGACCCACGGTCCCGTTCGATCAATGGGGCAAGGACACGTATTGCGGTCATCTCTTTCTTGAGAGCACGAAATATACCTGCGAGCCGTGGATGACGGCACCGGACGGTAGGTCGCAGTGGATGATCACCGGCGTCGAAGTCTACTCGCGGATACCGCTGGCGCCGGCGGGATACATTTCTCTGCCGCCGTCGCACATTGTCTGGACGGGCAAGAATTACGTGACGATCTGGAAAGTTTCTCCGGCGGATAGCCAGTTGAAGGCGCAGGATTCGGCAATTGCGGCGCCGCCTCGAGATTCGGCTGCACCTTTCTCACAGGTACAATAGAGAGTGGCATCTGCAGCATATTCACCCCATGGCGACCACTCCTGAACTGATCCAGATCGATGTTTTGCCGAAGCGACCGCAGCCCAGGCCGGAGTGGCTGAAGGCGCGCGCCCCGATGGGCGAAGTCTTCCATGACCTGAAGAAGCTGGCCCGCAGCCTGAATCTGAACACGGTATGCGAGTCGGCGCATTGCCCCAATATCGGCGAATGCTGGAACCACAAGACAGCGACCTTCATGATGCTGGGGAACCTCTGCACCCGTCGCTGCGGTTTTTGCGCGGTGCCCAAGGGACGCCCGGAGGCGATCGACTATGATGAACCGCGGCGGGTGGCGGAGGCAGTGGCGGCGCTCGGTCTGAAACATGCTGTCATCACCAGCGTGAATCGCGACGACGATATCACCGGTGGTGCGCGTGCCTTCGCCATGGTGATTGAGGAAATTCGCCGGCAAGCTCCCGGCTGCCAGGTGGAAGTGCTGATCCCGGATTTTCAAGGCAAGGAAGACGCGATTCGCATTGTGGTGGATGCTGCGCCTGAAGTGTTGAATCACAATACGGAAAGCGTGCCGCGGCTCTATCGCGTGGTTCGTTCCGGTGCGCGCTATGAGCGCACGCTGCGACTGCTGGAGTATGCCAAGCAAGTGAATCCGAAGTTGGTCACAAAGTCCGGCGTGATGGTTGGCCTGGGCGAAGAAATGCATGAACTGCTGGACGTGTTTCGTGACTTGGCGCGCGTCGGCACCGACATTCTGACCATTGGCCAGTATCTGCGTCCCTCCAAGGACCATCTGCCGATGGCGAGAACATACACCCCGCAGGAATTTGCATGGATGAAAGAGCAGGCTATGCGGATGGGCTTTCGCCATGTGGAATCCGGACCGCTGGTGCGATCCTCGTACCACGCGCATGAACAGGCCGCATCGACGGGTCTGAAAGTGCTGGCGTAGAGGCGACCGCCTGACCAGGATGATTTCCAGTCAGGGAACAAATTTTCGCATGGGCTGACGACGATCCACACGCAGCAGCCAACCCAGCATCACAAACAAAACAAACAGCACAGAGCCAATCTGGAAGGCATCCCACCACAGGGTGGAGAAGTTTACGTCGGTTTGACCGCTCCAATCGAGTACCAGGAAGCCGATCGCGACCAGTAAAGCTATCGCAATTGGCAGCACGCGGCCATGAATCTGCAAATGTCCGCGGCAGGAGGGGCAGCGGAAAAAGCCTCTCCACCCGGCTTTGAAGAAGGAGCGACGCAGGCTCAACGGCATGGTACAGACGGGACAGGTATGCATAGGAGAATCGGCGGAAAATAGATCGCTCACGACATTTCTATTCTAAATGGCTGGTAGCAATTAACATGGCAGCAATTTCGCGGCTGGTTCTCTGATCGCCTTAAGAGTGGCTCCGGAATTGAGATTGCGCGCGGCGCAAGGTTGACTGTTCGGGGAAGGCCGCCCGGAGCGTCTGAAGCGGTTGCAACGGGGTTCGCACACAGAATGCTATCTGCTTGGTTACAATATCGTGTTGCAGGGAGGAAAAAATATCATGGCTGGATCAGCGATGGCCGGTATTCCGGCGTTGAAAGAAACTTACCAACTGCTCAGGACTCGGATGGATAAAGCGGTCGAAGATTTTCGCACCAACCTGGCTTCCATCCGCACAGGACGCGCCAGCGTACACATGCTGGACCAGGTGAGGGTATTGGCGTACGGGACAGAGATGCCGTTGAACCAGGTGGGACAGATCAGTGCTCCGGAGCCGCAATTGCTGCTGATTCAACCGTACGACAGCAGCCTGATTGTTGAAATCGAGAAAGCGCTGCGCGTCGGCAGCCAGGGCTTCAATCCGCAGAATGATGGCAAGGTAGTGCGGGTTCCAGTGCCGCCGATGACGGAAGAACGGCGCAAGGAAGTGGTGAAACATCTAAACAAGGTGTTGGAAGATCATCGGACCGCTGTGCGTAATATTCGCCGCGACGGCAATGATTCGCTGAAGAAGGCGACGAAGGAGAAAAAAATCTCGGAAGACGAAGAGAAGCGGTCGCTGGAGGAGATGCAAAAGCTGACCGATGAAGAGATCAAGCGCATGGAAGATCTGTGCAAGACAAAGGAGAAGGAAGTAATGCAGGTGTGATCGCTGCGAGGGCAGCCCTTTGCTCGCCTTCGGATAAAGAAAGCCAGGCAACTCAAAGAAGCTTCCCAACGTCCACTGATTTACGCTTTATCCGGTTTGATACTCATGAGAACGCTGGCGAAGTTCATCGCTGACCATAGCCTGTCGATCGCATTCATTTTGCTGTTCATTGCCTGCATCCTCGGGCAGAGCTTTTCCGGGCTTTCGCTGTACAACCAGGTCCAGTCGGCGCACGGCCTGCAACCCATCGGCTACTGGCGGTTCCTTGGTACCGGCATGTTTCTGCAGGGCGTGTTTTCCAATTGGCAGGCGGCGCTGCTTCAACTTGGATCGTTGATTATTTTTGGGGTTTACCTGCGGCAGCGGGGTGCACCGCACTCCAGAAAGCCGGGGACCTCTCAAAATACCCACAGCAAATCCTTGTGGCGCGGAAAAAAACGCGACTGGCCCCGGCGGAACTCACTTTCCTTGGCATTTTTCGCGCTCTTCCTGCTGGCCTTCCTTCTACATTTACTTTCGGGTGCCGCGGACTACAACCAGCAGCGTGCCTTTTCTCATGAAGCGCCGCTCTCCATCGCTGCCTTTTTTGTCTCGGCAAAATTCTGGTTCGCCACCTTCCAAACCTGGCAGGCGGAATACATGGCAATCGCGGTTTATATCCTGCTGAGTGTATTTCTACGTCAGGAAGGATCGCCGGAATCCAAGCCTGTCGGCGCCTCCAACGCCTCAACCGGCGAGACCAATAAGTAAATCCGCATTCCTGCAAGGGCATTCTGGTCGCGCTGCCGCAGGGCCTTCCATTGTCTGGATGGCCGCTGGGAACCTAGAATGCCTGTATGGATTCACTGAAGGTTATGCACGCGGTTTGTTCCCTGGACTGCCCTGACTCGTGCAGCGTGCATATCTCCGTGAACGCAGAGGGTCGTGCAACAAAAATTCAGGGTAACCCCGACCATCCCGTGACGCGAGGATTTCTTTGCGGCAAGGTTACCAAGTATCTTGACCTGGTTTATTCCCCGAATCGGCTGCAGTATCCCATGCGCCGGCAGTCGGGTGTTGCCAAGGGTCCAATCGCACCGGGACAGCAGGCCGAAGTTTTCGAACGCATCTCCTGGGATGAAGCGCTGGATACGATTGCGGCGCGGCTGCGGGAAGTCTCGAATGAATTCGGGTCGGAAGCCATCCTTCCCTATTCCTATGCCGGAAATATGGCGGTGCTGGGGTACGGGTCCATGGACCGGCGGTTTTTTTCGCGGCTGGGAGCTTCGCGGCTCGATCGCACCATCTGTTCCACCGCCGGTGGCGAGGCCCTGATGTCTGTGTACGGCGCCAAACTGGGCACCGACACGGAACATTTTCGTCATGCTCGGACCATCCTGGCGTGGGGCGCGAATATTCTCGGCAACAATGTGCACTTGTGGCCGTTCATCCAGGAAGCGCGGCAAAAGGGTGCGCGGCTCATCGTCATTGATCCCTACACGACGCGCACGGCGCAAGCCGCCGACTGGCATGTGCAGATTCGACCGGGAACGGACTCGGCCCTGGCGCTTGGCATGATGCATGTCCTGATTGTCGAAAACCTATATGACGCGGATTATGTAGAGCGCCTGACCCACGGTTTTGAAGAGCTTCGGGCTCGTGCGATGGAGTACACACCGGCATGTGTCGCGGAGGTGACCGGACTTTCCACGGAGGACATTGTCCGACTGGCGCGGGAGTATGCGACCGCGACTCCGTCCGTCATTCGCCTGAATTACGGAGTCCAGCGATCACAAAATGGAGGAGCAGCGGCGCGCGCCATTGCCATGCTGCCGTGCCTAATCGGGGCCTGGAAACATCTTGGCGGAGGGTTGCAGCTTTCCACCAGCGGGGCTTTTCAGTTCAATAGGCAGGCGCTGGAGCGACCGGACCTGGCGGCAGCGAGCCCCATCGGTCGAGCTGGCCGCATCGTGAACATGAGCCGTCTGGGCCACGCTCTGACCGAACTCAGCGATCCTCCAGTCAAGGCAGTCGTCGTTTACAACTCCAACCCAGCCGTCATTGCGCCGAATCAGAAGGCGGTGCTGCAAGGACTGAGGCGTGAGGATTTGTTTACCGTGGTGCATGAGCAGTTCTTCACCGATACCACGGATTACGCCGACATCGTTTTGCCGGCAACGACATTTTTTGAGCACAAGGATTTTCAAGGCACCTACGGCCACTACTACGTGCAGCTATCGGAGCCCGCAATTGCGCCGCTGGGAGAAGCGCGGTCGAATGTGACTCTGTTTCGCCAGATTGCGCAGCGCATGGAATTCACTGAATCGTGTTTTCTGGATAGCGAAGACGACTTAATCGATCAGGCGCTGCAGGGAACGAACGCTCCCTGGCTGGCGGGAATCACACGCGAGCAGCTTCAGTCGAAACATTCCATTCGCTTGAAATTTTCCCAGGAAAAAGACGGTGGCGCGTTCCAGCCGTTTATATCGGACGAGTGGTTTAAAACTCCCTCCGGCAAAGCGGAGTTCTATTCCGAGACGTTGGCGGCGCAGGGCTATGATCCGCTTCCGGGATATGTTGCGGCCGATGAATCGCGGCACTCACCGCTGGCGAAGAAATTTCCGCTGGAGCTGCTGCCGCGCAAGAACGATAACTTCATGAATTCGACATTCGCCGGATTGCCTTTTCATCAAGCGATGGAGGCGACACATTCTGGCGTGCTGGAGATGCATCCCGACGATGCCGAGGCTCGCGGAATCGCCGATGGAGACGCGGTGGAGGTTTTCAACGACCGCGGAAAAATTCCTCTTCGGGCCAAAGTTGGGGCAAGTGTGCCTGCCGGAGTGGCCGCTTCCCGTTTAGGATGGAACAAGCTCACTCGTGACGGGCAAGGCGTCAACTCTCTGACAAGTGAGACGCTGACGGATCTGGGTGGAGGGCCGACGTTTTACTCCACGCTGGTTGAAGTGCGCCGCGTGCAACCGGACCGCAGCGGAAGCGAATTGTTGGAAAGGCCGTGATCATGGCGGATGCGGCGGGATTTCAGTGTGCTGGATGTGGAGAATGGAACTGAGACAGTGGTAGATGAGTCGGGCGGCAGCCGCCAGCGGTACGTGGAAGATTGCCAGGTGTGTTGCAAGCCGAATGTGTTGGACATCTGCTGGGACAGCGCGGCAGAGGAGTTTGTCATTGAAGCCCAGTTGGAAAGCTAGCTGGTCTGAAAATGTTTTTTGCAGTCCGGAGCGTAGATCGATCGCGTTCCACAACGAAAAATGAGCCAGGGTGGAAGTGCGGTCGCTAGGATCGTGCGGTCATCTCCCGTATAATCGTGTTTTCCTCTGGAATCGATTTTTGGCAGTGAGGGTGTGCATATTTTTCCCGCGAGTGTAGGGGGCTTCCATGTCCCAAACCAACCGACCACGAGCGTGCGCCTGTGGACCCGCTGGACTGTTCAAGTCCTTGCGGCGGTGCTGTTATTCCTCGGCATAGGCTTGAACGCCCGGGCCCAGTCCCAGTCTCAGTCCCCTCTGGAAAATATTGCGCCTGCCAGCCAAGCCAGCGTTCCGCAGGGCAGCATCATCAGCGAAATCCGCGTGATCGGCAACCGCCGAATCCCCAAAGAAACTATTCTGGCGCGCATCTTTTCGCATGTGGGCGATCCCTACGATTCGGCCACGGTGGAGCGCGACTTCAACTCTCTTTGGAACACGGGCTATTTTGAGAACGTCCAGATTGATCGCGAGACGACGCCTAAGGGCGTGATTCTGACCATTATTGTTCGCGAGCGCCCTACGATTCGAGAGATCAATTACAAGGGATTGAGTTCGGTCTCGGTTTCGGACGTGCTGGATCGATTCAAGAAGGCGAAAGTGCCGTTGTCGGTCGACAGCCAGTACGACCCTACCAAAATCAAGCTGGCGGAAACCGTTTTGAAAGAATTGCTCGCCGAGCACGGGCACCAGTTCGCAACCATCCATACCGTCATTAAGACAATACCTCCAGCATCGGTTTCGGTGAACTTCAACGTGAAGGAAGGCCCGACGGTAAAAGTGGGCCACATCAAGTTTGAAGGCAATAAAAACGTCTCCAGCCGCGCACTGCGTGCCTCCATGAAGAACCTGAAGCCGATCGGCATTCCGCATTCGCTGATCCTGGAGAACCTGTTCGCCCGCACCTACGATGAAAGTAAGCTCGAAGAGGACACCGAGCGCGTACGGCTGGCGTATCGCGACCGCGGATATTTCCGCGCCAGCGTGGAGACAGCCGCTGACCCACATTCGCAACCAGGGTGGCCTTTATATTCCGTTGATCCACTCGCGGAAAGGGAAGGCGATCGACATCACCATCCCGGTAGAGGAAGGCGATCAGTACAAGCTGGGCGGAATCACCTTTACCGGAAACAAGCGGGTCACGAACCAGAAGGCCTTGCGGTCGCTGTTCAAGCTGAAGGATGGCCAGATTTTCAATGCATCGCTCGTAGGCAAGGGCTTGGAGAACATGCGGAAGGCCTACGGGCAACTGGGATATATCAATTTCACCGCAGTGCCAACGCCGCGCATCGATGAGCCGCAAGAAGATGGTCTATTTGAACATCGACATCGACGAAGGCAAGCCGTATTACGTTTCCCGGATCGAGTTCCGCGGCAACACCACGACGCGCGACAGCGTCATTCGGCGCGAGCTGCTGCTGGAAGAAGGCCAGGTTTACAACAGTCATCTTTGGGAGATGAGTTTGTTGCGCCTGAACCAGCTGAGCTACTTCAATCCCTTAAAAGTGGACCAGGACTCGGAGACGCAGCAGGATGCCGATAACGGCACCGTGAATTTGCTGCTGAACGTGAAGGAAAAAGGCAAGAACTCCATTGGATTGAATGGAGGCTTCAGCGGCCTGTCGGGAGCCTTTGTCGGCTTGAACTACCAGACCAACAACTTCCTGGGACTGGGTGAATCGCTGACCCTGCAGGCGGCCCTGGGCGACTTGCAGCGCAACCTGACGTTCGGCATGACGATTCCATACGTGAAGAATCATCCCCTGGCGTTGGGATTTCAGTTGACTACGCAGAAGTCGCAATACAATGCATTCAAAAATCCTTTATCGCTGACAGGGAAGAGCCAGAACTTCGACACCGCGCAGCAATCCTTTGTGCAGAATTACAATCAGACCAAGACCGGCTTGAGTCTGTCCGCCAGCTATCCAATCCCGCGGACCTTCAAGCGCATTGGCGCCACCTACAGCTTGAGCAAGTCGAATGTTCAGGCGTTCAGTCCCGCGACTACCAACCTGTTCCAGTATCTGAATTTCCGCCACGGTACGACTGGCAGAAGCGCGCTGAACGGAATCGTGACCAGCCAAATTTCGCTTAGCTATAGCTACAGCACGGTGGGGAATCCCTACCGTCCACGCACCGGCCAAAGCCTGAATGCCGTGGTTCAGGTATCGGGTTTAGGTGGCAACGTGAGTTCCGTGACGCCGTTGGTGGAATACAAATTCTTCAAGCCAATCTCAAAGTTTCACTTTAATCCTGAAGGCCGTAACGTTTTCGCCTATCGCATCCAGGTTTCCTACATCCAGGGAATTGCGGGGTTGGTAGCCTCGCCGTTTGATCGGTTCTATGCCGGCGGTGAAAACGATATTCGCGGCTTCGATGTTCGGTCCGCCACGCCGTATTCTTTCGTTCCGACCAAAGTGCTATACAACCTGACCAATCCGGATGGCAGCCTGGTCCCGAGAGATCCCACCAATCCGACATTGGGCCCGGTACAGATTCCCATTGCCGGTGTATTCAGTCGCGTCAATTGGCGGCGATACGCAGTTAACCAACAACATCGAGTACCGCATCCCGTTGGGCGGCCCGGTCGACTTCTCTTTCTTCGTCGACTTCGGGTTGGACATGGCGCTCAATCATAACCAGCTGACATTGAATCAGCAGGCCAAGGCCAATCTGGACGGAGCGTTGTATGGCTGTCCGGAACTGGTGAATGGAACCTGCCAGGGTGGGGTTCCGTGGTCGACATTTGGACCTTTCCCGAGCCGGTTAGGTGCCATTCCGGGAACCAACATTGTTCCTCGGACGTCGGTCGGCCCGCAGATTACGGCAATGTTGCCGATCATCAATGCGCCGGTACGCGTGTATTTCGCATTCAACCCCAACCGGCTGCACCAGATCGAAGGCTCGAACATTCTGTTCAACCGCGATCAATTTCCGGCGGGCGAAGCTGGAACCTTCACCTACGAGGAGGCACGCGCAAATTATGGGGCGAAATATTATCTCTGGGAGCCTCGCAAGACGCTGCGTGTCAGTGTGAGTACTTCGTTCTGAGTTGAGGTGTGAAAGAATTGCAGAAGTTGATACGGATGGCAGTAGGGCAGCTACCTCTGCGGCAGTAACTTGGCACGGTTGAAAATGAGTTGAAACCATGGAGGAACTGGGTGGGAGCGGTTTGACGGAAGATTTTCAGCACTCCTATAATCCTTCCAGATCACTTCTTAGCCGAAATGTTAGGGTTTCCCCCTCGGCCGATTCTGGTGAGGTTTGTTTGGCGCGGAGGAAAATACGCGCAGCCAATTCCTGAAAGAATCGCTGCATAGAAGGAATTTGCAATTGATTGCACGTTGAGTTCGGTCTCGCTTGTCTACGCTGCAATCCGGGAGCAACGCCCGGTTGTCACGAACCAGCAGCCAACCTCCAAAGGTTTATGAAAGTTCCAAATCTTGCTCCACCTGCAAAGTGGACACCGAGTGGAAGTCAAAGGAGTTCCAAATTATTATGAAGCGTTCCTTATTTGTGGTTGCCGCACTGGCAGCGACCTTTACTGTCGGCGCCGGCGCGCAGACCAGCCAACCACCATCCGCACCCGCACCAGCATCCGCAACTCCTTCGGCTCCGCCGACGGGCGCTACCAAGATTGCCGTCATCGCGTTTCAACCTGCCGTCGCCGCCACCAATGAAGGACGCGCGGCCTTTGCCAAGATCCAGCAGAGGTTCCAGCCCAAGCAAACGGAATTGAAGGGCTTGAGCGACCAGATCGACAGCTTGAAGAAGCAGCTGCAGGCAGATGGAAGCACGTTGAGCCCGGATGAGCGCGCCTCCCGTTTGCGCACCATCGATGACAAGGAAAAGTCGTTGCAGCGGCAAGCCCAGGACGCGCAGTCTGATTTTCAGCAGGCGATGTCGGAAGCCTACCAGGGAATCGCGCAGAAGTTTTATGCGGTGCTGCAGGATTATTGCCAGGCGAATGGATACGGCGCAGTGCTCGATATGAGTACGCAGCAAACTCCGGTAGTGTGGGCCAGCAAGGCAGCCGACATCAGCGAAGCAGTGGTTCAGGAATACAACCAGAAGTCAGGTGTAGCTGCGCCTGCAGGAGCGGCCGCCAAGCCGGCGACACCTGCTGCCACGCACCACCGGACTACGCCTGCAGCACATTAATGCTTTGTGATCGGCTGCCGATAGATAGGCTAGACGGCAACTGATTGCAACACATTCGGGCGGTACCTGTTGACTTTCAGCAGGCCGCCCTTTTCTTGTGGAAAAAAATGTGGGAAAGTCGACTTTGGGAAGATCGCCACGCCCAGCCCCCCACCGCAACCACGAATCAGCCGGATTTTAAGCCGCAAGTTGTTGATTATATTTGTTTATTTGCAGTCAAGAGGTTTTTTGAGCTCACGCAAAACTAAAGTTCATCTTTCGAGCTTTCCACAGCAAGGCATGAAGGGTGAATGAATTCTGGCTTGATTTTACGGGCTCTCAGGAGTCTTCGCCGATCCTGAGGACCGCCAGGAAAGCTTCCTGGGGAATGTCGACCCGCCCGATCCGCTTCATTCGCTTCTTGCCTTCCTTCTGCTTCTCCAGCAATTTACGCTTGCGGGAAATATCGCCCCCGTAGCATTTGGCAAGGACGTTTTTCCGCAGCGCGGCAACCGTCTCGCGGGCGATCACTTTGGCTCCGATAGCAGCTTGAATGGCCACCTCAAACATCTGCCGAGGGATGAGTTCGCGCATTTTCGAAACCAGGGCTCGACCTCGGTCATAAGCAAACTCCTGATGCACGATGATCGACAGCGCATCGACCGGCTCGCCGGAGACGAGGATATCGAGCTTAACCATGGGCGAGTCCCACGTGTCGGACAAATGGTAGTCGAGCGAAGCATAGCCGCGTGAGATAGATTTCAGGCGATCGTAGAAATCGAGCACGATTTCGTTGAGGGGAAGTTCATACGTCAGCATCACGCGGGTAGGGCTGACATATTCAAAATTCTTCTGGCGGCCGCGTTTATCTTCGACCAGCTTCAGAATGCCACCGACGTATTCCTCATTCGTAAGAATAGTGGCGGTGATGACCGGTTCTTGAATTCTTTCGATGCTGGTGGGATTCGGCCAGCGCGAAGGGTTGTCAACTTCGACGACGCTGCCGTCGGTGAGCGTGATGCGATAGCGCACGCCGGGTGCAGTGGTGATCAGGTCGAGATTGAATTCTCGCTCCAGCCGCTCTTGGATAATTTCCATGTGCAGCAATCCGAGAAAGCCGCAGCGAAATCCGAAGCCGAGTGCAACCGAACTTTCAGGCTCGAAGAAAAAAGAAGAATCATTGAGACGTAATTTCTCAAGCGCATCGCGCAGCAGGGTGTGCTCGTGGGCATCCACGGTGTAGAGTCCAGCAAACACCATCGGCTTGATGTCTTCAAAGCCTGGCAACGGGGTTGGGCTTGGATTCGCGTCGTGGGTGATGGTGTCGCCGATCTTCGCGTCGGCCACGTTTTTGATGGTGGCGACAAAGAAGCCGACTTCGCCGGCAGAAAGCTCCTGCACCGCAACCGGCTTGGGTGTTTGCACGCCGATGGATTCCACCTCAAACGATCGACCATTCGACATGAGACGGATTTTTTCGCCGCGCTTCAGTCGCCCGTTGATGACACGCGTCAACACGATCACACCACGATAGGCGTCGAACCAGGAATCAAAAATAAGCGCCTGCAGCGGAGCTTCCGCGTCGCCGGTAGGCGGCGGCAGGCGATGCACCACGGCTTCCAGCACGGCCTCCACACCTAGCCCGGTCTTGGCGCTGATGGGCAGGGCATCGGTGGCGTCGAGTCCGATGGTCGCCTCGATCATTTCCTTGCTGCGCTCTACGTCGGCGCTGGGCAGGTCAATCTTGTTGATGATGGGGATAATGTCGAGGCCGTTGTTAATGGCGATATGCGCGTTGGCCAGGGTCTGCGCTTCCACGCCCTGGGTGGCATCGACGACCAGCAGCGCGCCTTCGCAGGAAGCGAGCGACCGCGAAACTTCATAGGAGAAATCCACGTGGCCGGGGGTATCGATCAGGTTCAGCTGATACGTCTCGCCATTCTCCGCCTTGTAGGCCATGCGCACCGCGTGGGCCTTGATGGTGATGCCGCGTTCGCGCTCCAGGTCCATGTCATCCAGCACCTGGGCCTGCATCTCGCGCGCCGACAGCGAGCCGGTCAGCTCCAGCAGTCGATCAGAAAGCGTAGATTTGCCATGGTCGATATGGGCAATGATGGCGAAATTGCGGATGTGTTCTCGATCCATGAAGGAAAGCCGACTGGCAGAAAAGAAAAGTTCCAACGCCGATTGCAAGGCGATCGGAAGCGAGTCTCTTCAGCTGAGTTTACCATCTGGAGCAGGGAAGATTCGAAGCAGCGAAGGAGGGATCCGAAACTGGAACGTCTCGACACCATCTGCAACTCGGCAAGAATCAGTCTACCTCCATCAATTCCTATGCAGTTTCAAGGCAAAGATGTCCGGTGGCATTGCCTCCTCAAATTGCATGCCTGGGATCGGCCTGGCAACAACCGACGAACGCCATCTGGCCAAAGTTGCAATGCTCCCGAGAACAACGATCATCGACGCATAGCCGACGGGGCTGTGTAGCATCTGCTCCTCCAGCTTTGCTCCCATGTTGATCAAAGGCAGGACGAGCAGAACGCAACCCCAGAAGACGTACTGGAGGTTTCCCTTTCCCGGCAGATAGGAACAAGTGAATGGAACCTTCTGAAAGCCTTGCAAGCTGAGTTCGACGAGAATCGCGCCCAGGAGTCCAAGAACTAACAGGTGTTCGACCACGATGCGAGAGGGAAAAACACAAAAGAACAACGCGCCCGTGACGAACCATACGGGCACTACGCTGAGCACAAATAGCGAGCGACGAACGGCGACGGAATACTCCGACGCATGTCTGAGTTCTGTGAGGCGAAAGATCCAGTTGGCCCGCAAAGTAATGGGCAGCGGAAACACGATACGGATTCCTGCCACCGCAACGCACAACATCAGGATACTGGAGACGAAAAATGGCACGATCGCATCCCCGGTTGCGCCGACGCGGGATAGGCCGTGCTGGGCAAGGGGAAACTTGACGTAGGCCAAAGCCACCGCAAATCCGATCCCAAGATAAAAGCTCAGAAGTACGCGGTGTTGGCGGCTGCGAAGCAGGGTACGCGTCGTAAAAAGCAAGACCGCGCTTTGCAGAGAACTGCCGAAAGGTAGTGGCCATGTGATTTTGCCGGCGCTCGGCAGAATGTCAGGTTGCTCGACGGTCTTTCGCAGGGTGTAACGAAAAGAAAGGAGCACGGTTGTACCCGCTGCGAAGACAGACACGGCAAGCCCAATCCAGGCTCTGCCTGCTAACGGAGCCAGCCCCGAAAGCATCGATCCATTGAGTTGTTGAAACAGACCAAAGAACCAATATGTGGGCAACCACATCAGCACTCGTTGACTTTCATGCGACGCGAGCAGGCTGGGGTCTTGCAATGAGGGTTCAAGGATATAAACGCCGACCAAGAGGGAGAATGCAGCGATCTGTAATAGGGCTGAGAGCCGTAAAAATTGCTGGCGGGGGAGCAGTAGAGCCGTGATCCCTTGCACCGCTAAAACCGAGCAGAAGATGAAGGCAGCGGCCGCGAAGATTGTGATCCAGTAGGCGGCCACCGACCGGCAGGCAGCAACAATGCCTGCATGTGGGGCAAAAATCACGGCTGGCCAGACAAGTCCTGAAAACACGTTGAGAGCGGTGACGGAGAGAGTCATTGCGAAGCCCAACGCAGCCAGCTTGGCAAAGAAAAGGGTGCGAGGTTGCACAGGCAACGGCGCCAGGACGAGCACATCGCGACGGTCTGGAAAAATCGAGTCCCAGTTCAACACTGAGAACAGACCAATGACGACCATCGTAGTCGCAATCAGAAAGTGTTCCATGGTGAGAATATCGTCCTGCGGAAGGCCGCCTCCAAACAGGATTAACGGCGCAGTGAACATGAAGCTGACTGCGGCGAACAAGGCTGCGAACTGGCCTAGCAGTTTGGTGGTGTCACCGTCTGCCGACAGCAACTCAAGATCAACCACGCGGAGCAGAAAAACGCGATAGAGCACCCGGAATTTCATTCTTTTTAGAGAGAGAGTTTCAGGCACGGATCAGATCTGCAATCTCTCGCGAAATAGTGGTCGCATCCTGCTCCACAGCGAGTTGAGAGAAAATTCCTTCTAGCGTCGGAAGCGCCATGAGTGTTCGCAGGCGTTCTATCGAGTCATCCGCAACAACTTTGCCTCGATGCAGAATCACGACATGGGAGCAGATTCGCTCTACGGTCTCCAGTTCGTGGGAGCTAAAGAGAATCACCTTGCCACGCGCAGCCAGCTCTTGAATCAGGCTGCGCAATACCAGCGCTGATCCGACGTCGAGCCCGGAGAATGGCTCGTCCATCAGAATCAGATCAGGATTATGCATGAGCGCCGCCGCCAGCAGTACTTTCTGGCGCATGCCTTTTGAATACGATGAGATTTGAACGTCGCGGTCTTCATGGAGGGCAAACAAGCGTAACAAGCCGTCGACTCGATCCGCAGCTAGTTGATTGGGGAGATTGCGCAGTTGAGCCACCATGCCCAGATATTCGAGACCGCTCAGATGGGTGTAAAGATGCGGTTCCTCCGGGACATATCCCAGACGTTGCTTATAAGCCATCAGATCGCTTTGAATCGGTTTGCCTTCAAAGGAAATTTCTCCCGAACTCATCTCAATGAGCGCGGTGATCATTTTCATCGTCGTGGATTTACCAGAACCGTTGGCGCCGAGATATCCGGTGATTTCACCAGGACGGGCGCAGAAGCTGACATTCTCCACGGCCGGAATGCCGGAATACCGCTTCAAGACATTACGAAGCTCAAGCATGGTTGGCTCCTCGCACTGTGTAGCGCATTCTATTCCCGTGCACGATGTTCTGGTGCGAAGAAGCGGGCGCTGTTGCCGCCGCGGCTGTGTCTCTTCTAGATTCTGGAGTGAGCGCGTCGCAGTCAGTTGAGCTACTGTAAAGGCGCGCCATGGCCATACAATGGGAAGCGAGCGTCCCTGACTGCCTTTGATGAGATATTTGCTCCTCCCGATTGCGAGCGGCGTGCTGCTCCTGCTATGCGGATGTCCGGCACAACAGCCAGGCGCACCCGCAAGCGCATCCTCGCACGCAACCGCGCCAACACTAAGCGGCGGAACATCAGCGCAGACGTCAGAGAAAACCTCCAGCGCGGCGACGCCGTCTGCAACGTCCGAGAGTCGAGCTCAGCAGGATCAGACGCTGATCGCCGCTTCCAAACAAGCCTACGATACCGGGATGTCGCTCTATCAAGCCGGGGAGTATCAGGCCGCGCGCGAGGATTTCGATCGCGCGGTTGATATTTTTCTGACAAGCGGACGCGACCTGAAAACCGACAGCGTATTGAACGATGCATTTGAGCAGCGAGTCGATGCCATCAATACACTCGAACTCGACTCCCTGCAACAGAGCAACGGATTCAGCCAGCAGGATCAGACGCCGGTTGGGGTTGCGAACGATGTCACTTTCCCAGTGGACCCGAACCTGTTGGCGCGGGCGCAGGCGGATTTAAAAATTACGCACTCCGATCTTCCGCTAGTGGTGAATGATCAGGTCGCCAGCTACATTAACTACTTCACCAACACAAGAAAAGGCCACAACACCATCGAGAACTCCCTGACGCGTGAAGGGCAATATCGCGCCATGGTGGAACAGGTGCTTCTGGACGAAGGCGTCCCGAAAGACTTGATCTATCTTGCTGTCGCTGAATCCGGGTTCCGCGCGAGGGCAGTCAACGCGCGCACGGGAGCGGGCGGCATGTGGCAATTTATGCCCTATGATGATTACGGTCTGGTTCGGAACGCGTGGGTAGATGAACGATTTGACCCGGAGAAATCGACCCGCGCCTATGCGCGCTACATCAAGGAACTGCACGCGCAGTTCGGCGATTGGTATTTAGCCATGGCGGCCTACGACTGGGGACCCGGCAAAATACAGCGTGCCGTACAACGCACTGGCTATGCGGATTTTTGGGAGTTGTATCATCGTAACGTTCTGCCCGCCGAGACGAAGAATTATGTGCCCATCATTCTGGCCGCCGCGATTATGGCGAAGAACCCAACCCAGTATGGGCTATCCGATATTCCTGTCGATCCTGCGCTGCGTTCCGACACTGTAAAGACAGATTCCAGCATCAATCTGCGCCTGGTGGCGGACCTTGTCGGTACGACGACGGAAGAGATTCAAGAACTGAATCCCAGTCTGCTGCAGATGACCACGCCAAGTGATTTCTCCTTCGATCTGCATCTGCCGCCGGGAACCGCTCCCTTGTTTGAGCAGCGATTGGCAATGGTGCCGGCAGACCATCGCAATGCGTGGCGCTTTCACATTGCGGCAGCGGATGACACGCTGGCGAGCGTCGCGCAAAGCTTCCATGTAACGACGAGAGAGCTGGCCTCCGCCAACGGATTGCAGTCCGACGATGCTATCCACGCGAATCAGGCGCTGCTGATTCCAGTACCGCCGCCGCCAGTTATTTCCGCGCACAGGCGCTACCGGGTACGCCGCGGCGACACCATGGTGACGCTGGCGGACCGCTTTGGCGTGACCACCAGCCAGTTACGCCGCTGGAACGGATTGCATGGGAATCGCTTGCCGGTGGGCCGGACGATCTACGTGTCAGTGCCGGTGCGGACCCATAGTCGTCGAACCACTCATCACTCTTCCAAGAGTCATACTTCCAGCGAAAGCAAGGCGCACCACAGCAGTTCTTCGAGTCACACAAAGACTTCTTCCAGCAAGCACCAAAAGAAAAAAACTGATTGATGCGTGCTCGCGTGGCAGGACAGGTAACCCTGAGGACAAACTTCGCGCTTGTGTTTCCGGCGAACTCGTAGCATCCTTATGCAGGTATGCAGTGAATTGCCTGATACAGCTGCATTGTCGAAGATGTAAGATACGGCCATACGCGGTAACGGCAAAGGGAGATGAGCATGATCGACGATCAATTCAAGCGAATGTCCGATGAGAGTGAATTCGAACCGGAGACGAATGAGTTTGGCGAAGATGCAGGCGACGGATTTGAAGAGGAAGAAGAAGTGACCATCTCCATCACGTCGGACGACGATGAAGACCGTGCGGATGAAGATGACGCGATCTTGGTTGTGGCAACCCCCGTGATGGAAAGTCAACGTCCCGCGGCTGCCGTTGCGTCACCCAAGCCAGCAGCAAAATCAGCCAGTGCTGGGACCAAGTCCTCGGTGAAGAAAGCACCCGCGAAGAAAGCCGCAACCAAAAAAGCAGTTGTAAAGAAAGCGGCCAAGAAGGCGCCCGCCAAAAAAGCGGCTGTAAAGAAAGCAGCCAAGAAAGCGCCCGCGAAGAAGGCAGCCAAAAAAGCTGTGAAGAAGCCAGCGAAAAAAGTTTCGGCGAAGCCAGCCGTAAAGAAGTCCGCAAAGAAAGCGGTCAAGCAGCACAGTAAATCTACTACAACAAGGGGTACTAAATTGGCAGTTAAAAAGGCAACGAAAAAGGCAGCAAAGAAGGCTCCAGCGAAGAAGGCTGCAGCAAAGAAGTCACCTGCAAAGAAAACAGCCAAGAAGGCCGCAAAAAAGAAGTAATGTAGTCCAAGGCAAGCAAAAGCGCCCGGCACGTTGCCGGGCATTTTTGCGTCTGGAAACTCGCCGCGGAAGCAGAATCAAGCAAAGAAATTTCAGCGTGAGTGCCGCTAATCCTGCGGGCCGGGTTCGAGGGGTTGGTAATAGCGCGCCGTCGGATTGGCGCAGCCGTGGCACAATTTCTTGCCGTCGCGCACGGTATAGCGGTCGTAGTTGATACCTTCTCCGCAGATGGCGCAGAGGGTGCGTGCCGCCTTGTAGCCGGGAAATTCTTTTTCTCCGAGCGATACCCGCACCCACTGCTCGCTGAACAGAATGTTGTAGGGTAGTTCTCGATAGGCGAGCATCTGCTGCTGATTTTTGTTGTCGATTTCGGGATGCAGTTGACGAGCCGCATCCCGGGAAGATTCGCGAGCACAAATGCGGACGGCGCGGCCGCTTTCAACATCGACAAACGTCGCCGCCATTTTTCCCCAATCACGAAACTTCAAGGCGCGTTTGCCCAGGCGGCAGCCGGTAACGACGGCAATGGCATCTGTCGCGCAGCGGTCAATTTCGACGAATGTGACCAAGCGCTTGCGATCCTTTCCGCGCGGATCCGAGAGGCCCAGCCGGGCGCATCCCAGCATCGCCATGCGCACCCCCAGCACCTGGCCGGCGCAAAGATGGCCGTGGGCAATTTCGGCTTCCTGCAGCAATTTGTCCAAATCCTGCATGTATTTAGATTACGCACGTATGGGTAAAAAATTGAAGAAGCACATTTTCCACATTAGGCATATGATGTGTGTCACATAAGGAGGAAACCGCCATGATTGGCAGTCTTCTTCTCGCGATGTCGACCACCCTGCTACCGCAAACGCCGCAACCACAGCATGTCGCTCCGCTGATTCCGGCGCAGCATTTCACACCGGTCACCGTTCCTTTCGATTACTACAACCGACACATCTTTATCACGCTCACTTTGAATGGCACTCCAGGAATGGTGTTTCTGTTGGACAGCGGCACCAACGCCAACATTGTCAGCATGAACACCGCGGCGACTATGGGATTGCAGCCCGTGAGCGTTCAGCAGCAAAAAGGCCTGGGATTGGGATCCGGCAAGGTATACGTTGCGGCGGCCAAAGATATCGACGCCAGGATCGGGGATATCCAGGTCGCGAACCTGATGGCGGTGATTGATCTTGAGGATCTCGAACGTAAGTTCGGACATCGCATCGACGGAATTCTGGGCTTTCCGTTTTTACAGCACTTCGTCGTGCAACTGGACTTCAATAAGCACCTGCTCACCCTGATGCCGTCGAAGAAATACTCCTATCGAGGACCGGGGGACATGCTGTATTTGACCAGCCGATCAACGGCGACCTCAATCCCGGTGATGGTGAGCACGGCGGATCATGCAGAGCGACAGATCAAGGTGGAAGTTGATACTGGTAGCGATGTGACCCTTTTGCTGTATCCGCAGTTTGTGCATGGGGCTCACATGGAGGGGATTTTTCCAACCAGGGCGCAGCAGCAGGCGTACGGCCTAGGAGGATACTTTTCGATGCAGTATGGGGTATTGAATACGCTGCTGATGGGCCGGACGGAAGCCAGCCATTTGATCGTTTTTAAAATGCTGAGCGAACCGATCGCCACCCGTACCGGCTTTGCCGGAGTCATCGGCACGTCGCTGCTGGATCAATTCGGCAAGGTCGTATTTGATGTGCCGCGGGGTCATATCATTTTAGAGATGAACCCAGTGAGCCAGGTGTCGGCGAATCGACCTGCCGTGCCCGCGATACCGTGAGCTCGAGCGATACAAGGAGTTGGCTCGATTTCGAGACAACTGTGAAGGACTCGTCCGGGCCGGCGAAGTGTTTGTCAGGGTTGCCAGGGTGAGGAGTGCGAAGGGGGCGAGAGCCGTGAAGGGAAGAGTTTGTTTGACGCTGGCGGCGATGCTATTGGTGATGCCGAACGCAGATCCATCCCGTACATTCCAGCCGAAACCGAAGCCGCCCGTCGCACTGCAGCGCTCAAAAGCATCGCTTGCTGGGATTACGGTGCCGTTCGAATACTTTCGACGTCATATCTATGTGACCGTCAGTTTGCAGGGCAAGCCGGGTTTTATTTTCATGCTGGATAGCGGAGCCAATCGAAACATTTTAAATCTGCGAACTTCAAAGCTGCTGGGAATGCAGCCGCTCAAAGTCCAGCAAGAAAAAAACATCGGATTTGGCGACGCGCCTGTGTATGTCGCTCCGGAAGAGCGTATGAATGCGGCCATTGGCCCAATCCAGGTGGCGCAAGAGATGGCCGTGATCGACCTCAGTCGGTTTGAACAGCACTTCGGCCATCCGACCGATGGGATGCTGGGCTACCCATTTCTGCGCAATTTTGTGGTGAAGATCGATTTCCAGAAAAAGCTTCTGACCCTATTTCCAAGGGATGGATACATCTATCGCGGTCCCGGATTGGAAATTGCGTTAAAGCCAAGTCGTGACTTTGTGATTACGCCTATCACGCTAGGAAGTGATCGATTGGTGCGTTACAGCGTGGACCTGGCCGTGGATACGGGGAGCGATACGACGATGATGCTGTACGACCAGTATGTTCGCCAGTTGGAACTGGTGGACAGTCGTCAACATTCTGTTGCCGGCCTGGCATTTGGCTTGAACGGCTTCTATCCCGTGGCGCTGGGGAGTATCGAGTCCTTTTTTATTGGCGACGCCGAGACACACAATGTGTCGGTGGATTATCTGGCTCAGAATGAAACAGCGGCGGCGCAGCAGAAATTACCAGGAGCGATCGGCAACGGAATCCTGCAGAATTTCCGTGCTGTGATCTTCGATGTGCCGCAGGGCCGAATGTTTCTTGAACTGAAACCTCCACCGCTAACGCCGGGCACGACTCGGGTGGTGCGGTACTAAGCGTGGCCAGCCTTATTGGTCGTCGGGAGATTCGCCTTCCTCTACCAGGGCAGATGCCAGGCCGAATATCTGATAACTGACGGGCGCGCTGTTGGCGGGGTGAAAGACGACCTGAAGCGGCTGGCGCTGCCAGGTTGCCGCGGCGCACGCGGGCGTGGGGTGATCGTCTACCGTCCATTGCGAAAGCGACTTGGCTACCAGAGGCCGTCGCACTCCTAACTGCGAAACCACCGCGTAGAGATGCTTGCCGGTGCTGTTGACGCCGCAGTAGGCAGCGTAATCGCGAAACCAGACAATCTCCGAAACCGCCGGATCGAAATCTGGCAAATGCAGCACGCTGATGTGCGCAGAACTGCGATCGACCAAAAGCCACGGCCCCAGAACCCAGAGCCAGTGGGCTCCTGCTTCGTCCGGCAACGCATCGTTCAGCTTAACGGCGCGCCGAGCAACAAATGTGCGATCGGTGATTTCGTGGATTTCGCCGGTGGTCCAATCCTTCACCTGGCCATCGACGACCAGCGGACGCACGCGCAGGCTGGTGGGCGCATCGGAGGCTGAAGTGGAAGCGGGAGCGGTGTAGGGAACCTTGCGCCACCCACCCAACGCGACCGAGTGAACCTTGGCGGCAACAGGAAGACAGAGCAGGAGAACAGTGGCGCAAGCGCCGAGCGACTTGGGGCAGGCCATGCGGATGAGAGTAATCCGCGCAGCCGGGATGCACAAGCAGATTTCGTGAACGAAAAACTCGTTAGTTTATTCGATGACGGCAACCTTGGCGCGCTTGCCCACTCGGATGGGCACGTGGGCTGGCAATGTTTCAAGCCGCAGCCACGGTGCGGAGTGCGATGCCCCATCGATGGCGACGGCATTGCTCTTCAGCTTGCGGTTCGCGTCGGTGGCTGAGTCTGCGAGGTTGCAGTGCACCATTAACTTATCGAGCCGAATCGACTGAGTCTCCGCATTCCAACCGAGTGAATCTCGACTGACGCGAACTTCTTCCGCATCGGCAGGCATTTCTTTACGCTGGAATTGTTTCGCCCAATTTTCGTCGGCCTGCTGCGCCGCGGCTTCCGAATGAAAGCCTGCGGTAATGGTGCGAGCCAGTCGTTTCTTGGCTTCCATGGGATGCAGCGCGCCACTGGCAACATCGCTCTTCATTGCCTCAATCTCGTGCGGGCGCAGGTCGGTGAGCAGCGTCCAGTAACGCCACATCAGGTCGTCGGAGATGGACATCAGCTTGCCATACATTTCCTGTGGCGGCTCGTGCACGCCGATGGCGTTGCCGAGTGACTTCGACATTTTCTGCACGCCGTCGAGGCCTTCGATAATCGGCATCATCAGAACGATCTGCGCTGGGGTGCCCGCCTGGCGCTGCAATTCGCGCCCGACCAGCAGGTTGAAGCGCTGATCGGTGCCGCCAAGTTCGACATCGGCGTCCAGCATGACCGAGTCGTACCCTTGCGCCAGCGGATAGAGCATTTCATGCAGCGAGATGGGTTGTTCGGCCTGGAATCGCTTGTGAAATTCATCGCGTTCCAGCATCTGCGAGACGGTGAATTTGGCGGCTAGGCGAATGATTGCCTCGAACCCAAGTTTGCCCAGCCACTCAGAGTTGTAGCGGACCTCGGTCTTTTCCCGATCGAGAATTTTGAAAACCTGATCGGTGTAAGTTTGAGAGTTCTTATCGATTTCTTCGCGTGTCAGTGGCTTGCGGGTGACAGAGCGGCCGGTGGGATCGCCAATCAGGCTGGTGTAGTCGCCGATCAGAAAGATGACGGTGTGGCCGAGGTCTTGAAAGTGCTTCAGCTTGCGAATCAGAACCGTGTGGCCGAGGTGCAGATCGGGCGCGGTGGGATCGAAGCCGGCCTTAACGCGCAGCGGACGGCCGGTGGCGCGCGACTGTTCCAGCCGGGTGCGCAGTTCGGGCAGGGGAATAATTTCCGCCGTGCCTTTCTTCAGATATTCCAGTTGTTCGTCTACAGGCGCGAACTCTCCACGGCGATCAAAATTGGACATGATGCAACCTAGTATAAAGATTGCGTGGCCCACTGCGGCGGGATCACGCGAAGCGGGGTGGGTGTGGCGATTGATGTTGCGAGGGTTCGTGCGGACACGCCAGGCTGCGAGAAGGTCCTGCATTTGAATAATGCGGGTTGCAGCCTGCCGCCAAAACCGGTGCTGGAGCGGGTGAAAACGCATCTTGACCTGGAAGCGGCGATGGGCGGCTACGAGGCCGAAGACGGCATTGCCGAGGAATATCAGGGCATCTATCGCGCCATCGCGAAAATGCTGGGATGCGCGCCGACCGAGATTGCCTTGGTTGAAAATGCCACGCGAGCGTGGGATGCGGCGTTCTACGCGCTAGCGGAAGGATTCCAGCCTGGCGACAAAGTTCTTACCGCGTCGAATGAGTATGTCAGTAATTACCTGGCCTTCTTGCAAGTCGTGCGGCTGCGAGGGATTGAAATTGTCGTCGTGCCCAATGAGGCCGGCGGAGAAATTTCTCTGACCGCGCTGGAGTCGGCCATTCGGCAGCATGGCGAGCGGGTGAAGCTGATTGCCTTGACCCATGTACCGACAAACGGCGGCCTGGTGCAGCCAGCGGTCGCGGTGGGACGCATCGCGCGCCTGAATCATATTCCCTATTTGCTGGATGCTTGCCAGTCCGCCGGGCAGATGCCGCTGGATGTGGAGCAGTTGGGTTGCGACATGCTGGCGGCGACGGGACGCAAATATCTCCGCGGGCCCAGGGGCACGGGATTTCTTTACATCCGGCACTCGATGCTGGAACGGTTGGAGCCGATGCCCATCGATATGAGCTCCGCAGAGTGGAGCGCGCGGGAGCAATACAAGTTGCGCAACGATGCGCGGCGATTTGAAATCTCCGCCGGCTCAGTAGCGTGCCAGCTGGGACTGGGAGTCGCTGTCGAGTACGCGATGGCGGTGGGCCTGGAAAACATTGCGGCGCGGGTGGCGATGCTGGCCGAGCAATTGCGCCAGGCGCTCGCCAAAGTCGCTGGAGTGACTGTGCGAGATTTGCCCGGCAGCGGCAGTCAGCCGCGTTGCGGCATTGTGACCTTCACCCATGACAGGCATGACGCCAGAGTCATAGTTGCAACAATGCGCGACCGAGGAATCAATGTTCGCGTGACCCCTCTAAGTTCCACGCGAATCGACATGGAGCAGCGGGGATTGACTGCCATGGTCCGCGCCTCGGTGCATTACTACAACATGGAGGAAGAAATTGCGCGCTTTGTGACGGCACTCGGGACGATGTAGCGCATCGCCGCCGCTGCCTAGAGACCCGGCAGATACCTGGAGTTCTTTGTTGGAGTGGAAACTTAGGAAGCTGGTATGCTTGGCGGAGAAAAGTCCCCTTCCATTGATTCTACGGTTCCGAGGAGTGTCTGATGGTTCTGAACACCGACGATGGTCGGCGGCCGTTTTGCATTCCATCCTTTTGGACGATTGGGCGGTTGCTGCTGCAGGCCTGCCTGCTGCTTGCTGCAACTCTCGGGGGCGCGCAAACATTTCAAACTTCCAATCCTGGTAGCGGCTCGGTCGCGGTGACGGGCAAATGGCAGTTTCATACCGGAGATGATGTCGCATGGGCAAGTCCTGCCTTCAACGACTCCGGATGGGAGCAGTTGAGCGGCGACCAGACCTGGGGCTCGCAGACGCATCCCGGCTATACGGGCTCTGCCTGGTATCGCAAACGGATTCAAGTGACGGGTCCGGCCGGCAAGATTTCCATTCTGTTTCCCCCCGTCGAGGATGCTTACGAAATCTACTGGAATGGGAAGAAGATGGGCAGCTATGGCAGCCTCCCTCCGCATGCGGTGTGGTGGTCGAATGGCCACAGCGCCGTATACCCGCTGGCTGAAGCCCCTGTCGATGGTGTGCTGGCGCTGCGCGTATGGAAGGCTCCACTTGCCTCGACCGATATGTGGGGAGAAGGCGGTCTGACCGCGCCTCCTGTGCTGGGCAATGCATCCGTCCTGGCAAGGCAAGCGATGGAGCCACGCTACCTGCAGGAACATCATCAACTCCCGCAAATTCTGATCGGCGCGGTTGTGCTGGTCGCTGGACTGCTGACGCTGCTGCTATTCCTGCGGGATCGAAAGCAGTGGCTCTACCTGTGGCTGGCCATCTATCTGGTGGCAGAGGGCGCGACTGCGTTTTTGGCACTCGATGCCATGGCCTACGGCCTCCATTTCACCTCGATGCAACTTTTCCTGCAGGGTGTGGATGCGGTGCAAGACATCTCGCTCTGGCTGCTTCTGCTCACGCTGTTTGGATTTGGCAGAGATCAGAAGTGGCAGCGTCTGACAGCGGTGCTGGCAGCACTCTATCTCGTCGCGGTGCTCATAGACACCAGCGTGCTTTTCAACTGGCAGAATGTCGGCCTGGGTATGCAATGGACCGACGCAGTGACCACGGCAATTTACCAGCTCATTCCGCTCTATATCTTCTTTATCGTGGGATTTGGCCTGGCGCGTCGGAAGCAGATGGAGCTTTGGCCGGTGGCAATCACAGCGTTCCTGTACGGCATGTGGAATTTCGTGATCGAGACTTCCGCACAGGGAGGGCGCTTTACTCGGTGGACCCTCAGTACGGATCTGCGTGCCTGGGGCCTGCACGTGGGCAGCTACACCTTTAGCGCAACATTTTTACTGGATACTCTCCTGTTTCTGGTGCTGCTATTCACTGTGGCTCGGCAGCAATACATGGAGCGCCGCCGCCAGGCGCTGGTGGAGATGGAAATCAAGTCCGCGCAAGAGGTACAGCAAGTTCTCGTACCGGAAGACGTGCCGGCTATTCCCGGCTATTCGGTCGCCAGCATCTATAAGCCCGCCACGGAATTGGGTGGAGACTTCTACCAGGTAATTCCCCTGGACCTGGGAGGTGCTCTGATCGTTGTGGGCGACGTGAGCGGCAAGGGATTGAAAGCTGCTATGGTGGTATCGCTGATTGTGGGCACGCTGCGCACGCTGGTCGATTACACGCAGGAGCCGGGCGAGATTCTGCGAGGACTGAATCGCCGTTTGATCGGCCGCACCCAGGGCGGATTTGCAACCTGTGTTGCCATGCGGATTGAACCCGATGGGAGTGCTGCAATTGCCACCGCCGGCCATTTTTCGCCGATGCGGGATGGAAAGGAATTGCCGCTGGAAGGGGCATTACCGCTGGGCATCACGCCGGATGCAACCTATGACCAGATTGCCTTCCGCATGCAGGAGAATGAAACGCTGACTTTCTATACCGACGGTATCGTCGAGGCGCGGAACGGGGAGGGTGAGCTGTTTGGATTCGATCGCGTGCGAGAGATGTCGCGAGCGGGATCCTCTCCCGTTCAGATTGCAGATGAAGCCAGCGCGTTCGGTCAGGATGATGACATAACGGTGCTCACCTTGACGCGTCTAGCTGCGAGTGAACCAGCCGTTGCCGCTACCGTAAAGCTGACGACACAGATTGCCACTGTCTGAAAAATCCTTGCGAGTGCGGCACTCTGGTCTCGCTCTTTCCATTCGTGAAAATATGATGCTGTGGAGTGGCGGAGATTCGCCGCTCCCTGAAGCGGAGGAGAGATGGCGCGACGATCGCTGATTGGGTTGGCGGCTGCATGCTTGCCGGCCGTGCTGTGGCTGTTTCCAGCGAGTCCGGCGCAGAGCCAGAACGGTTATACGGGCGTGGACCTGCAGCGCATGGGGCAGTGGCTGCAGTTCTATCAGCTGGATTTGTACCGGCTGGAAATTCCTTCCTATGCATCGCCATATGCCGCCGCGCTGACCAGCGGCAAACATGGTTGGCGGATCGTTGTTTTCCTTCGTGACGGTGGCGCGACCAATGTGAGCTGGGATTCGGGGTATCTGAAGCGGCCATTTCAGGCGGCCAGCAGCGACAATTTCGTACTAATGCCGGGCACGGGAAACAATTTCGGTGTTTCTTTCAGTGGTTGCGACGCCAAGGATTGCGGCGGAGATTATGGCGCGCTGTTGTATTTGCCATGGAGCCGGCAATTCTTTCAAAAGGGAGTGGAGGGTCGCTCCGTGGCATGCTCGCAGGCGCTGCTGGACCCGGCCAATGCGAAAGCGCTGCAGATGCTGGATGCTGCACTGAAGCGCCAGCAAGCGGGTGTTGCACATTATGTGGCGCCGCCGTGCCCGGGAATTTCTGCCACGAGCCGCTAGGCCAGGTGTGCCGCCGAGGTGCGTTCTGGAATCGAGGACAGGCCACAGGAGTTGCACGATTGCGTGCCTTCTTTTAGCGTCAAGACTATGACAGAAAAGGGATCTCATGCGGGAGTGATGCTCTCGCTGCAGGGAAAAGTTGCGCTGATCACGGGAGGGTCGCGTGGAATTGGCGCGGCCACGGTTCGGTTATTTGTGGAGGCGGGCGCCAAGGTTGTCTTCAACTATCGCAGCGCGGCGAAGGAAGCCGAAGCGCTGGCGGCGGAATGTGGCGGCCCGGAGCGCTGCATGGCAGTGCATCGTGAGCTGACCACTCCGGCTCATGGCCGGGAGCTGGTCGAGGATACGGTGCGTGCCTTTGGCAGGCTCGACTGCCTGGTGGGCAACCATGGCATTTGGCCGCCAGACGACGCGCCGATTGAGCGCATGGCGGATGCGCAATGGCATCGCACCATGCACATCAACTTGGACAGTATGTTTGGCGTGGTGCAGGCTGCGGTGGGCCAGTTTAAAAAGCAGGGCAGGCCGGACAAGAAATCGGCGGCCGGTTCGATTGTGTTGATCAGCTCAACGGCAGGGCAGCGCGGAGAGGCCATGCATTCCGACTATGCGGCGTCGAAGGGCGCGCTCATCAGCTTTACCAAGAGCTTGTCGAGCGAATTGATCCGCGAAGGCATTCACGTCAACTGCGTGGCGCCGGGCTGGGTGGACACAGACATGTCGGCGGCGACACTGCGCGACCCGGAGAAATGCGCGCGGGTGGTTTCGGGAATTCCGCTGGGACGCGCCGCGACAGTGGCGGAGATTGCCGGACCGGTGTTGTTCTTGTGCACCCCATACGCCGGGTTCGTCAGCGGAGAGGTCTTCAATGTCAATGGTGGATCCGTGCTGGTGGGGTAGATCCACGAAACATCCGCGGCTGGCGTTGGCGTGGGCGTTGGTTCTTGGCGGACTGTACCCGGCGATGCTGCAGGCGCAAGCCACCGCTGCTGTGGGGATGGCGAGTCCGCGGCAGGCGCATGCGGTGCTGACCGCAACTATCGACGCGATGGGTGGCCCCGGCTGGGTGAGTCTGCGGACCAGCCGGGAACATGTTCGCATCGCAACTTTCTTCCAGGGCAATCCGACCGGTGAAGTGGCCGACGCAGTGATCAGCCGCGAGCATCCTAAGAAAGAGCGCATCGACCTGGATAAGGGGAAGGTAGTGCAGATTTTTTCCGACGCGAGTGGCTGGGAGATCACTTACAAGGGAAAAAAGAATCTGCCGGTTGAAACGGTTGAGGACCAGGTGCGCTGGCAGAAACACTCGCTGCGAAGAGTCCTGGGTCGTTGGCTTGGCGATCCTGCCACGGTGGTTCTGGATGAGGGCTCGGAACAAGTAGAGAGGCATGCGGCGGAAAAGCTCACGCTGATGCATGCGACGGACGATGCGGTGACGCTGGACGTGGACGCAAGCACGCATCTGCCCGTGCGGCTGAGCTTCGAGTGGCGCGATCCGCGCTTTCACGACAAGAATGTCGATACGGTTGAGTTCGATAACTATCACCGCGTCGACGGCATTGCGACGCCTTTCACCGTGACGCGTACGCACAATGGGGAGACGGTGCAGCAGACGTTTCTGTTGCAGGTGGAATACAACATCGACCTGCCGCCAAATTTATTCGATCCGGAGTATGCCGCGGCGCACTTGAAATAGGGCTGGATCGCCGATGGGAGAACCATGAAAAATCCTTTTGCGAAAAGCGTACCGCCGCCAAAAGAAGAGCCGAATGACTCCACGGCGTCGGTGGAAACGATCTATCGGATGGACTGGGACCGGGTGTATCCGCAAAGCCTGGAGCGAGTGTGGAACGCTATTTCGAATGCCGACGAAATCTCAGCGTGGATGAAATTTCCGACGCAACTGGAGCCGAGCACGGGCGGAAAAATTCATATTGCATTCTCTGCGGAAGGGTCGCTGGAGGGGATCGTCTGCGAGTTTGAAGCGCCGCATCTTTTAGTCTTTACGTGGGGAGATTCGCTGGTGAACTGGAAACTGGAAGGCACCGGCGAACAGACAAAACTGCGTTTTTCTCATGTGGGAGTTCGTCCAGAGTTATTGGCTGGATTGGGCGCGGGATGGCATCGATTCCTGGATCAACTGGAAGATCATCTGGCCGGTAGCACTCGACCGGACCGCTACCAGGAGCTGAAAGCTCGCTACGAAAACGCGGGCAAACCGTAGAAGAAAGACGGGCCAACGTCTCGGCGTTTTATAATCTGCTGGATAGCTATGGAAAACAGCGAGCAAGCAAATATCGACGTCACATTGTTGAAGGCTCCGCTCGACGTTGTCGAGATCATGAAAATCCTGCCGCATCGCTATCCGTTCCTGCTCGTCGATCGCGTGGTCGAGATGGAGCGGAAAAAGCGCATTGTCGCCATCAAGAACGTCACCATCAATGAGCCATTTTTCCCCGGCCATTTTCCCGGCTTTCCCATTATGCCGGGAGTGCTGCTGCTGGAAGCCTTGGCGCAAACCGGCTGCATCCTGGTGATGGTGGAGTTGCCGGACCCAACCGAGAAGTTGATTGTCTTTACCGGGGTGGAGCATGCGCGTTTTCGGCGCCCCGCTTTGCCGGGTGATCAAGTTCGACTTGAAATCGATGTGCTGAACTGGCGTAGCCGCATGATGCGCATGCAGGGAAAAGCGTATGTCGACGGCAAGCTGATCTGCGAGGGAACTGTCACGTCGCAGATGGTGCCGCGCAATCGACCCATCAAGTCGGAAGCCGCGGGCGAAGCGGCAGCCACGCCGCAAGAGGCTGCTGTCGAAGCGTGAGTATCCATCCCACCGCGGTCGTTCATCCATCCAGCGTCATTGCGGACACAGCCATCATTGGGGCCCGCAGTATCGTCGGACCATTTTGCACCATCGGCGCACATGTCGAGATCGCGGAAGACTGTGAGCTGGTGTCGCACGTTGTTGTCGACGGTCACACGCAAGTCGCCAGCGGAAACAAGATTTTCCCTTTCACCGCGGTCGGCATTCCTCCACAGGATTTGAAGTATCAGGGCGAGCCGACGCGGGTCGAAATCGGTGAACGCAATGTGATCCGTGAATACGTCACCATTTCGCGCGGAACCAAGGGTGGCGGCGGCATCACCAGGCTTGGCAGCGATTGCCTGGTCATGGCGTATGCCCACATCGGTCACGATAGCCAGGTAGGAAGTCATTGCATTCTGGCCAATGGAGCCACGCTGGCGGGTCACGTCACCATTGAAGATTATGCGACGCTGGGAGCTCTTTCTGCGGCGCACCAGTTTTGCCGCATCGGCCGCTACGCCTTTGTGGGCGGCGGGTCCATCATCATTCAGGATGTGCTTCCGTTTTCGCTGACATCGGCAAAACGCGATGCGCATGCTTTCGGGTTAAACCGCGTCGGTTTGCAGCGGCGTGGATTTTCGCCGGAGCAGATGCGCGATCTGCACCATGCCTACAAAACTTTGCGCGGCGCAAAAATGAACACCACGCAGGCGGTGGAGAAGTTGAAATCGGAAGAATGCGCATCGCAAGATGTTCGCTACCTGATCGACTTCATCGAGAGCTCCATCCGCGGCGTTCTGAAATAATCGAAATCCATCAAAACATGTCCACACCTGTCCAAGCCGCTGATCGTCCGACCAAGCTAGGGCTGATCGCGGGGAATGGGCAATTTCCTTTTCTGCTGCTGGATGCGGCGCGGGCCCATGGCTCAGAAGTAATTGTCGCCGCGATTCGCGAGGAGACACACCCGGACATGGATGCTCGGGCGGCTCGCGATGCAGGCGTGCGGGTGCACTGGTTTTCCCTGGGTGAATTGGGGCGCCTGATTACAACGTTTCACGCGGAAGGCGTCACCCAGGCGGTGATGGCCGGCCAAGTGAAGCATAAACAGATTTTTTCCAGCATTCGACCCGACTGGTTGCTGGCGAAGCTGCTGCTTTCGCTGTCCTCGCGCAATACGGATGGCCTGCTGGGCGCCATTGCCAAGGTACTGCAGGATGAAGGCATCCACCTGATCTCTTCAACGACATTTCTGGAGCCATTGCTGGCGCGGCCGGGGGTGCTGACGAAACGCAGCCCCAATGCAACGGAGCAACGTGACATCGCCTATGGGCGCGGCGTGGCCCAGGCACTGGCGGCGTATGACATTGGCCAGACGGTGGTGATTGCGGCGCAGGCTTGCGTTGCCGTAGAGGCCATGGAAGGCACCGACGCTGTGATTCTGCGTGCCGGTGAGATCATGCGATCGCTGGCCGAAACAAGTGACCCATCCACGCTGGAGAGATCGCTGACCGTGGTGAAGGTTGCGAAGCCGAAGCAGGATATGCGGTTTGATGTGCCGGTGATTGGGATTGGGACCATCACCGCAATGCAGCAAGCGGGTGCGACCTGCCTGGCGATTGAGGCCGAGCGCACGTTAATTTTCGATCGGGAGGCGGTAACGGTCGCCGCCAATCAAGCTGGAATTTCCATCGTCGCAGACATCGTGTCGCAAGCCGGAGAAAAGAGATAGCTGCGAGCGGCAATCGTCCGGTCGCCAGCGGCATAGGCACATCCGTATAATCGAGGCCGGAGATTTCTTATGAATTTGACACGTATTTCGCTCGTTGTATTGCTAGCCGTTCTGGTTCTGTACACAGGAGTGCGCGTGTTCGCCGCTTCCGATCCGATTCCTCAAGTTGGCCAGACGGCGCCGACCTTCACGCTACCTTCGCAGGAAGGGACCAACGTCAGGCTGGATCAGTATCACGGCAAGTGGGTGGTGCTGTATTTCTATCCCAAGGACATGACCTCCGGCTGCACCATTGAAGCCAAGAATTTCCAGCGCGACATGAGCAAGTTCGACGCCCTGAACGCGGTGGTGCTGGGCGTCAGCGTTCAGTCCGTGAAAAGTCACCAGGAGTTCTGCACCAAGGACGGCCTGCACTTCAAGCTGCTGGCCGACACCGATAACAAAGTCGTTGCGGAATATGGTTCGCTCGGCAACTACATGGGAATGAAACTGGCCAAGCGCAACACTTTCCTGATCAATCCTGAGGGCAAGATCGCGAAGGAATGGATTGGCGTCGATCCCAGCCATCACAGCGAAGAAGTGCTGACAGCGATCAAGGAGTTGCAGAAATCGAACCCGGCACAAGCCGAGCTTCGCGACGATACGCGTCCCTAGTCATTAACGCTTTAGGTGTCCGCTTTTGGACTTCACCGTCCGGGAGCGGACAGCTTCAAAATTTTCTCGCGCCATATTCCCCGCCTATCTCGCTGATCCTATTCAGCCGTCCCTCAATCTTTGTTTGGTCGGGAACATGCATAGGCTCTCTGCGTAGATGTTCTTGAGGGATGCGTGCCCCATGATAACTTTGCTGCGCGATCTGCGCTTTGCGGTTCGACAATTACGCAAGTCTCCGGCCTTTGCCATCACTGCAATTCTGACGCTGGCACTTGGCGTGGGCGCGAACGTGGTTGTCTTCAGCGTGCTGAATACGCTGATCTTGCGACCCCTGAATGTGCCCCACCCGGGAGATCTTTACAACATTGCGCGCAAGCAGGTTGGAGACGACTCCCAATCCTACCCGGATTATCGGGATTACCGCGACCGCAACTCCACTTTCAGTGGAATCGCCGCCTACGATCTGACCTTGGCCGGCATCCGCACGGGCACGCAGGTCACCAAGAGTTTCGGCTTCGAGGCTTCCGGCAATTATTTTGACCTGCTCGGCGTCCAGCCGGCGCTGGGCCGATTTTTCCATGCCGCCGATGAGCATGGCCCCAACTCCGCGCCCTATATCGTCTTGAGCAACAGGTTCTGGCGCACTCATTTCAATGGAGAGCCAGCCATCGTAGGTCAGCAAATCGAAGTGAATGAGCATCCCTACACTGTCCTGGGAGTGGCTCCTGAAAACTTCAACGGTACCGAAATCTTTATGTCGCCGGACTTCTGGGTTCCGCTGGTGAACGAGCAGCAAGTTGAAGGCGACAATTACCTGGAGCAGCGGTCCAATTACCAGATTTGGCTGGTGGGACGACTCAAGGCGGGAGTCAGCGAGCAGCAGGCGACCCAGAATCTGAACGCGATCGCAGCCCAGCTGCAGAAACAATATCCGGCCACCGATGACGGACTGCAGGCGCGGCTGGTGAAGCCCGGGCTGATGGGAGATGTGCTTGGGGGCCCGATCCATGCATTTCTGTTTGGGGTTATGGCGCTGGCGTTACTGGTGCTGCTGGCTGCGTGCGCCAATTTAGGCAGCATCTTTGCTGCGCGCGCCGCAGACCGAGGCCGCGAACTGGCAATTCGACTGGCGGTCGGTTCCAGTCGGATGAAAATGCTGCGGCAATTGGTGACGGAGTCTGTGCTGGTTTCTTTGATCGGCGGTGTCGTCGGAACTTTCCTTGCCGCAACGTTGTTGCAAGCTTTGGGGCGCTGGCAACCATTCGTCGATTTTCCGATTCATGTGCCTGTCGCTCCGGACCCTTTGGTGTATGTAGTCGCGCTTTTGCTGTCAGTGGGCAGCGGAATTCTATTTGGGCTGCTGCCGGTTCGCCAGATCTGGCGCACCGATGCGGCGCAAGTGATGAAGAGCGGGGCAGGTTCAGTGGCGACATTCCGCGGCTTTGCCTTGCGCGATGTACTTCTGGTGGTTCAGATTTCGCTATGCACTCTATTGGTGACTGCGTCGCTGGTGGCGGTGCGCGGGATGCAACGCTCCTTGCGCGCTCCTCTAGGCGTACAGCCGCAGGGAGTCACGCTGGCCACCGGGGACCTGGATATGGCGAACCTGACAGGCGACCAGGTGCTGGAGTCGCAGAAGCGCATGATCGACGCGGCGGAACGTATTCCCGGTGTGACGGCGGTGGGTACGACTGGTTCGGCGCCGCCGTCAGTGATGGGTGGCAATCAGCCGGTATATCGTCAGGGAACCGCGGATTTCCGTGCCTCGAACAGCATTCTCAACGCGATGTTCTATACCATCTCTCCCGGGTATCTGCGCGCCGCCGGAACCAAACTGCTGGCTGGCCGGGACTTTACCTGGCATGACGATGCGAAGGCGCCCAAGGTTGCGATCGTGAACCAGACGTTTGCCCGGACGATGTTTGGAAAATCATCCGCGATTGGAAAGCCATTCCTACTGGATGGCGGCACACTCTATCAGATCGTGGGGGTTGTCGAAGACGGCAAATACAGAACCCTGACAGAAGGGCCGAGGACAGCCATGTTTTTTCCCGTGGCGCAGTTTCAAAACAGCTCGACTACGCTGGTGGTGCGCTCGAACCTTGGGGAGGCGGAGATAGGCCAGGATCTGCAACGCACGTTGAGAAGCGTAGCGCCCGACGTGCCCTTTACGATCGAAGGCTGGCCGCGCGCGTTGGGTGTGGTCTACTTTCCGGCACAGGTGGCGGCGGCGGCGCTGGGCATTATGGGGTTGCTGGCAGCAATGCTGGCGGTGACGGGTATCTTTGGCATGGCGGCGTACAGCGTATCGAAGCGCATGAAGGAGCTGGGAATTCGCATCGCGCTGGGCGCGCAACCTGCGCAACTGATGCGTTCTGCGCTGGGCAGGCCGCTTGCGCTGCTTATCTTTGGCTCGATTGCGGGATTGGTGCTCGGCTCACTCGCAAGCCGACTGCTCGCACAGATTGTCTACCAGGCCACGCCACGCGATCCAGTGGTGATGGGCGGTGTGGTCGTGACCATGGCGATGCTGGGCCTGCTGGCGACGTGGATTCCGGCACGCCGCGCGCTCCACATCAACCCCAACCAGTTGCTGCACGAGGAATAAAGGCAACTTGGCAGAACCTTGCCCGGTCTCACAGTGGAAGGAGATTTTTCGCTCTGCATGAACACTGTCGGCAAATCCGACGTATTTGAAGCTGTCCTTCAAATACTCATTTTGAGCGTGCTACGGGAGCATGGCGCGTCCCAGCCCGAATCGCTGGTCAGAAACTTGCAACTCAGAATCAGTGGAGTGGATTGTGTCGAAGAACATTACCTCTGCATCGCTTTGAACAACCTCGAAGCCAGCGGATGGGTTCGGAGGAGAACATGGGGTCCGACCAAACGGCGCTCTGAAAAGTGGGAATTGACTCCATCCGCGAGGGTACGTCTTCCGCAGGAACTACAACAATGGAAGACTTTCATCGACAACTGGCCGCTGATTGCTGGACTGGTGCAAAGGGCCGTTCACGCCTGAATACCGGCATCTCAATTCTCAGCTGAAAATGCATTACGGCAGTATATCCAGTCCTTCGCAGGAAAGCGCGCAGCGGGCTGCACTGCTTTCCAGCGCCAACTCCAGCAGGCGGATGGTGCGCCAACCCTGTTCCGCAGTCACGGCGAGCGGCGCAACTCCCCAGATAGCGTCGCGAACATTTTCATAATATTTGCGATAGTCGCCGGGCAACGTTGGGATTCGACGCTTGACAGGCTGGCCATCGCGCGTGGTCGCGAGTGTGCCCCAGTTGGCTTCAGGATCTTCTCCCCAATGCGGACCGCCCAGGGTTGCGCCGCCTTGCAGTGCGCGCTCCTGCGGATCGAGTCCATACTTCACAAACGAACCCAGCGTGCCGTGGGCGACGAAGCGCGGCCCTGCGGTGCGAGCCAGCATGGTGGAACTGAGCGAACACTCGCAGGCGCGGATAGTAGAGGTAGACCGTGAACGCATCGTTGACCACTGCCAGATCGCGCTCCAGGCGGACATCGGCGGCGATCGCCTCGGGCGTGCCAAATAACACCAGCGCCTGGTCGACCAGGTGCGCGCCCAGGTCATGCAGAACGCCGTTGCCGGGAAGAGTCTTCTCCTGCCAGGGCTTGGTGCGGGGGCCGGGGCGATAGCGGTCATAGCGCGACTCGAACGTGACCAGGCGGCCGAGTTCATCGGACGCGAGGATTTGTTGGACAGTCTGGAAATCTCCATCCCAGCGGCAATTCTGATAAATGGAAAGGATACGTTTGCGGGCGCGAGCCAACTCGATCAGCTCCCGAGCTTCATCGCTGGTGGCGACGAAGGGCTTATCCAGCACCACATGCTTGCCGGCTTCGAGAGCTTGCACGGCCAGCTCAAAATGGGTGGATGGTGGCGTGCTGATGACGACTAGATCGAGATTCGGCAGCGCCAGCAATTCTTCCATGCTGCGCGCAATGGTGGCACCAGGATAAGCTTGCGCAGCCGCATCCCCGCGCCGCTGCAGAATCGCGGCCAGCTCCAGGCCGTCGACAGCTTGCAGAAAGGGCGCGTGAAAGATGGTGCCACCGTGGCCAAATCCGACCAGGCCCGCGCGAAGGGTGCGATGCATGAATTTTCCTCTGGAGAGAATTATCGTCGATTGCCGGGCAGATTTGCCTGCGGCTCAAAGATCGAAGCCGGAGAAAACCTGGTTGAGACAGGCTTTATCCGGCTTGTGACGTTTCGCGTGCGATGAAGAAAGGACTCAGGCTTGCGCCGCGGGAGTCTCTTCCGTTTTGGCGGCTTCCACAGGCTTGGCTTCCGCAGTCTTTCGCGTATCAGGCCTGGGGGCTTCGGGCTTCTTCGCCGACTCCACCTTTTTGCCAGGGGCGAGGATTGCATGCAGCGTCGTGCCTTCCATGCGCGGATGAAATTCCACGATGCCAGAGTCGCCAACATCTTGAATCAGGCGATTGATGATCTGATATCCCAGTTCGCGGTGGGCCATTTGACGGCCACGGAAGCGCAGCGACGCCTTGACCTTGTCTCCCTCATGTAAAAAGCGGACGGCCTGATTTTTCTTGGTCTGGTAGTCGTGCTCATCCACGGTGACGGAGAGCTTGACTTCCTTGATGGTGATGACCTTCTGCTTTTTGCGCGCAGCCCGTTCGCTCTTATCTTTTTCGTACAGATATTTGCCGTAATCCTGAATGCGGCAAACCGGCGGCACGGCGTTGGGAGAGATCTCTACCAGGTCAAGGCCGCGTTCGCGGGCAATTTTGAGAGCTTCAAAGGGTGGAAGAACGCCGAGCTGTTCTCCATTTTCGTCAATGACGCGAATTTCACGCGCGCGTATCCGATCGTTGATGCGGATAAAACTTTTCGCCGAACGCTTATCGATGTGCCGCCTCCAAGTGCGCGAGGCTATACCTCGCCTCGTGAGTATACCATTCTAGTCCGAACAGGCCGTCGACTGCATGGCGGACTGCATCTTGGTCGTTACTTCTGCAGATGATGGGCGAGGATACTCGGTTGCCAAATTTTTATGCAAAGGAAGGGTTTTCGCTGGCGATGGTGGCGGATAAGCCGTGCTGGCGTGAGGCCGGTGATCTGGGCGGAAACCAGCAGGTTCGGCGGCAGCGTGGCCTGCAATCTCGACGGAAATGAAGTTCTCCGTCATGGCTGGGGTGTTGGTCAGCGTACTTCGCTCGCAAGTTTCTCTTTGGGCGACACCAGCGTCACGGCGCTGAGCTGTTTCCCGATGAATCCAGAGCGAAAGGCGAGATTTTTCTGCTGGATCAGATCGCTCAGTGCGCCCATGCGTTCGCGGACCGCGGCGCAGACGGTACAGGGTCGCGCCGGTGAAGGTCCCAGCCCGGCGTTCCGGGTCGCGCGGAAAAGGGAAAGATGTGCAGATAGGTGAGCGGCTGGGCGGCGATGAAGTCGTAGCTCTCCGGAATTCTTCGGCGGTTTCGCCGGGAAAGCCGACCATCACGTCGGCGCCGATGGCGGCATCCGGGCAGGCCGCGCGAACCTTGGCCAGCCGCTCGGCATAATGCCAGGGGCGATAGCGACGATGCATGCGGCGCAGCACGCGATCCGATCCGGATTGCAATGGCATATGAACGTGGCGGGCTAATCGGGGGTGCTGCCCTTGTCCGTAGTGGCGCAGCAAGTCAATCAGGCCGTCGGTCCAGTCCATGGGCTCGACGGAACTGATGCGGAGGCGCGGCAGCGACGTGGTTTCGAAGATTTCGGCCAGCAGGTCTTCAAAGCGCAGTTGCGGCGCCAAATCGCGGCCCCAGCGGCCCAGGTTGATGCCGGAAATAACCAGTTCCTGCCCACCGGCTGCGATGAACTGCTCGACTGAATCGAGCACCTGCGGCTTCGCCAGCGACCGGCTGTTGCCGCGCGTGGAAGGGATGATGCAGAACGTGCAGCGATTGCCGCAGCCATCCTGAATTTTGAGGGTTGGCCGAGTGCGATGTGCGGTCGCCGTTCCTGCCAGCCGATCAATCGCGGAGGACGGCAGCGACGGCAATTCGAAATCGCTGTGCGCGAAAATGTCTCCTGCAAGCACAAACGCGGGAGCGCCCGGCAGCCGTTCCGGGCCGAAATTTGGGGCTGCCGGCGAGTGACGATACTGGCACAAAATGTGCGGAGGAGGTTGCCATAGCAACACGGGAAATTTCGGATCTCCGCAGGCGCACGATTCTGTTCCGATGCTAGCGCCCGACTCGCCCGTGGAACGACCCGAGAGCGATGGATGCAACCTGGCTCTTATGGCTGTTGCCGATGACGGCAAACACTCCAGGAAGAGCGGCGATTTCATCCGGCGCACGCTGCGCATAGCAGCCGGTGACAACGATGCGAGCCTGCGGATTGCCGCGCTGGACGCGGCGAATGTAGGCGCGGGCGTCGCGATCGGCTTCCGCGGTGACGCGAGCAGGTGTTGACCACCACGACGTCGGGCGCTGCCGAGGCCGGACAGGCGCCCAGGGCTTCCAGACCCGCGGAAATGGCATCTCCGTCGGCCTGGCTGGCACGGCATCCGAAGTTTTCCACGTGGTATCCTGTCACCCAGCCAGTGTAACAATCGCGAGGCAGGCAACCGCGATGCGACTGGCGGAATCTCTTCACTGCTGGTCGACAATCCTGTCTGGCTTGGCTTACATTGATTGCGTACCTAGAGAAGGGAACCCCATCCATATGAAGCGCCGCATTCTTTTGGTCGACGATGAACCTGCGATCCTGCTCACCTTGAAAGCTCTGCTTGAAATCCACGGCTTTGAGGTAGAGACCGCGACCTCGGCACGCGATGCCAAGTCGAAGCTGGCCCGCGCCACGTTTGTGATGGTGATTACCGATATGCGCATGGAGAATGACCAGGCCGGCCTGGAAGTGACACGCGCAGCAAAGGCCGCTCCGTATCAACCGGCGGTGGCGTTGCTGACTGCCTTCCCGACCAGTGATGATGCCTGGCGTGACGATGGCGCGGACGAGATGCTGGTGAAGCCGATGAACAGCACCGCCCTGATCCAACAACTGGAAGCGCTGCTGGTCGCGCATGAAGATCGCAAGCGGCCGGTCGAGAAAGTTCCGGGCATGATCGCTCCGGATAAGGAAAACCGCAAGGAATCGTCGCGCAACGCGACGGTCAGAACGTAGAAAGTTTTTGGTAATGCTCAAGCGGCATTCAAGGTCTGCGGCACTCCCTCAGCCACAAGATTGGGAGTTTCGAATGCATGACGACTCTCAATCCCGAGGCTACCGTGGCGGGCCAATTCCATTTCGGCGTGTTAAATAGCGTCGAGCCTTCCAGCTTCGTTTCTCCAAAATCCTTGAGCAGATGAAGACGAGCGCAGATATCCGCACTCGTCAGATCCTTGATGAGGAGCTGTGCGTGCGAAACCACGATGATCTGAGTGTTCTTCGCCGCGGCAAGGATCAGCCGGGCGAGCGCAGGTAATAGGTCTGGATGAAGGCTGGTTTCCGGTTCGTTCAGCACCATCAGTTCCGGCGGTCGCGGCGTGAGCAGAGCAGCAGCCCATAAGAGGTAGCGCACTGTTCCATCCGACAATTCGGCTGCGGAGAGAGACCGAAGCAATCCGTGTTGCTGCAATTTCAGTTCGAAGCGTCCATTCTGCACTTCTATCGAAAGCCGGCTTCCCGGAAAGGCGTCCTCGAGCGCTGAATCGAGAGCTTCATCCGACCGAATTTCAAGAATTGTCTGAAGGGCAGCTGCCAGATTGCTGCCGTCGTGGTGAAGGACAGGTGTGGACGTTCCAATTTGCGCAGATCGCGCAGGCGAGTCAGAGTCGGTGCGGAAATGGTCATAGAACCGCCAGCCGCGAACGGATTCACGGACCGCAAGCATCTCCGGAGCCCGCTGCGGGTCAGCGATGCTCGCAAGCATACTGTCGGTGTCAGAGAGATGTTGGGTTAGCATCACCGGCTCTTCATCGCGTGTCGTTGCGAGCCAGACGAAATTATTTCGGCGATCCACGAGAGCAGAAGCTTTCTTATAGACCGGCCCATGCCAGATACACTCTCGTTTCACGTGGGGATCAAGCTCAAACATCGTGGCCGGAGGGGGAGGGGGAGGATATCCCAGATCGATGCTGTAGCCGTAGATGTCGCCGCCAAAGCCAAGCTTGAGACTCGCGACCTTTCGGTTCTTGCAGGGGTTCCACAGCGTAGGTTCGCTGCCGAACCCCACGCGCGATAGTCTCCGGGCCTGCCCAGAAGGTCGAAGGCAACCCACCTTCACGGGCAAGCGACGCCACGACCGAATTCAGAGCGGCATCAGCGAGCAAGCGCAGTGAGCGATAGACGCTGGATTTGCCGCTTCCATTCGCGCCAGTGATCACGCTCAGCTGTCCAAGAGGAAGGGTTAAATCGCGCAGCGATCGATAGCCCTGGACAGCGACGGTGCGGATCATGAGATACAGCATATCTCGGCGGCCGTTTTATGCAGATCAAGGGCGTCAAAGATGAAATGCTGAGAGGCGCAACCATACTGTGTTATCATGAACCTACGCTCAGTGATTTGGTTGTGAGCCGTTCTTGTCGGACCAACGGCAAGCCGTTCGCAGTTGCACCCTCCCAAGCCTCTACAGCGTGATCGCTTCGCGTACGTATGCGTTGCGATGCGGCGGAGCAAAGCGCTACCGCCATACCAGCTGTCATGTGGCATCCGAGGTCGAACCAGTTCTTCGTGTCGACCCCGAGCAGATCATAGAAATCTGCTTTAGAGTTTCCTGAAACGCGCGATTTGAACCGCGTTCTCCTTCGAAACTCCGGTATCCCCTGCGGTTTCATCCTTACCTTTTGCGGCCGCGAAGACCGTGAAGGCAAGCTGTGTTCCGGCCCGTCTGCACATGGGTGCAAGGCAAAGCGAGCCTCGGAAACGAAGGAATACTTTGACTCAATTTACAGATTTCACTCTTTTGCCCGCGCTTCAAAGCAAGCTCGCGCAATCCAAATTCATTACTCCCACCCCGGTCCAGGCTGGCGCAATTCCGCCCGCATTGGAAGGCCGCGACGTGCTGGCAACAGCGCAGACCGGCACCGGCAAAACCCTCAGCTTCCTGATTCCGATCATCGAAGCCATGCACAAAGCGAACCAGGCGACGCCGGCGCAGCATCATTCGGGTCACCGGCAAGGTTCACAGGGACGCGGCAAAAGTCCGTTTGCTCTGATCCTTCTGCCGACTCGCGAACTGGCGATGCAGGTGGAGCAGGCCTACCGCAATCTTTCACTCGATGCAGCCAGCCAGGCAGCGTTGGTGGTGGGCGGATTGTCGGAAGGTCCGCAACTACAGGCGATTCGCCGCGGAGCGCGCTTGATCGTGGCGACTCCGGGCCGTCTGGAAGATTTTCTGCGTCGCAAGCTGGTGCAACTCGACCAGGTGCAGATTCTTGTGCTGGACGAAGTGGATCGCATGCTCGACATGGGATTCAAGCCGGCCATCAAGCGCATTGTTGCGGCCTTGCCGGCGCAGCATCAAACGCTGTGCTATTCGGCAACGCTGGAATCTCCAGTGACCGAAGTGGTTCGCGACTATCTGCGCAACCCGGTTCGCATTGAACTCGGCTCCGTGTTGAAGCCGGCCGAAAATGTTCGCCTGCAGACGTTCGAAGTGACGACAGACAAAAAGATGCCGTTGCTCGAGCACCTGCTGCGTTCAGAAAAAGGCAGCTTCCTGGTTTTCGTGCGCACCAAGCACGGCGCCGATCGCGTGGCGAAGAGGTTGAACGGTTCCGGCTGGAATGCAACCAGCATCCATGGCGATCGCACCCAGGCACAACGCAGTGCAGCTCTGCGCAGCTTTACGCAGGGACAGCATCGCGTGCTGGTGGCGACCGACGTGGCCGCTCGCGGCATCGATGTGGCGCACATTGCACACGTCGTGAACTACGACATGCCGAAGATGGCGGAAGACTTCGTCCATCGCGTTGGTCGTACCGGCCGCGCGTCGAAGTCGGGCGTTGCATCCACGTTTCAGGCACCTGAAGAACGAGGCGATCTGCGCAGAATTGAGCGCGCGTTGAAGATCACCATGGAGCGCTTCCGGGTCAAGATGCCGCTGACCGCATAAGAGAAAAACTTGTTCGCATGAATGAGGCGCTTCCTGAAATTTGGGAAGCGCTTCTTTTTGTGAGTGCAAACGGACAGAACGGAAGGGAGCAGGCGTCGCGGGGTTGTATTCTCATAGGGTGAAAAACAAACATCATCCTACCGCTCTGAATCGTTTTCGCCGTTCTGCCGGGTTCGCGATCTCGGCAGGCGTGTGCGTCCTTGTTCTCTCTACTTCTGCCCTGGCACAATCCGCAACATCCAGCACAACAGCAACACCGGCAAGCTCCGCTCGCGCTGGTGCCGATGCCGCGAGAGGTTCATCCGCGCGACGTGCTGTCGCTGAAAGATGGCATCAGTGTCGACACCACCAGCCATGATGCGGAAGATAAATTCGCCGTCACCGACCTGGTGGAGACGTTGAAAGACCGCGGAGTCGATGCGCACGAAGGCCATCACGACAAAGTCCAGGTGATCCTGATGCGGCTGGATGACAAGGATGCGGCGAAAATTCTGCAGCATGCGCAGGCGACATTTGATTCCGCGATGCATGACGAAGGCTACATCCTGGTGACGGACGGAGACAAGACGTACGACATTGCTGCCACCAGCGCGGGACTGTACTACGGTGCGCAGACCATCAAGCAGCTGGTCGTGGGTGGCGCGGTCGATGGAAAGTCCTCGGAGACGGTGCTGCACGGGGTATTGATTCGTGACTGGCCGGCGATGAAGTATCGCGGCGTGGACGACGATCTTTCGCGCGGGCCGGTGCCGACTCTCGCGTTTCAAAAGCACCAGGTAAAAGTGTTTTCGGAATACAAGGTGAACATGTATTCGCCATATTTTGAGAACACGCTGGCGTATGCGTCGAACCCGTTGAGTGCCCCTCCAGGGGGAGCGATGACGCGCGCAGATGTGGAAGCGCTGGTGCAATACGCCCAGCAATATCATGTGACGATCGTTCCCGAACAGGAAGCGTTTGGCCATCTGCATCACACGCTGATGTTCGACAAGTATGCCAAGTTGGCGGAGACACCGCACGGCGCGGTGTTAGCTCCGGTGCAGCCGGGATCGATCCAGCTGATCCAGCAATGGTTCACGGAAATTGCCGCGATGTTCCCAGGGCCGTTCATGCACATCGGTGCAGATGAAACTTCTGATCTCGGCAAAGGACAGACCAAGGATCAGGTCGCGCAAGAGGGGTTAGGCAAGGCCTACATGGATTTCCTGATCCAGATTCACCAGGCTCTGGAGCCGCTGCATAAGCAGCTGCTGTTCTGGGGAGATATCGCAATGAACGATCCCGAACTGGTGAAGACGCTGCCCAAGGATATGATCGCGATCGCCTGGGTCTACAGTCCGGAACCCGAAGGCTACGACAAATGGCTATTGCCGTTTACCAACGCTGGGCTGCAAACGTGGGTTGCACCGGGCGTGAGCAATTGGAGCCGCGTGTATCCCGACAGCAATTCCGGCTTGTTGAATATTCAGGAGTTTGTGCGCGACGGTCAGCGCCTGGGTTCCACGGGCGTGTTGAATACGGTGTGGAATGACGATGGCGAAGGATTGTTCAATCAGGACTGGTATGGAGTTTTATTTGGCGCTGCCGCAGGATGGCAGCCGGGCGCGAGCAGCATTCCGCAATTTCAGGATAACTACGGGCAGGTCTTTCACGGCGACCAGACAGGCAAAATCAATCAGGCGCAAATTGAGTTGATGGCCGCGCAAAAAATTCTTGAGGATGCGAGCCTCGACGAATCGAGCGACCATCTTTTCTGGATGGATCCGTGGAGCAAAGAAGGACAGGAAGTTTCCGCAAAATTGCTTGCCTGTCGTGCAAACGCTTCGCGAGCAATCGGAACAGGCCATCATCCTGATGGAGCAAGCAAAAGCGGCCGGGCCGTTGCGAGAAGAAGATGCCTTAGATGCGATGGAGATGGGCGCGCGCCGCATGGACTTTATCGGATTCAAATTTGAAGCAGCGCAGGAAATGTTGACCGCCTACGATCGCGCCTATCAGCAGCAGAGCGATCCGGCAAACAACAAACATCTGGGGTCGAAGGACTGTACGATATCTCGTCAAATAATGGACGATGCCAGGATTTGCGAGACGGATATGGACTGACTCGCGACTTGTATCGCTCGGCGTGGCTGAAAGAAAATCGCCCCTACTGGCTGGACAATGTTTCTGCGCAGTATGAGCTGGCGATGCAGCTATGGATTCAGCGCGGCGAGCGTTTTTCTGAAGCGCAACAGCAGTGGTTTCAGACACATACACTGCCCCCGCCGGAAGCTGTAGGTCTGCCGCCGATGGCGACGACATCGACCGACAGCGCCAATCCGCCCAGCGTCGTTCCGCAATAGGAAAAGCGGCTTTAGTTCAATCCGACTCCAGGAAGCACCGTCGCTCTGCGAAGACGGATATGCGGTTGTAGGAGTTCCTCCCAAGGAACCCTCTTGCAACCGCGTTTCTCTTTGAGGCATCCAGACTTATGGGCTCGTTTTCCCATTCGACGAGCCTGTTCGCACATGTCGAGTATTTCGCCGTCGACTCACTTCGCTCTCCTGGAAGTCAGCGCGGCCCTGGGGGTGCGGGATTACACACGTCAATCTCAGTAAAGTTCCCACCTCGCGAATGGCTTCACCGTTTTGGAGGCACTATGCAGCGCCAATCCCCTCAGACTCATTCAAAATTCATCGCCGTCCTTTTTTTCCTTTCCAGTTTCTTGCTCGTAACTCTGCCAGGTGTTGCGCAGTTTCGCGCATCTCTTCAGGGCACGGTCACTGATCCAACCGGCGCGATCATACCCGGCGCTACGGTAACTCTCACGGACAACGCCACCAACCACACAACCTCCACAACCAGCTCGGGCAGTGGCGTGTACACCTTCAACGCTCTGCCGCCAGACCAGTTCACATTGACGGCCACGGCAACGGGCTTCAAGAAGAAGACACTGGATAACGTCAAAATTTTGCCGGAGCAGGCGAACGCGGTCAACGTCACTTTGGAGCTTGGTCAAACAACACAGACCGTGACCGTGAGTGGCTCGCAGGCGGCTGCGCTGGATACAGAGACGGCGACACTCAGCGGCAATATCGACAGTAACCAGATTCAGCATTTGCCGTCGTTCAACCGCGACGTATTCCAACTGGCGCAGCTGGCGCCGGGCGCATTTGGAGATGCCTCCCAGTCCAGCGGCGGGGGCAGCTACAACCTGCCTGGAAATCAAGGGCCCGGTGGTTCAGGCAACGGCGCATCCGGAATTTTCCAGACTGAAAACGGGCCGCAGATCCAAACCCGTGGCGGACAATACGAGACCAACGGTATCTCCGTGGATGGCATCAGCACTGTGAGCGCGGTCTGGGGCGGTACGTCGGTGATCACGCCGAGCGAGGATTCGGTCCAGGACGTCACCATCGTCACCAATAGTTACGACGCGGAAAATGGCCGTTTCAGCGGCTCGCATATTCAGGTCACTTCCAAGTCGGGAACCAATCATTTGCACGGCAGTCTGTTTTTTAAAGCATCGCGTCCGGGGCTGAACGCCTATCAGCGATGGAACGGCTACGTTGCGGGGCTGAGCGGCAACGCAACACCTTCCGAGAAGGGCGTGAACAGGGACGATGAACGCACCAACAATTATGGCGCCAGCCTGGGCGGCCCGATCTGGAAGAACAAGATTTTCGCGTTCTTTAACTACGAAAGCAGCCCGGAAGCGGCCACGTCGACTGGGCAAGGTTGGTATACGACGTCTGCGTTTGACACTTCGGCTGCGGCAACCGGCAGCATTGCCGCAAAATATCTGTCATATCCGGGAGAAGGAGTGGCGGCGAGCGGCTTGATCGCTCAAACTTGCAAGCAAATCGGGCTGACTGAAGGCGTGAACTGCAATACCACCCCGAACGGGTTAGATGTTGGGTCGCCGTTGACCACTGGCTTAGGGATGCAGGACTTGACGTACGGAGGCAGTTCCGGAACCCCCGGTGTTGGCGGAGGGTTGGATGGTGTCGCCGACCTCGGCTTCTACAACACGCTCGACCCAAGCACCACGTCGCAAGCGCAGTATAACGGGCGCCTGGACGCGTACGTGACGCAAAACGATCACGTCTTTTTTACGATTTACTGGGTCCCAGTATCTTCGACATCGTACAACGGCCCAGTGCGCCCAGCGAACTTCTGGCATCACTCCCAGGTCAACGATGCATTTTCGGTGGTCTGGAACCATGTGTTCTCCCCGACGCTGCTGAACCAGGCGCGGGCCAACGCAGCTGGATGGCGTTGGAATGAAGTTGCCACCAATCCGCAGGCGCCGTTTGGGTTGCCGCAAGATAATTTCGACAGTATCGGCTCTGCCACCCCCCAGTTTTTTGGCGCGCCGGGCCCCAGCAATTTAAATCAATGGACCTACGACTACAACGACATTCTGACTAAGACGCTTGGCAGCCAGAACATCAAGGTCGGCGGCGAACTGACCCGTCTCTACTACCTCAATAACCCCGTCTATGCAGCACGCCCCGGGTTCAACTTCAAAAACCTGTGGGATTTTGCCAATGACGCTCCGTACTATGAAAGCGGCCAGTTCGATCACTCCACCGGCGTGCCGTTTGCCAACCGCCAGGACGATCGCATTACCATGTGGGGCTTCTTTGTGCAGGATGATTACAAGATTCGGCCCAACCTGACCGTCAACCTGGGGCTGCGCTGGTCTTACTTTGGAGCCATGTACTCCAAAGAAAACAATCTGGACGTGCTTCAGTTTGGATCGGGTGCGAACGTACTCTCTAATCTAAACGTTCGCGTCGGCGGAAACCTCTACACCCCGCAGAAGTACAATTTTGGACCGCAGGTTGGGTTTGCATGGCAACCCAAGGTGTCGAATGGCAAAGCCGTTCTTCGGGGAGGCTTTGGCATCAATTACAACCAGAACGAAATCGCCATTCTGGCCAATGGAAGCGGCAACCCGCCAAACGCAGTGCAGGCAAACTTCACGTGTCCCTACCCTTACACCAACAACCCTACGTGCGCGGGCAACGGCATCTTGTACGAGACAGCAGGAAGCATCAATTCCATCTTCGGATACGCACCCAATCCGGCGGCTATTACTGACTTTGGACCTGACAATCTGCCGCTCACCTCGCAGCCGATTGCTGTAACCGGGTTTCAGGCCAACCCGAAGACGATTGTCAATTACCACTACTCCCTGCAAGCGGAATATCAATTCCCGTTTCAAACAGTGGCGACCATCGGCTACCTGGGAAGCCAGTCGCGGCACTTGCTGACGCAGTCAAACTTTAACGTGATTGCGCTGGCCCATGGAATCGCTTTGAATCCCAAAGCGAATTTCGTCGATTACTATTCCAACACGGCAAACGGTAATTACAACGGCATGACGGCCACATTGACTCATAACTTCGCGCACCAGTTCCAGGCAGAAGCGCAATATACCTGGGCGAAGGCGATGGACGAAGGGTCTGGCCCGTATGAAGAAGATCCCTACCCGTTCGACGTTCATGCAGCCTATGGCCGGTCTGACTACAACGTACAGAATGCATTCAAGCTGTTCGGTTTGTGGCAGCCCGTGTTTTTCCACAGCAACAATTTGCTGGAGAAAACGCTGGGTGGTTGGTCGCTGGGAGGTATTTTCAATGTGCACACTGGCTTTCCGTTCAATCCCGTGTACAACACAACCGGGCCGTACTATCAGGGCAGCGGATACGGAGCCCTGCGTCCGTCGAAATATCTCGGCGGTGCGGGGTCAAAAACGAACAACAGCGTGTTCAAAGGAGCAGTGAACCCGAACTATGGCGGCGATGCGACCAAATATTTCGCACCCCCGGTCTATGTTCAAGGTCCAACCTTTCCGGCGACAGCCCCCGCGCCCACACCGGGCATTCACCGCAACAGCTTGACTGGACCGGGATATCACGATCTTGACGCCAGCTTGACTAAGGCGTTCGGACTGCCAAAGATGCCGGTTCTAGGAAGCGCCGCGAGATTTGAATTTCGCGCCGACGTCTACAACGTATTTAACCAGACGAACATCAACACCGCGGGTATAGACGATACGATCGGTTCGGCAGCGCCGGACGGAACGATCACCTCGGTAAACTCGCACTTTGGCTTGCCGAATAGTGGTAACGCGGCACTGGGAAGCCGAACGGTGCAGTTGCAGGCTCGATTCAGTTTCTGAAAAATGCACTTGCAAGTTTTTCCGTCGGGGGGTGCATACGGGTGCACCCCTCATTCTTTTGGACACGATGATTCAACCAATTCTTGTGGAGTTGATTGGCATGCTGCGACCGAAATTTCTCTTCAGCCTTGGGGCGATCCTGCCCGCGATTGTCCTTGCCCTTAGCCTGAGCGCGACTGCAGCTTTCGCGCAGCAAACCATCCACATCGATGCGCACGCGCCGACAACGCCATTTCCGCATTTCTGGGAGCAGATGTTCGGTTCCGGTCACGCGATTCTTTCGTTGCGCGCCGACTACCGCGACGACATGCGAGCGGTGAAAAGTGTGACGGACTTCCGCTATGTTCGCTTCCACGGAATTTTGAATCATGAGGTGGGAGTGTACAACCTGGGCGACGACTGCAAGCCGGTCTACAACTTTTCGTACGTCGACCAGATTTATGACGGGCTGCTGAAGAACGGCGTGAAGCCGTTTGTCGAGATCAGTTTTATGCCGAGGAAACTGGCCTTCAATCCGGACGATCTGCATGCCTTCTGGTACAAGCCGAATGTGTCGCCGCCTAAAAGCTATGAACTATGGGACGACATGATCAAGCACTTTGCGCAGCACTTGATTGATCGCTATGGCATCGATGAAGTGTCGCAATGGTATTTCGAAGTCTGGAATGAACCGAACATCGATTTCTGGGGCGGCATTCCGCGGCAGGCTTCTTACTTCGACCTATACGATCACACCGCTCGCGATTTGAAGAGTGTCAGTCCTCGCCTGCGCGTTGGAGGACCGGCAACGGCGGCAGCCTCGTGGATCGTGCCTTTCTTGCAGCATGTCGCTGCAAATCATGTGCCCATCGATTTTGTATCTACACACGGATATGCCGATGACACAGTCGAAAATTTATTTCACAACGACAAGCCGATGCCGATGGATGACCGAGTGTGCGGGGCGGTGAAAAAAGTGCAGGGACAAATTGAGGCCTCGCCACTGCCCAAGCTGCCGCTGTTTTGGACCGAGTGGAATGTGCAGGGAAAGGACAACTCGCGCGACACTCCGTTTGTTGGCCCGGGAGTTGCGAATACCATTCGCGAATGCGATGGACATGTGAAGATGATGTCGTTCTGGACCTTCGACGATGTGTTCGAGGAGGGCGGTGTAGCGCGGACCCCGTTTGACGGAATGTTTGGTCTCATCGCGCTGGGCGGCATCAAGAAGCCGAGCTATTACGACTTCAGCCTGCTGCATCAGCTGGGGGATGAAAGGCTCGCAAATACTGCCGATAACGTCCTTGTAACTCGCAGCAAAGATGGGGGTTTAGCGGTGGCGGTCTGGAACATTGTTGATCCGGGGAAAAGGGTTCGGCGAAAAACGTTCAGCTGGATTTTGCGGGAGTGGGTGACAATGCGACTGTCAGCGTGAGTCTCGTGGATGAATCGCATGGCGATCCGATGCCGGCGTATCGCGCGATGGGGAGTCCGCAATATCCGACGATGGCGCAAATCGCCAAGCTGAATGCGGCTTCCGCACTGCCCCCGCCGACGCAGGAACATTTGCGGGGCAATCATCTGACGCTGCACCTGGAGCCGAATGCTTTGGTGCTGGTGAAGATTCCGGCGGCGTCGGGAGCAAAATAGCGCTTAGAGAAGTTAGTTGCCTTAGCAACTAGTTTGACAATGTGGTTGCCTTAGCAACTAATTCCTTTGCACCGTATTTGGTGCAGGAAAAAATAATTGGCGTAGTTTTGGCGGATTGGGAGCCTCTTGAGGGCGAAACGGCGCTACGTCAGACGGCGCAGTTGTTGCTGCGGAGTGAAGATTCTGCGCGGGACAAGGTAGGTGGCGGTGAGGCAACTGACGGCGCCGGCAATAAAAATCATGCTGAGGATGACGAACTGATAGAGGGCGGCGTAAATGGGCGAGGTGCCGGAGAGAACCATCCCTGCCATCATGCCGGGGATCCAGACAATGCCGAGGGAGCGCAGATTATCCGTCGCGGGAATCAAGCTGGCATGAAACGAGGCTTCCAGGTACGGTCCGGCGGCATGCTCGGGGTCCGCGCCGAGTGCCAGGGCAGACTCAATTTCACCGCGATGAGAGCGGACTTCGCCAAGAAAACGATTGAGAAACAGTGACTGGATGTTCATGTTCTGGGCAATGACCATGCTGCCCACCGGGATGAGGATGATGATTTTGGGCTCGACAATGCCGAGCAGGGTCATCACCGTGAGAACTCCGCCGGCGCCGGCGGCCATGCAGAGCAGGGAGAGGGCGTAGGCGCCGGGCAGCTCTGGCACGCGGCGGCGCACAATGGTGGCGGCGATGAAGATCATGACGATCAGGACGGGAATTCCCGTCCACCAGGGACCGCGGAGAAGAACGACGATCAAAAAGCCGACGAGCAGAATCTGAACAATGCCGCGCAGCAGGACGAGAGGAATTTCCCGGCCGATTTTGGCTCCGCGACGGGAAGCGAACTGGGCGACGATGATGGCCAGCACTGCGACGGCGGCGGCCTGGCCGAGGCCGAGAGACATTTGGGTGTGAAACAGGAGATTAAGCATGCAGCAACTCCTGTGAGGGGCCGAAGGCAACAGCCTGGCCCGTTTCAAGCCGCAGCACCAGGTCGGAGACGCGACGGGCCTGGGCAACATCGTGGGTGACCCAGACGCAAGTCATGTGGCGATCGCGGACGAGGGTGGCGAGCAGGTGCTCGATGTCTTGCTTGGAGACATCGTCGAGAGCGGAGGTGGGTTCATCGAGCAGCAGCACTTCGGGCTGGTTGGCGAGGGCGCGGGCGATGGAGATGCGCTGGGCCTCGCCGCCGGAGAGTGTGGCGACATCGCGATCTTCATAGCCGGCCATGCCGACTTGCTGGATCAGGTCGGCCACCTGGGTGTCGTTCAGGATAGTTCCGTGCTGGGCGGGGCCGTAGCGGACATTGGCGGCGGCCGCGCCGGGAAATAAATAGGCCTGTTGCATGACCATGCCGACGCGACGGCGCAGGGTGCGTGGGTCCATGCTGCGGGTGTCGGTGCCTTGCAGCAGGACGGCGCCGCTGGTGGGTTCATCGAGCCGGTTCAGCATGCGCAGTAAAGTGCTCTTGCCGGCTCCGCTGGGACCGAGGACGGCGAGCATCTGCCCTTGATCGAGGCGGAAGCTGACATCGCGCAGCAGCGATTTGGAGCCGCCCGGCTGATCGACGGTGCGAGAAAGATCCCTGGCTTCCAGTACGGCTGCATTTGTTGTCAAGGATTGTCCCCGCAGGTCATGGGGCCAGTTTAAACCGGAACGAGTTGGCTCAGATCTTTCGCCACGTTTTCTCGAGGTGGGTTGGTTTTGGCGTAGCGCATGGGGTGACTGACTGGCGCCATTTCAGACATCGTTCGGTCAACAGAAGCCGACTTCCTGGTACTTATCGTGTCCCGATGAGTGCGTTAGTCAAAACGCACTCACCGAGAACTGCCAATCTGGATGGGTCAGGGCTTGGGGCTTGCCTCCCCATCGGAGGCCCGCGCCAGTGCTTGCGTGTCGACATATTCCCGGACGTTCGTCAATTTGCCATTTAGAACGGCAATGTCGAAGACCCAGTGGTCCTCAAACGTCCTATTCGTCGCTTTAATTTTCCCAGTAGCGAAGCCGACGACCAGAACCCGGTCTCCCTGCGCTATGAACTCGGGGGGCTCTGGGTACGAAGTTTCCACCGTTTCGTTAGCCTTCTGAAGTAAATTCTCCAATCCGGCGTGCCCGCGGTGCGTGCCGGCCAGGGGCCAGTTCTCGCCCGGAATGATCCACTCAATATCTTCGGCAGACAATGCCAGCAGACCTTCCTTATCGCGGCGGCCGAGTGCCGCAAGAAAATTCTTCACAACCTGGACATTCTCTTCGATGCTCATCGATACCTCACCTTTTCTCTTACATCAAGTGTGTCCGATCGAATCGGACATTTTGGAATCCTTCTACTCGGGCCAAATCACACGGTCGTGGGTCGATTACTGCTGCTTCTTGAACAGGTCCTGGAAGATGAGCTGACCCCAAGTGCGACCGCGTGCGTGCACCAGCGCGCCACCCTCGTTGAGCTTTCCCAGTTTGACGGGTGCGAACCCAAGTTTTTTGGCCAAATCTGACACCGGAGCGAACGCGTCCTCGTCGTCGGTCGAAAGAAAGACAACCCGGTGGCCGCCCTCGACGATCGGGTCGGTAGCCAATGTGGCCGCAACCAAGTGGTTAAAACCTTTCACCAACTTAGCGCCGGTGAACGACTTCGCAACGAATGCGGAGGACGGAAGACCGTCCAGTTCCTCAGGGGGAACTCCGAACGCATTCGTCGCGTCGATGACCGTCTTTCCTTTCCAGCTCGGCAGGGCCTTCGCAATCTCACGATGTTCTCCAAATGGGACCGCCAGGATGATTGTGTCGGCCGCGAGTGCATCCTGCAGCGACTTGGCGACGACCGTGGGTCCAATCGCCCGAGCCTGCGGCACCAATGCTTCCGGAGGCCGGCGACTCGCAACAGTGACTTCGATGTTCTTACGGGCAAAGGCGTGGGCGAGTGCCTGGCCTATCTTGCCGAATCCTACAATTGCATTGCTCATAAGGTTTCTCCGATTTCGTGTGAGAAGTAAAGTTTCGAGAGGCGACCGCGCCGGGTCAGACCTGCGCCATGCCTCCGTCGACGGCGAGATCCGCGCCGGTGACATAGGAGCTTTCATCGGAAGCGAGAAACACCACCGCGGCGGCGATTTCCTCGGGCTTGCCTCTGCGACCCATTGGAATCTGCGAGGTAAACTGGGCGGCCGCTTGCTCGGCCTGTTCAGCGGTGAGGCCCGTCGTCGTCGCTAAGGCCGGGGTTTCGATTGCGCCCGGGCTCATGCAATTCACGCGGATGTTGCGGTCCTTCAGTTCCATCGTCCAGCCGCGCGCGAAGTTGCGCACAGCCGCCTTACTCGCGGCGTAGGCGGTAAAACCTGCGAGACCCTTCACGTTTGAGACAGATGAGTTGAGGATAATCGAGCCGCCGTCTTTGAAGAGGGGAAGAGCCTTCTGCACCGTGAAGAACATTCCCTTTACGTTCACGTCGAAGGTCTGGTCGAAATGCTGTTCGGTAGCTGTTGCGAGCGGTGCGATCGTACCCGCGCCGGCGTTCGCAAAGAGTATATCGATGTGTCCATGCTTCTCTTTCACGACGGCATAGAGGCGGTCCAAATCGTCCAGGCGCGAAACGTCCCCTGTGACCGTTGTAACGTTTTTCCCGATGCGGGTAACTGCTTCCTTCAGCTCGTTCTCGCGCCGCCCAGTGATCACTACGTGGGCGCCCTCTTCCACGAAGCGCTTGGCCGTGGCCAAACCAATCCCGCTGCTTCCGCCCGTGACAACCGCAATTTTTCCCACCAGGTTTTGTCCATGGTTATTACTCATACTGTTTCTCCTTTTTGTTTCTCGTTGCCTTTTGTGTTGAATTGACGGCCGGGAGTAGTGCGTCAGATTTGCGCCAGGCCTCCGTCGACGGCGAGCTCGCTAGCAGTCATGAAGCTGCTGTCGTCGGACGCGAGAAAGGCCGCCGCCGCTCCTATCTCCGCCGGATCGGCCATTCGCTGGAGCGGAGTCATCGAGGCGTAGACTTTCTGGCCCTCCTCGCCGAGCGCTGCCTTCGCGAGTTCGGTCGCCGTCGGCCCGGGCGACAGCACGTTTACCCGGATGCCGGTGCCCTTCAGGTCTTCCGCCCAGGTCCGCGCGAGGTTGCGCACTGCCGCCTTGCTGGCGCTGTAGACGCTCATTGTCGGAGCGCCCGTGGTGCCGGCGCTCGAGCCGGTCAGAATGATCGAACCGCCCTTGGCCATCAGCGGCAGCGCCTTCTGGACTGTAAAGATCGTACCCTTCACATTGGTGTCGAAGATTTCGTCAATGTGCTCGGCGGTTATCTTGCCGAGCGGAAGCGGGCTTCCCGCGCCGGCATTGGCGAAGACGATATCGAGGGTACCGCGCTCGGCCTTCACTGCCGCGTAGAGTCTGTCGAGGTCGGCCAGATCCGAGATCGAGCCCTTTACTGCGCGGGCACTGGGCCCAAGGTCGGCCACAGCGGCGTCGAGCTCTTCCTGCCGGCGGCCGAAGATGAAGACGATGGCGCCGTCCTCGATGAAGCGCTTTGCTGCGGCGCGGCCGATGCCGGTAGCCCCACCCGTGATGACTGCAACCTTACCTTGAAGCTTTCCCATCTTTACTCCCTCCGGAATGTGTGAAGCATTCGGTACACTAAGGTAGATTCTTTGGCGGTGGACGAGAACTGCTCAGGAGTCCTAATATTTTGTCTATTCGTCCAAGATAAGGAGCCTAAGTTGGACCCGATAACGGACATCTTCAGAACGATGCACGTAACCGCTTTCGGTCTGCACAGGCTGGAAGCGACATCCCCATGGGGCGTAAAGCAGGAGAACGAGGCCGAGGTACAAGTCAAGCCTTCCGGCAAAAAGATGCCGCCCGCAGATTTGGCGCACTTCGCTATGCTTTCGCGCGGAAACTGCTGGCTGAGCGTGGAAGGGATCGAGGAGCCGATTCCGCTCACCGGTGGTGATTGCTTTTTGCTAGCACGAGGGACTTCGATTGTTCTGCGCGACAGCCCGCGAACCCGTCCGAAGTTGACCTTTCGCGAGATTGGAGCCAGGGCTAACGGCAATGTCGTTCTTTGTGGCGGCGGAGGCGCACCAACGACCATCGTCTGTGGGTCTTTGAGTTTTGATCGCGCCAGTTTGAAGCCGATCACTCAACTATTGCCGAGCTTCATCCTGATGAAGGCCGATCAGGCGCGCACGCTTGCTCTTCACAACACAGTGCAGGCGCTTGCGTCAGAGATGGCAGAACAGGCGCCGGGATCTGAAGTCGTAGCGACGCGGCTGGCCGAGGTTCTGGTGATCCAGTTGCTCCGGGCGCATATCGCGTCGGGACCGGCTCGCAACAAGGGATGGCTCCGAGCGGTCTTCGATCCTCAGTTGGGCACTGCCCTGAGAGCCCTTCACGACAAAGTGAATGCACCGTGGACGGTCGAATCTCTGGCCGAAGCGGCGAGCATGTCTCGCTCCGCATTTGCAGCGCGTTTCAAAGAGCTACTCGGACAAACGCCACTGGAATATGTAACCGAGTGGCGGATGCAGAAGGCAATGCAGTTACTACATCAGCGGGACAAGAAGCTCAGCGACATCGCTCGGTTGGTCGGTTATGAATCTGACGCTGCGTTCAGTAAAGCGTTCAAGCGAATTGTTGGAGCCAGTCCAGGGGGATACCTCAAACGGGGATTAGAAGACCATGATTTGTCCCGATAAACGCTCTTAGCGGCAGCTGGCGTCAGGGACGACAGGTGGGAAACTCGAGATTGATCGATTCTGTTGACACGAACTCCTCGGACCGGATTTCGTGGTCGCCCGCCCTAACAATGACGTTGATGAAAATTTGATTTTTGAGGAATCGAGGAGTGACGCTGCGGGGGTTGTGGGCGGATAATTCCGACATGACGGACTTCGCAAGGGGTCCATTGCCCGGGCTCGCGGAAGCTGCAATTTTATTTGGGATTCATCTCGACGCGACTCGCGTGAATATCGATGCGATGGACCGGAAGCAGCCAGTGGGCACGGTTCATCGGAAAAGGAGTTGTCAATGGGCAGCGTACAAATCGGACAAACGAACTATGAGATGCCTCCGCGGGAAGGGATGAGCATCGCGCATTTTCTCACCGTAACGGACATCGAGCGATCGGCTCGCTACTACGAAAAGGTCTTCGGCGCTCGCATTCTGAGCCTGGGTGATGGCAACGCGCCTGCGTACCTATTGCTCGCGAATATCTGGATGATTTTGAACGTTGGGGGCGGTCCGACACCGGACAAGCCGACGGTATGGCTGAGTGTTCCCGACCCGAATCACATCAGCAGCTTTCTGAATTTCCGGGTTGCGGATATTCAAGCGTGTTACGAGTTATGGAAAAGTCGAGGGGCGGAGTTCATCACGGAGCCGATTCCAAAGTACGGCGAGATACGCTGCTACATCCGCGATCCTGATGGCTACATCATCGAGGTTGGGCAGAGCACGGATCTTACCTACGGGTGACGGCGGGCCCGTCCCAGTTCACTTGAATCGATAGCGGAACTTTGACATCTGACAGTTGGGAGGAGGCGTACTTTAGCTATTCTCCGGGCTTGGACTTTTTTGCCTGCTGCTGTTTCTGCATTGCAGCCGCCATGCGGTCCCAGGTCGGCTGAAGTTGTTGCGGATCGCGAATGCAGTTGATCCAGATGAGCCGAACGTCTCCGGGAAAAGGCAGGTTGGCGAACTTGCGATAATTTGCAGGCAGCGGTGGACCGCCAGGAGTTCCTGCTGCAGGAATGACGGGTGGCAGCTGAAAAGCATACATGCTGCCGCCGGCCAGGGTTTGGTGCGGAAACTGCATCAGCCAGGTACAGTTGTGACTTTCCTGAATCAGATTGGCGGAGACAATGGCCCACTGGCCGCCATCTTCGGGGGCAGCTTGTTGGCAATTCCAAAATTGCGCTTGTGGCACATACACCGTGGGATCTGAAAACGAATACGGATCGATCCACAGGTGAGACAACCTGCGTTGCTGCACGAAATTCTCGGCTTCGAGAAGGCCCTGGTTCCAGTCGAGATTGGAATCGCCTACCAGAACGTAGGCGGGACGGCCGCCACTGAACGAGTTCAAGAACGGAAGATAGTAGGGATAGGCGCGGACCGCCGTCGCAATGGAAACCAGCGCCAACGCCACCACCAGCCAGATGCCGACGCGGGCGGCGATCCAACCGGAACGCTGCAGTTGATTCAACGCTCTCGGCAGGGGGGCCAGCAAAAGGATCAGCAAAGCCAGCGAAACTGAGAAGTGGCGGATGGTGAACTGGAAGGGGCTGACCAGGCAGGCCGCGGTGAAGACCAGGAGAAAAACCCACAGCGCCCGCCAATAGAATTCCATTCCTTCCGGTATCACGCGCAGGCGCACCGGACGGAAGCGCACAGCCATGAAGGTGCTCAGCGCGACAAGCAGCAGGAGAAGAAAGGCCAGTGGCGACTTGAGCAGGAACATGAGCGGAAAGAAGAACCACACGCCGTGCGGGTACCAGTGGCCCAGGATGTATGCAGGCGGTTTTCCGGTGAAGGCAAACAATGCGAGGCCACGCAGGTAGATCCACGGTGGCATCAGCGCCCTGCGAAGAAACATGGCAGCCATGTTGTGTCCGAGATATCCAAGCGAGTCGGTGGGCTCATTCCAGGAGAGGACGAAGTAGACAGCATAGACAACCAGCGCTGCCAATCCGATGCCCTCGGCAAGACTCCGCCATCGCAAGCGGCGCCAGGCCTTGAGCTCTGCTTTTTCGGCCGGTTGTTCCGGGACAGGACGCCAGTGGAGGCTGAGAATGAACGCGAGAAAGCAGAAGAACAGAAGTCCCGAAGAAAACTTGGAAAGCAGCGCGCCGCCGAGAGCGAGGCCGAAGCGCACGATCGTGCTGCGGGATGGAGATTGCCACATGGCGGCAAAGGCCCACAACGTGAGCACGACGAACAGAGTGATGGCGATGTCGGTCAGAACCAATGGGCCGAACACAAGCATCACGGGCATGGTGGCGTAGGCGCACAGGCACAGCAGGCCGCCCCAGGGATCACCCAGCCGCGAGCCATACAGGAAGAGAACAATACCCAGCAGAAGTGTCAGAATCAGCATCGGCTGTCGAGCCCAGAAGACTGTGGGCAGAGGCTGATTCCAGCGAGCAATCACCCATTGGCCGAAGATCCATTCGCCGAGAATCTGTTTGAACAAGCCGCTGCCGCTGAAAGTCCACGAGACGTGGGTATAGTCGGCATGCACACCGCGAACGATCAGCGGCATGGCAGCCAACACCTTCGCCAGCGGAGGGTGTTCTTCATTCATTCTCATGTCCAGCTTTTGCAGGTAGCTCACGCCGGCGCCAATGTGTGCTACCTCATCAAAGGTGACGGACTCGCGTCGCGCAGCCCCGTCCGCCAGCAGAGCCATCAGGGCTAGGAGCAAGACGGCCGCAGTTACAACGATTCTTGACGACGATGCTTTCATTCGCGTCTACCTGGTCCAAGAAGGATATGTGCCAGCGGAACGCCGGGTGGTGTCGCAACCAACATCCTGTGCGGGGAGGCGTGTACGTTTCAAGGATTGAAAGCTTTCGTCATAGACTACTCCCGAAAAGTCAGGTTGGATGCGGGGGAATATGCGAAATGCGACGAGGATGGGGTGAGGTACGGTAGTTGTCGAGGATTGGCGTCGGGGTCAGCCGAGCAAATCGAGGAGGGCGCTTCCAAGCTGGAGCAGGAAGGCTAGGAACAGGACGGCGAGGCCCAGAGCCATCTCGCTGGCGGAGTCGGGAAGATCCTTGTTGCCTGCAATCTTGGCGTCGATGAAATCCCGAACGCGATCGCCGCGCCCAAAGACATACAGAAACGGTGCGATGCAGGCGAACAAGACACTTCGGCCAAATTGTTTGGCATAGCGTCGGGACATGATCCAGGTTCCGGTGATTCCGAAGATCGCGCTGGCGATGTTTACCAGAAACTTGATGTCCTTGATGTGGGCGGCGGTCAAGTCGACCTCACTTATGCTCTTCCATCGTCATTACGCGAAGAGGCTTGATGTTGGGCGGAAGCTGAATTCTTGTGTCTGAGGAGAATGTGACTGTGAATTTCCGGCCTTGTGAGACAAACTCTTCGACCCCGACTTTTATGTAGGGACGGCCCAGGTCGTCACCGAGTTGTTCGTCACCGAGCTTGTTATAGATGGCTAATTTTTTGGCGGCAATCTGATTCATCAAGTCGATGGGATAGCGGCCGAACACAAGGAAGGCAAGCTCCAGAGCCAGATCGTAGGTGAGTTCGATAAGCAAGGAGCACGCTCCAATGGGACAACGAGCCGAAATTCATCGGATTTCGTTGCCGAGCCCCAGGCGGCTGTCCAATTCTCGCAATATCTGCTGCGCACTTTCAAGAAGGATTTTGACCTCTTTGGCCTGAACTGGACTGGAGGCACCGGTGCAGACGATTTCCGGTTCGATCGACGAAGGTTGCTGACCCGAAGAGCTAGCGTCCAGCCGCTGATAGGCTGCCTCGAGCTTCTCCGCGGGAATTAAGGCATCGTTTGCCTGCATGAAGAGACGCGCAACGTTCATCAGAGCGTCGTAGGCCGCAGCGCTCATCAATACGGCACGACGTTTTCCATGCTTCCGGATCACAACCTTGATGGCGGGGTTCTCCTGAATGCGCTCAATGGTGGGCAGAAGACCATGTCTCAAATCGGTGACGTTAGCCTCTTCCAGTTCCTCTTCCAGCACACCTGGAACGGTGCTGCGAGGGTCATTCTGCGAAGAGGTCGCGATGGGCTGTTGGGCAGCGACGGAACGTTTCATGTTACATCTCCTGAGAACTCGCTCTAGTTAAATGTACGGTATTATGTACATTTTAGTCAAGTATTCTCCCAGGCTGATCCATGGTTAATTTTTGATTTCTCCCCAGGACCTGGCAGTGACGAATCAACCTTACAGCCAAGGTCGGCGTGGGCGGATTTTTTGTGATGGAAGTTGGGCGGCGACGAAATTTGCGGTCGCGGGATACTATATCGGTCAGTGGCGTCCCCTGAAAACAAGCGACGTGTGGTCGCGATGGTCATAGCCCTGGTGCTGGCGGCACCGTGGAGCGCCTGGGCAGACGGGCAGAGTCCATCCAATGCGGCGGCAGGCGCAAAAGACCATACCCGAGATGGATACGTTGGAGATGCTGCCTGCCTGCGCTGTCATGCAAAGACGGTCGATTCCTTTCGCCATACGACGCACTATTTGACCTCCAGTGAGCCCAGCGAAACCTCGATCCTGGGTAAGTTCACGTCGGGCAACGCCATTCTGAAAACGGCGAATCCTGGACTTTATTTCAAGATGGAGGAGCATCGCGCGCAGGACGGCAAAGCCTCATTTTCTGAGACGGCGGTGGAAGGAGATGCTCCCGACACGACCACTGAGACAGAGCCGATTGACGTGGTGATTGGGTCCGGGGAGAAGGGACAAACGTATTTGTACTGGAAGGGAGACAGGTTATTTGAGCTGCCAGTCTCCTATTGGGCGAGTTTGGGATGGGTCAACAGTCCTGGCTATCGCGATGGGATCCCGGATTTCAATCGGCTGATTATTCCGCGATGCCTGGAGTGCCACGCAAGTTATTTTGAGTCGCGTCAGCCGCCCATCAACCGGTATAACCCTGCAGGGTACTCGCTGGGCATTCACTGCGAAGTGTGTCATGGACCGGGGCGAGACCATGTTGCGCTGGAAGCATCGAAGTTGGCGCCGAAATCAAGTGCCGGCACGGCGGCTTCAGCAAATTCCAGCGCGGCAAATGGAGCGAGCTCGGGCATATTGAATCCGGCACGATTCTCGCGCGAGCGGCAGATGGATCTTTGCGCCTGGTGTCATGCTGGATTGGGCTGGCCGTTGAAGCCGGCGTTTTCATACAGGCCCGGGGATGTGCTGGAGAAGTTCATCGATCTTCCGCCGCCGGGCCGCTATGCGCCGCCGGATGTGCATGGCAACCAGGTGGGAATGCTGGAGATGAGCCTGTGCTATCGCTCGTCAAACATGACCTGCCTGACCTGCCACGATGTGCATGTGACGCAGCACGACGCGGCCTACTTTTCACAAAAATGCCTGACTTGCCACAAGCCTGATTCCGCGACCTTTTCTAAACCCGGCCATCCGGTCACGAACAATTGCATTCATTGCCACATGCCCCGACAGGACACGAACCTGATCGTGTTCAATTTTGAAGGCAAGAGGATGGCGCCGCAGATGAGGAATCACTGGATCAAGATCTACCCTGCGGACGCAATCGCGAATCGCTGAACGCGTCTGAGGTTGTTGCCGCTGGGGAAGTTACCCTTACCCATGGCGAGGCCGGTAATCAAGCGCCAAACTGACGCAGGTGATGGTCGAGGTGTTTGTACATGAGGATGGCCCATTGCTGCGGTTCGAGCGGGCCGAAGAAGGGGTGTGGATAGTGGGTGCAGCCAGCTGCGCCGGTCGAGACAAAGTGATCGACCGCCTGGAGCAGCCCGGTGCGTTCGCGCTCGAAGTCGCAGTGTGCGGGGTCGGCCTGAAAGAGTTCCGGCGAGGAGGGCGATTTGCGGCGCATGGGTTTATCGTCGCCGAAGACCAGCGGCTTGATCAGCGGGCCAATAAGATTGGCAGGGAAGGATGCGAGTTTGGGACGGAGTATGCCGGTGGCCATCTGAATTCCGGAAGTGCAGTGGGCGAGCATCAGGGTGACGGGCATGCTGCCCCATTGCCGCTCGCTATCGGGATGGAGGCGCAGGATGCGCTGCTTTATGTCGTCTGCCAGGATGGGGTCAAAGAGATTTTTCATGGTGATGGATCGATGCTTTCTGTTGCCTCTCTTTGCCGAGCAGTCTACCTTTCGACATTTCCGTGGGGCTTCACCGCTTTTTATCCGTCGGCGGTAGAAATGGGCGAAGCTGGTTCGTCGGGTAGATAGGGCGGCAATTCTGCTGCTATTCAAGATGAGGAGTGCGATGCATGCGATTCATGATGATTGTGATTCCCAAAGGATATGAAACGGCAACTCCAAGCTACGTTCCCGATGCGGGGATGGTGGCGAAAATGATGGAGTACAACAAAAGTTTGCAGAAGGCGGGCGTTCTGCTCGCGCTCGACGGGCTTTTGCCGCCTTCGACTGCGGCACGTGTTTCATACAAAGACGGCAAGGTTACGGTTACAGATGGGCCGTTCGCTGAGGCCAAAGAGGCGATCGGAGGCTACTGGATCATCCAGGTGCGCTCGCGGGAAGAGGCGATTGAATGGGCCAAGCGGGTACCGGCTTCCACCAACGGGACGATTGAAGTGCGTCAGATTCAGGAGATGGCCGATTTTCCCGAAGATGTGCGAAAAGTAGCAGAAGGCTTCGAGAAGCTTCCGAATGCAACTGCTGCCAAACGATGAGCGATATTCAAAAAACGATTGAGGCGGTGTGGAAGATGGAGGCGACACGTCTCATCGCCGGCATTGCCCGTGTGACCCGCGACATTGGGATTGCGGAGGAACTGGCGCAGGATGCGCTGGTGGCTGCGCTGGAGCGATGGCCGGAGGAAGGAATTCCAGAGAAACCTGCGGCGTGGTTGATGACGGCGGCCAAGCGGCGTGCCATCGATACGCTGCGCCGCGGTCGCATGCTGGAGCAGAAGCACGGAGAGATTGCGCGCGAGCTGGAGTTCCAACAGCGGCGTCTGGGGGAAGCGATGGATCTAGCGCTGGACCAGGTGATTGATGATGACGTGCTTCGGCTGATTTTTACTGCGAGCCATCCGGTGCTGGCGGTCGAAGGACGGGTGGCGCTGACGCTGCGCGTGGCCTGTGGGCTGACAACTGGGGAAATTGCACGGGCTTTCCTGGTTCCGGAGAAGACGCTGGGTCAGCGAATCTTTCGCGCCAAGAAGACATTGTCGGAAGCGCATATCCCATTCGAGACGCCGCGCGGCGCGGAGTTGAGGCAGCGGGTGGAGGCTGTGCTGTCGGTGGTTTATCTGATCTTCAACGAGGGATACACCGCAACCGCTGGAAAGGAGTGGATGCGTGCGGCGCTCTGCGAGGAGGCGCTGCGGCTGGGACGCATGCTTGCGGAGCTGATGCCGAAGGAGTCGGAGGTACAAGGTCTGGTGGCGCTGATGGAACTGCAGGCGTCGCGAACCGCGGCGCGTCGCGGGCCAGCGGGAGAAGCCGTGCTGTTGCCGGAACAGGACCGTTCCTTGTGGGACAATGCACAGATTCAGCGAGGGTTGGCTGCGCTTGATCGCGCGCAGCAGCTGGGTGGAGGCGGCCGCAGTTACGCGCTGCAGGCGGCTATCGCAGCTTGTCACGCACGAACCCGGACGGCAGCGGAGACCGACTGGGAGCGAATCGTGATTCTCTATGACGCGCTGCTGCAGGTAAGCCCGTCTCCGATTGTGGCGCTGAACCGCGCGGTTGCTGTGGGAATGGCGCAGGGGCCGGCGGCAGGACTGCAAGCGCTGGATGCGCTGGCGGGAGAGCCCGCGCTGAGCAACTATCATCTGCTTCCGGCTGTCAGGGGAGAACTACTGATGAAGCTGGGACGATTTGCGGAAGCCGGCGAAGAGCTGCAAGGCGCCCTTGCGATGACTGACAATGTTCGCGAGCGCGAATTGCTTTCGAAAAAACTGCGGCAGGTGATCGCCCTGGCAGAGGCGCGTCCAGGCAACGTTCTCGATCGGTGAACTCACGCTCTGCGATGACGCTACAAATCCCGAACGGGAAGAGATGCAAAAGAATTCCGAATTCAATTTGTCCGCAGCGCAACCATTGGATCGATCCTTGAAGCTCTGCGAGCAGGAATATAGCCTGCCAGAAGTGCGACTCCGCCGAGAAGAATCACCATCGCGACAAAGGTAAGTGGATCCGTTGGCTCCGTTCGAAACAGAAGAGAAGCAATCAAGCGCGCAAGGGCGAGCGACGCAACAAATCCGATGGCGATTCCAATCAATGCCAGCTGCATGGTTCTCCAAATGACATCCAGTTGTACCTGAGTTTGTGTTGCGCCAAGAGCCATGCGGATCCCGATTTCCTGGGTCTTACGCGTCACCACATAGGAGATGACGCCATAGATTCCAAGCGAAGCCAGCAGCAGTCCCAATCCCGCAAAGGCTACGACCAGCAGCACAAAGAAGCGGCGCGGAGAAGTCGCGTGGTCTACCAGTCCCTGGACAGGCTTGAACTCGGTAGCCGCTTGTCCGGGATTGATGTCCCTTAGCGTCCGCATCACCGACCCGGCCAACGAATCTGGCGGAAGCTTGGAACGCACCACCAGGTAAGAGCCTTCCGGCCCGAAATTCTTTGTCGCAGGCAGGTACATCTGTGCTCCTCCCGCCTCTTCAGCGGAAGTTTCGCGAACGTCGGCAACTACGCCGATGACCTCCGCATCCGTTCCACCGGCAAGTGCATGGCGGCCAATCGGATTCTGCCCGGGCCACACCTTCCGCGCTACAGTCTGGTTGATAACGACAACGTTGCGGTTGTTGACAAGGTCGTCCCAACTGATATCGCGACCCTGCACAAGGCGCATGCCCATCGCCCTCCGATATCCCGGCGAGACGATGTAGACAAAGACACCGATGAAATCCTTGGAATTGACTGGCAGTTGGCCCTTTGCCGCGATTCCCCAGCTTCGGTTTCGGCTCATGGGCAGATTGTCAGATATACCTGCCGCTTCAACGCCAGGGATCAGCGATGCCCGACGCACCACTTCCTGCCACATCGCGGCCCGCTTCGCAGGGTTTCCGCCATCGTTCAAGTCGAAGCTGATTGTGCCGGCGCGGGCTGGCTGAAAACCAAGGTCCACGTCGAGCACGCGAAGAAAGCTGCGCAGCAGCAGACCGGCTCCGACGAGCAGCACGCAGGCCAGGGCGATTTCAGTGACCACCAGAGCGGAACGCATGTGTTCATGCCTTCTGCCGTCACTGCCTCCATGCCCGCCATCCTTCAGAACTTCCTGCAGATGGTTGTTCGACAGTTGCAGCGCAGGCGTCATCCCAAAAAGAACGGCTGCTCCTACTGCGATCACCAGCGTCCATGCCAATGCGGTGCCATCAATCCGAACCATACTCAGAAGCGGCAGACTGAGCGAGCCCTGATGCGCCAGATAGGCGATAACAATATAGGCCAGCCCTAATCCCAGCACTGCTCCAACCATCGCCAGCAGCAGGCTTTCAGTCAGCAGTTGACGCACAAGGCGCCCGCGTTTTGCTCCCAGAGCGATACGCATTCCGAATTCCCGGCTACGCGCGGCCGCCCGCGTCAGCAGCAAGCTGGAGAGATTTACGCAAACAATCAGCAGAATCATTCCTACTGCACACCACAGCACAATCAAGGAGCGGCGCAGTTTTCCGCTGACATACTCCTTGAGGCCAGTCAGCTGGGCAGTGGATCCTTTCCCGTACTCCGGATGCGTCTTCACGAAATAGAACTGCGGAAAAAGCGAGTCAGCCTCGTCCTGCGCCTGCTTCATGCTTACGCCTTGCTTGAGGCGGCCGACCAGCGCGAGGTCGTTTCCATCGTTGCGGAAATCATCCATGATGTAGGGAACGAAGAGATCGATCTTGGCACCCGGGGAGAAGACAGCGCCGAAGTCAAATGTCTGCGGCAACACGCCGACCACCGTAACGGAAGAATTGTTCAGGTCAAGCTTGTCGCTAAGATCAACCGTTTTGCCCACGATGCCGGGGTCGCCGCCAAACGTGCGTTTCCAGTACGCATAGCTTAATAACGCAGCCGGCTGGGCATGATGCACAAAGTCCTCCGGCCGCATCAGTCTGCCGATTGCGGGTTTGACGCCGAGGGTTTCAAAGAATCCCTCAGCGATAAGAATCCCCGTAGCGGGCGTTGGCTGACCGCTGCCAGAAAGTTTGAAGTTGTTGGGTCCGGTAAACGCGAAATAGCCGCTGACGGATTGAAAGGAATGATTCCGCTGCTGGAAATCCTGCGTCATATCCGCAGTGTAGGTTTTGGAGGATTCACCGGCTGTAGGATCTTTCTCTACAATCCGCACCAGTTGGTGCGCGTTCGGAAACGGCAGCGGTCGCAGCAAAATGGTATTGACTACGCTGAACACAGCGATGTTGGCGCCGATGCCAAGCGCCAGCGTGAGCACAGCGATGAACGTGAATGCTGGTGCATTGCGAAGCTGACGCAGCCCATAGCGAAGATCCTGCAGCGTCGATTCCAGCCACAGCGTTCCGCGGGGCGCGCGGCAGTCCTCTTTAATCTGCTCAATCCCTCCGAACTCCAGACGTGTCTGGCGGCGGGCTTCGCTCTCCGCAATGCCGGAGCGAACTTTGTCTGCGACCTGGGATTCGAAGTGGAAGCGCAGTTCTTTGTCCAGCTCGGCTTCCATCTGGTTGCGGGCGAAAAGTCTACGTAGCCAGCCCATCAGATTTCCTCCAGCGTTCCATGAAGAATCAGAGCGACGACATCGGTGAGGCGCATCCAGTTCTCGGTTTCAGTACGGAGTCGAGTTCGGCCTTTAGCCGTGAGCTCGTAAAATTTGGCTTCGCGGCCGGTCTCCGAGGACTTCCATTTGGAGGTAAGGAACTTTTTATATTCCAGCCGATGGAGAGCCGGATAGAGAGAGCCCTGCTGGATCTGCAGCGCATCGCGCGACATCTGCTGAATTCGCTGGGCAATGGCATAGCCGTGAATGGGACCCAGCGCAACGATCCTCATGATCAGCAGATCGAGCGTACCTTGAGGGAGATCGAATTTATCTTCGTTATCTTTCATGCCTATGGCTTCTACATATACAGCCTCACGTGTAGAAGGTCAAGGCATGCCGCGAGTTTTTCCCTAACCCCACGAAACATCTCTATCGATTTGCTGCATGGAGCCAGGCGAGCGTCGGATATTGCCAAGACGCGAAGCCGCTGGCCAACTATCATCTACTACCCGCCGTCAGAAGAGATCGGTCTGATCCTCGAGAGGTATTCACGAAGGATCAGGTACACTTCGAGATATTCTGAGTCACAAGTCGTGAGCGGAGGAAGCCAGTGAAATCAACCTCGGCAAGCTCTGTACAAGTTTTGAGCGTTCTCGGAATTCTGTGCGCAGGATTCATGATCCTCGCGCATGCGCCCGCGGCGTCGGCCCAGATCACCAACGAATCGCCGCCGCCCGGATATCCATCCAGTGGTTGCGATTACGATCAGCGCGGAAACCGTTATTGCTGGGGTGGTGCAAATAACCAGACAGTCGCGCCGCCGCCTGTGACGCAGAGCGCTCCCGGCGTCGATCCATTCGTCGGCTGCTTCCGGTGGTTCAATGGGGTTCCGGTGCAGATCCACACCGATCATGCCGTTATTGCAGGTCCGTTCACAGCGCATTGGCAAGTGGTGAGTCCATCGCAGCGCACCTACACCATCACCTGGCCGCAGGTGGCTGTCTCCACGGAGACGCTGTCGGCAAATGGCAAAACCTTGAGCGGGGGCAACCAGTACGGCGGTATGGACAAGGCCACACGGAGCGTCGGCGGCGACAGCCCGGTTGGAACCTGGACCTGGGTGGATGTGTTGACCAGCACCGTGAACGTGAAGGCCGATGGAACCTGGTCAGCCGCGTCTGCGGGAGCGTCCTGGCACGGGACATGGAAGGCAGTTGAGGGATCGCCAAGAACATACGCGTTTACTGCGTCGGATTTGCCGAAGGACCGGCTGAAGCTGGCGGCGGACGGCTCCCATATGTCGGGAGTCGATCAGTATGGGCTTAAGATTTCGGCCGTGCGGCAACTCTGTCCGCCTCGCTAGCCCACCGCGCTGCTTGGGGAGTCGAAATATGAGTTCCTACAGCGGAAATTTATCACTTTCCACATTGGAAAGTGAATGCTACACTTTCCACATTGGAAAGTGAGATGACCTACATGTCGACTATCAAAGAAGATGCAATTCTGGCACTCGCCGCAAAAGGTGAGGTGGAACAGAACCTGGCAAGCCTTGCGCTCTGCCCGCCGTTACGCCACGCCGCGTTCGCTGCAATTGTGGCAGCCCTGGTGGCAACTCCCACTCTGCCTCTGCCGATGCGCTTCGTCGCGCTGGCCATGATCTTCGCGGGTATTTTTCTCATCGTGCAGTGGGATAAGCGCCGGCTTGGCGTCTTCATCAACGGCTATCGCCGTGGCAAAACACGCATGATCGCGTTCCCCCTGGTTGCGATCATTCTCGGCCTGTATTTTGCCAGCTACTATTTCTCCATGTCGCAGAAAGAACCTGGTATCAGCACCGCGCTCGCCGCCGTGGCGTTCCTCATCGCCTACGTGGGAAGCATGCTCTGGCAGCGCGTTTTCGTGAGCGAACTCAGTGCCCGATAGCGCAACCATCATTGTCGGGTTCGAGCCACTGCTGCAGGCTGCCGCACGTCTTCAGGTAATGGCCGTGCTGGTACAAGCGCAGCAGGCGGAGTTCGCGCGCCTGAAAGAGCTCACCGGCACCAGTGATTCAGTGATGTCAAAGCACCTGTCAGCGCTCGCCGAGGCCGGGCTGGTCAAGCTCACCAAGGCCACCGCTGACGGTCGTCAGCGAACCTGGGTCTCCGTCACCCGCACCGGGCGGAAGACATTTCAGAATCACGTCGCCGCCCTGCAGAGAATCGTCGCCGGCCAGTAGGACGTGGTCGCTGGAGCTGCGACGAGAATGGCCGCCTGGAGATTGTGATTACTCGGCTGCCGGGGTCGCCTTCTTGTGCTCGACGAAGACGTGGGCCTGATGACAGCTCACACATGTCTTGCCGCTCATGAATGAATCAGACTTGAGTTGTGCCACCTGATCGCCGTGACAGTTGGCGCATGTGCTTAACGCAGGCATGCCCGCGAAGTCCGGTGATGCCGGCTCGCCATGGCATACAGTGCATTCGATACTGTTGGCGGCATGCGGGCTGGCCTTCCACTGGTCATAAATCGCCTTATGGCAGGTGGCACAGGTATCCCCGGCTGGAATTCCGCGATGGAACACATGCTTGGGTTGATCCTGCTGAGCCATGGAAGGTTGGACAGCAATGGGCAAAAAGAGAACAGCGAACAGGGTGAGACCAAACATGCGCGCACAGATTCGATTCACGAACAGACCTCCTACGTAACGTGTTCAAGTATCGATCCAGCGATGCCTGGCAATCAGTGATACCTATCACGTCTGACCGGAATGCGAATTGCGCATGGCGGCGAGGTCCTGTGCCAAAGGAATGTTCGCCTACCCGGCCAGATTTCGCTGTCTGTTGCTGCGGTATTTGATCGAGATTCTTTCCCTAAGAAAGGACCTAAACAACTCGCGCGTGCTACGCCCAGGGCCTAGCTGCAGGCGCAAATTGAATAGGAGGTGGCAGACCGGAGATCAAAATGGATGAGGAGGGGACATAAAAAAACTTGAACTCCTTGTAGAAGCAGGGTGAGGTCGTTCGTCGTTATAGTGAAGGCAAGCCAACCAGGCCGCCCGAAAACCGCCGCACCACAAAGGAGAAAATCATGCCGCAATATCTGGTGACGAATTACTTACCCGACAACTTTGACCCATCGACAATGACTGAAGCGACCATACAAGCCATCAACGACCTGAACGAAGAGTTGATCGCTGCCGGCGCCAGGCTCATGGCAGCCGGCCTGGCCCCAGCCAGCCAGGCGAAGGCGTTGCGATCCGGCCCGAATGGCGATTTGCTGATCACCGACGGCCCGTATATGGAAGCCAAGGAGCACGTAGGTGGTTTCTGGATTTTGGAGGCCGCCGACATGGAGGAGGCGCTAGGGTGGGCCCGCAAGGCAGCGATGGGCGGCGCGGTGCAGGGTGAAGTGCGCGAGATCCCATACAGCAGCCTGCCGAATGGCACACCTCATCCATCGCGGGTCAAGAAGTAAGTACGCCGCCGGCGAAACCGGACCATGGAAACTGATTGCGAATTTTCAAGAGGGAAGAATGACTCATATGAGCGATCAACTCACTCGCCGCGATTTCGCAATCCGCGCCGCCGGCCTTGGCCTGGCAATGGGGTTGGCGCCTGCGGCCACGCTGGCAGAGGCGGAGCTGGCCGCGCGTGCAGAAACTTCGCCGGCAATTGTGGACCCATATTCCGTCGTCGATCCGGAACTTGTTCCTACGCTGAAGCAGTTTCCGGCCTATGACCTCTCCATCGATATGGTCGAAAAGTTCCGGCAAATGCCTGGCATGCCGCCCTTGCCTGCTCCCGCGCCACAGCCTGTGGAGCGGCACATCCCCGGGGCGTCGGGAGCACCCGAGGTTCATATATGGATTGTTGATCCTGCGCCGTCAGAGAAGAACAAACCCGTATTGCTGCACATGCATGGCGGCGGCTTCATGATGACCGATCCCATGTTGATGCCTGTGGTGCAGGGGATCGCGACGGATTGCCACTGCGTCGTCGTCTCGGTCGACTATCGGCTGGCTCCTGAGACGCACTATCCGGGCGCGCTGGATGATAATTACGCGGCGCTGAAGTGGGTTTATACCCATGCGGCGGAGCTTGGCATCGATCGCTCCAGAATTGCCGTGGGTGGTGAGAGCGCCGGCGGCGGCCACGCTGCGAACCTTGCGATTTATGCGCGCGACCGCAAGGAAGTTCCCATCGTCTTTCAGCTGCTGATCTATCCGCAGCTGGACGACCGAACAGGCAGCACCCGCGCCGTGCCGGACTCCATTGGCCACTTTCTATGGACTGCGAATACCAATCGTTTGGCGTGGAGCTTGCTGCTTGGCGTTCCCGCAGGCTCGTCCACGGTGCCGGCAGGCGCTGTTCCGGCCCGGGTAGCCAGCGTCGCCGGCTTGCCGCCTGCATGGATTGGTGTGGGGTCGATCGACCTGTTCGTCGACGAAGACATGGAGTACGCGCGCCGCCTTGTCAATGCCGGAGTCGCAACCGAACTGCTGGTCGAACCGGGTGCCTTCCACGGATTCGATGTCCTGGTGCCGAAGGCGGAAGTCTCCCAACAATTCAGCGCGAGTTGGAAGACGGCGCTGCGCAAAGCATTCGCCACTGGCAAAGCCGGGTGACGAAAAGCTGGAAGGCTGCTGCGGAGTGTGGCGTCGCAGCGCGCCGCAATAAAAAACATTTTTCTGAACCCTTTGTCGAACTCAGGTGTGGTGGTTCGTCGAGTGAGTGAAGGCACCAGCAATCCGCTGGCCTTACAGGCGATGAAAGGTCATTCCAAGGGTGAAGACAATGTCTCGAAAAATTAGCGCAATCTCAATCACAGGCTTCGCACTGCTGGCTATGCTCGGTACCGCTTACCAGGCGAGGCCACAGGATACCGCGACCAAATACACGAAGATGGCTCATGTCGATCAATACCTGATGCCGGATCGAGATGCGGAAATCGCCCTGGCGCGCACTGCAGCGCCCACACCCATTTCGAGCCATGCGGAGGTGCAGGTCCTTACGCGGCATGGTTTCGAAACAGCGGCGAAAGGGACGAACGGCTTCGTGTGTATTGTGGGGCGGGGCTGGACATCCGCAGCGGATCCTGACTATTGGAATCCGAAGGTGCGAGTGCCGATGTGTGTGAATGCGCCCGCCGCGCGTTCTTACCTGCTGCACCTCACCAAGGAGACGGAGTGGGGACTGGCGGGACGCACGCCGGCACAGATGAACGCGGCCATTCAGGCTGCCATCGGCAAAAACGAACTACCGCCGATGGCGCCTGGGGCCATGTGCTACATGATGGGAAAGCAGGGATACGGCGGCGACAGCCATCCCCACTGGCCCTCTCACCTGATGTTTTTCTTTACGGATACCGACCCGGCCATCTGGGGAGCGAATCTGCCGGGTTCCCCTGTCATTGCCGTTGCTGACCCGGTGGAGCACCTGACGCAATTCGTAATTCCCATGCAACGCTGGTCAGACGGAACGGAATATCACGCAGGCTCCGGGGTCGAGCAGCATCCCTAGACGCACACGAAATTTTTGGCAGACCTGTAGAATTTCGTTTTCAATCTGAAGGCAGGCAAACAGCCCGCCCAATGTTCATTGAAGAGAAAGGTATAATTTTATGCCGCAGTATCTGGTTGCGATTCATCACCCCGACAATTACGACTCCTCCACAGAGGGCGAAGCAATGGCGCACGATATCGACGTGCTGAACGAAGAGATGGAAGCTGCCGGTGCCAGGGTCTTCGCCGGCGGCCTGCAATCGGCGCCTCAAGCGAAATCGTTGCGCAAGCAGTCCGGCGGAGGAGTTCTCATCACCGACGGGCCCTATCTGGAAACCAAGGAGCATATCGGCGGATTTTGGATTGTGGAAGCGGCTGACATGGACGAGGCGCTGGCATGGGGGCGTAAGGCTGTCATCGCCTGCCGTGCGCCGGTCGAGGTACGCCAGTTTCTGCAGATGCCGGAGTAGTTCAAGGGCCGGCAGGTGCGAGCTGCCGCTGTCGGGACGTCATCGGCGCGGTGCTGAACCAGATCGCATTCGGCGCGTCGGAACGAGCCGCCACGATATCTGGCCAACCATCGCCATTGAAATCCGCGAACGCCATTGCATACACGGTGCCGCTGCCGTCATTCCAAGGAACTTCGTGGAAAGCGTGCGGGCCGGTGTTGTAATACACCGATCCCGGCCTCTCCACATAGCCAACCACGATATCTGGTCGCCCGTCGCGATTGAGATCGGTGACTGCCAGCGCGTACGGATGCCGGGGCGGACCTGCAAGCTGCTCCGGTTCCCCAAACCGCCGGTTGCCGAGGTTATAGATCACGTACGTGGCCTGTTTTGCCTCGTCGATGTACGCCAGATCCAGGCGGCCGTCCCCATCGAAGTCCCCTGCGGCGCCAATGCGGATGAAGGCAAGGGGTGGCCCGACTTTTGTAGATGTCGGGAAATGGCCGTGCCCATCATTCCACAGGATGATGCTCTGGCCGCCATCGCGGTGGGGGACGAACAGGTCGAAAGTTCCATCGCCGTCGAGATCCGCCGCTACGATGGATGTTGCCGATTCCGACCCTGGCAGCGGTTCGCAGGCGGGAAATTGGCCCTTGCCGTCGTTCATACAGACAAAACTCGGTGTGGGGATTTTGGGACCTTTGCCGGGCTTGCCGGCCACCGGGTCTGGATAGTCACCGCGATTGGCGGCCACGATGTCTGGATAGCCGTCGCCGTTGAGGTCGGCGAGTGTCACATAACGCGTAGCCCAGCTCGGGCTGCCAAATGTACCGGACACGGTGAATTGTCCTTTGCCGTTATTCAGGTAGACAAGCTTGCGATCGGGGGAATCATTGCTGACGATAATGTCCAGGTCGCCGTCGCGATCTATATCGGCCATGGCGGCGGAATAGGTCCGGTCGGGAGCGGTCCCGAGGTGACTCGCGATGAAACCGCCCTTGCCATCATTCAACAGCACACGATTGTAAAGGGGCCAATGGCGGCCCTTACCCAGGACAATGTCGGGAAGGCCGTCGCCGTTGAGGTCGCCGACGTTTACGCCTGCCGAGGTTTCACCCTTTTGCTCCAAAAGCATCACATGGTCGAAGGAGCGGAAGGCCTTGCTTGCGGGGGGTGGTGCCTGGCCGCGGCTGCCAGCTGGCAGGAGCAAGGCGAGGCCGCAAACCGAGAAACGCGCCATCATCGCCATCATGGACATCTTCTGCGCCACGCGATGGTGAAACGGGTACGCTCCCTTCGTCTTTTCATGATGGGTATTCATCTGGACTCTGGGTTACGCGAGGATGCAATTTTCACTCTACCTCGTGGGCTGCGAACTGTGTAGGATCAAATGTTCGAGCGGGACCGGGCCGAAGTTTGCATTCCGGTCGCCGGTTTGGCGGACTCTGGAATTCAGGCGCAGCAGGAGACCTTTCCAGAGAAGGCGTCGTCTAAATTCCTTAGATTCTAAAGGTCGACGCGGGACGTGGGATGATTTGTCGCGGACTATGGAGGAAGGCAAGATGAGACTGAGAAATCACTTGAATTTTATGAGGGCGAGCTGGTTGGCTCCCACGGTATTGGTATTGGCGATGACGCCGGCGGCGTTTTCGCAGATGCGTCCATCGGCGCCGATGGGCGGAACCACTCCCAACAGCAATATGAACAACCCCAACGGGAATATGCCGCCGGACGGGATGCAGCCGGGTGCGCCGGGGGGTGCGCTCAGCAACGATCAGATGGCCGAGCAGAATATGTTCGGGAACCTTCGCAGGAACTTTGATGTTGAGAATGATCTGAGCAAGATGGCAATTAAAAACAGCAGCAATGATGACGTGAAGAAGTTCGCGCATCAGGTGATCACCGAAAATCATAGCCTCTCGAACGAACTGATCACGCCAAACCCCAACGGCGAGATGGGGATGCAGCCGGACCTGGTACCCAGCGAGACCAAAAAAGCTGAAAAGCAGATGAAGAAAATGACGGGAAAGCCGTTTGATCAGATGTACCTGGTGCAGATGGATGCGTACATCAAGAATGATCAAGAGGTGGCGCAAAAAGCCAAAGCCGCGACCAACATGGGCAAGGTGAGCGAGGTGGGGATGAAGGTCCAAAGCCAATCTGAGGACCGGGAGAAACAGATCGCCACGCTGACCCAGGAAACGGGCTTCAAGATCCAATAAATCTACACCCATCGCTGACCAGGCGGTGAATGCCGCGCGACCTTTCAACCGGGAACTTTGGCGAGGTTGGCGTCGTACAATCAGGGTGCGTATGCGATCCCAACGGTTGCCACGGCTTGCCCGGGTGGAACGAAGGTGGAGTCTGTCGATCGACAACTCCGGCGGCCAGGTTGCGCCCAAGCCACCGTGCCCGCGCACGCCATGGCGACGATGGAATCTCTCATTTCTGGTTGTTTTGCTGGCTCTATTTCCCTGGGCCACAGCTTCGATCGCCCATGCGGAGAGTGTGAATGATCTAAAGCCGACCGGCTACGTGAATGACTTTGCGGGCGTGCTGTCGCCTGAAACGCGCACTCATCTGGAACAATTGTGTACCGAGGTCGACCAGCAGGCGCACGCCCAGATTGCAGTGGTCACGATCAAAACCACGGGCGACGACACCATTGATGATTTCGCGGTTCACCTGGAAGAGAAATGGAAGGTTGGGCAGAAGGGCACCGATCGCGGGTTGCTGTTCCTGATCGCGACGGACGATCACCATTACAGATTTGAAGTTGGTTACGGGCTGGAAGGCATCCTGCCGGATGGCAAGGTGGGAAGCATCGGCCGCGAGATGGTGCCGTATCTGCGCGAAGGCAATTACGATGCGGCGATCACTATGGCAACGCAGGATGTGGCCAATGTGATTGCGCAGGATGCCGGCGTCACCCTGAAAACGCCTGCGGAGAATGTTGGACCGGAGCCGCAGCCTCATCCGCGGAGTGCAGTGAAAGATATTCTGCTGGCGATATTTGCGATCTTTGTGTTGATTTCGCTGTTGCGATCCGGATCGAGTGGCTGGGCGGGATTTCTGCTGGGCATGTTCCTGGGGGGCATGGGCGGAGGCCGCGGCGGTGGAGGCGGCTTTGGTGGCGGAGATGGTGGCGGCGGAGGATTTGGCGGATTCGGCGGCGGCGGTTCTGGCGGCGGCGGAGCATCCGGGAGCTGGTAATCCTGCGGCGCGATCGACTGACAAGCAGGTCACTCCGCTGCGGTCGCAGAGGCGACCTCCGGTCGGGATGGCAATTCATTTATAGGTTGGGCACCAGAACAAGATTTTGATGCTGAATAAAAAAGTTTAGGGGAGAACAATCACGATGAAACGAACAGGCGTCGTCCTTCTGGGATTGCTGGGCATACTTGTTGTAGTGGGGCTGCTGGTCTTCGGCAGTTATATTTCCGCGCGCAACCAAATGGTGGCCAAGAACGAGCAAGTGAAGCAGACCTGGTCGCAGGTGGAAATTGTGATGCAGCGGCGAGCTGACCTGATCCCGAACCTGGTGTCGACGGTGCAGGGATTCGCTTCGCATGAGACGACCGTATTCAGCGACATTGCGAATGCGCGGTCGGCATTGCTGGGCGCTAAAAATCCGCAGGATAAGATTGCCGCAAACGGGCAGCTGGATAACGCGCTGGGCCATTTGCTGATGATCTCGGAAGCGTATCCGCAGCTGCGCTCCAACCAGAATTTTCTGCAATTGCAGGATGAGCTGGCGGGAACGGAAAATCGCATCGCGGTGGAACGGCGTCGGTATAACCAGGCGCTGCAGGACTACAACACTTTTATCGGGCTGTTTCCGAACAGCATCTGGGCGGGGATCGCGGGATATCACCGCAACAATGCCTACTTTGAGGCAACACCTGCGGCCCAGCAGGTTCCCAAGGTCAACTTTGACGGCAAGTAACGCGGCAAGTTTCAGACAGGGCGAACCGGGAATTGCGGAAGCTTTTCAGGGGCTAAAGCCCAATTGCTTTTTGGCTATCAACGGCGCGGCTGAAGCCGTGCCCTGATACAAGGCGGGCGCTCCGGGATTTGTTTTTTGGCTATCAGCGGTACGGCTATAGGCGTGCCCTGATACAACGGGGGCGTTCCGCGAGACTCGATTCCAAAGAAAAAGCGGCTGGTCGCTTCGGCGACAGCCGCTTTTTTGCTTTCAGGCGGAAAAGCTATTTTTTGGTGAAGGATGCGATGGCTTCCGCTTCGTCGTCTTTCACGTCGAACACGGTGTAGAGCTTGGTGATCTGCAGCAGATCGTGAACCTTTTTCGTCAGCTTCAACAACTTCAGCTCGCCACCCTGGTTGCGAGCCGCCGTGAAGGCGCTCACCAGCTCGCCGATGCCCGAACTGTCGATGTAATTGACGTCGGCCAGGTTCAGCAGGATATCTTTCGATCCCTTGCCTAACAATTCACGAACCGCATTGCGCAGTTGCACACTGCCTTCGCCGAGTGTGATGCGACCGCTCAGATCGAGAATGGTGACTCCATCCACTTGGCGGGTACTAATCTTCATGCTCACGGTGGTATTCCTCCTTAGGCGCTTTTCTGGGTTGAATCCAAATGTTTGATAAGTGTTAACTCGGTGCCGGGGTGCAGTAGTTTGAAGTGTACCTCGTCCATAAATGATCGGATGAGGAAAATTCCGCGGCCCGAGCCGCTGAGCAGATTTTCCGGCGCCAATGGATCGGGAAGTGTGGCGGGATCGAGGCCATTTCCCTGGTCGCTGATACGAATGATCAACGAGGACCCATTATTCTCAAATGAAGCTGTAATCTTTTTTTCAGGATCGTAGGCATTGCCGTGCAGCACGGCATTCACTGCGGCCTCGCGTACCGCCATGGTCAGCTGGAAGGTTTGATCCTCATCCAGGCCTGACTTCTGGGCCAACTGTTCCGCCGCTTCTTCCACTTTGTTCACGCTGTCCAGCGATGAGTCCAAAGTGTAACTGAATCGACTTGCCATGGAATCCACCACACGCCCCGGGCCCGCTAGAGTATCAGATCCTGGTTCCGAATGCGGTCATTGTTGCCAAGGACACGCAGAAATTCTCCACAGGGGAAGTGTGCTTGTACGGTCGGCCTAGTGTCAAGGAAGTCTTTTGTTGGCGGAGGCAGACGGACTCTGATCTGACAGCCCTCCCGGGATGCCATCCAGCTAGAGGTTGGGGGCGGCCGCGCATCCAATGAAACAAGCTGAACGCTGGATTTTGAGGCGTTGCAACAGGCTGGCGGTAAAGAAACTGCCCTCGCTTTCGCTCGAGTTGGGTAGACTGTGCATGCGGGCGTAGGAATGCTCTTGCAAGGGAAATAACTCTGCCTGTCCGCGCAGTTTTTCTTGCAGGCAAATCGCACCAGCCACTGTATCGCTAACCGCGTGCACGATCGAATCACAATCGCAGACGAGAGAGTACAACCCATGCCGGTCGACGAGCTAAAGAAAAATCAGAAAGAGGGGTCGAACGCGAAAGGCTCCGTACTGATTCATCTTTCGTTCCTGCTGGGTAGTCCGATTGTGGATGCTGCGGGGAATTCTTTGGGCCGGCTGCGGGACCTGGCTGTCACGCCGGGCGTACGTGCCTCGCTGGTGACGGAGTTAATCTGGGGAAAGAAGGACGCCCTGCAGGCGGTTTCGCCGGGTGGCCTGGAGCAATCGCCGAACGGTGCGCTACGATTGCGCGGCGATGCTCATCCGAGGCCGTTCAGTATGAGCGAGCCGCTGTTGTTGCTGGATCGCGACCTGATGGATCAGCAAATCATTGATGTTCACGGGCGAAAGGTCGTTCGAGTGAACGACGTCTCGCTACTTTGGCTGCCGCATGACTGCGGTGGAGAGCTGCGCGCCATCGAGGTCGAAGTTGGGACGCTTGGGGCCATGCGCCGGCTGCTGAAAGGCGCTGCCAGCAAGCGCGCGATTGAGCGCATCACAAAAAAAATCCCATCCAAAGCGATTCCGTGGGACTTTGTCGACCTGATTGAAGTGGATCCAGCGCGGCGAGTGCGACTAAAGATTTCTCACGAGCGCCTGTCACAGTTCCATCCATCGGATCTGGCTGACATTCTGGAAGACCTGGCACCGGTGCAGCGCGAAGCGATTTTCAACCAGTTGGACGAGGAAGTGGCGGCCGAGGCCCTGGAGGAAGTGGAGCCGAAGCTGCAGAAGCAGCTGCTGGAGTCGATGGACTCGGAACGCGCCGCCGACATTATGGAGGAGATGGATCCCAGCGCGGCTGCGGACTTGCTGGGCGAACTGCGCAAGGAGCAGTCGGAAGCCATCCTGGAAGAGATGGAGCCGGAGGAGCGGGAGGAAGTCAAAGAGCTGCTGGAGTTCAGCGAGCACTCCGCCGCCGGGCGCATGACGACGAATTATGTCGCGGTGCCGTCCGACGCCACCGTGGCGCAGGCGATTGAGGCACTGCGCAATTTCGACGACGATCCTGAAATTGTGACGGAGGTTTACCTGCTGAACGATGACGAAATGCTGCTGGGGGTGGTGCCGCTGGCGCGTTTGTTGCTGGCTTTACCAGAGACGAAAGTTGCGGTGCTGAGTGAATCTCGCTTTGTGAGTTGCCCGGCCGATATGCCGGATAGACAGGTGGCGGAGCTGTTCGATCGTTACAACCTGTATGCGTTGCCGGTGGTGGAGGAGCATAACAAGCTGGTGGGCGTGGTCAACGTGGACCAGGTGATTTCCTTTATGAGGCAACAGGCGTAGCCGAGCTGCACTGCACGAGCAAGGAACCCCGGATGACAAATTCAATTGACCCCGTTCAAGCCACAGAACGGCTTGAATGGGCCACCCGGCAGCCAGCGCCGAACGGGCTGCGAATCTTGTACATCGCGCCGATGAATCATGGCTGGTACGGACTGTACCGGCAGCATAGCCTTGAGCGGCTGGGGCACAAGGTTTTTCCCATCGATATTATGCAGTATGAAAAGCACGGCAATCCGTGGATGGCGCGGATTCGCTATCGCCTGCAGATTGGCCGCGTGGTGACGCAGATGAATGCGGATGTGCTGCGGCTGGCGAAGGAACATGATGTGGATGCGGTGTGGTTCGACAAGCCACTGTTTATTCGCGCGGAGACGTTGCGGCAGTTGCGGGCGATGGGGATCGCGACCGTGGATTACATGATCGACAATCCTTTTGGCCCTAGGCGCGATCCGGGATTTCGCCTGTATGTGCGGACGATTGCGGAGTATGACCTGCATGTGCAGCAGCGGGATGTGAGTGTCAAAGCCTACCTGGAGCGGGGTGCACGGCGCGTGGTGAAAGTGCAGACGGCGTTCGAGCCGAGCGTGCATTTTCCTCCGCCGGCAGGATGGTCCGACAAAGACCGCACGCGGCAGGTGTCGTTTATTGGCACACCCTACGATGAGCGGCCGAAGTTCTTGACCGACCTGTGGCGCAAGCATGATTTGCCGGTGGTGATTTCCGGGCCGCGCATCTGGACGCGCAAGCTGGAGCCGGAAGCGCTGGCGGCGTTGTATCCGGAGCCCGATGAACTGTATGACGCGGCGTATCGCGAGGGGATTTGGCGCTCGAAGATCAATCTGAGTTTCCTGACCCACGGCAACCAGGATGAGTATGCGCACAAGAGCTTTGAAATTGCCGCGTGTGGCGGATTTCTGCTGGCGGAGAGATCGGCCGGGCACAGCGAGCGGTTCCGGGAGAATGAGGAAGCGGTATTTTTCTCGGACATTGAAGAGTGTGCGGAAAAGGTTCGCGGCTACCTGAACAATGAGCCGGAGCGGGCGCGGATTGCGGCTGCGGGACAACGCCGAGCGGTGACCTGCGGCTATGACAACGACAGCCAGCTGGCCAAGGTGATGGACGTAGTGGAGGAGCTGTTGCCTAAAATTCGCGCGGAACGCAGATCGCTGAAATGATCGTCGACTTCGAACGCGAGCGGACACAGCCGGCCTTTGTCGCGGATGTGTGTATTGTGGGCGCGGGAGCTGCGGGAATTGTGCTGGCGGCGCAATTGGCGCGGAAAGGCAAACGCGTGCTGCTGCTGGAGAGCGGCGGCCGCAAGGAAGATGATGCCTTCCAGCAGCTGAATCGCAGCGACAGGGTTGGACAGCCGCTGAAGTCAGTTCATGCAGGGCGATTTCGCGCGCTGGGTGGGACGACGATTCGCTGGGGCGGGCAGATTCAGGAGATGCAGGAGGGCGATTTTGAAGCGCGTCCTGGAATTTCTGGGAGCGGATGGCCGATTGCGAAAGCTGAATTGACACAGTACTACGAGCGAGCGATCGAGGCGGAGGGATTGCTGCCGGTGCTGCGGACGGATGAGGAAGTGTGGCAGGAGTCTGGCTCGGCTGCGCCAAATCTTTCTGAAGATTTGATTCCTTATTTCACACGCTGGTGTCCGGAGCCGAATTTTGCGCGACTGCATCGGGCCGCGCTGGCTTCGACGAATATTTGTGTGGTACTGCACGCGACCGTGTGCGAACTGATGATGAATGGGGCCGCGGATACGGTTCTGGGTCTGCGCTGCAGAAACCTGGCGGGTGCGGAACATGTTTTTCATGCGCCGACATATGTGCTTTCTCTGGGGATGATGGAGACGATCCAGCTGCTGCTGCAGCCGGTGGAGAAGGGGCAGGCGCCGTGGCAGAAAAATGAGTGGCTTGGGCGGCATGTGCAGAGCCACATCGACTACAATTCCGCGAAATTGGTGAACGTGGATCGCAAGCGGATGGAGCAGGTATTCCCGAATGTGTATTTGGAGGGAAGGAAATATCAACCGAAGTTGCGCGTGGGGGAAGAGCGCCAGCGGGAAGATGAAACGCTGAACATTGCCGGGGCGATTTCGTTTATCAGTCTGGGGAGTGTGGAGCGGGATGTGCGGCAGATGAAGTCGGCGGCGCGCAATTTGCTGCGGGGAAACTGGTCGGCGATCGGAGTGCGCGATACGCTACCGGCGTTGCGACGGCTGCCCATCCTGATGCAATTGGCCTACAGCTTTTACGTGAGCCATCGCGCGTATTGGCCGCAGGATGTGACGTATTGGCTGCGCGTGCATTGCGAGCAGGAACCGCTGTCGGCGAGCCGGATTACGCTGACGCCGGAGCGAGATGCGATGGGGATGTTTCGCAGCCGCATTGACTGGCAGGTGTCGCCGCTGGAGTGGAAGACGATTCAGCGGTTCACGCAAATGGCGCAGGTTGCGCTGGAGAATGCAGGATTGGCGAAGCTGGAACCGGCTCCGGAGCTGGCGCTGGAGGATGGCTATCGCCAGGTGACATTCGACGATAGCTATCACTGGATGGGCGGGACGCGGATGTCTGGCTCGGCTGCGGATGGTGTGGTCGATACGGATTTGAAAATCCATGGGGTGCGCAATTTGTATGTTTGCAGCGCGTCGGTCTATCCGACCTCAGGATTTGCAAATCCGGTGCATACGCTGCTGGCGCTGGCGATTCGGCTGGCGGATCATTTAGCGACGCTACCGCCGGTGATCGAAGAGCCGCTGGATACGCAGGTGCGGGCCGATGCTTGAGACGATTGCGCTGCCGGGAAGCGGTCGCGTGACCACGCGGCTGGGATTTGGCGGCTCGGGCTTGATGGGCGGAATCAGCGAGCGCGAATCATTGCAGCTGCTGGAAACGGCGTTTGACGCGGGGATTCGACACTTTGACGTGGCGCCGGCCTATGGGCATGGTCGCGCGGAACAATGCCTGGGGAAATTTTTACAAGGGAAACGGGACCAGGTCACGATCGCGACGAAGTATGGCATTTTGCCGCCGGCGCAGGCGGGATTGCTCGGAATAGCGCGCGGCGTGGTGCGGCCTGCGGTGGCGAAGCTGCCTGCAGTTCGAAAGCGAGTGGCGCAGGCGGCGGCCGGAATGCGATCGAAGGCAAAGTTTTCCGCGGACGAGGCGGGAAAATCGCTGCAGCGGAGCCTGCTAGGGTTAGGGATCGATTGCCATCGACGTTTGGCTGCTGCATGAGGCGGCCGCGGAGGATCTGGATGGATCGGATTTGTTGCCATTTCTGCGAGAGGCGCAGCAGCGGGGCTTGATTGGGGCGTTTGGGCTGGGCGCGGAGAGAGATCGCGTCAAAGAGGTGTGGGAAGAGCCACCGAGATTACTGCAAGGTGCTGCAATTCGAGTGGTCGCCGATGGAGGGAGGCGAGGCAAAATTTCCTGGCAGCGTTTCGTGATTCATCATCGCGCGATTTCCGGGGCGTTCGATACGTTGCGGCGATTTCTCCAGCAGGATTCCGATCGTTGCCGGGAATGGTCGAACGCGCTCGATCGGGATATGTCGGATGCGAAAGTTCTGGCGGGAGTTTTGTTGCAGGCGCGCTCTGGCAGCGAATCCCGAGGGAATGGTGCTGTTCTCGTCGCGGGTGCCGGAGCACATCCGCGCGAACGTGCAGGCGGCAGAAGAAATTGACGCGGGCGCAAGGGGAACGAGCTTTTTGGAGTTGGTGGCGGAGGCGCGCAGCGAAATACTCAGGCGTGAAAATGCGTGATCGATTGAGTGGGGCTGCTACTTGAAGTCGGGCCCTGATACAAAGCCGGAATGAGACGCGCCATATCAGTGCAGGTGTGGATATTCATTGGAATCGTGTACCCTGAAACATCCGGAGCCCCGCATGAAGCAACGCTGGAAGACCCAACTCGTCTTATTTCTAGCGGTCATCGGGCCGGGCATTATTACTGCCAATGTCGACAACGACGCTGGCGGAATTCTCACCTACTCCCAGGCAGGCGCGCAGTTCGGCTACATGCTGCTGTGGACGATGATTCCGGTAACGCTGGCGCTGATTGTGGTGCAGGAAATGTGCGCGCGCATGGGGGCGGTGACCGGCAAGGGACTGAGCGATCTGATCCGCGAAGAGTTTGGGCTTCGCATCACTTTCATCATGATGATCCTGCTGGTGGTGGTGAATTTCGGAAACGTGATTGCAGAGTTTTCCGGGATTGCGGGCAGCATGCAGCTGTTCCACATCAGCAAATATATTTCGGTGCCGATTTGCGCGGTGCTGGTGTGGCTGCTGGTAGTGAAGGGCGATTACAAGGGCGTTGAAAAAATATTTTTGGGGGCTTCGGCCTTCTACATTGCCTATATCGCTGCAGGAGTTTTGGCCGGCCCCAACTGGCATACCGCGGTGATCGCCACGGTAACGTTGCCTCCCCGCACCGCGTGGCATAGCTCCTCGTACATTTACATGATTGTCGGAGTCATCGGTACGACGATCGCGCCGTGGATGCAGTTCTACCTGCAGTCTTCGATCGTGGAGAAGGGTGTGAATGAACGGCAGCTGACACCGTCTAGATGGGATGTGATCGTCGGCTGCCTGTTCACGGACATTGTGGCGTGGTTTATTGTGGTGGCGTGCGCGGCCACGCTTTATGTGCACGGCATGGGCGCGATCCAGGTGCCGTCGGATGCGGCGGAGGCGATGAAGCCGCTGGCGGGACAGTACGCATTTATTTTGTTTGCGGCCGGGCTGTTTAATGCGTCGTTATTTGCGGCGTCCATCCTGCCGTTGTCGACGGCCTATACGGTGTGCGAAGGCATGGGATTTGAGTCGGGGCTGGATAAGAGCTTCAGTGAAGCGCCGGCTTTTTACTGGCTTTACACATTGTTGATCGCGGCGGGGGCAGGAGTGGTGTTGTGGCCGCACTTCCCGCTGGTAAGGGTGACGATTCTTTCCCAGGTGTTGAACGGCGTTCTGCTGCCCATTGTGATGATCCTGATGCTGGTGCTGATCAACAAGCCGGAGCTGATGGGCAAGCACACCAACAATCGCTGGTTCAATGTGATTGCGTGGGGAACGGCGATCATTGTGATCGGCTTGTCTGTGGCGATGCTATTTTCGCCGGGCAGTTAGTTGTGCAACCGAGTGATTTCGATCGCTGCGGTGGGGAAACCAAATTCTCCACCCCACTCAAGCCAAAAGAAGGCTTGAATGGGCCACCCGGGCTTTCTCGGAAATACTGAGATCCTTCACTGCGCTTAGGATGACGGCCGAACTTCGGTGTCTACATGACTGTTGGACTAGAGAATTTTTCCCTGGGCCAGGTCGCGGATAAATTTTCTGTCGGCGGCGAGGAAATTGTAGGCGGGCAGGTCGCGCAGTTCCGCCCAGCGCATGTCCTGAAAGATTCGGTTCTGCATATCCCCTTCAAAGTGGTAGACGGCGAAAAATCGCAGGTGGATGGAGCCGCCGTTGCGGTAGTTGTGCTGCACCTCGGCGATGAAGGGGCCGATCTTGGCTTCAATGCCAAGCTCTTCTTCCAACTCGCGACGCAGCGCCTGCTCGGGGGTTTCGCCGGGCTCAATTTTTCCGCCGGGAAATTCCCACTGCAATCCCATGGCGGTACCGGCCTTGCGCTGACAAATGAACACTTGCTTGTCTCGCAAAATCAAAGCGGCGACCACGGCACGCATGCGAGGTTTTTCTGACTCGGCCTGGGGGACTTCTTCGACATCCGGTTCCATCACATCTCTAGGATAGTGATTTACGGCTGCTTCTGCGAACGGGAGAGTGAAATAAGGCGCGGATGCGGCGGATATCGATTTGGATGTATCGCAGCGGCAAGGCAGCCCAGACCCTCGACGATGGGGTGGGCGGGGGTGTTGAGAAACTCGTCGGGAACGCAATAGACGCGGCCGTTGGTGACGGCGCGCAAGGTGTCCCATTCGCGCTGCTGGATGACGCGAGCCAGGGGGACGCGATCTCCAGCGCCGCACCAGGCGAAGATGAGGACATCAGGGTCAGAAGCGGCAATGGTTTCTGCCGTCGTGGTTTTGCCGGCGTCGCCGATAAATTCGCCGCCAGCGGCTTCGACTAATTCCTTGACCCATGGCTGAGAATGGATCAGCGGCTTGCCCCATTCTTCGCAATAAACGCGGGGACGGTCGGCGGCGTTTGCAGTCTGAAAGCGAACCGCGTCGATGACGGAGGCGAGTTCGGCGACCAGATCTTCCGCGCGATCGGAGGTATGGACGACGGAACCGATCAGGCGAATGTCCGCGAAAATGTCGGCAAGCGTGTGGGGTGCCAGGGTTAACACCGGACAGCCGGCGCGGAGGATGGCGGCGAGCGATTCCATGCGATAGGGCACCGAGGCGATCACCAGATTGGGCTCGACCGCCAGGAGTTCTTCCATGGTGGAGGACCAGGAGTCGGCAATGATTTTCAGGTTGCGATCGGTGAGCTCCGGCAACGCTTCGACGCAGTAGCGGGTGCAGGCTACCAGGTCATCGAGACGGCCGAGCCGTTGCAGGGTGAGAGTGATGCTGGGTTGCAGCGAAGCGATGCGCAGCGGGGAAGCGGCAGCGCCGGAGGCATCGTCAGGCAAGGCCATCACGCATGGACAGGGCCGGGCTGAAATACCGGCCATCCCTGAAGAGCGGCAATCTCCGTCAGCTCCGCCGTAGGATTGACGACGAAGGGATTCTTCGCGATGGCTAGCATGGCGGCATCGTGAATAGAATTGCCGAAGACGGCGTCAGGTTCCGTGACGCCATTCCGCGCTAGCGATTTCACTTTGCCTTCATCCGTGGGAATGTCGAGCAGTTCTTCGGTGATCAATCCATTGGTAACGCGAACCCGGGCAGCGAGGACACGCTCGGCGGGGATGCCAAAGTGCTGCATGGCATCTTCAATCAACCAGCTGTTTGTGGAGCTGACGGCCCAGATTATGGTTCCGCGCTGTTGCAGTCGAGTGCAGGCTTCGCGCATCTCGGGAAAAATGTTGGGGCGCATCATCTCGTCAAAATATCTATGCACAGCCTGGCGCATTTCAGACTCGCGCAGGTCGCGGTAGATTTGCACCATTTCGCCGCAGATGGCGAGTTCAGAAACCTCGCCGCGCAGATAGGCGCGATAGCGCGCATCCATCCAGTTGCAGGCTTCGCGAGAGAGCAGTCCGGACTCCATGGACCACTGCATGAAGCCGACGCCGGCGTCGCCGGACCAGAGGGTGCCATCGCAATCGAAAACGGCGACGGCGGCTTGAAGGGTGTCGATGCGACGGAAAAATTCAGAAGAGGAAATGGTAGAGATTTTCGGGGTTACGAGTTGTTGTGCCAAAACGGACGACCTTATCAAAAAAATAGAAAACAGAAATTATAGAAGGCGAGACGCTTGTTCGTTGTCCAGGCGCCTTCCTCTCTATGATGCAGCATTGGCGGAAACTATGCCAGCGTTGTAACCAGCTTGTAATCTTGGGAAATACGGGTGGGCTGGCAAAGTTGATTCCATGGGAAAGAGTTGCTGGGGGCGTCGCGCAATGTCCGATAATTTCTGCAGGCGAGGCGTTGGGTGGAGAACGGTCAACATTCCGATCGAAGCAATTTGAAACTGATCCAGGATTATCTGACCTACCTTCGAGTGGAAAAGGGTCTGCGTCCGCTGACCTGCGAGGCCTATCAGCGCGACCTGTTGCAGTGTGCGGAATTTCTGGAGAAGACGAACGGATTTCTGGCATCTGCAAAGCATGATGACCTGGCGGGGTTCGTAGCGCATTTGCAGGCACACCAGGTAGAGGCGCGCTCGCGGGCCCGCAAACTTTCATGCCTGCGCGGCTTATATCGCTGGCTGCTTCTCGATAAGCGCATCGAGTACGATCCGACGATTCATCTGGAAACTCCGGCGGGTTGGAAGGTGCTGCCGAAGTCGTTGTCGGAAGCTGAAGTGGTGACGATGCTTGATCAGACCGGGCATGGCGCTGCGGGAACGAGGACGGAAGAATGCACGCCGCAGTCGTTGCGCGATCGGGCCATGCTGGAGCTGCTGTACGGCGGAGGGGTGCGCGTTTCAGAACTTGTGGGACTGGCGGTGGAAGATATTTCTCTGCAGCAGGGGCAGATGCTGGTGCGCGGGAAGGGCGATAAAGAGCGCATTGTGCCGCTGGGGCAGCCGGCGATTCAGGCGCTGACGGAGTATCTGGAACGTGGCCGAGCCTCATTGCTGCGCAAGGCCAACGTGCGTGAGGTATTTCTCTCGCAGCGCGGACATCCGCTGACACGGCAAACGGTATGGGCGATGGTGAAGCAGGTGAATCATCGCGCCAGCCCGCACATGTTGCGGCATAGTTGCGCGACGCACATGGTGGAACATGGTGCGGACCTGCGCACCGTGCAGACATTGCTGGGGCATGCGGACATTGCGACCACCCAGATTTATACGCATCTGGCGCTAGGCAGGTTGAAAGCGGTCCATCGCGCCCATCATCCACGGGGAAACATGCAGGCTCGTGTTGCGGAGGGTGCGGAATGAATCCCAAGCTCCGTCGCTCTCCGGAGAATCCCAGGTCTCAGGGTCGAGTCCTCGGGCACCCAGAATCTGGTGAGATCGAAGTTGCCCCGGACGGGGAGGCGGAGCCGCAGGCTCCGGAGATTTTGCGGCTGATTGGGCAGTATATGGCGGTGCTGACGGTGGAGCGGGCGTCGTCGGAACACACGGTCCGTGCTTATCAAAGGGAGCTGCAATCGTTTGCGGCGTTTTTGGCGAAGCGGTGCGGCGAGGGCGTTGTGCCGTCGCAGATCGAACATCCTGTGATCCGGGAATACCTGGGAACGCTGTACGAAAAAAATTTGTCGAAGCCCTCGGTGGCGCGGGCGCTGGCGGCGATTCGGTCGTGGTTTGGCTGGCTGGCGAGGACAGGGCACATCGAGCAAAATCCGGCGCGGCTGGTGTCGACGCCGAAGCTGCCAAAACATTTGCCGCGGGTGCCGGGAGCGGAGCAACTGAATCAGGCTTTCAATGATGTTGACACGGAGACGGCCTGGCCGGAGCGGGATCGCGTCATCATGGAACTGCTGTACGGCTGCGGCATACGAAACGCGGAGCTGGTAGGCCTGAACCTTGAAGATATTCAGTGGGGCAATGAGTGCCTCCTGGTGCGCGGCAAGGGGCGCAAGGAGCGGTATGTTCCGCTGGGTGATGCGGCGGCGATGGCGGTGCGTACGTATTTGCCGCAGCGGGCGCAGAAGCTGCTGGACGCGAAACGGGCGTCTGAGGCGTTGCTCCTGAATGTTCGTTTGCGGGGGGACGGGCGGCTGACGACGCGCAGTGTGGGGCGGATCGTGAAGCGGGTCGCGCTTTCGCATGGGCTCGCTGCGGATGTTCATCCACACACGCTGCGGCATGCGTTTGGGACGCACATGCTGGAGGAGGGAGCGGATTTGCGCGCCATCCAGGAAATTCTTGGCCATGCGCGGCTTTCGACGACGCAGCGGTATACGCATCTGACCTCGGGCCAGGTGGCGGCGGTGTATGACAGAACTCATCCCAGGGCGAAGTAAAACCTCCTGAGGACGACGGTAAGTGAGCTCTAAATCCAATGAAACTTGAGTGGTGAATGCTGACATGGGGATGGTAGCGATCAAAAAGGTCAAACTTCGAGAGCATCACCAAAATCCTGGCCGCACCAAACACACGCTTTCGGATAGCAACGGCACTCGACCCTTCCCTCCTTTCACTTCGCTGGTCATTGCGCGCTATGAGGGCGACTCGGGCTACTATCTATTGCACGTCTGCGACGACGGTTCGGGAAACGATACTCATCATGAAACCCTTGAAGAGGCCTTCCACCAGGCCGAATGGGAGTTGGGAGTGCATCCAGAAGAGTGGGATGGGGTTTAAGAACTGTTTCTAAGATTCGAGTGACCTAATATGCCACGAAAACGGCTTCCCTAGTCGAATGCACCCGAGGATTTACAATAGGAGTGCACCTATTCTTATGCGCTTCTCCCCTAATTGGGCCGCCGTTTCTGCGTTCAAACAGCTTAAAATTGAAATATGCGCCTGGTCCGGAAGTTGCCGTTCCGGTGCTAGCAAGATTTATGAAGGTTGGATTTTCTCGTGATACAGCTTGGCGATGCATTAACCAAAGTTTTCGGAACCAGCAACGAGCGCACCGTGAAGCGCATGTTGCCGACGGTCAAGGAGATCAATGCCCTGGAGCCGGCGATGCAGCAGCTTTCGGACGAGCAGATGCGCGCCAAGACGGACGAATTTCGCGCCCGCATTGCGGCCCACATTGCAGAGATCAAGGACCCCGAAGAGCGGTACAAGGCCGAGCAGGATGTGCTGGAGCAGATTCTGCCGGAGGCATTCGCGCTGGTGCGGGAAGCTGGGCGTCGCGTCATCAACATGCGCCATTTCGATGTGCAGCTAATTGGCGGCATGGTGCTGCACCAGGGCAACATTGCGGAGATGAAGACCGGCGAAGGAAAAACGCTGGTGGCTACGCTGCCGTGCTATTTGAACGCGCTGGCTGGTCATGGCGTCCATGTGGTGACCGTCAACGATTACCTGGCGAAACGCGATGCGGAGTGGATGGGCAAAATCCACAACTACCTGGGGCTGTCGGTCGGTGTAATCGTGCACGATTTGAGCGACGAGCAGCGCCGGGCTGCGTATGCGTCGGACATTACATACGGTACCAACAACGAATTCGGCTTCGATTATCTGCGCGACAACATGAAGTTTGAGCTGGCGGAGTGCGTGCAGCGGCCGCCGTATTACGCGATTGTCGACGAAGTTGACTCCATCTTGATTGACGAAGCCAGGACGCCGCTGATCATCAGCGGACCGACCGATCAGACCACGGATAAGTATGCGCGGGTGGTGCGCATTGTTCCGCAGTTGGAGCTGGGCGAGGAAATCGAATCGCTGGAGAACAAGGTTCTGACCGGCGATTACGTGGTGGATGAGAAGCATCGCACCATTGGCGTCACCGATGAGGGCTGGGTCAAGATTGAAAAGCTGCTGGGCATTGAGAGCATCGCCGATCCGGAAAACTGGGACCTGAAGCACTATGTCGAGACGGCAATCAAGGCGCATGCGCTATACAAGCGGGATGTAAATTACGTCGTCAAAGACGGCGAAATCATCATCGTCGACGAGTTTACGGGCCGGTTGATGCCGGGACGTCGCTGGTCCGATGGGCTGCACCAGTCGATTGAAGCCAAGGAAGGCGTGAACATCCGGCGTGAAGATCAGACGCTGGCGACGATCACGTTCCAGAATTATTTCCGCCTGTACAAGAAGCTTGCCGGCATGACTGGAACTGCCGACACCGAAGCTGCCGAGTTCGAGAAGATTTACGAACTGTCGGTGGTGGTGATTCCGACAAATATGCCGATGCGGCGTATCGACAACACTGACGTGGTGTTTCGGACGGCGAAGGAAAAATATTTTGCAGTTGCCGATGAGATTGCGCGGCTGAATGAATTGAAGCAGCCGGTGCTGGTAGGCACGACTTCCATTGAGAAGTCGGAATTGCTGTCGCAGATTTTGCAGCGGAAGAATATTCGCCACGTGGTGTTGAATGCCAAGTTCCACGAGCGCGAGGCGGAGATTGTGGCGCAGGCGGGCCACATCGGTATGGTGACGATCGCGACGAATATGGCGGGTCGCGGAACGGATATCGTGCTGGGCGGCAATCCGGAATTTCTGGCGAAGCAGGAGCTGGTGAAGAAGAATCGCGCGCGGGCGGTGAGTGCTGCGGAAGGCGAGATTTCTCCCACCGCGGCGCCGGGAATGATGCGTTTTTATTATCAGAGCCAGGAATTTGAGACGCCGGAGTCCGACTGGAAAGAAGTGTACGCGGGATATGCGGCGCAGGCGGCGAAAGAGCGCGAGGAAGTATTGGCCGCGGGCGGCCTGATCATCCTGGGCACCGAGCGGCACGAATCTCGCCGCGTCGATAACCAGCTGCGTGGCCGCGCCGGCCGCCAGGGCGATCCGGGAGCTTCGCGGTTCTTCCTGTCGCTGGAAGACGACTTGATGCGAATCTTCGCCAAGGAGTGGGTTTCGACACTGCTGCAGCGCCTGGGCATGGAAGAAGGCGTCCCGATTGAGTCGAAGTTGATTACGCGACGGATTGAGGCGGCGCAGAAGGCGGTTGAAGGACAGAATTTTGAATCGCGCAAGCATGTTCTGGAATACGACGATGTGATGAACAAGCAGCGCGAGGCGGTGTATGGTACCCGGCGGCAGTTGCTGGAAGGCATCGATCAAAAAGAACTGATCACCGACGATTATGTTTCGAATATTCTGAGCACCATTCTCGACACTCATGCGCCGGACAAGCTGCATCCAGATCAGTGGGACATTAAAGCGTTGCAGGACGCCGTGATGATGCAGTTCGGCATGGACATCACTGCCGAGGGAATACCAGTTCGCGAATTAAATCGGCACGAACTGGGCGAAGCGCTGTTCACGCACCTGAAAGAACGATACGACGCGAAGGAGCAGATCATCGGCGCGCAGGCGATGCGCTACCACGAGCGCATGATCATGCTGAGCGTTCTGGATGGCTTGTGGAAAGACCACTTGCTGGCCATGGACCAGTTGAAAGAAGGCATCGGACTGCGCGGCTACGGCCAGCAGGATCCGTTGATTTCTTACAAGCGCGAATCGTTTGAGGCATTCGAAGCGATGATGAATCGCTTCCAGGAAGATACGGTGCGCTTCCTGTTCCGCATGCAGATCATGGGACCGGATGGAAAGGAAATTTCCATTCCGGCGCGGGTGCATCCGCAGTCGATTGTGTTCAGCGGAGGATCGGAGCATGCGGCTGAGCCGGGACCGGCGGCGCTGCCTGGTCGTGCGGGCGGAAGCAACGGAGCAGGGCTGAATGGCGGATCTTCAAATGGAGTTGCGTCGTCGATCCCGGTGCCTACGCGGACGCCCTCGACCACCATCGATTCCCTGGAAGAGGAATTTCAGCGGCGCAAGAAGCGCGAGTTGCAACAGGCGCGCATGGCTGGGGCCGGTGAGGCGACAGAGACCGCGCAGCGACGGACCGGAGAAAAAGTCGGGCGCAACGATCCTTGTCCTTGTGGGTCAGGGAAGAAATTCAAGAAGTGCCACGGTGTGGACGCGTAGGACGGAATCACCTACGGAACGATCGCCCTCTGGATTCTTCGCTGCGCTCAGAATGACCGGCGTTAATTTTCAACGAACCTGCTCTACACGTGCGACATGCGATCAGGACAGGGCTTTGCTGCCGCGCGAGGAGCGATAAATCTGTCCGCCTAAAACGCCGCCGGCGATCGCGAATAACACAATCAACAAGGATAAGAAGGCCATGGTCAGCAGGATGAGACCAATGCGGCCTTCGGCGGACAGCCAGAAATTTGTGAAGGTTGTCACAGGGGCCTGCGGGTCCATGGTGGCGGCACGCGCGGCGGCCTGCTTCACAATATCGGTTAGCTGGGTGTCAATCTCATGACCCTGGTGCATGCCATAGCGCTGCACAACCAAAAGGACGGAATTGGCAGCGAAAGCGACCGTAGCCGCAATCGATCCCAGCAGCGCGCCGACGCGTGCACCGACTCGGGGGCCAAGCTTGGTCAGGGGTCGGCGTCGATGATAGATTCCCATGGCGAGCACTGCGCCCAGAGCCACCCACAGCACACTGCCGGCGGCCAGTAAGGCCGACAGAATTCCAACGATGGTGCCGACTACCGCGGCGATGCGGATTGCCATTTGCCAGGAAACGGAAGCGCCGCCGGCGGCCGCGCCAGCCTGGATGTCGACGCTGACTCCCGGCATAGTTTGCGTGGTTTCGCCCTGGTCTGCCACATAGCGAATCTGGGGCGCGCCACATTCCGGGCAGTAATACGTTTCCGGATCGAGGGTGGCGCTGCAGCGATGGCAAACCAAGTCCATATGTTGAAGCTAAACTACCCTCGCATTCGCCGCAATCGAGCTGGGGTAGATGGCGCTAATCGGTTTGTCCCTTGTGGGGCAGCTCCACATCGACGATGGAAAATTTGGTTCCATCGGAAACCGGCGTGAACTCGATGATGTGCTGATTTTCCGGGGAGCCCGCCAGCAGCTTAATGTCCCCGGCGATTTTCGGCGTGCCGATGTTGACGTGCTTCTTAGAAGATTCGGCGTCCATGCTGACATCGTATTCATGATCGTTGGCGCAGGTGAGGCCCTGACGAGTGGCGACGGGCTGACCCATAGGCTTTTTGTCTTTGCAGGTGAGCACATCGCCGTAGGAGGCCATGGCTTTTTTGTAGAACGCGACCAGTTTGAATTCGGGATCTTTGCTTTGATATTCCGCCGCTTTAACGCGCAGCTGCCACTTGCCAAAACTCATATGGATGTCGGCCGCTCCTGAGTCCTTTCCCTGATCGCCGGTGGCGACGGCACCAGGGTAGACGGGCACGCCCACGTCGACTGCGGCTGCGGAGTTGGTGCGAACATCCAGGCCGCCGATGGGGGTGTGGAGGTGCACATTTTCCGCGTCGCCATTCTTCTGCTCGTTGACGGAGCAACCGGAGACGGCCAGCATGAAGACGCTGAGCGAGAGGGCTGCGATCGGGAATCGCAAGGCGCTCAAATTGTTGCGCACCGGGAGAGACTGTTTACGGTCAGCAGGCGGATGAAAGTTTCCAAGGTTTTTTGCGATCATGCACAGCCCTCCCAAAGCAAAACAAAATCCACTCTTTGATCCAAGATACGCCGGGAGAATCGTTGGAGTTCAAACTGAAGGTGGAGTTAGCGCGCTTTTCTATTGACATTGTCACATGGGCCATACTATATATAGTGGGACGTCACTCATAAGCGCAATTCTTGGGGCTGGTTGGACAAACAGCTTTTCGGGAGAAGAAGCTGCCGGAGGCAGATGCTCCGAGTCGCGCTGCGAGTGGCGAACTTCTGCAACACACCAGGCAACGGCCTTGCAAAATATTGCGAGGCCGTTTTTTTCTGCGCGTCGGGCCGTTTTTTCTGTGCGAGAGATTTGCCTGGTCGGCTGCCGGAGGGGGATGTGGGAGGATTGGGAAGCGGTTGGCTGAGCTCGAATTTCCACGGGCTGAAACAAAGCGATACAAGCAGGGTGCTGCTCGAGATTGGAACCCGTCAAATGAGAGTTCACAATGAGAATTCGGAGGGGTCTGTCATGAGGAGTCGTCCGGGCGCGTGCTTGTTCTGGGCATGGATGGCCAGCGCGTGGATGCTCGTGATGTCGGCTGGTTCGATGCCTGCGAGGGCGGCTGCGGGAGATCCCCCGGCACGGGTGGCGCGACTGGCGCAGATTGCAGCGCAGGTGGCGCTGGAGCCGGCGGGAACCGACCGCTGGACGCAAGGGGTGGCCAATACTCCCTTGACCACGGGAGATCGCCTGTACGTGAATCACGAGGGCCACGCGGAACTGCAGATGGGAGTGCTTGCGGTGCGGTTGTGGAAGTTCACGGACCTGAATATTGTGAACCTCTCCAACGATGTCACGCAGCTGGGTGTTGCACAGGGAAGCGTGCATGTGCGGACATTCGCGCTGCGTTCGGACAAAAGGGTGGAAGTGGATACCCCGAACGCTGCGATCACTGTGACGCAGCCGGGAGATTTTCGACTGGATGTGTATACCAATGGCGGCGGCACGCTGGTGGCGGTGGATTCGGGTGCAATCCAGATCAGCGGACCTGGAGTGGAGAAGGTTCTGGGGGCGGGGGAAAGCATACACCTGGTGGGCAGCAATCCGATTCATGCGCTGGCGCAGCGGCTGCCGGGGAAAGATCCATTTGATGTCTGGAGCCTGCAGCGTGACCGAGCATTCTTGAGTTCAGACGCGCGCCGGTACGTGAATCCTGACACGGTTGGGGCAGAGGATCTGGATGCGAACGGCAAGTGGTCGGACACGCTGGAATATGGGCCGGTGTGGTATCCGTCGAATCTTCCGGCAGGCTGGACGCCATATTCCAGTGGTCGCTGGAGTTGGATTGCGCCCTGGGGATGGACCTGGGTGGACTCGGTTGCGTGGGGATTCGCGCCTTTCCACTATGGGCGGTGGACGGACTTAGGGTCGCGCTGGGGATGGATTCCCGGTCCATCGGGAGTCTCGCCTGTGTATGCGCCGGCGATGGTTGCGTTCGTCGGGGGTGCGAGTTTTATCGGCGAAGCCGGTACGGCGTTGGCCGGATGGATTCCTCTGGGAGCGGGGGAGCCATTCTATCCGGCGTATGCATGCAGCGCGGCATGCTTTACGGCAGTGAATCTGTCGAATTTGAGCGAGGCACGTTCGAACCCACGCCACATCACCGCGTCGAGCTACTACAGCTACTACCATTCGCGGGCCGGTTTTCGGTCGGTTCACTATGCGGATCTGAAGGTAAACACCGTTGCGGTGCCGTCGAGCGTGCTTGCCTCTGGAGAGGCGATTGCGCCGGAGACAGTCGTTCGTCCCACCGCGCGGCAATGGGTGTCTGCACGGATCCTATCGCATCCCTTGGTTGCTCCATTGATGCAGAGCGTCCTTCCGCAACCGGTGAGTTCGGTACCAGTGCCTGCGGAGCGGGTGCCGGTGATTGTTGCGCTGCATGCTACTGCCACGGCTGCGCCGCAGGCTGGGGTTGAGGAGTCGGCGCCGCAGGCTGGGGAGAGATTCTTCCTGATCGCGCGGACTGCGCCGCCGGCGGCTGGCCCAACGTTTGAGATGCAGTTGCCGGCACTGCGCGAGAATGCTGGACGTCCGCTCGATCCGGGTCAGTGGATGAATCTGGTGGCAGGTCGTGCTGCGGGTCCTGCGACAGCGGGGGAGTTTCCGCCGCAAAGTTCGAGCTCGACTGCCGGTCGAGCTGCGAGGTCGAAATGATGCCAACTGGGAGAGGAAGTTGAGCGCGAGATTTTCAGCTGGAATTTATTTGTTCGAAGAAGAAAAATAGGTGCTGCGCAATTTGCCTGTGACAACTTATACTTTGGAGAAGGTCGCGTATCGCGGTCATCGATAGGCGCAGGGGATTGAAGCGATCGAGATGATGTGCGGCACAGCCAGCACAAGAGAATGAATTCTGTTCTCGCTTCAAAAGGTGAAACGTTTGATGCATCTCTGCCTGGGGAATTGGGGATTCTGATGGCACAACCGCAACCCGCCCGACGCAAGATGCAATCCGTAAAAACTCCTGTCTCCATTCCAGACAAGCTGTATTTTCGCATTGGGGATGTTGCACGCCTGTGCAGCCTGCCCGCGTATGTGCTGCGATTTTGGGAGACAGAATTTCCGCAGCTGAAGCCGCACAAAGGTGGCAGCGGTCAACGTCTCTATCGCAAGCGTGATGTGGAGATGGTTCTCGAGATCAAGCGATTATTGTATGACGAAGGATTCACCATTGCCGGGGCGCGCAAATCTCTGGCAGAGAAACGGACAGCGCCCACCGCGATGGAAGCGCAGAAGGCGACGTCACAGAATGGAACGGCGCCGCACCCGATGCGACGCAAGACAGATTTTCTACCTGCGCCGGCAGCCGCGGGCCGGCGAGCTGGGATTGCGGCTGTCGGATCAAAGTCTGCGGCCGTGAGTCCAAAGTTTAACGAGCTTCGCAAAGAGATGCGCGCGTTGCTGTCGATGCTCGGGTCGGAGGGCGGCGAAAAACCTGCGGCGGGACATACCGCGGTTGCCTCGACGAACATTCCGCGCAAGAAAAAAGGCCGCGAGGTCGCGAACGAGCCGACACTGTTTTAGAAAGTCTGTGGATTCGGTGGCTATGTTCCAGGGATCTCTGTCGCCAAAACCAACTAGTGTCCGAGTCTGAAGTCCTTTCAACAATTCAACGAGTGTAAGTGAGATTGGAACCGCGGCACTCAAGGGCTGAAGCCCATCTGTTTTTGCGCGCCATATATGGTTCGACTAAAATCAGGCCTCAATACAAGGCCAAGCGACATTCTTGAACGAATGTAAGACTCAGGACATCGGGTGTGTGTCGGCGGATGCCAGGGCAGTCATGCGGTCGAACCTCTCGCAATCAACCTGGCGTAAAAACAGCAAAAAAAAGGGCCCCTCGTGTGAGGGGCCAATCTGCCTTGGTTCTCTCTTGTGTGAGAGCTTTTGAGTCAACCTTGTTACTACTCGGAGCTGGGCTGCGACGCAGTCCCATTCGAGGAGGACTGCGCGTTACCGGACTGCGCCGCGCCGGTTGTTGAGGCACCGATATTCGACGCACTCAAGGTTGACAAACTGTTATGCATCAGTGTGACTTCCACGACGCTGCCTCGGCGGGTCTTGCTGGAATCGCTCACGGCAAGAGGAGCGTTTCCCAACCCGATCTGGCGAATCTTATAAAGCGGGACCTGACGGTCAGTGACGAGGTAGCGTGTCACAGCCGAGGCCATATCGTGGGAAGCGGTAATTCCTGCTTGACCACGTAGCGGTGAATAACCTTGAACATCGATCAAATATCCGCGCTGACCCTGTAGCTGGCTGACCAACTGATCGAGCGCGTCTTTTGAGTTTTGACCGAGAGCACTATGGCTGCTGCGGAAGCGAATCTCCACGGTGTTCACAGTCTGGTACTGATCGAGATTGCTGACTGCCGTGCCGATTGCGGCTGTCTGAGTGCTGGCCTGCTGGGCCGTCTGCTCTGCCTGGTTTGCGGTATTTCCCGCGACTGTTGCATGCTGGTCGGCGGTGTTCGCAGTGTCCTGAGCCTTGGAGATTCCAGCCTGAGCGCGAGCATCTACGTCCTTGATGTCACGGGCATTCGCGGCCGAAACCTGATCCAGCTCATTCAAACGATCTTTTACGGGGTTCAGCTGCCGATTCACCCACTTTTTGCGGGCCATCGGGTTCATATGCCCCCAGAAGCCTTCGTGGGACTGCGTTTCCAGCGGCGGCTGACCAGTTCCAGTCATCGTTGCCGAGCCGGAAGTCGGTGCAGCGGCAGAGGTTCCAGTTTGAACCTGGGCATTCGAGGCTGAACTTTGGTCTGTTGATTGTGCGAGCAGCGGAAGTGCGGTACTGGCAGCGAGTACTACCGTTGCAATTCTGAGCCAATTTTTTGAATTGTACGTTTTCATCACTTTTCCATAACCGTGCCGCGCTACTGGCACTGGGGTACGCCACACCTAATTGCAAGCACGGTGCCAAAGGTGCGGCCCCGGCAGAAGCGAAGGAAAAGTGAGTTAACCTGCTGATTATAAAGAGAGTATGAAGTAAGGTTTGAAAGCTGGAGATAAGGAGGAGATTAGAGCCCGACGGGAATCGCGTAAAAGCTTCTGGTAACCCGGCAAAAACTACCTTCTCGTATGGCTCCAACGGGGGCAAAGCATCGTGGGAAGGTGACTTATTGGCGGGTTCCAATGTCCACAATTCGAAGCGCGGGAGGGGCCTGATTCCACATAGGGGAAACGTTGTCGAAGACCAGGCGAAAGTCCTGAGATTTGCCTGGCGGCAGAGGAGCGGCGCTGATCGGCTGGGTATCCACATAGGGATCGCGGGAGCGAACCAGGCTGAGCGGGGCCTGCAAGATTTGCGGGGCGTCGCCAGTTTCATTGGGGAAAGCGGCCTGCAGGGTCATCGCGGTGATCGTGCGATTGCCGCCATTCTGGATGGTGCCATCGACATAGGTGAGTTGATCGCCGGCGAAGTTACTGGCCTGGCTGACCTGGACATTGCTGAGCGTGATGTTTTTAGCGTAGGGATCAACTGCGCCGCTATAGGAGTTCGATGCTGGCCGACCCAGCCAATACGCCAGTCCAAGCCCGAAGCAGATGACAACCATCGCGACAATCCACGGCACCCAGTTACGTTCTGCCCCCTCTGCTGCACTATTTGCTGAAGAGGATTCGGCGGCGAAAAGAATGGGCTCGCGAGGCGGGGTAGGAGTTGGAGAGGATCCCGGTCCTGGGTCGTTCATGCGCCGATTGTAACTCGCGGGGAGGATGCCGGAAACAATTCCTGAATGGGAAGGCATCATGAAAAAAACTGAAAAATGATTGAAGCTCCGAATCCCTTTCACCGAAGCATACGTCATAGATACAGCAACCTGAAACGAAAGCATGCGGCTGCGTGCCGCGGGCTTGGCGTGGATGGGGTGCAGCCAGGAGCCAACATGTTGCGAGCTTTGAAAAAGCAAACTCGAAAGCGGTCTGTGCAGCCACAGGGGGATACGATCTATCGTGCGGCTGCGGTGGCAGCGGCGCTGGCGATCCTGGCGGCTGCGCCGTTATTTTAGGCTGGTGCCGGGTCGGCGGTGTGAGGCGGTCGACATCGGCGACATTCACCGTTGTCGGACTGAGCGTGTAGGTCAGGAACACACCTGCGCTACAAAAAACTGGCGCGGCGCACGGTTCGGCGGAAATCGTCTCCCTGCATAACAACCGTAATGCACATTTCCTGCAAGCGCGATCGCATGCGTTCCCCGATGCGATCTCCCAGCGTTTCTTCACGCATGGCGCGGGCGGCAGCGTTGGCCGGCATGGCGCGAGACACATCGCGATCGGTGACGGAAGTGGATGGAGCCTGCACCAGGGCGGATGGCTGATTGGGATAATTGGTGGTGATCAGCGTGGTTCGTTTGTCGTTGTAGCGCGTGTTCAGGATGTGCGCGACCGTATCCCAGACCCAGTCGGTTGGCTTGACCGCACCCAGCTCATCCAGCAGCAGGACTTCGGCTTCAAAGACGGGGCGCAGAATTTCCAATTCCGTGGTGGCGACCTGCGGATTGTAGGAATTCTGAATTTGCTTGAGCAGGTCGCGGTAATCGCAGAAGATTCCGGTGGCGCCGCGCTGCTCGACCATTTCACGCAACAAACCGACTGCCAGATGCGTTTTACCGCAGCCGATGCTGCCGGTCAGCAAGAGACCTCGTCCGGCGGTTTCAAGGGGATAGCCGTCGGCGAAGCGGCGGGTAGTCATCAATGCCATGCCAAGCGATGGATCGGCGCCGCGAAAACCTGTGTCGAAACTTTCAAGGCTGCAATGGGTGTAGCGCTGGGGGATGCGGGCTTTCTGCAGGCGAAGTGTCGCCTTTTTCGCGATGCGGCAGGAACATTCGGCAGCAAATTGCTCCCGGCCACGACGCACCATAGTGACGCCGATGCCGCCGCAATGGGGACAGGTGGCGGCGGAATTGTCGGTGAGATTTTCCATGATGAGATTCGGGATTTCTGCTGCCTTTTCAGTATCGCAGGCTGACGGAGGATGGATGGAGAATTCCAGGATTGCAAGCTGTGGGAATCTCGCATAAACTGGAGGTTAGCGTTTTGAGAAAGGTTTTAGTCACCATGCCGAAGCAAGGAATTCATCCAAATTACGAAAACATCCGCGTAGTATGCGCGTGCGGTCACAGTTTTGAGACCCGTTCGACCCATAAGGGCGACATCCACATGGAAATCTGCTCCAATTGCCACCCGTTTTTCACTGGCAAGCAGAAGATGATTGATACCGCCGGTCGCGTGGAGCGCTTCCGCCGCAAGTATGCGCAGTCGGACTCCTCGAAGGCCGAGGCAGCCAAATCCGAGACCGCGAAGTAACGCGTTCGCATTTGAAATACACTGAGGCCTCCGCCGCGGCGGGGGCCTTTCGGTCGTTAGGTCAGAAGTTTGCCAGAAGCGATGAAAAAACACTGGGATAATCCGGCGGAGCATGCGATGCCTGAGAGGGTTCGTGTACCCGCGTCGATGCAGATTGGGCGTGTACGGATTGCGCCGGCGACGGTACTGGCTCCGATGGCCGGCGTGACGGATACGGTGTTTCGACGATTCATCCGCAACGCGAGTTTGTTTCATGAGGGCCCTGGATCGGCGAGTTCGTCGGCGGATTTCTCCGGTGGCATTGCAGCCAGCGTGACCAATCAGCAATCCGGTTGCGGGCTGATCATGACGGAATTCACCTCTGCGGACGGGCTGTCGCGGATGCGTGAGTCAAAGCGCAAGCGCTACCTGACATTTTACGAAGACGAGCATCCGATTGCCGCGCAGCTTTTTGGTTCCGATCCTGAGACCTTGTCGGAAGCCGCGCGCATCGTGGAAGATGCCGGCTTCGACATTGTGGATTTGAACCTGGGATGCCCAGCGAAGCGCGTGGTGAGTTGCAATGGGGGAAGTGGACTGCTGCGCGATCTTCCGCTGATTGCGCGCATTTTTGAGCGAGTGCGGGCGGCGGTGAAAATTCCATTCACTGTGAAGTTTCGCATGGGATGGAACGATGACAGTATTGTGTGCGTCGAGTTGGCGAAGCTGGCGGAGTCAAGCGGGTTAAACGGGGTGGCGCTGCATGCTCGCACGCGAGAGCAAGGCTATTCCGGACAAGCGCGTTGGGAATGGATTGGCGCTATCAAGCAGGCGGTGGGAATTCCGGTGATAGGCAACGGAGATATTCGCACGCCGGAAGATGCCTGCACGCTGGTGGCGGAGACGCATTGTGATGCGGTGATGATTGGTCGCGCGGCGCCGGCGAATCCGTGGATTTTTCGCCAGATTGCGGAGTACACGGCCAGCGGAACCTACACGCAGCCCACGGAACTCGATCGCTATAACCTGATTCGCACCTACTTTTCGATGCTGCTGGATCAGGAATTTCCGGACGCTACCGGCAAGATGAAGCAATTCGCTTCGTGGTTCACTCATGGTGTTCCGGGTGGCGCAGGATTGCGCAAAGCCATTTACGAAGCGAAGACGGGACCGGCAATCATTGAGGCCGTTGAAAAGTTCTTCTCGACGCGCATCCACGCGATGCCCGTCGATGCTGCGCACGCGATGGAAGCATCCGCCACGCTGCAATAAAATCGAGCGTTTATTTCTCGCGACGTTTGCGGAAGACAGCTCGAATTTTCTCTCGCCAGCGCTCGTCGAGTGCAATCAAAGTCCAGTCCACCTCCGGCGATATATAGCGCAACACCACTTCCGTTGCGGGGTGAATGCGCAGTGCGGGCGCAATCAGGTAAAGCAGCGGCGCATCGCTACGTAGCTGTTTGCCGGGAAAATATCCGAAGCGCTGCAGGTCGCTTTTTGCCGTGGTGCTCCCGCGTTTGTCGGCTGTTGCGAGGTGATGCTGTCGCACACGCACCCAATAATCCAGCGACTGCAACGCCAGGTGTAAATCCTCATCCGCTTTGATTTCGATGACGACCAGACGGCCATCTCGACGCACAGCGAGCAGGTCAAGGACCGCGCGATCGGCTGCGGAAAATGCAGGGACCTGCGCATACACGGGCTGCGGTTCGATCATGGCGTCGATCGAATCGAGTGAGCGGCGCAACATGGATTCCAGCCATCTCTCCGGCTGCTGACGATAAAGTGTGTCACGTTTGTCGCCGCTGGAGCGCCTGCGATTGATCAATTCGCCGACAATCTCGCGCAGCCGGGGCGCCGATTCTTCGGTCAACAGAGTGGCATTGGCCCCGCTGCCAAAGAGGATTTCTTCTGACCGCGCAAAGCTGTTGTCCGCGACGCTGGTGCGGACTCGAGCGAACTCGAGCCCATTCCACAGCAAGCCGACTTCAGAGCCGCTGCGGAATACCACTTCCATTTGCGCGACGGCATGGGGCGGCAGCAGCGATTGCACGAGCTGGATGGCAGACTGAAAACGGTCCTGTGCCGCAGTCGTGTTGGGTGCATGCACCAGGCGCGATTGGAAATTTCCTTGATCGCTGTACTCGCGCTGATAGAGCTCTTCTGTTTTTTCGTCGAGCTCGTACAGTTCCCATTGGGCGGCGCGCGCATTCATCCACGCCATGCGAGCTGCGGTGACTGCGGACCTGCCGCGAGGAACAATTACGCGCAATCCCTCGTAAAGGCGTCTGCCGCCACTCTGCTCTCGGCAGTGATGAAGCCACAAAACACCAAGCGTCAGAATGCCGTCAATGAGGGACTGACTTTCTTCGGTATTGATCGCGATCAGCGCCCAGGCGGCGTTTCCGTGCGCCAGAGTTCCGCGCGCATAGGAGGGACCGAAGCTGCGCTCCAGATCCATCGCGGTGCGCAGCGCTTCCACCTGAAAATCAGGAAAATACCGTGGCAGCAGCCGCTCCAGCAGGGGAATAAAGCGGGTTCGAGTGGAGTCTCGTTGCGAGGGCAGACGACGCTCCTGAGGCTGCAGCTCTAAAGTTTGCGGCTTGGATTGGCCCATGCGCAGCACGTGCAGGCGCAAGCCGGTTTTCCGCACCGTGATGTTGACGACGTGGCGGATACAATTGCGCTCCTCCGACCAGACATGCAAGACGCAGTGGCCATGCTCGGTGGTCACCGTCGCGGTGGCGAGTCGCAGATCGAAAAGGATGCGGCCATTTTCCAGCAGCACAGCAGCAGGCTGGTCGCTAAAAAAAGTTTGCAGCTGCTGTGCGAGTTGCTCCGGAGTGGGGCCGTCTACCATCCCATCCGCTCACGCAGCGACGTGATATGCGCGGTGTGATGGCGACCGTGCCAGGCGTAGAGGGCGGCCACCTGCTCGATGGTTTGGTTGCCGGATTCGGGATGTTTGTAGCCGCGTTTCGACCAGGCGGAATCATCCAGCGAGCGTAGCAGCGTGGCCCAGCGCGTATGCAGCGAATCGAGTAGCTGTAGCGAAACGTCGACAGGCAGGGTGCGTGCATCTTCCAGCTCCGCCCATACGTTTTCCTGGTATGGAGTGATCGCGGGCCAATCTTCAGTGATCGCAAGCCGCATGCGTGCGACAGCCTGCATGTGGCTGTCGGCGACATGATGGATTGTTTGGCGCACCGTCCAGCCGCCGTCGCGATACGGCGTATCGATTTGCGATTCGGACAGACCGGCGACAGCGACGCGCAGTTTCTTCGGCAGTTCGGCGATTTTGTGAATCGCGTCGTCGCGCTCCTGTGAAGTGAGAGTGGCGGGTCGCGAAAATTTTCCAATGGGGTTGCGAAGATCGTTGTTCATGCCCTCCACGCTACCATGGAATGCGGGGTTGAGCACGAAAGCAGAGTGGACGCAAAGGAACCGATTGGGCGGCTGCAATGCGTCGATCTGTGGGCGGCTGAATCTAAAAGATAGAATCAATCCAGGTAGGTGCTGAGGCGCCGCGCCACCCGCTGATTCTGAAGGAGTTTATCGAATGCAACCTGCATCGCCCGACACAAGAAAGTTTTTCTACGATCACCTTGGCATCAACGAGCGCTTGCTGGAGCAATGCCTGTCTGCTGCGCTATCCGCGGGTGGCGACTATGCGGATCTCTATTTTGAATACATCACCGCTAGCTCGTTAATGGTGGATGAGTCGCTGGTGAAATCTGCAAGCCAGGGAATCAGCGCGGGTTGCGGCTTGCGTGTCGTTTCTGGCGAGCGCACAGGGTACGCGTATACGGACGACCTTTCTCCGGAGCGGCTATTGCGCGCCGCGCATACGGCGGCGTTGATTGCGAGTGGCCCGTCAAAGCAGCAGGTGCAGGGATTTCGCGAATCGCCGTCGGCGAATTTGTATACCGTGGCTGCTCCGGGAGCTGATTCTGAAACATCGGCGAAGCTGGCCTTGATTCAGCGGGCGGATCGCGCGGCACGGGCCTATGATCCGCGGATCGTGCAAGTGCAGGCGAGTTTTGGCGACGAGTTGCGGCGGATTCTGGTGGCCGGGTCAGATGGAAGTTTCGCGACCGACACGCAACCGCTGGCGCGATTGAATGTTTCGGTGATTGCGAAAGAAGGCGACAACATTGCTCGGGGAAGTTCTGGTGGCGGTGGCCGGGTGCTGCTCGATTTTTTCCTAAGCGATAAAACGCCGGAATATTTCGCGCTCGAGGCGGCGCGGCAAGCGGTGCTGCAACTGGGCGCGGTGCCGGCACCTGCGGGCGAAATGCCGGTCGTCCTTGGTCCTGGATGGCCGGGAGTGTTACTGCATGAGGCGGTCGGACACGGTCTCGAAGCGGATTTCAATCGCAAGAAAACGTCGGCGTTTGCTGGGCTGATCGGGCAGATGGTGGCGAGTCCGAAAGTGACAGTGGTGGATAACGGCACAATGCCGAATCGCAGAGGCAGCTTGAACGTGGACGATGAAGGTTCGCCCACACAGGAGACGGTTCTGATTGAAAACGGCGTGCTGAAGGGATACATGAGTGATAAGCTTTCGTCGCGCCTGATGGGGATTGCGGATACCGGAAATGGACGTCGCGAGAGCTATCAGCATATCCCCATGCCGCGGATGACAAACACTTACATGCTGGCGGGCGAGGACGATCCCGGAGACATTATCCGTAGTGTGCAACGCGGTTTGTATGCGGTGAATTTCGGGGGCGGACAAGTCGACATCACCAACGGAAAATTCGTTTTCTCCGCATCGGAAGCCTATTTGATTGAAGACGGAAAGATTACAGCGCCGGTAAAGAATGCGACCTTGATCGGCAATGGACCGGAATCGTTGAAATACGTCTCCATGGTGGGCAACGATCTGAAGCTGGATGAGGGCGTGGGCACCTGCGGTAAGGCTGGCCAGAGCGTTCCTGTTGGCGTGGGCATGCCAACCATCAAGCTGGATAAGATGACCGTTGGCGGAACAGGAAATTAACGCACGGTCGCGATTGATTCGGCGATCAGACACATTAAACACAATCCCACTCAAGCCAATGGACGGCTTGAATGGGCCACCCGGTTGAACGAGGGGCACTGATTCATGAAGAATGCAACTGTCACTGTTTCGGAAAACGAAATTTCGATCGAATTTGTAACTGATATTGTTACAAAGGCAGTGCGGGCGGGCGCCAGCGATGCCGAAGCGGTATTTTCTGAAGGCGATGAGTTCGAAACGCTGGTGCGTTTAGGCCAGGTGGAGCAGCTGAAAGAAGCCGGATCACGCGCGCTTGGATTGAGGGTGTTTCAAGGGAACCGCACCGCCTCGACCACGACCAGCGACCTTAGCGCGGAAGGAATCGACAAGTTGATTTCAGGCGCGATGGCGCTGGTGCAGGTGACATCGGAAGACCCATTTGCGGGACTGCCGGCGCCGGAGGAATTCGGCAAGCTGACGGACGATCTCGACCTCTATTACGACGACGTGTATTCGCTGCCTGCGGCGGAGCGGATTGATTATGCGCGGCGTACGGAAGCAGCGGCGATGGCGGCCGATGCGCGCATTCAGAATTCCGGCGGCGGGAGTTTCGATGCGGCGACGGGTCGCAAAATACTGGCGAATTCGCGCGGATTCGTCGGCGAAGTGCGGCGCTCGTCATGCTCGATTGCGGCGCAGCCGATTGCCATGTCTCCTGATGGAGGCATGCAGCGTGATTATTGGTATTCCAGCCAGCGGTCCCTGGGGCTGCTGGAATCGCCGGAGTCGGTGGGGTTAGAAGCGGCGCGGCGAACGGTGAGGAAACTTGGGGCACGCAAAGTTCCTACGCAGCGGGTTCCGCTGGTGTTTGCGCCGGAGGTTGCCAGCTCGATTCTGGGCGCGATTATGGGGGCGATCAATGGAAACGCGGTTTATCGCAGTTCCTCCTTTTTGGCGGGCAAGCTGGGCGAAGTGGTGGCAGGAAGCAACCTGACGATTGTTGACGATGGGACCACGCGCGGAGGCTTCGGCAGCTCGCCGTTCGATGGTGAAGGCTTGCTGACGCGGCGCAAAACTGTGCTCGACAAGGGTGTGTTGACCAGCTATTTGCTGAACACGTATACCGCGCGGAAACTGGGACTGAAGTCGACCGGAAATGCTTCGCGGGGTCTTGCGGGCGCCCCGGGGATCAGCTGCGGCAATTTTTATCTGGAGCCGGGAGCGAAGACACCGGAGGAAATTGTCGCTGGTATTCCCAATGGTCTATACGTGACTGACCTGATCGGACACGGGGTCAACATTGTCACCGGAGATTATTCTCACGGGGCTTCGGGCTTGTGGATTGAGAACGGAGAGCTCTCTTATCCGGTGGAGGAAATCACGGTGGCGGGAAATCTGAAAGAGATGCTGCACAATATTTCCAACATCGGCAGCGATTTGATTTTTCGCAGTGCCGTGGCGTGCCCGACGATTGTGATTGAAGGCATGACCATCGCCGGGGAGTAGGGCGGCGGCTTTGGATCCTTTGGAGTTTTGGTAGAGAAACAGGTCCCTGGACTTCGTCCTTGCCTCGCGAGGACTTCGCTCGGTATGCAAGTCTTCTTGCTTCCACGCTCGGGATGACGATTTTACGCTCAAAAAGAAGAATTCAAGGGCAATTTTCAGGGGCTAAAGCCCACGAAAATTGTCGCGCGTTGCGGCACGGCTAAAGCCGTGCCCTGATAAAAAACCATTGGTGCAGCCGGGTCTAGGCGGCGGCGTCTTCGTCGCTGGGCAGAATTTCAGCGTCCACGATTCGAGCCAGGTGTACGCCGAACCACTTCTTGTCGTCGTACCAGCTCTGCTCCAGAATATAGCCACTTTTCTGCAGCATCTCTTCCACTTGTTGCTGACTGAATTTGTAACTATTTTCAGTGTGGATGGATTCTCCGCGCTTTAATCCGAAGTTGCGATGCAGCAACTCCACATGCACCATTTGATTGCACCGGCTATCCAGGTGCATTTCGATGCGGCTCTGCGTTGGATTCCAAATGGCGCGATGTTCAAAGGCATCGAGCGCGAAATTTGCTCCCAGCTCGCGATTCAAGCGAGCCAGAATATTTTTATTGAATTCCGCAGTCACGCCTGCACGATCGTTATAAGCCGCGAGCAGGGGTGCGACATCTTTCACCATGTCGGTGCCTAGCAGCAAGGCATCGCCCGGTTGCAACTGGGTACGCAGCCAAGTGAGCAGCTCGATCGCATCCGCGGGATCGAAGTTGCCGATGCTGGAGCCGATGTAGAGCGCCAGTCTGCGGCCCATGGAGGGAAGATTCAGATCTTTGTCGTGCGTGAAATTCGAACAGACTGGTTGCACCTCAACCTGAGGCAACGCGGCATGGATATTCCTCGAAGCCAGTTGCAGCGCAGCTTCCGACACATCCACGGGAAGATACAGGGTATCGCCCTGGCGAGAGACCACGGCGCGCAGCAGAGTGAGAGTTTTGCTGGCGCTGCCCGCTCCCAGTTCGACGACGGAGAGCGGCTGTTCGATGGAGCCAGCGGCTTTGGCCACGATTTCGGCGGCATAGTGAGAAAAAATCGACTGCTCCAGCGAGGTGAGGTAGTACTCGGGTAGACGTGTAATTTCCTCAAACAGCCGTGAGCCTGCGGCATCGTAAAACAGCCACGCGGGCAGAGACTTTTGTTTTGCGGACAAACCTGCGACGGCAGCCCGCGCCACTCCCAGGCTTTCTTTGGGAGGTAGTTGGATGGATGGTGTGAGGACGCTATCGAGCAGAGAAGGAAGGTTCACGCCGCTCCTCCATCCGCAGCCAACCGGGTGCCGGAAAATTGCCAACGGGTAGCGGGGGCGAAGAAGTTTCGATACGTATCGCGGATATGAGAGGCGGGAGTCGCGACAGATCCTCCGCGTAATACAAATTGATTGCACATAAATTTTCCGTTATATTCCCCGAGCGCGCCAGGGGCTGGTTGGTATCCGGGATAGGCAACGTAGGGGCTGCGCGTCCACTCCCAAACATCGCCGAAGAGCTGCGCAGGCTGGTGTGGATTGGAACCGGGAGGCGCAGCTTGCGGATGCAGTGTGCCGCTGTCGAGAAGATTTCCAGCGACTGGAACGTTCTGCGCGGCATGTTCCCATTCAAATTCCGTTGGAAGTCGACAGCCAGCCCAGTGGGCGTAGGCATCGGCCTCGTAATAACTCAGGTGACAGACCGGAGTGGAACGCAGGTTATCGAGTGATTCCATACCGTGCATTGTGAACGCTGCCCAGCCGCCATTGGATTTTTGTTTCCAATAGAGCGGTGCCTGCCAGCCCAGCGACTGGATGGCGTCCCAACCGTCGGACAGCCAGAACTCCGGACGCCGATAGCCGTTGTCTTCGATGAAGCGAAGATATTCCCCGCATGTCACCGGCCGCGAAGCGAGTCGAAAGGGCTGAAGGAAAACCTGGTGACGAGAGAACTCGTTGTCAAAGCCGAAGCGGTCGCCGCGATTGCCGATGTCGACCAGGCCGCCGGCATAATCCAACCAGTGGTGCGGCTCGAAATTGCTGCTGCCCAGCGGACCAGATTCTGCGTAAACCGGTTGCAGGGGATTGGACCAGAAAGCGTGCTTGATGTCGGTCGCGATCAGCTCCTGGTGCTGCTGTTCGTGGTGCATCCCCAATTCGATGCGGTCGCATATCTCCACGGATGCACCGGCGGTCAACAATTGCGCAACAGCGCTTTCCACGTGCCGGCGATAGGCCTGAATCTGCTGCAGTGAGGGCCGCGAGAAGGAAGCGCGCAGCTGCTTTTCCGGATGATCGCCGAGGGATTTGTAATAACTGTTGAATAGCCAGTAAAAATCCGGATGAAATGGCTGGTAGTTGGGAACGTAAGCTCGCAGGATAAACGTCTCAAAGAACCAGGTGGTATGCGCGAGATGCCACTTTACCGGACTCGCCTCCGGACAGGACTGCACCATCATGTCTTCTGGCGTCAACGGCCGCGCCAGTGCGTCTGTCATCTCGCGCACCGCTTGAAACTGAAGCGCCAGTGAAGAAGAGCTTACTTCCAGGGGTGTAACTTCCAGAACGCCCACGCGATCATCTCCTAATAAGTGTCAGAAGCTAGGATGCAGGCTAAGCAGCCTTGCCAGCGTATAGGCAGCGCCAGCAGCCAGGCCGCCAATAAAAACTGTTTGTAGAGCGGACTTCCACGTGCCGCCGCCTGTCAAACGTCCTTTGACTGCGCCGAAAAAAAACAGCGCAATTAAAGTAATGACGACGGAAGCGCGTAATGCGGAGGAGGCCTGCAGCAGGATCATGTAGGGGAGTAAAGGAATAAATCCGCCGGCAATGTAGGAGAAAGCGATAACGGCGGCACTTTGACGGGCGCGGTGGCTGGCTGGTTTTTCCAGTCCAAGTTCAAACCGCATCATAAAATCGACCCAGGCTTTTGGATTGCGCTTCAACGCGGTTAAGACGGAATCGCTTTCGGAGCGTTCGACGCCATACTCCTCGAAAATCTGATAAATCTCTTCTTCTTCGTCGCGAGTGCGTTCGACGATTTCCCGTTCTTCGCGGTGATATTCGCTAGCGTAGTGCTCCACGTCGCTGCGAGCGGCGAGATATCCGCCCAACCCCATAGCGATGGATCCGGCAGCGATTTCCGCCAAGCCTGCCAGGACGACAATATGCGACGATCCGACTGCGCCGGAAAGTCCCGCCGCCAAGGCAAATGGGACAGTCAAGCCATCGGACATGCCAATGACCACGTCGCGCACCAACTCGGTGGATTCGAAATGGGCTTCTACGTGGTCAGAACTCGCTACATAATGCATTCGGCGCAGTTTACCTCATCCGGATGAACATTCGTCGCTAACCGCCAGGGTGCGGAGGGCTGAGCTTACTTGGATGGAAAATTCAGCGATTCGGGTTCATTTTTCGCAACGTCGACGGATTGGGAGCTGTTTTTCAGGAAGCCGTAGGGGCAATGTCGGCAGGCTGACTGGCAGCAAAATCCGCGTTTTCGGTGGTAGGCCTCGGTAAAGACAAGGTACGGGCCATCGAAATAGTAATCTTCGTCGTCCTTTACGGGCGGATCCGACGGCTCCGGCATATTTGGATTGTAAAGGCTGGGAGGGCGATGGGGCGACCCGGAAAGGTGTCGAAGCAAGCAAAAACCAGGCTTACGGTCATTTAAGGGGAGAAGCAGGTCCCTCGACTCGGTCCTTTGCGCCGCAAGGACTTCGCTCGGATGACAGCGCTTTTTTAACCCTGCAGCTGGGCTGCGCAGCCTCTAGATTTTTGCGATGCGTTGCGTGGCCGGGTCGAGTGGGGAAGGGTTGACGATGGCGCGGCGGCTGCGAAAGCGGCTGATCAGCTGGTTTGGCAGGCTGGAGCGGGCGAGCAGGAGAAATCCCCAGGCGGAGAGAAGCCAAACGGTGGTACCGCAAGCGAGTTGCAACAGATCGTGAGGAAAGGAACCGGATCGTGGCAGCAGTCGCACCACGGCAAACAAAGCGCCGAAGGAGATGATGGCCGCCGCCAGGGATTTGGCCATCTCCAAGTACTCCAAACCGCTGAATGGGACGAGACCCTTGCGGTGCAACAGGAAGGCCAGGCCCAGGGTTTGTATCAAGATGCCGCAGTCCGACGCGATGGCCAGTCCCATGACGCCCATGTGATGGAAGAGCAACCAATAGATCGGAATGGAGGCGGCGGTGATGACCGTACTGGCGGCCATGGGCGTGAGAGTGTCGCCGGCAGCGTAAAACGCGCGAGCGTAGATGGCCTGGGCCGACCAAAAGCATAGGGAGCCGGCAAACAAGGTGAAGTAGAGTGCAATGGAGCCGACATCCCGGTGATGCAGCGAGCCACCCCGCAGCACCAGGTCGACGGCCGGATAGGCCATGCCGATCATCCAGCCTGAGAGCAGAAAGGCGAAGGCATAGATGCGGGTGACGATGCGGCTGACGGAGGAGGCGAATTCACGATGACGTCCCTGGCCGATCAGCGCGGCAAAAAATGGCATAGAGGCAGCGCCGGCAGCCTGACCGAGGATGGCCATGGGGGTGGTGAACAGGGTTTTGGCGTAATTCAGCTTGGCAATCTCGCCATGGGCGCCGGAAGCGAAATAATTCAGGATCCAGGTATCGGCAGAAACCAGCGAGACACCAATCATCAGAGGAATGGACATGCGTACCCAGTCCCGTAGGCCGGGATGCGACCAGTCGAGAGAGAAGCGCAGGCGCAGACCGATGCGATGGGCGGCGTAGTAATTCAAGAGCAGCGGGCCGCAGATGGCGCCAACCAGCGCGCCGACGGCGAGAGAGGAAACGCCGAGGGCTTTATGCAGCAGAATTCCGCCCAGGATGATGCCGAGGCTATAGATGAGTGGCGTGACCGCCTGCCAGGCAAACTGTTTGCGGACGAGCAGGACGGCGCTGAGAACTCCCCCGGCGAAGAAGCACAGCTGTGCGGGGAGCACGATGCGAGTCATGTGCACGCAGAGCGCGGCGGTCTGCGGATCGAACTTGTGAAGAAAGACGCTGACGTAAAGAGGCGCGAATATTTCGCCCACGACGATGGCCGTTCCAAGCACCAGCAACATGGTGCTGAGGATGACGGACATGGTTTTTTCACCCTCGTGCTCCCGTCCCTGTTCGCGGTAGCGGCTAAGGATGGTGATGAAGGTGATGGAAGCGGTGCCGCCTGCCAGCAGATATGTCAGCATATCGGGCAGTTGAAACGCGGCGGTGTAGGCATCGGTGAGCGAACCCGCGCCGAACAGAAACGCGATGACCTTGATGCGCACCAATCCAATGACGCGCGATAACAGGACAGAAACCATGAGCAGCAACATGGCGGAGAAGGCTGTGTGCTCATGCGAGAGCCGCAACCAGCCGGGGCGGCGGAGGGCTGGCTTGGGGGCGGAATCTACGGCAGGCTTGATAGGTTCGGGGGTCACGTGCGTGTCCTCTGCCATGGATTCTCTAGGTTCGATTCTATCGTTGCGCAAATTTGCTGCACCGTGCCAAACGCTGAGTATCGATCGCAATACCGGCGTTCCGATCACCAAAGTTTCTCGCCAAACAGGCAGCCGTGATTGGAATCACAGCCACCGCGGCACAACGGGAGTCTTCTCCATAGTATGCAGACAAAACGCAAGATCTGCGCATGGCTTGTCAGTATCTTTCTGCTTACCTGGGCATGCAGCCTGCAAGCGGCGCAAAAACCAAAGGACGCGGATTGTCTAGCCTGCCACTCCGACGCGACGCTTACCAAAGACGTGAACGGCAAGAAGGTCAGCCTATTCGTCGATCCGGTCAAGATGAAGGGCTCAATCCACGGAACGATGTTCAGTTGTGTGGATTGCCATAAGGATGTGAAGGAATCTCCGCACACCGCGGAGCCGAAAAAGATTTCGTGTGCGGGTTGTCACGCGGACGCGGCGAAAGCGTATCAACACAGTTTTCATGCGAAACAGAAGAAAGCGGATGGAACGCCGGCGGCGACCTGCGCGGATTGCCACGGCAGCGCCCATGACATTTTGCCGGCGAGCGACGCCAGGTCGCCCGTGAATCACGCCAATATTCCAGCGACCTGCGGTAGTTGCCACGGGCAAAAGCTGACGATGAATGGCAGCGGCGTCAGTACCCAGGTATTCGCGTCGTATCAGGACAGCGTGCATGGCAAGGCGATCCGGAATGGCTCCCAAAGCGCGGCCGTCTGCACGGATTGCCACGGTTCGCACCAGATTCTGCCGGCCAACGATGCCGGCTCGCCGATCAATAAATTCAACGTGGCTGCAACCTGCGGAAAATGCCACGGGCAGATCGAACATGTGTTTTTGCAGAGCGTGCACGGACAGGGATTGGCCCGCGGCAATCAAATGTCGCCGACGTGCACGGATTGTCATGGCATCCACACCATCCTGGCGCCAAAAAATCCCAGTTCCCCGGTGTCGCAGAGCCGATCGGGGGCAACTTGTGCGGGCTGTCACCAGGGAGTGCGGCTAACGCAGGAGTTCGGTGTCGCGGGAAACCGGGTCTCTACCTATCTGGATAGCTATCACGGGCTGGCGTCAAAGAATGGTTCCGTGGTGGTGGCCAACTGCGCCAGTTGTCATGGCGTGCATAACATTTTGCCGTCGAGCGATCCGCGATCGACCATCAATCACGCCAACCTGGATGCGACTTGTGGGCAGTGTCACAAAGGAGTGACGCGGCGGTTCACATTGGGCAAGGTCCACATGGACCCCAAGCAGCCGGTCGGCATTGGCGGAATTATTGTGCGGTATGTGACGCGCATTTATATTGCGATGATCCTTCTGGTCATTGGTGGCATGCTGCTGCACAACGCCATCATCTGGCGGAGCAAAGCGATTGCGCGACGCAAGGCGCAACATCGCACAGTGCTGCGTCTGACGCGCAATCAACGCTGGCAACATTTCATTTTGATGTTTACGTTTACGGTGTTGGTGATCACTGGGTTTGCGCTGAAATATCCTGACTCCTGGTTTGCCGCCGTGTTTGGCATGGGAGAGAAACTTCGCGGCATTGTGCATCGCGTGGCGGGCGTGGTCCTGATTCTTCTGTGTATCTATCACATCGTGTATGCCGCGGTGACGCGGGATGGACGAAAGTGGGTGCGCCATATGGCACCGGGACCGAGAGATGCTTTCGATGCGTGGGGCACCATGCGCTATTTCCTGGGGCTGAGTAAAGAGAAGCCGAAGTTCGGCCACTTTACCTATGCGGAGAAGGCGGAATACTGGGCCATGGTGTGGGGCACAACTTTAATGGCTGTGACCGGCATTATGTTGTGGGCCAAGGTTTCCGTTGGAAATATCGTGGCGCGCTGGTGGCTGGATGTGGCGACTGCGATTCATTTTTACGAAGCGATTCTGGCGGCGCTGGCGATTGTGGTGTGGCATTTCTATCAAGTGCTGTTCGATCCGGATACCTATCCGGTGGAGTGGGCCTTCTGGGATGGCAAGATGGACGCCGAGCACTACAAAGAGGAACACGAGCTGGATACCGAGACGCTGGCCGAGGCGGAAGCGTCTGCGAATGCTAAGACTCAAGACGATGCGCCTCGATAACTCTCATCTCCCCTGCCGCGGAATAAGGCTGTAGTCTCGAAGATGTTCGCTTGTGAAGGAGCCTTTTCGAATGCCGACAAAAACCATCATCGAGCCCTTCCGCATTAAGAGTGTTGAGCCCATCCGCTGGACCACGCGCGAGCAGCGAAAAGAACTGCTGCGTGCTGCCCACTACAACTTGTTTCTGGTGCGCGCCGATGATGTGCTGATCGATCTGCTGACGGACTCCGGAACCGGAGCCATGTCGACCCATCAATGGGCGGCGGTGATGGAAGGCGATGAGAGCTATGCGGGCAGTAGAAGTTTCGATCGCTTCAAAGCATCGGTGCAGGATATTTTCGGCTATACCCATGTGATCCCGACGCACCAGGGACGCGCGGCGGAGCGGATTCTGTTCCACGTGATGTGCAAGAAGGGCGACGTGGTGCCGAACAATACGCACTTTGATACCACCCGCGCGAATGTGGAGTTTGTCGGTGCGGAGGCAGTCGATCTGCTGCTGCCGGAAGCGAAAAGGCCTGAGGCGCGGCTTCCTTTCAAGGGCAATATGGACGTGGCTGCGTTGGAAGAATTGATTGCGCGAGTCGGGCGGACGAAGATTCCGCTGGTGATGCTGACAGTGACGAATAATTCCGGCGGCGGACAACCGGTGTCAATGGAAAACGCCAGAGCTGTAGCCGCGGTGTGCCACAAGCATAAAATTCCGCTGTACTTCGACGCCTGCCGCTTCGCCGAGAATGCGTACTTTATTCAATTGCGCGAACCGGGGTATGCGTCGAAGACGCCAAAGGAAATCGCACAGGAAATGTTTGCGCTGGGAGATGGCTGCACCATGTCCGCAAAGAAGGACGGCATGGCGAATATTGGCGGATTTCTTTGCACCAACGACGACATCCTGGCGCGGCAGGAACAGGATTTATTGATTCTGACCGAGGGCTATCCGACATACGGCGGCCTTGCGGGGCGTGACCTGGAAGCCATTGCGGTGGGATTGCAGGAGGCGCTGCAGCAGGATTATCTGCGCTATCGCATCGCATCGACGGCATACCTAGGCGATCACATTTCCGAGCATGGCGTGCCGATTGTGCAGCCGCCGGGTGGTCATGCAATTTATCTGGATGCAAAAGCGTTTCTGCCGCATATTCCGGTGGATCAGTTTCCCGGCGTGGCGCTTGGCGGCGGAATTGTACCTGGAAGGCGGCATCCGTTCCGTCGAAATTGGTAGCCTGATGTTTGCGGGCGCGGCGCAGATGGAACTCGTTCGGCTGGCGATTCCGCGACGTGTTTACACGCAAAGCCACATCGATTATGTGGTGGAAATTATTTTGCGAGTGTGGGAGAAACGCATGCCAGATCCGCGGTATGCGGCTGACGTATGAAGCGCCGTTTCTGCGCCACTTCACCGCGCATCTGGAGCCAATCGGCTAGGGCAGGCTCCGTGTCTGGAGTTTCAGTAGAGAAGCAGGTCCCTCGGCTGCGCTCGGGATGACAACTCTGCTCTTACTTACAGAAATAATGCGGTTGCTAGAACCTCCGATCGAGACAGTGCCTGGGCGCGTGCCGCAGATTAGGCGCCAGGGCCGACCGCAACCACGAAATACTGCGCAGGCATTTTGCCGACATTCTTGATGCCGTGCTCCTGATTGGAAGCGCAGAAGCCGACTCCGCCGGGGCCGATGGTTTGACCGTGGCCGTTCACCGTCACCTCGAGGTGCCTTCGCGCACCAGGAACATTCGCTATGCAGATGGTGATGTGGTGGATGTGGCATCTCGCCAGGCGGCAAGGTGGTTTCGTGAACCTCCAGCATTTCTCCTGTAGGCAACTTGCCTTGCAATACGGGACGCGACGCCCCGCCGTCAGCAGAGCGATGGACGGGTAGCTTGTCGAAAGGAAATACCTGCGAGTTCGAAAGCGTTTCGGTGGGTTCGCTTTGCAGCGGGAGCGCAGTTAACAGCGCGGCAGCGGGGAATAAGGCGCACAGATCACGACGAGAAATTTCCATCGCCGTATCGTACCAAATTGGTGCGAGCTTGTTGCCGCGAAGCAGATTTGGCTAGACTCCAGCTCGCAATGTGCAAACGCAGCAAAGGCGCGTGAAATTTTGGGCAGCGCTTAACTGTCTTTGCGGTAGAGCAGCTCGCGGATGGCGCCGCGGCGCGCTTCATTCAGTTCGCTGTTGCCCTTGCGTGTGTCGGCATCCCCGGGACGACTGCCGCCACCGATCGACTCGGGCTCACTGCATGCAGGACAGCGGTTGGCGAAGCCGGGCTTATCCGGCTTGAGCTCGAATTCTTCCGAGCAGACGACACATGTTTTGATGGGAAACGACATACATCAACTCCAACGATAGAAGTGGCGGCTGAGCGACATCGGCCCATGGCGCGGGAAGGAAACGATCAGCCACTCCAGACCACTTATTTTCCCACATATCGGTCGAAGAATCTGGCCATGTCCTGTTCGGCCTCGCGAGTTTCTGGCAAGTTCAAGGTATTCCAGAAAGCATGCGGCAATCCTTCGAAAACGATCAGGTGGGCGTCGACTCCGGCATTCAGAAACGCGCGATGCAGAATGGTTGTGCCACTCAGCAGCAAGTCTCGTTCGCTGGTGATGAACAGGGTTGGAGGAAGGCCGGTCAGGTCGGCGTACACCGGCGACAGAACAGGATCTTTCGGGTTGGTCGAACCCACATAATTCGGATCGTGCGCGCCGGACGGCGGTTCGAGATATCCAGAGAGTCCACCCAGCGCATACATCGATTGCGAGTCGCCGGTGCGGTCGAAGTCGCCCATGCCGGAAAAAATTCCCAGCGCGGCGGGCTGCGGTAATCCCAGCTGCTTGAGCTTCACTGCGGTCTCGCCAGTCAGGATGGCGCCGGCCGAGGTGCCGTAGATGGCCATGTTGCTGGGCTTGTGAGTTTTCAATTCTTCCTTATAGACGGCGATGACGTCGTCGAGGCCGGCGGGGAAGGGATGCTCCGGCGCCAGGCGATAGAGGACCGCAATTACCTTGGTCTGGGTCAGGTTGGCGATGGGGACTGTTTCGGTCAGGCGGCCGGAATCCACAACGAAGCCGCCGCCATGGATATTGATCAGGACTCGATCCTGCTTCTCGGCCGGTATCTTCAGCGGAGTGACGATCAGCACCGGGACGCCGGCGATGGTGCTGTGCGCAACATTGACTGGATATGCTTGTTCGAATTCCTTTCCTGCACGTGCCTGCCAGGCATCCGTGCCTTTCCTCTGTTGCTCAATCGAAGGGTTCGATTTGGCGTCGGACATGGGTTTCGCCAGGAACTGCTGCGCTTGCGGACTGACGGTTTGCGGGATGGGCACGATGCGCGTGACGTGGGCGGTGCCGTTGCGAATCGATGTAGCTGGAATCTTTGGTGGGGGCGGTGGCCGCGGTTGTTTGTGCGCGGATTGCGACAGAGGAGCGAGCAAGAAGGCGACGAAAAGCAGGCAGCGAAGAGAGTGGGTTTCTTCATGACCGCCAATATACCTTCTTCGAGATGGCGGAAGAATCGGCGGGCTGGAGTAGACGGAGTGTATGCGAAGGGGGTGCTGGCTCGCAGTCGCGCCATCTTAAGGTTATCTTCAGCAGAGATCGATACAAATAAATCATGTGCTTTCGCGCGACGGCTCATCACGGTGCATTGATGAACCCTGGGTGCCGGACCCAAGGATATTTTTCGTCGAGAAATTGCTGTGCGATGTTGCTGCTGCTGGGGCTGGCGTGGCGTGGGCATCGATCTGATGGCCCAGGTGCTGGTGCAGGCGCCGCAGGCTGCAGCCGATGCTACGCGAGCGGTTTCCGTGCCAGAAACCCGCAGACAGTTGCGAATGAATGGATGCACCTCAGTGATCACGCTGCAGGAGGCAATCGATCGAGCGCGCAGATATTATGCGCAATATCGAATCGACGGTGATGGACGCCAATCTTGCGAAGCAGGACCGTCTGCAGGCTCGGGCATCGATGCTTCCTTCGATCAGCTAACCCAGCAATATCTGGGCACACATGGGAAAGCGAGATCCCGACGGGGAGGTACGTCACCCAAGACGGCGTTCACGTCTACCGTCCTGGGCAGTCTTTCACCAGGACATGCCGGCGGGTTTTTTTAGCTTGGCTCCCTATCGAAGCGCTGCAGCCGGCGATGCCATGGCGCAGGCGCAGGCTGAAATTGCGAACCGAGGCCTGACGGTGACGGTGACGAATCTCTACTACAATGCGATCGTCGCGCAACGAGAGAGATGTCAGCGCTCAGCAAAATCTGGATTCCGCAACCCAGTTTTTGACAGACGACAAAAGAACTGGAGAAGGGCGGAGAAGTTCCACACGCCGATGTGGTGAAGGCGCAGCTGCAATTCGACCAGGTGAAGATCGCACAACAGGAAGCGCAATTGGCGATGCACGCGCGCCCATCTTGCGTTGGCTGTCTTGTTGTCGCCGGTATTGGATGAAAATTTCACTGACGGTTGATGATCTCGACAATCCTCCAGCTCTGCCTTCAGTGGACCAGGTGCATGCATTGGCTGAACGTGCCAATCCCTACATGCGGTCGGCCATGGCTGCGTTGAGACAGGCGAAGATGAATGTTTCGATTGCGCGGGCTCAGGATTTTTCCCGACTTTCTCCTGGATACGGACTATGGAATTGAGGCGAACGCTTTCGCACTGCGGAGCACGGAGTTGCTTATCGGCGAATTGGGCCCACAGCCGAATCTGGGATATTTTGTCACCGCAGGGCATGAATCTTCCGGTGTGGAATTGGGGCTCAACGAAAAGCAAATTGAGACCAGGCGGAATATCGGCGTGATCAGGCGCGGGTGGAGTTGTCGCAAGCGCAGCGAGAGGCCCTCAGCAATTTAAGTGCATACTACAGCGAGGCCAACGTTGCGCGCTCCGAGATTGCAACGCTGCAACAGGATGCCAAGCTTGCGTCCGATTCATTGCGCCTGACAAAGTTGCAGTATCAGGCTGGGGATGCAATTGAGCTTGAAGTGTTGAGTGCGCAAACAGCGCTTTCGTCCGCGAAAAATGCACTGGATATGGGAGAGGCCCGTTATCGAGTCGCTCTGGCAACGCTGCAGACTCTTACAGGAGAGTTTTGATGCATTGGGCGAAGGAAGCGGGGTGTCGCAGGTTGGCCGCTCGCACTTTTTCGAGCGCGAAGCGAGTGCGCCGTCGGGTAGTGCGATTGAGTGCGCCGACTCTCGTGGCATCGGTGCTGCTGGCGATGGTGTCGGGATGTGGTGGTGACAATTCTGTGCCGCCACCCGAGCCGGTTGTGAGTGTAGAGACAGCGCCGGTGAAGACTCAGAGCATCACGGATTTGGTGTCGGCTGAAGGCGTTTTATATCCGGTTCAACAGGCCTCCATCTCTCCGAAAATTACGGCGCCGGTACGCCGCTTCTACGTGCAACGTGGCGACAAAGTACACCGCGGCGAGCTGCTGGCGACGCTTGAGAATAAGGATCTGGCTGCGGCCGTCGTGTCGGCGCAAGGCGGCTATGACCAGGCACAGGCGACGTATGCTTCAACCACTTCGTCCACGTTGCCGGAAGAGATACAGACGGCCAATCTAAACCTGGTGAATGCAAAGTCGGCGCTGGCGGCCCAGCAAAAGTTATACGACAGTGAGAGCAAGCTGTACCAGCAGGGTGCGATTGCGCGCAAGCAATTGGATGCGACGGAGGTGGCGTTGACGTCGGCTCGCAGCGCATACGAAATGGCTGAGAAACACTTGAACAATTTGCAGGCCGAAGGCGCTTCGCAGCAAAAGAAAGCGGCGAAGGGGCAGCTGGAAACGGCGCATGGGCAATATCTGGGTGCAGCCGCGCAGTTGGAATACACAGAAATCCGTAGCCCGATCGACGGGGTTGTTGCGAATCGCGCCGTGTATCCGGGTGATGTTGCGCCCGCAGGCACGCCGCTGTTAATTGTGATGGACACCTCGAAGGTGGTGGTGCGGCTGCATATTCCGCAGCAGCAGGCGCAGTTGCTGCAACTGGGTCAGGCAGCGAAGCTCCGCGTTCCAGGACTCGACAAGGATGTTCCCGCGAAGGTGACGGTATTGAGTCCTGCGCTCGATCCCAGCAGCACCACGGAAGAAGTATGGGTACAGGCGGAAAATCCCAAGGGCGAACTGAAACCGGGAACGACGGCACAGGTTTCAATCGTCGTGAAAACGGTTGCGAATGCGCTTGTCATTCCGGCCGCTGCAATTCTGACGGGGCCGAACGGGCAAACTTCCGTGATGGTGGCGAAGTCGGATGGTCGCGCGTATGCGCAGAACGTAACGACGGGGATCCAGCAAGGTTCGATGATCCAGGTTCGTAGCGGACTTCAGCCGGGCGAGCAGGTCATCGTGAGCGGCCAATATGGATTGCCCGACAAGACGAAGGTGAAGACCACGGCCGCCGGCGCCACTGCTGGTGCGAAGACAGGGGCATAGAAGTTGATGGCGGAAATCCCTTCCAACTCGCCACAGCCAGAGCAGCGGCCCGGGACAGACGCGCCCAACGGGGTGTCGAAAGGGAACGAGATCCAACCGCATGCGATTGGAGGGGAAGAGAAACCTGCCTGGTTCGTTACCTATTCCAAAGCCGTAATCTCTGTGATCGTCGTGTTGTCCCTGGCGGGGGCTTTCATGGCGTTGGGGATTCCCATTGCTGTATTTCCCACGACAAATTTTCCCCGGGTGCTGATTGCGATCGACAACGGCGTGATGCCAATCGATCAAATGCTGGTCACAATCACTCGGCCGATTGAAGAGGCCGTGAACAGCGTGCAGGGACTGCAGACGGTTCGCTCGATTACCAGCCGGGGCACTGCGGAAGTGGACCTGTTCTTTGACTGGAAAGTGGACATGTTCCAGACGCTGCAGCGGGTGAATTCCGCCATGGCTGCAGTCCAGGCCTCGCTGCCGCCGACGGCGACCATTCAGGCAACGCGGCTGCGTTTTTCCAGTTTTCCGATTCTCGGTTTTGGTCTGACGTCGAGCACTATGCCGGCGACGCGCTTGTGGGAGGTGGCGACCTACGACATCAAGCCGCGTCTGAATCGCGTGAACGGCGTCGCTACCGTCCTTGTTCAGGGTGGAGAAGTGCCGGAGTTCGACATTGTTCCGGACCCGGCAAAACTGCTGCAGACCTCGGTGACGGTGACAGAAATTCTGGACGCGGTGCGCAGGACCAACCTGATCGAATCTCCCGGACTGATTGCGGAACATCACGACCTGGTGCTCGACCTGGTGGATGGCCAGGTTCACGACCCGGGCGAGATCGCCAACATTGTCATCAAGAACACCGCAGCGGGCGTGCCGGTGCATATTGGCGATGTGGCCCAGGTGAAAGCCGACGTCAGGCCTGTGTACACGGTGGTGACTGCAAACGGCAAACCCGGCGTGCTGCTGAGCATTAATCGTCAACCGGGAACCAATACCGTGGCGGTGGCGGATGGAGTTTATGCGGAGCTGGCGCAGATCAGAAAAGATCTTCCGCCTGGAATTGACGTCTCCGTGTACTACGATCAGGCAGCGCTGGTGAAGGAAGCGATTGCCAGCGTTCGCGACGCCATTTTGATCGGCATTGTTCTTTCCTGCATCGTGCTGATTGTTTTTTTGCGAGACTGGGGAAGTTCACTGGTGGCGGGACTGGTTATTCCGGTGACCATCACGTTGACCTTCATCGTTCTGAAATTGCTGGGGCAGACATTCAACCTGATGACGCTGGGAGGGCTGGCGGCCGCAGTGGGACTGGTGATTGACGATGCCATTGTGGTGGTGGAGAACATTGTGCTGCACCGCGATGCGGGCCAGGGAAGAATGCAGGCGGTTCAAAGCGCGCTGAGTGAACTGAAAACTCCGCTGGTGGGCTCGACTCTGACGCCGGTCGTCATTTTTCTACCGCTGATTTTAATTACCGGAGTGACGGGAACATTCTTCCGAGCGCTGGCGATCACAATGGGGTCCGCCCTGCTCTCGTCCCTGGTGCTGGCGCTGACCTGGACGCCGACGCTGAGTCAGTTTTTTGTCCGTCGCAAGGACACGGTGCCGCCGTCCGATCGAGTGGGCGCATTTGCATCGCATGAAGATGAAACTCGACGCATGATGGAGGCCGAAGAAGCCAGCATCACCGGCTTTATGAAACGCATCATTGGCGGATATGAGCGACTGCTGACAATCGTATTGGCGCGGCCATTATGGCTGGCAGCTTTCGCGGTGGTGCTGATTGTAGTTTCTTATTTTTCGTATGCGTCGCTGGGCTCGAACCTGCTGCCAAAGATGGATGAGGGCGATTTTACGGTGGATTACATTATGCCGCCTGGAAGTTCTTTGGCGGAGACCAATCGCGTGGTGGGCAACGTCGTGCAGATCATTCGTTCCATTCCGGAGGTGAAGGCGACGTCGCGGCGCACCGGCCTGCAGTTGGGGTTGGCGGCGGTGACGGAAGCGAACACCGGAGATATTTCGGTGAATCTGAAAAGTCATCGCAGCCGCGACATTTACGCCATTATGGATGAGGTGCAGGACAAAGTGAGTCGAGCGGAACCGGCGCTGGACATCGATCTGCACCAGACGTTGGAAGACATGATCGGCGACCTGACGAATGCGCCGCAGCCGGTCGATATTAAGTTGTTCAGCGAAGACGCGAATCTGCTGCGCCACTGGGCGCCGATTGTCGCGGACAAGATTTCTAACGTTCCGGGTGTGGTGGGAGTGTTGAACGGGATCGATAACACCATCAGCAGTCCGGAAACGGTGTATCACATTCAACCATCTGTGACGGCGACCAGCGGGTTTACTCCGGACGAGGTTGCGACGGACGCGGCTGCGTTGCTGCAGGGAGACACGGCGCCGACTCCATTGGTGGTGAATAACCGCGCGTATGACATTCGTGTGCGTTTCCCTGAGCAAAATCGAATCACGCGGCAAGCGATGGACAACACCCTGCTGGTCAGTTCCGCGGGAACAACAGCTACCCTGGGCTCACTGGCGAAAGTGGAGAACCTTCCCGGACAGACGGAGATTTTGCGGGAGAACCTGCAGCGGCTGGTGGAAGTCTCCGCGCGCCTGCAGGGAACAAGTTTGGGGCAGGCCATTGTCGGGGTGAAAAAGGCGGTGGCGTCGGTGAACCTGCCGCCGCAGATTCGAGTGGAATATGGGGGTACTTACGCGACCCAGCAGCAATCCTTTCGCGATCTGCTGATGGTGCTGTTCGCAGGACTGCTGCTGGTGTTCCTGGTGCTGCTGTTTGAGTTTCAATCCTTTGCCGCCCCGGTTTCGATTCTGGCATCCGCAGTGCTGTCTACCTCCGGAGTGTTTCTCGCGTTGATGATTACGGGAACCGACTTCAACATTTCCTCCTTCATGGGACTGATCATGGTGGTCGGCATTGTTGCGAAGAACGGAATTTTGCTGCTGGATGCCGATGTGAAATTTCGCGCGTCAGGAATGTCTCCGAAAGATGCGATGATCCAGGCTGGACGTCGACGGTTGCGTCCCATCATGATGACTGCGGTGGCTGCGGTTGCCGGGATGTTCCCGCTGGCGCTGGCGCTGGGTGCGGGTTCGCAGATGTTACAGCCCCTGGCGATTGCGGTGATTGGGGGCATTCTGATTTCCATGGTGTTGTCGCTGGTTATTACTCCCGCGGTGCACTATTACATGGCTGAGAAAAGTTAATGGGTGCGTAATTGATGAGGGCCTTCGCAACGGAAGGTCAAGGTGAACGGACGGTCTATGCGCGTGCTGATTGTGGAGGATGAAGAACGGTTGGCTGAAAATATCGCCGCCGCGTTGCGCGAAGGACCGGGCTATGCCGTAGATATTGCCGGCGATGGAGAAACGGGAGCGTACCTTGCGGAGCGCGGGGAGTATGACCTGATCGTGCTGGATCTGATGCTACCGAAGTTGAGCGGTCCCGATGTGTTGCAGCGCCTGCGAAAGAGGGGTCAGAAAGCGCCGGTGCTGGTGCTGACCGCAATTACGTCGAAGGCATCCATCGTGGAGTTATTGAATTCCGGGGCCGACGATTACGTAGGAAAGCCGTTCGACCTGGGTGAATTGATGGCGCGAGTGAAAGCGCTGATCCGCCGCGGCAAGGGCGTGAGTCATCCCTTGATTCGCGTTGGAGATCTGGAAGTGGACACGGTGGAACGTTGCGTGCGATGTGCAGGGGTGGAAGTGGAATTGTCGCCCACGGAATATCGCATCGTTGAATACCTGAGCCATCGGCCGAGCGCGATCGTATCAAAGGAATCGCTGCTGGAGCATTTGTACGACTTCAACTGGGAGCGCCACTCCAATGTGATTGAGGCCCACGTTTCGAACCTGCGCCGCAAGCTGAACCGCGGTGGAGAAGAGCGATGGATTGAGACTCTGAGGGGGCGCGGATATCGGTTGACCGCAACGTTGCGGGAGACGCAGCCATGAAGCCCTACTCCTTAACTCGACGTTTGGTGGTGACGGTTCTGCTAGTGGAGTTGTTGCTGGCGGCTGCTGCAACAGGACTGGCATTGTTTTACGAGCGTCAGCAAAATTTGCATTCCTTTGACTTGATGTTGCGGGGGCGCGCAGATTCCTTACTGGGCGCAGTGCAGGACGCAGAAGATGCCAATGACAATGTGATGCTGGATCCGAAGGCACTCGATCTGCCGCGGGGGGACCTGTACGAAGTACGCGATGAAGGCGGACGCGTGGTTGGCAGTTCGCCGAATTGGAAACACGAAGTAGAGCAGAAATTGGCGGACGGCGAGAAGGCGCATGATTTCCGCTTGAATGGAAAATATTATCGGGGGTTTGCGCTGCATGGGGTTCGAGAAATTGATCAGGACGACAAGAGCCCAGGAATTGCGCGCCCTGTGGTTATTTATTATGCCTCGTCATTAAAGCCGTTTTGGGCTGCCATGAGCCACGCTGCGAAATTTCTAGCGATTTCAAATTTCCTGATCCTGCTATTCACCGCCGGAACGCTGCTGATCCTGCTGCGCCGCGGCATGGCTCCGCTGGAAGAGCTGGCGGGAGCCGCCGCGGGTATTTCTTCGAATGCGCTGCGATTCCGTGCGCCTCCGAATGCATTTGCGGTGCAGGAACTGGCCGTGGTGGCACACGCACTGGAGTCGGCAATGAGCCGCCTGGAGCGAGCCTTTGTGCAGCAGCAGACATTTGTGCACGATGCCGCGCATGAGTTGAAGACGTCCGTCACCATTATCAAGTCATCGCTGCAGTTGCTCACTTCTCGCAAGCGAACTGCGGCGGAGTATGAGCGCGGATTGGAAATGTGTTTGTCCGACTGCGCGCGATTAGAAGACCTGGTGCAGAAATTACTGCTGCTGGCGCGGGTGGAGCAGTCCCGCGGAGAGCAGGTGACGGCGGCGAAAACCGACCTGAGCGAGTGTGTCCGCGAAGTGGCAGACCAGATGCGACCGCTGGTGGCAGTGCGGGGAGTAAATCTGGTCGTCACTGAATATCCAGGCGCGGTAGCGCACATGGCCTTCGACGATTGTGCGACTCTAACCACCAACCTGGTCGTGAATGCGCTGCAGCACACGCCTGCGGGAGGGACGGTGACGCTACAGGTGCAATCGTCCGGTGGGACGGTGGGCTTGCGAGTTGAGGACAACGGTGAGGGTATTCCGGCGGAAGATTTGCCCCGGGTTTTCGATCGTTTTTATCGCGGCGATCCCTCGCGGTCCAGGAATACAGGCGGGGCAGGATTGGGGCTGGCGATTTGCAAAGCACTGGTCGAAGCCGCGGGCGGGCAGATCACAATCACCAGCCAGGTTGGCTGTGGAACCGTTGCGGAGGTAACTCTTCCTGGATCGATTGAAGGCGCTATCGCCGTGCCGCTTCAGGAAGTTCTCAGTAATCGCTAGGGAAGAGTTGTTGTCGACCTGTCGGGTAATTTCGGCAGCGAATCAAAAGGAGAGAATCATGAAGTTACGCGGAGTGATTTGTCGGAGCCTGCTGCTGGCTGCAGGCGCAATGTTGGCGACTACGATGGCCACAACCGTGGCATTCGCAGCCGAGGGCCCTTTTCACGTTGAGCATACCTGGCAGATTGGCGGCGAAGGCGGATGGGACTACATCGCCGTCGATCCGCAGACCGATCTGCTGTACATCACTCGCGGCGACCATGTGCAGGTGATCAATCGAGAGAGCGGAAAGCCAGTGGCGGACATCACCGGTTTGCACGGGACGCATGGCGTTGTTTTCGCAAAGGGCGGCAATGGATATATCAGCGACGGCCGCGGCAACCAGGTGGCGGTCTTCGATCGCAAAACCTATAGAGTGATCCGCACGATTCCGGCGGGAACCAATCCGGATGGGATTTTGTATGAGCCGGTCACACGAACCGTGTGGGCATTTAACGGCCGCAGCCATAATGTAACTGTGATTGATACAAAAGACGACAAGGTTCTCGACACGGTTGACCTGCCAGGCAAGCCGGAATTCCCAGTGGCCGACGGCAAGGGAAATATCTACGACAACATCGAGGACAAGAGCGAGACTGTGCATATCGATGCACGGTCGAGAAAGATAATGGCGACGTGGCCGGTTGCGCCGGGCGAAAGCCCATCCGGACTAGCGATTGATCGCGCGAACGGAATCCTGTTCAGCGTGTGCGACAACCAGAAGATGGCGATTGTATCGACGAAAACCGGGAAGGTGATCGCGACGCCGACGATTGGAGACGGGCCCGATGCTGCCCGCTTTTCTAAAGAGAGTGGATATGCATTTAGTTCCAACGGAGAAAGCGGAACGCTCACGGTGGTCCACGAGGACTCGCCAGAACATTTCAGCGTGGTGCAGAATCTCCCGACGGAAAAGGGAGCGCGCACCATGACATTGAGCCCAGATGGAAGCACGGCGTACCTGGTGACGGCAAAGTTCGGTCCTCGACCGGCGGCGGCGGAGAATCAACCTCATTCGCGGCCACCCATGATTCCGGGCAGTTTTGCCGTGATCGTTGTTGGCAAATAATTGCGGCAAAAAACTGCGCGGTTGAAACGCGAAAGCAAACCCTCATCCTGAGCTCGCGGGGCAATCCAGGAATCTCGGCAAAGAAACGCAATGCCAGAATTCTTCGCTGTGCTCAGAATGACGAACTTTTCGTCCAGGTGAACGGGAGAATTGCTCTACGGGTGGCGAATGAAAGTTCCATCCTGCAACTCCGCCATCGCCGTGCGCAACTGCTCCTGTGTGTTCATGACGATGGGACCGTACCAGGCCACCGGTTCCTCGATGGGGCGGCCTGAGACGAGGAGAAACCGAATGCCTTGCGGGCCGGCCTGCACCGTGATTTCATCGCCGCGGTCAAACAAGACCAGCGAATGATTTCCGATGTCATACACGGGCGCAGCCGCGGGCTTCGCCACTTGCTCAGTGAGAACTGCCTGCGGATTGGAGGATTCTCGAAATGTGCCGGATCCCACGAAGACATAGGCAAACGCGTTGCGCGTGGTTTCTACCTTGATCCGCTTGCGTTGATTTGGAGCGACAGAAATATCCAGATATTGCGGATCGGCAGCGACGCCCTCGACCGGACCGCGCTTGCCCCAGAACTCGCCACAAATGACGCGCACGTGGGTGCCGTCATCGTCGGTGACTTCCGGAATGGCATTCGAAGGAATGTCCTGATAGCGGGGGGCGGTCATTTTCAATGAGGCAGGCAAATTCGCCCATAGCTGAAATCCATGCATGCGGCCCTGGGCGTCCCCCTTCGGCATCTCCTGGTGGAGGATGCCGCTGCCCGCGGTCATCCATTGAACATCGCCGGCGGTCATGGCGCCTTTATTGCCGAGACTGTCGCCGTGCTCTACCGATCCGGCCAGGACATAGGTGATGGTCTCAATGCCGCGGTGGGGATGCCATGGAAATCCAGCCAGATAATCCGCTGGATTGTCATTGCGAAAATCATCCAGCAGCAGAAACGGATCAAACTCCTTTGTCTTGCCAAAACCGAAGGCACGCTGCAGCTTGACGCCGGCACCCTCCAGGGTAGGTTTCGTTTGAATGACCTCTTTTACTGGCCGCAGAGACATGGGGTTCCTCCTACTAAATCAGTAGTTATTGGATGCCGGGGTGACAGGTTGGATTCAGCAGAGGACGGGCCGCTCAGGCGGCGAATCGACATCCTTACTAGTCGCGAAGGAAAGGCCTTAGGGATGATGTCGCCGCGGAACGTAGTCTGCATGCATCCGATCAAGTAGCTTTCGGGACCTTTCTTAATCGCCAAGACATGTCGCCACTCGGCGAGCTGCCTGCACCCACGAATGATCAGGAGGCACCAGGTTGAGTTTGCCGGCCACTTGATCCAGCGGCACGGGTTCGGTGCTGTCTCCGCGCGCAGCCACCATCACGCCAAACTGCCCCTTGCTGATCAGATCGGCGCAAGCACTGCCAAGACGCGTAGCGAGAATGCGATCTTCGGCGCAGGGCGCACCTCCGCGCTGCACATAGCCCAGGATGGTGACGCGGGACTCAAGATGCGTCAGTTCCTCAAGCTGCGTGGCCAACCGCAAGGTGTTGCCCTGATGGCGGACTTCAAGAGCCGCGATTTCGCGCTTGGCCTCAAGCTTCTCATTCAGGGTTTTGGCCCGTTTGAGAGCCTTTTCGGCGATTTCAAAGACGAGCGAATCGTTCCGGCTCTTGGCGCCCTCGGCCACGGCCACAATGCTGAAGTTGCTGCCGCGCTTGCTGCGTCGACCAATGGCCTCGGCGATCTTCTCCGCGTCGTAGGGAATTTCTGGGATCAGAATGACGTCCGCCCCTCCCGCCAGTCCCGCGCCCAGCGTGAGCCAGCCAGCGCGATGGCCCATAATCTCCGCCACGATGATTCGGTGATGGCTGTGGGCGGTGCTGTGCAGGCGATCGATGGCATCGGTGGCAATACTCAAGGCCGTGGCATATCCAAACGTGGCATCGGTCCTGGCCACATCATTGTCGATGGTCTTCGGCAAAGTGATGACGTTAATGCCAGCCTGGTGCAAACGGAATGCGTTTTTCTGCGTACCGCCTCCTCCAAGACAGACGAGACAATCGATGCCCCACTTCTTGAGGTTGGCTTTGATGACGCCCGTCATGTCCCTGGTGCGGCCGTTGATCACCATGCGGTGCGGTTTGTCGCGGCTGGTGCCGAGAATGGTGCCCCCGATGGTGAGAATTCCGGAAAGACCGGAGTGATCCAGATCGATCCGCCGATTTTCGACAACGCCGCGAAAGCCATCACGAAATCCGACGACCTCCATGCCGTAGTAGCCGTGCGCCGCCTTGCCGACACCACGAATGGCGGCGTTCAGACCGGGGCTGTCGCCACCGGCGGTGAGGATGCCGATCCGCTTGATCTTCTTCGCCATTTGACAACCCTATCAGACCAGGTGGTAGCCACGCACAGGAGCCTGGAGCGTCACCTGCGGGCAAGCCGCAGGCAAGGCGTCGCTGGGCGACGTTGACCGCATCGTTGGCCGAGGATGGGCGGCCCGGAGACATCCGGTTGCATTTGAAGTTGTAGCGCGGCCGGGAAGGCAGCCTGCTGGAGAAATTAAATAAAGTGCAGATTTCCTACGCTGAATCAGCAAGCTCGGATGGCGTGAAATGCGGAGTCGGAGGCCACTCCATGCTTGTCAACGGATAAGCATAGAGTGGCTTCTTCAATGTAGCGATGTTGGCCCTCTGGACTACCAGATCCTAAGGAACCGTGTTCAAGTAACAGGGGTTGCTGACCCGCTGCGCTGGAGGTACCGGCGGAGACATCCAGGGCGGATTGTTGAAGTCGAAGAACTCCGTCATATCCGGCTGTGCCGCATCGCGCGCCGTGAGAGCCGGTAGATTAAACCGGGTTTCGATCAGCTTCAGAATGGCGGTAGCATCCATCACCGTGTGCGACACATAGTTCTTTTTGGCGTACGGAGAAATGACAGTCAACGGTATGCGATATCCGGTGTAGGTGAAATCGCATATAGGACCGGTCGCCCCGGTGCAGATATAACCTGCAGGCAGGTCGATCGGCTTGATGCCATCAGGACTGACCATCGGTTGGGGTGCAACGTGATCGTATAAACCGCCGCTCTCATCAAAGAAAAAGATAAATGCCGAATCTTCCCATGAAGAGCTTTGCATCAGTGCGTTGATCAGCGTGGAGGTATACCTTGCTCCGGCCTGCACGTTCGCAGGGCTGGTATCAGAGACCGATCCATGCTGGTCGAGCGCGGCGTCTGAGGCAGGCTCAATCTCCGCGACCTGGGGCAGCGTACCGTTTTGCAGATCGCTGAAGTAATCGGCAATCGGGGCAATGTGCGATGCAAGGGTCGACTTGATGTAAGTTGAATACGTGAAGCCGTCAAGGTAGCTGGTCTGCATCAGGCAGTTCACGTCGTAGGGCGGCCCGGCACAACCTGTGCCTTCCGGGTTGATGTAGATCTTCCAGCTGATACCCGCCTTCTGAAGTTCCTGCCAAATCAGAGTTGACTTCAGCTGGGGAGTATCGGCAGCGTTTGAGCCATTCGGCAACGCATATCCTCCGGAGGTCGCGGCCGCAAGATATTCGCGGTTGATTTCAGTGCGCGACATGGCGGGATGGAAGAAGCGATCAGAGGTGGCGAAATTGCTCGCTATAAAGTAGTCGTAATTCAGGTCGGTGCCGTCCCAGTAGCCCATAGCGCGGAGGCCGTTGGTGTCGTAGAACGGATGACCTGGGTTGTCACGGGCATCGCCCGCAGCGGTGTGCACAAAACCGTTATTTTTCGCCGGTCTCGTACCCACTGGATCCGTATAGTCCCAATCGTTATGAGCCTCTTGCCACGAAGGGCTGGTATTTTCATTGCACACTGAAATCATGTGGAACGACGCCACCAGATTGCTTGTATCCCAGATGCATTTGGCGGGGTAGGGGCTGGAGGGGTCGCATCCAGGAATAGCCGGTGGCGGACTATAGAGCGGAGCCTCACCACTGGTGGGGTTGAACTGGGGCAGGCCGTCGAACGACTGGTCTGGAATTCCATTCTGCTGCCAGTATTCCCGCATGGCGCCGAAGTAGTTATCCAGCGAGCGATTCTCCTGGGCGAAAAAGACGATGTGATTGAGAGAAGAGATCCCTGCCGTCCCCTGCTCGAATGTCGGCGTCACCGTGATACCGGTGGTCAGTGTCAGATTGCACGTTGCCTTGCCAGTGCACGCACCCGCCCATCCTTCAAAGGTATTGCCAGAATCGGCCGTTGCCGTCAATACAATGGCTGTTCCGCTGGGGAAGCTGGCGGTGCAGGTTTGCGGGCAATTGATCCCGGCGGGAGCGCTGGTGACTGTTCCGGTGCCGGTACCGGCGCTGGCTACCGTCAATTGGATACCGGAACCCGTTCCCACCGTGACCTTCGCAGAAGCCGTAATTGTTCCGCCAGTTCCAGTTGCTGTCGCTGTGTACGTGGTGGTGGAGGTTGGGCTGACCGATACTGTTCCACCCGTCGACGCCAATGTTTGCTGGCTGCCATCTGTTCCGGCAATTGTGACTCCGGTAGCATTCTGGGCAGTCACAGTCAAAACTGAGGAATTTCCCGAGGTGATCGATGTGGGATTGGCGTTGATGGTGACAGTTGGAGCGCCAGTGGTGCCGCCCGTCGTCACGGTAATCATCGCACTCGCGGACGCTGTGCCGGCACTTCCGGTCGCAGTCGCTGTGTAGGTGGTTGTGGAGGTTGGTGCTGCAGAGACCGCTCCGCCGGCCGGCGCCAAGGTACGGTTGCTGCCATTGGTTCCGGTCAATGAGACAGACGTGGCATTCGTGGCCATCACCGTCAAGGTGGTCGAGCTACCCTTGGTGATCGTTGTGGGATTGGCGCTGATCGTGACCGTTGGAGGGCCAGACCCACCTCCCGTGCCAGTTGTTACGGTGATGGTCACGCTGGCGGACGCTGTGCCGGCACTTCCGGTCGCGGTCGCCGTGTACGTGGTTGTTGAGGTCGGAGCTGCTGAGACCGTTGCGCCACTCGCCCCCAAAGTACGGTTGCTGCCATTGCTTCCGGTCAATGAGACGGACGTGGCATTGGTGGCGACCACTGTCAAGGTAGTGGAGCTACCCTTGGTGATCGATGTGGGATTGGCGCTGATCGTGACCGTTGGCGGCCCAGAGCTACCTCCCGTGCCGGTTGTAACTGTGATCGTGACACTGGCCGAGGCCGTGCCTCCAGCTCCAGTCGCGGTCGCGGTGTACGTGGTTGTGGAGGTCGGAGCTGCTGAGACCGTTCCGCCAGTCGCCCCCATGGTACGGTTGCTGCCATTGCTTCCGGTGACTGTGATCCCTGTGGCATTCGTGGCGGTCACGGTCAAGACAGTAGAGCTGCCCTTAGTGATCGACGTGGGATTCGCGCTGATGGTGATAGTTGGCGCGGTAGCGGCTGCTGCCGGGCTGCTGACGAATGCGGGAACCGCGAACGGAAGGAGTATCGAGAGTGCGTAATATAAGACCTTTTTCATGATGATTCACCGGTATTTTCTCTTCCGTGTTTAAGCACGGAAGAAGGCAGCAAAAAGCAAAATTCTGTCGCTGGGGGGCTTCAGAGAAAAGGAAGAAACGACTGTATCCGACCTAAGATGGCTGGCTGTCGATTTAGGTTTCCTCAGAATATCAATCTAATCGGATCAGTGGCCCATCCTCGATAAATCCCCGGTTTTGACGGTGCATGGTTGTGCGAATAAAGGGCAAAGTCTTGGTTACGGGAGATCTTGCGATTGAGGGAATCCTGAATGCCTGCCTGCAGATACCCCGTCAATCCGGTTGTTCCAAGGGTCAAATTGAAAGAAAAGTCGAAAATCTGAGGAAAATCGACAAATTGGCGCACATTAGTAGACTCGATCCCAAGAACTGGGGATCGAGGTGGCCCAATTACTCACCTTCAGAGGACTTTGCCGGCGAGAAGCGGAAATCTGTAAACAGGTGGACTCGACATATTTAAAACTGCCGGGTCCACCTACACCTTGACCTTGGGAGGGTCAGCCGGAGTTGTTGATGATTTCGCTTTTAGCTCAGGCTTGTCGTTGATAGTTTTGGCACGCAGGAGATTGAGGAAGAGGCGAAGATCGTAGCCGGTGGATTTGGCGGCGCGGGTCAGACTCACGGCTGTCGCCGCAATTCTACGAGCAGCCTCAGAGGACGTTGCGGGACCCTTTGCAATTGCGACCAGGGCCGGCAGCTGAAGCCAGCAAATGAGTGCTTCGAACTCTTCTTGATGGAGATACTCCTTGCCTGCGCTGCTATTGATCCCGGCGAGCCAGCGAACATCGGGATCGTGCCAGAACTCTTCTGAACCGAGCGCTGCGTCAGGGGATGATTCAATTTCCAATCGGAGCAGGACTCGCACCATCGCCGCTGCGCGCCAGGTCTGCTCACCGTGCAGCCCGACGGTAGAAAATGTTTCAGCCAGCGCATGCCTGATTCGAAGTTCATCATAGATCGCCAGCGAAGAAACCGGCGAAGGAAACACACGAAGCGCGACCCAGGCGAGTATGGGCGCCCACACATCCGAAGCAGAGACACCGCGATCGCTGGACGGCAGAACAGAACGGGCAGCGACTTGTAGCTCTTCAGGGAACGCCGCGGTCAGGGAAGGTAGATGCGCAGAGGCTGCCGCAATTTCGGCAAGGTCTTCTCTTTGCTCGGAGGAGTCCGGCTTTAAATTGTTTGAGAGAGCAGAATCAGACGAAAGATCCGAGGCATACGCGTCGGTTTTGCTGGGTACCAATTGGGAGAGCCCGATTGCTGTTTCGGCGAAGGCTTGAACTTCGTTTTGGAAATCGGCCAGCCTTGGATCTTCATCAGAGTTTGGATTCTCGGCAGGCGCGACGTTCAGTTGCGTCGTTTCTTTCGTTTTACCGTTGGAGAGTTTGCCTTTTTTTGAAGTCTTTTTAGGTGTGCGCGACCGAACCGCTACCGTCGCCGCGTTTGAGACCGCGTGCAAATTCGCTTCATTGATGACCAGGTGCAGCGCATCCACAATAGGTCGCAGACGGAGCTGCGCAAGCGCCTCATCCACGCTGTGGACTCCAGAACCGTGAAGTGCATCGCAAAGCCGATCCCAGGGTTCTAATGACGAGGGACGAAGCTCTCGCCAGTCCAGCAAAACCACGTGCTGATATCCGCGCAGATCGAGGGTGAGGCCGTGGTCCCGGAATGCCGATGCTCTCCGCAGATATTCAAGCCCGAGAATTGTATCGCGGTAGGCAATGATGGTCGATCCATCGTAAGGCAGTCGAAGCCCATCGGCGAGACTCCTTTGTTGCAACGCGCCAGTCTGCTTCTCAAGAAATCCGACCGACTTGTGAATGGTGCCGTGCGTTGATCCGTAGCTGTTGTTGTAAAGAATGATTGAGCGCTGACCGCTGTACATATTGGAGTACGCAAAGACATTCTCATCCACTGTGCTGTTGCCCGTCCAAAAGTCATACAGCACAAAATTTGTGCTTTCCGCGAACAAGTGACGGTTTTTCAAAAGCGGAGCGATGATTTCCTGATGCCGCGCGATCAGGCCCTCGTTCGGAGACTCCTGCATCCGCGCCTGTTTGAAGTCCATGCCATAACGTTCGGTATAGCCTTCAATCTGGCCGTGGCCAAACATCGGCAGACCCGGCAGCGTTGCCAGCAGGACAGAAACTCCGAAGTACTTATCCCCCGAACCAAATTGATCGATTGCCGTCCGCTCGTCGGGATTGCTCATAAAATTCACATAACGCTTGAGAATGTCCGGATCGAACTCCACTGTCTTTTTTAGATACGAGCGATACTTGGCATTCTCTTCATCGCGCAGCATGTTCATAAATGCGCTGTTGTAAACGCGATGCATGCCTAGCGTACGGACGAAATAACCCTCAAGCAGCCAGAATGCTTCCGCAAGCAACAGGGTTCCGGGTACCTCCGCGGCCACGCGGTCGACCACCTCGCGCCAGAACTCGCGCGGCATCAAGGCGTCGAAAGCTTCTTCCGACATCGCATATTCCGCCCGCGACGGAATCGAACCGCCCGCACCGGGAAGAGGAAACCACAGGCGTTGCACATGACGCTTCGCAAGCACCATGGCTGCATCGAATCGAATAATCGGAAAGCGTCGCGCTACGTTGAGAATCACTTGAATGACATGTTCGCGGACATCGGCCTTGGAGTAATCGAGCTGCGCCGTGTCGTTCCACGCGAACATCGTCCCATCGTTGCCGTGATAGATATAGCGGGTGTCGCCCTCACGATATCGCCGCAGACGGAAGACGACGGCTGCGTCGGAATGGTCGTAGTAATGGTCTTCAATTTTGATTTCGACGCGACTGTCGGCGGATAGATCCGGTCCCTCAAAGGTGTAGGCAGGAAACGGGCTCTCCCAGCGTGACAGGAACCAGTCGGGATGATCGATCACCCAATTCGAATCGATCCCCATATGATTGGGAACCATGTCGCTCGCCAGGCGGAGTCCGGCCATGGCGGCTCGATAGCGCAGGTTCTCGAAGGCTGCCTCTCCCCCCAGGTCTTCCGCGATCGCGTAGTCTTTCAAAGAATAGGCGGAAGCCACTGCATCGTTGTTCCCGCGCAGACGCTTGATGGTCTTCGAAGCGCGGCTTCGCTCCCAAAGCCCAATCAACCACAAACCGGTGATGCCACGGCTGGCCAGCAATTGAAGTTCCTCGTCTGGAATTTGATCCAGCCGGTAGATGTGGCGCAGGTACTTCTGTGACAACTGCTCCAGCCACACATAGGTGCTTTTCGCAATCAGGACGACGGTAGGCATCCAAGCCTGATCCGCACTGAAAGCTTCGTACTCGTTCAGCGGAGCCTGGTAGCCGGCGGCATAGCGGCGACGCCGGACGCCATCCGGGCCAATGACGAACTCGGAGTCGAAGCCAACAAACTCGTCTCCGATAAATCCTTCACCTCCGCGGCCGGGCGGCGCGTGGCGATGCCTGTCCGGGCCCGGTGGATGAAAGCGCATCCAGATGGCGACTTCTTCTTCACGAAGAACATCGATGGCGAGCAATACCTTCCGCAGATCATCTCCAAGATACTGCGACCAGTTTTCCCGTATGAACTCCAACTGACCGGTGAGCGAATCGGGCGAGGCAAGCATCGGGGCGCGCAGAGCATCGAGCAAGCTTCCTGCTTCGGGTGAGATTGGAGGACGGGTCAAGAAAAAATTCGGAAGTCGCGTGGTGACATTTTCATACGCCGTCTGTAGTTTCAGGTCTTGATCGCCAAACAAGATGCGAAACGGTTCGAAGGCAGGGTTTTTGTTGGCGAGCCAGAGGAGAAGCATCTCTTCGAAAGCGATCTGACGGTTCGGTACTCCTGCTGTACTGGCATTGAGCCACTGCGCCGCGGTGAGTTCACCGCGATAGACAGCTACAACCGGAAATTGCTGGACGAAGGCAAAGAGAAGCCGTTCGATCTCAGCCGGGGTCAAGTGTCCGCTAAACCAGCGGACCGCTTCCGCCATCACGGCCGGGTCGATGTCATGGCGATAACGGGCTATGAGCGCGTGGCTTAACTCGTCAATCAATCCCATGGCGAATAGCGCGCCTGCATTCACCGGGGGCTTGGGATCAGTCTCCGATTTCTGGAATTCATTGAGCCTTTGCGCAAGCGTACGGGCCGCGGCCATGTTCGCAAAAACGACATTCCCGTCGAAGCTGAACAACAGGTCTTCGAGGTCCAATTTCTTTCGAACTGCGCCAGAGATGTGAAATTCCATTGACATGTTCTTTCTGGCGGTTTTCGCCCGCGAGCTTGAATGATTCAGAGATTCCTGGGAAAGACTGCTACTGGGCGGATGCGCCTTCCTGCCCCGATTCACTCCTATATAAAGATAGATGCAATCCAAAGCGAGCTTAGCCTGGACATTTTGTTTAGCGAAGGAAGATCCATAGCCAATATGCCTTCATGTTCAAATGTAGCTTGTTCGATTGGCATGGTCACGTTCGCGAACGGACTTGTGAAAAGAAAACTGCCCTCCCACGACGCAAGCTGTGTCTCAGGAACTACTCCAACTGATGCAAAGAAATGATCGGCGGTTTTCTACGAATACTCGGGTGTTCGAGAGTGCCACATGTCATGCAACGTAGATAGCAGCCATCTGCATTTCGATTTGCCAGCTACTCGATGTCGTTGTGTGCGCTGCTTCAAGTCTTGATACGTCCTCCATGCATTTCTGTGCCGCCGCGCAAATCTAATTGTGCTCCAAAGCGGAACGAACTGAATCCCTCCGTCTAAAGCGTTTTATCTCGCTTGCTCAGAGTCTTTGGCCTGCTGTATAGTTCAACTCCCAGAGAAGGGATTCGCGAATTCATGCGTCGAATTCTCAGCCTTTCTTCGTATAAAAAGCGGTCACACCGTTCGCATTCGCCCCGCAAGCCTCTCTCTGGAGTTGCCCATGAATTTCCGCCTCGTTGCAATCATCCTTCCCCTTTCTCTATTTGCTCTGAGTTCGACAAAACCTGTAGCGGCCGCTAATACGGCTCACCTGAACATTGACGCATCGAAAACGGGACCTGTTATCAACCGCAACATCTTCGGCCAGTTTGCAGAGAATCTTGGAAACGGCCTCTATGGCGGCATTTGGGTTGGGCCCGATTCCTCAATCCCAAATACACGAGGGATCCGCAATGACGTGGTCAGTGCGCTTCGAGCGTTGAAGGTGCCCAATGTCCGCTGGCCGGGTGGCTGCTTTGCGGATCAATACCATTGGCGCAACGGAGTAGGCCCGTCCGCGCAGCGACCCGCAACGCTCAACTCCGCCTGGGGAAATGTCGTGGACACTAACGGTTTCGGCACCGATGAATTCATGGATTTCATCCAGCAGATTGGCAGTCAGGCCTATGTCTCAATCAACGTCGGATCGGGAACCCCGCATGAAGCCGCTGACTGGCTGGAATACATGACCGCAGCCGCTGCCACGACGCTGGCAAAGGAACGGGCCGCGAATGGCCATCCAGAACCTTACCAGGTCGGCTTTATGGGCATCGGCAATGAAAGCTGGAGTTGCGGCGGCGATATGACTGCGGACTATTACTTAAGCCAACTGAAAATTTACAGTCGTTTCGTCCATAATGACAATCCTTCACAAAAGGGTGCCAACCACATGCTTTCGATCGCGGTCGGACCTGGTGTTCCTGAGACGGACTGGACTGAAACCATCATGAAGGCCTGGCAGCATCACGACTGGAGCTGGAACATCGATGGCCTGTCGCTGCACCGGTATACGATAGGCGGTGACTGGCCGCCTTCGATGCCCTCCGAAAATTTCGGAGTGGACGATTATTTCAAGCTGTTGCACTCCACCTTGTCGATGGATGACTTTCTGCGCCAGCAGGAAACGGTTATGGATCGCTACGACCCGCAGAAGAAGGTGGCATTGGTGGTGGACGAGTGGGGAGCCTGGCTGGCGCCGTTGCCAGGCACAAACAAAGATTTTCTCGTCCAGCAAAACAGCCTGCGAGACGCGATTCTTGCATCGATCAATCTGAACATTTTCGCGCGCCACGCCGATCGAGTGCGAATGGCCAACATTGCCCAGATGGTGAATGTGCTGCAGGCCATGATTCTGACAAAGAAAGAGAAGATGGTTCTGACTCCCACGTACTACGTTTACAAAATGTATGTGCCGTTTCAGGACGCCACTTTTATTCCAGTGAATTTCGATCCTGGCACAGTGTCCCGCGACGGCATGGCGCTGCCGCGTGTGGATGCAATTTGTGCAAGAGACGCATCGGGCAAGCTGTGGCTGGAGATTACTAATCTTGACCCCGAGCACTCGCTGCAAGTCGATGCCGAAGTCGCTGGCATTTCCGTCAAATCGGCGACAGGAGAGACGCTGACAGCCGCAGCCGTCGACAGCATCAACACATTCACGGCGCCCAACAGCGTCGTGCCAAAGCCCATTTCCGCAAGCGCGAAAGACGGCAGACTGACGATCACGGTTGAACCCAAGTCGATCACGGTGCTGTCGCTTGAGCCATGATCGGGATTAGAAGAATGGATGGAGGGGATGCAATGACAAGGAAGCGAATGATTTGCAGTATCGGTCTTTCAATCGCGATTGCGATGGGACCGAGCCTCTGGGCGCAGGTTCAGACCCTGGTGCCCGCCGTCATCCCAGGCGCCAGGCCTGTAACCGTAGAGCATATTAAGATTCACGGCAAGTCGCTCGAAGGCAATCTTGAGGGCGACGCCGTTGACCGCGATGTCTTTGTCTTTTTGCCGCCCAGCTACAGCAAAGATAATCATCGCCGCTATCCCGTCATCTACGCGTTGCACGGCTACTCTATCGGAGCTGAGCAGTGGACTCATGAAATCCACGTGCCGCAGACCATTGAAGGTGCGTTCGCGCAAGGCGCCAGAGAAATGATTGTCGTCCTGCCTGACTCCAAAACAAAACACAATGGTTCCATGTACTCGAGTTCGGTTACCACCGGCGACTTTGAAAATTTCATCGCTCACGACGTCGTCTCCTATATCGATGCGCATTACCGAACACTTCCCAACCGTATGAGCCGAGGCCTGGTCGGTCACTCCATGGGCGGATATGGCGCCGCTCGTATCGGCATGAAGCACTCAGATGTTTTCGGCAGTCTCTACATCATGAGCCCCTGCTGCCTGTCGGCGCGACAGGCCGGCACCTTCAATCCGGAAGTAGAGAAGAAGCTTGAGTCAGTCAAGACAGAGGCGGACTCGGCGCAGCTATCGTTCTTTGAGCGTGCCCAGCTTGCCAGCGCCGCAGCGTGGTCGCCTGATCCGCAGAATCCACCGCTGTATCTTGATCTGCCATTTAAAAACGGCCAGGTCCAGCCGGACGTTCTCGCCAAATGGGCGGCGAATGCCCCTCTGGCGTTCATCGATCAATACATCGGAAATCTGCGCCAGTACCGCGCCATCGGTATCGACGTCGGCGATGAAGATGGTCTTCGCTTCGATACCATCAAGCTGCATGAAGTACTCGACAGCTACAGTATTCCGAACAGCTTTGAGATTTATCATGGCACGCATACCAGTGCCGTCGCCGATCGATTTCAGAACCACGTGATGCCGTTCTTCAGCAAAAATCTATGTTTTCAAGAGACATGCCAATAGGCAGCACTCGCAGGTGTATCGAAATGATTCTGGTTTCGCGTCGCAACTTCCTCAAGACCTCCGCCACTGCCGCCGGTCTTTGCGTGGTCGGACCTTCGGCGATGGCGCAGGCTTTGTCGATGTCTCCGCAGGAATATCCTTTGGGCAGTCTGACTCCTTTCCCGCTCTCTTCCGTCCGTCTCACTGCCGGCATCTTCCAGCAGCAGGAAGACATCAATGCACGCTACCTCGATTCGCTGGAGGTTGACCGGCTGCTGCATTCGTTCCGTATCACCGCAGGCATTCCTTCCAGCGCCACGCCCTATAAAGGATGGGAAGATCCCGCCTGTGAGCTGCGCGGCCACTTCGCGGGCGGCCACTTCCTGTCTGCCGCGGCGTTAACTTACGCGGGCTCGGGAAACATCGAGCTCAAGAGCCGCGGCGATCAGCTTGTCGCCGGCCTCGACGCCTGCCAGAAGAAAAACGCAACGGGTTACGTGAGCGCATTTCCGCCGGAACTGTTTGAGCATCTTGCGCAGGGTAAACCAGTCTGGGCGCCGTTCTACACCTACCACAAGATCATGGCCGGTTTGCTCGATATGTACCTGCACACAGGTAACACCGACGGGCTTCGCATCGCCGAAGGCATGGGCCAGTGGGCGCAGGATTTTATGTCAGGCTTCAGCAGCGATCAACGCCAGCGCATGCTGCGCACGGAATATGGCGGCATGAATGAAGTCCTGGCCAACCTGGCGGCCGTGACCGAAAAGGAGCGTTATCTGGACGCCGCTCACCTCTTCGAGCAGCCCAGCTTTCTCGATCCGCTTGCGGAACGACGCGATGAGTTGCAAGGCCTGCATGCGAACACGAATGTACCGAAAATCATCGGCGCAGCTCGCATGTATGAGGTCACCGGTGAGAGGCGTTATCGCGATATTGCCGAGTATTTTTTAGGGGAAGTACTCGCCGCACGCAGCTACGCCATCGGCAACACCAGCCTCGACGAGCACTGGACAACGCCGCCAGATCAATTGAAAGGGACGCTGGCCTGGACCAATGCTGAGTGCTGCGTCGCCTACAACTTGATGAAGTTGCAGCGCCACGTCTTTCGTTGGACCGCCGAAGCGAGATGGATGGATGCGTATGAGCGCAGCCTGTTCAATTGCAGGCTCGGCACCCAGAATGCGCAGGGGCTCAAACAGTATTTCTTTCCGCTTGCCGCCGGATACTGGCGCGCGTATAACTCGCCGGAAGAATCCTTCTGGTGCTGCACCGGCACAGGCGCCGAAGAGTTCGCAAAGTTCGCCGATACCATTTACTTCCACCGCGGCAACGACATTTACGTGAACCAGTTCATCCCATCCACCCTGGACTGGAAGCAGCAAGGTTTCATCCTCGAGCAAGTCACACAATTTCCTCGCGAGCAGACGGTCACTCTCAAAATCAAAACCTCGCAACCTGTGCAGCGCAACATCCATTTGCGCATCCCGAGCTGGACGAGCAAACAAGCCGTGGTGAAGGTGAACGGCGTTGCCCTTGCGGCGATGGCCGATCCCGGCTCCTATCTCGCGGTTCGCAAAGTATGGCAAGACGGCGACACCATCAGCCTCGATCTCCCCATGCGATTGCGCCAGGAGCGGTTAGCCGGCAACGATTCCGTCATGGCCGCACTCTACGGCCCGCTTGTGCTGGCAGCAAATTTAGGCGCCGGCCCGAGTGATGGTCCGGATAGAGTGATCCATAGCGGCGCGACGGTGCCCAAGGGTCTGCCGGCCGCGTCTCCATTGCCCAAGGCCGCAGCGACAGCGGAGTCAAGCATGAAGCAATGGATCCGGGTCGAATCCTCGTCGGATCTAAGCTTCACTGCAACCGGCGAGGACGCGAAATACCAGCTGATGCCCATGTATCAGATCGGCGATCAACGATACTCCGTGTATTGGCAAACGCCGAGCCCAAAGGAACGAACTTAGCTTACGATCAGGTTTTATTTGGGGCTGATCACGGTCAGGGTAATCAGCGCGGTCATGCTGGATCTTTGCCGATCGCGTGTCCCACCACGTAGCGATTTCGACCCATTCGCGTGGCTCAAGGTTTGCTGGAGTTTTTCCAGAGAATGGCTCCGAGCACGACAAGAATCGAAAGCAGACGCACCAGAAACAGCCAGAAGCTACCCTCGTTCGGATGGGAGAGGCTCACGACAAAGGCGTGGCTGCCCCCCTGGATGACGAAGAAAAAGGCAAAGGCAAGAAACAAAGCATCCCGTGTATCTCTCCAGAATCGCAGAAAAAATAACCCGATGATGAGAGAGCTGGCGGTAATGCAGCCCAGCAAGAAAATGTCCGCCAATGGATGCGAAATTGGGTTCATTGGCTCTCCCAAATAAGCCCGCATAGCAAAAGCGCCAGTGCAATCGCCTCCGTGGCCAGGCGGAAACTATATAGGTCGACCCCGGGAAAAAGCACTAAATCTGCGAATACGAGAAAGTTGGAAATCGTCAGCCCAATGAAACACAGCGCGCTCCAGAGCAGCAATCTTCGTCGCACCTTGAAGTAGGCTCGAAGCAACAGAATGGCGCACAGCAGAGTCGTCAAACAGGTGGCCACGTAGAGCGCAGGCGCCATTAATCCCGCTCCTTCTTAAAACGGAATGCGCGAGCAAATTCACGCACGGCTGAAGACGCCTTCGAATGTATCATGGTCGAAATTCGAACCAGATCACGCCGATACGCTGCGTCCACTCGTCGCATCATTTCATCTTGATCTTCCGAGCGAGGGAAATAGGAATATCTCGCAGGAAGGCTGCGAGATTCCGTGACCCATTGCAGCCGAACCAGGTCGCGGAGGAGATTCCCTACTTTTTCCGGGGGGATGTATAGGCGGGTCGCCAGTTCTTCGCAAGTCCATCCCACAGGACGACTGTTCCAGAGCAGCATAAGGGCCTCCAGATGCGGAACGGTGTCGATATATTGCAGGATGAAGTCATAAGCATCCATCCCCGGTTGCGTATCTTTTGTCATCACTTCCAGTCTGCTGAGGAGCGACAACCTGGCGGCTGGCTCCCGAGTGAGGACGGCCCAAAGTCGATTGAGAAGAAATACACAGAGCTGTCTTTTGGTCTACGACGCCCAAATTGTTTTGACGCTAACCGGACACAGCCCCAAGGCTGAATAGCGTTCCGCTCATGGATAAATATATATTGCGAGACTGGTTCAGCCAATCCGAGCGGGGCCACTCATGCTAGCAACCCCATCTACCTTCGCCGCCATCTAAATGGCGCAGTTTTGCTCCACCAAGTTCGAATCAGCCATGTGCACAACCGCACGGTTGCGATGGCTAGCCTGCGATTGTTACATCGTGTAGTGTGTGATCGTACGAAACATTTTGGCGCGATCTCCAGGAGTCGGATGCATGAGGAAATCGAGAGTGTCTACCCCGGACCGGCAAGAAGATTCTCCCGTCCAAAGCCTGAGTAGCAATGGCCACTCGGCTGGAATACAGGAACCAGGTTCCGCGGAATTCGTCCTGATTTTGGAGCGCATGCAGGCCATGCGCGACGGCGATTTTTCCGTACGGCTGCCGGGATCGTGGACCGGCGTGACCGGTAAAATTGCGGACTCCTTCAATCAGATCGTGATGGCCAACCAGAGGATTGCAAAGGAACTGGAACGGGTCGGACAGGTAGTTGGCAAACAAGGGAAAACGCGCGAACGGGCGAAGTTCGATGAGTCCCGAGGTGCCTGGGGAGAGATGGAGGTATCCGTCAACACCCTGGTTGAGGACCTGCTTCGGCCGACCACGGAGGTGACTCGTGCCATTGCCGCCGTTGCTGAGGGCAACCTTACTCAAACGGTGCGGATGGATGTGGACGGGCGTCCCCTGGAGGGCGAGTTCCTGCGGTCTGCCAAAATTGTCAACACGATGATTCAGCAGCTTGGCGTGTTCACGTCCGAAGTCACACGCGTAGCTCGCGAAGTGGGTACCGACGGCAAGCTGGGCGGCCAGGCGCAGGTCCCGGGCGTGGCCGGTACATGGAAAGACCTGACAGATTCAGTCAACTCGATGGCAGGGAATTTGACCGCTCAGGTGCGCAACATTGCTGAGGTCGCCACGGCCGTGGCTAGCGGCGATCTTTCCCGCAAGATCACTGTGGATGTCCGCGGCGAAATTCTCCAACTGAAAGAAGCCATCAACACCATGGTCGACCAGTTGCGCTCGTTCGCTTCGGAAGTGACCCGTGTGGCGCGCGAAGTGGGAACCGATGGCAAACTCGGTGGCCAGGCTGTTGTGTTGGGGGTTGCCGGGACATGGAAAGATCTCACCGATTCAGTGAACGCCATGGCTGGCAACTTGACGTCTCAAGTGCGCAATATTGCTGAGGTGACAACGGCTGTGGCACGCGGCGATCTGTCGCGCAAGATCACCGTCGATGTGAAGGGCGAGATTCTGGAACTGAAAGACACCATCAACACCATGGTGGACCAGCTAAATGCATTCGCCGGCGAGGTGACGCGCGTTGCCAGGGAAGTGGGAACGGAAGGTAAGCTCGGCGGCCAGGCGCAGGTACCCGGAGTGGGAGGCACATGGAAAGATCTCACGGACAATGTGAACTTCATGGCCAGCAACTTGACCGGCCAGGTACGAAACATTGCTGAAGTTGCCACCGCGATCGCCAGCGGCGATCTTTCGCGCAAAATTACGGTGGACGTGCGCGGAGAAATCCTTCAGTTGAAGGAAACGCTCAACACCATGGTGGACCAGCTGAATCGCTTTGCCGGCGAAGTAACGCGCGTCGCCCGCGAAGTGGGATCGGAAGGCAGATTGGGCGGCCAGGCAAACGTGCCGGGAGTCGCGGGAACCTGGAAAGATCTCACGGACTCGGTGAACTCAATGGCCGGAAATTTGACCGGCCAGGTCCGCAACATTGCCGAAGTAACGACCGCGGTGGCGCGCGGCGATCTGTCGCGCAAGATCACGGTCGACGTTAAGGGCGAAATTCTGGAGCTGAAGAACACCATCAATACCATGGTGGACCAACTGAATGGCTTTGCAGGAGAAGTCACCCGAGTGGCGCGCGAGGTCGGCACGGACGGCAAACTGGGTGGTCAGGCTCAGGTTCCCGGGGTTGACGGCACATGGAAAGATTTGACGGACAATGTGAACTTCATGGCCAGCAACCTGACGGGGCAGGTGCGCAACATTGCGGAAGTCGCCACTGCAGTGGCACGCGGCGACCTGTCGCGCAAGATCACAGTAGATGTGAAGGGCGAGATTCTGGAACTGAAAGACACCATCAACACTATGGTGGAGCAACTTCGGTCCTTTGCGTCGGAAGTGACGCGTGTAGCCCGCGAAGTTGGGACCGACGGTAAGCTGGGTGGTCAGGCCCAAGTACCCGGCGTGGGCGGCACATGGAAGGACCTCACCGATTCCGTCAACTCAATGGCCAGCAATCTGACGGGCCAGGTGCGCAACATTGCCGAAGTTTCGACCGCGATTGCGAGCGGCGATCTCTCCAAGAAGATCACGGTCAATGTAAGCGGCGAAATTCTCCTACTCAAGGAGACCATCAACACAATGGTGGATCAGTTGAACGCCTTTGCTGGGGAGGTGACGCGCGTGGCGCGCGAGGTTGGCACGGAAGGCCGGTTAGGCGGACAGGCTAACGTGCCCGGTGTTGCCGGCACGTGGAAGGACCTTACGGACTCAGTCAATTCAATGGCTGGAAATCTTACCGGTCAGGTCAGGAATATCGCTGAAGTGACGACGGCCGTGGCTCGCGGTGATCTGTCCCGCAAAATCACGGTCGATGTAAAGGGAGAAATTCTCGAATTAAAGAACACCATCAATACCATGGTCGACCAATTGAACGCGTTTGCGGCTGAGGTGACTCGCGTCGCCCGCGAAGTTGGCACAGACGGCAAACTTGGGGGCCAGGCTCAGGTCTCCGGAGTTGCCGGAACATGGAAGGACTTGACGGACAACGTCAACGTGATGGCTGCCAACCTGACGGAGCAGGTTCGCGGAATTGTTAAAGTCGTTACCGCCGTCGCCAACGGCGCCTTGACACAAAAATTGACGGTGAACGCGAAAGGCGAAGTGGCAGCGCTGGCCGAGACCATCAACAACATGACCGACACGCTGGCTACCTTCGCCGACCAGGTGACCACGGTGGCGCGCGAAGTTGGCGTGGAAGGCCGGCTGGGCGGCCAGGCCAACGTACCGGGCGCGGCTGGAACGTGGAAGGACTTGACCGGCAACGTGAACCTGCTGGCAGACAACCTGACGAACCAGGTGCGAGCGATTGCCGAGGTCGCCACCGCCGTAACCAAAGGAGATCTTACCCGATCCATCCAGGTGGAAGCGAAGGGCGAAGTTGCGGAGTTGAAGGACAACATCAACACCATGATCAACAATCTCCGCCTTACAACGGAGCGCAATACCGAACAGGACTGGCTGAAAACAAACCTGGCCCGGTTCACCGCCATGCTGCAAGGGCAGCGCGACCTGGCCACTGTAGGCAAGACATTGCTGTCGGAATTAGCTCCGCTGGTGAATGCGCAACAAGCGATCATTTATCAAATGGACACGGAGGAGGAGCAAGAGCTGGTGCTGCTCTCCTCGTATGCCGGGGATGGCCCCGACGGCCATTTGCGGCGCGTCAGCATTGGCGAGGGACTACTGGGACAGTGCGCGGCGGAGAAACGCCGCATCCTGGTGAATGATCTGCCGGAACACGACGTGACCATCCGCTCGGGTCTGTTTGACGCGGTTCCGCGCAACGTGATCATCCTGCCTGTCCTGTTTGAGGATCACGTCAAGGCGGTCATCGAGCTTGCTTCTTTGAGCAACTTTACAGCTTCACATCTGGCTTTTCTGGAGCAGTTGACCGCCAGCATCGGCATCGTGCTGAACAGCATCGAGGCCACAATGCAGACGGAAGGTTTGCTGAAGCAATCGCAGCAGTTGGCTACGGAACTCCAGACACAACAGAAGGAACTGCAGCAGAAAAACGAACAGCTTGCGCAAAAGGCGCAGCAGCTTGCGGAACAGAATGCCGAAGTGGAACGCAAGAATCAGGAAATCGAACAGGCGCGCGGTGAGCTCGAAGGCAAGGCCAAAGAGCTGGCGCTCACCTCGAAATATAAGTCAGAGTTCCTGGCGAATATGTCGCATGAACTACGCACGCCTCTGAACAGCATCCTGGTGTTGGGTCAGCAGCTGAGTGAGAATGCAGACCAAAATTTGACTGCCAAACAGGTCGAGTTTGCCCGGACCATCCATGGAGCCGGCACGGACCTGCTGAATTTGATCAGCGATATTCTCGATCTTTCGAAAATTGAATCCGGCACCGTCTCGGTCGAGGCCGAGGAGGTCTTCTTCGCGAGTATCCTCGACACAATCGGACGCGCATTCCGGCATGAAGCGGAAAGCAGGCGGCTCACTTTTGATGTGTATACCGATCCTAAGCTGAGCCGAAGCTTTGTCACCGATGCAAAACGCCTGCAACAAGTGCTCAAGAATTTGCTATCGAATGCTTTCAAATTTACCGCGCAAGGCGGCGTGCGTCTCTCGGTTTCCATTGCGACTCGCGGATGGAGCGGCGATCATCCCGTGCTGAGCCGCGTATCTTCCGTGGTCGCGTTTGAGGTGAGAGATACCGGGATCGGAATTCCGCAGGAAAAGCAGCGCATTATCTTTGAAGCATTTCAGCAAGCCGATGCTGGAACAAGCCGCAAGTACGGCGGTACCGGGCTCGGATTGGCTATCAGCCGCGAGTTAGCGACTCTGCTGGGTGGAGAAATCCAACTGCGCAGCACGCCTGGGGAGGGCAGTACGTTTACGCTTTATCTGCCGGAAGTGTACAACGGGTCGGCAATCGAAAGCGCACATCCTCGCGAAGGAAAGACCCAGCAGTTAGCGGCAGTCAACGAGTCATCTCCGGCCCGGCTGGCGGAATTTGCAAGCCGCGAAATTTCAGACGATCGCGAGAACGTGCACCCTGGAGACGCTGTGCTGCTGGTAGTTGAAGACGACCGGCATTACGCTCAAATTTTGACCGATCTCGCCCGCGATAAGGGCTTCAAGGTGCTGCTTGCCTCCCGCGGTGCGGAGGCGCTGGCTTTGGCGCATGAATTCCACCCTAGCGCGGTATCGCTCGATGTTTTTCTACCGGACATGCTCGGCTGGACGGTCTTGAACCACTTGAAGCAGGACACTGAAACGCGGCACATTCCCGTTCAGATGCTGACACTCGACGAAGACAAAGCCCATGGTCTGGCAAGTGGCGCGTTCTCCTTCATCACCAAGCCGGTGACATCGGAGGGACTCGACACGGCGTTGACTCGCATCAAGCAATTTACGGCTTCACGGCGCAAGCGGCTTCTCGTGGTGGAAGACAATCCAGGCGAGCAGCTCAGCATTCACGCATTGCTCGGGCATGAAGACATCGACATTGAAGTGGCCGACTCAGGGGCTAAGGCTCTGGAACTGATTGGCCGGGGTTCTTACGACTGCGTTGTGCTCGATCTTCGCCTTCCCGACATGTCCGGTTTTGATGTGCTTGACCGCCTGCGCGATACGCCGCAGGCGAGCGATCTTCCGGTTGTTGTCTATACCGGAAAGGAACTCTCTCCCGAAGAAGATGCGCGCCTGCACATGCTGGCCCGCAGCGTTGTAGTGAAAGGCGTCGAATCGCCCGAAAGATTGCTGGATGAGACTGCCTTGTTCCTCCACCGAATCGTAGCCGATCTTCCCCAGGACAAGCAGAATATGCTGAATCGCCTGCATCGCTCCGATGACGACCTGGCCGGGAAAAAAGTGTTGGTTGTGGATGACGACGTGCGCAACATTTTTGCCCTTAGCAGCGTGCTGGAACGCCGCGGAATGACGGTGCTGACCGCCGACACCGGCAAGGGGGCGATTGCGATCCTCGATTCCACGCCGGACGTCTCCATTGTCCTGATGGATATCATGATGCCGGACATGGACGGGTATGAGACAACGCGGGCGATTCGGCAAAATGCGTCCTTCCGCCGTCTGCCGATCATCGCGCTCACCGCAAAGGCGATGAAGGGAGATCGGGAAAAAACCTTGGAGGCCGGCGCATCGGAATACCTGGCAAAACCAGTGAATACGGAACAATTACTTTCAATGCTTCGCACATGGCTTCACCGGTGATTTCACTCGGTTATTTTCTTTTTTAAGGTGAAAGTGTCGATGCCCTCAAACCAGAAAATCAACATCCTAATGGTGGACGATCAGCCCGGCAAGCTGCTCACGTATGAAGCGATTCTCGCAGATCTGGATGAGAATCTGCTTTCCGCCACCACTGCGCAAGAAGCCCTGGATGTTCTTCTCAAAAACGAAATTGCCATCATATTGATGGACGTGAGCATGCCCGAGCTCAACGGGTTTGAGCTTGCCGACATGATTCACCAGCACCCGCGGTTTCAGAAGGTCGCGATTATTTTCATCTCCGCGGTTCATCTGACCGATCTGGACAGAATCAAGGCATATCAGCGCGGCGCCATGGATTACATCTCGGTCCCGGTTATTCCCGAGCTGTTGCGGGCCAAGGTGAGCCTGTTCGCTGACCTTTATCGGAAAACGCGAGAACTGGAGCTGTTGAACAGCGAGCTGGAAGGGAGAGTTCTTTCGAGAACGGAAGAACTGCGGCAAAGCGCGCGGCAGATTCGAAACCTGAACGATCAGTTGCAGCTGCGGGTTGCCGAGCTGGAAAGTATTATGGCGGTTCTACCGGTGGGTGTCTCGGTCACGCGCGAAACCGACTGTCGTGTTATCACGGGAAATGCAGCGTTCTGCGATCTGCTGGAATTGGAACCGGGAGGGACCATTTCTGTCGTCACGGATAACGGTGAAGCGTTTCCGTTCAGGGCGTACAGCGATGGCCGCCCAGTTCCACTGCACGAGCTTCCGATGCAAGTTGCCGCGGCGACTGGAAAACCTGTAGGCAGTGTCGAGCTAGAGTTGCACAACCACAAAGGAAAAATTGCGCAGGTGTTGGCGAGCGCGAATCCGCTTTTCGACGATTCCGGTAAAATCCGGGGCGCGGTGGGAGCGTTGATCGACATCACAGAACGCAAGCGGGTCGAATCCCAACTGCAGGAGCAGCGCGAACGTTTCCGTTTTGCGACAACCGCGTCGCAGATTGGCTACTGGTTCTGTGATCTACCGCTGAATAAACTCATCTGGGATGAGACAGTCAAGTCGCATTTCTGGCTGCCTGAGGACGCTGATGTAGATATTTCGCTTTTCTTCCAGTGCGTTCACCCCGACGATCGCGAGCGCGTCCGTCAATCGATCGAGAACGCGATCGCGAACCATTGTCCCTACGACGTCGAATTCCGCACCGTCTCGCCTGAAGGAAAGCAAAAGTGGATTCACGCCATTGGACGCACGGCGTTCGACAAGACAGGCGTCGCCATTCGCTTTGACGGTGTGACTCAGGAAATCACCGCGCAATTGCAGGCGGAGGAGGCTCTGCGCCGATCGGAGAAGCTGGCGGCGATGGGGCGGATGGCCGGAATCGTAGCCCATGAAATCAACAATCCCCTGGGATCGATCACGAACCTTTTCTACCTGCTGCGGGATCATCCATCGCTGGATGAAGAGGCGCGGAAATATGCTCGTATGGCGGAAGCTGAGTTGTCGCGAGTCACTCATATCACCAAGCAGACGCTCGGCTTCTATCGTGAATCGGCGAACATCATTCCTGTCTCTATCGCGGCCATTTTGGACGAGGTGCTGGAATTCCAGTCGCGCCAAATTCAAACCAATCAGATTACCGTCATTCGGCGATACAGAAGCGATGGTGTTGTGCAGGGCTTTCCGGGCGAATTGAAACAAGTTTTCCTGAACCTGGTGTCCAACGCCATCGAGGCCATGCCTGAAGGCGGTTGCCTGCGTGTCCACGTGAGTGAATCTTCCGGCGCGCAACTACAGCATGGTGGAGTCCGCATTTCAATCTCCGACAGCGGCACCGGGATACGGCCCGAAGACGCTCAGATGCTGTTTGAACCCTTCTTCAGCACAAAGTCTACCAAGGGGACGGGACTGGGCTTGTGGATCAGCCAGGGAATCATACAGAAGTATGAGGGAGCGATCAGTTTCCGCAGTGTGCGCCTGCCCAGTGGAAACATTACCTGCTTTTCTGTGTTTATCCCTGCTTCGTTGCACTCTCGAAATGCCCAGTCGAGCGTGGTTGCCGATCTTGGATCATCCGTCTCGCCGAAGGAAAAAAAGGTTGAATCGATGGCGAATTCTGGAAGCAACTCATTTCGAAATGGCTGATGGCAGTTCCCGGGGAAGAGCACTGAACGAGCGCGGCCGGCAGCCCCCCTCTCACTGAGTTTTTGCCAGGTCTGCATCGCCATGCATCGATTCACTTATTAGAAAGCAACTTAAGTTCGCTCAGCATGGACTCGATTCGTTCGTCTTGCTCCAGCCGTTGAAAACGATCTTCCAGCGAATCCGAAATCGGATCTTCGATGTCGCTCTCAAGCATCAGTTTAGAAGCTGAATTTACCGCTTCCTCTCCCATGACTTGCATGCGCAGGCGAGTCATGGAGCGATTCAGATTTCTGCCGGTGGACGAGGTTTGCGCTTTATTGGCGGCGGAGACGGTGCGGGCCCGTCGATTTTGCGCGATCAAAAGATCGCAGCGGGCTTGCGTCTCTTTCAGCTTCTGCTGAAGCTTGTTGTAGTTGGTGCGCATAATCTGGGCCTCCGTTCGTTGATCCTCAATTTGTTGCGCAAATCCTTCTGACAAGTTGATGTGGGAGACACTTCTCGCAAGTGCCGCGCGCGCCAGATCGTCCTGGCCCTTTTGCACAGCCAGGGTCGCTTTTTGGTGCCAGTTTTTCGCGTCGTCGTCGTGTTCTTTCTTCTTTTTTTCCAGCAAGTGCTGATCGGCAATGGCGATGGCCACTTGAGTCTTTACCTGGATGAGCTGGTTCTCCATGTCCAATAACAGCTGCCGAAGCATCTTTTCCGGATTCTCAGCTTTTTCAATCAGGTCGTTCACGTTGGCGCGAAGCAGGGTTGAAACTCGTTCGAGCAATGCCATGGGGTTCTCCTTTATACCTGTGCTTCATAATCAAAGTTGCAAAGAGACATCGGATGAGATGCCACTTTGCAACTACTATTTGCTATCGCTGCCGTTGTTGCGCGGCTGCATGGCTTTCACGTTGGCCATCAGGTCCTGCATCTTCATGCCTGAAAGCGCCTCAAAGAGCGCGGGAACCTGGGCGGCGATTTTGGTCATCTCGCCGGTGAGCTTGTTGGCGCCGATATTGTCGTCGCTGCCGGTAGAGACGATGGTGATTTTGTCGACTTTCGAGAGCGGCTCCGACATGGCGCGAACGACATCAGCCATGTTGGTGATAAGACGATCGACAACAGCGGCCTGGCTCCATTCTTGATATGCCTCGGCCTTCACGTTCATCGCTTTTGCTTCGGCCTCGCCTTTCTGGAAAATAATTGACGCCTCGGCCTCGCCCTGAACTCGGATGACGGCGGCCTGTGCCTCACCTCCGGCCTTGGTCGCCGAAGCTCGGCCCTCCGCCTCGATAGTTAGACGCGAACGCTCAGCAGCAGCGATGTTTTCGATGCGCTGCCTTTCAATCTCTGATTGCTTTAGAACCGTTGCGATCAGCTCCTTCTCGTGGCGCAGAATCTCGGCTTCCTGCACCTTGATCTGCTGTTCCTTTTCTATCTGCTGCACTTTCACCTGTTCCGCCACAACCTGCTGCTGCATCACATTGGTCTGGATTTCATAGGCTTTGTCCGCCTGAGCCTCTTGCTTGCGGCTTTGCTCGGTGAACTGTGCCTTCTGAATATCGAGATCGCGCTGAGCTTCGGCTTGTTTGGCGAGCGAGGCTGTTTCTGCGATGACGCGCTCCTGATCGGCGGCGGCCTTGGCGACTGCGGCCTCCCGGAGAGCATTCGCGCGGCGAATCGCGGTATCGCGTTCCGCCTCGGCCGATGCAATCTCCGCGTCACGGCGGATGCGCGCGACATCAGGCCGCCCCATATTTGTGATGTATTCGTTCTGGTCGCGAACCTCCTTGATGGTGAAGGAGATTACCTCAAGTCCCATCTTGCTTACATCCGCGGCGCAGGTCGAGCGCATGCGATCGGCAACCATTTCCGGTTCCTTGACGATCTGCTCGACGGTCAACTGCCCGATGATGCCGCGCAAATGGCCTTCCATCACCAGCCGGATCAAGCCTTCGCGCTCTTGTGGAGTCTTGGTTAAAAATTGCTCTGCGGCGGTGAGGATGGATTCATTGTCGGAGCGAACCTTGATCTGTGCGACCGCTTCAACAGTGACCGCGACGCCTTGTTTCGTATACAGGTCCTGCTTCGGCGCGACGTCGAAGCTCATCAGTTCGAGCGAAAGTTGGCGAGCGCTTTCGACGACGGGAAAGATGAGTGCGCCATGGCCGCGAATAATGCGCGGACCGCGAAAACCGTAAACGATCACGGCTTCATTCGGGCCCGCTTTGCGAAACATTTTCGCGATGAGGGCCAGAATAACCAGCGTTGCGACTACGGCAAGTCCTACAACAATGACGATAAGGTTAGGCATATTCATCCTTAGGTAGGTGTTGCGAGAGAAGCAAAGAATTCAGAGGAAAAACTGGATCCAAAGATGTGGAACCTGCGAGACTTTCGTGTCGTCGTCAGGTCGGCGGCGAATCGCCACTCTTCGGCGATTCCAGGTCGTCCAACTCGTGGAACGGTCGCACCCAGGCAATCCCTTGCTCGTAACGCATGACCAGGACTTCGGCGTTGCGAGGGAGCGGCTGCCCGTCATCCGTTCGTGCTGCCGCGCACCTGCGGGTACCGTTCAACGAAAACAGAATCTCCCCCGTCCCTCCCGGACGAAGCGACGAACTCACGATACCGATCACGCCGCGCATCTCTGTGTCCTCAGGCAGGAGCGTTCTCTCGTGAGGGATCAGCACTTTTACTAAAAAGCCGACGATGATTGCCGCGCCTGCCAAGCCGGCAGCCAGCGCCATAAGGAAAACGATGGGCATGATGGCCACGTGATAGTGCGTCAGCAGATATCCGGAACCACCGAACCAGCACAAAAACGCCATCAGGTTGAACAAATTGAAAAGGCCCAGACCGTTCGTGCGGGCTGCAACGGCATGTCCATGGCCGAGGTGAAGATGGCCGAAATGAAGGTGCCCAAATCCACCCGCGAATGAAAGCAAACTCAACGCCAGTCCAAGCATGAAGCAGATCAGGTAGAACAATTCCCAGCTCATTTGCGTTCCACCTTTCTTTTTTTAGATTTTGGTGTCGTCGTCGCAACTTTCCGCCCAGCAGGCTCGGATTGAGGTTTCAGGAGTTGCAAAAGCCGCTCCGCCAGCGTTGGGTTTTCGAGGACCGAGTGCAGCAGCAGAAGGCAGGTGCGCGAATCTGCGTGACGAGCGATGGCGAGCAGCGCTCGGGCTACCTGCGGATCGCGGCGAAAACGCTCCGCGCCCCCGATCAGCCAAAGATCGAGCTTATCTTCCAGCACTCTCGCATCGGAGAGCAACTCGGCATGATAGCCCTCTGGGTCGTCGACCAGGTAGCCGGGGTGAATCTTGAAGAAACTCGCAAGCAGCAGGCGCGTGGTGTTGGTCAAATGCGGGCGGGCCCCGGACTCGATTTGCGAGAGGTACGACTGGGAGATGCCCTTGCCCACCTCAGATTCGATGGCGCGCAGCAGTTCCTGCTGAGTCATGGCTCGATTCAGGCCACGCAGAGAGCCTTCAACTTCGCGAAGGTAGCGGACTTTATCGGAAAGCTTCATCGATGTGGCGAACTTTAATATCGCAATCCGTGATAATTATATCGCAAATTGCAATACTGTCAAGTGGAAAGATATCCACCGAAGTCTTCATCGCGGGTGAAACGAAAGTTGGTCAGGGTTTCCGAAAATCTAAGCGCCGGCTTGCCTGGTGACGGAGAATCATTCGAAGCGCCAGTTCATCTGTCGAGATGCATATCAATTGGCCGGTCGGCATACCTTCTGTAGGGTCCAATGTCCAGCGGATAATCAGGGCTCAGCTTTTGAATGATCTCGTAACCTGCTAGGGTCGCTTCCGCTATGTACCAGGCGCACGGATTGTCGGGATCATACTCAACCTGGAATTCCTGCTTGAGGAGAGTCTTGATTAGCTCGTCGGATTGCTGCTGATTCGCCTTCAGAAAGAACTTCCCAGAAAAATATTCGCCATGAACCGAGTAAGAGAATGAGAAGCCGGGGTACCAGGTATATTCACCGATTCTCTCGAGGGCAGCATCCTGAATTGTGGCTTGAGTCTCCACCCAGTCTGCGGTGTTGGCTACCGCCCTATCCATTCGCCTCTGGTACATTCCTGCACCGACCACGATCCCGACGCCTGCTGCGACGATTCCCAGAAGAGTTAGCCATACGATCATATTCAGGCCTCCGGATGCCGTAGATATAACTGCCGAAAAACTGGATGTTTCTCAGTGAGAGAGCTGGGTGATTTGTACATGGTATGGAGTTAGCAAATCACCGGTGGAGTGGTCGACAGCTGCGAGAGCAATGCGGTAATTCACCTGAGTCTGCAGTAGGATGAGCTCGGCCTGTGCCAGCCGGGTTTGGGCATCCAGCACAAAGAAATTCGTCTCCGCACCAAGCTCGTACTTGCGCTGCTCGGAAGTGAGAGTTTTTTGTGACAGATCGAAGGATGTTGTCGCGGCGGCCAACGCCTGACGGGCTTCGTCCAGTTGATGGAAGGCATCGTGAACGTCGCGGGTAATCTGCTCGCGGATCTGCCCACTCGTATAAAGGTCATGGGTGCGCGAGACCAGGGCGTTGCCCAGAACTGCCTGACCAGCGCGATTCCTCACTGGCAGCGTAAGTGAAAGCGATCCGCCATATCCTGGAAAGCCGAATCCGAACAGCTGGTTCATCGAAGTTCCAAATCCACCAGGGGCGATAAACGCGCCGGTCTCGAGGTCATATTCGTTACCGCCTAATCCGCTGCTCTGATAGAAACCCTGAAGTTGGAGATTGGGCTTGAGCTGATTGTGCGCAAGGCGAATGCTATCGGCATCATTGGCCAGGGCATCCTTAACGGCATCAAGTTCCGGACGCTGGGTGAGCGCCTGAGCCAGCGCGGTTTCCGGATCGCTGCTTGCGAGCTCACCTTTGATTTGCGGGTTCTCAGTCAGATTCAACTCGAGGCGGCTTGCCTGGGGATCGCGGTCGGCGCCAATGGTGAGACGCAGCGCCTCCTCGGCCTGGGCGAGTGCGTAGCCGGCCTGGATCACTTCAACCTTGCGCGCTGCGACTTCCGACTGGGAACGATAAATATCGAGCGGTGGCAATGCTCCCAGTTCGAGGGCACGCTTGTCGCGATCGTAGCTCGCCTCAGCCAGTTTGAGCGACTTGTGCTGCACGTCGAGTGCGCCCCGGGCCGCGACAGCATTCCAATACTGACTAATAACATTCAGGACGGCGTCGTTGACTTCGGCTTCAAAGCTGGAGCGCGACTGCTGCAGCGAGCGGCGCGCAATTTTAATCAGAGCGGTGTTGGCGAAACGTCCAGCGCCGCGCAGCAAAGGCTGCGTGATCGTGAACGTGAGTGCGGAGTTGAAATACGGATTGAAGTAATAGAAAGAACTGTTGGTCGAATACTTGTTCGACGAGATGACTGCCTGGACATTGGTGCCCGGAGAGAAGGTCTGTGTATACGAAACTTGCCCGGTCTGGCTCAAGTAGTTGAGCGTTCCACTGGCCGTGCCGCTAACCCCTTGCAGTTGGTTGGAAGAGGGGGTCGAATAGCGGAAGACGTTGAGACTGCTCTGGATCACGGGGTCGAAGGGCTGGAACTGGCCAAGCAGGTTAAACTTCTGAGCTTCGACCTGGGTTTCTTCTATATAGACGCTACTGTTGTTTTCCAGGGTCAGCAGGATTGCGTCCCGAAGACCGAGGGTGAGCTTGCCGTCCTGTGCGTAATCCATGAGATGCTGCGGGGGTGGTAGCTTACCCGCACGAACACGCGTGGTGAGCATGCCGCGATAACTTTCAGGAGACTGTGCCTGCGAAGGCAGAAAGGCAACCAGAACGAAGACTGCAAGAAAGGCCGAGCGAATTAAGCTCATTCAAAAACTCCATCATTGAAAAGGCATTGTCGACAATGGAAGAAATAGCAGCGTTCCACGACCGTTCGAAGGACACGGTTTTCGGTGCTACTCATAGCGGATGGCCTCCACAGGGTCGAGACGCGCCGCCTTCGTGGCGGGATAAATTCCGAAGATCAGCCCTACAGAGATAGAAACGAGAAACGCCAGGGCGATGGAACTGAAAGTGACGATGGTCGACCATCCGGCCAGCCACGCGATGAGTCGAGAGATGAAAAAGCCAAAGACTACGCCGATGGTTCCCCCTGCGAACGAAATCATGGTGGCCTCAACGACAAACTGGCGCACGATGTCAGATTGCCTGGCTCCGACAGCGCGGCGCAGACCGATTTCCCGAGTGCGCTCGAGAATGCTGGCCAGCATGATATTCATGATGCCGATGCCGCCTACGAGCAGTGAGATGGAGGCGATGGCCACCATGACGGTGTTGAAGAGATGCTCGGTGCGCGTTTGCTCCGCCAACAATTCGGCGGGTACCACGATGGTGAAGTCGTCGGCGCCATGGTGTGACGAATTCAGAACAGCCCTCACCACCTGCGCAGATTTGGAAATGTTCGCGGTATCAGCAAGATTGAGATAGATTCCGTCTATCTCGTCCCTGACATCGCTGTAACTGTCCTCAAGGCGCAGAAAAGCTGCTCGGAGCGGGATGTAGATGTTGTTGTTCACGTCAACTGGTGCGGCGCCTGAGCTGTTGCTTTGCGAGCTCAATTGCGGGCTGACCACTCCGATGACGCGAAACCATTGCTCGTTGACCTTGACGTACTTGCCGAGGGGATCAGAGGAGCCGAAGAGACTCCATTTGGCGGCCGCGCCCAGGACGCAGACGGATGCTGCGCGATTGTTGTCATCCTGATTAAAAAATCTTCCGTTCAACACATGCAGGCCGGCAATCTGCTGGTAAGAGGGATCGACGCCCATCACATTGGGCATGCCCTGCTGCGCCTTGGGAATCGTCTTCGATGGGGTGAATTGCTTGCGAGGCGTGGACGCAGCAATGCCTCCCAGGTCGTCCTGGATGACGCGGTAGTCCTGAAGTGTGAGCCCTGGAGACAGCAGGCGTACCTTCTGATGAGCTTGCCATTCCACAGTTTCCTTGGCTTCAACGATCAGGTTGTGAACTCCCATTTGTTCAATCAGGGCCATGACCTTCTGCCGCGCGCCGGCGCCGATGGACAACATGGCCACGACCGCGGCCACGCCGAAGATCATTCCCAGCATAGTGAGAAGCGAGCGCATGCCATGAACCAACAGGTTCTGCCAGCCCAAATCAATGTCTCTCGACGATTGTCGATAGAAGAGCAGAAGACGATCACGCCGCAGCGATTGGTTTTCGGCCATCAGGGTGTGCCTCCTATGCCGCCGGTTGTTGCCGCCTGGCCGGTTGTCTTGCGCGGCGCGGTGGGATCGACCATCGCGACTATCTCACCCTGTTCCACTCCTCCGACGGCTGCGCGACTTTCGTTCTGGCTTTGGATTTGCACCTCTCGCTGCTCGTAGCCGTTGCCTTTCTTGACATAGACAATGTGCTTCCCGTCCTTTTGAAAGATGGCCACTCGTGGAAGATAAAGGACATTCTTTTTGACGCCGCCGAGAAAGATGATTTGGGCGGTGAAGCCGGAGCGAAGTCGGGGATCCTCATTGGCGAGTTGAATGGAGACGTCGAAGTTGCCACTGGTGTTTGCAGCGAAGAACTGCCGCACGCTCATTCCGCCGACGCTCTTGACGGTTCCATGAAAAACTCGTCCCGGCAAAGCGTCGAAGACAATCCGAACCGGTTGGCCGACAAAAACATTGCTGCGATCCTGCTCACTGATTTGGGAGGTGAGGTCAAGACCCTGGGGATCCACAACCTGGGCAATCGATGCCCCCGACTCAACCTGGTCGCCCGCACGGTAGTCGGGAAGAAACATGCCCGTGAACATGATTCCTCCCATGACATTTACATTTTTCTGAATGGAAACCAGGCCATCCATGGGCGCGGTGACACGCATTTTCCCCAAATTCTGCTGGGCCTGATCCATGCCGAGTTTGGCCTTGTTGTACTTCTCCTGGGCGAGGTAAGTGGCCGCCTGACCGGAGGCCTTATGGGATTCGATGTCCTTTTCCTGCTCAGCCAGGACGCGTTTGGCCTGCGCCAGGGCGAGTTCGTTTTTTTCGCCGTCGATCTTGCTGACCAGTTCATTTTTCTGCACGTCGAGCTCAGCGCGTCGCACGCTGTAGCGGTCCTTGAGCAGAGTCACCTGGTCCTGGGCTGCAAGGACGGCGGCGTCGGCTTGCGCCTTGGTAATTTCCTGCTCGGCCTGCTCCAGCTCGGAGCGGTTTTGCTCCAACTTGTAACGCTGCTCGCTGGTATCGAATTCGAAGACCACGTCGCCCTTCTTGACGGACTGACCGGTGTGCGAAACGCGAGTTAGCTGGAGCGCGTCTCCACCGAGAGACGGAGCCGACAGCATCATGGAGTGGCTGGCGCGAAGCTCGCCCATGGTCCTGGCTTGAATTTCGATATCGCCGCGTTTGATGGTGGCGAGAGGAATGTCGTCGGCGTTGCTAGCCAAGCGGACGCGGCTGGACGCGACGATGACGCCAATGCCCGCAGCCAGCAGGACGCCAACCAGGAACCATACGTGGATGCGCCACCGCTTCATGCGTGCCATCTCACTCCTTCTCCGAAGGCTCTGTGAGGGCCACCAGCTCGCCGGGTTTCAAACCGCTGGCGACCTGGATGCGGTCGCGACTTCTTCGTTCAACCTGGATCACGCGTTCCTTGAAGGCGGATCGATTCCAGACGTAGACCATGGTCTGTCCAGATTTGAGGAAAGACGCCTGTGCCGGAATCGTGATGGCATTTGGAATGCGGTTGATAATGACGGTAATTTCCACGGTCATCCCGGGTTTGAGGCGCGGGTCCGCCGGCTGAATGGAGATTTCAAGATCGAAGTTGCGAGGGATGGGCCAACCGGCCGAGAAGTCGGAGGTGGCAATGGTGCCGATGTGCTCAATTTTTCCGGTGAACTGGCGATCGGGAATTGAGTCCAGCTGTAACGTGACTGGCTGTGAGAGGGCGAGCCGGCCGCGCTCCGTTTCGTCCGCACGGGCCGCGACACGCATGGAGGCAGGATCGGGAAGTTCGGCGATCGGCGTACCGGGCCATGCTCGTTCGCCGGCTTTGAACGGTCCTTCTCCGCCGTTATGCCAGATGGAAAGAAGACTGACAGTTCCGTCCGAAGGCGCCTTCAACGTCATGGAAGAGAGTGCTGTCTGGGCTCGCTGGGAATCGAATTCAGCCTTGCGATTTGCGTTTTTCTTGGCTTCAACAGTGGCGCCATTTACCGCAGTATCGGACTTCAACTGCTCCTCGGCTTGACGCAGGGCCCGCTCCGCGTCTGCAAGTTTGAGCCTGGCTTCAGCTCCTTCGATTCTGGAGACGACCTCACTTTTGCTGGCATCGAGTTTCGCTACCTCCACGTCGTATTTAGCTTTCATGACGGCGGTCGTATCGACTTCTTCATTGAGGAGGCCTTCGGCGCGCACCTTCTCTATATCAGCATGCGAAGACTTCAGTGCCAGTTGGTCCTGAGCGAGATCCTGCTTCGTCTTAGAGGGATCGAACTCCACGACTACGTCGCCTTTTTTCACCTGCGTTCCGTCTGCGGCGAGCTTGATAATGTGCAGATCGCCGGCGTTGGCGGGCGCGGTGATACTGACGGATTTCATGGCTTTCAGCTGGCCGCGAATTTCGAGAGCATCAAGAAACTCGCCGCGCTTGACCTGAAAGGTGGGTACGGTGGGAGGTTTGACTGAAAAATGGGCAACTCCATAGACAGCCACAGTGGCGGTGACAAGCGCCGCAATCATCACAATCAGTCTGCGCTTTGCCCAGAGTCGGAGGATTCTCTGTTTCATCTGGAACCGCCCTCGACGTCGGTGTCACCCGCCGCATTGATATCGATTGCGGCCGAAAGATCGGGCATCAATCTCGGGTCGTGGCCGTCGATCGAGAAGATAGCGGAGAAATTGCGCAGTTTGGAGGAGAAATCACCGGGCGTGCCCATGGGATCGATGGACTCTAAGTGCGATGGAAAGACCAGGTCGGAATACGCGTCCAGATGCACGAGCGCACGCTCGCCGATCTTGAGACCCAGCACATCTTCCTGGTTGATTGGAACGCGGACCTCCATGACGGCGGGATCAACCACCTGCATGAAAGGAACGCCAGGACGCACTTGATCGCCCTCCTGTACCTCGCCCATATTTCCTTGCTTCCAGATGGTATTGAAAACGACGATACCGTCGATGGGAGAGTGAATCTGCATCAGCGCCGCGTTGGCCTGCGCGTGCAGCATGGTCTCGCGAGCGCGGTTGCGCTGAATTTCAAGAATGCGGATGGAGGCCTGAGCCGCCTTGCGCTTGAGATCAAAGGTCTGCTTCAACTGCGCCAGCGTGGCCCTGGCTTCGTCCAGATTTTCCTGGGCCTTTTCGGCGTCGATGCGGGAGAGTAACTCGACCTTTTCCATTTCGAGTTTGGCCTTGGATAGATCGTCCTGGGCTTGATGAATCTCGGTCTCATCCTTGGCGCGGGCGGCGTCCTCCTTGGCCGCTGCTTCGATGACCTGCTGATTCAGATCGTCGGCCTGCGCCTGCTTATCGATTGAATCTCGAAACTGCGCCTGACGGTCGAACTCGACCAGCAGGTCTCCCTTCTTGACACGCGTTCCGCTGGGGATGAGCTTGGTGATGGTGAGCGAGCCCACTTGCTGGCCGGCAATGAGCGGAGCCTGAATGGCTCGCGCTTCAACCGCCGCCGTCGTGCCCTTGAGGCGAATGGTTCGAGTTACCGCCGGCGGTCCCGAAGACAATTGAGTGGTCAACCGGGGCGGTGTGGATTTGGTATGCAAGAAAATGAATGCGGCGACGGCTGCAACCAGCGATAGGGCGGCCCCTGCGGCGATCGCCATGCGTGTCAGGCGACCTGAACGGGAATTTGCCACATCCCGGGAATCCACGGACTTCGCTTCCTCTGCGCTTTGGGGCGAAACCACCGGGCTACTCATCCAGGACCTTCTCAGCAAGAAATGGGTCTATATAAGTTCGCTGCGACGATTGTGACTTTCAGGCAAATATACGCCCAGCTAATTGACGACAGGAAGCCGGAACAGCGTGAGTGAGCGAAAGACCTTCGGTGGGGGGCCGAATTGCACTGGTTGATCTGATCTGTTCCCTTTGACGTGCCTGGGAAGCGTTGGTTAGGCGTTTCGATTGATATATGTGACTTGTCTGGCATTCCCCAGGGCCAACGCCATAGTAAAAATTCTGCGCGAACCGGGATTATTTTTCGCCGAGGTTCATGGAATAGATATTCGCCGTTGAAATGCGCGCGTTGATCCGGGGAACATCCTCGGGGGGCAGCCCTGCGCGTTGCGTCGGATGCCCCTCGAACCTTTCATCTGGACTTTTCAGACACAGCGCTCGATGGCATGAATTCACGGGTGCCTTTATGGAACACACGACAGACGGCGACCGTCGTGGGAAATCATTGTGATGTAAGTGTTGGCGCGGAGCAGCTGATCATGCTGGAGGAGCGGCGGTGAAATTCCTCTGTGTCATGGATGCTTGCGGCCAACATAATTCGAATCCAGCTGCTGCACGCGTTGGTGCTGCCTTTTTCCCCGGTCGACTGCGATTGGATTACACACCGAGCGCCATCTCGGCGTCAGTGATGAGCCTGCTCCTCTCAGGGATTGTATCGAGGCGATAGGCCTATGTAGTCCAGCCGACAGCTCTTCGCCGATTCTTCGAGGAGCGGTGGGATCCACGCCTCCCAATAGATCCCAATAGATCCCAAAGGAAACCTTTCTCTAGGCGATGCGCATCCAAACCCAACCGAGTCTTAAGAGTGCAAGATTAAAATAAGATTAAAAGGATAAGACTGATGCAGACAATTGAACTGCCACAGTTTATTGTTGTCGGTCCCCCGCGAACAGGGACTACCTGGGTGCATAAGGTTCTAGGACCTCATACACGGCTTCCTGTGCCAACCAAAGAAACGCGGTTTTTCGATCTCTATTTCTCAAAGGGAATCGACTGGTATTCATCTCATTTTCCCGACGATGGAAATGGACCCATGGGCGAGGTAGCTCCGACCTACTTCGTTTCAGCGGAAGCGAGGGAAAGAATTGCCCAGACAATTCCCGATGCGAAGCTCATCTTTATGTTTCGTAATCCGGTGCAACGCGTGGTTTCGTTGTACCGCATGAAGTTCGCCTACGGAATGATTCCGTGGACCTTCGAAGATGCCCTTGAAAAGGATTCTGAGCTGATCGATTCCGGAATGTATCATACCCACCTGGCCGAATGGCGCCGAATGTTTTCGGATGAGCAGATGCTGTTTACGGTCTACGATGATCTGAGCAACAATCCACAACAATTCATCAACTCAATTACGGAGTTCATCGGGGTCCCAACCATAATCCTGGACGAGTCTATGCGCACGCCGGTCTATTCGTCGGATCGAATGACCAAGCCGCGAAGCTATCTGGCGACAAAAACCGCAACTGTGGTTGCGGATTGGTGTAAGGCTAGAAACCTTGATCATCTTGTAAATAGTGTTAGAAACTCCCGTTTCATCGACTTATTTCTGGGCGGAGGGGATCCACTGCCGGAAATGCCTCCCTTGGCGTTGAAGCAACTGTCCGAAAAGTTTCTGCCAGAAGTAGAGGGAATTGAAACCGTACTCGGCCGTCGTTTGGAAACCTGGAAAGTTACGGAGCGATTGTAAGTCTTAAGTGGTTTGTATACAGCACAGCTCGAGCAATCAAAGACACTTCTTCACGAATCCTTAGGTCTTCATTCTGGTTTGGGGAAATGGAATCGCGTCAAGCTTGCATGCGGCACTCGCAGGGGACTGGGGATCTTGCTGTGAATGACGGCGTCTCCACGCTGCACCGGAATTCAATTTGAAAATGGAGACTATCTTTTGAATAGGCAGATGAGTCGACCCGCGATAAAGTTTTCTTATTTCAAACTTCAACTTGCCAAGGGCATTCGATGAGCGGATATCTCGCGAGTCTGGAAGCAGAATCGATTGAAATCATTCGAGAGGCGATTGCACTGGCTCAGAAGCCAGTGATGATGTACTCAATTGGCAAGGACTCCTCAGTGATGCTGCATCTGGCACGGAAGGCATTCTGGCCCGCGGCGCCGCCATTTCCGCTGCTTCATATCGATACCACCTGGAAGTTCCGCGAGATGATCGCCTTTCGCAATCGGATTGCCGCAGAATCCGGGATGAAGCTGGTCGTGCACACCAATCATCAAAGGATCGCCGAAGGGGTCAACCCGTTTACCTACGACTCGGATCGTTACACCACGATGATGAAAACCGAGGCACTCAAGCAGGCGCTTGACGCTGGCGGCTTTGACATAATTCTGGGTGGAGCAAGGCGCGATGAGGAGAAATCCCGCGCAAAGGAGAGGATATTTTCCTTTCGATCGGCTGGCCATAGATGGGACCCCAAGCTGCAAAGGCCAGAGCTGTGGAATCTGTACAACGCCCGCATCAATCCCGGTGAGTCGATTCGAGTATTTCCGCTGTCCAACTGGACCGAGGCGGATATCTGGCAATACATCGCCGAAGAGGGAATTCCGATCGTCAGGCTCTACTTTGCCGCCGACAGGCCGGTGGTCAAGCGTTTGGGGCAATGGATTATGGTCGACGACGACAGGTTTCCGCTGAATCCCGGAGAAAGGCCAGAGATGCGAATGGTGCGCTTCAGAACTCTAGGCTGCTATCCGTTGAGCGCCGCGATGGAAAGCACAGCGACCACAATCGCTGAGATTGTGCAGGAGACACAGACGGCCCGCACCTCCGAACGGCAGGGCCGGCTGATCGACCACGACCAGGCTGCCTCTATGGAGAAGAAGAAACAGGAAGGCTATTTCTGATGCTGGGTACGTTGCGTTTTATTACTTGCGGCAGTGTTGACGACGGTAAGTCCTCACTGATCGGACGGCTGCTGTGGGAATCGAAGCAGGTATTCGAGGACCAGGTATCGGCGCTGGAGAAGGACTCGACGCGTTACGGCACGCAAGGCGACAAAGTGGATTTGGCTTTGCTCGTCGACGGCCTGCAGGCTGAGCGGGAACAAAGCATCACCATCGATGTAGCGTATCGCTTCTTTGCGACGCCAAAGCGACGCTTTGTAGTGGCGGACACTCCCGGGCATGAACAATATACGCGCAACATGGCCACCGGCGCGTCAACCTCTGAACTGGCTGTGCTGGTGGTCAATGCGGCCAAAGGGCTGCAGATACAGACTCATCGACATGCCAGAATTGTGGCCATGCTGGGCATCCGGCATTTGGTGATGGCCGTAAACAAAATGGACCTGACGGAATGGAATGAAGCCGTCTTCTCGGGAATCGTTGAGGAGATTCGGCCGCTGATACGTGAACTGGGATTTAAGACATTTCAGCCTATCCCCGTTTCCGCTTTGAACGGCGATAACGTCGCAGAGTGGAGTGCATCCGCGCCCTGGTACAAGGGTCCATCTCTCCTGCAATGCCTGGAAGAGATCGATGTCTCGGGTGACGCGGCGAATCAGAAGTTCCGAATGCCGGTGCAGTATGTCAATCGGCCCACTCAGGATTTCCGCGGCTACTGCGGTCGCATTGCCAGCGGCAATGTGAAAGTGGGGGAACGAGTTCGAATTGTGCCGGGCGGAATGGAAACCAAGGTTCGATCCATCGTCGCTTGGCAGGCGGAGTTGCCGTCTGCTGCAGCGGGAGATTCGATTACACTTTGCTTCGAAGACGAAGTGGATGTTTCTCGAGGAAACGTGATTTCATCTGCCTCCGATCCGGAGGAACTGAGCGATCAGTTTGAGGCGCGGGTGCTCGGTTTGTCTGAGCATCCCCTGTTGGCGGGACGATCGTATCTGCTCAACATCCATACCTTTCAAGCGGTGGCCACAATTACCGCGATCAAACATCAGGTTGACGTCAAACTCGGCACCCACCTGGCGGCCCGATCCCTGGGACTCAACGAGATTGGGGTGGTCAATCTTTCCACCGACCGCCCAGTACCCTTTGAACCCTATGACCAATGCAGGAGGCTAGGTAGTTTCATCCTGGTGGACCGGCTCACAAATCAGACAGTCGGTGCAGGGATGATCGACTTCTCACTGCGTCGGGCGGCGAATGTTCATTGGCAGGCGGTCGATGTCAACAAAGTTGTTCGGGCGAAGCAAAAGCTGCAGAAGCCTATCTGCCTTTGGTTCACTGGGCTTTCCGCGTCAGGAAAGAGCACCATCGCCAACCTGCTCGAGAAGCGATTATTCGCGGTCGGAAGGCATACATACCTGCTTGACGGAGACAACGTACGGCACGGACTTAACCGCGATCTCGGATTTAAGGAAGCCGACCGCGTGGAAAATATCCGCCGCATTATTGAAGTGGCAAGACTCATGGTCGATGCCGGACTCGTCGTCATCGTCTCCTTCATTAGCCCGTATCGTGCTGAGCGGAGACTTGCGCGGAGCCGTTTCGAATCCGGGGAATTCATTGAAGTTTTTGTCGACACGCCTCTTGAAGAATGCGAACGCCGCGACCCGAAAGGCCTGTACGCCAAAGCGCGTCGCGGCGAACTGGCGAATTTTACCGGTATCGACAGTGAGTATGAGCCTCCCGAAGCGCCCGAGATTCGCCTGGATACGGTAGCCCACAGCGCAGAGGAATGTGTTGATCTAATTCTTTCTTTTCTGGTCCACACCTCGAAGGAGAAAGTCCATTTCAACTGAGGAACCAATGATCGACACGCAATCTGAAGACTGGGTGAATGACCTGTTGCGTAACGTTGTGGACTTGGCTAGTGAAGCGGGCCGCGTGATTTTGACGCTTTACAGTGAGATGAATCCCGCGGTTGAGTACAAACAGGATCACTCCCCTCTGTGTCGCGCGGATATGGCTTCGCATCATGTGATCCTTGAAGGCCTCACGCGTCTCTGCCCGGAATGGCCTGTCCTGTCTGAAGAGTCGGGAGAAATACCGTTCGATCGACGAAGTTCGTGGCGCTATTTCTGGATGGTCGATCCGCTCGATGGCACTAAAGAATTCCTTCGCCGCAACGGCGAGTTCACTGTAAACATTGCGTTGATGGACTGTAGTGTGCCAATCCTCGGAGTCGTGTACGCTCCGGCGTTAGACACGATGTACTTTGCAGCCAAAGGTGCAGGTGCCTGGAAGGCTCACGGAAAGACAACCTTACAGATCCGGGCCGCACATACTCAGAACAATGCTCCGCGGGTGGTGGTGAGCCGGTCACACCAGTTCGGCGAAGATGTCGAAGAAGTTCTCAAACGCTTCTCAGGCGGTTCCGGAAATTGTGAGTTCATTCCCATGGGAAGTTCGTTGAAGTTCTGCCTGCTAGCTGAAGGCGCTGCCGATATCTATCCTCGCACCGGGCCCACCATGGAATGGGACACGGCGGCCGCCCATTGCATCCTGGAAGAAGCTGGGGGGTCTGTTGTCGCGTTGGACGGTAATGCGATGTTGTACAACAAACCCAATCTGCTCAATCCAGGCTTTGTGGCCAGAGCGGGTTCGTTCACTAATTCCGGCAGTGGCGAGATCCTCCCCGCGGAGCTTTCCTAGAAAAAATTAACAATTGTGGGCTAGAGCGTGACTCGGGCTTGTGACGCGATGAGTTGATCGCCTGCACAGCAGCAGCTCGCCCACTCGAGGTGCGGAAAACTATCCGCTTATTTTCGGCTTGAGATTAGCCTCTGCAAATTGCTTTCTGGCCGAACCGGGGCGAAATGTATCCGATCCAGTTACAATCTCCAGCCTTGCCACGAGCAAATCCCACGATAAGAAGCCCGTGTGACGGACGTCACCGACAGGTGTGTCGCTCGCTTAGTTAGATACGCTCATGCGATGCGAATCACAAGCGGTCAACCAGGCACAGAGTACCTGCCGAAAGTATCGCGCTGCCTGGGATCGCGCATCACGGGACGCTAGTGTCCTGCATTCCATTGGCCCGTATGCTGTTCGGGGCTTCCGTCGAATTCCCATTTCCGCGACTCGTGGTCGCTCTTCAAGCTGGGCGTACGGCCACCTGGCGAGCCAATCACAACGAACTTGCAACACGTGACTCACAACACATCCGGGGTTTTGCGGATGAGTTGACCGGTTTTCTGCATTTTGGCCAACAATCTACGGCGGCCATGTTCATCAGAATTATGTTTCCTCAAGGAGAACGTATGAAAAACAGCATTTCAGCAGCACTTCTGGTTTTCGCGATAGCAGCGGGTGCCCACGCCGGAACCATCAATGGCAAAGTGTCCGGAGTAAAAGGCCAGTCGGTCGTATACGTCAACGCAATTGCGGGCAAAACTTTTCCTGCTCCGGCCGAGCATACGTTGATGAACCAGAAAGGCCTGATGTTCGTGCCTTTTCTCTTGGTTATCCAGCAGGGGACAACGGTCGACTTTCTCAACAGCGACAGCGTAGCTCACAACGTTTTCTGGCCCTCGATCGGAGGAGATAAGAAGCTGGGACACAACCTGGGGACGTGGCCGCAGGGTGAGAAGCGCAGTTTCAAGTTTGACAATCCTGGCGCGATTCCGCTGCTCTGCAACGTGCACCCCGACATGGCGGCGTACATCGTTGTGTCGCCCACCCCGTACTTTGCCACGACGGACAAATCGGGAACCTACCGGATCGACAACGTCCCCAACGGCACCTACAGCGTTACAGCGTGGAACCCCAGCGCGAAACCTCATACCAGCCAGGTCACCGTTTCCGGCGATGCCAAGGCCGACATGACGCTCTCGAAGTAAACGAACCATCGTCGAGTCTGGCGATCTGGGTGTGAACGAATCAAAAGGCCATCATGCTGAAGCGCTACGAAAACAAAACGGTCGACGTGGAATGGCTGAACAGCAACTTCCCGTGCATGATGGCCTGTCCTGCGCACACAAATGCCGGCCGCTATGTTTCTTTGATTGCGGAAGGCCGATTTGAAGACGCTTATCGAATCGCGCGCGATCCGAATCCGCTGGCCAGTATTTGCGGCCGGGTCTGCGCGCATCCATGCGAGACTGCCTGCCGACGTGGAGCCATCGATCAACCGATCGCAATCCGCGCACTGAAACGTTTTCTGACAGAGCGCCACGGCCCCGAGTCGAAACATCCGGTGAATACGAACGAGGGGCGACAGCAGCCAAAGCTTCCTTACCGCATCGCCGTGGTGGGAGGCGGTCCGGTGGGACTTTCGGCTGCCCATGACCTGGCGCTGATGGGCTATTCCGTCACCATTTTTGAAGCAGCGCCGGTGGCGGGGGGAATGCTGTACCTGGGCGTTCCCGAATACCGACTGCCGCGCGATGTGGTGGAAGCGCAGGTACGAGAAATTCTGGCAACCGGCGATATCACGCTGAAATTGAACCAGGCGGCGGGGCGCGATTTCGCCATCTCCGATTTGCGGCATCAGGGTTTTGACGCGGTTTTGCTGGCGGTCGGCGCACACAGCAGTCGCGATCTTTCCATTCCAGGGGTCAACCTTGACGGGGTTCACAAGGGCATTGACTTTCTGCTGAATGTGAATCTCGGATATCAATTCACCATCGGCAAGAAAGTAGTCGTCATCGGTGGCGGCAACGTGGCCATGGATGTGGCGCGCTCCGCGGCGCGCGAGGTGTTGCGTCAGCATGCAAGCGGAGTTGAGTCGCAGGAGCCATCGCGGGAGAACGAGGATGCCGTAGCGACACGAGAGATGATCGATGTATCTCTGTCTGCCTTGCGCCTGGGCGCGCAGGAAGTGAACCTGGTTTGCCTGGAACCCCGCAATCAGATGCCAGCAGCGCTGGAAGAAATTGTAGAAGCGGAGGAAGAAGGGATCATTCTTCATCCGGGCTTCGGGCCCAGCCGCATTCTTGGTGAAAACGGCCGAGTTTCGGCACTTGAAGTATTGAAGACCAAGCGGGTCTTCGATGAAAGTGGACGGTTCAATCCTGCATTTTACGAAGGCAGCGAATCGTTGTTGGATTGCGACACCATCATTATGGCCATTGGCCAGGCCCCGCGGCTGGATTTTCTGAAGCCGGAAGATGGCGTAGAAATTTCACGGCGGGGATTGATCGCCGTCAATCCGCAAACACTGATGACCTCTTCGGAGGGCATCTTTGCGGGCGGCGACTGTGTCTTTGGTCCCCGTCTGATTATCGACAGCGTGGCCGATGGCAAGCGGGCCGCCGTTGGCATCGATGAATATCTCCGCAAAGTACAGCATCCCGAGCCGACCGTAGAAGTGGAAATTCTTGAACGGCACAGCATGCCGCTCAACCTGCTCGACCTGATGCGGCAACCCATTCCGGCACTTCCTCTGGCACGCCGCACAGGGATGACAGAAGTGGAAGTTGGCTTTGACGAAGAGTCTGCTCAGCGAGAGGCGCAACGATGCCTGCATTGCTGGGTCAACACCGTCTTTGAAGGCAACATTCACGATGGAAGCATGTGCATCCTTTGCGGGGGTTGCGTCGATATCTGCCCGGAGAATTGCCTCGAAATTGTCAGTCTCGATCGTTTCCAGTTCGATCCGGACGTGGTTCAGCAACTGACGGACCGAGAGGGACTGCTGAATGTGGAGTTGGACGACGTCAAGGCAGACGAGCTCGGCGTCATTGCGGGGTCAGTGATGGTGAAAGATGAGACGCGCTGTATTCGCTGCGGTCTTTGTGCCGCTCGCTGCCCGGTGGGAACGATCACCATGGAGTCCTACAACCTGGTGCCGGCTGAAGTCACCGGACTAATTTCCATCGAAGCCATCGACGCGCCCTTTCGGACGGTTAGCGCGGCAGGAAAGTGAGAACGGACATGGCAGAAGAAAACAAAACAGGTTCATCCGAGAGCGAGCAGGAGATTAGCCGCCGCAGTTTTTTTACCAAGATGGGGCTGGGATCGCTCGGTATCGCTTCCGCTGGAACGTTGGCTTTTGCCTACCAGTTCCTGTCACCCAATGTTCTCTATGAGGAGTCGCCGGTTGTGAACGCGGGCAAGGCGGAGAGTTACGAGGTTAACTCCGTCACCTTGCATGTGAAGTCGGCGGTGTATGTGGTTCGTTTGCCGGAAGGATTCTTTGCGCTGAGTGCAATTTGTACTCACCTGGGTTGTATGACGGCCTGGAAACAGGACCTGGGCATCATTGCCTGCCCATGTCACGGAAGCCATTTCAGCCGCGAGGGGAAGAAGCTGGCCGGCCCCGCGCCCAAGCCGCTGCCATGGCTGAAGACATGGCTGAGCGATGACGGCGACCTGATGGTGGATCGCTCGACAACCATTCATCCCCTGCAATTCCTGAGGATCTGAGCATGGCCGGAAAGATTGATAACTATCTAACGAAACTGGAACGCACCCGAGTCTGGCGCTCGGTCTTCCGCAGCGGCGCGGGCTCCAGCACATTGCACCGCGCGCTGGCCATTCAGCAGAATGTTTTTCTCCATCTTTTTTCCACCAAGGTGCGGCGACGCATGCTGGGCTTCAAGGCGACCTGGTACCTGGGGACGTTGACACTGGGGACGTTCTTCATTCTGGTGATCACCGGAATTCTGTTGATGCTCTATTACCGGCCGGCTGTTCCGCAGGCGTATTCGGATGTCAAGGATCTGCAGTTTGTCGTGTCCTCAGGATTATTCCTGCGCAACCTTCATCGCTGGGCGGCGCACACTATGGTGCTGCTGGCCTTCGCTCATCTGTTTCGCGTCTTTTATCGAGGCGCCTATCGGCCTCCGCGAGAATTCAACTGGGTGGTCGGCATCGTCCTGCTGATGATCACACTACTGCTGAGTTACACGGGATATTTGCTGCCCTGGGACCAACTCGCGTACTGGGCCATTACTGTGGGCTCAAACATTTCGGCGACGGTGCCAGTAATCGGCGAAAAGGTCCGCTTTCTAATGCTGGGCGGCCACCAGGTGAATGCGAACGCGCTGCTGCGCTTCTATGTGCTGCATTGCGTGATTCTGCCTTTGGCAGCGGTCTTGTTTATCGCGGTCCACTTCTGGCGGATTCGCAAGGATGGCGGCCTTTACGTGCGTCAAAGTGAGCCAGCGCGCGCGGCGGCGAAAGAGGAAGAATCGGCCGTATTGGAGAAGGTATGACAGAGCCGAAGGATTTTATTGCGGGGGTAGGTTCCGATATCAAGGAGTCGCAGAAGCGCGTCTTGTTCGTAACGCGAAGAACTTCCGCGCAGGTGCGAGTTTTCGACGAAGAGCGGGTGCAGACATATCCAGAAGCGCTGTTCCGGGCGGCGCTCGCCATCGAACTGCTGGCGATTGTGCTGGTTTTGATCTCGCTCTTTTTCAACGCCCCGCTGGAAGGGCTTGCCGATCCCACCAACACGCCGAATCCCGCCAAAGCGCCCTGGTACTTTCTGGGGCTGCAGGAGATGTTGCATTATTTTCCGCCGGTGGTCGCCGGAGTACTGATCCCGATGGTGCTGGTCGTTGCCCTTGTCGTCATCCCTTACTTCAACGTGAACATCGAAGCGGACGGCCTGTTCCTGAAAAATCGTCAACACCGACTGAACATTTTTTACATCGGGACACTCGGGCTATCGTTCTTTCTCGCGTTTTTCCATGTGTACGTGGCGCTAATCCCCACGCTGGTGATTGCTGCAATCATGCTGGTCGCGGCGTTCAGTTCGCCAACATCGTCGCAACCGCTTCGTCGTTACCTGGCCTCGAAACCTGTGTCCTGGTGGGTGATGACCTGGTTCCTGCTGGAGCTAATCGTCCTGACCGTGGTCGGTACTTTCTTTCGTGGTCCAGGCTGGTCTTGGGTATTGCCTTGGAGGAGCTAAGTGAATCCGGTAAAAGCTAAAATCGTTGCCTCCTGGAAAGCGGTTGTGCGCGACCCAGTCATTCCTTTTGGCATCGTCAGTCTTCTGCTGATGATCGCGCTGGCGATCGCACCGTTAAAAGACCACTTCAGCGAGTGGCGCAATTATCAACAGCAATATGTCCGTATGATTCGCACCCGTGGTGACGCCATTACGTTGCAGCGACATTTCCAGCCGGGTATCCATCAAATTTGGCTTCCGCAGCTGGGGGTTGTCGATCGCTGTCAAACCTGCCATACAGGTCTGGAAGAAGCCAGCCTGTCGGATGTAAGCACGCAGCCATTTGGCGCGCATCCCCCCATCCCGCATCATCTGGATGAGTTCGGTTGTGTGGTGTGTCATCGTGGGCAGGGAGCGGCGACGACCGTTGCCGAGGCCCATCACAGCAAGATGGCCGGAGAACGGCCAATACTTCCCGCGCGCTATATCGAGTCCTCTTGCGGCCAGTGCCATCACTCCGCATTGGAAGGAACTCCAAAGCTGAACCAGGGACGGGCGTTGCTCACCGGATATGGGTGTGTCAGCTGCCACACAATCAAACTTGCGGACGGGACAACAATGACGGCGACGGACCAGCCGCCACCGCTGACCCATATCGCCGACAAGACGACGCGGGAATGGATCTATGCCTGGCTGAAAGATCCGGCGGCATATTCCACTACGGCGACGATGCCGAACTTTAATTTAAGCGATGCCGAAGCCAGAGACATCTCTGCTTTTCTGATTGCAGACAGCGAACCGGTTGCCGGCGATTCGGTGACAAGCCCTGTGGCTGCGTCCAATCCGGCAGCAGACCCGACGGCGGGAGCGAGCCTCTACGGGGAGTCGTTTTGCGCCTCCTGCCATGCAATGCAGAACGCCGCCGGCAATGTTGTCGGCGGAAATCTTGGGCCGGAACTGTCCGGTATCGGCAGCAAAGTGAATACGGCATGGTTGCAGTCGTGGCTGCGGGATCCACGCCACTATGATCCCTCCACGCAAATGCCGCAGTATCGGTGGACCGATCAGCAGTTGCAATTGCTGACTGGCTATTTACAGAGCAGGACCAACTCAGACTTTCTAGCCAACGTTCATCTGTCCGCCGCCACCCCGGCTCAGATCGCTCACGGAAAAGCCCTTGTTTCGGAATACGGTTGCGCCTCGTGCCACGAAATCCGCGGCATCCGCAAGCCCGACAACTTTGCCCCGGAGTTGAGCCGCGTTGGAAGCAAACCGCTGGAGCAGCTGATATTTCTTGACGGAATGCAGCACACTTTGCCGGCCTACCTGTCGGAGAAGATTCGCAGGCCCCGCGCCTTCGGATCGAACCTCCGCATGCCTGTGTACGCATTTACGCCTTCCCAGGTGGAGGCCGCAACAACGGCGCTTTTGTCGCTGACGGATCGAAGCTTCACGCTTCCACCGTCGCTGCAGGTTCCGTCACCGCGAATTTCCAACTATCAGCCCGCGGGTCACGCCGGTCAACTCATGACGAACATGAACTGTTTGTCGTGTCATCGTATCCACGGACGCGGGGGCGATATGGCCCCGGACCTGACATGGGAAGGCAGCGCGGTGCAGCGCCAGTGGCTGGATGCGTTCCTGAACAATCCCAACACGCTGCGCCCTTCGCTGATCCGCAGAATGCCGAAGTTCAATATCTCTGACAGCGACCGCGCAGAATTGACCGACTACATGATGACCGTATATCAGACACCTGCGTTTGAGCGTGACTCGATGCCGCTGACTGGATATGCGCCTGCAGAGGTGGAACAGGGACGGCAACTCTTCTATTCGAAATATGCGTGCCAGGCCTGTCACATCGTAAACGCGCAACAAGACAAAGGCTACATCGGGCCTGTTCTTACCCAGGTGGGATCGCGGCTGGCCGCGGCATGGATTTATCAATGGCTGAAAAATCCGCAGGCGCTGCGACCCGGGACTACAGAACCCAACCAGAACATGAGCGACCAGGATGCACATGCATTGACCGCCTTCCTGATGACACAGAAAACATCCTTGAAACAGGAGGCGAAAAAGTGAAGCGGACAGTTTGCATTTCGGCAATGATCGCCCTGTTGGGGGTCGGATGTGGTCATCGAGCGGCGAAGACTCCAGCGTTACATGCGACTGCTGCAGGCACAGTGCTGGTTGAATCGAGCGGTGGAAAGCAGCTTGGAATGCCGGGAACAACACTTCCGCAGCCGCTGGTGGTGCAGGTGAATGATGCGAGTGGCAATGCTGTGACTGGAGCGCTGGTAAAGTTCAGCGGACCCGAGGGAGTGAGTTTCGATCCGGCAGTGGGCCTTTCAGATTCGAGCGGCCAAGTCAGCACCAACGTGACCATGGGCGGCGGCGGCGGGCGATTTGAAGTGACCGCAGCATCGCCAGATAAATCCGGAAAGCAGTTTTACCTGAAGGTGATCGAGCTTTCGGCCGCGTATCAGCAAGAGGTTGGGTATGAAGTCAGCGAGAAATATTGCGCTCGCTGCCACAATTCTGAGTCATCGGCGGAGCGAGTTTCTAATTACGACAATCTTTCGGTGAAGCCGCACTCGTTCGCCGACGGAGTCGCCATGAACAAGTTCAGCGATTCCGATTTGAACGCCATGATTACCCATGGTGGCCCAGCGCTGAATCGGTCCGCATTGATGCCGCCCTATGGATGGACTCTTTCCAAACCAGAAACACAGGCCGTCATCGCATATATCCGACTGGTGGCCGATCCTCCGTATCGGCCAGTGGGAATGGTCTATGGGAAGCAGTGAATCGGGGGCGCCTCTGGCACGATTTCAGCCAATTCACTGATCGCCGAACAGCACCACCGCTAGCTGTATCACTTTGTTCGAAGGAGCGTCATGAGACGAAATAGTTTTCTTACTGTACTCGCTGTAATCATTGTGTGCGGCGCACTCACTCCCCGGGCGACCGCCCTACCCAGCTATGCGCGTCAAACCGGCTTGCCCTGCAGCGGCTGTCATTACACCCCGCCAGAATTGAATGCAGCCGGCCGCATGTTCAAGCTGATGGGCTACATTGATCGATCAGCCAACACAAGTATCGTTGCGGAGGCCGGCAAACGTCGCGCCGGGTTGGATATGCTCGCTGCGCTTCCGCTTGGAGCATGGTTTGAAACCTCGTTCACCAGCACGAAAGCGCCCCAACCGGGCACCCAGAATGGAAACTTCGAATTTCCGCAGGATATCTCGATATTTCTAGCGGGCGCGTGGACAGCTCACGTCGGCAGCTTTCTGCAGGTGACGTATAACGCGCAAGACGATCACTTCGGAATGGATAATACCGACATTCGCTACGCCAACAAAGCATCATTTGGCGGGCAAGGAACTGGATTACGGCATAACGCTGAATAACAATCCAACGCTGGAAGACCTTTGGAACAGCACTCCGGCCTGGGGCTATCCTTTCATGCTCAGCGACTCGGCACCCACCCCGACCGCTGCCCCAATCATCAATGGACTTCTAGCGCAGGACGTCGCGGGAATCGGTGGCTTCACAATGTGGGACCAGCATCTGTACGGCGCGGCAACCATTTATCGGTCCGATCACCTTGGAAGCGCACAGCCATCGAATGGAGAGGGAGCTTCTTACAATATCCGTGGCGTCGCTCCTTATTGGAGAGCCGCCTGGCAACAGGATGGACGGACGAATAACTTTGAGATCGGCACCTATGGGATTCATATGAGTTCAACTCCCGGGGCGGTGACAGGCCTACAAGACAGCTATACGGATTTTGGGCCTGATTTCCAATACGATCGAACCATAGGGAAAGATGTTCTCTCGATTCGCGGAACCTATATCCGAGAGAATTCATCTCTGCCGGCGAGTGTGCAAGCTGGCGCCGCCGCTACGGTCCCACATCACCTGAACTCCGCCAATGCGAATGCTGAATACCACTTCGGCAATCGGCTGTCAGGGGACTTCGGATTGTTCCTCACGTCTGGCACCGCAGATCCCTTGCTGTATCCACCGGGCGCGGTTTCGGGCAGCCTGAATGGCAGTCCAAAAAGCACCGGGTATATTGCCAACGTTTCCTACTGGCCGGTGCAGAACATTGACCTGGCATTCCAGTACACGGGATACACGCGTTTCAATGGTGCCGGAACAAATTACGATGGCGCGGGTCGCAACGCCAGCGATAACAACACAATTTATTTACTGACAAGATTTGTGTTCTGATGTGCAGCTGGGTCGGCTCAACCGCCATCCGGCCCAGAAAGATCGCGTCCACCGCTATCTGACCACGACGAAACGCGAAAACTATCCTTATGCACGATGTAGATCCGGGCCGGGGCACCGCAGTTGAAATCCGGCCCATCTGGAATGAAAGCATGTCGGATCTCTACGGCAAAATTAAAGAGGACCTGGAGTTCCGTAGAGAGTGGGCAGAAAAGTGCGGCATCAGCTTCAAACTTGCTTCAGTTGTACCGAATGTACCGAAAACAGAGCAAAAAGAGGATGCGCAGAAAGTCGCGTAAGTCTCTCTAATTGTGTGAGAAAGATGGTCGGCCCTAGTGGACGACTTTAGAACTTTTCGGGTACTCCGTGGCGAATGTCTCGATATTTCTGTTTAGACATTCGGCCAATCGAATTGCCGCACCGTCCTTGCGCCAAGCTTCCCCACCTTCGAAAACTGAAGTTCCAGCCGGTCATTCAGCCACGCCATCGATTCCGGAGTAAGCTCCATCGCCGGTTTTCGCATGCAAGCGGACCGCTCGCCATGACGCTGCGGACGACGATTCTGCCAGATAGAACACCTCGCCCCGCGCAAGTCTCTGCTTCCCAGAGTTTTCATATATATGTTGGGAGGCAGCGGCAATGCCAGCTCTATTTTGCGTGGCCCCGACTTGACACATTTCTTGAGACTGATATAGAACTTTCCCATTGTTTCAAACGCCAAAACTTTAGCTCGTAAACCACGGAGTAGATAACGAAAACAAACGCCGCGAGGTCCCCCAAATGAGGCGAATTCCTGAAAAGGCCAGATGTTCGATAGTTCCCGGAAGCTCCAGCCGACATGCTAGTCGGACAAGCTTCACAACGTGGTTCCTCCTTCTTCTACTAGTTTTCGGGCTGGCCGCACATCCGAGTTCCGCCCAGATGGTGAACGCCACCCTACGCGGTACAGTCAAAGACAATTCCGGCGCCAGCGTTGTCGGCGCCAAGATAACTCTGTCGGAACCGGCTACAGGGCAAGTGGTTCGACAAGCTGTGACCTCTGCATCTGGCGATTATGAATTTGACCAGATACAGCCAGGGACCTACACACTGCGCTGCGACCAGGCAGGTTTCAAGTCCTTCTCTGCCGAAAATATTCTTCTGGATCCGGGACAAGTTCGACGCGTGGATCCGACCTTGGCGGTGGGCGCAACCGAGACGCAGGTGGTGGTCTCAGCCGGCGCTGCTGTCATGAACACGGAAACGGCAGCGATCTCTGCGACGTTCAGCGCGAAGCAAAATGATCGGACGCCTTTGGTCAACATCTACCCGAGCATGTATTCCCTGCTGACAACTGCATCGGGAGTGCAAGGAGGGTTCGGCGGCTTTCCTGTTATGAACGGTCAGCAGCAAACGAACCAATCCCAGATCTTCGATGGAATTCCTAACGATCTGCAAGGCGAGCAGAATAACAACTCCAATTTCTTCGAAGAAGCCTCGGTCACAACGTCCAACGCTCCGGCGGAGAGCGCGGTTCCCGCCGACCTTACGCTGATCACGCATCGCGGCACGAACGACATTCATGGTGTGGCGAGTTACAAGATTTACGATTCCGTGCTCAACGCGTCTGAATATTTCCCGCCGCCGAAGACTCCATATATCCAGCACGAGTGGAACATTGCGGTGGGTGGCCCGATCTACAAAAACAAGGCGTTTTTTTATGGAGAGTGGTTTGCGCAGCGTATTCCACTGGGTACGCCGTACCTGATCAGCGTCCCCACGCCGGCATGGCGCCAGGGAATTTTCTTGCAGAATTCGCAGATCATCATCGATCCCCAGACCGGTCAGCCATTCCCCAATAACACCATTCCTCCAGACCGCATCAGTTCTGTGTCGCTGGCCCTCCAGAATGAGTTTTATCCGACGCCGACAGGAAGTTACGCCAACCTGCCGCCAGTCAATAACTATCCGTTCGAATTCCCGTTCAACAGCGATTTGTACAAGGGCGACTGGCCGATGGGACGTGTCGACTACAACCTGACCAAACACGATTCCGTGTTTGTCAGATGGTTGGATCGCATTACTCCATATGTGTTGAACGATGGCGTTCCAACTTCTGTATGGACGCGGGTGCGCAAGCAGCAGCAATGGGCGATGGGCGACACCCACATTTTTTCCACGCACCTGGATAACAACTTCAGGCTCGGCCTGGAATTCGATTATATGAATGACGGTCAGACTGAAAAGGGCCAGACGCCACCCAACGGTGCTGCCGTCCTTACTGCTGTGGGACTGGAAGGGGCGAATCCAAGCGGCTCAACAGGGCAGGGACTTCCCACGATCAACATTAGCGGCTTGCAGGGAATTGCTGATGTGCCGGGTGGGGAAAAGATCAACGACAGGCTGGTCACCATCACAGATTCCGCAGACTGGCAGGTTGGGCATCATGTTTGGAAATTCGGTTTCCTTGTGCAGCGTTACAAGAACGGGTATGGCTTTGTGAACGACTACGGCACGTTCAACTTCGATGGTTCGATCACCAGCAATTCGCCGACAACGGGCAACGCGTATGCAGATTTCCTGCTGGGAATTCCGCAGTCGAGTGCGCGCACCAACCCGCTGCCAACCCGCTACCAATACGTTGGGGATCTGGGATTCTTTGCCCAGGACGACTTCCGGATCAGCGACAGGCTAACGCTGAACTATGGGCTTCGGTGGGACTACTACGGAACTCCCTACTCCCATGACCACCTGATGTACAACTTTGATCCAGCAACTGGAAATGTTGTTGTCGATCCGGCGGCGATCTCCAAGGTCAGCCCGCTGTATCCTTCCAACATCACCGTGGTTCCCGGGGCGGTGCAGGCGATCAGCGACAAGACGAACTTCGCTCCGCGTATCGGTGCTGCCTTCCGCATCAACGAGCACTCCGTCGTTCGCGGCGGTTATGGACTCTATACCGCACGACTCGATTCCCAACTGGGAGGAAACGGTCCGGGCAGTTACAACCCATTCGAACTGATCAATCCACAACTGGGGGCGACGGGGCCTTTCTCCATCAGTCAAAACTATCTGAACGTTTTAACCCCGGGACAGCCGCCACTGTTTCAATTTCCTAATCCCTATCCGGACAGCACCACGTTTGCCTCCGTCCCCAGCCAGACTGTGTATGGATATCCCAGGCAGTCGAGCCTGGGGAAGATTCAACAGTTCAGCGCGACTTATGAGAGAGAGATCAGCAACATTGGATTGCGTGCTTCGTACGTCGGCTCGCGCAGTTCGGGATTGAACTATCTGGTCAACATAAACTTGCCTCATCCCAGCACCACGCCTTTCAGTTCCAGCGAATTACCTTACCCGCAGTTTATCCAGGCGTATGAGGCTTTCTACAACGGGGGCGCCCAGTTCGACAGCCTTCAGTTTGAAGCCATGCGGCGCGCGGGCAATTTAACATTCGATGCGAATTACAGTTTCCAACGCAGCGTGCAGAACTACCTGGATACCGAGAATCCCTATGACGTGCTGAAACATGGCTGGGAAAATGATGGGCCGACCATGCGCCACTATGTGTCCATCACCGCATCCTGGACTTTGCCTTTCGGCAAGGGGCAAAGATATTTCTCGGATCCTTCGCCGGTGGCCCAAAAATTTGTGGGTGGTTGGGTGCTCACCTCGCTCACCTACCTGGGCTCTGGGATCTGGTATTCCCCTTCATTTTCCGGTTCCGATCCGTCGAACACGGGAACATTTGGTGGGCTACCCGATCGTGTCGGCAATCCATATTCCTTCCCCAACGGAAAGGGAACCCTGGATGCATTCAACGACGCAGCCTTTGCGGTGCCTCAGAATGGAACCTTCGGCAATGCTAAGCCGAACAGCCTTGAGAGCCAGCACTTATACGCAACCCATCTGGGAATTTTGAAAGTGATTCCAATTACTCATCGAGTAAATTTTCACTTTACGACTCAGATATCGAATCTGCTGAATCACCCGGAATTCCTGCCGCCGAGCGGAAATATCTCCGTGCCCGGCGGGAATCAATATACTTCGCAGTTGGGCGTATTCAGTTCGCTGGAACGCGCAACGCCACGACAAATTACATTTCAAGGAGCTTTCACATTCTAGAAAGCTGATTGCGATGCAAATTGCCGATGCGCGGAATGCAGGACAGAGGTTCAGGGGCATGATCGCCTCTGAATCTCTTATGTTGACGAGCCAGAGTAAGGGATGTTGCAGTCGATTCAAAAACAATGCTACAAGGCAGTCTGTAGGATAACGATAACCAACGGCTTGCTAAGCCAACCTGACTGCGTGGATACCATCGGCGGTCGTAGCCACTCTATTGAGGGAGAAATTCACATGCCTGTCCGACGTTCTCGCACGCATCTACCGGCTTACATCCTAACCACCCTGCTGCTGGCGCTGTTCTGCGGTATGACTGTCCCCAGCTTTGCCGCGCCGGCGAACGACCAGCCGCTGGCTGCAACTCCGCCGATGGGATGGAACGACTGGGCGCACTATCAATGTGACTTTACCGCGCAGACGATTTTGACCAACGCGAAGCAGCTGGTGAAGACGGGACTAGCCGCGCGCGGTTACAACACCGTGACGATCGACGATTGCTGGATGCTGAAGGATCGTGACGCCAAAGGCGACTTAAAAGTAGATCCGAAGCGCTTTCCGCAAGGAATGAAGCCGGTTGCCGATGCTGTGCATGCGATGGGTTTGAAGTTTGGCATCTACGAAGACGCGGGCTATGAAACCTGCGGCAAATTCGCCGGCAGCGGCGTGCCCAATGGCGGCGGCAACGACCACTTTCTGCAGGACGCGCGATTGTTTGCGTCGTGGGGCGTGGATTATCTGAAACTGGATGGCTGCAACCTCTACGTGCCGGCGGGCGGAAACCAGGCGGAAGTGTATCGCAGCGCCTACGCAGCGGAAAATAAGGCGCTGAAGGCTGTCGGACGACCGATCGTTTTTTCCGAATCGGCGCCGGCATATTTTCAGGGAACGCCGGATTGGTATGACGTTCTGAGCTGGGTTCGCGATTACGGTCAACTGTGGCGCGAAGGAACGGATGTCGAGACCTTCCGCCCGGCAAACCCGGACAGATCGCGATTTCATAGCGTGCTTTGGAACTACTCCTACAATCTTCCGCTGGGACGATTTCAGAAGCCGGGAAATTGGAACGACGCGGATTTCATCATTGGTGGGGATGCAGGCATGACCGTGCCCGAGACTCGCAGTCAATTGGCATTGTGGTCGATGATGTCGGCGCCGCTGATCTTGAGTTCCAATCTTGAAAAGCTTAGCCCGGAAGCCATCGCAATTCTCAGCAACAAGGCCGTCCTGGCGGTCGATCAGGATGCGGCGGGAAAGATGGCCACGATGGTGCGGCGCAGCCCGACCATGGATATTTTGTTCAAGAAGCTGAGTGATGGTAGTTATGCGGTCGCGGTGCTGAATCGTGGAACTTCCTCGACTCAGGTGGAATTGCATCCGGCTGATTTTGGATTTTCATCGAACACTGGATGCCAGCTGGAAGCGCGCGATCTCTGGAGCGGCTCGAGCAAGCCCGCCGCGTCTGCTTTGCAGGCCAGCATTGCCGGTCACGATACCGCAATCTGGCGTGTCAAGCCATCTTCTTCCTGCGGCATGCCGACGCGTACCGGAACAATTGTGACGATCGCAGTGGCTAGCCATCATCACGAATTCATCGATCACTACACCCGCTGTGTGACCACGTCGGGAATCGTAGAAGATTGCGCCGGAACTGCGGCGGAAACCTGGACGGTAACACCGACCGGGACGTTGACGTCCGGTGGAAAATGTCTTGCTGCGGCGGGTGGCAAGACGGCGATGCAGGCCTGTTCCGGCAGCAATTCGCAGCACTGGAAATACACGCTGCTTGGAAACTTGGTCAACGGCGATGGCTCATGTCTTACGGCCGCCGGCCCGGACGATCGATCTGCGCCGCTGAGCGTATCGCACTGCGGACACAACCAGTCGGACCAGATCTGGTCGCTGCCGAACTAGACGGAGAGCGAGATTTCTCCGCAATGTTCCTCGAGTCTTGGCACGTGATCTACCCGCCGGTCTGGAATGCGTGATAGGAGCATTCGAAATGCTCTGTTGCTCATCTAGTCAGAAACCGGGACCAGGTGAGCAAGAGAAGCGCGCCTTACTCAATCCATGTGTTACGCACGTGTTCGTGTCTTCACAAGCCGACATCTTATTCGGATGGAAGCCGCGCTCGAGAAATTTAGAGGGGTTACAGCAATGGACGATTGGACACGCCGCGAGTTTTTAAACACCGCGACGGGAGCCGCCATCACCGGTGCAATGGTCGGCCATACACGGTTCGTCAACGCAGCGACGGGAGCCTTTCTCGATGCATCAGTGGGTTCGAGCGACGTCCAATACACAGGGCCAACCGGATCGCTCGACACAATCATCTTTCCCAGGCCACAGGAAATTTCGAGCACCGGCGGTAATTTTATTCTTGATAACCGGGTACGCCTCGTGGTTCCGTCCAACGCATCGCAGCACGATCTATTTCTTGCGCGCACTCTGGCGAACGAACTGGGAGACAGGTTCGACCTGCATCTCCAGATGGAACGGCCTCCCAGTGTTGAATCTGGGGCAAGAGTCATCCTGATGGGGTCTATGCAGAATCCGCTGATCCGGCAGTATTTGTCGCGAACAGGTACAAGTGACTACCCGCGGATTCCTGCCCCAGAAGGGTATATTCTGCGAACCGGAAACAACGTCGTGCTAGTGGCGGGCCAGGACGACCGCGGCGCATTCTACGGATTGCAGTCTTTGCGGCAATTGGTATTCAAGCAGGATAACCAGGTCCAAATTCGCGGCGTGCAGATCCGCGACTGGCCCGAGAAACAATTCAGGGGAATCTACCTGTATCTTCCGGGTCGAGACAATATCCCCTATTTCAAGCGCTTCATCCGCGATTACATGGCTCTCTACAAATACAACACACTCATCATGGAGATGGGCGCAAGCATGCGACTCGACAGCCACCCGGAGTTGAATTCCGGATGGATAGAGTTTGTGCGGGATTGCAACTATAGCTGCCGCAATTATCCGCCGGGTCCATACCATGATGTGGAACAGAACTCATCGCATCAGGACACAGCCGACGGAAGTTTCCTTGAAAAGGACGAAGTCGCCGACCTTGCGCGCTTTACGGCAAAGTATCAGATTGAACTGATTCCAGAGATCGCATCTTTTACTCATAGTTACTATCTGCTGACCAAGCATCGAGACTTAGCCGCGGTACCTCAAAGTAAGTGGCCTGACATCTATTGTGCTTCGAATCCAAAATGCTACCCCTTGGTCTATGAGGTGTACGACGAGTACATCGACCTTCTCAAACCCAGGATGATTCACATTGGACATGATGAACTATTTCTGCCCGTTGGAGTTTCTCCCCAGTGCAAAGACGAGGATATTGGAGAGTTATTTGGGGAGGATGTAAAGAAGGTTCACGATCATCTGTCTTCTCGCGGCGTCCAGACTGCGCTGTGGGGTGACATGCTGCTTGAGTCAGTGCGGGGACGCGGGTTGCAGAAGCATACAACCGGCGATGGCTGGGTTTACTACATGCCGGGTGGCATGACCCCCGAGCAGGTCCAGCGACTCATTCCCAAAGACTGCCTGATTTTTAACTGGTTCTGGAGTAATGAGCCGGGAGAGAGGGGCGGAAATGCGGAATTGAATGAAGCCATACTCGACAAGATGGGCTTCCGGCAAGTTTACGGCAACTTTGAGCCAACTATCCAGAATTATGACACACGAAAGAAGCGTACTACTTTACTGGGAGGCGCACCTTCCGCATGGTTTGCCACCAATGAAGTTGGATTTGGAAAGAATCTTATGTCCACGTTCCTTGGGTGCAGCAGCATTTTGTGGACGGGTCAGGTGATCGAGGGGAAGGATCTATCGGGCAGAGTACAGTCTATGCTTCCCGGCATTCGAACGCGACTTAGCGGAATCATTCCCCCCACTCAGACTGAAACTTCGATTGTGCCGGCGGATATCTCGAGTAAGTTTAATGCTGGAAGCCACGTGCTGGGTTCAGACCTGAGTGCGATGGCGACCATACCTGTCCAGTTGAACAATATTCCATTCGACATGAAATCCGCGAATGGCATGAATTTCATTGTCGTTGGCACGGACGGGAGGAGCGGCACGAATTTGCCGAAGGCCGTGACCGGCATCCCGGTTGGCGTTGCCCCAACGAGTGTGATCTTTCTTCATGCTGCAGCGAAACCTGCTTCCAACAAAGAAAGCTTTCGTTTGATCTGGGATCAGGACGATACCGCCGACCTGCTCGGGTGGTATGAAATCGTTTATCAGGATGGACTCGTGACTACCATTCCCATTCGCTATGGCGTCAATATTCTGGAATGGAACTGGGATCAACGTAATTCGTATAACGATTACTGCTATGGAGCCGATGCAGTCTCGGTCGGAACCGATTCGACGAATGCCGTTACATTCTTTGCACTGGAGTGGATCAATCCTCGCTTAGGGAAGGTTATTCAGGAAGTGAGGCTGAAAGGTACGACAGGATTTCGCGGAGGTTCCGATGACTACGACAACGAGTGGGGTCCGGCGATTGAAAACAATGCAGTCATTCTGAAGGCCATCAGTATGGTACAGATGCGAACCTAATCGACCTGGGGAGCTAACACGCATCTTCGGAATCGCACCCGGATGTCCTGCGGGTCTCAGAAAGTTCTGGATGGGACACGCAGATGAAAGCATGTCGGATCTCTACGGCAAAATTAAAGAGGACGTGGAGTTCCGTAGAGAGTGGGCAGAAAAGTGCGGTTTCGGCTTCAAACTTGCTTCAGTTGTACCGAATGTACCGAAAACAGAGGGAAAAAAGATGCGCAGAACGTCGCGTAAGTCTCTCTAATTGTGTGAGAAAGAATGGTCGGGGAGAGAGGATTTGAACCTCCGACCCCCTGGTCCCGAACCAGGTGCTCTACCAGGCTGAGCCACTCCCCGAAAACAGCGCAATTGCCGAGCGGAAGGGCGCTAGCGGGAACAATCCTGGCCGCTGACGCTTTCAAAAGTGTAACAGAATCGAAGCTTGCGGACGGCAAGGCGAAGCCATCGCCGCGGTGAGATTTGAAACTCTCGTCAACCGCGTCGGCCATGTAACAATAAAAGTGTCCCTCTACCAGGAAAACGATGAAATCTGCGACCTCTTCCGCGATTCCTAACCCGGCACAGATCACACCGGAGCTGCTGGCCCAGCACGGGATTACCGCCGATGAATATCAGCGAATTCTGAAGGCGCTGGGACGAACTCCCAGCCTGACGGAGCTGGGAATTTATAGCGTGATGTGGAGTGAGCATTGCTCCTATAAGTCCTCGCGCGTGCATTTGAAGCGTCTGCCGACTGAGAGCCAACGCGTAGTGCAGGGGCCGGGAGAAAATGCCGGCATCATCGACGTCGGAGATGGCTGGGCTTGCGCTTTTAAGATTGAGTCGCACAATCATCCCTCCTATATAGAACCGTACCAGGGCGCGGCGACCGGAGTGGGCGGAATTTTGCGCGACATTTTTACCATGGGCGCGCGACCGCTGGCGGTAATGGATTCGCTGCGATTCGGGCCGATTGTTGCGGAGAATTCGACGAAAGCGGATGGGAAAAATTCGACGCCAACCTCTCTGCTGAATAAGAATCACCAGATTCTGGAAGGCGTCGTGAGCGGCGTCGCAGGCTACGGCAATTGTTTTGGCGTGCCGAACCTGGGCGGGGAAACGCGCTTCGAACCGTGTTATTCCGGCAATCCGCTGGTGAATGCGTTCGCGCTGGGAATGGTTCGCAAGGACGAGATTTTTTACGGTAAGGCGACGGGTGTCGGCAATCCGGTTCTATATGTCGGCGCGAAAACCGGACGCGACGGAATCCACGGCGCCACCATGGCGAGCGAGGAGTTTCACGAGGGTTCCGAGCAGAAGCGCCCGAATGTGCAGATGGGCGATCCTTTCATGGAGAAGCTGCTGCTGGAGGCTTGCCTGGAGGCGATGCAAACGGGCGCCATTGTTGGGATTCAGGACATGGGTGCAGCCGGGTTGACTTCGTCCTCTTGCGAGATGGGCGGCCGCGGCGGGGTTGGCATTGAGATGGAGCTCGATCGAGTTCCGCAACGCGAGACTGGGATGACGGCGTACGAGATGATGCTGTCGGAGTCGCAGGAGCGCATGCTGCTGGTGGCCGATAAAGGTCGCGAAGAAGAAGTTACGCGCGTATTCGCCAAGTGGGGACTGGATGCGGTGACGGTGGGAACGGTCATCGCCGAATCGAGACTGCGTATTTTGCACCATGGCGAGTTGGTCGCGGATATTCCCAACGCATCATTGACGGATGAAGCGCCGCGCTATCATCGGCCGATTGGAACCTGGACAGCTCCTGTGCCAAGTGAGCCAACAGCAGAAATTCTGCAGCAGTTGCGGGCCAAGCGTGACTTGACGGCTGACCTGAAGAAGCTGCTGGCGTCCTCGAACATTTGCGATAAGCGTTGGGTGTTTGAACAGTACGACACCATGGTGCAGACCAATACCGCGCAAGGGCCAGGCGGAGAGGCCGGAGTGATGCGGCTGAAAGGTACGCAGCGCGGGCTGGCGATGGCGCTCGATGGCAACAGCCGGTGGTGCTATCTCGATCCGAAGCTGGGTGCGGCACATGCGGTGGCGGAAGCGGCGCGCAAAGTGGCTTGTACTGGCGCGACGCCAATTGCGGCGACAAATTGCTTGAACTTCGGCAATCCGGAGAAGCCGGAGATTATGGCGCAGCTTTCAAGCGCGATTGACGGCATCGCGGAAGCTTGCACAGCCCTGGGTACGCCGATCACGGGCGGGAATGTTTCGCTCTACAACGAGACAAAAGGCGAAGCGATCTATCCTTCGCCGGTGGTCGGGATCGTCGGGATTATCGAAGATGTTTCGAAGACGGTGTCGGCAGATTTTCAGCGCGTTGGCGACGCGGTTATGCTGCTGCGGCCGAAATCGCCAGCCGGAGACCTTGCGATCCTGAAAGAATTCGGTTCCTCGGAATATGCCAAGGTTTTTCTGAATGCATTGTGGGGCACACCGCCTGCACTTTCGCTTGAGTCGGAAGCAGCGCTGCACAAATGCCTGGCGAAGTTAGCGGATGAAAGACTGTTGCATTCCGCGCGCGACATTTCTGATGGCGGAATTGCAGTTGCGTTGGCGGAGGGATGCTTCGAAAAACAAGTTGGAGTTCGCGCGAAAGTGCCGGGTAGCTCGTCCGGCGATCTCGCGGCATGCGCTCTGTTTGCGGAGCAGGGCAGCGAGGTACTGATTTCTTGTTCTCCTGAATCCATAGAGAAGATCAAGAGCATTGCCGACGATGGTGGCTTCGTGACCGTGCTGAATCTAGGCTCGACGATTGCCGACCAGGTGGAGATCAGTGTGAACGGACAGGCCGTGATTTCAGAATCCATCGCAAATCTTTTTGAACCGTGGCGACGTGGCTTGCCTGATGCGCTGGAGTCTACATTTCATCGCGTAACTTCTGCGATGGATCAGGCATAATGAACGCATACAAACCATCGATGGATCCAATGCCCATAGCCGAGCATGACCCCCTTCCATTCGACAAACTCCGCGAGGAGTGCGGCGTCGTGGCCATCCACAACCACCCGGACGCCGCGCGCCAGGCGTATCTGGCGCTGTACTCGCTGCAGCATCGCGGGCAGGAATCTGCTGGCATCGCCACGGCGGATTACGAAAACCTGTGGAACATCAAGGGCATGGGCCTGGTTGCAGAAATCTTTACGGATGATGTTCTGGCCAAGCTGCCGGGTTCGCTAGCCATTGGTCACACGCGCTATTCGACCACGGGAGACTCGGCGCTGTTGAATGCGCAGCCGATTCGCGTGGATTCCACCAAGGGCTTGATCGCGATTGCTCACAACGGAAACCTGGTTCATCTGGGAAATTTGCGCACACAGCTGGAGCGCGAAGGCGCGATTTTTCAGACCACCAGCGACTCGGAAATCATTGTTCAACTGATCGCGCACTCGAAAGAGCCGACGCTAATCGACGCCATCGCCGACTCCTTGCGCCAGGTGGAGGGAGCGTTTTCCATTGTGATGATGACGCGGGATCGGATCTTCGCCGCCCGTGATCCACGCGGGTTTCGCCCGCTTTCCATGGGCCGCATCGCGAATGCCGACGGTTCCGAGACGATTGTGTTCGCGTCGGAGACTTGCGCCTTCGATCTGCTGCGCGCGACCTACGATCGCGAAGTGAAGCCCGGCGAACTGGTGATGGTTTCACGCGAGGGCGTGACTTGCCGTCAATTTTCCAGTGGACTACCGCAGACAAGCTGCGTGTTTGAGCATGTGTATTTTTCCCGCCCCGACAGCCGGGTATTTGGCCGCTGGGTGCAGGAGAGCCGCGAAGAAATGGGACGCCAGCTGGCCCGCGAGTCCGGCGTCGAGGCCGACCTGGTGGTTCCAGTGCCGGACTCCGGCGTGACGGCGGCGATTGGATATGCAGCAGAAAGCGGCATTCCATTTCGGTTCGGGCTGATCCGCAACCATTATGTAGGGCGCACATTTATTGAGCCGGAGCAGCGGGTGCGCGATTTTGGCGTCAAGTTGAAATTGAACCCGGTGCGGAATTTGTTGGAAGGCAAGCGGGTGATTTTGATCGACGATTCGATCATTCGTGGCACCACCAGCCGAAAAATCGTGCGCATGGTGCGTGGCGCGGGCGCGAAAGAAGTTCATCTGCGCATCAGTTGTCCACCGACAACGTCTCCTTGTTTTTACGGCGTGGACACGCCCAGCAAACGCGAGCTGATTGCGGCCAATCAATCGGTGCAGGAGATTTGCGAATTCATCGAGGCAGATTCCTTAGCGTATCTTTCGCTCGACGGACTGCTGCAAGCCTGCGATGGGGCCGACGGCAATCGCTACTGCACCGCCTGTTACACCGGCATCTATCCAACGCAATGGGTCGATGTCGATTCCATTTTGCCCGCGCCTGCCGTTGAAGTATGAAGGTCCAGATTCGTGAGTTTCAACCTGGGGATGAAGTCGCCTTCCGTGTGTTGAACGAAGCCTGGATCACCGCATCGTTTCATCTAGAAGACGAAGACGTTGCAGTTCTAGGCGATCCACAACACCACATCCTGGACACCGGCGGCCATATTTACTTTGCCGTTCATCCGCAAACCGGCGAAGTGATTGGCTGCTGCGCCTTGCTGGCGATGGAAGACGACTGCTTTGAGGTCGCGAAGATGGCGATTGACGAGCCATATCGTGGGCAAGGGCTTGGAAAACAGATGCTGCGCGGAACGATTGAAGCGGCACGCAAGCTGGGAGCGCGGAGACTGTACCTGGTGACACACCATTCTCTGAAAAATGCCATTGGACTGTATGAGTTGGAAGGCTTTGTGCATCTTCGCCCGGAAGATGCACCGCCTTCGCCCTATGCGCGCGCGACCGTGTTTATGGAGAAGTATTTGTAGCCGACCGCGCGCCATCCTAGCTATCCCAGGTCGAAGACCAGGATTTCCGCCTTATCGGTTGCGACAATCTGGACCCAGCTCTCGCCATCGATCGCCAGACCGTCGCCGGCTTGCAGCGTCTTGCCATTCACGGTCACCTTGCCGACAGCCACCTGGACCCAGCCGTGGTTGCCGGTCAGGGTCTGATCCACGGAAGTTCCAGCGTCCAGCTTGCCCGCGTACACCTCAGCATCGCTGCGGATGAGGAACGATCCATCGCGGCCATCGCGGGAAGCGATCAAGTGCAGCCGGTTCGGTTGCGCGTCGATCGGAAACGTCTTTTGCTGATATTTCGGATCCAGCCCGTTCCGATTTGGCAGCAGCCAAATCTGCAGCATGTGGGTGGTCTCGGTTGCAGACGGATTCGCTTCGCTATGGCGAATGCCGGTGCCGGCGGACATGAACTGCACCTCTCCATGACGAATCACGCCGCCGGACCCGAGTGAATCTTTATGTCCCAACTCCCCGCTCAGCACGTAGGAAAGAATCTCCATATCCTTGTGCGGATGGGTGCCGAAGCCCATGCCGGGCGCGATGAAATCCTCATTGATCACGCGCAGCGAGCGGAAACCCATCTGCTCCGGGTCGTAATAATTTGAGAAGGAAAACGTAAAGTGCGTATCCAGCCAGCCGTGGTTGGCGTGGCCGCGATCCTCGTTTAAACGAATATTTAGCATTGAACTACCTCCCATATTCGTTTCTTTAGATGGAGGAGGACTGGAAAAGATTCATGCGGCCTTGAAGCGGGCAAGAAAGCGCACAGCAGCCGCACTGCAGGCGACCGCCTCTACGCAACGGTTTCGCCGGGGGAAGCGAAAGCCGTTGCGCCATCGTGCCGCAATCGGCGAAAACAGGCTGTTCGAACTACGCGTGCACTGGAGTTGCTGCCGCAGGCTTGGCCGCTTCGCTTGCCTTGGATTCCGACGCGGCTGGCTTACGAATGTCAATGCCGCCCTTGAAATAGGCGCCATCTTCAATGCTGATGCGCTGCGCAACCACATCGCCCGTTAAGGAACCCTCGTTGCGGATGTCGACGCGATCGCTGGCATTGATATTGCCATTGACCTTGCCAAGCACAACCACTTCGCGGGCGGAGATGTTCGCGGCGACCTGGCCATTGCGGCCCACCACAACGCGATTTCCCGGCAGGTTGACGGAACCTTCCACATGGCCGTCAATGTAGAGGCCTTCGCTTCCGGTGATTTCGCCTTTAATGGTGAGAGATTTGCCAATCGTCGCCTGTTCCGTGGTGGAACTGGACGGGGTTGGGTTGGGACGCTGCGCCACCGGTTCCGGGCTAAGCGGGGTAGGCGTTTGCGGACGGATCGGGTCCGAAGGGGAGGTGGGGCTGGTGCCAGGCTGATTCGGTTTCCACATCGCGTTCATAAATCCTTTCTATAGTTCCATTCGTCCGTCTGCCAACGCACCATCGATCGTCCCAGGCATCATTATTTGCAGAACGGGTCTTCGGTTAGATTTTGAAATCTCGCGGGGGAATGGGTACCCGGGCGAGTCGCACAGTCCTGTCGAGTTACTCAAATTTTACTGACTCTATCGCAAAATGGGGAATCAATCCTAAGAGAATTTGCATTCCTCATTCGCAGGGTAACATCATGGTCAATGCTTACCTCTTTGATTCGGCGGTGGAGGGGCCCGCAAGGCTGAGGCTGGATGGATGACAGACAAGGAACTTTTAGAGCGCATTTCGCGATCCGCAGGTCAGCGCGCGGGGTATAAGCAGCTGGTCAGAGAGTTGGGGCTGGGCGGCGGGCGGGAACGGCGTCTGCTGCTGGAACAGCTGGATCGCCTGACTGGCAGCGGTGCGCTGGTGAAGATGGATCGCGATACCTGGGCGATGCTTCGCCCAAGCGAACAGGCTTCCACGGGGCGCAGGCGCAACAACTGGGTCAGCGGACGTCTGGATCTGCATCGAGACGGCTATGGCTTTGTGCGCCCAGACACCCGCGAAAAGACCGGGGAAGAGGATATTTTTATTCCGCCGGACAGCATGGAAAGTGCCATGCAAGGCGACCTGGTGCTGGTGGAACCCATGCCGACCAAGGGAGATGGACGTCGCTCGGGACGCATTCTGCGGGTGCTGGAGCGACGCAATCCCACGGTGGTGGGCATCTTCCACTACGCCAACGGGAGGCGCACCGCGCGGGGCGATCGCATCTCCGGGAATTTTGTTACGCCTCTGAATGCCCGCATCAGCGAGGCGATTCTGGTTCCGTTTGGTGCTGAGATTCCGGAGCATGGGGAAACGCTGGACCGAGTTTTAGGTGCGGAGGCGGCCGAGCACCGAGACGACTACGAGGACCTGGAGGGCCTGGTCGTCGACGTCGCCATTACAGACTGGCCAACTGCGACGCGGCCGGCGCGAGGCCGGGTGATTGAGGTACTGGGGGATCGAGACGCCTTTGGAGTGGATGTTGAGATCCTGATTCGCAAGCATTATCTGCCGCATGTCTTCCCGGACCGTGTGCTGCAGGAAGCGCGCGAAGTTGCGGTGCCCCCTTCTAAAGAAATCTCCGGTGCCCCACGTCTCGCGTCTGAGACCTGGGTTTCCGGAACTCCGCCCCGCCGCGATTTTCGCGATCTTCCGATTGTGACCATCGATGGCGAAACGGCGAAGGATTTCGATGATGCAGTGCTGGTTCGCGAATTGGCGAATGGCGGATATGAGCTGCAGGTGCACATTGCCGACGTGGCGCATTATGTTCGCCCGGGAACGGGGCTCGATCTGGAAGCGCGGCTGCGTGGGAATTCGGTGTATTTTCCGGATCGCGCCATTCCCATGCTGCCGATGGAACTATCGACCGATGTGTGCAGCCTGCGACCGCACGAGGATCGCCTGGTGCTCTCCTGCGTAATGCAGTTGGGGCCGGAGGGAGACGTTCTTTCGTCCGAGATTTCGGAAGGGATCATTCGGTCGGCGCGGCGGATGACGTATACCCAGGTCCACAATATTTTGCAGGGCGATGCGGAGACGCGAAGAGAATTCGCCCCGCTGGTGCCGGAATTTGAGCGGATGCTGACGCTGGCGCAGAAGATGAATGCGCGACGAGAGCAGCGTGGATCGATCGACTTCGACCTGCCGGAGCCGGTCATTGAATTTGACGATCAAGGCCGGATGCGCGGGATTGTGCGTTCTGAGCGTACCTGGGCAAACCGTTTGATCGAGGAGTTCATGCTGGCGGCGAATGAATGCATGGCCAGCTGGATTGAATCGCAGGGCGTGCCCAGCATCTATCGCATCCACGAAAAGCCCGATGCCAAGCGGGTGGCGAATTTTGAAGAGATCGCGGCGCACTTTGGGTATTCACTGGGGGTGGGTGCGCTGCCCATCAAGCGAGTGGAATTGCGGGGGGATCGTCGCGACCGCATGCGCAGCGGTGGCAGCGATAAACGCATGCGCGAGATTCCGGAAGACATCCTGGTGACGCCGCAGATGTATCAGAAGCTGACGGAACGGCTGGCGGGTAAGCCGGAAGAACGCATCCTGACGTACCTGATGCTGCGATCACTGAAACAGGCGCGCTACAGCGAAAAGAACGAAGGCCACTTTGCGCTGGCGACGCCGAGCTATACGCACTTCACGTCGCCGATTCGCCGCTATGCCGATTTGATCGTGCATCGGATTACCAAAGCATTGCTCGCCGCAGGTGTGGATGGTCGTCGCGAGTTGCCGCGAACAGGGGCGGGTTCCTTCAGCCGCCGGAAAACACATGGCGCTCGCCACGATGAGGCGGCGGTGCAACCTCCCCTGGACGAGCAGGAACTGGCGGCGATTGCGCAAGAGATGAGCCAGTGCGAGCGCCGGGCGGCCGACGCAGAACGAGAGCTGATTGAATGGAAGAAAATTCGCTTCATGCAGGACAAAATCGGCGAGGAATTTTCTGGAATCATCCTGAACGTGACCAAGTATGGGTTGTTTGTCGAGCTGGATGACTTGTTCGTGGAGGGCTTGGTTCCACTGGCGACGCTGCAGGGCGATCACTACCGATTCAACGAAAATAGTCGCCAGATTCTGGGGGGATCGAGCGGCCATCGGATTTCCGTAGGCGACGCGGTGCGGGTGATTCTGGATCGCATCGACGCGGTGGAAAACAAGCTGCAGTTTGCCTTGATCGAGCAGGTCTCAGTTCGTACTTCGAAAAAACTCGCCAGCCCGAAGTCGACGGGAAAGCCCAGTCCGCATCCAAGCAAAAAGAGGCAATCGAAGCGTACTAGATCCAAGTCAAAGAAGCGGCGATGATTTCCGGCACGCTCGCCAATCTGGACAAATTCTTTTCACAGGCTTCGATGCGAAGGGGGAAATCTGTCGGGATTGAAACGGAATATATTGAGAACGGCTTGCATGTTGCTAGTCGCTTTTTCCGCGATGTCAGCGAGCGCTCAATTGGGAATCTACGGCGAATTCAGCGCGGCAAAACTGAATGTGCCGAACACAGACTGGATCTACGGACCGACGTTCGGTGGGTATCTGGATAAGGGGCATTTCTGGATATTTCACTCCGGGGTCGATGCGCGCGGGGCCATTCTAGGAAGCGGCGGCAACACCAGCCTGGACAGCGGCCTGGTCGGCCCGCGAGTTTCGCTTCATCTTCATCCCGTGCCTATTCACCCCTACATTGAAGCGCTGGTCGGAGCCGGACATGCGGACTATGGACAGGGAAGCGCGAAAGTCAGCGCCACCAAGTTTCAATATCAATTTCTAGGTGGATTGGATCTGACAATTCTGCCGCGCATTGACTGGAGAATGGTCGAGTTTAGCTACGGCGGACTGTCCGGGTTGGGCAGCAGCTTCAACCCAAAAACGCTAAGTACGGGGATTGTCATTCGCTTGCGGTAGGATCTTCAGTGAACCTGGCTTCAACTTATGAACGTGACGCACAAGGAGAAAGAGATGATTCAGCTGGAAGACGCACGAAGGATTATTGCTGCGGCAGAAAAGAAAGCCGAGGAAATTGGTCAACCCATGAACATCGCCGTCGCGGATGCTGGCGGCAACCTCGTCGCGCATGTTCGCATGGATGGAGCGTGGTTGGGCAGCATCGATATTTCCATCAAGAAGGCCTACACATCTCGCGCCTTCGACATCAGCACCAAGGACTTGGCGACGCACAGCCAATCTGGCGGGCAGTTTTTCGGAATCCATGCCTCGAATGATGGCAAGATCATGATCTTCGCTGGCGGCATCCCTCTGAAGCGTGACGGTAAAGTTGTGGGGGCCATCGGTGTGAGCGGCGGATCGGGTGAGCAGGACCATGCCGTGGCCGAAGCCGGAGTAGCCGCCTTCTAAAGGCGGACTATTGATCGCGTGTAGTTTCTCGCTCGCAAGCTTCGTTTGGATGCACAGCGAAACAACAGGCTGTCGCAGATTACGCTCGAATTTGAAAGGAAGTTATTTCATGGCTACAAATCGCGGAGTTGTTTATCTCGGCCCGGGCAAGGTCGAAGTGAAGTCTATTGACTATCCAACAATGCAAAATCCGGCGGGGAAAGATATCACCCACGGCGTGATTCTGAAAATCGTTTCGACCAATATTTGCGGATCAGATCAGCACATGGTGCGTGGCCGCACGACGGCACCAAAAGGTTTGGTGCTGGGTCACGAGATTACTGGCGAAATCATCGAGAAGGGGAAGGACGTCGAATACCTTAACATCGGCGACCTGGTCACGGTTCCATTCAACGTCGCCTGCGGTCGGTGCCGGACCTGTCGCGCGGGCGAGACGGGAGTTTGCCTGAATGTGAATCCTGGTCGCGCCGGCGGAGCTTACGGCTATGTCGATATGGGCGGATGGGTCGGTGGTCAGGCTGAATTTGTCATGGTTCCTTATGCGGACTTCAACCTGATTAAGTTTCCGGATAAAGCGCAGGCCATGTCGAAGATCAGAGATCTGACGATGCTCTCCGACATTCTGCCGACTGGCTTCCATGGCGCCGTGAATGCGGGCGTTGGCGTGGGCTCAATCGTCTATGTGGCCGGTGCTGGGCCGGTGGGTCTGGCGGCCGCAGCGTCAGCGCAGATTCTAGGCGCCGCCGTGGTGATGATTGGCGACATGAATCTGGAGCGGCTGCAACACGCCAGGAAGGTGGGGTTCGAGCCGATCGACCTAACCAAGAGCGACAAGCTGGAGGACCTGATTGCCCAAGTGGTCGGCGTGCCGGAAGTAGATGCGGCCATTGATTGCGTCGGGTTTGAAGCGCACGGACACGGATCGGATCATGGGACGGAGGCGCCGGCGACTGTCTTGAATTCGCTGATGACCATCACCCGTGCTGCCGGCAGCATTGGAATTCCGGGGCTTTACGTGACGGAAGATCCGGGATCGAAGGATGAGGCCTCGCAGAAGGGAAATCTGCGCATGCGCTTTGGGCTGGGCTGGGCGAAGTCGCAGCGATTCTTCACAGGGCAAACTCCTGTGCTGAAATACAACCGGCAGCTGATGCAGGCAATTCTGCATGATCGTTTGCCGATTGCAAAAATCGTGAACGCAACAGTGATCAAGCTGGACGACGCGCCCAAGGGTTACGAGGATTTTGACAAAGGAGCGGCAAAGAAGTTCGTCATCGATCCGCATGGAATGCTGGGCAAGACCGCCTGAGGTGAACTCGCAGTAGCTGCCCAAAAAAGCTGGAGTCGTCAATCTGAGCGAAGCGAAGAATCTCTGCATCTCCGAGAGGAGCCAATGCAGAGATTCTTCGCTTAGAATGACGATCTTTTTTTGTTCACGATGCATCAACTCGTGAAGACGATGCAAGTCGGCGTGCCGACCGGCGTGTAGTGCCCTGTGAAAGTGAGTAAACCCGATTGCTTGTCGATCCGAAACGAAGTGATCTGATCACTGCGCTGATTGCATACGTAGAGAAATTCTCCACTGGGATCGAGATTAAACATCGGCGGATAATCACCCAGGGTAGCGATGTCACCAACATGCTTCAGATGGCCGGTACCGTCAATGGAAAATACGGCGATGGAATTGTGCAGCCGATTGGCAGCATATAGCGTGCGGCCGTCGGACGAGACTCGAATTCCTGAGGCAAAGCTGGTGCCTGCAAATCCGCCGGGCAGCGTGGAGAGGGTTTGCTGTGCCGCCAGCAATCCGTTGGTCGGGTCGAAGCGAAAGAACACCACCGTGGAGGCTTCTTCTTGAATCGAATAAAGCCAATGCCCATTGGGATGGAACGCGAAATGTCGCGGGCCATCTCCGGAGGGAAGCGTGGCGAACTGAGTTGCGGCGGGCGTGAGTTTCCCGGTCGACCGGTCGAAGCTATACACGTAGATACGATCCTGCCCAAGATCAGTTTGCAGTACAAAGCGGTTGCCGGGATCCACGCCGATCATGTGGGCGTGCGGCGCATCGTGGCCGCTAATGGCAAAACTCCCCGGAGGTGCGTTGGTCGCTTTTTGGGCTCCAACATCGCCTTCATCCCGATGCGTAAAGCTCGCCTCGCCCAGTGACCCATCGGACGAAACAGGAAAGACGGCAATGCTGCCGCCGCCGTAATTGGCCACAAAAACATATTTCCCAGAAGCGTCGAGACTGAGATGTGCCGGACCCGCGCCGTGGGAACTGACGGTATTCAATAAGCGGAGATCGCCGCTGGACGCATCCACGGCGTACGCGGTGACAGAACCGCTCTTGCCTTCATAGTCTGAGATTTCATTGGAAGCATAAAGGTATCGTTGCGAAGGGTCGAGACAAAGCCAGGAGGGACTCTTGGCCTCCGCAGCCAGTTTGACGAACGATAATTGTCCGCTGCCGGGATCCATCTCGAACAGGTAAATTCCTTTTCCATTGCCTTTGCCGTCGATGGCGCTGGTATCGGTACCGACATACGCAAACACTTTGCCTCCATTCATGCGGCCCTGAACTTTCAAAGCCGAGCTGATTTGTGAACTGGCGAGCGCCAGGGCGGAAAGGCCCTGAATAAATTTGCGTCGCGATGGGTTTCGGGATGAATCGCTCGGTGGTAATGGATCTTGATGGCTCAATTTGTAATTTTGCTCCTGGATCGATTTTTTATAGCTTTGGCGATTCAAGTTCCCTGATGGCCGGCGTCATGTTGGCAGAGATCGACGGTTGGCCTTGACGGGCGAAACGAAATATCGAAGCCTGGCTGATTAGACTTGCACGTTGCCGCTATCCCCCGCATTACCAAGGACCACTTTGATATCCATCCGTTTCTGTCCGCGATAGATGGTGACAGTCACAGTCTGGCCGGCCTGGTGGCCATCCATAATTTCGGCAATGTCCTGATCGTTGGTGACACGATCGCCGTCGATGGCCACAATCAAGTCTCCGCCAATATAGATCGGGGTGTTGCCGAGGTAGGCTTGCTGCTTGCCGCCAAGGATGCCTGCGTGGTCGGCGGGGCCGCCGGGAATTGTGCGCTCCACCAAAACTCCGGGAACGGCGGGCAAACCTAGCTGGCTGGCGATGTCAGGACCGATCGAGAGATAACGCGCTCCCAGGGTGGGCCGCAACACTTTGCCATAGCGGGCAAAGTCGTTCAGGGCGGCCTTGGCGGCATCGATGGGAATGGCGAAGCCGATGCCGGCATTCTGATCAGCACCGCCGCCGGTGTCGATCATGGTATTCATTCCAATCACGTCACCCTGAGAATTGAGCAGCGGGCCACCGGAGTTGCCAGGATTGATGGCAGCGTCGGTCTGGATCGCGTCTGAAATCAAATTGCCCATAGGGCCGCGGATGGAGCGGATGGAACTGATGATGCCGCGAGTCATCGTGCCGCTAAGACCGAAGGGATTGCCGATGGCATAGACCAGTTGACCTACCTGCAAATTGCGCGAGGTGGCCAGCGTTGCCGGCTGCAAATCGGTCGCGTCGATCTTCAACAGCGCCAGATCGTGGGCCCGGTCCGTCATCAGGATCTTGGCTTTGTACTGGTGCTTATTGGAAAGAGTGACTTCAACATTCTGGGCGTTCGAAACCACGTGGTAGTTGGTGAGGATGTCACCCTTTTTATTCAGGATGAAACCGGAACCCTGGCCTTGCTCCGGGACCGCGCCATAAAAGAAATCGTAGGTCACCATGCTGGAGGTGATGTTCACCACCGAGGGCAGCGCTTTCTTATAGACCGCGATATTGTTTTGCTCGCTGGGCAGAAGGGCGGGCGCAGCATGGGCATCGGTAATTTCCATGCCACCCGGCATTGGGCCGCTATTCTGCGCGGAGGATGTATCGGCGGCAGGGGTAAACCAGCCGTGAGCGCTGGTAGAAAATGTGTGTGTAGTCACGAAGTAGAACCCGCCCAGGATGGCCAGGGTCAAAATCAACAAGCGTGCTTTCATCGATCAAGAACTCTCAGTCTTCGGCTGCCGGAAACCATGGGCCTCGCAGGTTCTGGCAACAGAATCGATAGAATCAACTTCGAAATACCACGCATGTCTGGTTGGATTTAGATCCGGCATTTTCGTTGGATCGTGCTCAACGTGTGGTAGGTGTTGCTCCCTCATTTCTATGTCGTAGGTTTTCTTGTTGCAGTTGCTGCAGGATCCTCTCCACCTGCGATTCAAGGTGCTCCATCGATCCAGAGTTATCAATGACGAAATCGCACAAGGGAGCTTTCTCCCGGTCCGTCATCTGCTGGGCAATTCGTTTTCGTCCGTCTTCCTCCAGCGCCGCGATTTCTTCCGTCACCAGCACTTTGCCGCCGCGTGTTTTGTATCGAGTCAGGCGAACATCCTCCGGAGCAGTCACCAGAATTAACTTATCAAATCTATGGCTGAATCCGGGCGCAGTTTTAGCGCGGTCGGCCTCAAAGATGAGCGCGGACTCCACCATTACGATCGCCTCAGGATCGCCGGCAAAGATCAGTTGGCTTCGCCGCTCCTGCTCCGCGACCACGGGAGGATGGACAATTCGGCTGAGCTCATTGAGCTTACCTGTCGATAATACATAGCGCGCCAGAGCGGATCGATCGAGCTGGCCATCGGCGAAGGTCAACCGGGGTGCGTCGGCGTAGCCGTGGAAGTGTGCCAGGATGGCATCGTACACAGGTTGACCCGGCTGCATCAGCTCTCGCCCGATTTGATCGGCGTTCAGGATGTGGACGCCGCGCCGCGCAAACAGACTGGCGACCGTGCTTTTCCCGCTTGCAAGTCCTCCCGTAAGGCCGACGTGCAGCATGACGTATTCTCCTGAAGAAAACTATGCTGTCAATCCGCGGCGAAGGCGGGCTGCGCGAACCGTATTCGCCATCAACATGGCAATTGTCAGCGGGCCAACCCCACCGGGAACGGGTGTGTAGTAACCAGCGACGTCGAACGCGTGGGGATCGATATCTCCCATCAAGACTGAACCTTTTTCCTTAAACGTCTTCTCGCGCTTGGGGTTACCGGAGAAAAACCGGTCGAAGTCCCCTTGCGATGTGATGCGGTTCATGCCCACATCGATCAGCACCGCGCCGGGGCGAACCATATCGGGACGAATGATTCCGGCTTTTCCAATGGCGGCGACCAGGATGTCAGCGGAACGACAGAATTCAGCCAAATCACGAGTTTTGCTGTGGCAGATGGTGACCGTGGCATTTTCGTGGAGCAGCAGCATCGCCATGGGTTTGCCAACAATGTCGCTGCGACCGACGACCACGGCATGCTGGCCAGAAAGGGGAATTCCGCTGCGTTTCAGCATCTGAATGATGCCGGCCGGGGTGCAGGGCGCCAGCGAGGGCTGCCCACTTTGCAGGCGGCCAACATTCACCGGATGAAATCCATCGACATCTTTCTCTGGAGAGACAGCCTCCAGCAGGCGTTTCGCGTCCACGTGAGCCGGCAGAGGTAACTGGATCAGAATGCCGTCGACGTCCTCGCGGGAGTTCAACTGCTGGATGAGAGTCAGCATGTCTTCGGTCGAAACGGACTCGGGTGGAGTGAGCAACTCACTGTTCATACCCAGTTCGGCGCTGGTTTTCACTTTATTGCGCACGTAGACTTCCGACGCCGGGTGGTTACCGACCATGACCACGGTGAGGCCGGGTCGAATGCCCTGGGCGTGCAGTTTTTTAATGTCCTCCGCTACCTCCGATTTGATTGCGGAGGCAATGGCATTTCCATCTAAAGATTGAGGTGCCACAGTGGTCGTCATAGTTCCTTCTTATGGTACTGGATGCAAGCGGAGATGTGTCTGAAGGACGCGGTTGGGGAGGGCTCGGTATCTGGCTGGAGAGTGCGGTTGGTAACCGGAAGGAATGACGAAAGTTTTCTGTTGTGAGGGGAAGGGTGGCCGATAAGGGATTTATAGATTGTTGCGCCGCAAATTATTTCTGCTCCGATAGCAACATAGTGGAGATAAGTCGAGTCTTACTAGCAAAGGAATCATGTTGCGATCGCGAGCCGGTCTGCAACAGGGAAGGGCGGAAGCTCCATGCCGGCTGGCAGAGATATTGAGAAATTCCCCACACTTGAGTTGCAGGAACTGCGAGAAGGCCTGTTGCAGCAGGGGCTGGATAGTTGGCAGGCAGCCGACCTGATCAGCAGCTTTCTGGCGGGACGCGGCTACGGAGTATCGCGGCAGAGCGCGCGCGACGCAGTGCTGCGGGGGGATGCGATTTCCCACTCCATTGACGGCATGCAGGCCGAGTTGGAAAAACTGGCGATGGTGATGTAGAGCCCGCTATCCGGCGGCGACGCGGGATCCGAGGTGCGCGCCTTCTAAAGTTCCGGAGGACATAAACCGTTCCAGCGCCTTGCTGGCGCAGCCTTCGCCGCACACATGATAGACGTCAGGATTACGCGATTGCTGATCATTCCACGGCAAAAGTGTGAAGTGGCGCGACGGCTGGCCTTCATCAAAACAAAACACATTCCCCAGCGTAATCATCCACCAGTGGTTGGACTCGAGTTTGACAGTGCCGCAGATATTACAGATAAATGACTCGTCCCATGCCATTGTCTTGCTCCAGAAATCTCTGCTTGCTCGCTCCAGATAGATGCAGCGAAACGATTTTGGTCGCTATTGGCGACAGAATAAATGTCGCCGCGCAGAAAACCTTTGCTGAAATTCACTAGCAAACACACCTGTACGATACGATAATTAGATCACCCGTGGAGTTACTACTCAATCTTTTGTGGCTGGCGGCTTCGGTGAGCCTGGGCGCAGTCTTACTCTACTCCAGAAGTCGCAGCAGAGTTGCGTCGGAAGACTGTGTTCACTCCCATTCAGCGGCGTGGCTCTCCTACCTGATTTTGATTGCCATGCTGCTCCCCGTCATCTCCATGACGGACGACCTGCAGGCCATGGTGACGCCCACGGACGGCGAGCAGATCGTACGTCGAATGGAATCCGCGGCTCCGGGCCACGCGCCCGTCCATCTTCACCGAACGGTGTTTCTGCAAACGCGAAGTGAATGGCTTGCGCCGTTGATTGAAGCTCACCCATTAGAACTTGTTCGAGATTTCCATCCTTCCCATTTCTGGTACCGGCAAACGACCCAAGGTCGTGCTCCCCCGGCCGTCGCCTGACTGCGCCACTCGTCGCCTTTTCTGCTTTCCGAATGCATCTCTGATCGCTGTTTTGCCTACGCTCGCGGAGGATCGCAGGCGATGTTCCCGGGATGACTCACACGGGAAAAGCGTTTTGATATTGAAGGACAAGGAATCGTCATGAAGCTCTCCCGAACATTGCGTGTGGGAGTCTGTGTATTTTTGCTGCTCAGCTTGCGGCATGCCACCGCGCAGACGGCAACCACACCTACCGCGCCGCTGACCTTGCATCAGGCGGTGGATCTGGCGTTGCGCCAGAACCCAACTCTGCTGGCGGCGCAGCGGAACCTGGAATCGACTCGGGCGGAGGAAATCACGGCGGGACTGCGGCAAAATCCCATGTTTAGCCTGAGCGGGACTGACATTACGTTGCCGGCGGATAATCCATCCAACCCTTATTCGTACGCAGGAAATATTTCGCGCTTATTTGAGCGGGGACAGAAACGTCGCTGGCGGCTGGAAAGTGCGCGCGCCTCGACTCAGGTGACTGAGAGCCAACTTCGCGACCTTGAGCGGCAAACGGTTCTAGCGGTTAAAAATGCTTTCACCAACATGCTGCTGGCCAACGCGGCGTTGCAATTGGCTGACAACAATCTGACTAGTTATCGCAAGATTGTGAATTTAAGCCAGGTTCGTCTGCAGGCAGGTGCGATCAGCCAGACCGATTTCGACCGCATCGATTTGCAGTTGGCCAGCTTTGAGTCTGATTACGAAAATTCGCAGGTCAACCTGATTCAAAGCAGCGACCAGTTGCAGCAACTGCTTGGTTTCGAAGCCCCCAGCCGCAATTTCGCAATCGCCGGAACGCTGACCCCGCCGCAACTCACTTTGTCGCTGCCGGAGCTGGAGCAGAAGGCGTTGACAGCCAGGCCGGATTATCGTGCGGCGCAGCAAACAATCCGGGTGGCGGAAGCCAACGTAAAACTGGCTGATGCCAATGGAACCACGGATCCAACGTTGGCGGGCGAGTACGAACGCACCGGTGTCTATAACTCTGCCGGCTTCAGTATCAGCATTCCGATTCGCATCTTCGATCGGAATCAAGGGGAAAAACAAGCCACCCGATTTATAGCGCAGGCGGATCGTTTTTCAGAGATAGCCGCACGCAGCCTGGTGCTGTCGGACGTGGATCAGGCCTGGGCGGCGTACCAGTCCGCTCAGCGTCTGGCGGAACGATACAACACGCATTATCTGAAGGAATCTGGAACCATCTTGAACAATTTGGAATTTGGTTATCGCCACGGCAGCTATACGCTGCTGGATTATCTGAATGCGCTGCACGATGACCGGCAAACAAATCTGGATGCTTTGAACGCGAATGCGCAGGTGTGGCTGAGTCTTCATCAACTCAGCGATGCAACCGCAACGGAGATTCTGCCATGAAAACGGTTCAACTGGCCCTGGCCACGATGTTTCTCACATTGTGCGTCACCGGCTGCAGCTCGGATGCCGCGTCGAATACGCCGCCGCCGGCCTCGAAGACCATTGTGCAAACGATCGTGGTTCATAGTCAGAAGGTTGTCGACCAGATCAATATTCCCGCCCGCGTGATTGCCAATCCGACGAAGGTGGTGCAGGTCTTTCCCCCGCTGAGTGGGCGCATAGTACGGTTTTCCACGCTGCCCGGCCAGGTGGTGCAGGCAGGACAAGTGATCGCAGTGCTGCAAAGTGGCGAGATCGCGCAGGCGAGATCCGACTTCGAGAAGGCCAAGATTCAGGTGCTACTGGCCGACCAGGCGCTAAATCGCGGCAAGCTTCTGTTGCAACATGAAGTGCTGGCAAAGGCGGATTACGAACAGCTGGTGGCCGCCGATGAAGCGGCTCACTCGGAGCAGGAGCGAGCGCGGCAGCTGATTCACGAGCTCGGATTTTCAGAGAACGACAATAGCGACGAAGCGCCCATTCGCGCCCCTATCAGCGGGGTCGTCCTCGACACTGGCACGGCCGTGGGGGAATGGCAGCGTTCGCTCGACAACGCGACACCGCTGGCCACGATCGCGAATCTCGATCATGTATGGGTTGTCGGCGATGCCTACCAAAACGACCTGGCCAGCATTCGCGTAGGACGCCCGGTGACGGTAAAGTTTCCGGCATATCCGGGGTTGTCGCTTGCGGGTACAGTGGACAACCTGTCGCAATCGCTCGATCCCAGTACGCTGGCGGTCAAAGTTCGAGTGGTGCTGGCGAATCCGCAGATGAAGCTGAAACCGCAGATGTTCGCGAACATCGTGATCGACCGCTCGTCGACGGAGGGATTCCTGGTGCCGGCGGCTTCGGTGATTCACGAGAACAATTTTGATTCTGTGTTCGTCCAGACCTCGCCAGGCAAGTATGAACGGCGTCCGGTAAAAATTGGCCAGATGCAGCAGCAGGACGATGTGGTATTAAGCGGCCTGCACGATGGCGACCAGGTTGTGACGCTGGGAGCGGCGCTGTTGCGCGCGCCTGCGGGGGAATAAGATGACGAGTTTCATTCGGATTCTCCTGCAATACCGCATCGTTGTCCTGGTCGTATTCGTGGCTGCGTTGTTGGTGGGCTGCTACGCCTATACCAAGCTCGATATTGAAGCGTATCCCGATCCTTCTCCGCCGCTGGTGGAAATCATCACGCAAAATCCTGCGTGGTCGGCGGAAGAGATGGAGCAGCAAGTCACCATTCCGGTGGAGAATGCCATCTACGGTTCTCCGCATTTAGAGCAGGTGCGTTCCACCAGCATCTTCGGTCTAAGCGATGTGAAGTTGTACTTCAGCTTCGACAGTGACTATTTCCATGATCGCGAGGAAGTCCTCTATCACCTGCAGACGTTGAGCCTGCCGAACAATCTGCAGCCGACGCTATCACCGACGTCGCCGATTGGCGAAATTTATCGCTACATCCTGACCGGGCGCGGCTACACCCTGAATGAACTGAAGGCGACGCAGGACTGGCTGGTGACTCGCGAGATCAAACAGGTTCCGGGCATCATTGACGTGACCACGTTTGGCGGCACCACGCGGCAATACCAGGTGATTGTCGATCCATCCAGGCTGCTGGCACACAAGGTCACGCTGACGCAGGTGGTGAACGCCATCCAGAACAGCAACGCCAATGTTGGCGGAGACTACCTTGCCCTGGGTGCGCAAAACGTGAACGTGCGCTCGGTCGGCTTGCTGAAAAGTGTCGAGGATATCGAGTCCATTGTGGTGGCGGAACGAAACAATGTTCCCGTCCTGGTAGGCGACATCGCCACCGTTCGTAAGGGCTTTCAGCCGCCACTGGGGCGTGTAGGGCGCAACAACGACAGCAATGTGGTGGAGGGAATCGTACTCCTGCAGAAGAACGAGCAATCTCTGCCCGCTCTGCGTGCGTTAAAGGAGAAGGTCGCACATTTGAACCATGGCAACCTGCTGCCACCTGGCATGCAGATCAAGCCATTTTATGACCGCACCAAATTAATCAATGTCACCACGGAAACGGTGAAGCACATCATTCTGACCGGTCTGGCGCTGGTGACGCTGGTGTTAGTTGTGACCATCGGGGACTTTCGCACCACCTTGCTGGCGGTGCTGACGATTCCATTCGCCGTTTTATTCGCGCTGACGTTGATGGTGATGAGCGGGCACTCCGCCAATCTGATCTCGATTGGCGCTATAGACTTTGGAATTTTGGTGGATGCTTCGATCGTGGTGCTGGAGAATGTGTATCGCAAACTCTCCCGCCGGATTGAGGTAGAAGACACGGCCGACCTGATCGTCGAAGGTGTCACGCAGAGCGCGAAGCCTGTGATCTACGCAACCATCATCATTTTGATTTCGTTTATTCCACTGTTCACCATGCAAGGCGTACCGGGAAAGATTTTCGCGCCCATGTCGATGACCTACGGGTTCGCGCTGATCGGTGCGTTGATTTACGCGGTGATCTTCGCTCCGGTATTGGGATTTTTAACGGCGTCAAAAGAACCGATCACTGGGAAAGAGACATGGTTGCTGCGCAACATTCTGCGCCTGTATGAACCGGCGCTGAAGTTTGCATTGAAATATTCCAAGCTGGTGTGGGCGGGCGCGATTGCATGCCTGATATTGACAGGGTTCATGTTTCACTTTATCGGCGGAGAATTTATGCCGGCGCTGGAGGAGGGCAACCTGTGGATTCGCGCCACGCTGCCGCAGGACATCTCCTTCCAGCAGGCAGTAGCAATTGCCGATTCCATGCGAGCGACGCTGGATAAGTTTCCAGAAGTCACGCAGACGGTTTCTCAAGTGGGTCGGCCGGACGATGGTACCGATGTGACTACCTTCAACAACGTCGAAGTATTCACCGACTTGAAGCCGCAGAGCAAATGGCCGCCGCATCTGCACGGCAGTAAAGATGAACTGATTGAGGAGATGCAATCCAAGCTGGCGAAATATCCAGGTGTGGTGCTGGGATTCTCGCAGAATATTCAAGACAACGTAGAAGAAGCCATGTCGGGCGTCAAAGGAGAAAACTCGCTAAAGCTATTCGGCGATAACTTCGAAACTTTGTCGACGCTGTCAGAGCAAATCCTGAAAATCATGAAATCTGTTCCGGGCGTGCAGGACGCGGGCATCTTTAAGGTGGGCGGACAGCCAAATTTGTTAATCCAGATCGATCGGGCGAAAGCTGCCCGCTATGGGTTGGCGGCGCAGGATATTAACAATGCGATTCAAGCGGCGGTTGGCGGCGCACCGGTGACGCAGATGATCCTCGGCGATCGCCGTTTTGACCTGGTGGTTCGCTATCCGCTGGTAGATCGCGATAATCCGGACGTCATCCGTAAAATCCTGCTGCCCGCGCCCGATGGCAACATGGTGCCGCTAGGAGAAGTGGCAGACGTCAGCATTCGTGACGGCGCCTTCGCAATTTATCGCGAGGGAGGCCGGCGCTATGTCCCCATCAAATTCAGCGTGCGCGGCCGCGATCTTTCAAGCACCATCCGGGACTTGCAAGGTCGGCTGGCACGTGAAGTAAAACTGCCGACTGGATACGAGTACACCTGGGCGGGAGAATTCGACAGCCTGCAAAAAGAACTGCATCGCCTCGCCATTATTGTGCCCATCAGTTTGATCATGATTTTCGGCCTGCTCTACATTCTTTTTCTTTCCTTCCGCGATGCGTTGATCGTCATGGCGGTGATTCCCTTTGGCATGATTGGCGGAGTATTTTCGTTGCTGTTGACGCACACGCCATTCAGTATTTCCGCTGCGGTTGGATTCACTTCCGTGCTGGGACTGAACACCCTGGGCGCGGTGGTGTTTCTCCGCGGTGTGCGGCATTCGCAGGCGGAAATGGGAGATGATCCGGGCCTCTTGCGCGGATGTTTGGAGGAGATGCGTCCCGTGGTCATGGCCTGCATGTGCGCTGCGCTGGGCTTGCTGCCTGCCGCGATTTCAAACGGGATCGGTGCACAGGCGCAGCAGCCGCTGGCTCGAGTGGTAGTGGGTGGCATGGTCACGACTTTGTTCGCGGTATTGTTTGTCACTCCTTTGCTGGCACGGCGTTTGCCGGAAGTCGCGAGAAAACATTTATCTGAGTATTGATCGGGCCGGCAACGGCGACATTACGGTTCGTCGTTGCTGTTTCCGATGAGTCGAAGTCGAGGCCGTCTGCTTATACTTGGGGGAGCCTGACGCACAAGCGGCGAGACGACCATGACCCTGACGAACCCCGCACTCGCCACACCCGATCGCGCACACACGGCTCTCGACCTGAAGAAAATCTATCGCCGCATCACCCTGCGGTTGGTTCCGTTTCTGATGTTGCTGTACCTGGTCGCGTTTCTGAATCGCGTGAATGTCAGCTTCGCCGGGCTCACCATGAACAGCGACCTGGGCCTGAGCAACACGCTGTTCGGCATCGGCGCGGGAATCTTCTTTGTTGGCTACGTTCCGTTTGAGGTGCCCAGCAACTTTATGCTGGCGAAAGTGGGCGCGCGGTTGTGGCTGACGGTGCTGCTGGTTCTTATGGGACTGGTCTCAGCAGGATTCGCCTTCGTGCATACCAGCACTTCCTACATGGTGATGCGCTTTCTGCTGGGCGCGGCAGAGTCGGGATTTTTTCCCGGCGTGGTGCTCTATCTCACCTTCTGGCTGCCGGCGTCGGTGCGCGGCGGCCTCATGTCGTTGTTTATCGTCTCGATTCCGCTGTCGACAGTGGTGGGTGCGCCGTTGTCGATGGCCATCCTGAAGATGAATGGTATCGCCGGCCTGAGGGGCTGGCAGTGGTTATTTGTGCTGGAAGGCGGACTCGCCGTTGTGGTCGGCCTGATGATCCCGAAGATCCTTGCTGACCGCCCGAAGAAAGCAAGCTGGCTATCGCCGCAGGAATCGACCTGGCTGGTCTCTGCCATTGCGGCCGAATCGCGACCAACGACGGCGCACGCTTCGTGGGTCCATTTATTTCGCAGCCGCACCGTGCTGGGCTTTGCGCTGGGCTACTTCATTTTGATGATTGGCCTGTATGGGCTCGGCTTCTGGATTCCGCGCATTCTCACTTCACAAGGTCTTCCAGTGGCGCAGACCGGCTGGATGACGGCTCTCCCATATGTAATTGCGACGGTGGGCATGGTGCTGTGGTCGCGGCATTCGGATCGCTCAGGCGAGCGGCAGTGGCACGTGGTGCTCGCATTTCTGGCAGCGGCCCTGGGCATGTACATCGCCTCTGCTACTCAGGTGGTTTCCATCAGTGTGGTGGGATTTTCGATTGCGGCTTTAGGCATCTGCTCCGCCATGCCGTTGTTTTGGGTGGCGGCGACAGAACACCTTGGCGAGAACGGCGTCGCCGGAATTGCTCTTATCAATGCCATCGGCTGTCTCGGCGGATTCTTTGGTCCGTTCTGGATGGGATGGCTGGTCGACCGCACACATTTCTTCTCGGCGGGATTGCTGGCCGCTGCGATCACACTGGCTCTCGGTGCTGCGTTGATGTATGGATTAAGCCGACCTGCGTCTTCTGCGGCTGTCGTGCAAACATAGGAAAGACGAGTACCACGCGTGGCGATTATCCTCCGAAGGGCCTCGACACGGTTTCACAAACCGTTAGGTTGTGAACAAGGATGCCAGCAATGAAGCAGTCTTTGATCATGCTCATGCTTCCGATCTTTGTATTGGCGGTCGGTGCAGTGAGTCCTCGACGGGCTCAGCGCCATTATACGAAGACCAGTGTCTGTCAAGTGTTCAACCTTGGAACAGCCAACCGAGTCCTCAACGTGGAGATCAAGGCAGCGGTGATGGGGGACCGCATGCACGGTGCTTTTTTGATCGACGCTAAGTGTCCTGGTAAAGCGCTAAAGTTGGGCGTATCGCTACCGAATGCTGCCCCGAGCGTCTCCGAGTTTGATCGCGTTTATTGGAGTGATGGCGCGCCAGGTTTTCGTGGCAGAACGCTTAGTGGCACATTCTTTGGGAAGCTGAGAATAGGCGGAGTGCTTCCCCTGAATCCCAAGCACCGTGAAATCAGTATTGATTTGATGAGCGTAGAAAATTTATCAGATGCGCGAGCGCCCGAGAAACCTCAGTAGGCCTCCGCTACGATTCAAACCGAATTCTTGACCTAGCGATGGATAGAATAATGCTCAGGATTTGCTGGCGGCCAGGGTGAGGATCAATGTCTGCGGCTGACGGTTGCGCAAAATTTGCAGTTTGATGGCGGCCTTCTTATTTTGCCGCAGCGCATGATTCCATTTACTGCGAGAGGTCATGGGCACATCGTCGGCCTTGCAGATCACATCGCCCGCCTGCACGCCGGCGCGTACCCCAGGGCTGTTGGGATCGATGCTCTTGACCAGCAGGCCTGTCGAATTCTTCAGTCCAAAATAGCGGGCCAGCTGCGGATTTAAAACATCCAGAATAATGCCCGTATATGGAGGCGTGCCGGGAATGTAGCTCATCAGCCCGCCGTTGGAGCTGAACGTCTTGCCAATGTCGGAGGAGGCCACTCCAAAGAACCCACTGGGTGGCGGAGGCTGGACAGGGGCCTGCGTCGATGTCGGCGCGCTGGGATCAGGCACGGTGTAATGCTGCGACCAGGCTTCCTTTTCCACCGTGTCGCGGTCCGCCAGCACGACCGTCATCTCCATGGGTTTGCCGTCGCGAACAATATCCAGCACCACGGACTCTCCGGGATTCATCTTGTGCAGCGTGTCGGTCAGGCCTTCGGCGCTTTCGACCTTCTTGCCTGCGAACTTCACGATGACATCGTTCGCATGCAGCCCGGCTTTACCCGCCGGCGCATCGTGGTCGATGGCGGCAATCTCGACGCCTTCATTCGAAGCCAGGTGAAGATTTTGACGTTGTTGTTTGGTCAGGTTTTCAAAATCCACGCCAAGGTAGGCGCCATGGTGATGAGAACTTCCCACGCCGACCATCGGTTCCAAAGGATGCGTACCAGCTGCGGCTGGTAAGGTCAGCAGCGCTAGGCAGGCAAGACTCCATGGAAGCGATTGAGGTTTCATAAATTTATGTTCGATTGCTGATACGTGAGCGACTTACTTCTCAGCGAATCCGCAGCTCAGGTCCGCGACTAACTGTATCAGGATGGTACGTTGCGGCGAACAAAGCCCGGTGTTGATGCGGTTGTGTTGACTACTCCGTGGGCGGAATGGCCTGCAGAACTTTGAGCGAGGCTTCGCGGATGGCCGGATTGTCGTCCGCAGTCGAAACGGTCTGCAAGACCACCCGCACACTGCTATCCGCCTGGACCGGCTCCAGCATCTCTAAGGCGTGGCTGCGAACTGACTGGCTAGGGTCGTGCATCAGAGACTCGAGAACAGCGTCGCGCACCCGAACATCCTGGCCGACATACGGTTTGAGGCCTTCCAGTGCTTTTAATCGCACTCCAGGGTCGCGATCATAGCGCAAAGCCACCATCATGGCGGTCCGGACCGGCCCATCCTCACAGAAGTGACCTGCCTTGCATTGCGCGGCCAGCAGCGCAACAGAGTTGCTTTGCACGCTTGGATCGACGTCATTCTGCGTGGCCATCAGCAACAGCTTCTGCACCTCGGGGTCATCGATCGAACCCTCAATTGTGGCGGGCACCATGGTGTTGAAGTGGACCTCCACCATGTCGGTATTGGGGTGCTGCACAATGGAGCTCACGTTGTAGACCGACGGGGCCGCGGTGCTTTCCGCGGGCACAGTTGATGAAGCGAGCTGTGCGACGGGGTGATGCTCGATCGAATGCTTCCAGTAATGTCCTGCCGAAGCGCCTATCCCCAGTCCCACAACGGCGATCGCCATGGCCATGCCGGGCGCGGCCTGCAGCTGGGCACGGAAGCCCTGCCATCCGATCTCCAGCCGCATCCACAAGCTGGGAGGTGGCAAAAGATCGAGCGCGTCATCCAGCCGGACTCGGCTTTGAGTTAAAAAGTTAGGAGAAGGTTCGTCGACGTGCGCCAGGGACATGGTCTGTCGAAGTGCCTGATAGGCCTGTAACTCAGCCCGGCAGAGTTCACAACCCGCCAAGTGCAGTTCGAGAGTGTGACTGTGTTCGTCGGACAGTTCTCCATAGATATATTGCACAATCAACTGTTGTGCGTGATCGCATTTCATGGCCTGCTCCTGAAGTTGAAAAAGTACATCATTTTTTTACCGTCTTTTATCGCACGACTGACAACTGTGTCCGCAGTTTGCGGGTAGCACGAAAGAGCGTGTTCTTGGCTGTCTCTTCCGTTGTGTTCAACATTTCTCCGATGGTCCGCAGCCGCAGACCCTGGTAATGTTTCAATTCAAAAACAGTGCGTTCGCGCGGCGTCAAAGTTCCAAGGGCGAGCTGGATTTTTTCTGCCAACATTTTTCGATCGAGCTCGCGCGCAGGATTGGCCATGGCGCGGTCGTCCGACACATTGATCATGGTGTCGTGTTCCTCGCCGGTAGCGTCGACGATCACCGAAGGATCTTCGCGGCGAGTTTTGCGGCGGCGCAGCAGGTCGAGGCAAAGATTGGTGACGATGCGATAGATCCAGGTGTAGAACGAGCACTCAAAGCGAAAGCTGCCGATATGGCGATAGGCTTTCAGGAAGGCTTCCTGATGGATATCCTGCGCATCCTGTTCGGAACCAGTCAGGTGCAAGGCCAGACGCAGCACAGCCTGATCGTACTGGCGCACGAGAGCGTCAAAGGCTTCACGAGATCCTTTTTGCGCCTCGCGGATGAGTTCCGCGTCCTGCAGCCGCGCTGAACTTTCGGCGTACATCCTTGGTTTTGATTGTATCCGGGAGGACGCACTTCGGATTTGTGGGGATGGAAAGGTATCTTGCACGGGGATGGCGAATCGCTGCGGCTCCATCAGGTATGTCTCCAATCGTTTTGACGGAATTTTTGACCAAACGTGAGCCGATCCGCCTGGTTGCGAGGCAGCGGAGACGTTGAAGTTGCAGCGGTGCTCTGACGTTCACCTTTCCTTTGCTACGCTCGCGGCCGAGTCGCGTCTGTGCCATGGAGGATGGAGCGGGAAGAAGGTGCAGCGGATTTTGCTCTACACTGGGCCTCATGACTCGTGTTTCTTCTCGATCTTCCGGGGATGCGCAATCCTCCTTTTTTTCTAATGATCCGGCTCGCAAACCAGGCGGCAACTGGGCCGTCGCCTATACCGACGGCGGGTCGCGAGGCAATCCAGGCCCCTCTGGCTACGGGGTGGTGATTCTGGGGGAGGACGGGGCGGTTCTCGGCGAACTCAGCGAATTTCTGGGCATGCGCACCAACAATGTTGCGGAATATTCAGGACTGCTGGCGGCGCTGGAGTTTGCGCTGGCTAAGGGCCATCCTCGACTGCGCGTGGTTTCCGACTCGGAATTGATGGTGAAGCAGATTCGCGGGCAATATCGTGTGCAGAGCCCAGATCTGCGGCCGCTGTATGAGGAGGCCAAGCGCCGCATCGCCAAGCTGGAGGCATTCCAGATTGAACATGTGCTGCGCGGAAAGAACAAAAAAGCCGATGAGCTGGCAAACCAGGCCATGGATCGAGGCATGCGGCGAAAGCCGGAGGTGAAGGCTGGCGGGTCCAATTCACCGGTGGCTGCGGAGGCGCCGCCGGTGCGACCGCTGCGCGGAATCGTCAAAGGGGGAAAGATCAATCTGCTGGAAGGTTCGATCCCGGAGGGAACCATCGTGGTGGTAATGCCGGAAAAAGCCCTGGGCCAAAGAGTGGGCAAACCGTAGGAGACGATTTCCTGGTAGGTGAACCGATGCGCGACGTGTTTCAGCCGGCTAGCGCGGCTTTGACTTGTTCGCTGACCAGCTTGCCATCGGCGCGTAATCCGGCGGCCTGAAACTTGGCCTGCACAGCTTTCATCACGCTACCCATATCCCGAGGCGTAGGCTTGGAGCCCGCGGCGGACATCTCTGCGACGACAGCTTCGACATTGCTTCGGATGTCTTCTGGCGATGCGGGCTTGGGCAGATAGCTTTCGATGATCGGGATTTCCGCGGCTTCTTTCGCCACCAGGTCCATGCGGTTGCCCTTGGTGAACTGCTCGATCGAATCCTGACGCTGTTTCACCATGGTGATCAATACCTGCTCGGCTTCGGGATCAGTCAGCGGGGCGCGCTTGTCGATTTCTTTATTTTTTAGCGCAGATTTCATCATGCGAAGGGTCGAAAGGCGATCTACCTCGCGCGACTTCATCGCTGCCACCATGTCCTGCTGCACTCTATCCGTCAAGCTCACGAAAGTCACCGTCCCTTTACTGAATGGCCGAAAAAGACCGCAATCTTTCGATTATAGGCTCGCAGCAAAACCCTTGTTTTTTCTCTAGAATGGAAGCATGTTCCATAAAACGCGTCTCTTTACTCCCGGCCCGACTCCTTTGCTGCCAGCGGCGCAGTTTGCCATGGCTGCCGCCGATCTGCACCATCGCACTCCGGAATTTCGCGCCCTCTATCAGCGCGTACTGGAACAGCTCAAGACATTTGTCGGCACCAAGAATGATGTGGTTCTGCTGACCAGTTCGGGCACCGGGGCGATGGAGGCTTCGATCTCTAATCTGACCTCGCCGGGCGATCGCGTGCTGGTGCTGACCGCCGGCAAATTCGGCGAACGCTGGACCGGCCTTGCGAAGGCGTTTGGCTGCCAGCCGGATGTCGTGAGCGCTCCCTACGGACAGACATTGCCGTTAGCAGAAGCGAAAGCCGCGCTTCGCAGCGACACCAAGCTAGTGCTGATGCAGGCGACGGAAACCTCCACCGGCGTTCGCCACGACGTGAAGGCTGTGGCGGAAATGCTTAAGTCTGCCGGCAGCGATGCGTTGTTGGTGGTGGATGCCATTACCGGACTGGGAACCACCCATCTGGATATGGATGCCTGGGGCATTGACGTGCTGATTGGCGGATCGCAGAAGGCGGTCATGATTCCACCTGGTCTGGCGTACCTGGCCGTCAGCGAGCGCGCCTGGAAGCGGATGGAGACGACCAAGAATCCGCGCTACTATTTCGATCTGCGCAAGGAACGGAAGGTAGCCGCCAAGGGTGAGTCCGCCTACACTCCTGGAGTGGCTTTGATCGCCGCGCTGGGCGCAGCGTTCGACTACATTGCAGGGCAGGCAGATGGCGATCTGGCTGCGGGCCGCGTGGCGCTAGTCGAGAATGCCGAAACCTGTGCTGCCATGATGCGCGCGGCGGTTCCTGCGATGGGGATGCGGCTATTCGCACCGGATGCTCCTGCGGCCGCGGTGACGGCTGTGATGCCGCCGGAAGGCGTAGATTCGGGGATCATCGTGAAGCAGTTGAAGTCTCGCTTTGGGACGATTGTCGCCAATGGACAGGGAGAGATGAAGGGTCAGCTATTTCGCGTAGCGCACTTGGGATTTTTTGATCCGCTGGACACTCTGGCGGTCATCGGCGCGCTGGAACAGGTGACGATTGATTCGCTGCCGCCATCGAAATTTCACCTAGGCGATGCACTGGCCGCAGCGCAACGCGTCTTCGCAGAACGCAGCCGTAGCCTCGACGCCGCTTCTACAAATTCTTCAAAAACCATTGCTGTCGCCGAACCCGCCGGGGTTGGCCGATAGCCGTTTTCGTGTGGGTGCTCCCGTTCGAACGGGATGTGGAGCGCCCTTTGCCCTGCGCCTTGGGAAGGTCGCTTCAGAACCAACGATAGGAAACCAGCCATGAAAGTTGTTCTCGCAGAAAAAGTGTCTCCGGCTACGATTGCTGTCTTTGCCGATGCTGCCGACTGGAAGGTCGTCACCCACGATCAAATCAAGAACGGCCTACCGGCCGAGTTGGCAGACGCTGATGCTTTGGTGGTTCGCTCTGCCGTGCAGGTGGACGCCGCGCTGCTGGAGAAAGCGCCCAAGCTGCGGGTGATTGGACGCGCCGGCGTGGGCGTGGACAACATCGATGCCGAAGCTGCGACTCGTAATGGCATTGTGGTGATGAACACTCCGGGGGCGAATGCAGTTGCTGTAGCCGAGTTGACGCTGGGACTGATGATTGACCTGGCTCGCATGGTGCCTCGTGCGAACTCGACGATGCACGCGGGAAGCTGGGAAAAGAAGTCGCTGCAGGGAACCGAGCTGCGCGGCAAGACACTGGGGATTGTCGGCCTGGGCCGGGTCGGCTTAGAGGTGGCGAGGCGAGCGCGCGGATTTGGCATGGAGCTGGTCGGCAACGATCCTTTTGTTTCCGTGGCGATTGCGCGCGAGAATGGTGTGCGTCTCGCGAGCCGGGACGAAGTGATTCGCCAGGCCGATTACCTGACGCTGCACGTGGGTCTGACGGCGGATACCGAAGGCATGTTGAACGCTGCGACCTTCGCCACCATGAAGAAAGGCGTGCGGCTGGTGAACTGTGCACGCGGCGAGCTGATCGTTGAAGAAGATTTGGTGGCTGCGCTGAAGAGCGGCCAGGTCGCGGGTGCTGCGCTCGATGTTTTCCGCAAGGAGCCGTTGAAAGATTCGCCGTTTTTCGGGCTCGACAATGTGATTTTGACACCGCATATCGCGGGCTCAACGGCAGAAGCGCAGGAGGCTGTTGGAATCCAGATCGCGGAGCAGGTTCGCGCTTATCTCAGTACCGGCGTAGTGCAAAACGCAGTTAATTTTCCTTCGTTGTCCTATGAGGAATACACGGCTCTGGCGCCCTATATCGAGTTGGGAGAACGTCTTGGGAAGTTCTTGACGGCCACCTTCGGAGCCAGCGTGGAGAGCGTCGATCTCGCCTACTCCGGCCAGCTGGCAGAGATGCGAACGGAGCTGGTTCGCGGGGCTGCACTGTGTGGAATTCTCAGCCGCTCCGAGCATGTGAATCGCATCAACGCGGCGTCAGTCGCAGCCGAACATGGCATTCGTGTGCATGAGCAGAAGACGGAGGCTCAGGCGGGGGGCGCCGGCAACGTGCTGAAGCTGACACTGCATGCTGCCCATCGAAAGTATGACGGTGAGCGGAACGGCGCGACATGGTAAATTTCCCCGGCTGCTGTCGTGCGATGGCATCGATATTGAAGCACCCCTGGAAGGAACGCTGCTGTTTCTTCGCAACCAGGATGTCCCCGGAGTGATCGGCAAAATCGGCACAACGCTTGGCGATCACAATGTGAATATTGCCAACTTTGCGCTGGGTCGTGCCGATGGCCAGGATGGAAATGGTGTGCGCGAAGCGCTCGCCGTGATCCACATGGATGTTGAGACAACGCCGGCTCAAATGCAGAAGGCGATGGAAGCCCTGGGAAACCTGAAAGCGATTACCAGCGTCCGGCTGGTCAAACTGACGTAAACAAATTTGCGAGGCAAGAACAATCTTGCCGCATCGAACGCGGCTGCAGTAGCATCTCAACTGCAGCGCCGGAGCCGATGCCGAACCTAAAGCAGCGATTCGAGAGCTTGTTTTGTAGAAGGGTTTCCCTGCATGCCGTTATACGAGTACGAATGTAAACAGTGCCACGAGCGTCTAGAAAAGATTCAAAGCTTCAGCGCGCCGCATGAAACGAAATGTCCGAAGTGTGGTGGCGAACTGGAGCGGGTAATTTCCGCGCCTGCGATCCAGTTCAAGGGTGCGGGCTGGTATGTGAACGACTACGCCAAGTCGGGAAGCAAACCTGCAAAGTCGTCGGATTCCGGCAGCAAATCCGACGGCACGACGGATATATCGACGGCCGCCTCCGACAGCAAGTCCGACTCGAGCAGCAGCAAGCCCGCTGCGTCAACGTCAGACTCTTCTTCCTCCAGCAGCACATCGTCCAATTCCTCGTCGAGCGATTCGGGCTCCGGCAAATCCAATGCAGGAAGCTCCAGCAGTTCGAAGTCATCTTAGGAATTTTGTCGACAAGGATCGAGCCCCTTGCCCCGGACGAAACCAATCGCGTTCCTGATTCAGTTGTCCAACACAGATTGACTACAATCAGCGTGTGCTGGATACCTCTCTCCCGATCCCGGCGAATGACCTGGAAGCGTGGTTGCACGATCTCCCTGCGCGGCCGGCGGTTTTCGCATTGTTCGGTCCGGAGGTGAGCCAGGGTAATCCGGCGCTTGAGCCCTACATTTCAAAAACTGCAAACCTGCGCCGTCGCATGCATCGATTGCTGGCTCCGTCGTTCGCGGGAGGCAAGCGCCTGCATCTGGGTGGAACCGCGGTGCGTTTGGATTATTCCGAAGTGGGTTCGGAGTTTGCGACAGCTCTGCTGATGCTGCAGGCAGTGCGGCGATATTGCGGAGAGAGGGTTCGAAAGCATCTGCATCTGCGCTCTCCATCGTTACTGCGACTGGCGTGGGAGAATCGTTATCCTCGCATGTACGTGACCAATCGCGTCACGACACGCGCCCTGGCGACAACCTACGGACCATTCCCCTCGCGTGCAGCGGCCGAACGCTATCTCGACGACTCGTTGAATTTTTTTGAGTTGCGCCGGTGTACGGAAGAGCTGAATCCCGACCCGGCATTCCCGGGCTGCGTCTACTCTGAAATGAAAATGTGCCTGGCACCGTGTTTCAAGGGCTGCAGCGACGAGCGCTACGCTGCGGAGGCGGAACAGGTGCGCGAATATTTTGCGTCTCGTGGAGCATGGACGATGGCGCGGCTGGAAAAAGATCGGGATGCAGCCTCTGCGGCGCTGGACTTTGAAAAAGCCGCTCGTCTGCACCAGCAAATTCAAAAAATGAAGACGGTGGCGCAGCAGGCGGCACCGCTGGTGCATCCGTTGGCGGATCTCGATGCAGTGATATTGCAGCCCGCAGTTGCGCAGCCGGTGGTTGCGGCAGATGGAAAGCCGGAGAAGATGTCCAATCGCGCGCTGCGAACGGAAGCGACTCACGTCGCGATCTATCTGGTCCGCGGCGGCAGAATTCTTGGGCCCGGATTCTATTCGGTGGAAGGGATGCGTCACCCAAACGAGCGGGCTGGATCCACCTCGCTATTTGCCCATCCCACATTGCTGGAACCGACCCCGCTGGAGGCTCCTCCAGTGCCCCAGGGAGCGGATTCCGCCGCGCAATCCGCGGGGACGAAGATCGCGCGGGGCCAGCTGGAACAGCGGTTGCAGACGATATTGGAGGATTTGGAAACGAAGGCGCGTTCCGAAAAAGCGTCGCCGGAACAATTGAGCGAGCATTTGTCGCTGCTGGCTCGTTGGTACTATCGGCCAGTCAATCGACGGGTGGGAGAAATCTTTTTCCGCGAGGAAGCAGCCACGGCGGATTCGGCTGCGGGACCATTTTCGTTGTCGCGAATTTTGCGAGGCATCTCTCGCGTTTTTTGCGGACAAAAAGATGCTTCGGAAGCGGCGGTGGAAGGCACAAGCTCGTAGTCTTCCGGCAACGAACGCGGTTTATGATACGATTTTTTCCACTCTTATGAATGGCCGTCGAACGTCCTCTTCTGCTTATTTCCAGCTGCATTTCTTTATGCTGGCTGCGCTCGCTTACTCGCCAATGGCGTGGTCAGCGAGCCCCGCTGACAAGCCGCCCATTACTATGGACGAATTTTTCAGCTCCGTCGACATTCACGGCCTCGCACTCTCGCCTGACGGCAATACAGCGGTTATTGGGACTGAGCGGGCGGATTGGAAGCAGAATCGCTTCCGCGATGATTTGTGGATGTGGCGCGCAACCGATAATTCCATCACTCCACTGACCACAACCGGTCATGACAGCGATCCTCACTTCTCGCGGGATGGCAATTACATTGCATTTCTGTCCAATCGCCCGGTGATCGCGGAAGAAGAGTCCGCCAAGGATGCCGTCGAGCGAGTTTGGATACTGCCAACGCATGGCGGCGGCGCCTTTCCGCTGTACCAGGAGCCACTGAGTGTGGACGCCTTCACGTGGTCGGGAGATGGCAAGGCGATTTTTGTGGCGACGCAGCAGCCTATCTCTGAAGATGCCAAGACTGCGGAGAAAAAGGCGTGGAAGGATACAGTGCGTTGGCGGGAGCAGCGGCGGGGCGATGACATTCTTCGAGTGCCGATTGTGGCTGCGATTCCACAGCCCAAGTTGTTGATGGCCTCCGACAGCGAGGCAAAACCGGACGCCGACAAGAAGGCGCAATTACCGGCCGACGCAACTCTGGTTGCGCAGTTTCCGCTGGCGGTCACCGAATTAGCCGCTGCGCCCGATGGGAGCCTATTGGCTATCGAGAGCCGCTCACTCTTGAACCGCCAGGAGAATCCGGCGGACTACGAAATTTTTACCGTGGCAGCGGAAGGATCCGCGGCGACTCCGAAACAACTGACACACAACCAGGCCTATGAAGAGGGCCTTCACTGGAGTCGGGATAGCAAGACGCTGTACTTCTCGGTGCCAGCGGCTGCCGGGTCGGCAGAGCAGGCCTATCAGGATGTGCAGGGCCGGTTGTATGGAATGGATCCAGCAAGTGGGAAACTGACTCGACTGGGCGGAGATTACAAGGGCAGCTGGGAAGGCTACGCGATCCAGTCGGATGGAAGTCTGCTGGGACGCGGCATGACCGGGCTGCAGACGCAAATCTACGGAGTCGATGGCGCGAAGGCGAGCAAGCTGGCGGGTGTCGAAGGCAGCTACGGCAATGTACACACCGCGCTGAAGTCGTCGCGACTGATCTTCACTCACTCGGCAATCGATGAGCCGACGGAAGTGTACCTGGCGGAGGATTCCGCGCACCTTGACCAGGCGAAACCGATTACTCAGTTCAACAAGTTGTTTACGGAGCGAGCGCTGCCCAAGTGGACGCCATATCGCTGGAAATCGCCAGATGGAACGCCAATAGAAGGCGTGCTCCTGTATCCGCCAGGCAAAGAAGGGCAGAAGCATTTGCGCATGCTTACGCTGATCCACGGTGGACCGGCAGATGCGGACGGGGATCGATTCGGCGCGGACTGGTACGACTGGGCGATCCTTGCCGCCGACAATAACTGGCTGGTGTTTCGGCCGAATTATCGCGGGTCGAGTGGCTACGGCGACAAATTTCAGCTGGAGATTTCGCCGGTGATTGTGTCGCTGCCTGGGAAGGATGTTCTTGCCGGCGTCGATCAATTGGTCGCCGACGGCATTGCCGATCCTGACCATCTGGCAGTCGGCGGATACAGCTACGGCGGCTACATGACCAACTGGCTGATCACGCAGACGACTCGTTTCCGCTCCGCCGTTTCGGGCGCTGGCGCCGTAGAACATGCCGCCAACTGGGGCAACGACGATATGTCCTTTGACGATGCCTGGATCCTGGGTGGTACCCCGTGGCAGAATCCGGCACGATATGAAAGTGAAGCGGCGCTGTTCCAGTTTGACAAGGTGAAGACGCCAGTCCACGACGTGATCGGAGGTGCAGATATTCGCGTCGCGGCGGAAGAGGGATATTTATTCGAGCGGGCGCTGCAGACCCAGAATATCCCGCATCAGTTCCTGGTATTTCCCGGCGAAGGTCACGGATTGGCGAACGATCCATGGCATGGCTATATCAAAGTGCGCGACGAGCTTTTATGGTTAGAGAAGTATGATCACGCCAGTCACTAGAGCGATTCGTTCGCCGTTGCGGGAAGGCAGCATTGTGTGACTGGACTGCCGTCCCAAATTTCATCCACTGCTGTTGACGCCTCCGCTTCGAACCGCTGGGGACGTTGGCGCCCGCGATTCGAAGTGCTGCTCGCTCTGCTGGCGCTGCTTCCGATTGCGCTATTTCTGATCGCGAGTCTCGGCCGACTGGGATACGGCTTTCCGCTGGAGCAATTGGAAGGCTCCATGCTGTTGGCAGCCGAGCGAGTGGCACACGGCCAGCCGATCTACCTTCGGCCGAATTTCACATTCATTCCCTACATGTATGCGCCCGCCTACTATTACGTTTCCGGATGGGCGGTGCGGCTGCTGGGACCGCGTTTTCTGGCGCTGCGACTGGTGTCTCTGCTGAGCACCTGCGCATCGATGGCGGTCATTTATCTTTTCATTTTTCTTGACGCGCCGGGCACGCGAATACGACGGCATCTGGCTGCGCTGGCCGGTGCTGGCCTCTACGTGGCTGCCTATCCCTGGACGCGCGAATGGTTCGATCTTGGCCGGCTCGACTCGTTTTATATTCTGCTGCTGCTGCTGGCGCTGCTGGCGACCCGCCATCTGCACCCGATTGTCGCGGCTGCGATGTGGACGCTGGCATTCCTGGCGAAACAAACCATTTTTCCCGTCGCTTTCGTGATGCTTTGCGTCGACTGGAAGCGTCCGCGCAGGTTGCTGCTGGGAGTTGGAAGTTTTCTGCTCATGGCCGCCATTTCCAGTCGCCTGCTGGATCACGCCACAAACGGCTGGTTCTGGTTCTACGCATTCACCGTGCCGCACGCCAACGCAGATCTATGGTTGCGCCCGGCCGTCTTTTACGTCCCTTCGCAGCTGATAGCTCCTTTTGGAGTCGCGCTGCTGATCATTGGTATGGCGTGGGTTTGGACTCGGCCCTCGCAGGCAAATTTCAGAACGCGCTTTTACCTGATGGCCGGAGCTGCTCTTTTTGGTCTGTGCTGGTTTCTGCAGGCGCATGCGGGGGCCACCGCCAATACGCCGATGCCCGCGTACGCAATTCTGGCCGTGATTTTTGGAGTTGCGTTTGCTCGCCTGGATGCTGCGTTGGCCTTTGCTAAGCGGGAGACGGCCCGTGCTTTTCTACTGGCTGCGGTTGCAATCCCATTGGTGAGCTGGGTCTACAACCCGCACGACTTTATTCCGCACCGGGACCTGGTCACGTCGCAGGAGGAGCTAATTTCCTGGCTGCAGATTTTTCCCGGCGACGTCTTCCTTCCATCGAATCCATATGAGGGAGTGCTGGCCGGCAAGCAGTGGCACCCGGACAATGCGGCGCTGCATGACGCTTTGCGCCCGGGCCTTCCCGAGGTTGATAACGCTGTGAGGACGGAAATTGCCGAGGAAATCGACCAAAATAAACTCGATGCAATCGTGCTGGATGGCCTGCCGGAAGACATTCTGCCGAGCCAGACCTGGCTGCCTGCAGACCTGACCCAGCGCTATCCAATCGTAGGTGTCGTGCCCGGAAGCGACGTGAACGACATCTTCGGGCCCCACCCCACCTATTTTCTGCTGCCATGCCGGGAGAAGGCGATGGCGATTTCGCATGGATGGAAGCTGCTTGAAACCGGCGCACAAAGCGCTTGCGCCTCTGACTAACCTGCCGTGCCGCTGATAGACTAAAAACACCGTGGTTGAACTGGTACCCTCAATTCTTTCCGCAGACTTTGCCCACCTGGCCGAGCAGATTCAGGCCGCGGAGCGAGGCGGCGGAACTGTCATCCATGTGGATGTGATGGATGGGCATTTCGTGCCCAACATTACGATGGGTCCGCCCGTGGTAGCGTCGTTGCGCAAAGTGACGAATTTGCCGCTCGATTGCCACCTGATGATTGAGAATCCGGATGCGTTTATCCCTGCCCTGGCCGATGCGGGAGCGAATTGGGTGAGCGTGCACTATGAAGCCTGCCGCCACTTGCATCGCTCGCTGGAACTGATTGAGCAGCATGGGATGAAGCCGGCGGTGGTGATCAATCCAGCCACGCGGGTGAATCTGCTGATCGATATTTTGCCGATGTTGCACCATGTCCTGGTGATGAGCGTGAATCCTGGGTTCGGTGGGCAGAAATTTATTCCGTTTTCGCTGGAGAAGATTCGGCACTTGTGCGCGATTCGCGCGGAGCTTGGCCTGGAATATCGGGTCGAGGTGGATGGCGGCATCGCGGCAGACACCGTGGCCCAGGTGGTGGAAGCGGGAGCCGATTTGCTGGTGGCCGGCCACGCGATATTCGGCGATGGGCATCCTGAAGAGAATGCGCGGGAGCTGCTAAAGATGGCTCGCGCCGCTGCCGGTGAGCGATCAAAGCCGGCGGCGAAACAGATAAATATTGCAAAAAATGTACGGGAAAATGGCAGACTGATTCACCGGACTACGGGCAAGAGAAAAAGTCTGCTAAGGGGAAGTACAGCATGAGTTGTTTCATTCGTTGTTCCAGTCATCGTATTCTGCAACGCTGCGTCGCCGTCGGCACGCTGGCGATTTTGGGCAGCAGTATGGCCCATGCGGGGATTTTCCGCCACAAGCAGAAGCCGCTATCGCAGAAAGACGATGCCCTGGCGAGCGTGACCAGCAGCCAGCCGGATAAAGAGTTGTTCGATCGCGCCATGATCGCCATGAAGAAGGGCAAGTTCGACATTGCCCGTCTCGATCTGCAGACATTGCTGAACACCTATCCGGACTCTGAATACCAGATGCGCGCCAAGCTTGCCATCGGCGATACCTGGTACAAAGAGGGCGGCACCGCCGCCATGCAACAGGCGGAAGAGGAATACAAGGATTTCATCACCTTCTTCCCGGATAAGCCGGAAGCTGCGGAAGCGCAGATGAAGGTGGCCGACATCTACTACAAGCAAATGGAAAAGCCGGATCGCGACCCGACGAATGCGGTTCGCGCCCAGGAAGAGTACCGGGCGATGATTCTGCAATATCCCGACTCCAGCCTGATTCCTCAAGCCAAGCAGCGGCTGCGGGAAGTGCAGGAAGTGCTGGGCGATCACGAGTTCGACATTGGCGCATTCTATGAAACGCGTTCGAACTACGCGGCTGCAACCGCCCGCCTGCAATCGGTGATTGATACATATCCGCTTTATAGTCGCGTGGATGAAGCGCTGCTGGATGTGGGCGATGCCTATGCCGCACAGGCCCGCAATATTGCCACCATGCGCATCGATCCTGCGGCCAAGGAGCGGCTGGAAAAGCTATTCAAGAACCGTGCCGCCCAGGCCTATGAGCGCGTGGTGCTGGAGTATCCCATGGCGCCGCACGCGGACGACGCTCGCGACCGGCTGGAAGCGATGAACATGCCGGTGCCGCAGCCTTCGCAGCAGCAAATCGCCGACAGTGCGGCCATCGAGCAAAGCCGCGCGCCGGTGAATTTGAAATATAAGGCGTTCCTGCTGATTACCGCACGTCCATCCACCGTGCAGGCAGCGCGGGTGGGCGAGCCGAGTTTGAGTAATCCTCCACAAATCACAGCTCCGCAACTGGTGAAGGCGGAGATGGAAGATCTTCGCTGGTCGATCAAACCAGACGGCAAGGCAGCTCCCTCCGTTACCGGTACGTCGAACAAGCTGAAGACGGTAGCTGCCGGCAATGGTGAATCGAACGACAATGGCGCTGTCGGCGAAGCCCAGCCTGCCTCCGGTGGACTGCAGATGAACGATGTCTCCGGCGATAATGGCGTGAATGGAAGCGTGATCAATAACTCCGATCAGGGCCAGCCCGCACCGTCCTCCCCGCCAAATGCGGTGGAACCTCCGGTTGGTACGCAATCCGTTCCACCCACGACCGCGCCTTCCGTCGGCGGAGACGGTAATCCTGCGGTGCCTCCGGCGAATACCACGGATACAAACGCAAATCCTGCGCAGTGGCCGTCCGCTCGCAAGGACAACGGTGGATTGCCCACCGTCACGCCGCCCAACAGCACACCTCTACCGGCCGTGCAGAAGGCGGCTCCGGCACCCGACCAGGTGAACGACGTCAAGGAGACAGGCCATCCGGTCAATACCGTGGATCAAACCACGGCCAGCAACGGCAAGAAAAAGAAGAAGAACCCCAAGCCGCAGTTTGAGGGCAAAGAAGAATCTTCCAGCACCCACAAGAAAAAGAAGGGTCTGCACAAGCTGAATCCGTTCTAAACCTACCGGCAGACAGGCGGCGGCATCGTGAAAGCGATGCTGCCCGTCAGCCCAGATCGTACTTCTCTGCAAAATGAAAGGGGTGTGCGTTGCGGCGTTCGATATTTCTCTGGTCGGCCTTCCAGCCTCGATGGCTCGGCCTCCTTCTTGTAGGAATCTGCTTCTCGTTCAGCGCCCTGGCACAATCAACTGCCGCCCGCCCGAAACCTCCACAACTTCCGCAAACTCCAGAAGTTCACGCCGATCATTCAGTCACGTTCTATTTCTATGATCCCGGCGCCAGCCAGGTTGAACTGAACATGGACGGACATGCCGGCGGCCAGCCCATGACCAAGGACGATCGGGGAGTTTGGAGCATCACCGTTCCACCGCTGCAGCCGGATCTCTACGATTATCTTTTTATTGCCGACGGCGTGCCCACGCTCGATCCTTCCAACCCGGATGTCAATCCAAATCTGCGGGACCCATCGAATGTTTTCGAGGTTCATGGCGCCCAGCCTGAGCTCTGGGATGTGCAGGATGTGCCGCATGGAGTCGTCCATCAACACTTTTACAAGTCCGCCATCATTGGCGACCAGCGCGACTATTTTGTTTACACGCCTCCTTCGTATGACCCTCGCGGTCACAAGAAATATCCGGTGTTGTACCTGCTGCACGGATACACCGACGATGCACGCGCATGGACCGTGCTTGGCCACGCCAACTTCATCCTGGACAATCTGATTGCGCAAGGCAAAGCCAAGCCGATGGTCATCGTGATGACACTTGGTTATGGGGCTCCGGAAATCGTGATGGGGCCACGTGCATCGTTCAACCACGCCGACTTACGTCAGAAGAATTACGACCTGTTCACGAAGGCGCTCCTCACCGAAGTGATCCCGCAGGTGCAGTCGATGTATAAGGTTTCGGCCAAGCCTGAGGATCGCGCCATTGCGGGGCTGTCCATGGGAGGCGCAGAAAGCCTGTTGACTGGCCTGAACCACATCGACACCTTTGCATGGGTCGGCTCCTTCAGCGCTGGAGGACTGGATCCGGATTATGCCCAGGAATTTCCGGCGTTGAATGCAACCAGCGCAGCGCGCCTGCGATTGCTGTGGGTGGCTTGCGGCAAGGATGATCGATATGTCGGCAAAACTCCTCTGATTACCGCGAATCGGCAGTTTGTTGCATGGCTGCACTCGAAAAATATTCCAGTCACGTTTGTGGAGACGCCGGGCATGCATGAATGGCCGGTGTGGCGCAAAAATTTGATCCAATTCTCGCAGCTGCTGTTTCAACCAAAGTAAATTTATTTGCACGGTATTTGTGCGCGTGCGAGCTGGAATCGCCGCTGTGCTATCGTGAAAATTGGCCTCCCGTGCAGTCCACGGCCTCTCTGACCCCATGCCTCGTGACCTTCCTAAATCCTACGACCCGACCGCTATCGAAGATCGATGGGCGGAGTACTGGGTGCGCGAACGCCTCTTTGAGGTTCCCACTCCGGCGAGCCTGGATGGGCTTCCGCCTAGATTCACGCTGCTGCTGCCGCCGCCCAATGTGACCGGCCGCTTGCACATGGGTCATATGCTGGAACAGACGGAGATCGATATCTTGATCCGCTGGCACCGCATGCAAGGAGATCCGGCACTGTGGGTTCCGGGAACCGATCACGCCGGGATCGCAACCCAGATCATGGTCGAGCGCCAACTCGTCCATGAGGGGAAAAATCGCCAGGAACTGGGTCGCGACGCGTTCGTCGAGCGGGTTTGGGAGTGGAAGCAGGAATACGGCGGCGCCATCCTTAACCAGATGAAACGCCTGGGCGCGAGCGTCGATTGGTCTCGGGAATATTTCACCATGGACGAGCGCTTGTCTGTCGCGGTGAAAGAAGCCTTCGTGCGCCTCTACGAACAGGGGCTGATTTATCGCGGCGCCTATATTGTGAACTGGTGCCCGCGCTGCCAGACTGCCATTAGTGATCTGGAAGTGGTGCATGAGGAGCAGCAAGGCAAGCTGTACGAGATCCGTTATCCGCTGGTGGATGGTACCAAATACGTTACCATTGCGACCACGCGGCCGGAGACAATGTTGGGGGACGTTGCGGTTGTTGTCAATCCCAACGACGCGCGCTATCTCCAACTGCACGGGCAAAAACTGCGGCTGCCGTTGACCGGTCGGGAGATTCCGATTCTTCCGGATGAATGGGCGAATCCGGAATTCGGCACCGGCGCGGTGAAGGTGACGCCTGCACATGATCCCAATGATTTTGCGATTGCCGAGCGACACCGGCTGCCTTCGATTGTGGTGATGGACGAGACCGCGCACATGAACGCCGAAGCGGGCGTGTATGCGGGCCTGGACCGCTATGAAGCGCGTAAGCGAATTTTGGCCGACTTGGAACAGCAGGGTTTCCTGGTAGCGGTGAAGGACTATGTGAACTCCATCGGCAAGTGTGATCGCTGCAAAACTGTGGTCGAGCCGCGGCTGTCGACGCAATGGTTCATCAAGATTCAGCCTCTGGCAGACAAGGCGATCGAAGCGGTGGAAACGGGCGTCATTCGCTTTACGCCGGAGCAATACAAGAAGACCTATTTCGAGTGGATGCGCAACATCCATGACTGGTGTATCTCCCGCCAGTTGTGGTGGGGGCATCGCATTCCCGCGTGGCATTGCGCAAACTGCCGCGAAATCACGGTGGCTCGCGAGGCGCCCGCAGTTTGCTCACATTGCGGTGACTCGAAGCTGACACAGGAATCGGACGTGCTGGATACCTGGTTTTCATCCGGACTGCTGCCGTTTACTGTGTTCGGATGGCCGGCGCAGACGCCGGACCTGGCGGCGTTTTATCCAACGCAGCTGCTGGTCACCGGCTTTGACATTTTGTTTTTCTGGGTCGCCCGCATGGTCATGCTGGGCTGCCATTTTATGCTGGACGTGCCCATGCCAGATGGCTCGAAGCGCACCCTTGCGGACTCCGTTCCGTTTCGCGAAGTCTACATCCATGCGCTGGTTCGCGACGCCGATCGCCAGAAAATGTCGAAGACCAAGGGCAATGTCGTCGATCCGATCGAGGTTATTCATCAGTACGGTACGGATGCCGTGCGGTTCACGCTAGCATCGATGGCCTCGCCAGGGACCGACATTGCCTTCAGCGAAGCGCGTACCGAAGGCTATCGCGCCTTTGCCAATAAGATATGGAACGCGGCGAGATTCATCTTTATGCAGATGGAGCGCGCGAAAGAGGCTGGAATCTCGGTTGATCTGCAGCATCTTGGACATTCGCTGTTATCGCGTAAGGATGCGCCTCTCGAAGAATGCTGGATTATTTCGCGCTTCAACCAATGCGCCGCGGATGTCAACCTGGCGCTGGCGGATTATCGCTTTGACGACGCAGCCCATCGTATCTACCAGTTTTTCTGGGGAGAATTTTGCGACTGGTATCTCGAAGTCGTAAAAATTCGGTTTGATTTTGCGGACGCGGCGAACCGCGAATCCACCACGAACGCGCTCTCCTCGCTGCTGGCCGTGTTTGAGGCGTCGCTGCGATTACTATCTCCTTTCATGCCGTTTTTGACGGAGGAGATTTGGACCGCCTTATACGATGGTGCTCCTCCGTTGAAGTCGATCGCGTTGGCGCGGTTTCCAGCAGGATCTGAAGCGCGAAGCTCTGAGCACGACGAGAGGCCGACCGCCGTCGATATGGAAATGTCTTTATTGCAGGAGATCATTGCGGATATCCGTAACCTTCGCAAGGAGCAAGACGTGCCCGAGAAGGAATTGGTTGCCGTTGCCATGACCGGTGCAGATCATGCCATCCGTACGATGCGTGATAACCAGGACATGATCCAGCGGCTGGCGCGAGTTTCACAGATTCTCTACTCGGGGCCGAGTATGCAAGGGCTTCCGACGCGACACGGGGTGAATTACGAAGTCGCGCTACAGTATGAAAAGCACGTCGATGTTGTAGCCGAACGCGAACGTTTGGGAAAAGACCTGACGAAGTTCGAAAAGGAAATGGAATCGAAACAGAAACAGTTACAAAATGAGGCATTCCTCGCCAAGGCGCCGGCAAAAGTGGTCGATGGACTGCGGGCGCGTGCGGACGAACTGCAAACACTGATCGAAAAAGCCAATGCAGCGCTGCATGGGCTGGAATCGCTGGAACCCCGATAAACATCGCGAAGGGTTAAATATATGGATTGGAAAACAACTCGCGTCACCGCCATTCTGGAGCAGGCACTCGTCGAGGACCATGCGACGCATGATGCCACGACAGAGTTGACGCTCGATCCCAAGCTTTCCGCTTCGGCAGTGGTAGTCGCCAAACAGGATTGCATTCTGGCCGGCTCGGAAGCAATTTCTCGCGTGCTGGAGATCTTTCGCAAACTCGACAAGACCTCAACCAGGCATTTTGAAGTTGTGCATCATCCGGAGATGTTTGACGGCGTGCGGGTGCGCGAAGGACAAGCGATTGCTGTGATTCGTGGCAACGCAAGAACGATTCTCGCCTGCGAACGAGTGACGCTCAACCTGCTACAGCGGATGTGCGGGATCGCCACTGAAACCCGCAAGTACGTGGACGCGGTGGCCAGCACCGGGGTGGTGATTCTTGATACTCGGAAGACCGCACCAGGATTACGCTTGTTTGACAAATACGCGGTGAGCTGTGGAGGCGGACAGAATCATCGCATGGACCTTGCCGATGGCGTGCTGATCAAGAACAACCATATTTCATTGGGTGGCGGCGTTGCCAAGGTGCTGGCACTGGCGATGCAACGGCGGCTGCCAGGGCAGAAAATTCAAATTGAAGTGCGGTCCCTGGCGGAGTTGGAGGATGCTTTGTCGGGCGGCGCCGACTCCCTGTTGCTGGATAATATGACTCCGGCGCAAGCTTCGCAAGCCGTTGCCATCGCCCGAAAGAAGATGCCGAATATTCCCATCGAAGTGTCCGGTGGCATCACCCTGGCAACGGTCCATGAATACGCGCAGACGGGGGTGACTTTTATCTCGGTGGGGGCGCTCACTCATTCCGTTGCGGCCATCGATCTAAGCATGAAAATCACAGCTGAAATTTTCTAGTGGTCGATCGTATGGGGGAGAAGCTCGATCGCGACGTCCTGCAGAAGTCCATTGTGGGAACCATCTTCGAGGGCAAACTGCACCTGTTCCCTTCCATTGAATCGACTAACACCCATGCCATGCGAGAAGCTTCCAGGGGCGCGCCACATGGTTCGGTCTACATTGCAGAAGAGCAGACCGCTGGCCGCGGACGCGGTGATCACGCCTGGCACTCCGAACCTTATACCGGGATTTACGTCAGCGTTTTGCTGCGGCCGCAAATGGCGGCAGCCGATGGTCTCTGGCTTTCATTGGCAACCGGGCTGGCGGTGCAGCACGCCATTGACAATGTAACTGGATTAGTTACAGATATTCGCTGGCCGAATGATCTGTTGGTCGGAGGACGAAAAGCCTGTGGAATTTTGATGGAGATGAACGCCGAGGCATCCCGGGTCCGTTACGCTGTCATTGGGATCGGCATTAACGTGAATCAAGCTGAGTTTCCAGCGGACATTCGTAATCAAGCAACTTCGTTGCGCCTTGCAGCCGGCCGTCGGATCGATCGCAACAGCTTGGTGGTTGCGCTTTTTCAAAGCCTGAGGGAGGAAATTCTTGCCCTGATCCAGCCGGAGAGTTTCGCTGCAGCCTCTCTGGGAATCCTTGGCCGCCTGGAGCGGAAGTCAACTTGGATTCGAGGAAAGCAGGTGGTTGTGGATGAGGCTGGGGGGTACACTGGCGTCACCGCGGGCCTGGACGATAAGGGTTTTCTTCTGGTGCAGACTGATGATGGTATTCGCAGAGTTTTATCCGGGGGAGTCCGCGAACGAGTGGCGAAAGGTTAAAGAGCAATGCTGCTGGTATTGAACGTCAACAATACGAATACCGTGATCGCAATCTATCCAGTGAATGGAGAGCGCATCGGCGATATGCGTGCGACGTGGCGGATCAGTACACGGCAAGCGCAGACTGCGGATGAATACGGCATTCTGATTCGCAACCTGCTGCAAACGGAGGGGGTGGACAGTAAAGAAATCAGCGGCGTGATTATCGCGTCGGTGGTTCCTCCGATCGATTGGATTTTGCGCCAATTTTCTGAGCGATATTTCAATCAGAAACCTCTATTCATTGAGCCGGGAGTCAAGACCGGTCTCCCCATTCTGACTGACAATCCCGGTGAAGTCGGGGCAGATCGTGTCGCGAATTGTGTGGGAGCTTTTCATCAATATGGCGGACCCTGCATTGTGGTCGATTTTGGGACGGCAACAAACTTCGACGTCGTTTCTAAGAATGGAGAGTTCCTCGGGGGTGCAATCGCATCCGGGGTGAATGTTGCCGCCGAAGCGCTGTTCGCAAGGGCCGCGCGCTTGCCGCGAGTCGAGATCAAACGTCCGCCGAAAGTCATCGGTACCAATACCGTCGATAATCTGCAGATCGGACTGTTCTACGGCAACGTTGGATTGGTAGATGGCATTCTGGAGCGGATGATTGCGGAACTCGGCCCAGAAACGAAATGTGTGGCCACGGGCGGCCTGGCGAAACTAATTGCGGGCGATTCGAAATTCATCTCCGAGGTGAACGAAACCCTCACTCTGGAAGGATTGCGAATCATTTACGAGCGCAATCTAATTGCGGGCGCGCGGTTGCGGAAGGGCAACAGTCCGCGGAAGGTTTAATCCACGCCCTTGCAGAATTATTTCAACTACTACACGGAAATTGAAGAGCATTTTCAGCGCAGGCGCGGGACGCTGTTGATGCTGTCGACTCTGGATTGGTCCTTGATCGCCATGTGGCAGGAGGCTGGATTTCCGCTGGAAGCTGTTCTTGCCGGGATCGACGCGACCTTTGAGAAATATGCTTCACGACAGGCGAAGGGGCGCGTGCGGCGGATTAACGGGCTTGCCTATTGCGCGCAGGAGGTTCTCCGTGCCGTGGAAGACATGCACGAGGCTGCGACGGGAGCGCTGCGCAAGCATCCACCTACACCGGAAGAAAGTGGCTTCGAATCGGCGCGCATTGCGGCCTTTCTAAAGACCAACGCGGAGGCAGTCAGGGGCTGTACAACTCCGGAAAAAGCCCGAGACACCTATGCCGATATTTCGAATCGGCTGGAAACGATCGCCGCATCGTTAGCGGGCCAGGGTGCAGTTTCGACCGAATCGCTCGAACAGCAATTGCTCGTACTGGAGGATCAGATTTTTGCCACGCTGCAGGCCTTCACGCCGGCCGAAAATCTACTTGCATTGCGAGAACAGTCGAGCAGGGAATTGATGCCTTATCGCAGCCGCCTGCAGACCACGCAGATTCGACAGATCGAACAGCAGTTTTTGCGGCGCTGCCTGTTCGAGCAGAACCATCTTCCCCGCCTGAGTTTGTTCTACATGCGCCACACATGAAGCTGACAATTGAAAAAGTAATCTACGGCGCCCAGGGATTGGCGCGAATGCCCGCGGACGATGCGGCGCGCGGCGGCCTTAGCGTGTTTGTGCCGTTCACGCTGCCTGGGGAAATCGTAGACGCGGAACTGATTCGAGAACACCGCGGTTATTCAGAAGCCAAAGCAACGCAGATCGTCGAAGCCTCTGAATTTCGTGCTATGCCGCCGTGTCCGTGGTTTGCAACCTGTGGCGGATGTCAACTGCAACACGCCGCGTATTCCTACCAGGTGGAATTGAAGCGAGAGATGCTGCGGGAAAGCCTGGTGCGGGCGGGCGTGCACGATTTGCCTGGAATAGAGACGCTGATTGGCGAGCCACTGCAGTATCGCAATCGTATTCGCGTGCAGATACAAACGCGCCCAGAATTTTTGGTTGGTTATCGGCAGGCGAAATCGCATCGCATGACCGCCATTGAGGGCTGCCCGATCGCGGCGCCGTTATTGGAGCAATGTATCGGACTTCTGCGGAGTCTTGGCGCAGGCGGAATGGTGCCGGTGGACGCGCAGGAAATTGAGTTGTTCACCAACCAGGATCAGTCGCAACTTTTCATCACAGTCTGGACGCGACCGCACGCCGGCAAGCGCAATAGGGCGTACGAAGTATTTTTCGAAAACCTGCAACGAACTATGCCGTCCCTGGTGGGGGCGCAGATGGTCGCAGCAGATCAAGGCAAAGTTCGTACTTCGAAAGCGCCACTGCAATGGGAACGGCAGAGCGTGAACTATCGCGTGGCGGGCCGTACCTATACCGTCAGCGCGGGATCGTTCTTCCAGGTAAACTCCGCCCTGCTTGACAAGTTTGTGGCCGCAGTTACAAGCGACGAGACCGGCGGAACGGCGTGGGATCTGTATGCGGGGGTGGGATTGTTTTCGGCTGCGCTCGCCGAGCGATTTCAGCATGTGGTCGCGGTGGAGGCGAGTGCGGTGGCATGCAAAGACCTGCGCCATAATTTGCGCAGTACCCAGGCGCAATATGTGCAGGCATCCACGACCAACTTTCTTCGCCAGGCCATCGAAAGCAAACAGCCGGTGCCCGACTTGATTTTGCTGGATCCTCCGCGCGCCGGTGCAGGCGTCGAGGCCGCAAAAATGCTGGCTGACGTGGGGGCGCGCCGCATCGTTTATGTCTCCTGCGATCCAGCAACATTGGGACGCGACCTTGCCGCATTGATACAATCCGGCTACCGCCTGCTTCGCCTGCAACTGGTCGATATGTTTCCGCAAACGTATCACATGGAAACCATCGCGACGCTACAGCGCTAAGTTTCGCGGGCTACATCATGGCTGCAGGCACAACCCTTACGGAGACGACGCGGTCCGTACGAAGGTGGCACGGGTACCAGCCTGCGCCCTTACGGGCAACGCGGCATCAACTTCAAAAACAGCGATTGTCATTTGGCAGCGCGCCTATGCTGCTGGCGGCGGCGGGATTCGCGCTTGGCATTATCGATGCGCATTGGGTCTGGCATCCGCCTCTTTTGAGTTTGACGAGCGCGCTGATCGCTGCTGGATTGGTGGTTCTGACGGCGAGATTTGCGGTGCGGACGCTGTGGCTGCCATTGCTCCTACTCTGGTTTTGTGCGGGACAGTTCTGCGCCCTGGTAGCTCCCGCTCCCGCGACCTCGTCAGCACTGGTGCAGCTTGCCGATGGGCTGCAACGCAGCGTCAGCGGAACGGTGATGGCAGTCCACTCGTCGCGAATCGAGACGCGACTCAGCCCGTATGGAAAGCCCGCGGAGACTGAGCAGACGCAGCAGTTTGATGTATCGCTGGATCATGTTGAGGATTTCAACGCGGATCACGATTGGCAAACCCCCGTGGTGGGCGGCTTCCGGTTGAATGTGTACGCCAAGAGTGGAGAGAGTTTGCCGCATTTGCACTGCGGCGAGCGCCTTACGGTTCAGCTGCGCCTGCATCAGCCCGGATATTTTCTTGATCCCGGGGCGTGGAACTATCCAGCGTATCTCGCTCAGCATGGCATTGCGGTTCTGGGGAGCGCGGATGCGGCGGCGGTCCAATCTACCACCGGGGGCGGTCGGCCATCGTTGAGTTGCCTTGCGACAGCTGCGCAGACATGGGCAGCGGCACGGCTGGATCAGATCGCGACGATCAGTGCTTCCTACCACTGGCTGCCGCAGTGGATGCGGCTGACGTCCCAAGACAGCAGCGTTCTGAGTGCCATGTTGTTCGGCGACCGAACCCGTCTGCAGCACTCCATGCGAAGCGCATTCGAACGCACTGGATCCTTCCACTTGCTGGTCGTGTCGGGCTTGCACATCACCATTGTGATCGGGTTGATTTTCTGGCTGGCGCGCAAACTTCGTCTGGGTCAAGTGTCCGCCACCCTGACGGCAATCTCCTTGGCGCTGCCTTATGCCTTTTTAACAGGGTTTGCGCCACCGGTGCAGCGGGCGCTGTGGTTGAGCGCGGTCTATCTGTTCAGCCGCATGCTGTATCGCGAACGAGCCGCTCTTAACGCCATTGGGATTGCCTCGATCGGCGTGCTGGCGCTCAGTCCTTCAGCATTATTCGAGGCGAGTTTTCAGATGACGTTCCTGGCTGTGCTGGTTATTGCTGGTGTGGCCATGCCGCTGATTGAGGCCACGCTGGCACCCTATCTGCGCGGCTGTCGGCTGCCCAGACAAATTCGGCTGGATCCGTTTCTGCCGCCGAAGGTGACTCAGATGAGAGTCCTTTTGCGCATGTACGTTGAGCGACTTCGATACATCGTTGGACCGCGCTGGGGATGGAGGCTGCCGTTCGGGCTTGTTCGCGGGTGCCTGCGATTCACTGAGGCGATGATGGTGGCGTTGGTGGTCGAGTTAGCGATGGTGCTGCCGATGGCCGTCTATTTCCATCGAATCACCCTGGTGGCGTTGCCGGCGAATTTGTTCGGCCTGCCATTGCTGGCGTTCATGCTGCCGCTGGCGTTGTTGACCTTTCTGCTGGGCTGCATTCATCCCGCGCTGGCCGTCCCCAGCGGAGTTGTGACGGCAATGCTGCTGCATGCAATCTCGTGGCTGATCCATTTGTTCGGCAATCTGGCGGCATCTTCCCTGCGTACGCCGGACCCGCCAACTTGGTCGCTTTTCTGCTTCGCTGCCGCTTGGATTGGAGCTCTGTGGCTGGTCCGCCTGTCCGGCAGATGGAAGCTGGTTGCGGTGTCTGCAATTCTCGCAGGCTCATTGCTGGTGCTATGGCCGGCATCCATCACCCGCCATCGTGGGGTGATGGAGATGACAGCCATCGACGTCGGACAGGGAGACTCTCTGCTGATTGTCACGCCGGACGGACACACCCTGCTGGTGGATGCGGGCGGTCCGGTGGGTGGCCCGCGCACCGAAGATCCTCAATTCGATATTGGTGAGGAAGTGGTGTCGCAGTATCTATGGTCGCGTCATATTCGCCGGCTGGATGCGGTTGCCCTGACCCATGCGCACAGCGATCACATGGGAGGGATGCCCGCGATCTTGAGAAATTTTCATCCCAGGGTGATGTGGGTCGGGAACAACCCACCGATTCCGGACTATGAATCTTTGCTGGCGCTGGCGGCGCAAGAAAAAATTTCCGTCGAGCGGATGAGTGCGGGCGAGCGCTTTGAATTTGACGGCGTGCATGTGAGGATTCTTGCTCCATTCGCAACTTATCATCCAGGCGCCCGCGCCATGAATGATGATTCTCTGGTGATGCGCATTCGATATGAGAATACGGCAGCTCTGTTGGAAGGGGATGCGGAAGCGCCGGTGGAAGAGCAGATGGTGGCCACCGAGCCGCTGGCGGCGGGATTGCTGAAAGTGGGCCATCACGGCAGCAGTACCTCGACGATTCCATCCTTCCTGGCCGCTGTTCATCCCCATTACGCGGTGATATCCGATGGCCGCAACAATCCATTTGGGCACCCGAGGGTTTCGGTGTTGGATGAACTAGGAGCGGCGCATGTGCGAGTCTACCGGACAGACACGCTTGGACTCAGCAGCTTTCTTTTGAACGGAACCACGATCCAACCGGTGCGGTAAAGCGTGAGCCTGACGGTGATTCCTGAGATGGACAGGATCGAGGGATGCTACGGATGATCGACCCGAGTCAATCGCATGGTGATCGTGCCCCAGAATAAGTAAGCGCGCACCTGTACCGGAAGATGGCGCGCGTCATCGGTATACCAGATCCAGATATTTCCGCGGTTCTTCACCACGCCGGCGGCGGCGGTGGGCTGCACGCGAATCGCAGCGAAAGTTCCGGCGGGGGTGATGACGGATTCCTTAGCCTCTACCTTGACTGTGACGGGGACAACGTGGCCACCGTCGGCCAGCGGGAAATGTAGATCATGACCGATCTGCAACGGCTGCGAGCCAACATAAAAAATGGCGGAAAGAACATCGGTCACGCAGCCGGGGATGGGCGAAGTGTTCTCTTTGTAGGTCCCGGAAACCAGATTCTTTTCGCTGAGTTTTTGCAGGTGATGGGCGTAGTCCAGTTGCATCATGCCGTTGATGCGCCGACGCCCCTCCTGAATCTGCTTGCGGTATTCGTAGGAGCAACCGGACAAGCGATCAAAGACGCTATCGTAGCGATCGTTGACTGGAAAGAGAAGATTGACGGTTCCGATGGAGGCGGCTGTGGCCATCACGTGCACGTTATTGCCCTGCGACTGCAAGTGAAATGTGGCTGTGCCCGCGGGAAAGACACGCCAATCCACGGCATAGGTCAGCGATTGATTCACTGGAATCTGAAATTGCGGATTGGGTGCGGTCAGGGTTGGGTTTTGCGCAGGCGCGACAGAAGACAAGCCAGCAAAGAGGAGTGATCCGGCGACAAAGGCAGCTAAAAAATTTCGCATATTCCTTTTCTTGGTTGCATTTGTCTTCACCGAGGACAGAGAAAAATAGAGTTTCCAGCTTTGGCTATCAGTGCCAAAGAAATATGCGGGCTACCAGAACAAGATACATGGACAGGGCGCCTAAAATCGAGTTGTATTCGCGATGTTTGAGATAGAGCTGAAAAGAAAATTTTCCCTGCCCGCCGGGAAGTGGTCGTCCGATCCGCGGAATCAGTCGGGGCACGCGAGCCGCATAGGCATCGTAATCGGGAAACTGGCCGCGCAGATATTCCTCTTCATCCACGATGACCGGCCAGTAGATGATGAGGAACAGCGCCAGGAAAACCAGGGCAATCCAAAGACTACGCGCCGCCGCCGCAAATCCGAAGGCAATCAAAATCGAGCCAAAATACAAGGGGTTGCGCGTATAACTGTAAGGCCCGGTGGTCGTCAGCGCAACATTCTTGGTGACGTGACCGGAAGCGTAACTGCGCAGCAAAATTCCCGGCACCACCAGGACGAGGCTCAGCAGCATCGACTTCCACGTGGGGTGGGCAAACCAGAAATAGAAAATGGCGGAGAGGAAACCGAGCGGGACGCGAATGCGCCGCGATATCTTTTTCCATCGCCGATTGAATGGGGAGGGACTCATTTTGCGGCCGCCTGAAAATGAAGAAGTTGCTGCACCGCCTCCAGCACATCGTTCACTGTAATTGTCAGCAGACCAACTTCGGGCTCGCGCCTGCGGGTATGGTCACGCTTGCTGTCAGGATGTCGAAGCACGATGGCGTGGGTACCGTAGGGACCGTTGCGAGCCGGGTTGGTGGGACCATAGATGCCGACGACCGGTATGTTGAGAGCGGCGGCCAGATGCAGCGGGCCAGTGTCTCCACCGAGGAACAGGCTGGCGCGACGAGTGCAGGCGATCAATTGGCCGATACTACCTGTCATGCAAAAAGCCCGAGCGTTTGGATTGGAGGAGAAAGCCTCCGCCAATTTCGACTCGCCCGGACCAATGTTGACGACCGTCGCAAACCCCAGCGCTGGCGACTCGGCGGCGACCGCGACATAGCGTTCGACAGGCCAGCATTTCGCTCCCCAGCCCGCTCCCGGATTGATCAATACGAATCGATCGATGCCGCGTTCTGCCAGCCACCTGGCGCACCATTCCTCAGCTACGGGATCGACGGGAAGAGCGGGCGACTGATATGGCAGGGCATCCCGGAAGACTCCATTCACGACTTCGTTGGCCTGCTCGACAACGTGAACTCTAGTGGTGGTGATGCGCTCTTGAAACATCCAGCGCGCCAGCGGTTCCCTGGGATCGGCCTCTCCAATCATGCGCGGCGCCTTGGCCATTCTTCCAATCCACGCGGAGCGGATGGCGCCCTGTAGATCGATGCATATGTCATAGTGCTGTGAGCGTAATTCGCGACGGAGTTGTCGAATTTCGCGAAGTGTGGAGAGTGAAAGCGGCTGGCGAGCCCAGGCCTTTGCGGGCACTCGATGGAGTTGATCGACGAGCGGCTTCTGCGGACCTCGTTCCATATTGTCTGCAGCAGATTCGGCACACAAGAGTGGAGACCACTGCGGTTCAATGGCCCAGCCGATCTGGCTGCCCGGATGCGCACGATCGAGTGCCGTCCGCAGGGCTGTCACCGCCGGCAACGCGTGCAGAATATCTCCCATCGCGCCTAAGCGAACGACGAGGATGCGCAGAGATTGAGATTGAGTGGGCAACGATTCATCATCGCACGTCATGCGGGTGGAGTTGAAGATGTTCCTGCAGGAGTGATTCCAACCAATCGATGCAGCACTTCTCGTTTTGCAGGTCAAGCTGCAGCCCCGCAATCAGGAGTGGGCCATGCGTTTCCAGTTCCGCGCGTAATGCAGAAGAAAGCCGCATGCTGTCTTTTTCTGTCGTCACAAAACAATTCGCGCCAGAACGGCTCGCAGATACTTTCAGACGGGAGATGTCGCTGCCGTTGTACTTGTGGTGATCGCGAAAGGCAATCGTACTCTGCGGCTTCAAGCCGGCATTCCTCAGGCCATCAAAAAATCCAGTGGCATCGCCAACAGCGCAAAAAGCCAGCGCGCTTGAATTAGAAGTTGCATCGGCGGGGAGGGTGGTGCGACGTTCCACAATCCATAGGCGGGAGGGATCGGCGGTTTCGGCCTGTCGACCCATAAACTGCAGGACGCGTTGGGACAGGTCTGCGTCCTCTGCGCGCAACACGCAGATATCCGCCCGTTTCAAGCCGGCAAGAGGTTCTCTAAGCCGCCCAGACGGCAGCATCCGCGCTTCCAGGTCAGCACGTCGCAGCAGAACAATGTCGACATCTCGGGCCAGTTTGCGATGTTGGAATCCATCATCAAGAATATGCAGCCGCCGTGAGTCAGCCGCGTAAGCCATGGCTTCTTGTTCGGCCAACCGCCCCGGATCATAGCGGTTGGCGCCTACATAGACTGCGACGCCATGGCGAGCCATCAGCAGAGGCTCGTCGCCAAACTTCTCCGCGGTTCCGGCAGGATGGACGCGCGCAATGGTCTGGCTGCTGCGACCGTAGCCGCGGCTCAGGACGTCGACATTCCATCCGCGCTTCGACAGCAGATCGGCAAGCAGCAACACCAGCGGCGTTTTTCCGCTGCCGCCGACCGAGAGATTGCCCACGCTGATCACGGGCCATCGGAGTCTTCGAGCTTGCAGCCAGCCGCGGTCGTAGGCGAAGTTTTTCACACGTGCTGCAACTCCGTAAGGCAGTGAGAAAGGCCGCAGCAGAGTCGATGCCGCGCTGCGCGCAGGAATTTCAGGCTGGCGAGTCATACCTGCCCAGCCTTGTTTGTAGCCGGCGAAGATGGAGCCAGAATTTTCCGAATGGCCGCTAGGCAGGTTTCAGAAGCGCCAGCCTGCTCCTCGAAAACATGTCGAGCCCGGGCGCCCATGGATGTCGCGTCGGCAGAGGTGAGCAGTTCCTGCAGCGCAGAACACAGGCGCTCCGGAGGAGTGACGCGAATGGCTTCCTGCTCCAGCAATGCGGCGACCATGCCGCGAAAATTCTCAGTGTACGGGCCCATCACAATGGGTACCGCGAACTGCGCCGGTTCCAGCGGATTGTGTCCACCGGCCGGGATGAGGCTACCTCCCACGAAGGCGACCGTGGCCAGAGAATACACAGAGGCCAATTCGCCGACGGTGTCGAGAAGAAATATGCTGCCCGGTGCGATTGGCTTGGGCTGCTGCAACCATTCCGATCGACGAATCAGCGGAAGTCCCGCGTCTGTAATCAATTTTTCGACCGAGCGAAAACGCTCCGGATGACGGGGCGCGAGGATCATGGTGAGTTGGGGAAGGTCGGGGAGCAATTCACGGAAGGCATCGAGAAGCAGTTTCTCCTCGCCTTCGAGGGTGCTGCCGGCAACGATGACCTTTCCAGCCTGAGGCAAATGCGCGCGCAGTTCGCCGGTTACTGGCGATTCGACCGTAGCCCGCACATCGTACTTCAAGTTCCCGGCAGACCGAACCTTTTCGGCTGGCACGCCGATATCGACGAATCGCAGGCGATCGTCCTCGCTCTGTGCCAGCACCAGCGTCAGCTTGCGCAGCAGTGGTGCCCACAGGTTGCGCAGGGTGCGGTAGCGAGGCAGCGATCGATTGGAGATGCGACCATTGACGACGATGACGGGAATATTTGCGCGCTCTGCCTCGCTCAGCATGCGCGGCCATAACTCGCTTTCAACCAGGACGAGGGCGCGGGGCTTGAGCGCCTTCAGGTAACGACGCACGATCCAGGCGAAATCCAGTGGGTAATAAAAGACGCGTGTCGGGCGACGTTCGGAATCACTCGCCAGACGCAGGGTCGGTATCGAATCGTTCCTGTGCCAGTTTCTGTCCGGTTCTTGTGGTGGTTGACATCACCATCCGCAAATCCGGGTCCAGAGTTTGCATCCGTTCGATCAGGCGGCTGGCGGCAATCACTTCTCCAACAGAAACGGCGTGGATCCACACCGTAGATTGTTCTCCGACAAATGCGCGGAGGCCGGGTGAGATCACTCCCAGCCGCTGGCCAAGCCCGTGGCGATAGCGTCCGCTCCACGCCATGCGGAACAGCCAATACGGCGAAGCAACGACAATGGCGACCACCAGGGCCAGACTGTAGAGCAGCATCATGGGCAAATCGTGGGTTTACTGACTGAGAATCGAATCGTGCTGTTCCTCAAACCTCTGACGGTAAATCTCTCTATTACCTTACTCTTCGTTGGCAGGCCATCGCCGCTCGGCCAGTTGTCGAGCGGGCGACGTGCCGCAGCCGTTACCATGGAGGTAGAGCAACCTTTCATCGCATGGCAAAAAACTTCCCTCGTATTCGAGTTCTCGGTGCAGGATTGGCGGGCCCGGAAGCCGCGCTGCAGGCGGCACGGCATGGATGCTGCGTCGATTTGTACGAGATGCGGCCTATACGTTCGACGGAAGCGCATCAGACTGCGGACTTTGCCGAGCTGGTGTGCTCGAACTCCTTGAAGTCAGAAAGCGAGCACACGGCGCCCTGGCTGTTGAAGCAGGAGATGCGGCGTGCGGGATCGGTTTTATTGCAGGCGGCTGATGCGTCCGCCGTACCCGCCGGGCATGCGCTGGCGGTCGATCGCGTGGAGTTTTCTCGACTGGTTGCGGAGGCGATTGCAGCCGATCCTCGCATCACCGTCCACCGTGAAGAAGTGACCACACTCAACCCTGCCGATGGGTGGACCGTGATCGCATCTGGACCTCTCACCTCTCCCGCGTTGTCAGCGGCCATTGCATCCTTGACCGGCAGCGAGCACCTTGCGTTTTATGACTCCATCAGCCCCATCGTGGATGCTGAGTCGATTGACATGGACCGGGTCTACATGGCGGCCCGCTGGGACAAGGGCACGGCGGACTACATCAACTGCCCTATGAACGCAGAGGAGTATGACCGCTTTTACGATGCCCTGGTGGCGGCGGAGTCTGTGCAGGAAAAAGAATGGGAAAAGCTGACCTATTTCGAAGGCTGCCTGCCGATTGAGGAACTGGCACGACGTGGGCGCGACACACCGCGCTTTGGGCCGATGAAGCCGGTTGGCCTGCGCGATCCGCGAACCGGCAAAACGCCGTGGGCCGTGGTGCAGTTACGATGTGAGAATTTGCGGGCCGATTCCTACAACCTGGTTGGATTTCAAAACCACTTGAAGTTCAGTGAACAGGCACGCGTGCTGCGGCTGATTCCAGGCCTGGAGAATGCGAACTTCCTGCGCTACGGACAAATCCATCGCAACACGTATATCAATGCGCCCAGGTTACTGACGGAGACGCTGCAACTCCGCGACCAACCGCGGATCCTATTTGCCGGGCAGATCTCTGGCGTCGAGGGCTACACGGAGTCGATAGCCACGGGAATGCTGGCAGGCTTATATGTGGCTGCGTTGGCGCGCGAAGAGCAGCCGGAACCAGTGCCGCGAGCGACCGGACTGGGATCGCTGGTGCATTACATCACTCACGCGGATCCTGCGCGGTTCCAGCCGGCCAACATTACCTTCGACCTGTTGGAGCCCCTGGAAGAAGAGGTGCGACGCAAAATTCGCGACAAGCGGGAGCGACATAAGCTGCAGTGCGAACGCGCTTTGGCGCAATTTGACGCGTGGTGGCAGCGATTTGGCGACGCGATTCCCGCAAAGGCTGCAGCCGCTATGCCGTCGGCCCTGATTTTATTGATTCTGGCGATGTATCTTTCTGTCGGCGCGCCGCTTTCTTTTGCCTGGGGACGAGATGGCCACAAAATCATCAACCGTGTGGCGATGGAAACCCTGCCGCCGGGCTTACCGGCATTTCTGCGCACGCCGCAGGCGATTGCGGAGATCGAATATCTGGGGCCGGAGCCGGATCGCTGGCGTTTGTCTTCGGAGCCGGAATTGAGTGCGGCGGGCGCTCCCGAACATTTTATTGATCTGGAGTTGGCGGATGCAGCAGCTCCCGATGGCTTGCCGCCAGAGCGGTACGACTTTCTCAATGATTTGAGTGCTGCTGAGCGTCTGCATCCAGAGATGGCCGAGCGCCTCACTCCACAAAAGGTTGGCATGCTGCCCTGGCAGGTGGAGGAAGACCTGGAGCGGCTCACGGTGGATATGGCTGAGTATCGACGCTTATTGCGAACGCGCGCCGATACCAACGGCGCGGAGCAGGCCATTCTGTATGACATTGGATGTCTCGGCCACTATGTGGGCGACGGATCGCAGCCGCTGCATACGACCATCAATTACAACGGCTGGGTCGAAGCAAAAAATCCCGAAGAGTTTTCTCGTCAGAGGGGAATTCATAGCCGCTTCGAAACGGAATTTGTCCACGACAACATTCATGCGCGAGATATGACGCCACTGATTCCAGCGGTGCGCACTCTCAATGATCCGTTCGAGGATTTTTTGCTGTACCTTCGCAGCAGCCATGCGCAGGTCGCCCAGATTTATCGATTCGATCAACAAGGTGCGTTTGAGGGGCACGGAACTGCGGCATCACGGACCTTTACCGCGGAACGGCTGGCTGCGGGCGCGACGATGCTGCGCGACATGATTGATACGGCGTGGCTCAACAGCAGGGAGCTGGGAATTGGCCGCGAAGGCTCGTGATGCTCTATTTCTTCGTCGACGCCTGCACCTGTTGCCACTGATCTTCGATAAATTGATCTGTCATTCCAGCGATGTAATCGGCAACGACCCGAGGCGCGCCTTCGCTGGCGATCTGGGTTTCGTGGCTGGCGGGCAATTCCAGCGGGTTCTGCATCCAGTATTGAAAGAGTCCCGCAATAATTTCTTCCGCCAGAGCATGATCACGTTCCAGGTAGGTGGCGTGGTAAAGCTCCTGCAGCAGATATTGTTTGGCCTGGTGGCGGCGTTGCTCCATCGCATCGGAAAACGCGACCAGGCGATGACCCGCATGTCGAACCGCTGCAAGCGATTCTATTTCTTCCGAAGTGACCCGGTGATGGGTGTTGACAACGAGGTCGTTCACCAGCGCGTTCAACATGCGTTTGAGCGCCTCGTGGAAGAGGAGCTTGGGCGCGGCATCTGGATAACGAATTTCCATCTTGCGATAAAACTGATCAAACAGCGACACGTTGCTACGCAGGCCTTCAACCGATAAGATCTCCGCCTCGACTCCGTCGTCCATATCCGCCGTCAGGTAAGCGATCTCATCGGCCAGATCGATCAATTGCGCTTCCAGTGGAGGCAATTGATCCAGCAGATATGGCTGCAGCTCAGGATGCTGCGCGAGCGAATAGTCGCGCGAATGTTTGATGATGCCTTCGCGCACCGCCAGGGTAAGATTCAGTCCACGAAACCCTGCATAGCGCTGCTCGAAATATTCCACGATACGCAGGGCATGCAGATTGTGATCGAAATGGAGGCCGTAGGTCTGCAGCTGGCGGTCGAGCGCTTGCTCGCCGGCGTGACCGAAAGGCGGATGGCCGATGTCGTGTACCAGCGCCAGGGTCTCGGCCAGTTCTTCATTCAGGTTCAGGGCAGCGGCTGCCGTGCGGGCAATCTGCGTGACCTCAATCGTATGTGTCAGCCGGCTGCGGAAGTGGTCGGAGTCGCGATGGGTAAATACCTGCGTTTTTCCGGCGAGGCGGCGAAAGGCCCGTGCGTGGATCACGCGATCGCGATCCCTCTGAAAAGCGGATCGATAGGCGTGAGGGTTTTCCGCATGCTGGCGCGCAGTTAAAGGGTCGGACGCATCGCCGATTACCGCGCAGTGGCTGAGCGAAGTTGACTGCATGAGAGATTTAAGAACTCTAGTGCCCGATCGGAACCGCGTGCGAATCTTCTTTCGCCAGCTTGACCTTGGCTCTGTCCAGCCGCTTGCGGACCTTGTTCACGTCGGCGGGTTCTGCGTCTGCCGGAGCAGAGCTGGCATAATTCGCCAGCGAACTTTCCCACTGCGCGACTGCCTGCTGCAGATGTCCAGTGGAGGCGTAGACCTCCCCAAGATGATCGTGAACCGTGGGATCTTTGGGGATCAGAGTAATAGCTTTTTCAAGCGCTTCTTCGGCGAGCTCATATTGACCGAGCTTGTAATGCACCCAGCCCAGAGAATCGAGATAGGCGCCGTTTTCGGGATCCAGCTTGACGGCATGCTCCACCATCTGCAGCGCTTCATTCAGCTTTTGATCGTGGTCGGCCAGCATGTAGCCCAGGTAGTTCAGCGTCAACGCATTATTCGGATCCAGTGCAAGCGACTGTCGAAATTGCTGCTCGGCTGCGTCGATATGCTTCTGTCTTTCTTCGAGCGCGCCGCGCAGGAAATAGACCAGGCTATTTTCCTGTTTTGTGGTGCTGAGCTTTTCCGCCTGGTCGATGGCGAGCGACGCCTCTTTCCACTTATGCAGCCGGGTATACATCTGCGCCAGAGTCAACCACACGACGCGATCCTGATTGGAGCCGCTCAGCTGCGATTTGGCGAGCGCCACGCCTTCCTTCACCTTGCCGGTGTCTGCCAGCTGGCCGGCGAGGGTCAGCTGCAGATCCACATTTTTCGGGAGCGCCTGCACCGCCTGCTGCGCCGCGGTGGTCGCCTGGGGCAGCATTTTGGCATCGCGGTAGGTGTCCACTTCACCTTGATACCCGCGCTCGGCATCATCGCCGCCCAGGGCAATCATCTCTTTATAGACATCGATGGCTTGCGGAACTTTGTTCTGATCGCGGTACACGGTCGCGAGGCGATCCAGAAATATGGCACGATTATTTTTTTCGTCCGAAGTGTACTTTTCGCTGGCATGGTGCGTACTGTCCACCAATTGCTGCAACACGTCCGCCGCCTGGTCAAGATGACCCTGGGCTTCGGCGACCAAAGCCTCGTTGTACTTGACCTCCGGCGAATCCGGATTGAGGGTTTTGGCATGATCAAGCGCGGCAGCGGCCTGTTTTAAATGGCCTTGTGTCCGCTCCAGCTCCGCGATTCGAAGGAAGGCCCGTACATCTTCAGGATCCTGCGCGGCGACGCCTTGAAAAATCTTGAGTGCCGCATCGGGTTGATTGTTAGCCAGCAGATCCTCCGCCAGACCGCGCTGTGCATCCAGGTTGTCTGGCTGAAGCGTCAGCGCGTCCTGATAAGCCGCGATGGCGAGCTTGGTGTTGTTTCCCGATTGGTCATATGCTGCCGCGAGGGCAAGATCAATTTTGAAAGTGCGATCGTCTGGGGGAACAGTTTGCAGCACGCTGATCGCGGCGGGAAGATTATTCTGCTCCCCGTAGAGCCGGGCGAGGTTCAGTACCACGTCCTCGGAGTTGGGGTCGATTCGCCGAGCCTCTTCAAACTGAGCTTTCGCATCCTTGGTGTCATGTTTTAAGGTGTAGAGCTGACCCAGCAGCAGGCGATCTTCCACTTTGTCGGGCTCAAGGGCAACAATCTTCTGAAATTCCTGAATGGCGAGATCCAGCATGGGACCGGGCTGCTGGCCGTTTTCCGTGTCGCCCAGAGAGCGTAAATAAACACGCCCCAGCAATTTGTGGGCCTGCAGATCATCGGGATGCGCCTTCAAAACTCTCTGTGCGGTTTCGATGGCCTCGCGGATTCGCCCCAGCTTGAAATACGTATCCGCCAGGGTATTTTGCAAAAATACCGAATCGGGATCATGGCTGATCGCGAGCTTGTATTGCTCAATCGCCTGAACCGCCAGTTCCGGCCGCCCATACTGCTCGGCTGACTGCTCGTACAAATGTCCCAGCGCGAAGTGGTAATAGGATTGGGCTCGTTTGCCCAAGTCACTCGCGGGTTCAGTTGAAGCCTGAGCTGCTGCTTGAGCGGAGGGGCTCTGGGCTGCGGCGGTGATTGCTGGGCTGGTGCTGGGCGGTGTTGTTTGCGGGGTGGAATTCGTTTGGGCAACTGCGGCCACGGAGCACGCAATTGCCGCGCCCAGCGCGGCAGATTTTTGCCATCTCCATAGAGAAAGGGGATTCCCTTCGGCGACACGATCTTTCGTCATTCGAAACGCTACCTCACACCTTGTGCCGCGGTGTTCACGCACGGAAATGGAGCAATTCGGCCCCTTTTGACTGATTGTACGCCGGAAAGCCTGGTGAAGGCCTCGGTTCCGTGGGAATTTGCCCGCTGTAAACTAAGACGGTTCTAGTGCCGAAAATGCCGCATTCCAGTGAAAACCATGGCGGTGTTGAGCTTGTCCGCTGCAGCGATCACTTCCGCGTCACGGACTGAGCCACCCGGCTGGATGACGGCTGTAGCTCCCGCCCCCACAACAACTTCCAATCCATCAGGAAAGGGAAAGAAGGCGTCGGAGGCGGCCACGCAGCCGCTAAGCGGTAAAACCGCTTTCATGGCGCCAAACCTGGCTGCGTCCACCCGGCTCATCTGGCCGGCGCCGATGCCCAGCGTCTGCCCGTCTTTCGCATACACGATTGCATTCGATTTCACGTGCTTGCAGACGCGCCATGCGAACAGGAGAGCGGCTAATTCTTCCTTGCTGGGCGCGCGCTGGGTGACTACTTTCAAGTCGCCGGCCTCGACGTGGCCGCGATCCGCATCCTGGATCAGCATGCCACCGGAGATGTACTTCATGGTCGGCGCGCTGGGGGCGAGTTTTACTTCGACCAGCCGGAGATTCTTCTTGGCGGACAGAACCTCTTTTGCCTTGGCGCTGAAGGAAGGGGCGACGATCGCTTCCACGAATAATTTGACGATTTCTGCTGCGGCGTCACCGTCGACCTCTCGATTGATGCCGATGACCGCACCAAAGGCCGAGACAGGGTCGCATGCCAGCGCTTTTTCGTAGGCTTCCAGGATGGTTGCGGCGGTGGCGGCTCCGCAGGGATTGGTGTGCTTGATGATGGCGACTGCTGGTTCGTTGAACTCCTGTGCCAACTCCCAGCAGGCATCCAGATCGACCAGGTTGTTGTAGCTCAACTCCTTGCCCTGCAGTTGGCGGAGCCCGGCGATACCGGTGCCACTGCCGTTGCTGTACAAGGCGGCGCGCTGATGAGGATTCTCCCCATACCGAAGTGACATGGTTTGCGGATAGGCCAGCCGCAAAGTTGCGGGGAGAGGTTCTTCTCCAGTCTTGGGCGCGAGGATGGCCGCGGTCGCTTCGGGCGGAACCGCGGGAAGCGTTTCGAGCGCGTTGGCAATCGCCAGGTCGTAGGAGGCTGTCAGCGCAAAAGCCTTCTGAGCCAATCTCCAGCGTGTGGCGCGACCCAGTTGACCTTGATTGGCCTGCAATTCTTCGGTCAAAGCGGCATAGTCTGCGGCGGAGGTCACGACGGCGACATCTTCAAAGTTTTTTGCGGCGGAGCGCACCATGGAGGGTCCGCCAATGTCGATGTTCTCAATGATCTCTCCGAAATGGACGCCTGGCTTGTGTAACGTGGCTTCAAAGGCGTAGAGGTTCACCACCACCATGTCGATGGGTTCAATGCCATGCTCCGCCACGGCCTTTTGGTGTTGCGGATTGTCGCGGATGTGGAGAATGCCGCCATGCACCTTCGGGTGGAGCGTCTTTACACGTCCATCCAGCATCTCGGGAAACCCCGTCAGATCGGAAATATCGAGGACCTTCAGACCGGCATCGCGCAGGGTGCGGGCGGTGCCACCGGTGGAGACCAACTCGGCGCCATATTTCGCTAAAACTCGCGCAAATTCGACGACTCCCGATTTATCTGTGACGCTGAGCAGCACTCGCCGAATTGGCTTCATGGATCTGAAACACCTCGATTGATTGGGATGGGAGCAACATTCAGTTTAATTCATCCGTCGCGGCCATCTTTTGCACCGGTCCACCTGAAAATTCCACTCACTCGTCATGCCGAACTCGTACAGTGTGATTTGTAATCTGCATGATGGGTGGGTAGCCTGTAAGCAGATCAATCACTGTGCAAAAGAACCGTCGCTTCCATGGAGAGTTCGATCTGATCGACCACGATGACAGAAGGAGTCGCGGGCCTGAGATTCTGCCGCCCACGTCGCAGGAGATGGAGCGCGGTCGCGGCGCGGCTCAGGACGGCCCCTCCGAATACGATCTGCGAACCGGACGTTATACGGGAGAGCCACCACGGTCGCAACTTCGTTCGCGAATTCTTACTGGATGGGCTTACGCTCCGGCAACGTACATCTTGATTGGAATTAGCTGCGCGGTTTATCTGGCGATGATCTTGAATGGCGTTTCCTGGTGGGATCCGACTGCAGAGCAAATTCTTCACTGGGGCGCTAACAACGGGATTTACGAATTGCATGGGCAGTGGTGGCGGCTGGTGACGGCCACCTTCCTCCACATCGGCATTATTCATATCGGCACCAATATGTGGTGCCTGTGGAACCTGGGCTTGCTGGGTGAGCCGTTGCTGGGTCCATTCGGGATTGTCGCGGTCTACCTGCTGACGGGTGTCACCGGAAATCTGCTGAGTTCGGCGGTGAATCCGGGCGCGATTGGTGCTGGCGCCTCGGGGGCTGTTTTTGGGATTGCGGGCGTGCTGATTTTGCTGCTGAACTCACCCCATTTGCCGTTTCCGCGAGCGGAGTTAAAGCGATTGCGTCGCAGTGTGATTTATTTCGCGGCCATCAACCTAGTGATCGGAGCGTCGACCCTGATGTATTCAGGCGGTATCAAGATCGACAACATGGCTCACTTGGGAGGATTCCTCTCTGGCCTGGCTATGGGGGTGCCGCTGGCTCCCATCCTGGGGACCGGCAGAGAGCCGTACTTCAAGCGGCAGAGAATTGTTTTTTCCGCGGTGACTCTTATCCTGCTATTGTTCGCGAACTGGTTTGTTCACTTTCGAAGAGTGTAGGGCCACGATCGAGTCATCGCGGCCTAAGGAAAGATGGCCGCTCCTGCCTCTAAGATGTGGAGCGGCGGTTGTGGCAGAGACATGCACCTTGGAATGCGTCGGAAAGATGCATGCCGTCAGGCGGATTAATTCTTTTCCGCGCCGGCAAATTTCTTCACCATGGCCAGCAATAATCTGCGATCACTTTCATTCAAATTGGCGGAATAACGCCGAATCTGGGTCAAAAAGCGCAATTCGTCCTCACTGAACCGCTGGGCCGGCATTTCATAGCTGAGGGCGTTCTCGGCGAAAAAATGAGCCATGGGAACATCGAGCGCGCTGGCAATCTTGTGCAGCGTGTCGAGCGATGGGACCGTGTGACCGTTTTCTACGCGCGACAAATAACAGCGCAGAAGTCCGGTTCGTTTCTCAATATCTCCTTGCGACATACCTTTCTGCAAACGGACGCCGCGAATCGTAGTACCGATGTTGAGTGCTTCCATTATGGCCTCGCATGTGAACGATTGAACTCAAAGCAAATCCAGGGCAGATCCCCACTCCGCATGGGCGTGGTCAAGCATCTGATTTGTATTGACTATGTAGTTAACATGCCACTCTACGAATAGGCAAGCAAATTTGTGGGCTGTACCTCACATGGAACGATTACCGCAGGCATCACCCTTTGGTGTTGCGGGGTATTTTTGCCGGGTTAGTCCCCGTGCGGGATTACCTGGCGTGAAAACTCGGTAGTCTATAGGTGGAGTCCACGATCAGATGGAGCCCACGACGCCGGCATCTTTCTTGTCCCGCTCCCTTAACTTTTGGCAACTACAACGGTTCGGTCGAATCTAATTAGCTTGATAATGATGAAGATGTTTCCACGACAATGCTTCCTGGGCATACTGGTAGCCGCTATGGTAACCAGTCCGGCAGCGCAGGCCCAGAACAGCGGCATGGTGCGGCCCTTAACCTTGAATGTGCCGGCAGACACCGTGTATGGCAGCGTCAGCTCCGGACCGGCCGTCAGCACCGTCCTGCCGCTATCGCTGGATGATGCCATCCGTCGCGGATTGCAAGCCAATCTTCAAACAACATTGGTGAAACAGGATCAGCGCATCGTTGCCGGCGAACGCCTGGAAGCCATCAACTTCCTGATGCCAAATCTCAGCTATGAAGCGGAGCGTCAGCGGCTGCAGATTAATCTGCAGGCAGAGGGCTTCAGTTCGAAGCTGATTCACAGTTTTCCGCCGGGATTGATCCCTCCACAGGACCTGAATAACATTCCGGCGGTGGTGACGGTGAATGCGGTCATCGCCCAGGCCGACCTGACGCAGCCGCTCTTCGATCTGCAGTCGTTTGAGCTGTATCGCGCTGCCAACGAAGAGATCAAGGCGGTCGGCTTCAGCTATCAATCGTCGCGCGGCGTGGTCATCCAGACCGTCGCCGATACGTATCTGCGTGCACTGGCGACGGCTGCGAACGTGGACAATGCCAAGGGCCTGTTGGCGACGGATGCGGAAGTTCTGCGACAGGCAACACTGAAGCATCAGGCAGGAGTCGTCGCCCGGCTTGAAGAATTGCGGGCCCGGGTACAGTACCAGCAACAGCAGCAAGTGGTCATCGCGCAACAGAACGCGTTTGAGAAGGCCAAGGTTGACTTGAACCGGGAGATTGGCTTCCCTGCCGACCAACCCATTCAATTGACCGACAGCACCCCGTACGCGACGCTGGCAACCATGCCGCTGGATGAAGCGCTGCAGATGGCCTATGCCAACCGTCAGGAATATCTCTATCTGAAGGCGAAGCTGCGGTCCGCTCAGTATCAGAGTCGCGCAGCACGTTACGAGCGGCTGCCGACACTCACTTTCAAAGGCAACTACGGCGTTACGGGCACGGTTGGAAGCATCTATCACGGTACTTTTCTGGCCGAGGGTACACTCAGCGTGCCGCTCTTCAAGGAAGCAGAATTTCGAGGAGATCGCGATGTAGCCGACGCTGCCACCCGCGATGCCACGGCGCAGTTGGCAAACTTCCATCAGCAGATTGAGGCGGAAATCCGCGACAACATGCTAGACGTGGCGGCAGCACAGCAATTGGTGGATGTGGCTCGCAGCAACGTTGAGTTAGGACACGCCACGGTGAGCGACGCGACCGACCGTTTTCGCAATGGCGTCGACAGCGACCTTCCTGTCGTTGAGGCTCAATCCTCCTTGGCAACCGCCGAGGCCCACCTGGTGAACAGCCTGTATGAATACAATGTCGCAAAGATTGCGCTGGCGCGGAGTCTCGGCATTGTCGATCGCGAGTATCGCGAGTATCTGAACGGGCCGGCTGCCACCAGGCAATCAGCAGATCAGGCGGCCAATCTAACCGACAGGGCGGCGATTCGCTAAGTCACGCTCGGCAAACTAAACCTGCAGGATATCGCTCCAAATCTGAAAGGAATTGTGATGGCCCAAACTCGATCCGACGCTTTGGTTCTCTTTGGTGTGACGGGGGACCTTGCCCACAAAATGATTTTTCCGGCGCTGTATGCGATGGCTAAGCGCGGCAATCTGGATGTGCCAGTGATCGGCGTCGCGTTTCCTAAATGGAGCCTGGATCGATTGCACCGGCGTGTGACCGACAGCATTCGCAAGGCGGGCGGCATCGACAATCAGCGAGCCCTGAAGCATCTTCTCTCGGTGTTGACCTACGTCAGCGGAGATTACAACGATGCAGCCACCTATACCGCTATCAAAACGGCGCTGGGCAAAGCTCGGCGTCCGGCATACTATCTTGCGATTCCGCCAGCGCTTTTCGGAACGGTGATTGAAGGGTTGGGCAAGGCAAAGCTGGCAGACAACGCGCGGGTGATTGTGGAGAAGCCTTTCGGTCGGGACCTGGAATCGGCACGGGAACTGAATCGTGTAGCACGGTCGGTTTTCCCTGAGGACGCGATCTTCCGCATCGATCACTTCCTGGGAAAAGAAGCGATCATGAACATCCTCTATTTCCGCTTCGCCAATTCGTTTCTGGAACCGATCTGGAATCGCAACTACGTTGCCAGCGTGCAGATCACGCTTTCAGAGGATTTTGGCGTGAAGGATCGCGGAGCGTTTTATGAAACCGCTGGATGCCTGCGCGACGTGGTTGAAAATCATTTATTCCAGATCGTCGCGCTGCTGGCAATGGAAGCACCCTCGGGCCGCGAGTTTGGCGCGGTACAAGCTGAGAAGGCAAAAGTGTTTAAGGCGATGCGACCGATTCAGCCGGACGATTTGGTTCGCGGTCAGTATGACGGCTATCGCAAAGAGCCTGATGTGGCGAAGAACTCCGACGTTGAAACATTCTGTGCGCTGCGCATGAGCATCGATTCCTGGCGCTGGGACGGCGTGCCGTTCTACTTGCGCTCTGGCAAGTATCTGGCCGACACTGCGACCGAGATCATGGTGGAGTTGAAGCCGCCGCCGCAAAAACTATTCGCCGATTCTGTGTCGGCGACAGATCGGTCGAATTATTTGCGTTTCAGGCTATCGCCTGACTCGGCAATTGCGCTCGCCGCTCGGGTCAAGCTTCCAGGAGAGGAATTCAGAGGTGAACCGAGGGAACTTTATCTCTGTGAGGAGCAAGCGGGCGCGGAAACTCCGTACGAGCGGTTGCTGGGCGACGCCATGAAGGGCGATGGTGCATTGTTTACGCGTGAAGACTCAGTGGAAGCAGCGTGGGCAGTGGTTGAACCGGTCCTGAAAAAACATCATCGTGCGCTGCCATACAGGCGAGGGAGTTGGGGGCCCAAGGCAGCGGATGCGTTGATCGCGAAAGATGGCGGCTGGCACAATCCAGAGCCGAGCGAAATACCGAAGAAATAATCCCGCAGGCTTGATGGCGCGATTCGCCAGGTGCGACTAATCGATGCCGAGCTTGTGCTCCATCTTTTCCAGGGAAATGCCAGTTGTTTCCGGGTAATAGAACAGAACCAGGAAAAAGTCGAGTGCCATCATCGCGGCAAAAAAGATGAATGGATACGCGCCCGAGGTTCCTGCCATGATGGGAAAGATGAGTGAGATGATGGCGTTTGAAATCCAATGGGACGAGCTGCCCAGGCCTTGACCCTTGGCGCGGACGCGATTTGGAAATACCTCGCTGATATACACCCAGACCACTGCGCCTTGCGATGCCGCAAAGCAGGCGATGTAGGCCATCAGTAGCCACACCAGCCAATGCAAATGCCGGTGCGTGACAAAAACGTACGAGATCGCAGACAGGCAAATTGTGAGCCCTACGGTTCCGACGAGCAATAATTTTTTGCGGCCAAACCGATCGATCACTGTCATCGCAAGCAGCGTGGCTACCAGGTTGGTCGCGCCCACCGCCACGGCCTGCAGATCGCCGGAGATTTTGCTGGCCCCAGCCATCGCAAAAATATCGTTCAGGTAATAGAGAATCGCGTTGATGCCCGATAGCTGGCTGAACATTCCAACCGTGATCGCGAGAAACACGGGAAAACGATATTGCCGGGAGAAGAGCGGGTCGGTGGGAGAAGAGCGTTCCAGATGGATGGAGGCGACAATCTCGTCCAATTGCCGCTGCGGATGTTCAACGCCAGTCAGGCGCAGGACGTGCAGCGCCTCCTTCAAATTTGACTGCATGGCGAGCCAGCGTGGGCTGCGTGGAATGCCGAACAGGGCGACAAGAAACAAGAACGCCGGAAGAGCAGAGATACCGAGCTGCCAACGCCATTCCGCCGCGCCAAGTTGCTGCCGGGCGATAAGGAAATTCGATAGATAAGCCAGCAGGATGCCGACGACAACGTTGACCTGAAAACTTCCTACCAGGCGCCCACGCCACTTGGGAGGCGCGATTTCGGCAATGTACATTGGGCCCAGAACGGAAGAGCCGCCGATACCGAGGCCGCCGATAAAGCGGAAGAAAATCAGCGCCGGCCAATTCCATGCAAACGCGCAACCCAATGCGGAGATGACATAAAAGATCGCCATCACACGGAGGCTGTCGCGGCGTCCGTATTTTTGTCCGGGTATGGCAGCGGTTAATGCGCCGACGACGGTGCCGACCAGCGCGCTGGAAACGGTGACGCCCAGCAGAAAGTGCGTCAGGTGATAGGTGAGGGTTAATGCATGCGTGGTACCGGAGATGACGGCTGTGTCAAATCCGAACAGCAGTCCTCCTAACGCGCCTACCAAGGTGCTTCGGATGACACTTCCGTTGATGGTCATGAATACTTTGCGTTCCTCGGTGGGATGAGAGCGATTTTGCAGCTAATCAAAATTGACGGTGCCGCACAGGTGCACGCGGACACCTAACGCATCGAACATTGCCGCTTTGACCGCGAGCGCATTGGCAGCCGCCTTTGCGTCGGGTGCATACGCAATGTTGACGTGGTTGGCGCGGTGGCGTGCCATGAAGGAGTCTCGGGATATTCCATGCAATATGGCGCTGACCATGGGCCATTGACTGGTGGTGTGTTTCCATCGGCGATTCGTTTCTTCTTCAGGTAATTGAACGACAGTGCCGAGCCCCATATCGACGTGCAGTGCGCCGCCTTCAACGAATACGCGGCTCCATACGATCTCTCCGGGCTTGCCAACGCCTTTCAAGGTGCCGCCGCCCAGCGGAAAATACATGGGAGGCTGGCGCTCGCTGCATGCACCCGCATATCCGCCGACAAAGTGACTTGCCGGCGCGGCTCCGGAAATCTGCAGCACCCACACGAAATCGTCAATGCCGTCGCCCTGAAATTGCTCTCCCCAGCGAACGTCGTGGAGAGTGGTGGCAGGATCGAGCCCGAGAGCCGTCCAGCAGCGATTCGTCACCAGGGCATCGGCTCCGGCACATTCGTCCACCTCATTAAAATGCGGCAGTGGGCGGCCGGCATACAGTTCTTCGCCCGAGTTTTCCTGGTATATCGGCGGCCGATCGGAGTTGTTGAACAGCCCCTCGGCCAGATCGGAAGCAGGCACCAGGTCCTTCAATCCCTGCTGATACTGGATGCCGATGGCATCGCAACCAAAATCGTCTGCGATGCGGGCGGCGGCGATATACATTTTGAATTGTTCGAGGATTTGGGGATCGGTCAGCTCTGACTTTTCATCTTTACCGGTGACAAAGCGCAAGCCTTTCTTATCCAGCCATTGACGCACTCCGGTTGCTTCCTCCGGCGTGATCGTGCGCATTCGCGCCACCAGTGCCGACTGGCTCAGCCGTTCTTTGTACACCCCGATTGGATTCAAGAGTTCGTCATCGATGATGGCGTTGTACATTCCCATGCAGCCTTCGTCGAAGATGCCGAGGATTGCTTTTTTCTTTTGCAGTTCGGCGGCGAGCTGCTTGCCCTTGCTGGCGGCCTGAGCGGGAAGCGCCTTCAAATCCAGATCGCGGACGTGCGATAGATCGTGGGTGACGGTTTTGCGATCGATCCATTCCTTCAGGCGCGTTTGAAAATATTCGTCGGTAAAGTCTTTGCTCCACAGGGTGCTGAAAGGCACGCCGGCCTTGACCAGCGATCCATTCAGATTCAACAGGCCGACGAGTCCTGGCCATTGTCCTGACCAGTTCGCGACCGTTAGGATGGGCCCGCGGTGACTGCGCATTCCCGGCAGCACATGGTGACTATATTGCCAGGCGGCGGTGGCGAAGACCAGGTTGGCCTGCGGGTCGATATTGGCGAAGATATCCATGCCCATGCGCTGGCTGGAGATGAAGCCGTGTTTGCTGCGGGAATCGACAGAAAAGGCGCGCTGCACGGAAACGCCGGCATCCTGAAAACACTGCGTCAGTTTTCGCTCCAGATCTTCCTGTGCAGGCCAGCAGACTTGATTGGCAGAGAGTCGCAGGTCTCCGCTGGTGATCAGGACGACATCTTTCATGGGGGATTTGGTACTCAAATTTGGCATAAAAACAAAAACCTCATTTCTGTCCAGCAATTTCGGCGCGCGGGAATTGGCATTCGCGCGCAAGCAACAGGATATTCTTTTTCCCGCGATACGTGATTGGGCGGTGAAATATTGGGTCAGCCACGGTAATAGGAAACCGGCTCTAGAATATGGGTTGTGCTGGTTCGCGATTTCAACTACATTTTGCCGCCGGAGCAGATTGCGCAGCAGCCACTGCCGGATCGTGCTGCCTCTCGCATGCTTGTTGTCGATCGCGCCAGCGGAAGCGTTCAGGACAGCTGGTTCCGCAGTTTTCCGGATCGATTGGGTTCTGGCGATCTGCTGGTGCTAAATGATACTCGGGTGCTGCCGGCGCGAATGTTCGGGCGTCGGGGCGGAATTCATGCGCAGCCCGTTAGTGCTAGCAATCCGACAGCCAAGGAACACCTGCAGGGCAACGTTGAGGTGCTGCTGACGGCGCAGTACACGCCGCTGGAATGGAGCGCCCTGGTACACCCGGGTCGAAAGCTCCCGGTGGGAGAAAGGCTTTTCTTTTTCGCCCCGCATGAAGACCAGGCAAGCGCAACGCCGCTGTTGACGGGCGAAATTATTGGGCGTGGAGAATTTGGGGAGCGGCGATTGCGTTTTGATCCAGTCGATGATTTTTATTCCATCCTGGATCGCATCGGACACATGCCGCTACCACCGTACATTCATCGGACAGATGATGTCGCCGATCGTGAACGCTACCAAACAGTGTTTGCGGCGGAGCGTGGATCGGCCGCTGCGCCAACTGCAGGGCTGCACTTTACACCGGAAATTTTGGCCGCGATTCGCGCGCGCGGCGTTGAGATCGCGCGCCTGACATTGCATGTTGGGCTGGGAACTTTTCAGCCTGTTCGCGTAGAAAAACTGGAGGACATTCGCCTGCACACGGAGCGGTACACATTGCCGGAATCGACGGCGAGGGCGGTGAATATGGCGCGACGTGAAGGCCGCCGTGTGATTGCAGTGGGAACCACAACAGTTCGCACCCTCGAACATTGCGCGAGGCAATCCCAAGATGGCGAGTTGCGCCCCCATTCCGGCGAGACGGACATGTTTATTTCGCCGGGATATGAGTTCCGCGTGGTCCGCGGATTGCTGACGAATTTCCATCTGCCGCAGTCAACACTGCTGATGCTGGTGTGTGCTTTTGCGGGAACCGAAAAGGTGCTGACGGCCTATAACCATGCGGTGGTCGAGGGATATCGTTTTTTTTCCTATGGCGACTGCATGGTCCTGGCGTAAAGAATTGCCGCGGATTCTGTAGACTCAAAAAAGATGGCTCGCACGACCGACAAACCGGCCGTATTTCTGCTCGACACCATGGGCTTCATCTTCCGCGCGTACCACGCCATGCAGCGGCAGCGACCTATGTCGACACGCAGCGGCATTCCTACGGCAGCAGTCTATGTTTTTGTGAACATGCTGAACCGGCTGAGGAAAGATTTCAAGCCACAATATCTTGCCGCCGTGTTTGACGTGAGTACGCCGGTCTTTCGCGACGAGCGCGCAAAGGATTTAAAGATCCGTAAGTTCAACGCAGCCACTCAGGCGTTCGATGAAGTGGAATATGCGGGCTATAAGGCCAATCGTGCGGAGATGCCGCCGGACCTGTCGCAGCAAATCCCATACATTCGCCGGGCGCTGGAAGCCCTTCGGATTCCCATGCTGCAGCAGGAGGGTTTTGAGGCCGATGACGTCATTGGAACCCTGACGCAGCAGGCTTCCAAGCAGGGCCATCCGGTCTACATTGTGTCCAACGACAAAGACATGATGCAGCTGGTTGGGGACAACGTGTTCGTGCTGAATCCTGCAAAAGATAATCTGGTGTTGGACCGCGCGGGCGTGCAGGCTGCGCTGGGTGTGCCGCCCGAACAGGTGGTGGACGTGATGGCGCTGCGTGGGGATTCCATCGACAATATTCCCGGAGCACCTGGCATCGGCGATAAAGGATCCGTCGAGTTGATCCAGCAATTTGGCAGCGTCGAAGCTGCACTGGATCACGCCGCCGATGTGAAACGAAAAACCTATCGCGAGTCGCTGCTCGGCAATCGCGATACAGTTTTGCTGAGCAAGGAATTGGTGACGATTCATTGCAGCGTGCCCCTCGAACTGGACCTGAAGCAGCTCGAAACTCAATCGCCGGATCCGATTGCCAGCCGCACACTCTTCACGGAACTGGAATTCACCACGCTGATTAAAGAATTGGGATTGGCGGAAGCGCCCAAACAGACGGCGGAACTGGTGTTGCATCCGACGTTGGAGGAAGTGGAACAATTGCTGGCTACGGCGCGCGCCGGCACGCTCACCATCGCGGCGGGAATTGAAGCGGCGGCGGAGGACGCGGAGTTTTCAGCGGAACCGGAGGAACCTGCGGAACCAGAAATACAACAGAGCTTGTCGCTGCTGGATGCAATTGAATCGGCTGAAAATAAGGATGCAACAGCGGCCGCTCCTGCTGCGGTATTTGCGCTCGGACTGGCGTCGGACGATACCAGGGCTTTTCGCGTTCCCTGGGATGGCGAGGCCGCTTCATTGCTCCGCACAGCATTGGAAGATGAAACGCTGCCAAAGTCTGTTCACGACTTGAAAACATTTTTGCGCACTGCGCAGTCGCATGGGGTCCGCGTGGCAGGCGTGCGCGACGATGTGATGCTCTACTCCTACCTGCTGAATCCGACGCACAGCACGCATCGTCTGGAGGATGTGGCGGCGCGTTTTGACAATCAGTCGTTACGCGGCGAAGGAGAAGAAGCGCTGCCGATGGCTGCGGCCACCATCGCTCGGCTGGCGCCCCAGTTGCGCCGAGCAGTTGAAGATTCGGACACGCTGAAAGTTTACGAAAGCATCGATCTTCCGCTGACGCCGATATTGCTGGACATGGAAGATGCCGGCGTCCGCATTGATTCGGCATATTTGCAGCGGATTTCTGAACGTCTTGCGGCCCAGATGCACGAGCTGGCGGAATGCATCTACGGAAACTGCGGCCATCGATTCAACATCAATTCTCCAAAACAACTCGGGGATGTGTTGTTCAATAAAATGGCGCTGCCGAAGCCCATCAAGTACGGCCGGGGCAAAGTGATTTCCACTGCGCAGGATGTGCTGGAAGAGCTGGCCGAGCATCACGAGGCACCGCGCATGGTGCTGGAATATCGCCAGCTGGCGAAGCTGAAATCAAATTATTCTGACAGTTTGCCGCTGCTCGCGGATGCTCAGCATCGCGTGCATACCACCTTCAATGCGGTTGGCACAGCAACTGGGCGTTTGTCGTCGGCGAATCCGAACTTGCAAAATATTCCTATTCGATCGGAATTAGGGAGAGAGATTCGCGCCGCCTTTATCCCGGCAGATGGCAATGTGCTGCTGTCGGCGGATTATTCGCAGATCGAATTACGATTGATGGCCCACTTCTCCGAAGACCCGCTGTTGCTGAAGGCGTATCGCGAGAATGTTGATATCCACACGCTGACGGCCTCCGAGGTATTCGGCGTACCCATCGAATCGATGGATAAGGAGACGCGCAATCGCGCCAAGGCTGTGAACTTCGGCATCGTCTACGGTATTTCTCCGTTTGGTCTGGCGCAGCAATTAAACATCGAGCCCAGCGAAGCACGCATCTATATCGATCGTTATTTTGAACGCTACAGCGGCGTCAAGGCATTTATTGAGCAAACGCTGGAACATGTGCGGCAGACGCAGAGTGTGCGCACACTGTTTGGCCGGGTTCGACCGATTCCGGATATCACCAGCCGCAACGCGAACATGCGCGGATTTTCCGAGCGTACCGCGGTGAATACGCCTTTGCAGGGGACGGCCGCAGACCTGATTAAACTGGCAATGATTCGTGTGGCGCGCGAGCTTCGCGAACAAAAGCTGCGCACGAAAATGGTGCTACAGGTGCATGATGAATTGGTTCTGGATGTTCCCACGGAAGAAGTGGATGAAGTAAGAGAACGCGTTCGCGCGGCGATGGAACAAGTCATCGAATTGAAAGTTCCCATCGTCGCCGATGTCGCCGTGGGCCCAAACTGGCGCGACCTGAAATAGCGGCTTGTACCGACGCGCGCGCCAAAGCAAAAAAACTCTCCGCTGACTTAGACTCCCAGTTCTGCACGAATGGCATCTGCAATTCTGTCAGCGTGGTGTCGCATAACCTGTTCAGATTCAGCCTCAATCATCACCCGCGCCAGTGCTTCTGTTCCAGAATAGCGAATCACCACTCGACCATTGCCATGCAGTTCGGTCTCAGCGTCGTGAATGGCGTCTACGACGGTGGGAATGGTGTCGAGCGGCTTTTTCTCTCGCACGCGGACATTCACTATCACTTGCGGGAAGACCTTCAGATCCTTTGTCAGAGCTGAAAGCGTCTGACCGGAACGCTGCATAATATCGAGCACGATCAAGGCGGTCAACATGCCGTCGCCGGTGGTGCTGCAATCCAGGAACAGCATGTGCCCGGACTGTTCGCCGCCCAGAACCGCGCCGTGTTTCTGCATTTCTTCCAGGACGTACTTATCTCCGACCGGCGCCCGCAGCATTCTAATTTCGTTGGTTCGCAGCGCGGCTTCCAGGCCCATGTTCGACATAGTGGTGGCGACCACCAGGTTCTTTGCCAGGCGATTGCGCGCGTGCAGATCGCGAGCGGCGATCAGCAGTACGCCGTCGCCATTCACCACTTTTCCGTGTTCGTCGGCCAGCATCGCGCGATCGGCATCGCCGTCAAATGTCATGCCCGCGTCCGCCTTGCGAGCCACAACTTCCTGTGCGACCACTTCCGGATGCAAGGCTCCGCAATGGTCGTTGATGTTGCGGCCGTTGGGGGAAACGTGGGTCAACTGGATGTCGCCGCCAAAGTGAGCCAGCAACTGTGGCGCGATGGCGCTGGCGGCTCCGTTGGCGCAGTCCACAATAATTGTTTTGCCGTCCAGCCGCAGATCGGGGACCTGGCTCCGCAAAAATTCAATGTAGGCAGTGGGCAGACTCGGATCTACTTCAGGCGCGATGGTCGAAGGAATTTCAGGTTCGTCAGTCTGCGAAAGCCGGGCAAAAATTTCATGTTCAATGGAAAGCTCGACTGCGTCGGCCAACTTATATCCATTGCCCCCGAAGATTTTGATCCCATTATCTTGCCAGGGATTGTGCGAGGCAGAAATGACGATGCCGGCGGAGAATCCGCGAATCCGCGCCAGGTAGGCAACGCCAGGGGTAGGAATGACGCCGGCGCTGGTGGCTTCCGCTCCTCCCTGGCGCAGGCCAAGGGTTAAGACGGCAGCTATCTCGGTGCTGGATTCGCGCGTGTCCATGCCAACCAGTACATGCGGATTGGAATGTTGTTTGCGCAGCGAATGCGCGATGGCCAGTCCGATTGCGTAGACGGTTTTTCTGTCCAGCGGAAACTGTCCGGCAACTCCGCGAATTCCATCCGTCCCGAATAATTTCCTCATCGGCCCCCTTTAGATCTGGCTGCGTCGATGTCATCATTCAGCATGGTATTGACCACAGTAGCATCCGCCTGCCCCTGCGCGAACCGCACGTGTAATGCGTCTCCAGAATGCAAATGTCTTACCGTCTTGATAAGGTTGCCACCACCGTCATACACCAAGGCGTAGCCTCGATCAAGAACGGCCAGCGGCGACAGCGCAGCTAAACGATCGGCGGCGCGACTGGATCGCATACGGCAGCGCTCGGAATAGACCTGCCATGCACGTCCTAACTCGACTCGAAGCGAACGCAATTGCTCGCCTTGCAGCTTCATCTGGCGACGAACGTCCTGACGCAGCAGGTTTGCGTACGCGGTATCTAGGCGTCGACTGACAAGGGTGGAGCCCTTCTGCCAGGAAGCCTCCAGGCGAAAGCGGAATTCGTCGACACGCTGCTGTCGTCGCGCCATCCCATGCTGCACGCCGGCAAACACCGCCGAAGCATTGAGTTGGGCAAAGCGTTGCCGCGCCTGCATCCGCTGATACCCCACAGCGCGTTCCAATCGCGTCGCCAATGTCTCCAAATATTCTTCCACGCGGTATTGCGCGTCCGTGATGATTTCGGCGGCCACGGAGGGCGTGGGAGCGCGCAAATCCGCAACGAAATCGGCGATCGTAAAGTCCGTCTCGTGGCCAACAGCAGAAACCACAGGAATGGCCGATGCAGCGATGGCTCGCGCTACGCCTTCGCTGTTGAAAGCCGCCAGATCTTCTGGCGATCCGCCGCCGCGCGCCACGACCAGTACATCCGCGCAGGGATTTTTTTGAAACCATGCAAGTGCCTCAACTATGTCACTGGCGGCTGCCTCTCCCTGCACCGCCACCGGATACAACAGGACGTGGGCCCGCGAATGACGGCGCGCCAGCACGTGAAGAATGTCGTGAATGACCGCACCCTTCGAGGAGGTAATGACGCCAACGGTGCGTGGATAGGGGGGCAGCGGGCGCTTCCGGTCCGACTCGAACAGACCTTCTTCTTTCAGCAATGCGTACAGCTGCTCGAAAGCGACCTGCAGGGAACCTTTGCCGCGCGGCTCCATGGATTCGGCGACCAGCTGCAATTGTCCGCGATCTTCATAGACGGAAATCCCGCCACGCACTTGAACTTCCAGCCCATCTTTGGGCGTAAACTTCAGCATCCGCGCCTTGGTGCGGAACAGGACTACGGGAAGTTGGCTCTGGTCGTCCTTCAATGTGAAATAGACGTGGCCGGAGGATGCCTGGCGCAGATTTGAGATCTCCCCTTCGACCCGCAAATCGCGATATTCCTTCTCGACGTGACCGCGAATTTCGAAGACCAGCTGATGAACCTTCCAGGGCGGCCGAACAAATTCGGCGGTGTCGTTGGAGGAAGCGTCGGATGAGAACAGCAAGTCCATCTGCGGGCGAAGAGGGGCTGAATCAGTCGGCTGCCGCGAACTGGCGAGCGGTTTTTCCCACGGCGGTTTGTAGGACGGACTCATGCGCGACCTCTCACTGAGGAGCGAACCTGAGAATCGTTCCATGGCCGTGCTCTCTTCAGGTATCGCAACGATGAGTCTAGCATCGTGCCGGCGAGATGCGCGCTGATGTCATCCCCACGCCGCGGACTCTTCCGGATATCAACGACGAAAATGATTCACAACGTAAAGAATCAGAGACAATATCACGCTGACCAACAGGCAGGTCGCAAGCGGGAAGTAGACGGAAGTGTGTTTGCCTTTCCAGGAAATATCGCCCGGCAAGCGTCCCAGTGGCAGTCCTAATTTTTGCGCCAGCAATACGCAGACGCCCAAAATGACGACCAAAATCCCGGCGAAGATCAGGAATCGTCCCAGTCCCTGCATGCTATCCAGTGTAGGCTGGACCGGCGCCGGCACGCATGCGCCCGTTTAAGCCTGAGTGGACTGCAGCAGATCTCCCGCAGCTTTTAGTAAAACAGCTGGGGGAACGGGCTTGGTCATGATGCGGCTGGGCGCGGAATGAGAGAGCACCCAGGCTTGCGCGTACGCCAGATTGGTGTAATGTCCGGTGAGCAGCAGGACGCGACACTCTGGGCACTTCTGGGTCACTTTAGAGACAACTTCCAGGCCGTTCATTCCGGGCATCGAGATATCGCACAATAAAAGTTCCGGGCAGAACTCCTCTATGCTGGTAATCGCTTCGAAGCCGGTATAAGCGGCGCGACAATCAAATCCACGCTTCTTGAAGATCAGGCAAAGGGTATCCGCGACTGCATGTTCGTCGTCGACCACGAGTATCTTGTTCTTCATCGGGCTGCCTGAGTTCCTGCTTCGTGTGTCATCGTCATCCGAACTCCATCCCACGCAGGTGCATTTTTGCACGCTGCTAGAGGGTGGCAATGCATCGGACTGCAGGGAGGAACATGGCAGCTTGCAGTCCAACGAGGGAAGATTGTCACGTCGGCTTAACTTCTGGAAGTATGCATTTCCGGGGGAAGGAACGGCGGTGAGCCGCGTACGTCCATTTTTGTGATCTTGAGCACATTTTAGGTCGCGCGGGCCCATGGATTCGGTTCCCCTCCATGCGGCAGATTCTCAAACTTTTTTGCGCGCCCAACCTACTCGTGATTGAATCTGACTAGTACTTCTATGCGCATTTTCACGCTCATCCTCGGTTTGCTGTGCCTGGCGGAAGTCTTGCTGGACGCGTTCCAAACGATCATTCTGCCTCGCCGGGCCAGCGGACGATTTCGGGTGTCGCGGATTGTGATGACGGCGACCTGGATTCGCTGGCGTTCCATCGCCGGTAAGCTGCGGCAGACCAATCGCCGCGAGAGCTTCCTGAGCTATTTTGGACCGTTGTCATTGTTGATGCTGGTGGTGATTTGGGCCATGGGTTTGATCTTCGGTTTTGCCATGCTCTTTCACGGGATCGGGTCACCGTTCTCGGACGCGCACTCCATCGGGAAATGGGAGACTGATCTCTACGTCAGCGGAACAACCCTGTTTACCCTGGGCCTGGGCGACGTGGTGCCATTGTCCGTGCCGGCGCGAATCCTGGTGGCGCTCGAGGGTGGAATGGGCCTTGCCTTTGTCGCCGGGGTGATCGGGTATTTGCCGGTACTGTACAGCGCCTTTTCGCGCAGAGAAGTCAGCATCATTTTGCTGGACGCACGCGCGGGCTCGCCGCCCACCGCACTGGAACTGCTGCGTCGCCATGCAGGCTCCACGGGCGAACTGGCCTTGCAGACCTTGCTGGTGGAATGGGAACGGTGGAGCGCGGAGCTACTGGAGAGTCATATTTCTTACCCGCAACTGTGTTTCTTTCGCTCCCAGCATGACAACCAAAGCTGGCTGACGGCGCTGGTGGCGATGCTGGATACCTGCGCTGTGTTAATCGCAACCGTCGAGGGCGATGCTGCTCGCCAGGCGCAGCTGACTTTTGTGATGGCTCGGCATGCCGTCCTGGATCTGGCGCACATATTTGGGCTGAAAGGTGGGCACCCGGGCCATGACCGCCTGCCGGAGACCAGCCTGGCGAAGATCTGCGAGCAACTCTCCAATGCCGGGTTCAAGCTGTGTGCTGGAGATGCCTCGGTGCAGCGGCTGCGCGAATTACGCGCTATGTATGAGCCGGAAGCGTTTCAATTGGGGCGCCTGTTGATGCAGGAACTGCCGCCGTTTTATCCCAAACCTGGAAAACCCAGCAACTGGACCCAGATCACCGGGCTGCGCTCGCAGGCAGAAGCGTCATTACTGTCCGCCGATCAACGGAAAAGCCTGGCTGTGAACCAGGCGGCGATCGACGAAAGCCACTCCTTCTAGCAGGGATGCGCGCGGATGCAGCCTGTGGAACGGGAACCTAGCGTGCGGGCGCTGCAGAAACGACAAGCCAGGTAAGGATTGCGCTCTCTGCCAGCAGAAGTACCAGCAGCCACCAAAGTAAAACTGGACCAGCGAAGAGATAATGAGTTGTGTCCGGTTGCGCCGGCTCAGCCAGGCTGGCCGCGTAGTTGCTAAACGCGCTCTCCGCGCGATTGAGCGCAGGTAAAAGAGGAACCTTTCCCAGGTTGGTGTTGGCAGGAGCGGTGCCGGCTGCCTGATCCAGTGCCGTCTTGAATTCAACCAGGCTGGCCCGAATTTCCAACAGCAATCCCTGCCGTCGGCGATCCTTCGCGGCCCATCGATCCAAGCCTTCGGAGTCGGCCTGGATTTGCATTCTTTGCAGGCGGTAGTCGGTTTGGTATGGCTCGATCGCACCCGAATCCTGCTTGTCGGCGCCGGCCATGCCGAGCACATCCATGGCAGCGCGGGCGGCAGCCACTCTCAACCGCTGAGCATGCTGATATCCGGGGTTGAAAGTCAAATCCTGATGAGCCGCCCCGGTGACGGAGTGCTGCGCCTGGTGCAGCATCGTCCATGCAGTGGCGGCGATGGCCAGAAACAACAACACCGCCAGCGTACGTCGAGTTTTTTCAGATGCATTCAACGATTGTCCGGGTCGCAGCCGCGAGTTTTACTGCCACCTTGATGCTGCAATCTTACGCCGTGACCGGTTCCAGCAAGCGCGCCCAGCGACGCTCTTTACGTTCCGCGAAAGCCCGCTTGTGGTAGGCATATCCGGCGACCAACGGCAGCGCCAGGGTGGCTTCGCTATAGACCATCTGCTCAAATGTGGTGTCAACCTTGCCCCACGAACTGGCTTCTTTCAGCGTGCTCGAGGAAAGCGCGCCGTCGCGTACATCGGCAACAGTGATCTGGATGGCGTACTTGTGCATGGGAGCATCCGCGCCCAGAACGTCAGCGGCTACGACAATATCCTGCGCAAAATTCTTGGGCACCCCGCCGCCGATCATAAGCAGGCCGGTTGTCGGGTTGGCGATTTTCAGCTGTGTCAGCTCATAGAAATCCTTGACGGAATCAATAGAAACCTTGGGCTTATCCTGGCGCGCATGTTGATGGGCGACAAGGCCGAATCCAGCGGAGCAATCGCTGAATGCCGGACAGAAAATAGGCACATCTTTCTCATACGCTGCCAGAACGATGGAATCGGCACCGCCCTTCGCAGGCGTTTTTCCTTCCTTCTGCAGGTAAGCGCCCATGGCGCGGATAAACTCACGCGAACTGTGGGGTCGCAAGGGGAGGGAATCGGCGATCTTCTGCGTGGTTTCATCGCAGATGCGCAACTCTTCCTCATCGATAAAGGTGTCGTAAATGCGGTCGATCATTAACTCGCGCAGCACGCCGTCCTGGGTGCCGGACTTATATTCGTCGCCGGCAATATAGTGGCGAAAACCCAGCGCCTCAAAAAAGTCCTGATCGACAATGTTTGCGCCCGTCGAAACGATGGCATCGACCATGTTATTGCGCACGAGATCGACAAAAATCTGCTTGAGCCCAGCGCTGATCAGCGAACCCGCCAGGCAAAGGATCACGCCACATTCCTGATCGCGGAGCATGCGCTCGTAAATCTCGGCGGCGCGCGCCAAGTCTCGCGAGGAATAGGCCATGGCCTGCATGGCGTCGACCAGGGCGCGTACGTCATGCTGCTTGATGTCGATATGTTGAATAGGGTGGCTGAGGAGTGTCTTCTTGTCTGCCATAATGCTCAGGATAGCAAATCCGGCAGGGTCTTTGACCTTGCAGCCATGTGAATATCCTGTGCCTACGCGAGCCGGATTTGCCTTTCGTTCGCGATGCGGTTGACGTGGGTCAGCGTTGCGATCGTGGCTTGCGCGCGCGAATCTTGAAACGAATGGGAGAGCCTTCAAATCCGAAAGCTTCGCGAATCTGGTTCTCCAGGAATCGTTCGTAGGAGAAATGCAGCTTCACGTCGCGATCGGTAAACAGCACGAAGGTTGGTGGTGCTACTCCTGCCTGCGTCATATATAGGATGCGCATGCGTTTCGACATCGGAACCGGAGCGCGCTCAAAGTCCACCCGTTCCAGGAAGCGGTTCATCTGTCCCGTACCAACGCGCTTCTGGCGTTCAGCAGCGACTCGAACAACGGTGGCAAAAACCTGGTCAATGTTCTGACCCTGCGCGGCGGAAACGAAAACTACCGGAACATGGGACAGAAACTTCAGGTGATAGCGCAATTGTTCCTCGAAGACTTTTTTGTCGGCCGGAAGTTTTCCGTCTGTCCGTTTCGACGTGACCAGATCCCACTTGTTGACGACGATCACCATCGACCGGCCGCTTTCATACGCATAGCCGCCTATGGTCGCGTCCCCGGCCAACACGCCCGCGGTGGCGTCGACGACCAATATCGACACGTCCGCTGCTTCAAGATGTTTACGCGCCATCAGCACGGACAATTTTTCTGCCATCTCATGCGTCTTGCCCTTGCGGCGAATTCCGGCTGTATCGATGAAGCGAAATTTCTGCCCATCGCGTTCGACCAATTCATCCACCGCATCGCGCGTCGTCCCGGCAATCGGTGAGACGATCGCTCGGGCTTTGCCGGTGAGCGCGTTTAAGAGCGTACTTTTGCCTACGTTGGGCCTGCCGATAATGGCCACGTTCACTTCATCTGGAGCCTTGGCGGGGATGGAAGGAATGTCTTCTTCCTCGTCTGGCAAAGGCTCTTCGGACTCGTCTTTTTCCGCAGGCGCGGATTCTTCTTCCTCGTCTTCCGGGGCAAAATCGTCCACCGGCACCGCCGCAAACATCGCATCCAGCAGGTTGCCGATCCCAATGCCGTGCTCCGCGGATACCGGGATCATTTCCTTGAAGCCAAGGCGACGATAATTTTCCGCCTGCGGCAGCAGCGCATCGACATCCATTTTGTTGACGGCCAGAATCAGCGGCTTGCCGAGGCGCATCAGCAGACGCGCCAGCTCCATGTCAGGAGCGGCCAGCTCTGTTCGCCCATCTACGACCATCACTACGGCGGCCGCTTCATCGAACGCGACCTTGGCTTGGCGAAAAATCTCCGCCGGAATAAACTCCTGATCGGAGGGCAGAACTCCGCCAGTATCGACGAGTCGAGCATTGCGACCGCCCCAGTCAACGACACCGTAGATGCGGTCGCGTGTGATTCCGGGTTCGTCGCCAACGATGGATCGGCGGCTGCGAGTCAGGCGATTGAACAGCGTCGACTTGCCCACATTTGGGCGGCCAACGATCGCGATCAATGGCCAGCGTGCATCTGCGGCGGGATTTCGGCGGCGTCGATCGCGCGCTCCGGCTTGGCTGCTTTTTTTTATGGGAGTCATAGGGTGGGAAATGCCGTCCTGCCAAAGCGTGGGAAAATCGCGTGGCTTCTCTATTATAGAAACAAGCAGCGTTTGGAGTGCTTTTCACCCTTGCCCCTACCCTCCTCAACCGAACCTTCGACGGATCGCAAGCTCCCCCGGCTGGAAGAATTTTTTTCTCCAGGCGGCATTTTGTCGCGTTCGGCATTGCCGTATGAATACCGCCCCGGCCAGTTGGAAATGGCCCGAGCGATGGAGCGTGCGTTCACCGAAAAGCGGCATTTGATTGTGGAGGCGGGCACAGGCACGGGCAAGACGCTGGCGTATCTATTGCCCGCGCTGCGACTGGGCCAGCGCGTCATTATCTCCACCGGAACGCGGAACCTGCAGGAGCAAATATTCTTCAAGGACATTCCATTTCTCGAGTCGCTGCTGGGTCCGTTGCGGGTGAGTTACATGAAAGGCCGCGGCAATTATCTCTGCCGGCAGAAGCTGTACGCGCTGCGCGATCAGCCTATCTTGACTGGCGTCGATATGGTCGATCAGTTCACAACGATCCGCGATTGGGAACAGACCACGGAGCATGGCGATCGCGCCGAGCTGACCACGATTCCGGAAAACAGTGCGCTCTGGGGGCGGCTCGATGCGCGCGGCGAAGCCTGCCTGGGATCTTCCTGTCCGAATTACGAGCCGTGCTTCATTACGCAAATGCGGCGGCGCGCGCTTGAGAGCGACATCGTCATCGTGAATCATCATCTATTCTTCGCAGACCTGTCGATTCGTCGGCAGGCTCAGAATGCTCCCGATGCGGGTGTGCTTCCGGAAGCCGCGGCCGTCGTGTTCGATGAGGCGCATGAACTGGAAGAGATTGCCTCCAGCTATTTTGGAGTGAGCATCAGCAATGTTCGCTTTGAGGAATTGGCGCGCGACGTGGAGATTCTGCTGCGAGCCAAGCAGGCTTTGTCGGCATCGCTGACCGCTTCGGCGGAGCTGGTGCGCGAGCGGAGTCGCATGTTCTTTGGCGCGCTGCCGGAGCCGAAAGGTGCAGATGGCCGCATGCCGTTTACCGAACGCGAAGAGTTTCTGGAGCAGTCCGGCGACGTCTACCTGGGACTGGTGAATGCGCTGGAACGTCTGACGGGCGAGCTGGAACGTCTGCGTGGTGTAGAAGAGGCGAGCGGCCTGAAGAAGCGAACGGCCGAGCTGACAAACCAATTGATGTTTTTGCTGGAGTCGACGGATCGCGGATTTGTGTTCTGGATTGAACGACGCAGTTCTTCCGGCATGCGCCAATCGGGAACGAATACCTGGCTGCAGGCCACGCCGATTGAAATTGCTTCGTTGCTGGCGAGTGATTTGTTTGAATCGATTCCGTCCGTGGTGTTGACATCGGCGACGCTCACCGTGCAAGGAAACTTCGACCATATCGAGCGCCGCCTCGGACTGACCAGTGCTCGCCAGCTGGTGGTGCCGTCTCATTTTCGCTATGGGGAGCAGGCGCTGTTATATCTGCCGCCGGAAATGCCCGATCCCCGCGAGCCGGCATTCACCAAGGCTGCCGTCGATAAAATCTGCGAGATCCTGGAGATCACGCGGGGGCGCGCATTTTGCCTGTTCACCAGTTATAGCCAGATGCGGCAGGTGCATGAGCAGCTGATCGCGCGCGTCGGATATCCGCTGCTGCTGCAAGGTACCGCGCCTCGCAACGCGCTGCTGGAGGAATTTCGTATCACGCCGAATGCTGTGCTGCTGGGGACCTCATCCTTCTGGCAGGGTGTCGACGTGCAGGGAGAACAACTCAGCTGCGTCATTATCGACAAGCTCCCTTTCGCGGTTCCGAGTGATCCTGTGGTGGCGGCGCGCATGAAGGCGATCGAAGCGGACGGCGGTAACGCATTCGCCGAGTATCAGATTCCTTCCGCGGTGATCGCGCTGAAGCAGGGATTTGGCCGGCTCATTCGCTCGCTGCACGACCGCGGCGTGCTGGTCTTGCTGGATCCTCGATTGCAGCGCCAGCGCTACGGGCGCGTATTCATGGAGAGCCTGCCGCCGTATCGCGTGACACAGCGCCTGGAAGACGTTCGCGAATTCTTTGAGTAAGCCGCCGAGTCCAGCCGAAATTCCTTGACAATGCATTTGTCGCCGTCGAGCATGAGGCATTCCCTCAAATCCTTCGATGAGGCTGTACATGCGAATTGTTTCTGCGTTGCTGGCGACCGCTTGCCTGACAACTGTTCCGCTCGCTGGGTTCGCGCAGACGGCGAAATCTCCGCTGGCGCCTTATATCTCGGTGTCCGATCCCGTGATTGCCCTCACCCATGTAGAGATCATCGATGGCACGGGCGCGGCTCCGGTCAATGATCAGACGGTCGTACTCGATCACGGGAAAATTACTTCTGTCGGCCCAAGCGCCACTGTACAGGTTCCCAATCAAGCGAAGGTTCTTGACCTACATGGACATACCGTTTATCCGGGCCTGGTAGGGATGCACGAACATTTGTTTTATGTCGAACCAGGCAGTGCGGCCCTGCGCGGGCTGGTCGGCGGTGAGATGTTTCAGACGGGTCCGCGGCTGTATCTTGCCGGTGGTGTCACCACAGCACGTACCACAGGCAGCATCGAGCCGTACGCCGATCTGAATGTCAAGAGATTGGTCGATGCCGGCCTCACGCCTGGTCCGGACTTTGACATCACAGGCCCTTATCTTGACGGTCCAGACCCTCTCATTCCCCAACTGCATCAGCTCTCCGGCGCTGACGACGCGGCCCGAACGGTCAATTATTGGGCACAGGAAGGTGTCACCTCGTTCAAGGCTTACATGTTCATCACGCCGCAGGAACTGAAGGCTGCCGTCGACGCGGCGCATGCGCACGGGCTGAAGATCACTGGCCATCTTTGTTCGATAGGTTTTACCGAAGCCGCGGATATGGGCATCGACAATCTCGAACACGGCCTGCTGGTGGATACAGAGTTTTACCCTGGGAAGAAACCTGACACTTGTCCTGGCATTCATCCGGCCGCGAGGGAGATGGCGGACAGCCTCGATGTTGCCGGTCCCGAGGTTCAGGCCATGATTCGCCACCTGGTGCAGCACAATGTTGCGGTCACTTCGACGCTCGCAGTGTTCGAGGATTCCACGCCCTACTCACTCCTGGCGCGCGAAAAGGACTCGATGATGCCACAGGCCTGGGCCAGCAGCCTGGAAGTTCGATCCCAGATCGCTGAACACGCCAGTCAATCTCCGTGGCCAATCCTACTTAAGAAAGAAATGAAGTTTGAGCGCGAATTTGTTGCCGCCGGTGGCCTGCTGATGGCGGGTTGTGATCCAACTGGATTTGGCACCGTCTTGCCTGGGTTCGGAGATGAACGCAATTTAGAACTTCTGGTCGAGGCTGGCTTTACTCCACAGCAGGCAATCCAGATTTACACGCAGAATGGCGCGAAATATCTGGGGCGGGAAGATCGCATCGGTACAATTGCCGCGGGCAAGCAAGCTGACCTGGTGGTGGTGACTGGCGATCCGTCGAAGGATATTTCTGCCGTCGAGCACGTCCACCTCGTCTTCAAAAATGGCGTCGGTTACGATCCAGAAAAGCTGATTGAATCCACCCTGGGCATGGTTGGGATTCGGTGACCCACCGCACATCCAGGCAGCACGATTCTGCTGCTACCATGGGGCTGAGCGGATGCTTTCCAGGCATCGTGAACAATCGCTATGTCGCGCAATCTCTATCTACTATCGGCTGTCTTACTGGTCTTTGCCCTGGGCTCATTCGCCATGTCGTGGACTCACAGCGCCAACCAGCCTGGCCTGCCCGGCATCGCGCAGATGTGGCGCATGATGGCGCTGGCATTGTTTGTGCTGGGCACGCTGGCATGCTTATCGGGCACTCTCACCAACCTGTTTGAGCAAGCCAGCCGGCGGCATGACGAGCGCGAACGCCGCCAGCGGAATCAGTCATAGCGACAGCGGAGGCATCTTTTTCCGGCCACCCGCTACGCATGCATCTCAATTCCAGAACTTGCGAGGATTGGCCATGCGATTTCTTTTGTTCCCGAACTCGATTCAATATGCCGACTGGGGATTTCTGCTGCTGCGAATCATCTCGGCGGCGGTCTTCTTTTCCAGCGGCTCGGCGCACTTGAAATCTCCGCAGCAACGGGCGGAAAGCCTGGGTATCAGCGTCGGCTTCACCATCTTCCTCGGTTGGGCAGAAGTGCTGGGGGCTCTCGGCATTTTTTTCGGCGTACTAACGCAGTGGGCCGCGCTGGGATTGATCCTGATCATGTTCGGTGCCATCTATATGAAGGTGGTGAAATGGAAGACCGGCTTCTGGGGAGAGAAATCTTCCGGCTGGCATTACGATTTGACCTTCGTCATTATCAACCTGGTGATCCTGCTGACGGATGGCGGCCGTTTCACCTTGAGCCGCTGGCTGTTCTATCGCCCATGAACTGTCCGCGCCTTCTTGATCGCAACGGCTCGTGACTTCTGCCGAATTCCCCCTCGCTCGATACAATAGGAGAGGCTGGGAAACTCTCCGCGCCGTAAGAGGAAAAGCATGTACGAAGTTACCGTGGAAGCGGGATTTTCCGCAGGCCATTACCTGCGCAATTACCGTGGCAAGTGCGAAAATCCGCACGGACATAATTACAAGGTCCGCATCACTCTGCGCGGCCGCGAACTGGATGTTGCCGGCTTGCTGCTGGACTTCAAGCAGCTGAAGCAGGTGATGCGTCCCGTGATCGATCGGCTCGATCACCAGATGATCAATGACCTGGCGCCGTTTACGGAGCTGAACCCATCTGCCGAAAACCTGGCCCATTATTTCTTTGACGAAACCAATGTGCAGCTTCGCGAAATGACGGAAGGCCGGGTCACGGTGAAAGATTGCACGATCTTCGAAACCGATACCACCACCGCAACCTATTACGAGTGACTCCGTGGTCCTGATCGAGCTGTACGTATCCGTTCAAGGGGAGTCGAGCTTTGCCGGGCTGCCGTGCATCTTTGTGCGCCTGGCGGGCTGCAACCTGCGCTGCTCGTGGTGCGATTCGGAATACACATTTCATGGCGGCGAGAAATTCACTCTCGACCAGGTGGAAGAAAAAATCGCTGCCTTTTTGCCCGTCAAGTTGGTGGAGTTTACTGGCGGAGAGCCCATGCTGCAGGAGCGTGAACTGTTGCCGATGATGGATCGCTTGCTGGACAAGGGCTATACGCTGATGATCGAAACCAGCGGCGAGCGACCGCTGGCGAAAGTGCCGAAAGCCGTTCACAAAATTATGGATGTGAAGTGTCCCGCCTCCGGCGAAAGCGGGAGGTTCCATCTGGAAAATCTAGAGACTCTAACGCCTCGGGATGAAGTGAAGTTTGTCATTTCTGACCGCGCCGATTACGAATTCGCGCGCGATTTTATCCGCCAGCATAATCTGGCGACGCGATGCGGGCAGATTTTGCTGTCACCTGCATTCACCAAAACGCCGACATCGCAGCGGACGGCAGACAATTGCGTGCTCGATCCGCGCTTGCTGGTGGAATGGATGCTGGCCGATCACCTGCCAGCCCGCCTGAGTCTACAGATTCACAAGTTCATCTGGGAGCCTCTGAAGAAAGGGGTATAGTCGCTGAGAAGGACAATTCTGTCATGGAACCAAATGATCCACAGACCGCGGCGAGTCGCGCCGATGAAGAGGAAGCGCAGACGCCCACCACCATCAGCCACTGCCCCACGTTGAACGAGGCACAGATGCTGGTCAGCCTGCTTTCCTCCTTCGGCATTGAGGCGACGATTGAAGGGGAAAACTTTCTGCGCATGGTGGGCAGCATGGTGCCAGGCAGCGATGGTATTCGCGTGCAGGTACGGCAAGCGGACGCAGAAGCTGCGCTGGAAATTCTGAACCCCGGTCCGGAGTTGGATTTCGACGACAAGCAGTTGCCCTGAGTCGGCGATATCAAGTCAGCGGGTTGACCAGGGCCTGCCGAGTGGATCTTTCTCGTTCCTTGCGCAAGGTAAGCCAAATGACCAGGGCGATCAGCATCGCGACACCAATTCCAATCGCGCTGCCTTCCGGTCCCGTGGCCCCGCCGCTGAGCAGCAAAGGTCCCTGCGGATGACTGCCTAGCAGGTGACCTTTCACCAGCATCCCACTGTCCGCGGTGCCATAAAAGTAGGATTCTCCCCAGTCCCACGTCGCGTGGGCTCCTATAGCCCACCATAGAGAGCGCGTGTACCAGAGGCTGAGGCAAAAAATCAGCCCGATAAATCCCGCCTGAAACAGGCCGATGGGCGACTCTCCCGGATTGTTGCCGTGGACGAATCCAAAGCCGAAGTTCCAAACGATGGAAGAGATCCAAAAGCCGACCGCTCCGTATCCAATGCCTCGAGCCAGGGTGTATTGGATATATCCGCGAAAGAAAAATTCCTCAAACACGCCGACCAGCAAAAAGAAAACCATCCAGGCGAGCGCATATTTTAAGGCGCTGAAACCCTGCAACAGAAATCCGGTCAAAACGATGTAGTGGCCAAGGTAAAGGGACAGTATCAATAACGAGATAAACGCGAAACCCCAGCAAAATCCCTGCAGGAACTGGGGCAAGCGCCGCGAATTTCCTCCCAGGCCATACTCGCCAAACGGGCGCTTTTCGATGCGGGACATGATCCAGGCAGCCAGCAACACGCAGAGCAGCATGATGAATTCCTGCAAAATACGCGGCCCGGGCGCGAAAATCTGGTTATGGATGGCTGGTGCCGGAGGCTTGCCGTGGCGAAGGTAGCTGTGAATGGCGTTGCCAGTGAAGTGCACAGCAGTCATACTCGCTGCCACGATCAGGCAAAAGATAGCCAGGCTCCAGCCTGCGCGCAGGCCGTTGGGTCCGATGAAAATACGGTGCCCGGGAGTTGCCGCCACGATCGGTTGCGGTTCGCTGGATTGCACTTCTGTTGATGTTGGATCGGGATCGAGTTCTGACATTCGGCACGTGTCCTTTATTACGGTGACTTTATTAGGGTGATTTCCGGAGTCTCAATTTTCAGATACGGATTGTACTACCGCATTGTTCCACCTGAGGACGCGTCACTGCAGTTCGCGGACGAGCGGACCGCGTCATAGAATCGAATCAGAGAAGGTTGCAACCGAAATTGGAGTGAAAGCCAAGAGTGATGCAGCAGCCAATTTTCGTGGAAATCGAGAATTCGGTCGCTACCCATAACATCATTGGTAAGCGCGGCCTCATCCCAATAGAGAAGGCAGTCGCTTGTTGAAAGGTCACTACGCGGTCGGAGCCCGGAATTGAAGAATGAGATTGGTGTGTCGGCTCGGCGGCGCGCAGTCGTTTCGTTGTCTGGAGGCATGGATTCCTGCGTATGCCTGGCGCTGGCTGCCAGAGAGTACGACGTCTACGCCCTTCACTTCAGCTATGGGCAACGCACCGAACAGCGCGAGCTGACAAGCGCTTGCGCCATCGCCGCTGAGGTGGGAGTTCGCCAGTTTCTATCCTTGAAGATCGATCTGTTTCGCCAGATCGGAGGCTCCGCTTTGACGGATGTGACCATCGCAGTGCCAATCGCTCCCACGACGACAAAAATCGGCGAAGAGATTCCCGTGACCTATGTGCCCTTTCGCAACGCGCATTTTTTATCCGCCGCGGTCAGTTGGGCGGAGGTGCTGGGGGCAGAAGCAATTTTTATCGGCGCTGTAGAGCAAGATAGTTCCGGCTATCCCGATTGTCGGCCAGCCTACTATTCGGCTTTTCAGCGGGTAATTGAGACGGGGACCAAGGAGGGGAACATCCAGATCCACACGCCGCTCATCCACATGAAGAAGAGTGAGATTGTACGGCTCGGTGTTGAGTTACGCGCTCCCTTGCATCTCACCTGGTCCTGTTATTCCGGGAAAGATCGTGCGTGTGGGGTTTGTGACAGCTGTGTATTGCGTTTGCGAGCCTTTGCGGAGGCGGGGATTGCCGATCCGATTCCGTATGCAGGGTCGTAGAAAACCGGTACTTTGCTGGCAACCGACTTCTTCCGGGTCGGCGTTGAGAGATGGGATCAGCCCAAACCTGTGGAGCAGCTTTGAGTTAATGTGGCGGCTGGCGGTCAAGAATTTCTTCAGTTTCAAGCAACCTTCCGACTACAACGAAAGTTGGAGGTGCGATGTTGCTGGTGCTGTTGTAGCTTTAGAATGGCGTTGAGGCAGTAGTTTCAGCGGCGTTGAGTGAAATTCACCGCGTCGAGACAGGTCGAGGAGACAAGAAATGGAAAAGCTTCGAATCGTTGTATCTTCAAGGTCCGCAAAAATGTTTGCGGCAATTTCGGCAGCATCCTGCGCCGCAATCTGTGCGGCATTGTTCGTTATCATCGGCGGTGTGATGCCTTCCGCAGCATGGGCGCAGGCAGCTGGAACCGCAGCAAGTACGACAACGGCGAGTATCCATGGCCACGCCCAGGATCCGCTAGCCCAGCCCGTAGCCAATACCGCGGTGGAAGTGACAACCGACGGAAAGACCGCGCTGGACACATTTCAAACAGACGCCAACGGTGACTATAAAGGCAGCGGCATCAAGCCGGGCACGTACACCATCGTGTTGTTTGGAGATATCAAAGGCAAAGACGGAAAGATGGCCAAGGGCATCGTCGACTATCAGGAAAACGTGAAACTGACAGCCGGTACCGATACCCAGGTCGACTTTGATATGACGCGGCAAGCGTATATCTCCAAGTTGCCTCCCGAGGTGCAAAAGCAGATTGCGGAAGTACGCAAACAGAACGAAGCGACGGAGAAACAAAACGGCCAGATCAAGAACGTGAATAAACTCATCACCGATGCTCGCACGGCACGTAAGGCCGGCAACTTTGACCAGGCCATCGCGTTGGATACGCAAGCGACCCAGGCCAAGCCGGATGTAGGTCTGACATGGTACGAGCTGGGCGATAGTCAATTGGCTGCGAAGAAATACGCGGATGCCGCGACCAATTACAAAAAAGCCTTGACCCTGATGTCCGCAGAAAAGGCGCCAAAACCTGACGTCATCGCAGCCGCCAACAATAACCTGGGCGAGGCACTGGCCAAGTCGGGCAATGTGAACGACGCGGTTGCAGCCTATGAGGCAGCTGCCAAGGCGGATCCGACGCAGGCCGGCATGTATTACGCCAACGAGGCGATTGTCCTGTTCAAAACCGGTCAGGGCGATGCTGCGGGAGCGGCGGCCGACAAGGCCATTGCTGCCGACCCCAATAAGGCGATTGCGTATTACATCAAGGGATGGTCCCTGGTGCAGCACGCCAGCATCGATCCCAAGACCAACAAGATCGTTTTGCCTCCGGGCTGCGCAGACGCCTATCAGAAGTTTCTGTCACTCGCGCCCGATGGTCCACTCGCGGCAGACGCACAGAATATTCTGCAGCAAGCGGGTCAGACGGTTCACTCGACGTACAAGAAGCACTAATTCGATTCCGATGTTCATGCAACACAGCGCCAAACCCAGCGGCTCCCCAGCGAAACCAGGGAGCCGTTGGTATTTGTAAGGCAAGGAGGTTCGTCGGATGAATCGAAGTGGATCAGCAGAAGTTGCGGAGGGCAGCCCGGCGGCTCTTCTCACGTTCGACGAAGCTTGCTCCGTGGTCGCGGCGCAGGTGTCAGCCATTCTTGCCGGCCGCATTCACGAAGCCGCGAACTGCCACCTGATCGACGCGCTTGGCCGCCGATTGGCAGTCGCGCTGATTGCGGACCGTGATCAACCTCCGTTTCCACGCGTCACTCGAGACGGGTATGCGCTTCAGGCGCAAGGTCTGAATCCCGACAAAACATTCGCGGTGATTGGGCAGGTTCGCGCTGGAGAAGCGTGGCCGGCCGAAAATCCTCGCCATCGGCGCAGATGAGGCCGTTGAAATTATGACGGGCGCCCCGCTGCCGCCAGGAGCAGACGCGGTGTTGATGGTGGAACACGCGGAGGAAAGCGAGAGCGCCTCGGAGGTCGACGCGATCGGCAAGATGCGGTTGCGACGGTCGGTCCGTCCGCTATCTGGAAGAACTCTCAAACCGGGAGAAAACGTCGTTCCAGCCGGAAGTGAAGCGCGCAAGGGAGAAATCTTGTTGCACCCTGGGATTCGACTGGAGCCGGAGCACCTCGCGTTGGCGGCCTCTTGCGGTTTCCTTTCGGTTCCTGTGTATCCCAGGCCGAATGTAGCCATCCTTGCGACCGGGGATGAGCTTGTGGATGCGTCGACGCAAATGGATGAGAGTGCCGCGAGTCCAGGCGAAGTGCCGGCAGCCATCCAAGCGCATCAGATTTACGATTCGAACAGCCATGCCCTGGCCGCCCTTGTGCAACAGGCTGGCGGAAATCCGCTGCGGCAACGTCCGGCCCGAGATGAACTGGAGGATCTCGCCGCCTCCATCCGCACTGGATTTGAGACAGCTTCACTGCTGCTGCTGACCGGCGGTGTCTCCATGGGAAAGTTCGACCTGGTCGAAGAGGTCCTGGAGGGGATGGGGGCGGAGTTTTTTTTCACCGGCGTGAAGATGCAGCCGGGCAAGCCGGTTGTCTTCGGTCGAGTGCTATTCGACGATGGCCGGCCGGCGAGCTACTTCTTCGGACTACCGGGCAATCCAGTTTCCACCATGGTGACATTTCGAGTTTTCGTCGCGCCGGTGCTGGCGGCGTTGGCCGGAGAGCGAAACTGGCAGCCGAAGATTGCTATGGCGAAGCTGACCGAGGAAGTTCGAACCAAGACAGGGCTGACACGATTTCTGCCGGCTTACATGAAAACGTCATCCCCGCTGCCGACCGTCGACGCAGTTCCGACTCATGGCTCGGGCGACCTGGCTGCCAATGCGCGCGCGAATTGTTATCTGATCGTTCCTGAAGATTGCAATCACCTCGCCGCAAACCAGATGGTGAGGGTGTTGCTGCGCTAGCGTCTTATTGCCAAATACCACGAAGCAAGTTCGCTCAGTGGGATTCGCCCTCCACTCCTGCTAGGCTGTTGCTCATGAACAAGCTATCTCACTACGATTCGGCCGGAAGAGCGCAGATGGTAGACGTGAGCGATAAGCCCTCGACCCAACGGGAGGCGGAAGCAACCGCGATGGTTGAGATGTCGGCCGAGGTGGTGGCCGCTCTTCCCGCCAATCCTAAAGGCAACCCGCTGGAGGTTGCGCGCTTTGCTGGTATTCAAGCCGCCAAGCGCACTGCAGAATTGATTCCGATGTGCCATCCGCTTGCGCTCTCATTTGTGGATGTTGCGACTGATATTCGGCCGAACGGCGTATTTATCCGTGCAGTGGTGGCGACCACCGGACCCACCGGCGTGGAGATGGAGGCGATGGTTGCAGCCTCGGTCGCCGCTTTGACCATCTATGACATGTGTAAGGCCATGGACAAGGGCATCGTCATCCGGGAGGTTGTGCTGGAGCGGAAGTCGGGCGGCAAGAGTGGAGAGTATCGCCGAACTCCGCGGAAACCATAAGCTGTTTGCGATCCGCCTTCTTTGTTCATGGAAACTCCCCAATGCATGGAGAAAGAATGCGCGAAACGTTGTCGCTGATTGTTTTTGCTTATTTTAGAAGTGTTCTGTCGGTGATCGAACGTCATGTTCATCGCCTGGTATTTGGTTCGTCTGTGCTGAGTGGAGCGCTGATCGCCGGATTCGCGATCTATTGGCTCATGTTTCACTTCATCCTTCGCAAATCCGTCTCGCCCGCGAAACACCACACACTCCGCCGTTTTCGCAAGCCGACCTTTTGGATGCTCGTGGTCCTCGCGGCCATGGCTGCGGTGCCGACATTTGGAATTTCAGCCCAGTCCGACGCGGTTACCGAGCATATCCTGCATATCATCTTCATCATCTGCCTGGCGTGGCTGCTGATTGCCGGCGTCTATGCGGTGCAGGACATTCTGCTGGGACGCTATGACATTAGCCTGGCGGACAACCTGCGGGCGCGACAGGTGCGCACACAGATGGCCGTGATGCGGCGCCTGGCAATCGGATTGATCGGGCTTCTTGCCCTGGGATTAGTTCTCTACACCTTCAACCACACCCGCCTGTGGCAGGCTGGCGCGGGCCTGCTGGCATCTGCGGGACTGGCTTCTTTAGCCTTGGCGGCAGCGGCGAAAACTACAGTGTCCAATCTTCTGGCCGGCATACAGATCGCCCTGACCGAGCCAATTCGGATTGACGATGTTGTGATTGTCGATGGCCAGTGGGGTCGGATAGAGGAAATTACTGCCGCGTACGTGGTGGTATGCATCTGGAATTTGCAAAGGCTGATCGTGCCCCTTAGCTACTTCATTGAAAATCCATTTCAAAACTGGACGAGAACTTCCGCCAACTTGATTGGCACCTGTTATATTTACGCGGACTATAGCTGTCCGATCGGTCCATTGCGGGAGGAATATCTGCGCGTGCTGAAAAGCACGGAGCTATGGGACGGCAAAGCCCAGGTGCTGCAGGTGACGGATCTGTTGGAGCAAACTATGCAGATTCGCGCGCTGATGAGTGCAGCCGACTCCGGAAGATTATTTGATTTGCGTTGTTATGTTCGAGAAAAGATGATCGCTTTTGTACAGCAGAATTATCCGCACTGCCTGCCGAAGCAGCGTATCAGTGAATTGCAGCACGCTCCATGGGAACAAGCCGATAAGAATCTGCAGCCGACGCACAGATAGAAAAGTCTGGATGCGATCGACAACGGAGTAGGGTTACTTGCGCTGTGTCGGCTTGGTGAGAATGCGGAAGTTGGTCCACGCGTTTGCAATGATCAGTGCGCTGATCTGAATGATCACAGACGTCAGGTGTCCTGCATGTGTGTCGCGCAAGGCGGGAATGGCAAACTCGATGGCGAGACAAAATATCATCGCGAGGAGAATTGAAATTCCTGCGATGCGATTGGCTCGATACCATGTCTCGCGATCGCGGCGCGAGCGTTCATTCCGAAAACCGTAGATTGAGTTTGGGCCTATCCATCCGAAGATCAATGGCAAGCAATAAAGCGTCGCGAGAATCGGAAAGGTTAACAGGACAAACATAAGCTATTGTTTCAAAGCGGCTTACAAACGGAAAAACCGCCCGGCAACAGGGCGGTTTTTCCTTCAAGGGAGAATAGTTCCAACGGAGGCAAAGCCATCAGAACTTTCTGGCGTCATACTATGAGCCGCACCGGAGGGTGTCAAGGCATTTCAGGTCCAAATTTCCTTGAAAAATAAATCTTCTGGAATCAGACATTTGCGGAAACTTGATCTCGCAAGCCAAAAGTACCCGATTTTCTCCTGGTGTTCGCCTGGAGCGCTGCGGTCCATGCCATAAGTGATTGATTTAGAATGGTTTCATGGCGAGAGTAATTCCTGAAAACCGCCAAGGTTGTGCCGATCCACAATTTTGTAGGCTTCGTCAAACGCCCATCCCAACTTGCCCAGGTAACCTCACTTGAGATTTAAGCGAATAAACTCCGAGGACCCATCTTCGGGTAACCCAGATTTATTCCGTGAGCGTTGCAATGCCGCGCGACCGGCACCCAGAAAAACCCCCAGAATGATCGCGATCAACGCAAAAATTCCGACCAGTGCGGCGACGTCGAGAATAATTTGCGCAACCAATTTTGGATCGTCGGTATGTGGTCTCTGATGACCCAGGGTCACAATTTCTTCGTAGTGGACACGTTGCAGCAGTTCATTCGCGGCGCCGCTGGAATAGCTTCCTGAACTGACAGCCACGAGTGGACCGGAGCGACGCAGTTGAATCGCAGATGGATTGCTGTCGGTCAGCGCTGGAGTCCACGGATATTGTGTGCTGCCATGGCTTGCGAAATAGGCTTGGATTGCATGTTGCCGGTCGATAGCGATATCGGTGTCGGGATAGTTGATGATGGTCAGGGTGCCGGTTCCACCCAGTGCGTTGTACTCCGCGGTTACTACTTCCGCGCTGCGACCGAAGTCAACCAGTCCGGGAGGAAGTACGCCACCGCCCATCTGATATGACTGCGGTCCAATCGCATACTTGATCGTTTCCTGTTCCAGATGTTGTGGGGGTAAATAGTCAGGAAGTCGAGGTGGAGTCGCCAGGTTGCCGAGGGGTTTCGGCAGCTGGCTGGCCAGGTCGCGAAGTTCGCCGGCGGACATGGGCGTAATGTGTTCGAATTTGGCGTCGACCAGAGTTGTTCCGCTCCAAAAAAGTAGGCGGGTGCCATCAAACGCTCCGCCGCTGCCGATATCAGCTCGAGACATGGTGGGCCTGCGATAGAAGGTGAACGCTCCGAAGGCACCGGTGGCGTCCCCGAATTCCATCGCCTTCACTGTTAACGAGCCATCGTCACGAGTGTATTTTGCCGACTCATATCGAGTGAATCCATATTCCTGCAGCGGAACCGCATCGCCCGGATCGACCGTGGAGGTTTGCGTCGACTGCTGCGGCGTTGCAGTAATCTGCCAGCCGGCAAATGTTTCCGGTAAGAGAGTCTGCGCCGCGCGTGCGGCACTGTCGGACGTTGTTGCTGTCTTGGCGGCAGAAGTGGTTGGTTTGGCCGAATTGGCTGCAGGACGCGACTGAGCGTGCAAAGTAAATGCCGCCATGGTGACGATCAGCAGCGAAAAAAACGGTCTAGGTGCAGACGAAGTCCGAAGCATGGTTCCGAACTCAGACTATCATTCGGGCTGCTATTCGGCAGGCGCGGCAAGAGTCTCGGCCGGGATTGTTTTCGCGATACGAACGCCGCTCATGCCGGCCACATACTCCGCCACGCCGCGATAGAGCGACTCCGCCAGACGTTCGCGATATCTGGGTCGTGCGAGTTCTGAAGCACTTTCAGGATTTGTCAGAAATGAAATCTCTGCCAGGACGGAAGGCATCTGCGCTCCGATCAATACGACAAACGGTGCCTGCTTGACGCCACGATTCTTCAATCCTGGATTACCAAACAGCAATCCCGAATAGAGCTGCTGCTGGACGTCGCCGGCGAATTCTCGGGATTCATCGATTTTGTCGCTCAGGGCGATCTTGCGCACCAGGTCAGAGAGTTCATAGACCGAACGGTTGGAGTCGGCATTCTCCCTCGATGCCACCGCCATCGCGCCGGGAGAATTTGTGAAGTTCAGGAAATAGGTTTCGACGCCGCGAACCTCCGGATCGGAACTGGAGTTGGCATGAATCGACAGAAACAAGTCGGCATGCGCGGCATTGGCAATCGCTGTACGTTCTTCCAGCGGAACATATTTGTCAGTGCGCCGGGTGTAGACAACTTCCGCACCCAGTCGCTGCTGCAGCAGATGCCCCAGACGCAACGCAACATCCAAAGCAATATCCTTTTCCTCGATGCCACCCGGCCCGATGGTGCCGGAATCGTGTCCACCATGGCCGGCGTCAATCACAATACGACGAACCCTCAAACCCAGCACGCGCGCCATCGTCGGTTGCACGGTGCTTGACGGCGCGACGGGAGAGGGTGGGATGTAGGGCGCAGGTGCAGTCTGCTTTGTCTCTTCAATCGGCTTCACGGCCGGCGGCGGAAGCGCAGCCGTTGGAGCGGGTACCGCAACTGCACGCTGCTCGACTGTTATATTGTGCTGCATCGGCGGCGGCATCATTTGTGGGAAATCAGTGGTCATCGCAGGTTGCAGATCCACAATCAGCCGCGAAGGATTCGACAGGACAAAAGAGCTGACGCTCACGGGTCGTTTCATCTGCAGCACTAAAGTTGCTTGCATGGGTGCGAGCGTACTCACACGGACCGAGCCGAGGTTTTGATCGTGCGACGCCATAATCTGGCGATCCACCAGGGTGGCGGCGGATTGAGCGCCATAGAAGACAATCGTAATTCGCCGGCCGTTCTGTTCTGGATAGGTGTGGTATGGGACCTCGCCGCTCAAATCGATGGCAAGGCGCGTTGAGCCGTTTTCGTCCCAATACCGCACATCCTTAAGAAGAACGGCGGTCGAGGGTGAGGTTGAGGATAGAGTCGTTGGTTTGGCAGCGTTCAGCGCGGGCCTGGAGTCTGGATCGTTGTCGACTATGACCACAGGACTGGGACGTGTGAGCTGGGTCTGGCTCTGTTGTACGGGCGCGGATGGAGCCGATGCGGCCGCTGTAGTTGTTGTCCGAGACTCCACTTGATGTATGGCAGGGCCACGCGAGACCGAGGCTTCCGCAACTCGATTGTCGGGCAGACTGGCGCGTACCTGTTCCGTCAGCACATCGTGCGGATATTTAGAAAGGAAGAGACGATAAGTCTTCTCGGCGGCAGCGCGGTCCTGCAAATCGTATTGCTGAATCTGGCCTTCTTCAAACAAGGCCCGTTGTCGCAATGAGCTGGCGGGATATTGCTTTCGCAGGAATTCCCACTGACCGACCGCATCGTGGAGCAGCTTTCCATCCTGGAAGCAGAGTCCCTCGCTGGCGAGCAAGTTGGCCACCGCCGCAATGCTGCGTGGGGCATCCGGCGAAGCAGGGTCGCCGTGATACACCCTGCGATAGGCATCGATGGCGCGTTCGTATTGAATGCGCGTGCGGTTGTGCGCCGGAACGGCTTCCAGCCGATGCTGGATCGTCACGGCACGAGCAAAATCAATCTCGCTTTGATGATGCGAAGTGGAGGCGTGCACCGGCGAAGGACCAAGCAGGGATATACCAATGATTAGCGACGTGGCACAGCCGATCGCGGCACAGCGGAAAGAGAATCGATGGCAGAAGAGAAGAGGCATGTGTCTCACGTTGCAGACAACACGCCAGAGCACCTTCAGTATAGATTTTCCGGTGGGCGAAGCAAAGCAAAAACAGGCTCAAGTTACACCCACGGAACTTACGTCGCAAGTCGCGTGGCGCTAGTGATTGGGATGTTGCAGATATTGACCATAGTCTCGGTCGAGCGTCTTGCCGATCGATTCCACGGCGATCAAGCGGCCGATATACATCTGCGTTTGTTCTTCAATTTTATCGACTTGCGCAAGCTGCGCGTCGGTCAGCCGGACAGCCTTGGCATTGCCTTTATCGTCGATGTTTTGACCGATGAAGTGCATGAATGGGGCGTAGACATTGGCCCAGCTATCCATGGCGCGATCTTGCGCCAGCTCGAAGTCTCCCTGCAAGCCATAGATATCCTCATAGCGCTTGACGGCGCGATAGCGCATATACGCAATAGCTCCGGTGGCTGCTGCAGTCCTCCAACTAGCTGTGCTCAAGTCTGCTTTTTCGAAAGTTATGTTGACGGAACCCTTTAGGTTCTGGCCGGTCTTGAGCTGCTCCATCACGGCGATCAGGTGCTGCATGTCCTTCTGATATTGCGCGGCAGCCTTGACGGAATCTTCCACTTCTTTCTGGTTGTCGTGCATTTCCGACGTGATATTCGTGTTGGCTTCGTGGACCAGGTGGCGCTCATGGATGTACCCGACAACGCCCTCCAGCGCCAGCGCGATCAGAAGGCCCAGCGTGATGATGACGAGGTGAACAAAAAAGTCTCTCCATGTTTCGACGGGCCCGTGGGGCGGCTCGATATCCATGCGCGCGTTCTCCTATTGATTCAGCCTAAGTTAAGAAACTGGCGACAACCTTGGGCGCGCTGCGCAGAGCGGCGTCGAGCTGGCTCGCATCTTTGCCGCCCGCCTCGGCCATGTCAGGCCGTCCACCGCCAGAGCCACCGACCATCTGCGCCAGTTGCGCGACCACTTTTCCTGCCTGTACGCGACTGGTTAAATCTTTGGTGACGCCAACGATCAGCGCAACTTTACCATCTTCCTGCACGCCGCCCAATACCACGACTCCGGAGCCTAGTTTGCCGCGCAGATTATCGACCAGGGTTCGGACTTGCCCGCGATCGAGCGCATCAACGCGTTGCGCCAGCACTTTCACGCCGGAAACTTCGACGGCTTCCGCGGCTGCGTTGCTGACTCTGCCTGCGGCAGACTTCATCCGCGCTTCATCCAACTCGCGGCGAAGCCGTTTCAGTTCGTCTTCCTGTGCAGTCAACTTGTTGCGCAGTGCGTCGGCGGGACTCGATGAATCGGCTTTTCCGGCCACCTGTTCGGCGACCTTCGCAACGGCAAAGCCGCGGCGAAATTCATCAAGCGCGCCGGTTCCTGTGACCGCTTCAATGCGGCGCACCCCGGAAGAAACACTGTTCTCGGCCAGCAATTTCACCAAACCAATTTCGCCGGTCGCGGCTGCGTGTGTACCGCCGCACAGCTCGGTGGAGAAGTCGCCGATCTTGACTACGCGCACCTTGTCGCCGTATTTTTCGCCGAACAAAGCCATCGCGTGGTATTCGTTTACCGCGACATCGATGGGCACATCCTCCAGCGTGACCACCTTGGTGTTCGCCAGAACATTCTTGTTGATGCTGTCTTCAATGTCCTGCAGTTCTTCGTCAGCAACAGCGGTGAAGTGCGAAAAGTCGAAGCGCAGGTGCGCGGGATCGTTCAGCGATCCAGCCTGCTTCACATGGGTGCCCAGAGTTTCGCGCAGGGCGGCGTGCAACAAGATGGGTCGCGGTGTGGTTGCGTACGGTCGCGGAACGGAACGCCGCATCAACGACAGTGTTGACTTTGTCGCCGAGGGCGATGGTTTGTTTGGCGATGATTTTGTGCGCGAAGATTCCCTGCATCGGCTTGGTGCAACCCAGTACATCAGCGACGATAACGTTGCCGTCTTCGGAATAGAGCCAGCCGAGATCGCCCACCTGGCCGCCGGAGTCAGCGTAGAAACTGGTGTGGTCGAGCACAACTTCAGCGCTCTCTCCCGCTTTTACTTCCTGCGCGCCGAGTCCGTCTTTCACCAGCGCAAGGACTTCACATCCGGTGGAGACGAGTTGGCGATAGCCCTCGAAGACCGTCTTCGGTAGCTCGCGGTACGCCGGGCTGGCAGTGGCTTTCGAACCGCCTTTCCACGATGCGCGAGCACGAGCTTGTTCTTCCGCGCGCGCTTTTTCAAAACCTTCCATGTCGAAGGCGATGCCGGCGTCACGCGCAGCATCAACCATAAAGTCCAACGGAAGGCCGTAGGTTTCGTATAAGTGGAAGGCTGCGACACCGGGATATGCCGATCCCGCTTTTCCGAGCAAGGGAGCCAGTTCACTTTCCAAGCGAGCCAGGCCGACGCTTACAGCGCGAGCAAACTGCCGCTCTTCCGCCTCGACAACTTTCGAGACGCGGTCGGCGGAATCTTTCAGTTCCGGATAGGCATTCTGCATATCATCGCGGACGGCGTAGACCATTTGATACATGAAGGGCTTTTCCTGGCCGAGCAATCGTCCGTGACGAATGCCGCGACGGAGAATTTTGCGAAGCACATAGCCGCGTCCTTCATTTGCGGGCAGCACTCCGTCGGAAATGAGAAACGTTGCAGCCCGGGAATGGTCGGCAATGATGCGCAGGCTGGCATCGCTGCGAGATTCGCCATCCTTATATGTAGCTCCGGTCAGTTCTGCCGCCTTGGCGATCAGCGGCGTAAACAAATCGGTGTCGAAATTCGAGAGCTTGCCTTGCATCACGGCGGCAATGCGTTCCAGGCCGGCGCCAGTGTCGACACACGGTTTAGGCAGCGGCGCGCAGTCGTATCCGCTCGCCGGTTTTCGAGATTTGACGCTGCGGTCGAACTGCATGAAGACCAGGTTCCAGATTTCGACATATCGGGCGTCATCTTCGCCGAAGGGCAAATCCTTGTCGGGCGTCTCGGAGGCAGCCTGGCCCATGTCATAGAAAATCTCGCTGCAGGGGCCGCAGGGGCCGGTCTCGCCCATCTGCCAGAAGTTATCCTTCATGCCCATTTCGAAAATGCGTTCTTTTTCGACGCCAATGTCGAGCCAGAATTGATACGCTTCATCATCGCGGGCAACGCCGTTTTCTCCCTTGAAGATGGTGACGTAGAGCTTGTCTTTCGGCAGGCCCAGCCATTCCGGCGAGGTGACAAATTCCCATGCGTAGGCGACGGCCTCTTTCTTGAAGTAGTCGCCAAAGCTGAAGTTGCCGAGCATCTCGAAAAAGGTGTGGTGGCGTCGAGTGAAGCCGACATTTTCGAGATCGTTATGCTTGCCGCCGGCGCGCACACACTTCTGCGCTGTTGTGGCGCGGGAGTAGGGCCGTTTCTCCAGGCCGAGAAAAACATCTTTGAACTGGTTCATGCCCGCGTTGGTAAACAGCAGGGTAGGGTCGTTTTGCGGCACCAGGGAAGACGAATGGACACGGGTGTGCCCTTTGATTTCAAAGAACTTCAGGAACAATCTCGCGGAGGGCTGCACCGGACAACGTACGCATATCCATCCAGTTTATCAATGGGAAGCTTTCCATATCCTGAAGCAATGGACGCAGGCTCGCTGCGCCAAGATGAAGTGCACTCGGGATTTCGTCATCGGTCTTGGAGAACAGCGGTCCCTCAGACTGCAGTCGCCCGGCGGCCTTCGGTCGGGATGACAGTTCTTTAGGCGGTACTACTCCGGTGTATCCAGATCAATCTCAGCGACGGCTGCGAGGGTTGATTCCTCTACCTTCCACGCCTTGAGCAAGGGAAAGATGGTTCCCATGGAAAAACCGGCACGCACCAGGCTGCGAACAATACGCGCCGTTTCCTTTTCGTTGGTTGGCTGGCGCAGTCGTTTTCGCTCAATGTACTTGCGAGCCAGTTCGGCCTCGGGCAGTTCAGAATAAGCAGCGTCCAGGGTCGTGCCGATCACCTGCTCGTGCACACCACGCTGCATCAGATCCTGCTGCACGCGGCGGCGGCCAAATTTCTCGTTCTCGACGCGCATCCGGGTGTAGTCGGAGGCATACCGGGTGTCGTCGAGATAATGCAACTCCTTGAGCCGCAGGACGACAGCCTCCACCTTGGCTTCGCCGGCCTCGTCCGGCTCGACGCGACGCCGCATTAACCGCTTCAATTCCGCGACGGTACGCATTTTGCTGCCCAGGCTGCGAACCGCGTATTCATACAGAGCGGCCGCATCGAGCGGCTCCCGCGGCCGCTTTCCCCTGGTTTTTGAGCGATTGTAGGTGCCGAATGCCAAGAATTGCTCCTGCCCAAATCCTACGCCGAGATTGAGGAGGCCACGACCTACGGCCTAATGCTGTGATCTGGGCACTTGAAGGGTCGCCGCCGCTGCGTACAATCATCCCAATAGATTTCGGAGGCGTGCGGCTTTCCGAAGTTTGCAAGCGGACGCTGTTAACTATGCAGTAACCCTGGTAACGCAAAACGGGGACAACGCATCCTAGAGATGGGCTTCTGTCGGCTAAGGTGAAAAAGGGAAGACGCGGCATGCAGTGAGAAGCCTCGAATCCCGAGGTCTGGTGTGATTCTTCTTGGTTTGTCTGGTGGATCGATTGTGAGGATTGCTCGCGAGGATTGTCCGTGGACGGGCTTCCCCTCGAATCTACGCTTGCGCCAATTTCCAGGAATCGCGCTACTTTGCTTGTGGCTGGGAACCGGAGTATTTGCGGCGGCGCAGTCGGGACAGGCCGCACCGTCGCCTCAAGATGGTCTACAAGCATTTACGCCGGCGCCACTCGACGCGGGCTTTGGTCCGCTGCACACAGGGCGACCTAAGGGCGTGACTCCGCACCAGATCATTCAGCGTTTCGCGGAAAAAGAAACGCAATTCAAGCGTGCACTTGAAAATTACACGTATCGCCGCACGGTCAAGCTTGACTCTATCGGGGACAATGGCGGCATCGACGGAGAATATCTGCAGGTGGATGACATCGTGTTGAGCCCGTCTGGCCGCAAGCAGGAAAAAGTCATCTACGCACCGGACAATACCTTAACGCGGGCATTGCTCAGTCCCGCGGACTTCGATGACATCGAGCATCGGTTGCCATTCACACTGACCACAGAGGATGTCGCGCAATATCACGTGACGTATGTCGGAACGGAGCGCGTCGACCAGGTGAATACCTACGTGTTCGATGTAGTGCCGCGCCACATGGAGAAAGATCAGCGATATTTTTCAGGGCGCATCTGGGTTGACGCCAAGGATTTTCAGATTGTCGTCACCAATGGAAAAAATATTCCGGATGATACCCGGCGCGGAGAGGAAGATCTTTCCATTCCGTTCACGACCTATCGCCAGCAGATCGATGGAAAATATTGGTTTCCGGTGTACACGCGCGCGGAAGGGGTATTGCATTTCAAGAATTGCAAGGCCTGCCTACCCAGCGATGTCCATTTGAGAGAGATCGTGAAATACGGGGAATATAAGCAGTTTGGATCGTCCATCCGGATTCGGTTCGAGGGATTGGAACAACCGACTGGTCTGCCAGCCACCCTGCCTGGAAATGGACTGACGGGACCGCAGACTGCCAGCGCCAGTGCGAACGTCAACACCTTCGTCGATACCGGTTCAGCTCAAGTTAACGCCGCGAAAGACTGACATCGCTACCTGCAGTTTGCATGGAACAGAAAAGACCCGCTCTCAGTGGCGGGTCTTTGCTTTGTATGTGGATTGCGCTCTCGCGGAGCGAGCCGATTAGCGAGGAACCAGGATTTTTTTCTTATCTTCGGCTTCGATGACATTCTTGGCCAGCTTGGCATCCTCGTATCGCTTCATGGAGGTGGTGATGGCTTCGCGAGCGCGCGAAGCATCGTGCCAGCCCTTGACTTCGACCCGCTTGCCTTCCAGATCCTTATAGATGGCGAAGAAGTGGGTAATCTCCCGCAGCATGTGGGGATAAATCTCGGTGTAGTTCCAGACATCGGCATAGCGCGGGTTGCTGCGGCCTACCGAGAGAATCTTTTCATCGGGGACGCCCTGGTCCAGCATCAGCAGGAGTCCGATGGGGCGCACGGCCATGACGCAGCCGGAAAAACTGGGTGAGTCGACCAGCACCAGAACGTCCAGCGGATCGCCATCCTCGCTGAGTGTGCTGGGAATAAATCCGTAGTCCCCCGGATAATGCACAGGGGAATGCAGGTTCCGATCCAGGCGGAAGACGTGTAATTTCTTGTCGTACTCGTACTTGTTCACACCCTCATAGGGAATTTCAATAACCGCGTTGATGACTTCCGGAGCTTTTTCTCCGGCGGGAAGTTCCAGATAATTCGTCATTCATTTTCCTTGACTGTAGGTTGCCTCTGGGAAATCGGCGGGCCGTCTACGTATAATTTAGTCACGATGAAGGCCCATGTGTACGTAATGCTTCGCAAGACCGTGCTGGACCCCCAGGGGCAGACCATCCACGGAGCTCTTCGAAAGATGCAATATCACGGTGTCGAAGATGTCCGCCAGGGCAAGTATTTCGTCCTGACCCTCACCGACGCGCTATCGTTGCCGGAAGCACAGCTGAAGGTGGAGCGAATTGCCCGCGAAGTCCTCGTAAACCCCGTGATTGAAGAGTACACGTATCGACTGGAACCGTGAGCGGAAACTTTCTCGTATAAGCATCTCAAGTTCGCCAATAACCTGTTGGTCAACCTTTTGTGCGCCTCCATCATCTTGGAGCTGCAAGCTTTTCTTCGCGCCATTCTTCGCAGATGAGCGGCATGTCGCTCGATCCGGTTTCGAATCCGGATTCGAACCTATCTTATCTCGCACATGGTGCCATTCAAGCGAATCAGCGTCGATACAATCGGACCACTATGTGCGGCATTGTCGGTTATGTGGGCAGCAAAGATCCCGTGCCAGTCATCCTGGAAGGACTGCGGCGGCTGGAATATCGCGGCTACGATTCTGCCGGTATCGCCGTCGCCGGTGGGCCGGATGGCCTGCAATTGCGGCGCGCGCCAGGAAAACTGAAAAATCTGGAAGAAGTGTTGCGTGAGAGTCCCCTGCACGGAACCTATGGCATCGGCCACACGCGCTGGGCGACCCATGGCCGCCCTACAGAAGAAAATGCGCATCCGCATCGTGATTGCAGCGGACGCCTGGTCGTGGTGCACAACGGCATTGTCGAGAACTATCTGCAACTGAAACATGCGCTGGCGGCGAAGGGTCACAAATTTGTCACTGAGACCGATACAGAAATCATCGCCCACCTGATCGAGTCGGAATTAACCGCGGCAAAAGAAAAAGGTCAGGCGGTTCAGCTGGAAGAAGCGGTGCGGCGTGCCGTTCGCCACCTGACGGGCGCGTTTGCCATCGGTGTTCTTTCTGCCGACTTTCCGCAGAAACTGGTCGCGGCACGGAGTGGTCCTCCCGCTGTAGTAGGCCTGGGCGATGGGGAATACTTTCTCGCATCCGATGTTCCTGGCATCTTGCACCACACGCGCAAGCTCTACTTTCTGGCGGATGGCGACATGGCCATCCTGACGCCGCAGGGTGTCACTCTCACGGATCTCGACGGCAAGCCCATCGAACGCAAAGTGCAGAATATTTTGTGGGATCCGATCCAGGCAGAAAAGGGCGGCTACAAGCACTTCATGCTGAAAGAAATTTTCGAGCAGGGAAGAGCGGTGCGCGACACCACCCTGAGCCGGGTGTCGCTCGACACCGGCAAAGTTTTTCTGGATGAAATGCAGATCCCTGAAGATGAGTTCCGTGCCGCGACAAAAATCAACATCGCTGCTTGCGGCACCAGTTGGCATGCCGGCCTGGTCGGCAAATACATGATCGAAAAGCTGGCGCGCCTACCGGTCGAAGTCGATTATGCCAGCGAGTATCGCTATCGCGATCCTATTGCTGACCCGAAGGCGATTGGTCTGCTGATTACGCAGTCCGGCGAAACCGCCGATACGATCGCCGCACAACGAGAAATCGCCGCCAAGGGTTCGCGAACTCTGGCAATTTGCAATGTGGTGGGTGCGATGATCGCGCGCGAGGCCAATGGATCCATCTACACACATGCGGGACCGGAAATCGGTGTCGCGTCCACGAAGGCATTTACCGCCCAGTTGACCGCGCTTTTTATTTTGGCGCTTTATCTAGCGCAGCAGCGGGGAACGGTCGATGCGGATGAAAGCTTGGCGCTGGTCGAAGAGCTGACGCGCATCCCGAATAAGATTCGCGATATTTTGAAGCACTGCAATCCTGCGTGCGAGGCGCTAGCCAAAATATATTCCAACGCCAGCGATTTTCTATTTCTTGGACGCGGGATTCATTACCCCATCGCGCTCGAAGGTGCGCTGAAGCTGAAGGAAATCTCCTACATTCACGCAGAAGGCTACCCTGCGGGTGAAATGAAGCACGGGCCCAACGCATTGATCGATGAATCTTTACCCGTGGTTGTGCTGGCAACGAAAGACAGTAATGATCCAAACTCCAGACTGCGCTACGAAAAAACGCTCTCCAATATTCAGGAAGTAACGGCCCGTTCCGGCCAGGTGATTGCGGTGGCGATCGAAGGCGACCAGGAAATCGCGCAACAGGTCACCCACGTCATCTACATTCCACACGCGCCAGAATTGCTTCTGCCAATTCTGGAAGTCGTGCCGCTGCAACTGCTCGCTTACCATATCGCGGTGCGGCGCGGATGCGACGTGGATCAGCCACGCAATCTGGCGAAATCCGTAACGGTCGAATAGCCAAGCCGCCGCCTTGCAAAACTTCGCTGCCAGTGGAAAATTTTGACTCGCCTGGCGCGCTTTTATCCCAGAAGTGGCGCGTCGAGTCGTTCTTAGCTTTCAAGCATATACGTGGCGGTGGGTACTCCAGTGCAAGATCCTGAAGAAAATGACTCCGAATTCATGGGGCCGCTTGCACGGTTCCCGGCTACTATCGGGAGGTACGCGTCGCCCGATTCGCGCACAACCTTCTCCACCCGAATGCCGTCGAAATATTTCAGTGTTTGTAAAGTTAACGCAAAGGTCGCCCTATTTGATTGATGTGCGAAAAGTGTTCGCGTGGGTTCTGCTTGTCCTGTTCACCTTAACAGCGTCCACGGCCGATGCGTACTCCGTCTTATCCCACGAAGAAACGGTGGACATGGCATGGAGCCATCATATTGTTCCATTGTTACGCAAGCGATATCCCAACGCCACGCCAGATGAGATGCGCATTGCGCACTCCTACGCGTACGGCGGCTGCATCATTCAGGATCTCGGCTATTATCCCTTCGGCAGCAAGGAATTCAGCGACATGCTGCATTACGTCCGCACCGGTGATTTCGTCAACAATCTGCTGAAAGATGCGGACAACTTGAATGAATATGCGTTCGCGCTGGGAGCGTTGGCGCATTATCGAGGCGACACAATCGGGCACCCGTCTGTAGGGCTGGCGACGGCTCGCGAGTACCCGCAACTGGAAACACGCTTCGGACATTTTGTCAGCTATTACGATTCTCCAAAGGCGCACATCCGCACAGAGTATGGCTTTGACGTGGTTCAGGTTGCGCAAGGTCACTACGTCAAGGACGACTACAACAACTTCATCGGATTTAACGTTGCCACGCCGGTGTTAGAGCGCGCCTTCAAAGATACCTACGGCGTCGACCTGAAGGCCGTGCTGAAGCATGAAGGACTCGCTGTCAATACATATCGCTATTCGGTCAGCACGGTCATTCCAGAAATGACGCGGGCCGCGGTGCTGCATTACAGCAAGCAGATTCAGGAAGAGGTGCCGAACTTCGATCGCAGCCACTTTGTATATCGTGTAAACCGTGTTGACTACGAGCATGAGTGGGGTAAGGAGTATCACAAGCCGGGATTTGGAGCGCATGTGATCGCGTTCATCATCAAAATTCTGCCGAAAACCGGACCCTTCTCCGCATTCAAGCTGCAACTTCCTAGCGCGGCCGATCAAAAGCTGTATCTCGACAGCATGCAGTCAACGGTGAACAGCTTTGAAGGCGATGTGGATCAGCTCCGCAGGCAGCCCACCACCGACCGAACCCTTCAATTAAAGGATCTGGACTTTGATACAGGGAAGCCGACCGCGCGGGGCGAATATCCGCTGGCGGATAAGAGCTACGCGAAACTGCTTGAGACGGTGACCCACAACAAGAATGCCGACGTTACAACCGGGCTGCGATCCAGCTTGCTCAACTACTACGATAGTTTCCATCCCCGGCACAGAAGCCGATTCTATCCGGTGATGTTTTCCGGCCGAAAGCAGCGGAAGCTGGAACGCAACCTGGCATTGCTGCGCGCCATGCAACCACAACCGCAACCCACTGCGGTCGCCAAACTTTCTGTGGGGTTGGATGCGCAGCCGTTTCCGGCAAAGCAGCCTGAACTCGCTCAACTTCGCTAGCCCGAGATCCCTGCGGTCCGGCGGCCAATCCTTGCCGTCCGGCGGCGACTACTTCGATTTTCTGGATCGCACTAGCTGACGCCAATCGCGGTCTGTCTGATCGGCATAGGCCATCGCAAAATTCGCCACCGCGGCTTCAAATCTTCCCGACACTCCCAGGTAACCGGACAACATGGAGCAATCGCCCGCACGCGCGTGTCCGCGGGCCAGCAAATCTCCACACACGCGGGCATATTCCACCAGGCCGGCCTGCTTCAGGTCGTCCATCCTCACTGAGGCTTTGTGGTCGTTCAATTGCCGGACCAGGTAATCGCGGCCCGCAAGCGTCGTCCACCCCAGAAATGGGTCGGATTGCAATTGCATGAGCCGCTCCCCCTCGACCACTCGCCGTCCCTGATGTAGGGTGTGGTTTCTTGCGCCGTCCCTATGTTCCAGGTATGGCGTGTAAGCGGACGCAACTTCTTCTTTGATCTGAAGAAACAAGGGATCCCTGGGACCATTGCCGACCATGTACACGCAATAATCTCGCAGGCCGACAGACCCGGTTCCGACCACTTTAAACGCCACATCAACCGGGCAATACTGCGAGAAGAACTTCCGGCGTTCCGGCGATAAACTCTCCACGTATTTTCCCAGCGAGGCGACGATCTCTTCCGCTTCTTTTCCTGTAAGGCGCTTCAACACGGGCGGCGAGTTTTTGAAGATGCGCGGCGGCTTTGTCGGCAGGCCGTCTAAGCCGATTCGTTCCCGGCCCTGCTTCTTTGCGGACTTTTTGTGTCGCCCGTTCGCTTGTGTCAGCGCGTTCAGAGTATCCATTGCAGTCGCGCGCTGCGCCACTTCCAGAATTCGTTTCACTGACGGGACACTTTTCAGTCGATGCACTTGAAATCTCGCCACTTCCAACACCGGCATACTGACAAAGCATGCCATCGTGTGCCGGTACCGATCCAGAAAAACCTCGGCGGCTTCGCGACAATTTCCGTCGTTAGCGCCGCCTTCACGTCCGCCCAGCACCAGGCTGGTTGCCATGCGTTTGACGTCCCACTCAAACGGGCCGGCGATGGTTTCATCAAAATCGTTGATATCGAACAGCAGTCGCCCGTCGGAACCAGCATAGGCGCCCAGGTTACGTACATGTGCATCGCCGCAAAGCTGCGTCAATATACCGGTATTCGCTGACAACGACAAATCATAAGCCATCACCGGAACCGCGCCACGAAAATAGCCGAATGGGGATGCCGCCATCCGGTCATATTTCAGTGCCGCCAACGCTGGAACACGGCCGTGCATCGAATGTTCCAATAGCTTCAACGGATCTTCGCGGCGTTCTTTCGCCTTCCAGACTCCATGTTTCGCACGACGCATTTGCTTACGCAGCTGCTGGCCCATCGCAAGACGTTCTTCTGAGCTGAGAGGCACCGTCATCGGCTTTATTTCTACCCCACTAGGATGTTTGAATGCTACCGCTTTCTTTCTCGCGGCGGGCTCAGATTTAGCAGCCGGTCTGGGACAGGATGCATGTTCGGCGCTGACGCAAGCGCTGCCCATACAGTCTGGAACACGCGATGCTGGTAAACTGGAAAGGAGATCGGGATACTCCCGCAATCCGCGCGCTTGCCAGTTGGATTCTCGCGTTTGCCGCCCAGCCAATCTACATACCAGAACAGGAAACTTCATTCATCGTGTCATCCGTCATCCGTAATATCGCTATCATCGCCCACGTCGACCACGGCAAGACCACCCTTGTCGATGCCATGCTGCGTCAAAGCGGGACTTTCCGCTCCAATGAGGCGGTCGCCGAACGCGTCATGGACTCGAACGATCTGGAGCGCGAGCGCGGCATCACCATTCTTGCGAAGAATACCGCCATCGTTTTCCACGATGCCAAGATCAACATTGTGGATACACCCGGTCACGCTGATTTTGGCGGCGAAGTGGAGCGGGCGCTGAAGATGGTAGACGGCGTTATGTTGCTGGTGGACGCCAGTGAGGGCCCGCTGCCGCAGACGCGCTACGTGCTGTCGAAGGCTCTGGAAGCGAAGCTGCCTCCCATCCTGGTGATTAACAAGATTGATCGTCCGGATGCACGTCCGCAGGAAGTCTTGAACGAAGTGTATGACCTGTTCATCGATCTGGATGCGGGCGAGGATCAGTTGGACTTCCCGGTGCTCTACACCAATGCCAAACTCGGTACCGCCTCGACCGACGCGAAGGTCGCGGGTACCGATTTGCAGCCGCTGTTTGAGGCCATTGTGTCGACTATTCCTCCGGCCACCGGCGATCCCAACGGGGCGCTGCAAATCCTGGTGACCAATCTGGATTATTCAGACTACCTGGGACGATTGGCGATTGCGCGTGTTTTCAACGGCACGCTGCACACCGGCGACGAGGTCGCAATTTCCAAGCGCGATGGGTCCCTGGAAAAAACAAAGATTACCAAGCTATTCAGCTTCAGCGGACTCAAGCGGACTGACATTGAAGAAACGACTCTCGGCGATATCGTCGCGGTTGCGGGCATCAGCGGAATCACGATCGGGGAGACGATTACGAGCCTGGAGAACCCCGCGCCGCTGCCGACCATTTCGATCGACGAGCCCACTATCGCGATGCAGTTCTTCGTCAACAATTCCCCCTTCGCAGGCAGGGAAGGCCAATACGTCACCTCTCGCAATTTGCGCGAGCGCCTGGAGAAAGAATTACTGACAAACGTTTCCATTCGTGTGGAAGACGCGGGCAACGCTGACAACTTCAAGGTACTGGGCCGCGGGGAACTGCAACTCGCCATATTGATTGAAATGATGCGCCGCGAAGGATTCGAGCTGATGGTGGGCCGGCCAGAAATCGTAACACGGGTTGTCGATGGAAAGTTGATGGAACCCGTCGAACTACTCACCATTGATATTCCGGAAAATTTTGTTGGCGTCGTGATGGAGCGACTGGGGCCGCGCAAAGCGGAAATGGTGAAGATGCACAACCACGGCTATGGTCGAGTGCGCTTGGAGTTCCGCATTCCCAGCCGCGGCCTGATCGGGCTGCGTAATGAAATGCTGACGGAGACTCGCGGCACCATCGTCATGAATTCTTTATTTGATGGCTACATGCCGCACCAGGGAGATATTCCTCAGCGCTCGACAGGGGCGCTGATCGCGGATCGTGCGGGCACCACGACGACCTATGCGCTGGATGGCCTGCAGGAGCGGGGGGTTTTGTTCCTTGGACCTGGAAACGAAGTCTACGAGGGCATTATCGTTGGCGAACATTCTCGGGATAACGATCTGGACGTGAATGCTGTGCGCGAAAAGAAGCTGACGAATATGCGCGCCTCCTCCGCCGACGATGCGATCCGGCTGGTGCCTTTCAAGCCGCAGAATCTGGAGCAGGCAATCGAATTCATCAATGAGGATGAACTGGTGGAAGTGACGCCGAAGAGTCTGCGTTTGCGCAAGAAAATCTTGCAGGCCAATCGTCGACCCAAGAAAAATGCGGTGACGACCTCGGTCTAGGCAGATCCAACCATATCGAACCGGTAGGCAGAAATTTACGCCATTTTTCAGTCAAGATATCGACAGGTGAATGGACCGGTCGGTCTGCGAAACCGTGGAACTGCTCTAAAATCGAGGGAACGCGCTATGGTGCCCTGGCTGAACTCGGAGCCTCGGTATCGAGGACTCTACAGCTGGGCCAGAGGAAAATGTCGCAACAGGATCTGTTCCCCCCGGAAAGTTTGAAACCCGAGGCCCCCCCTTCGCCTAAAACGGAAAATTGGGCGGAATCACCCGCGCCAATCTGGCTGCAACGGATCTCGATTGTCATCCTGGTCGTATTTTGCTTCTACGTTGGGGTGCTGGTCTTCGTGTTGCCGTGGACGAGATACTGGAACGAGAATCATTATCTGCTGACCTTTTCTCCGATCGGCCGACTAATGAGCTCCGGCATTACCCGCGGTGTTGTTTCCGGGCTTGGATTGTTGGATGTCTGGATCGGCATATCGGAAATCATCCATTACCATGAGCATCGACGGTAAAACTCTCGCAAATTTGTTGTTTTTCCGCAGCATTCCTGATTCGGATGTCATCCCACCCTATGCTTCCCGCAACTTCAATATGAGGTCCTAGATGGCCACCAGTAAATCCGCTCTGCTTTCCTATGAAGATCCTGGATTTATCAACAGTCCGGATGGGCGTCCGTTACGGATTCTCGCCGAATACTTGAAACCGCTGGCGCATTTTCGCCGCGAGAGGATCCAGGATACGGTCGTATTTTTTGGATCGGCACGGTTCATCGCCCTGGATGAAGCATCCCGCAAACTAGAATTGTTGGAAACCTCCGGATCTGCGACGCCGGCTTCGGCCGAAGAGCAACCGGCGACATCTGAGCAGATAGCCAGCGGGCAGGCAACCGAACTGCAACGGGAACACGCAGAGGCTGCGGTTGAGATGGCGCAATACTACGAAGATGCTCGTAAGCTTGCTTATATGCTGACGCAATGGTCGTTGACGTTGCGCTATAAGCGCCATCGATTTGTTGTCACGTCGGGCGGTGGCCCCGGCATTATGGAGGCAGCCAATCGCGGAGCCAGCGAAGCGGGCGGCAAAACCATCGGCCTGAACATTCAGCTGCCGTTTGAGCAGGCGCCGAACCCCTACATCACTCCCTCGTTGAGCCTCGATTTTCATTATTTTTTCATGCGCAAGTTCTGGTTTGCCTACCTCGCAAAAGCGCTCGTGGTCTTTCCTGGTGGCTTCGGTACCTTGGACGAGATGTTTGAGTTGTTGACCCTGACCCAGACGCGAAAGCTGGCGAAGGAGATGACGATTGTGGTGTATGGATCGAAGTATTGGAACGAGGTCATCAATCTTGATACCTTGGTCAAGAAAGGAACCATTTCTCCAGAGGATGTAAAGTTGCTCCGCTTCGCGGACACTCCCGAAGACGCTTTTGCGATCTTGCAAGACTCACTCACGATGAACCACCTTGGCGGGAAGAAACCGGAAGTCGAAATTCTGGAGGATTCACTGGACGAGGAGTCGGAAATGTCTCTACGTCCTGAGATCACAAAGACGCGGCGATAAATCCGTCACAATTTCCCTGCGGAATAAAAAACATCCCGGGTACACAAGGGCGGTCTTTTCAAAAGGAGCAGTGATGGAAATTCGAGAAATGTTTCTACCCGAGTTCGACCAGGAAATGAAGAAGACCCGGGCGATTCTAGAGCGAGTGCCTGAAGGAAAGCCGGACTTCAAACCGCACGAAAAATCAATGGCGCTAGGCAAACTGGCAGCCCACACGGCACAGTTGCCGGAGTTTGCGACCATGATTGCAGAACTGCCGGAATTGGATTTTTCCAAGTCAACGATGAAACCACTGGTCATGGAGTCGCGGCAGCAACTGCTGGATGCCTTCGATGCAAACGCTGCCAAGGCGCGGGCCGCCGTCGCTCAATTAACGGATGAAGAGTGGCAAAAGAAGTGGAAACTCAGCTTTCAAGGGCACGCCATTGCCGATGCTCCGCGATTCATGATGTATCGCGGCATGTTTCTCAATCACATCGTTCACCATCGTGCCCAACTGGGCGTCTATTTGCGGTTGAATGATGTGCCGCTTCCGGCCACCTACGGTCCCTCGGCTGACGATTCCATGGGATTCTAGAGATCTTTTCGACTTTTTCGATAGTTTCATTGATGAGCGGCGCAGCTTTCTCTTTCAGAGAACTGCGTCGCTTTCATTTGGCACACACTGCACTGTTCCGATAAAGACTGCAAAGGGCGGCAATGTCAGGGAATTCAAATCGACATTCTTCAACACGCCTTGGTCTGCAAGGAGAGCCGTCGCGTGCGTGTTGTGGATCCCTTGCGCCTGCAGGTTGTATGACACCGTGTGCGCTTGGTCTGTGAAGTTCATCGCGACCAACACCGTCGGGCCCGCGCCGGGATTCTTCCTCAAATACGACAGAACATTTGGATCCGAAGTATCCACCATGATGTTTTGCCCATCGCGAAGGGCGGGATTCTCTGCACGCATGGCGATCAGGTGGTGGTATCAGTTCAGAAGGGAGTCCGGTTGGCCCGATTCCACGTGTACATTACCAATCCAATCGTCGAACCCCGTTTCGCGGCGAGGAATGCCAAGCGCGACACTTGAAGTGCAGCGAAGGAACTCATTCCTCTCCTCAGGCGTGACTGGGCTGAGCGCGATTAATGACCCCGCATTTTTGCGGGATGTGTGAGCGGTGCCTCGAGCCGAGTTCTACTTCGCATTCGATGAAATGGATGTCGGCGCATTGCAGGCCAACTAATTATGAGACATTGCGAGCTTCTTGGGCCTTGGGCACAAGTTCCTGTCCGGGCTGCACAATCTTTGCTTGTAACTTCCGAAATCCGAACATCACCGCTACCTGCGGCGCAATGTATCGCGTGATCCACATGACAAGCAGAATCTCGGGGATGTAATGGCCCCAAATCTGGGGATGCACCGGTAAGAGCATACCGGGCGCCACGAAAGCAGCGTAGGCCACCAGGACCAATCCCCATGGGCTTTCCCGCGCGTCGCCAAACACCCCGTTCAGGATAATAAAAGTTAAAAAATACATGATGGGCATCACCACCACGACGCCTGACCAGCCAAGTTCGCGATAGGCATCTCCGACCGGGGCCCATGCGACTGCAGTCGTGTAATCATCGGTACCGGTTTCACCGGTTTCTCGTCCGTAAATGTTTCCCAGCGACAGATTCGCCCGGCCCGGCCAGATCATATGGGGGATGATCATCTCAAAGCCGTCGATCAGATATTGCGTTCCAATAGGGCCAGTATGTTGTGTCAGGTCGATGAGGCGATCATCCTGGCAGATCATCGATTCTCGATCCATCAAGCCGTGGGGATGGTCATAGCACAGAGAGACCTGGTTGACATCCTCGTTCGCCTTTAGGGAATCTGAATACCACGAGTACATCGCGGGGATGGTTTCCGGATTTCGTAGAAGGCTGATGGTGGCGTCGACAGTCCCGGTAATCGTCGATTGGCGCGTCATCGATCGGGCATATTGGGCCCAGGGAAAAAGAAATCCAACCGCAAATGCCAGCCAAGCAACCATCGCCATCACCTGCAGGGGGCGAAAACGGTATTCCAGGGCCGCGCACACCAGGAAATAGGAGAAAAAAGGCGCATACATGCCCTGCTTGGAGGCTGCGATAAAGCCGAATCCAGCCACATAAAAAATGCTGGCGAGGACGATCCAATTCATGCTGCGCGTTCCACGGCTGATACAAATCTCGTAATACGTGGCAAGAATCGTCGCAAAGGGGATGAAGATATTCAGCTGGTTCAGTGCGGTCCAAATCGTCCCTTGTCCGCCGGTATTGTAGTTCGACAGAAGAGTCTGACTGAACAATCCAATCACCAGCAAACCAGCCGAAGTATTTTTCAGATTTTCCAAGTCCCGCGTCGTGAAGTGGACGATGTTTCGCCGAGTGGAGAATCTGCGGCTGAGCCCGGCGGCCACCAGAATCCCTGTCCATCCTAAGGCCGTCGCCGTAATCGTAATCATCGGATGTTCAAAATGCTTGTCGGTGGGCTCCCATGTAAAAACCTTGATAAAAGTCAGAATAATGAAAGTAGGGATGGCCATGAAAAACACGAATGCACCGCTGGTGGTGCTTAGGCCGTCCAGGACATTGAAGGTCAACGCGCTAAGAACAAGCGCCAGCGAATCCAGGAATGCGAAAACAGGATCAGTATGATCCAGCAATTGCGCAAACAGCAGCAACATCGCCACGATCAAAACATGGTTGATATTGATTCGTGTTGGATAAGGTAATCGCACTGATCAAATTTTAGAGATAGTTATTGGCAGATCGAGAGGCAGCCTTCAAGAACGGCGTCCGCGGGCAAGGAAACAAGGAAGTGATGGCGACCTTCACCGAAGCTGTACTCATTGTATAAAGGCGGGTCACAGAGGCCGATAGAATCAATTTGAACGAAGGAAGTGACCTCATCGACAGCCAGTTCGGATCGCGTAACTCTCCGTTTCGTTGTCCTCATCCAGAGGGCCACACCTAGCAGCGAGTATACCAACTCCGGGACGCTCGCTTGATCCGGAGAATTGACGCAGTTTGCCAAGGGACACACAGAGTCATGTTGCTCCCGGTCCACGTGCTAACGTATCTCCATGATCCAGGAAGAAAGGGGTCTGTGATGGTCCTCAGTAGAGCGCAATCCCAATGATGAGAGCCCGCTACAAAGAACTGCTGCTCCTGTCCCTTGTAATTTGCGCCATCAGCCTCTCCTACGGTTTCATGGACTGGGTTGGCTACTGGCAATCGTTTCATGCCAATCCGGAGGCGTGGTACTTGTATCTGCATGGCGGCATTGACGCTCCGCTGCAATACAGGATTGGCATTTGGCTGATTGTGGCCTGGGCCCACACGCGGTTGCATCTTTCGATCTGGTTGGCGCTGACTTTGATCGACGTGGTTTCCACATGGCTGGCTTTGTGGTGCCTGGTGCACGTGTTGCGCATCAACGTGACGGATCTGGGTTACTCCATAACCCTTCGAATATTGAGCATGGCAGGACTCTTTTTTGGGGCCGAGTATTACCTGGCTTGGGGGCATTGGTTTCAATACCCGGGTACGATGCCATCCTGTCTGTTTGTGTGTTTAAGTGTTGTGCTTGTCTCCGGAATGGCCATTCAAAATCGCTACGTGACAAGCCTTTTTCTTGTAGGCGCCAGTTGTATACAAGGGTTGGTCCGCGCGGATGTCGCTGTGGTGCTGCACGCAGGATTTTTCCTGACCGCTTGCATCCCCTTCACTAGAAATATCCCATATGGAAGAAAATGGCAGCTAACCACCAGCGCGCTGGCTGCGCTCGGCGCTGGCCTTGTACAACTCTACCTGATGAAGGTTAGATTTCCAGCCGCTCGCTATGGTTCAGCAGGAGTGTTCAGGTTCTCGACCAATTTTATGCCGTCGAATTGGATGACAGCGGCGCTTGCATTGCTCCCGTTTTGGACGATTTTGTACCTCGTCATCAAGGCGAAATATCGGCCCAGTGGCGTTACGGCGATGCTTCTCGTATCGTCCTGCTTATATTTTGCCCTCTGGCTCATGGTAGGCCGGCTCCAGGAGGTTCGTATATTTCTTCCATTTGCGGTGGCACTGTTGCCGTCCACCTGCGTTGCAATGATTGGGATGCTGCCGGCATTTCCGCGAGATCGGGCTGACTGTGATTGAAAAACGGTCCTAAACTTCGTTCTTACGGGTTGTCGATAGCGACCGCAGGACTGATACCGCCTACCGTCGAGGCTGATCCGTTCCCATGGCCGCGAAGATATGCTTAGCCCGCATCCTCCGGCGTGTCGGCAACGCCTGAGCTATTCGGCTCTTCATTCACGCGAATTCGCAGTGAGCTGAGAAAATTCAAATCCTGGGATGTGAAAGGTCCTGAACCGGGAGTATCCGCAGGCAAAGCGTCCACTGCTTCCGGGGCGGCTTCATTGAGCCCGATGGTCGCTTCCAACACCAGCATGACCTCAAATCCTTCTGCGCGGATGTTGCGCACCACTCCGGCAATCTGGTCGGATTCAGCGACGGTCTCGTGGATGGCTTCGCCAAGCTGCTCAATGAGGTTGCGTATCTTGCGATTCAAATTCAGCCTCCCCGCGACGGATCGGTCGCGTTTTTCTTACCATACTTTGGTTTCGACCTGAGGGCAACGTCGTAGCGCACGGCTGCTACACTTTTTCTGTGTGGATAAGGTTCGTCTAGGTCGAAGGCTTGGGATCGGCACCCGCCTCGCGGCGAAAGCCCTGCGGGATCAGGCGCAGAATGTGGCAGCGGGAGGAAGCGCTTCGCCGGCTGCAACCGCAGCGCCGCGACGGCCTGAGCCCGCGCCGCGCAAGCCCGACCCTAAGCCGAGGGCTGCGACTAAGCGCGTCGCTGTTCCCAGCGCTGACATGGTTCGCAAGGCAGCTCAAGGCGGTCGCGGATTCGGTCGGGCGTTTTGGAAGCCTTTCTCCGCTGCTGGCCGTGCGTTGTGGCATGAGGTCACAGGACTTTTCTTCGCCTTATTCGCCCTCTTTTTTGGCCAGAGTCTTTGGCGCCTGCGTCACGACTGGAGATTCGGCCCGGAACATCGCCACTTTGAGATTGATCTGCTGATGACCGCCGTTTTTCTCTATTTTTCCATTAGCGCTTTCGTTCGAGCACGAAGGACGCCGCATTAGACCTTTTAGACTGCATCAGTTCACGCAATTGCAAGGGGTTGTTGCGCCATGCCAAACCGCTCCGCAATGAAAGATTCTGCCGACGATTCTCTCGTTTCAGCCAACGCCAGTTTTCCAGTCGAGCCAATCTACAGTCCCTCAAACGAGCCACTGGCCGCCGATACGACAGCGGATGCGACGCGCAGCGGAATTGGTTTTCCTGGGGAGTTTCCGTTCACTCGCGGCATTCAACCCACCATGTATCGTGGGCGCTTATGGACGATGCGCCAGTACGCCGGGATGGGGGATGCGGAAGAAAGCAATCGCCGCTATAAATTCCTCCTCGCCAGTGGAACCGCGGGACTCTCAGTGGCCTTCGATCTGCCGACCCAGATCGGTTATGACTCCGACGATCCAATGTCTCTCGGCGAGGTCGGCAAGGTTGGTGTCGCCATCGATTCCATTGAAGATATGGAACGCCTGTTCGCTGGTATTCCGCTGGACAAGATCTCTACCTCAATGACCATCAACTCGACCGCGAGTATTCTTCTCGCCTTGTATGTCGCGGTGGCACGTCGCAATGGGCTGGATACGAAAAAGCTTTCAGGCACGGTGCAAAACGACATCCTGAAGGAATATATCGCGCGCGGAACCTACATTTATCCGGTCACGCATGCCATGCGGATTATCACCGATATGTTTGCCTGGGCTAACCAGAATGTGCCGGAGTGGAATACGATTTCCATTTCTGGCTATCACATGCGGGAGGCGGGATCGACCGCCGTGCAGGAAGTCGCGTTCACCCTGGCCAATGGCAAGACCTATGTGCAGGCCGCGATCGATGCCGGCCTCGACATTGACAAGTTTGCGCCGCGCCTATCTTTCTTCTTCAACGCACATAGTAATTTTCTTGAGGAGGTCGCAAAGTTCCGAGCGGCGCGTCGCATGTGGGCACACATCATGCGGGACGAATTCGGCGCGAAGAATCCTCGCTCGTGGATGCTGCGTTTTCACACCCAAACTGCCGGTTCCACGCTGACCGCGCAGCAGCCGGAAAACAACATTGTTCGCACCGCTGTGGAGGCCATGGCCGCGGTGCTGGGCGGCACGCAATCACTGCACACGAACGGTTACGATGAAGCGCTTGCGTTGCCGACCGAGCAAGCAGCGCGCACGGCATTGCGCACTCAGCAAATTATCGCCTACGAATCCGGCGTCGCCCAGACGGTCGATCCCTTCGCCGGCTCTTACTGCATCGAGGCATTCACCGACGAGATCGAAAAGCGAGCCGCTGCATATCTTGAGAAGATTGCCACCATGGGCGGAATGCTTCGCGCAATCGAACAGGGATTTGTGCAGCAGGAAATTCAAAACGCGGCGTATGAATTTCAGCGAGCGGTGGATAGCGGATCCGCCGTGATCGTCGGCGTAAATCGCTTCACGCGCGAGGGCGAGCCCGGAATCCCACTACAACACATCGACGAAGCGCTGGAACGCAAGCAGGTGGAGCAGGTGCGGGCGCTGCGTTCTCGTCGGGACGCGGCCAGGTGGCAGAGCGCATTGCGGGGAGTGACGGATGCTGCACGAGGCGGGGCAAATCTGATGCCGGCAATCCTGGAAGCCGTGGAAAGCTTTGCAACGGTGGGCGAAATCGCTGGAACGCTGCGCAAGGTTTTCGGCGAATATCAGGAGACCGTTGTTATCTGAGTGCCGCTGCGGATTCAGTTTGCCGTGCCAGCACGAATGGGCATCCAAGTGAGGGACGTATGAGATCCAACAGAAACTACGTGGTCGAACCCGAGCGAAGACGTGCCTGCTTTCCGGCGCTGGTGCTGGGACTGCTCATAGGTATCGTCGGATTTGCCGTGTTCACCCGCGAAGCGAAGACTGGAATATGGGACCAACTTGCGGCGGTGGTGACCGGGCGCAGTTTGTCGATTGATACCTCCTTGCCTACAGTCGTCAACAAGATTCAACGTCTGCAGCGACTGGAGACAGTCAACTATTCGATGGATAAAATTGTTGAAGGCGATCGCGACAGTTCTGTCCTCCCGGACTTTCTGGTGGGCGACAAACTATTGCTGGTCGTTCATGGAAATGTGATCGCAGGCATCGATCTGGGGCAACTGAAGCCCAGCGATGTACATATTGACGGCCGCTCCATCCAGGTGCATCTGCCGCCCGCGCAGATATTCGTCACTGCGCTGGATAATGCGAAAACTCGCGTCTACTCTCGTACCACGGGCTTGCTGGTTCCTGAAGACCCCAATCTTGAGAGTCAGGTCCGCGAGCAGGCGCAGCAGCAGATTCAGCAGGCAGCGCTGGCGGACGGCATCCTCGCAACGGCCACTAAAAATGCGAGCGCGGCTGTCACTTCAATGTTGCTGGGGCTAGGGTTTCAGCAAGTCACCGTGGACTAGAAGATCGACTCCGCAAATCCTCAAACCTAACAGACGAACCGCATTTGTGTTCTTATAAATTCGTGAACATTCCAGAGCGCCATGAGTTTGAAATTGGCAATGTGCAGGTGGGGTCAGGAAAGCTATTCCTGATTGCAGGGCCGTGCGTGATTGAAAGCGAAACGCACGTTCGCACCATGGCAGACGCCATCCAGCGCATCACCGCCGACCTGGGCATTCCGTACATCTTCAAAGCCAGCTTCGACAAAGCGAATCGAACCTCGGTGAAAAGTTTTCGCGGTCCCGGACTGGAAGAGGGCTGCGAAATTCTAAGGCGTTTGGCGCAGACAACTGGATTGCCCGTGCTGACAGATGTGCATGATGCTCATGATTGCGAACGTGTCGCCGAAGATGTGGACGTGCTACAGATCCCCGCATTTCTTTGCCGACAGACTGATTTGTTAGTGGCCGCGGCGCAAACCGGTCGAGCCGTCAACGTGAAAAAAGGCCAGTTCGTCGCGCCAGCGGATATGCGGCATGCGGTTGAGAAAATTCATGCGACCAGTATGAATGCGCGGGTATTTTTGACGGAACGCGGCGCCAGTTTCGGATACAACAATCTTGTCGTTGATATGCGCTCGCTGGCCGTCATGCGGCAGTTCGCGCCAGTGGTTTTCGATGGCACCCACTCTGTACAAATGCCTTCTGCGCAAGATGGCGTCAGCGGTGGTCAGCCCGAATTCATTCCAGTGTTGACTCGCGCTGCGGTGGCTGCCGGAGTGGACGGCGTGTTTCTCGAAGTTCACGACAATCCAGCACAGGCAAAATCAGACGGTGCCAACGCACTCGACCTGAAACAATTGAAGCCGCTACTGGAAACTTTGTTGGCGATTCACACAGCGATGAGGGCCTAGAGAGAACTCGAAGTCGCTGCGCAATTCAAACTATGCGATAGCGACTCCGCTCTATTTTGCGTGAGGCTGCTGCGGTTGAATCTGTGTAAACCCTGCGGGAACGGCAAACTTTCCCGAGTCGATCGGCGACGACGAAAAACCTGACATCTCCGTTTTCGATTCCATCAGCACAGTCGAGGTGGGGGTCTGCTGGGACGCAGTAGAGCTGTCATCAGCTGGCGGCGGAGCCTGGGCCTGCTTTTTGTGTCCAAAGCCGCCAAATCCGCCGATTCCGAAGCCACCTAATTTGCTCGCAATTGCGGATGACGCAGCCGATGACGCGCTTTGCTGTGCGACCTCTTGTCCAGACGGCATATCCGGGCCGGAGGAGCTTGGCGGCAGTGGTGCTTCGCTGGCTGCTGGCAGGGGCTCGCCATTGGTTGTGGCTCCCATGCGCATGATCTGTTCTACCGGAATTCCCTTCAGCTTGGACATCTCCTTCACCATGTCCGACATCCCCTGGGCTGCGGCCGGCTGCATCGCGGTTAAAGACGCCGTCAGGTTGCTGCCGCTGAAAGTCTCACCAAGCTTGACAGCAAATCTCTTTTGAAAGTCGCGCAGTTCGTCATAGCCAGGAATTTCTGGCGCCATCCACATATCGTTGGTCATGGCGAACGCGCCCTGCTGTCCGTTCGTGGTGTCGGTCCCAATCATCTGCATGGTCAGGATCGACTCATCCGCGCTAACACCGTTCACCTGCTTGGTGGTTCCGGTATTGCGTACGTTTACTTTAAAGCTGACCTGCACGTTGTCCGGGTTCTGCGGTTGCGACGGCGGAGGCGCCGCTTTTTGCTTCGCCTGTTGTTCTTTCGCCTGCTGCACCGCTTGATCGAATTGCTGACGCATTTGCTCAAATGTCATTTGCGTATAGGTGCGTTTTTGCATGTCGATGTTGGTAATTGTTTCCGCATCGAGATCGATGATCTCAATCGTTTGCGGATCGACGCGAGCCATGCGGTTGCCCTGGACGTACACGCTGGAGACAACAGGAGCGCCAATATCCTTGGCCTGCTTACTGAAGTGGGAGGCAAATTTCATCATGCCCATCAATGAGCCGCCGGTGATCTGCGTCGTTTCCTGGTATTGAAAATCGCCTAGCGCGGCCGTGGGCAACAGCAGGCTCAACCCGAGCGCACCGTATTGAAGTGGTTTCACAGTCCCTCCTTGGGTACAAATCGAAATAGGGAGGGGAACCCTTGGGGAGGGCGGATTGCGCTAATCTACGCCAAGAATGGGTAGATTGTCTATGAAATCGACGGCTGGGCAGCGATCGTGCTTTCATCGCATGACAAGAGTCGAAGCCGCTGAAATCGGGATCGCCGCGGGCGTCAGGACTACGCGATGGAACGAAGCACGCCGCCATCCGCCCGCAGCGAGGCTCCATTGGTGGCGGAGGATCGCGTGCTGGCTACATAGATCACCATCGCGGCTACCTCATCGACGGTGGCGAATCGCTGCAGCAGCGAGGAAGGGCGGGCTTTCTCGAAAAATTCCTTTTCTATTTTTTCGGCCGAAGTTTTGCCTCGCTTCGCCATGTCGTTGACGAAGGCGCCGACGCCTTCTGACCGCGTCGGTCCCGGCAGCACGCTGTTGACCGTGACGCCGGTGCCAGCAACAGACTCGGCCAGACCGCGCGCCACAGCCAGCTGGGCCGTTTTTGTCATGCCGTAATGGATCATTTCCACGGGAATTTGCAAGGCGGATTCGCTGGAGATAAAGATAATGCGGCCCCAATTTTTGCGAACCATTCCCGGCAGGTAATGCCGCGACAAACGCACGCCGCTCAACACGTTCACTTCAAAAAATCTCATCCATTCCGCATCGCTGATGTCGGCGAACTCTTTCGGCTCAAAAATTCCTAAATTATTGACGAGGATATCGACCTGTGGCAGCTGCTGAAACAATACCTCCGTTCCGCCAACCGTTGCCAGGTCGGCAGCGACACCGGAGATTTTCCCCTTAGGATTGGCTGCGCGTACTTCTTCCATCGCTTGTTGAACGCGCTCTGCAGTGCGGCCGTTGATGGTCACGTTGGCGCCTTCCTGGGCAAGTTCCTTGGCGATTGCGAGGCCGATACCCGCGGTCGAGCCGCTGACCAGAGCCGTTTTTCCTTCCAATTGCAGATCCATATTGATCCTCCAGCTGAATGCCTTCCCACCTATAGATTCGGATCGGGGCAGTGGCGATGCAGTGAAGCGGGGATGAAAAAGGTTTCAGGGAAGGATGCTTGCTTCTCGGCGAGTTATGCGGCGTTCCGGATTGGGTGCGGCAGGATGAAAGCAATCCACATGCAAGCCGGTCAATTTTCCCTCGATGCGTTCGAGCCTTCGTTCGACGATATCTCGAACTTGTTGCGCCGATCCAACCGCGCGCAGGTTCAGGAGTAGCTCCTGCCTCGCCGCGGGGGATGCGTCTAACGCTCCCTCGACAGTCGGTTCCTGACCGTTGACACACATGGCCGCTTTCAGAAATCCCGTGGGAGAATCGACGATTGCCTTCAGGTGCAAAATCTCGATCTGGTTTGCGGTGAATTCCCGATCCAGACCATCAAGCAGAGGACCCAACACCACGGCCGGCGAGCAGGGCACAAGCGGCTCAATCGTCACCTGAAGGTTCATCCACGCCAGGGCGGCTTCGGCGCGTGCATACTGCTCGTAGTCAAGATTCAGAATCTCGCTTCCTGCGGTCAAATTACCGGAGAAGATTTCATCGAGCCATGCGGCCACGCCTTGACCGGTTCGAGCGCTCACCTGGCGGACGTGTTGCGCTGAAATTTGCGGGCACTCCGGATAGAGATCCGATTTTGTCCAGCAAGCCAAGTCGGCTTCCTCTATCTGCTTTTGAAAGAGAAAACGCAATTCGGGGTCACCCTCCGGTGTGAGCAGTGCCGCGGCCCGTTCAGGATCGACGAGAACGGAAAATGGAGCCAGTCGAAAGTCATCGCGATATTCCAGCAAGGGATGAAGAATGGTTGCCGAAATATCTGTGCAGCTACCGACCGGTTCGGCGAAGATGACGTCCGGACTGTAGGAGCGTAATTCTCCCATCACCCGAAGTAGATCGGAAAGCTTGCAGCAAAAGCAGCCGCCGGTCACTTCGCCGGATCGCATTCCGCTGTGCGCCACGTAACCGGTGTCAACCAGTTCGTCTCCCTGGTCATTCAGAATTACAGCACTGCGAATGCCGCGGCGTTCCAGCTCCTTTGCGGCAGCCAGAATGAGGGTCGTTTTCCCCGCGCCCAGAAATCCGCCGACGATCGCAATCCAGGGTTTACTCACGGAGCAGTCGGTCATCACACCCTCAACTCAATCACAAGCGTATGTCCTTCGGTCAATAGGAGCGGAGAATGAAAATGAAATACACTTGTCCCATTTTTCTCTTGAACTGAATGTGCGCCGGTGCTTCCAGTGTTCCGCACCGTCGCAGCTGATCCTGATCCGGAGATCGTACAGGTGGCGCAGGGAAGTTTTCCTGAGAGCACCGTGATGGTGAAGCGACTTCCTCCTCCCGCGATTGGAAGATAATCAAATGTTCCCCAGCCCGTTGCTGTTGACCAAAAGGAGTTGAAGTTCTTGTGAGGGACACGTGGAATCGCCACAACGGAGGCTCGGGCTGCGTCGAATTGAAATCCGCTGACAGCGACGAAGCTTGTCCACGAAGCCATGGCCCGGGCGTAGTGATGGCCGCACTCCGCTTCGTCCCACGGGTTGCGCTTTTCGCCGTCGTAGCGGGCGCGAACATTGTAAATACATTCGATTCCTTCCTTGACCATTCCGGAATAAATCATCAGCGCGGCCGTGGCGTGTTCAAATCCGGTCATCACCTCGGCGAAATATGGAAATGGTATGCGCGGCCGTGGAGCTTTGCCGTAATCGCAGATCACCATAGCGGCCTCATTGTTCAAGGCAAAGGTTCGTTCCACGTTGTCATGATCGACCAGCGTGCGTTTGTAGTTGTACGCATAAATGGAGCGAAGCGTGGTCTGCACATTTGACGGAGAGATCAACGGGCCCAGGTTGGTTACGTGGGCAAGATATTGGCCGAGCAGTTGATCGATCAGGCAGCCCTTGCCAACTTGATATTGAGGATCTTCCGTTTCTTCCGCTCCCATGCCGCCACGCAAATGCGGAGCGATTTTGTCTGCAGGTAAGCCGCGAATTTGCTGAATATAAAATTCGTCGTTGAACAGGTGTACGTCGATCCAGGTACTACCCTGATTGAAGATGCGCCGATATTCGGCCCCGGCTGTGGAATCGCCGACCGCAAGCGCCATCTCTTCCCCGGCCCGTAATGCACCGAGATAATAAATTCCGCATAGCGGATTAGGACCGTAAAATTCGACATCGTAGGTGTTGTGCTGAACGCCTGTTAGCACGCCGGACTTTTCCGGATCCCAGCCATCCGGCTCCCAAGCGAACGCAATCGCCTTTTTGATTTTGGGCCACGTTGCCTGAAGCCATACATTGTCGCCCGATAGTTGCCAGCCAAGATATGCATGCATGATCTGGCCCATTTGCCCGTCTGCCGCGACCACTGGATAGCGGGGATGTCCTTCCGGAAGAAGTTGGCGGAAGCGGATACCACCGGCATCATCCTGCGAGTAGCCAAAGGAAACGTTGCGCAGCGAGCGCGCGAACGATGGAAAGAGAAATTGCGTCGCGGTCTCGTAATTCCACACGTGGGTGCAGTTTCCAAAGCAGCACCCGCTGGCGTCGTTGCTTCCTTCAAATCCGTGAAATTCTCCATCCGCTGTGCGGAAGCAAGTGGTGGAAGCCAGGGTCGACAGGTTGGCGCTGGCCGCCTCTTTCACAACATCGGGCACAGTGCTTTCTCGAAACGCATCGGCAAAAGCGCGTGTACGTGATTCCAACTGCGGCAAATGCGTCGCCGTATATTGCGCGGCTTCCCACGCATCTTTGAATCTGGTGGCGTAGTAGTTGCCGATCACCGTATTTTCCTTGCCTGGAGGAGCGGACCATCCACACCACTCCGGTGTGCGATTTGGAAAGTGCCAAGCCAGCAGAAACGTGATGGTTCCAGACTGACCGGCGGGAATGGTCCTTTGTTGGCAAAGTGCGCCCACGGCGTTGCGCGGATTCGGTTCGGTGCCTAACTGGCCGTGCTTCGAAAACTCATCCCAGTACAACAATGGCGCAGTCCACCAGGCTTCCTTTGGCCAGCCGCGCCAGTTTGTCACATTCGTCTTCTCGCCGGGCATGGCCGCCAAAACAAAACTGCCCTGCATGGGATCGTCGGAGGACAAAGATGGATTGCTCATCAGCAGGCCTTCTACTTGCTGGCCGGTGCGATATTCGTTCAGGCGAGTATCCGACTTGCTTGTAGCAGGGGTAGCTGCTACGGGATTATCGATCGAGAAAGCGATTCCGACTTTCACCGACGACGATCCAGGATTCGTCACGCGGTATCTCAGCACAGCGACCGGTAGTCCCGAGTCGTCCGCATCATGCGGCATGAAAGGCGAGAACGCGTCGAGTTCCACCTTCACAGGCAGCCTGCGATCTTCAAAGTCAATGTGCGCCAGCGGATATTCTCCGGTGAATTTCGCACTTTCGAGTCGGCTCAGGCCCGGAGCATTGTTCGAGCCGAGCCCAGACTCTCCCTGATAGGGAGGGAGAATTCGCGATTCCAACACGTGGGCAATTGGCGCGGAATTACCGGATTGAATCCAGATTGCAGGAAACGCATATGCCGGCGAGCCGCCCTGGTTGGGCCGATTGAATATTTCCCAATCACGCAGCTGGCCTCGGCCTCCCAGGCCAAGACTGCCGGCAGCGACACCGCCCAGGGGAAACGAGACCATCTTAAGTTGGCGGCCCTGGAACACGCGAGGATAGGACACTTCGGCCGGACCGAGCAGATGATCTGCGCCGGCCTTCCGATGTGGAGTCTCTTGCGCCTGCGCTGCTTCGGTCCAGTGACCTGACTGCGTCGCGGCACCGATAACTCCTGCTGCTTGTTTCAGAAAGTCACGGCGCGGCAGTTTGCTCTTCCCACTCATCGATTCTCCTTATGCCGAATTCAATCATCATGTGCGCTAGCTATTGATTGCCCGGAGTGGACAAGGCAGATCCCTGATTCTTCATCGCCTGCCGTAGCTGCCGCTCCGCATCATCGCTCCAGTATTTGCATTTCAGTTGCAGAAAGACGGAGGTGTAGGGGACCGTCAGCGTGGTCTTCAAGATCAGAACATGGAAACTGCTGCTCGTCTCATTCATTTGTCGAATCAATTGTTCATGAAGCACGGAGTGGACCGGGAGATTTCCAAACACGGCTTTGATCTGGTCGCGATACTTCGTCACTCCTGGAACATTCTGTTCAGTTACAAATGGAAGCTCAGCATCCATAAACACGACCGGTCTAAGATGGCGCGAGTGATCGATGGAATGCAGAACCTCTCTCACGACCGTCAGTTGATCGGTACCGGTTTCGACTGTTTCAATCCCCGGAGAGGTCTGTAGCGGGTACGCCGAATCGACGATGATGATCCAGTTGCGGTGGCCCAGCAGTGGCATTTCCTGCTGAACTTTCGCCTGCCATGGGATAGGGTTCGCTGCATTCATAGGCGTCCATGAAACCACAAGCAAGCATATAGCGAACAGAAACTTCATTGAAATTCACCTCACGGTGCCGACATCCGCCGACGTGTTCGTTCGTGCTTATTCATACTAAGTTACTAAGCTACGACCAACACGCCGCATATCGAACGGAGCATGGTACCGGCTACACTTTTCCTGCAGGTATTACCATGACGATTACTCGACGCGAATTACTGGCACGAACGCTTGCTGGTGGGACCGCACTCTGTATGTTGCGCAACTTGCCAGTGTGCGACGCTTTCGCGAAGCCGACGGCGCAGCAACTCGCAGCGGACCCGCGACGTCCCCAGTTTCATCTGCTGCCGGCGGCCAACTGGATGAACGATCCCAACGGCCCCATTTATTGGCACGGAAAATATCACATGTTTTACCAGTACAATCCCAACGGCGCCTACTGGGGAGATATGCATTGGGCGCACGCGACCAGTCCCGACATGATCCACTGGGCACATCTGCCGATTGCATTGGCACCCACTCCCGGTGGCCCGGATGCAGGCGGATGTTTTACGGGTACGACTGTTGTCGACGCGGGAAAAGTGACCGCCGTCTACACGGGCGTGGTTGCAGTCCCGGAAGATCAAGCGACGATTCGCGGCGGCCCGAATCGTTTCCGCGAGAGTCAGTGCCTGGCAGTTTCCATCGATCCAGAATTGAAGCAATGGTCGAAACTCCCGATGCCGATCATTGATGCGCCGCCCGCTGGCATGCGCGTCACAGGCTTTCGCGACCCTTCACCCTGGCGTCAAGGGGCGACTGGTGGTACATGACGATCGGTTCCGGATATCCGCATCAGTCTGGCGCGGTGCTGCTCTATCGATCGAAAGATCTGCGTCATTGGGAATACCTGCATGCCCTTGTCAGTGGCGAGCCCGCGGAACGAAGCGCGACGCACCCGGTGGCTTCCGGCGACATGTGGGAGTGTCCGGAACTTTTTCCTCTTGGCGCGAAGCACGTTCTGATTTTTTCAACCCAGGGCAAAACGCATTGGAAAATTGGCGATCTCGATTTGAAGCAGATGCTTTTCCATCCGGAGAAGGAAGGCATTCTAGATTACGGCTCCTACTACGCCGCCAAAACGCAACTCGACGCGAGCGGAAATCGCATTGTGTGGGGATGGATTCTCGAAGCGCGTCCGCTGGAGGAGTACCGCGCTGCGGGATGGGCTGGAATGATGTCTTTGCCGCGAGTGCTGACACTGTCTCGCGACGGCGATCTCAGCATGCAAGTGGCGCCCGCAGCGCAAGTGTTACGGGGAAGGCGGCAAGCTCTGAAAATCACGCAGAGCGAAGAAAAAATCATAGAGCAAATCGGCAAGATGACGATCGAAAATTGTTGCGGCGAAATTCTGTGTACATTCAAACCCGGCACGGATAAATTTGCCCTGGCGTTGCTCGGGTCTCAGCCGAATCAGACTGCAACGGAGACATGGCTGACGTTGCAATACGATGCGGCGGCGAATCATCCAATATCGCTGGATGGGGCTGCCATTCCGGTGCAATTGAGAAATCCGCAAACCTTGGAGGTTCACATCTACATTGACGGGTCCGTGGCCGAAGTGTTCGTGAACAATCAAATCACATACACCAGGCGCTTCTACTATCCGGGCACCGATGCCCCCATGATCAGCCTGCGCATTCAGGGCAAAACGACCAACCTCGCCAGCCTGGAAATGTGGCAGATCCATCCAATCTCTCCGGATAGGCTGACCACTTGATCAGGGCCGAAAAGTTCGCTGGCGAGCTTGCCGCCGTTCGACCTTAACTGATGCCCACTTTATAGCGAGGCCATTTCGAAACCATCTCCCACGCATCGATGGTCGGTTCCGATTCGCATTCGACTTCGATCACCGTCATGGGCGAATCGGGCGCGTCGACCGGTAATCCAGTCAGCCGCAGCGTGAGCGGTTCATTCTGGGTGAAGGGAACGCTCGCCCCCGACTTCAGCAGGCGTGCCGCCGTTACCTTCGCCTTCAGACCTCCAATCGCAATAACAACTCCGGGCTGAAAAAACTCCAGCCACTGCGCTGCCGGTGTCACTCCCGGCCAATACTTCTGGTGCACATACAAAGTATTTCCGCGACGAGTAAATTGCGCGTTGGGCGCGGCAGGGAAGGAGCCACGATCCGTCAGGTAGATCGCCTTTCCATTAGTATCAAGCCATTCCCCGACCTTATCGAGAACATCGACGGACTCCTGCGGCACCGATCCGTCCGGCTTGGGTCCGATGTTCAGCAAATAATTTCCGCCGCCCGCCGCGCACGTCGCCAGATTACTGACAATCTCCTTGGGTGTTTTCCATGAGTCGTCGCCACGGTTATAGCCCCAGCTATCATTCAGCGTCATGCACGTTTCCCAGGCGCGTCCTTCTTTCGACGCCTCGATGTGTTGTTCTGGCGTAGAGAAATCCCCATCCAGCCCGTTGCGATTATTCACGATGATTTCCGGCTGCAGCTGGAACACCATCGCATTCATGCGCTCCGATTCCCATTGCTCCGGCGTCAGCGGCGCATCCACGTCGTACCACAGAACATCGATCTTGCCGTAATTGGTCATCAATTCGCGAATCAGTCCATGGGTGTACGCGACAAATCTCTTTCGCGCGGCTTCATCGGTCTTGCAGCGCGCTCCATCGGGATGGTGCCAGTCCATCAGCGAATAGTAAAAGCCCACTCGCAGGCCCTCCGCCCGCGCTGCGTCCACATACTCCCGCACAAGGTCTCGTCCCGGGCCTTGCTTCGGCGCACAATAGTCCGTCAGCTTGGTATCGAACATGCAGAAGCCTTCATGATGCTTGGTCGTCATCACCATGTACTTCTGTCCTGCGCGCTTGGCCAGCTTCGCCCAATCTCGCGCGGCGTTTGGCTTGGGATGGAAATGTTTCGCCATCAATTCATACTGCGGAATTGGAATTCCTTCGGCCTCCATGGCCCACTCATGCTGGCCCAACACGCTGTACAGCCCCCAATGGATGAACATGCCGAACTTCGCCGCATGCCACCACGCCATTCTCTGGGCGCGCGTCGCGGCTTGCTGGGCATCAGCTGCCGACACTGAATCGCTACCCGCGTTGGATTGAGGCGTAGTCGCAGCCAGTGCCTTCGCCGGCGCGGAGTATGCCATCGCCGAAGCAGCGCCCACCTGCTTCAAAAAGGAGCGTCGTGAAATTGCGTCAAATGTCATCTGTTTTCTCCTCCATCCTGACTGCAAAATGGTTGCGGCAAGACTGCATTGAAAAAATGCGCGATCACGGCAATATCATTGGCACTGGGATCTCCGTCGTTCCGCGAGACAACTCGGTTCCGAAGAAGGAATAGAGCGCCACCCCGGCATACGCAAGCAACGGGACCATGTATGCGAGGGCGATGCTGTGCGACCACTCCGAAATCAAGCCCATCGCCGGAGTCAAGACCGCGCCGCCAACAATTCCCATTACGATCAGGGAACCGCCGATCTTAGTGTTTCGCCCCAGGCCCCGAATCCCGAGAGCAAAGATGGTAGGGTACATGACGGACATGAAGAAGCTGGTGGCAAAGATCGCCCAGAGCCCGGCCCAGCCCGGAAACTTGATGCCTATCGCAAGCAGCGCAATATTGATCAGCCCGTAGACCCCCATTAAAAGATGGGGCTGCACATAGCGCATCAGGGCTGAGGAGGCGAATCTGCCAACGCCAAATGCGACCAGTGTCCCAGTCAACAAATATCCGGCAACCTTTTCTGGTTCGTGGGTCGAGCTTTCGATGTACTGGATAAAGTAGCTCCACGTACCCACCTGCGCGCCGACATACAAAAATTGCGCGACGATGGCCAACAGAAAATGCGGATAGTGCAGCAGCTCTACAAATCTTCCATGATCTTCATTCGCACTCTCGTGTTCTCCTGCAATGGAGGGGAACTTGGTACGCGCAATCAGGAAGGCCCAGAAAAATGCGATCGCGCCGAGGACGATATAGGGGGTGACCACCCGCATGGTTTCGCGATGAAGGTAGGCCTGGTAGGTGTGGGCAGCCTGCATCGCAGCGATCTGTTGCGGGTTCAGCTCGATGCCGGAAAAAATAAATATAGTGCCGATGAGCACGCCGCAAATGGCACCTAGCGGATTGAAGGCTTGCGCGAAATTCAACCGGCGAGCTGCACTTTCCGGATCTCCCATCTGCGCGGCGAAAGGGTTGGATGCCGTCTCAAGGAACGATAGACCGGTGGCGATGACAAACAGTGATGCCAGAAAAAATGAGTAGCGTCCGACGATGGCAGCCGGCCAGAACAAAAACGCTCCAGTCCCAAAAAGTATCAGGCCGGTGATGAAGCCCATCTTGTAGCCGAACTTTCGCATCAGCAACGCGGCTGGCGTAGCCAGCAAGAAATATCCCAGGTAAAAGGCGGATTGCACCAGACCCGCCTGGAATCGCGAAATCGCGAAGGACGTCATGAATTGCCGGATCAAAACGTCGTTCAGGTTATTGGGCACTCCCCAAAGGAAAAACAGGCCGGCGACCAGAAAAAACTGCAGGCCCATGCCTTGCGGAATCAGCGGATGTTGCTGCGGGTTGTGCGTGGTCGTCTCGGTTTCTGCAGGGGGCACCAGCATTACGGGCGAATTCCTCTCGACACCAATGTATCCGCTCTTGCGACCATTGACATTCTCTCAGTGCGTTCAAACATTTAAATTGCCTGAGTTTCAGCGGAGGCTAGGAAGAAGCCTTGTTCTTCCAGTCGTAGTTCATGTAGACCACGTGGGTCTGCAAATATTCGTCAAGTCCATGCTTACCGTCCGCGCCGCCAATGCCGGATTTGCGCCAGCCTGCATGGAAGCCCTGCATCGCCTCGAAGTTTTCGCGATTGACATAGGTTTCGCCAAATTTGATTTCGTTGCAGGCACGCATGGCCACGTCCAGGCTGCGCGTGTAGATCGAAGACGTCAGTCCATATTGGCAGTCATTGGCATCTTCGATGGCTTCATCAAGGTCTTTGAAGGTGGTGATCGGCAGCACTGGGCCGAAGACTTCCTGCTGCATTACCTGCGAATCCTGGCGACAGTGAGTCAATACGGTAGGCGAATAGAAAAATCCTTTGCGATCGGCATACATATTGCCGCCACACTGCAGCTCCGCCCCTTCCGCGACCGCCGTCTGGACGGCTTTGTCGACGGATTCCATTTGCGCTCGACTGACCATCGGGCCCATCTCCGTGTCCTTGTCGAATGGGTCACCGACGACAGTATTTTCCATCGCCTTCTTCATCGCTGCGATAAAGCGATCTGCGATGGGTTCCTGGACATACACGCGCTCGGCACAATTGCACACCTGCCCGGTATTAATGATGCGCGACGCACGGATGGATTTCACCGCGAGATCGAGGTCCGCATCCTGCATGACGATGGCGGGCGCTTTTCCGCCGAGCTCCAGCGATACTTTGGTCACATTATCGGCGGCGGCGCGCATCACGGCGATGCCACCTTCCACGCTGCCGGTCAGGCTGACCATGCCAACCTTCGGATGACGTGCCAAGCCATCCCCCACCACGCTGCCCTTTCCGGACACCAGATTGAACACGCCCTTCGGCAGGCGAGACTTGGCGACAATCTTTGCAAATTCAAATGCGTTGTTCGGGGTTTCGCTGCTGGGCTTGATTACGATGGTATTGCCGGTGACCAATGCAGGCGCCATCTTGCGAACGATCAGGAAAAAAGGAAAATTCCATGGAAGAATGCCGGCGATCACGCCAATCGGATGCTTGAAGAGCAAGATATTTTCTCCCCGGCGATCGCTCTGGATGATTTCCCCTTCGTAGCGGCGGGCAAACTCCGCCATATAGTCCAGGTAATCTGCGGAGAAATCCACTTCCACCTGAGCCAGCGAGAGGATTTTTCCCTGCTCTTCGGTGATTATGTGGGCCAGGTGCTCGCGGTCCGCGCGGATGGCCTGCGCAATCTCGCGCAGATGCTGTGCCCGCTCGATGGCCGGCAATTGGCTCCAGCTTTTCTGCGCTTTTTCCGCGGCCATGACCGCCGCGTTCACGTCGTCCAACGTTCCGCTGGGAACTTCGGAAACAACTTCCTCGGTGGTGGGATTGATGACTTGAATCGTTTTTTGCGACGCCACTAGTTCTCCGTCAATTAACATCTGGTGCCGCGGTATGCTCGTGATTGTGCTGTGCATAGTGTTCCCTCACTTTCCGATTCATGCATGCGTTTGCCTATATTCCATCCGCGCGTAGGCCTCATCCCAGGCGTCCGTTGCTCGCGGGGAATAAGACATGCATTGGATGGATGCAGCGATTGCGGCGCGACCTGCGCCAATATCTGAAAGATGGCCGGTAGCCATGGCTTGAAGCATCACATTGCCGAATGCAGACGCCTCCACCGGACCGCTAATCACTGTGCGATTGCAGGCATCGGCGGTCATCTGGCAGAGCAAAGTATTCAGGCATCCTCCTCCGACAATTCGAATTGTGTCGAGTCGCCGTGCGGTCACGGCTTCCAGCGACTCCAGCACAGCCCGATATTTCAGGGCGAGACTTTCAAAGCACCCGCGTGCCACCGCTCCAATAGTCTCCGGGTCCGGCTGGCCGTTGCGGCGACAATATTCAGCAATCGCCCGATGCATGTTTTCCGGCGCTCGAAAATCGCTTGCATCTACATCCACTAGGCATTCGAAGGGGCTTGCCATTGCTGCCATTGCTGAAATCTCGCTCCAGGTGTGATGGCGTCCCTCGCGGCTCCATTGCCGCTGGCACTCCTGCAACAGCCAGAGGCCGGTAAGGTTCTTAATCAGCAGGATGGATCCATCCGCGCCACCTTCGTTGGTGAATCCGAGCGAGTAGGCCTGATCGGAGGTGATTGGCTCTTTCAATTCGACTCCCATCAAACTCCACGTGCCGCTGCTGATGAAGGCGCTGTTTTCGTTCATGTCGGGGATTGCAGCCACGGCGCTGGAAGTGTCGTGGGAGGCGACCGCCACCACTGGAAAGCTGCCATTGATTCCTGTGGCACGCAGAACTTCACTTCGCACGGGAGCCAGCTTGGTTGCCGGGCGAACGGTCTCTGGCAAAATGCGCGTCGGAATCTCCAGCGAGTCCAACACTCCTCGCGCCCAGCCCAGGGTCGGCGAATACATTTGCGTGGTCGTTGCCTCGGTGTGTTCCACCGCTCGTTCTCCGCACAGAAAATAGTGGAACAAATCCGGCATCATCAGCAGCGTCTCTGCCGCTTTCAACTTTGGATCGGAGCTGCGAACCATGGAATACAACTGAAAGATGGTGTTGATCTGCATGGTTTGCACGCCCGTATCACGGAAGAGTTCTCGTGAATCGATGTGCTGAAAGACAAGCTCGGGAATTCCGTTCGTTCTCGAATCGCGATAGTGAAACGGGTTGCCGAGCAGCTCGCCGCTTCCATCCAGCAGCGCAAAATCCACTCCCCAGGCATCAACCCCGATGGCCGCCGGCGAATCTAGGAAGCGCTCACGATACTGCATCAATCCGTGCTGAGTTTCAGACCAGATTGCCGCGACATCCCAATGCAGCCCGCCGCCCATTTGAACAGCGCCATTGGGAAAGCGATGCAATTCATCCAGAGTGAACTTGCGACCATCCCAACCGCCAACCATCAGGCGTCCACTCGATGCCCCCAGATCCGCAGCCACGAAATGTACCGATTGGCTCATGCGATTCCACGGGAAAATTCGAACACTTCCGCCGAGTCGGGAGAAATCTCGCTTAAGTTTGGCCGCTGGTGCGAAACAATCGTCATGGATTTGCGGTAAGTATCAACCCCCTCAACATACCACTCGGCGCGCTACCGTGTGCTCCCGGCGATCTCGGCGGTTTTACTACATGTTCAAAATGTGTTGATCGTTTTCTTCACTGGCATGGCAAGCCAACAGATTCAAGATTTATTCGTTGATTATTCATGTTTCGTTCATGTCGAAGGCGGACAGTGAGTCTGGCCGCGATCACGCTGGTGCGTGGCCGGCATTTCTGCAGCAATTCCGAATATAGAGAGGTCCGTTTCATGTTTAAGCAAGCAGCCGCCATCGGTCTCGCCGCTGGTGTATTGGCAAGTAGCGCCATCGCCCAGCAAGGCCGAATGCCAACCGGCATTCCGCATCTCGATCATGTGTTTCTTATCATGATGGAAAACCACGGCTATCAACAAGTCATCAAGAATCCCAACGAACCCTACCTGAATAATCTGATTGCCACGGGTCAGGTTAACCTGGCGACGAATTATTTTGCGGTCGGGCATCCCAGCCTCACCAACTATCTTGAAGTTGTGGGTGGTTCAAATTTCGCCATCCGCAGCGATAATGCTCCCAACTGGGGCAGCACATCGTGCACACCGAACATCGCCAGCGGCGTCGTCAACGCCGACAATGGCGGCGGCAACGCGCCCGTTGCCGTCGATACCGGAACCATCTGCCCCATCTCCGGGAATGGTACCGATGCTGCGACTCCGGCCGTAGATACGTGGAATGAAGTTGGCGGTCCGTTCGTTGCGCTGGCGGATATCGATGGAGTGAAATCGGTCGCTGCCGCTCCTACCAAGGGTGAGACCATTGCCGACCAGCTGGATAATGCCGGCATGAAATGGAAATCCTACCAGGAAAGCCTGCCACTGGGGTCGATCAGCGGCGTCAATTACAGCAACGGGACGGCGACGAATCTGTCGGACTTCACCAAGCTTGCGCCCCTGACTTCCTCGAGCGTGGTGCAGCTATACGCTGTGAAGCACAATCCATTCGCCTACTTCGCCAGCATTCAGGATGGATACGATCGCGATAACAGCCTGGCCAACGTGGTCGGATTCGATGGGCCCAATGGTCTCTACGCTGACCTGGCGCGCGGAAACGTGCCTGCCTATGCCTTTATCGCGCCGAATCAATGCGACGATCAGCATGGTCGCGGCAACGCCGATGCATTCTGCGCGTTCGACTACGGCATGAACAACAGCGGCTACACCTACGGCACGCAAGTGGGATTGAATCCTGGCCTAATCCAGCAGGGTGACACGACCATCGAGCGACTGGTAACAGCGATCCATGCTTCGCCGGTGTGGCAGGAAGGGCGTAGCGCGATCATCATCGTGTGGGACGAGAATGACTACAGCGGTAGCACTGCCCAGCTCACCGGGCTGTTTCCCGGTCAAAACCAGAACCGTGTTGTGCTGACGGTTGAGACCAACTACCAGAAGCATGGCGGCGTTCAAAGCGGGACTTACTACAACAGCTTCTCGCTGCTCAAGTCAGTCGAGGCCGGGCTCAATTTGCCCTGCCTGAATCACGCCTGCGATTCCAAAGTGCAAGTCATGTCTGATCTGTTCGGCGGCAAGGGCGACGGCGGCCACGGCGGCTGGTAGTCATGCAAAGCGAGGGTCTCCGGCGCGATCCGCCTGCGGCCCTCGTTGCTTTCTTCGCAGTCATTCCCGAATGCGAAAGATTCCAGTCACAACTGCGCTGTCTTTTTTGCCGGTGGCGCTGGCGTACGCCTTGATGGTCAGTGCTGTCCCCTTCACCATAATCGGCGCACTGTAAACCGGAGAATTGGCGGTCGGCTGAGAGCCGTCTATCGAGTAGTGCAGGACGGCATTGGACGTAGCGCAGCGCAACCTCACAGCGGTATCGCCGTTGAATAAGCCAGGTGCGGGAGTGAATGTGGGCTCAGCCGCTACCGCCGCGATCGGCTTGCCGCTGCCGGTTGTTTGTCTCGGCTGAGCGGCTCTCTCTGGCGGGTTGATTCGCCGTTCCTCACCCATGGAACTGTTGCCCCGGATTAGCGATATAAGAAAGGCCCGGTGAAAGTCATGGATGGGCCAACCCTGACCCTCGCGATTCCACGCCTCCATCAATCCTCTGGCTTCGTCGGATAATTTTGTAACACTCGCCAATTTTGTGGAGCTGACTGCGGACACGAAAACGTTAATGCGTGGAGTATTCAGATCGTCGGAGATGGTAAGCACGTATCCTCCTATTGCAGGGAGTGTAACGACGAGATACGGAGCCTTTTTCTCGACTGCAACATGGAACTGGGAAGGCCAGGCGCGGTCGAGCGGGTCCACATCGTAGGTATAGCGGCCGTTGGGAAGCGTGCCAGCTAGGCCGGCAATTTTGACGGTCTTGCCGGAATCAAGGACAGTCACGACCTCATCGCGCGGCAGCGGTGAGTCGGTGGCAACGCTGGACTGGATCGCCAGGTCTCCACTGCCATTTTCGTGGAGCAACACTGTGTGGATGCGCGCCAGCATGTCGACTGCAAACGGTTCCGGATTTCTGTACAGAGAAGGCACTCGAAAGCCGCGCGCGCAATCCTGCGCATTGAAGCATTCATAAAAGATCCGTTGCCCATCCGGCAATAGAACGGTGATGGAGTGGTGTATCGACTCGGAACCAGGCTGCAGCAGCGATCCCGGCAAAAGCATCGTGCCTGTGAGCAACGGGCCGTTGATGCCCTGCACCTGCCAGGAGCCCTGCACCTCCCAGGCGATCCCGAATGGCGTGGGGCCATTGGTTTGGGCCACAATCCAGGCCGTTGCCAAGGGGGACAGGAATGCGACGCAACCGAGAAGAACGCCGGGAATGCGAATCCGCGCCAGGCCAAAAATACGGGAGAAATCCTTGAAAGTTGAGATCGACCGGGTGTTGATTCGGGGATGACAGCCCACAGGCAACCGGACACCGACGTCGGACATCCAAACGTACGCTCCACGACTTTGGGAAAGCGGTCGCCACCAGTTCTCTTCAGCGACTTCCGTTGGGAACACAGTCAGGAGTGACAGGAACTCCCTCACCGCCTGTCGAAGATTCAGCATGAATAAAACCATATAGAAGCCCGAACCTGGGCTCAATGTATTTTGCAGTCGTGTTTCCCTCTGCTGGACTGTATTCGTCGGGAGTTGCCTTGGTGAGATATTCGTGGATTTCTGGGCCAGTTCGCTTTTCTTTTTCTGCCAGACGTGTCGACCGAAATAGATTTCCGAGTCATTTTGCGCTCGGTATGGTCGCGGTAGGAATGTTGTGTACACCCAACAACCGCCTGCTCGCACAGACAGCGACTCCAGTCGCAGTGCCAACCTGGCAATACGACAATACGCACTCCGGCGCCAACACGATGGAGACGGCGCTGAGCCCGGCCAATGTAAATGTGAACACGTTCGGCAAGCTGTTCGCATTACCCGTGGATAGCTCCGTGTATGCCCAGCCGTTATATATCCCGGGACTGACCATGAGCGATGGCCAGGTGCACAATGTGGTGTTTGTCGCCACCGAAAATGACTCGATCTACGCGTTCGACGCCGATTCCAACACCGGCAGCAACGCGAGCCCGATATGGAAGATTTCGCTGCTCGATGCGGCTCATGGAGCCGGAGCAGGAGCGACAGCTGTCCCCTGGAAGGACACGCGGTCGCCGGATGTGGCGCCCACGATAGGCGTCACCGGCACACCTGTGATCAATCCTGCAACGAACTCCATGTACGTGGTGGCTGCAAGCAAAGAGAATGGAGTGTATTTCTCCCGGCTGCACGCCATCAACATTCTTACCGGCGCCGAGCAGGCGAACAGTCCCGTGACGATCACCGCAACCGTGGCGGGTACCGGCAATGGCAGTTCAGGAGGAAAGCTCTCATTCGATCCGTTGTGGCAGAATCAGCGGCCTGCTCTCGACTATTACAAGGGGTATGTCTACATCGGGTACTCTTCCCATGGAGATTACGAGCCGTGGCATGGATGGCTATTCGCTTATAACTCCACCTCGCTGGCTCAGAGTGCGGTCGTATGTTTTTCTCCCAACGGCTATGGCTCCGGCATATGGAGTTCGGGGGCAGGCATGCCGATTGATGAAGACGTACCCGGCGGACGGATGTTTGTGGTCACCGGGAATGGAACGCGAACCTCGGGGACAAAATTTCCCTACAGCGGTAGTACCGGCTACGGGGAAAGCGTGATTGACTTCAACCTGGCAAACGGCGGGCTCACGGCGACCGATGACTTTACCGCATTCAATTTGACGACGCTCAACAAGGGAGATTTGGACTTGGGGTCGAGCGGTCTGCTCATGCCCCCGGACCAGCAGGCAGAGTATCCGCACATTCTGGTGGTTGGCGGCAAGGAAGGGCGAACTCTGGTGCTGAACCGAGATAACCTGGGCGGCTATGCACCGGGGGGCACATCGAATATCAATGCGCTGCAGGACATACCTGGCCAGACATCAGGGTACTGGGGAACACCAGCGTATTGGAATGGGAACGTATACATGTGGGCCGCGCCGGATGTGCGGAACTCGTCCGGGCAGTGGATCCCCGGAAGTCCTGAAATGTATCAGTTGAGCGACGGGGTAATGGGCACCGCACCTATCAGCCAGTCCACGGTTACTTCAGCATGGCCGGGCGCCACTTTCTCGATTTCTTCCAATGACGAACAAAATGGGATAGCGTGGGCTGTTCGATCTGATCAGTTCAACACGAACGGGCCGGCGGTGCTCTATGCCTGGAACGCTAACGATCTTAGTGATCTGCTCTACGAGAGTGATACCAACCCCAAACGGGATGCTGCCGGGCCTGCCAACAAATTTGCAATTCCGGTGGTGACCAACGGTAAAGTGTACGTGGCGACGCACGGACAAGTGGATGTGTATGGGTTGTTCAATAATGAGCCCAATGCAGCCGCCCCAGTGATTACACCGGACGGGGGCACCTTCTCCACCAGCGAGACTGTCACACTTTCCACCACCACGTCCTCCGCGGTTATTTATTACACGCTCGATGGTTCGATCCCAACTCCAACTTCGACGATTTACTCTGGCCCGATCACGATCGGTTCCACAACCACGATCAATGCCATCGCAGCCGCACCCGGGTATGTCCAAAGTGGTGTTTCCAGTGCGACCTTCTCGTTTTCTGGATCGACACCGGCACCAATTTTTAGTCCCGGCGCAGGTACTTTCACGACCCCGCAGAACGTGAGCCTCTCCGATGCGGAGACCGATGCGAATATTTACTACACCACAGACGGGACAACGCCGACCACATCTTCCACCATCTATTCCACTCCGATTCAAGTAGCAGCGACAGAGACTCTGGAAGCGATCGCCGCGGAGCCGAGTGGACCTAGCAGCCCTGCCACAATTGCCGCTTACACCATCCAAAGCGGAATGCTCGCCATTAACGAGGGCAGTGGGTTCAGCTCGTCAAGCGGACTCTCCCTGGTGGGTTCTGCAACCGTGACCGGGAATGCGCTGCAGTTGACTACGGCGGGCGCTACGTCTGCCTTGGGGGCAGCGTGGTTTGCAGCACCGGTGTCGATCAGCCAATTCACAACGGACTTCAACTTTCAACTGATCGGCGCAAAGGGCGGCGGCATGACCTTCACCCTGCAGAATGCTGGTCGCTCTGCGATAGGGCCGGGTGGCAGCGGACTTGGATATGGAGCCTCGCAACCGGGAGGCGCGGGTGGCATGGCTACCAGCGTTGCGATCAAGTTCGATATCTATAACAACGACGGCGAAGGTACAGATTCGACGGGAATCTATACCGACGGAGCATCGCCGACAGTTCCAGCGAGTGATATGACCTCATCAGGAGTGTTGTTAAGAAGCGGGCATGTCTTACATGCACATCTCACATACGACGGCACCAATCTGACCCTGACGCTGACGGATGTTGTGACTTCTGCCGTTTTCACGCAAACGCGGGCAATTAATATTCCGTCGATTGTGGGTGCGCAAACCGCTTACATGGGCTTTACCGCCAGCTATGGGGGTGGGTTGGGCATGACTTCCGACATCCTTAACTGGACCCTGAGTAACACTGGGCCTTAGGAGCGATCGGCAGCCAGCCGTCGAATGCCAGTGCGAACAGTATGTGAGAAATAATTTGATTGGTCGGGACGGGCAGATTTGAACTGCCGACCCCTCGCACCCCAAGCGAGTGCTCTACCAGGCTGAGCCACGTCCCGACGGTCGCGTTCAAAGGATGAACGCAGGGTCTGACACAGTTTACACTGCCGTCTCGACCCAAATCACTTCACGCAAAATTTCTATGCTGTGGGAGGAACATATTCCTTCGGCATGGCGGAGCCTTCGCCGAAGAAAAATTGATTCATCTGCTCGACCAGAAATTCCTGCGCCTCGGGGGTCCACGGCTGCAGGCGATATTCATTCAGCAGCATCTTCTGCCGCTCCAACCACTCGCCCCAGGCCTGTTTGGAGACGCTGTGATAAATCTTGTTGCCGAAATCGCTGTCGAAAGGCGGCTCGTCGAGCCCTTCCATTTGCGTTTTGTACTTCGCGCATTGAACCATGTGTGCCATGCTTGTTCGCTCCAGAAAATCTTCTCTTCTCTAGTGTACGGTGTTGGGAATCCGTTTGCTTCGAACTCAGACGGTGGATGCGGCGCCGGATTCTTCTAAATAGATTTTTGTGTAGTCGAGATAATTTTTCGCGTACGTCAAGATCATCTCGCGGTCGGCGTCGCTGAGTTCGCGGCGCTGCTTTCCGGGAACGCCGGCCCATAAAGTTCGCGGGGGGACGATGGTGCCTTCCGGAATCACGGCGCCGGCGGCGATGATGGAACCTTCGCCGATGCGCGCGTTATTCAAGATCACCACACCCATTCCGATGAGGCAGGCATCTTCCACGATGCAGCCGTGGACGGTGGCGTTGTGGCCGATCGTGACCCAGTCGCCAACGATGACGGGATAGCGATAGCGCATGCCGTGCAGCACGGAGCAGTCCTGCACATTGGAGTTGGCGCCGATGCGGATGGAATGCACGTCGCCGCGGATGACGGCGTTCATCCAGATGCTGGAGTTTTCGCCGAGGGTGACGTCGCCGATGATTTGGGCGGAGACATCCACGTAGCAGGATGGCGGAATGATGGGAGATTTGCCTTGATAGGAACGAATCATAGGGAGTGGGTCTGCTTCATTTTACTGGTCTGGAGGGCGCCATTGGCTGAGAGAGGGTGGAAGCGGCGAGAGAGGGGATTTTGGGGCGGCGGCGGGGGTTTCTGCGAGTGTCAAACGGCAGCTAATTGAAGGTTTATACAGGCTAGTTGAAGGATTGTGCACGCTAGTTGAAGGATTGTGCAGGCTAATTGAAGGATTATGCAGGGACGAAAGTGAGTCAAACTGCTGATTCGACTGGTCCCCAAGTTTTATTGTCGCGAAATTGCAGCAAAACTTCGCCGGTTTTCTTAAAAAACGCACGCAGCGTGCCGATGAGGAAACCGGCGCATAGCGACGTCTAGTACCATTCTACCGTTTTCGGGCGAAATTCAGTGCCAAGTGGGGCGATGCGCTCCGGTCATCCGAACGAATCACTTTTTCTTCGCGGCGAGTGCCGGTATTAAGAGTTTCAAAACCGCTTCGTCCGAGAACGGGTTTTGGCCTGAGATCAACTCGCGATCCTGAAGGACGTAGCTCGACCATGGAGCCAGCACACTTACGTCTCCGCCCGCGGTACTCAACGCAAAGTCCGGATAGAACCAAACCTTGCCGCCAATCTCCAGCGGCTCCCGCTGCTGCTCTTCCGCCGTCGAAAAGATGGTCATCTTATATCCGGCATAGATCCAGCCTTTGGCCTTTGCCTGCGCTCCAGCGGTATCGCCGGCTGCCAGGGCTGCGACGAACTCCTTCGAATTCGGAAGCGCCGAGAGCAGTGAGATCGGGCCATGGCACAGCACGGCTGTAGGCTTGGAGGTTTCGTGAAAGTGTCGCAACACAATGCCAGCGTTGGGATCATCGAGAAGATCGATCATCGGACCATGTCCGCCGGGGACGAATACAGCGTTGTACTGATCCAGGCCGGATGCGATGACATCCGAGATGCGCATTGGGTCTCTCAGCCCAAGCAGGCCGTCGCGGAATAGCATGTAGTCCGCAAGCTTGGCCGCGTCCCCGCCAAAGAAATCCGCGACCTCTGAATGCACATCCACCTGGGGCGTGTTGCCTGTGGGGTTGGCGACGGTGATTTCGTAGCCCTCCTTCATCAAGGCGCGAACCGGAACCGTCAGCTCGTTGAGATAGTAGCCCGCGCCGGTATAAATCTTGCCATCCTTCAAGGGCAAGCCGCGACCGCTCGAGACCAGAACCAGGATTTTTCCTTTAATCGGCATTTCGTTCTCCTCTGAAATCGAATGTGTTTTTCGAGAACTTGGCTTGTCCAGGGCTACCCAATCCGCGACAGGTCGGGCTCAGCCACCGCGATCCTCGCGCCTACGTCAGCTCACTGTCGGACGATCGCTCACGTTCTTCAGACTCTGGGGTGGGACTGTAATGTTGACCCGTGGCTCTCAATGCAAATACCGTACACCCAATCGAAGGTCTCTGAAAAGTGGGGGTTTCGAAACGCTGTTTGTCGGGAGCGTCGAGACCACCACCGGAGAGAAAAGTCGCACGGTGACGATCACGGGTTGCGATGGAACAAAGATTGTCCACACCTTTGTATTGCCAGATAGGACGCGGTTGCTACTTGAACTCAGGGATTACTGCGGCGATAATCTGCCGGCGGATTTCCCTCGAGAGCCAATTGTTGGGGCCGGATCGTAGCCCTTTTCCGGATTTAATATCACGTGAATTTGCCTTTTCGACAATCATGCTTCGGCGTGTTGAGGGAGGAGTTTTCTCATCCCACTCAAGCCAACTGAGGGCTTGAATGGGGCACCCCGGCGATCCGAGGTCTCAGATGCGAGACCTGGGGCACCCGGCGTGGATGATTGCCGGGACGCGGAGGGGCTACCCAAATACTCGGCAACCCCTCATGCTCATGGTGCGGGAATGAAGAGGAACGAAGCCGGCGACGCAACATCGATCTTCTGCCTGATCGGACTCAGCTTCCCGTCTTTGCGGATGGCAAACTCCACAACCGTGTTTGAAACTCCATTCCCCGCGAGCAGGTACTTTCCGGTGGGGTCGATGGCGAAACTGCGGACTTCCTTGCCGTCCGTCGGCTGAACCTGAATCTGCTTGGTCATCCCGCTCTTCCCGTCGATCTGGAAGACGGTCAGATAGCCATCCGCCAGCTTCGAATTCGCCTCGGGGCCCTGGTTGGAGGTGTACAGATACTTCCCCGAAGGAGCCATCCGAATCTCAGACCCCTGATCTTCTGGAGTGGGATGGGGCGGCAGAATCGAGCTGGTCTGAATGGGAGTGAGGATGCCGTTGGCCGCATCGTAGCGGAGCGTGACCACAGCCGCTCCCATTTCGCACACTGCATACGCAAACTTGCCATGCGCACCAAAGGCAAAGTGCCGCGGTCCCAGTCCCGGCTTTACCTTGACGTAGGCCGGGCTGTTGGGCGTGATGGTCTGCCTGGCTGTATCGATCTTGTAGATGAAGATCTTGTCGAGCCCCAGGTCGGGTGAGAACACGAAGCGGTTGTCGGGTGAGACGACGACGGCATGGGCGTGCGGCTTGGTCTGCCGCACCGGATTGACGCTCGACCCGGTGTGCTGGTCCAGGTACGTCCTTTCGCCGATGCTGCCGTCGTCCTTAATGGCAAACGACGCAACGGAGCCGCTGCCGTAATTCGCCGAAAACAGAATCTTGCCGGTTTGGTCCAGGCTGATATGGGCGGTACTGGGCGAGGACACGCTGTTCAGATATGTCAGCGCGCCGGTTTTGGGATCGATGGAGTAGCTGCTGATCGATCCGTCCCGCAGATCGGATTGGTTCGGCGCGCTGGCCGGCGCACCGATCGTATAAAGATAGCGATGGCCCGGGATCGGTGGCGAGCCACGATTCGCCACTCACCGGAGCTGCCAGGCCCATCGACTTCAGAGTGCCGGTCTTGGCGTCAAAGCGGTACTGATGGATTCCTCCGCCTCCCACATAGACGAAGTAGCTGCGGGCAGTTTGTGGGTGCGGTGGATGCGCGCTCGGTTGTCCCATGGCTACGGTCGCGACGAACGCCGTCGCCAGGATGCCCGGCGCAACCCGAACGCACGCCTTCAAGAAGCTACAGTTTGCAACACCCATCTCGCCTCCAGTTGCCGCGCCGGTGCCGGCACGGCCTGTTTGAAGCGTATCAGTCTGCGCTGCGGTTTCGCATTCGGAGACTTCGCGTTGCCGGATTCGCGCTGTGAAACGCGCTTCTTGGTGGCGATCTCGCGCTAACAGCTTCACGCATGCTGATCGTTTATCGCGGGTGAAAGCGGGCAGAAGGCGGGCTTACGAGAGAAGGCGGCGGGATGGGAGAAGGGCGAGATCTACCATCCCACTCAAGCCAACCCGTTCGGCTTCGCGCAGGGGTGGGCTTGGAGGGGCAGCCGGCGAGTTCGCGCAAGTTCCCGAAAACACCGTTTCGGAGGATGTATCGTTGAAAAGTACGCCATTGTTCTCAGTTCTCTCAAAAAGCGGGCCATGTCGACTGTTTCGGATGAGCTAATAAGTTTGTGGGACAGCCTTCATGACGGCTCTTTGGAGAGTTTGTCGTCTGATACCTTGGACCGCTCGATTACCCTGGTGGTCGATGTTCCGTATCTCTGGTCTTTCCATTCCTTTCCGAGTACAGCACGATTCCGTCTTATCCTCGAAGGTGTTAGCGAAGTGCAAGCTTTCAGGCTTGTCCCGTGGCCCGGCGACCTTGTAATCCCTGAAGGTTCGTCATGGGAAGATTCCGAGGCGATAAGAGCGAGGCACTTCGAGAAGGGGCGGCTGGAGTCGGTCGAATGGCGGGACGTAGCGCGCAGGCTACTCAAGACCGATGAATATGAAATAAGCCACGCTACAATCGCTATCCGGGAACATGACGACGAAATCCTCACGATGGAGTTATTGAAAGACGATCGCAGTGATTCTCCCACGATAAGGATCACGGCTGAACGGATGCGTTTCTTCCTCGGATCAGAGAGGGAACTTTCTCGGCAGGAGTTTCTTGAGCTTGGCGAAGCTTACTGGCGGGCATTTGCGGAGCGCCGTCCTGAACTTCCCTGACTCAAATGCTCACGGGTTGCGATGGAACAAAGATTGTCCACACCTCTGTATTGCCAGACAGGACGCGGTTGCTCCTTGAACTCAGGGATCACTGCGGCGATAACCTGCCGTCGGATTTCCCTCGAGAGCCAATTGTTGGGGTCTGATCGTAGCCCTTTCCAGATTTAACATCGCGTGAAGTTTGCCTTTTCGACAATCATGCTTCGGCGTGTTGGGGGATGAGTTCTTCTCATCCCACTCAAGCCAACGGAGGGCTTGAATGGGGCACCCGGCAACGAACCAAAGGCCTTGTGATTAAAATATGCGTGCACGTGACTTTTTTCACGGAGAATCACGATGAATTCGTTGTTCGGAATCTTCCTGCTAATTTTTGCTGTCGTTTGGATTTCTTTGGCTGTGATCGGAATTTACAAGCAACGCAGAGCTGGTGTCCGCCCGAATTGGTTAGTCTGGATAGCTGGCTTTCTGGTTGTAACAGGCGCGGTGGGTTTCTTTGGATCTGCTCTGGCGGCGACTGGTGTGGTCAAGCCACCAGCGTCCTTTGAGTGGCCTGTCGGGTACGCCCATCACGTCGTCACTACTCCAGATGGAAAGTATGTGGTTGGTTTGGAGCCGTCAGGCCGCATTCAGATGTACGGTCCTGAAAGACGATTCCTCCGCGGATGGCAGGTCAACGCTGAAGGCGGGGATTTCACAATCGTTGTTTCAGATTCGGGCCTACTTAAGCGTTTATACCGAACGCGGAGCATCACCTCTACGTCTATACCGGCACAGGAGAGTTGATCAGCTCTTCTTCTTACGAGGGCGATTTCTCGACTATTCTCAAGCGGTCGCTCTATGGTGCTGCCTACGTCACTCCTGCTATGGCCGTTCTCCAGTCCTTTTGGATGCTGGGGGCTTGTCGTTCTGGGAGGGGTATGCACGAAAGTTCTGCAAAGGCGTCGGCCTACCTTAGTCTGAGGAAACTCCCCCGAAGTCAGGTTTGCGGGAAATTCGATTGTCGATTCAAGGCGAGGAAATAATCGATGGGTGGTGGCGTTCCTCAGAGGGTCATGCAAGCTGCGGTCCACACCAATGACATCCACAGGGAAACCGCGAATGCGATCCATGCCGGAGGAATTCTTGAATTTATGGCTGAGAAGAAGCCACGCGATGGCCCCCACTAATCCAAGATATGCGACAGTCGCCGCTCGCCTTTCAAAAGCGTAATCAAAAAAAATTCCGGCGAGACAGCTGGCCGATATGGACCAATCCATATATTCCCATTGCTGGAGATGCGGCAATCAAGACGAGCGCCATAATTGCGATCGGCATAACGAGAAGGCGAGAGCGCGAGCGGAACAACAATACCCCTGCAAGAATCACCAATGCGAGAGGTATTCCGTAGACGAACCACCAAATAAGCATGACTTCTTAATTAACGCACGAGGAGGAAATTCCGGGGGAAATACGGTATTCTAGAGGGTGTCCAACCGGAGCGTTGGGAGGTGTAATCTCATTTGGCAGAAGTAAAGATTCAAGAAGGCGAACCGCTGGAGAATGCACTGCGGCGTTTCAAGCGCAAGGTGCAGCAGGAAGACATTATTAAGGAAGTCAAGCGGCACTCGTACTACATGAAGCCAGGCGAGAAGATGCGCATGAAGCAGGCGTTGGCCCGCAAGCGCAATCGCAAGAAGGCACGCAAGGAACAGACCGACTAATTCAGTCGAAGAAACAAGGGAAGCCCGGAGCGCGACAAGCGTTTCGGGCTTTCACTTTTTATCCGGTGTTTCGGAGGCCGGCGGCGATGCCGTTGATGGTGGCGGCGATGGCGCGCTGCAGGGAATCGCTGGTGTCGCCGGCACGCTTGCGGCGGAGGAGTTCGACCTGGATGAGGCTCATGGGATCGACGTAGGGATTTCTGACGCGAATGGAACGCGAGAGGACCGGATTGGTTTCCAGCAGAACTTTTTGCCCGGTGACGGCGAGGACGGCGCGGCGGGTGCTTTCATATTCCGCCTCAAGACGGGCGAAGACACGATCGCCCAGGGCGCGATCTTTGGTGAGCAGCGAATATTGTTTGGCGATGTGGAAGTCGGCCTTGGCGAGCGAGAGTTCCACGTTGCGAATGAGGTCAATGAACATGGGAAACTCGCGCATCATGTGCTGCAGGATGGGAAGATTTCCGTGGGCGATGGAATGCTCGAGGGCATGGCCGACGCCGAACCATCCGGGGACGCCGTGGCGGCTCTGCATCCAGCCAAAGACCCAGGGAATGGCGCGCAGGTCGGCGAAATTACTTTTCGCTTTGCGGCGGACGGGGCGCGAACCGATGCGGGCAAATTCCAGTTCATTCACCGGCGTGGCTTCGGCGAAATATTGCAGGACCTCTTCATTTTCAGGAATATTTTTGCGGTAGAACGCGTAGGCGAGGGTGGAGAGTTCGTCGCAGACTTCCTCCCAGCCGGGCATCATTTCGCCGGTGCGATGGCCGCCGGGACGATTGGCTTCCGGACGCGCGAGGGCATCGAGCGAGGCGGCGACCATCAGCTCCAGATTCCATTCGGCGAGGACGACGTCAGAATATTTCCAGTGCAGGACTTCACCTTGCTCGGTGATGCGAATTTCACCGTTGAAATCGCCGATGGGCTGGGCGTAGATGGCGCGATGCGTGGGTGCGCCGCCGCGACCGACGGTGCCGCCGCGACCATGGAACAGGCGCAGATCGATGCCGCATTCGCGAGCGACGGCGTAGAGAGCGCGATGGGTTTTATATAGCTCCCAGGTGCTGGTGAGCATGCCGCCGTCTTTGTTGGAGTCGGAATAGCCGAGCATCACTTCCTGGCGGCGCTGCCAGGATTCGAGCAAGGGCTGATAGGCGGGGGCAGTCCAGATTTCGCGGCAGATGGCGGCGGCTCCGCGGAGATCCACGATGGATTCAAACAGCGGCACGACGCGGATGGCGGCGCGATTTTCGCCGGCAATGCAGGAAACTTCATGGGTGCGGGCGAGGTGGAGGACACGCCAGACATCCTCTGCGCCGGTAGCGCCGCTGATGACGTATTGCTGAATGGTTTCGACTGGCTCCTTGCGCTGGATTTCGGCAATGGCGCGAAAGGTGGCTAAAATGTCGGCGGTCTCTCGCGAGAGGGGAGTGGCGAAGTTTTCGTCGGAGGAATTCTGGTCGCAGTTTTCTTCGATTTCTTTCAAAGCCTGGGTGAGTTGGCGGGCATGCGCGCGAATATCCAGGGTGTGCAGATGCAGGCCGAAGGTGCGGACTTCGCGGACCAGGGGATCGATGAGACCGCGGGCGAGGCGGAGACTTTTTTCTTGTGCGAGACTGTCGCGGACGAGGTGGAGATCGTCGAGAAGTTCCTGGCTGGAGCGGTAGGGAGGCAGGCCGGTTGACGGCGAGGAATCATGCAACTCGCGGGCGGCTGCTTCCAGGCGCAGACGAATGCAGAGGACGAAGCGGCGATGGAGCTCATGCGGATAACGCTGATCGATGCTGGCCCCGGAACGTTCCAACTGCACTGAATATGTATGCAGTTTTTTCTCGAGCGCAGGGCTGAGGCCGACTCGCTGAACGGAAGGCGTCAGAAGATCGAGGATTAATTGAATGCGAGCGCAATAATGCTCGATCAGCTTGCGCCGAGCCATGGTGATGGCTTGCCATGTAACTTCTGGAGTTACAAATGGGTTGCCGTCGCGGTCGCCGCCGATCCAGGAACCAAATTTCACAAACTGCGGCAGGTCATTGGCCTCGATTTCCAGACCGTACTCGTCGCGTAGGGCGCCGGCGATTTCCTCGAAGAGCTGCGGCAGGGTTTCAAAGATGGCGATGTCGTAATAATCCAGGCCAAGTTTGATTTCGTTCTGGACGGTGGGGCGATGGCTGCGAACTTCGTCCGTCTGCCAGAGCGCGGTGATTTCCGCGAGGATGTCTTCTTCGCGAGCGGCGAGTTCCTCATCCTGCAGGGGAATCTGATTGAGGCTTTCGAGGGTTTCGCCGAGGCGACGCCGCTTGAAGAGGACAGAGCGACGGGCGACTTCAGTTGGATGGGCGGTGAAGACGGGGATGACGCAGATTTTCGCCAGGAAATCGAGGGCTTCGCTGGCGGTGATGCCGGCTTCGCGCATGCGGCGCAGAGTTCCGCGCATCTCGCCGGGCTGCGGCGGGCTTTGACTTCCTAGCAGGCGATGGGCGCGGCGACGGCGTTTGCGATGATTGGTTTCGGCCAGATTGATCAGCTCAAAATAGAAAGCAAATGCGCGGGTCAGGTGCTCCGCAAATCCAGTGTCGCAGGTGGCGATGCGGGCAATCGCTTCGGCGAGCAGGGAATCGGCTTTCTTGCCGTCGCCCTGGATGCGGGCTTCGCGGCCATCGGTGGTGATGCGGCGCAAATCCTCCACCGCTTCAAAGAGGGCGTCTCCGGCCTGTTCTCGAAGGACGCGGCCCAGCAAGATTCCAAGCGAGCGAACGTCGCGGCGCAACGGAGCTTCCTTGCGCTCCGGATCGAACGACTGCAACTCTTCCAGGCGCTCCGCCCAGTTGTCCGGCTTCCACAAAAGGTCCATACGTATTTGCATTATGCAGGAGCGAGCGGGAAGTTTGCTAAGAGGCGGGGGAAGAAATTGCGGCTTGTTCTTCCAACTGCACGACTAATTCTTCCCATTCGGTCAGCATGGCGGCGTGGTCGGCGCGCATCTGGTCGAGCTGATTCTGCTGCGACTGGTAGTGCTCGGGAGAAATGTAGACGGCTAACTGCTGTTCGGTGGTTTGGATGGCTGCTTCCAATCGAGGAATCTCTTCCTCCAGTGTGTTGCAGCGGTCCTGCATTTGCCGGAGGCGAATGGGATTGATGCGGCTGACGCGTTTGGCGGAGGTGGGATCGGAGGGCTGTCCGTTGGGCAATGGCTCGGGCGATGCAGGCGGCGCGACATTTTCACCGGATTTTTTTGTTTCGGGAGAGGAAGAATTTTTTGCTGCCTCGGCCTGGCGGGAAATCTGCCAGAGATAGTCTTCGTAGTTGCCTGTATAAACATGCACGGCGCCATCTCGAATTTCAAAGACGCGGGTCGCCAGGGCATCGATAAAGGCGCGATCGTGGGAGACAAACACGACGGTGCCGGTAAAGTTTCGGATCGCTTCCAGCAGCACTTCTTTGGCGCGCATGTCGAGGTGGTTTGTGGGCTCATCCAATAGAAGAAAATTCGCCGGGCTGACCAGCAGGCGCGCCAGGGCATAGCGGTTGCGTTCGCCACCGGAAAGCACGCCGAGCTGCTTGAAAACATCGTCGCCGGAGAACAGGAAGCATCCCAGCAGGCTGCGCAATTCTGTTTGCGGAATTCTGGGGGCGCTGCGTCCGATGTCGTCGAGCATGCGAGCGTCGGCGTCGAGTGCCTTGTACTGGTCCTGGGCGAAATACTGCAGCACGACGTTGTGACCCAGGCGAAGCTGGCCGGTGGTGGGATTGTCCATGGCCGCCAACAGGCGAATGAGTGTGGATTTTCCGGCGCCGTTTGGGCCTACCAGGGCGATGCGTTCGCCGCGCTCGATGGTGAACTGCACGCCCGAAAAGACTTCTTTCGCGCCGTAACTTTTGCTGATTTGTTGCGCCTCGGCCACCGTGCGTCCGCTGGGGGGCGGCTGGGGAAAGGTGAAATGAATTTCGGTTTCCGCGGGAGGGAGCTCGATGCGCTCAATCCGTTCCAACTCCTTAACGCGACTTTGCACCTGGCGGGCCTTGGTGGCTTGCGCGCGAAAGCGGGTGATGAAAGATTCCAGATGTTCGATGTGCTCGCGCTGGTGACGGTACGCGGCCTCCAGCTGGACCTGGCGCTCGGCCTTCTGCTGCAGATATTTTTCGTAATTTCCGGTGTAGCTGTAGAGGCGGTGATTCCATAGCTCGACAATCTTATCTGTTGCGATATCCAGAAAAAATCTGTCGTGCGAGACCAACACGTAGGCATGCGGATAGGCGTGGAGATAGCCTTCCAGCCAATTTCTAGCTTCCAGGTCGAGATGGTTGGTTGGCTCATCCAGTAACAGCAGGTCTGGTTTTTCCAGCAATAATTTGGCCAGGGCAATGCGCATCTGCCAGCCGCCGGAAAATTCTTCGGTCTTGCGTTGCCAATCTTCTTTAGAAAAGCCAAGGCCGGACAAGACAGTACCGACGCGGGCTTCGATGGTGTAGCCATCCAGCGCGTGAAACTCGGCGTCGCTTCGCGTCAGTTGTGCGATCACGGCGGCATATTCGCCAGAGTGAGGCGGTAATTCCGCCAGCTGGGTATGCAGGTGCTGGATTTTATGCTCGAGCGCCTGGGTGCTGGCGAACGCGGACAGGCATTCATCAAAGACCGAGCGTCCGCGCAATTGCAGGCCATCCTGCGGAAGATAGCCGAAGGTCATCCCGCCGGTAGATTCCATGGAGCCATCGTCGAGCGAGTCCAGCCCCGCCAGGATGCGCAGCAGCGTCGATTTGCCGGTGCCGTTGCCGCCGACCAGGCCGGTGCGCTCGCCAGGAGTGATCTGCCAGTCGATTTTTTCAAACAGGAGTTTGTGGCCGAAGCGTTTGCCGGCGCGGGTTAGCTGCAGCATCGGATTCGCGGTCGAAGCTGGGGATGAAAGTACATCTGATTTATTGTCGCATCGAATATTTTCGTCGAAGTGGCAAGATGCGGATACATCGCATCCTAATGTTGTAGCAGCAGCGATTCACCGCAGTTTCATCTTGCCGCCTGGCATTTTCTGAGCGGGGCATGACAAATGTGCGCGGATTGATATACTCGCAACGAATCGATATTTCGACAGGTTAGGCAAACCAAATGCCCGCGATGAAAGAGACCTTGGGAGTTCTTTTGGCAGGTGGGGCCGGTGAGCGGCTCTACCCACTGACTCGCGATCGCGCCAAGCCGGCGGTCCCGTTCGGCGGCAATTATCGCATCATCGATATCACCCTATCCAACTGCATCAATTCTGACCTTCGCCGGATCTACATCCTGACGCAATATAAGGCGCTGTCCTTGAACCGGCATATTCGCGAAGGCTGGGGCACGGTGGTCGCCAACGAGCTGGGCGAGTTTATTGAGATTCTGCCGCCCATGCAGCGGGTCAGTTCCAACTGGTATATGGGCACGGCGGACGCGGTCTACCAGAACATTTACTCCATTGGCAGCGAACAGCCCAAGCGGGTCCTGCTGCTTTCCGGCGACCACATTTACAAGATGAATTACGGGCGCATGGTGCAGCAGCACTTGGATTCCGGGGCAGATGTGACGCTGGCTACGCTACCCATCGATCCCTCGGAAGTATCGCGTTTCGGCGTGGTCGAGGTGTCGCGATCGGGACAAGTCACCGGCTTTCAGGAGAAGCCGCAGCAAACGAATCTGCGTTCGCCGTTTAACCAGGACAAGGTAGATGCCAGCATGGGCATTTATTTATTCAACACGGATGCCCTGCTGCCGGCGCTGATTCGCGATGCGGAAGACCCGAACTCGCAGCACGATTTCGGACATAATGTTCTTCCGGCGATGCTGGGCCAGTACAAAATGTACGCCTTCAATTTTGTGGATGAGAATAAGCAGGAGGCGCTGTACTGGCGCGATGTGGGTACGCTGGATGCCTATTACGACGCCAATATGGATGTGGCCTCGGTTACTCCTATCTTCAATCTCTACGATAAGAGCTGGCCGATGCGGACCCGGCCGCTGCAATATCCGCCGGCAAAATTCGTGTTTGGCGAGCCTGGGCGAACCGGGATGGCGATCAACACCGTCGTTTCCGCCGGCTGCATCGTGTCCGGCGCCACGGTGCGCAACAGCGTGTTGTCGCATGATGTGCGTGTCAACTCCTATGGGGAAGTGGATTCGAGCATTCTGTTTTCGCATGTCAGGATTGGACGCCATTCGCGCATCCGGCGGGCCATTATCGATCGCGACGTCCAGATTCCCGAGGGTACCGTGATCGGTTATGACGCCAATGAAGACCGCAAGAACTACCTGGTGACGGAAAGCGGCATCACGGTGGTCAGCCGTGACTATTCGCTGTACGAAAATCCGGTGGCTTCCGACTATATGCCGCACGACATGTAGCTGCGCGGACATATGAACTAAGGGTAGTTGGTCTGATTCAGTCCGCGGCCTTCTAGGCTATTTGAAACGGCTCTTTCGTCAGGGACACATCGCTTTGCCGTGACGCACGGTAAAAGGCGTTATCGTGGGCGAAAAATGGTGTGTGATTGCTACCGAGATGAGCGTTTATCGGGACTAAAGTTGCGATGCTGGTTCAAAAACTTGCTCGATGAGTGCTCGGCCTGTTACCGCTTATCGAGAATTACCTCCGGATTGCTGGTCGGCGGCGTGCGACCCCGGCGTGTTACGATCTTCGGCTATGAGTCCTAATCTGATTGACTTGCGAGATTTCGCAACGCGCTACACTGCGGCGTGGTGCAGCCGAAATCCTGCAATGGTGGCTGCCTTCTTTTCAGAAGGCGGATCGCTGACTGTGAATGACGGTCTGCCCGCTGTTGGCCGGGATGCAATCGCGCACGTGGCACTTTCGTTTATGAGCGCGCTTCCGGATCTTCAGGTGGTGATGGAGGGCCTTCAGGTGCGCGGCGATGGGGTCGAGTACCACTGGATTCTTACTGGAACAAATGCACGGCCGGAAGGCACCGGCCATAGGGTACGCATTCGCGGGTCGGAAAATTGGCGGTTCGATGGGGACGGCTTGATCAGCTCATCGGAGGGCAAGTTCGATGCGACCGAGTATCGTCGGCAGTTGGAAGGAGGCATGTCCCCGGAGAGCCGGCCGGCTCATGGACTGATGAATAATCTGCGCGAACAGGTGATTCAGGTAGTTGAAAAGTACATCGATGCGGTGCGGCGCAATGACGCTTCCGCCCTTCCTCTTCATCCGGATGCAGTCTGCGAGTTCCCAACGAACACCTATCGCGGCGCTGAGGCGTTTCGGCAAGGGCTCGCGCAGTTCGCCTCAATCATGAAGAGCATCGAGGTAATCCGACTTATTGTCGACGGCGAACACTGCGTCGCCATAGTTAATATCGATACGATCTTCGGCCTGATTCCTTTCGCCGAGCACATCCATGTCTCTAATGGAGAGATCGTATCGATCCGCGGTTATTGTGACCCTCGCCCAATGCTGAGCGGAATGAACACCACTGCCTGATGTTCGCTTCCCGGGTTATGGCGAATCGTCGTCTTAGATTTAGCGATCCTTCCTCGTCGATTTGCATATTGTCACCGATACGCATTTGCAACTTGCCTTGGTCTGGATAAGCGCTTTGTCTGTTCTCGCCAAGTGAAAGAGCATTTTCTCATTGCATCAATTTAGGCTGGATCCCATGTCTCTCTGTTCCGTCATTAGCGCCCGATGTGTTGCGTGAGTTGCCGGTATCGATGTAGTCTTTTCGAACAACCACATCCATTTTGCGAGGCTTGGAATGCTTAAGCGGTTCGGAATGACAACCGTTGTGCTATTCGTGCTTGGTTTCGGCTCGGCATCCTCTTCTCATCTCAACGCACAGGCCCCTGACCCCGGCCGGGGACACGACGGTACAACAGATCTGATACGAGTACTCAGCGGGATCGAGGAAGAGTCATATCGCGCGCGGCAGTCGAACGACACGAAGTTCTGGTATACCTTCCTCTCCGACAAGTTCGTCAGCTGGGGCTTGTCGGGTCGAATCGACAAAGCGACCGCCATCCGTGAATGGAGCGGCATGAATTGCAAAATTGACAGCTACCAGATCTCCAATTTCCAGTTGAGCCGGCTGACACCCGAGGCCGCAGTCATCACGCATAAGACGATCGTGGACGGTTCCTGCGGCGGCAACCGGCTCCCGAAGGCGAGTTGGACAGCGACAGCCTACGTTCTCGAAGGGACGCGCTGGAAGGCGGTATTCCGCGCCGGATCGGCGATCGTTGACCCCGCGAAGCTGCCCAAGCGAACTGTGGACATGACCGCAGCGGGCCGGTCAGCCAGCCATGATGCCAAGACCGAGGCGATGCTGAGTCGCGAGCAAGCCATTTGGGATGCGTGGAAAGACAGGGATGCGACACGGCTCGACGCGCTGATGCCGCAGCAGGTTCAATTCATCGATATCTTCGGCACGCACATCGCCACGCGGGCCGAGGTGCTCAGTGCCTGGTCCGGGCAAGGCTGCGAAGTCAAGAGTTTCCGGCTTGCTGATGCCCGGGCGAATGTCGTCACTCCGGACTTCGGGATCCTCACTTTGTATGCCACCGTGGACGGAAGCTGTTTCGGTCAACCCGTTATCCCGGTGTGGACATCATCCTTCTACGTCAGGCGCGGAGATACCTGGGTCTGGAGCTTCGGCATCAACATTCCGGCGAACGCCAGTTCGATCTGAGTCCGGATGGCTCGCGGTGGAACGTGCGGCCTACCTACAATCAAAAAATCTGTCGCTAACCCGCCAAGGTTTCCGTAGAATGTGATGGAACTGAAACGTGGTGGTCCGCGTATCCTCTGGTATGGGATTGTCGGCCGTGCCATACCCGTGCAGCAGCATCTCGCGATTTGATCTGCGAGATCGCCGCGGCGGTGTGGGCCACACTACCAACCCTTCGTCCAAGGGGACTTCTGAACCCAGGCAGCGGATGCCCGCAAATCCCGACTCCGTGGAAGAGACCAACGCACTCGTACGACGTTGCTTGCAGGGAGATGGCCATGCATGGCAGCAGATCGTGGAGTCTCAGCATCGCCGCGTTTATGGCCTCTGCTATCGCTTTACCGGTTCGACCGGGGACGCGGAGGACCTGACCCAGGATGTGTTCCTGAAGGTCTATCGCAACCTGAAAACATTTGATATTGAACGCGGCAGCTTCTCCACCTGGCTGACGACGCTGACGCGCAATCTGCTGGTCGATCATTTCCGCCGCACCCGAGCCGAACAGACCACCCATTCGCTGGACGCGGGTTGGGAGGATTCTGAAGGGGTGGCGGCCTCGCCTGCAGAGAAGCTGCAGACCCAGGCGGCCGATCCACTGAAGAACTGTATGGACCGTGAGTTGCAGGCGATGGTCCAAGGGGCGCTGCTGCAGGTCTCCCCGGAGCTGCGGGAGGCTGTGATACTGCGCGATTTGAAGGACATGGATTACAAGGAAATTGCTGAAGTCTTGCGCATTCCAGAAGGCACGGTAAAGTCGCGAATTAGTCGCGGAAGAATGGAACTGGCGAGGCTGTTGGAACGTACTAAAAGGCAGGTGATGTAAATGAAGGACCACGGCCAATTTGGTGACAAGCCGGCTGCAAAGTCGGCGAACGTCCCTGCGCATGCGCTCGACTGCGCCGCTGTTGAGCTGCTGTGGGTGGAGGCGGCCGAGGGCACACTTTTTCCGATCGTTGCCGAACAGGTGCGTGCCCATACCAGCGAATGTGCGTCCTGCCGTGAAAAGATTGCGCAGGCGCGCAAGGGCCGCGAGTGGCTGCAGGTGCTGAAGCTGGAAACCCTGGTACCGCCTTCTGACCTGGTCGCGAAAATTCTGGCGCGAACCATGGGCGCCGCGGATGGCGATACGCACGCTCCCGACCGGTATAGTCTGCCGGGCTATTCTTCCCCGCTTTCCGACACAGCCACTATCCAGGATGAGAATGTCGGCAGCAACGGGGCCTTCGATCGCGACCGGATCCCAGCTATCCCCGTGTGGCAGCGTCCTTCGGTGGTTCTGCTGCGGAAGACGGTTTTCGATCCACGCATGGCCTTGGTGGCCGCCATGGCATTCTTTTCCATTTCGCTCACTCTGAACCTGCTGGGGGTCAAGCTCACCAACATCCACGCTGCCGACCTGCAGCCGCAGGCGATGCGCCGAGCGGTCACGCGGCAATATACGCAGGCCAATGCGCGGGTGGTGCACTACTACGAGAATCTTCGCATCGTATATGAAGTCGAAGCGCGGGTACATCAACTGCGGCAGGCTGCCGACTCGGCTCCTGTACCTGAAAAAACAACCTATCCGCAGGGCAAGCAGGGCTCCGGCAAAGATGGCCAGGGGCATGGCAGTGGTCGAAACGATCAAAGCGATCGCAATGGTGTGCATCGTGAGCGCATGGATGTTACCCCTGTGAAGGATCAGAATGCGCAGCGAAATCGTACCGCTCCGGCGGAGCCCGCACCTATATTTGCCGGGCCGGTCATTGATGCATCCATGAGCGTACAGCCTCTACCCGGCTTGAATGCAGGTGAAAGCGGTCACCCAAAGTGGATGTCTACAGTACTCTCTGAATTTGTTTGCCAGCGTGGTTCGCACGCTGGGTCACACTTGTTTCAGTTGGGTCGTTTTTCTGTGCCAGAAAGGAACTCGGCATGAATTGTGCAAATCATCCCGATATACCGGTTGCAGCCTTCTGCCAGTTCTGCGGAAAGCCGTTGTGTGAGCAGTGCGTTCACAAGGTGAATAACATCGTGAGCTGTGAGCCGTGTCTGGCGGCGCGGATCGGCGCGGCACCCGCCAGCCGTGTGGGTGGTGGAGCGAGATACGTCCAGACGCCAGACGGCATTCACGTTTCTGATGGCCAGGGCAATGAGTACACTTCGGGTCCCGGATATCAATACATTTCCAGCGCTCCCGGCGCCCCGGGCAGTGTGCCGCCGAGCTGGGGTACGAACCCGTGGATTGCATTCGGGCTGGGCTGGATTCCAGGGGTAGGGGCCATGTATAACGGCCAGTTTGCCAAAGCCCTGGCGCATGTCGTGATCTTTGCGCTGCTGGTGGATTTTGCTAATTACAACGGGGCTTTGGGTATCCTCTGCTTCTTCTGGGTGGTCTACCAGGTTTTTGACGCTTACCAGACCGCCCTGGCACGCCGCGATGGTCTCCCGCTGCCCAACCCGCTAGGGTTAAACGATATTGCAAGTTGGTTCGGCGTTCGATCGACTCCGTATTCCAATCCATGGACCGGGGCGACGGCGCCGCCGAATGCGGCCAATCAACCTGTCAATCCAAACCCGCCGGGAGTGCCGACAGTGGGCAGCGCCGGGCCGATCTCCGGCTTTGCAGCGGCATCGGAATATGTGCCACCCTACACGGCTCCAATCCCACCGGGTACAGTGGATCCATTGAATCCGTTTTGCGCATCTGGCCCCGGTCGGGGAGTTCACGTTGGCGCGGTGGTCTTGATCGTTCTGGGTGTAGCTTTTCTGCTGGGGAATATGGGAATTCTCAGTGAGCACTGGATTGACCGAGGCTGGCCGATTCTGCTGATTGGTCTCGGTGTGTGGATGGTGATTCGTCATAGCCAGAAGCCACCTGTGGGAGGTGCACGATGAATCGCTCTTATCAACTTCGCCGTTTGCGCGGCGCGGTCATCCTGATCCTGATCGGCGTGCTGGCGTTGCTGAACCAGTGGAATGTACTCCACTGGAGGTCCAGCTGGCCGTTCATTCTGATCGTTCTGGGCGGGTTGATGCTAGTGGAGCGCGCGATGTGGACTGCGGACATTCGCGCCCAGCAGCAAGAACAGGAATATGCAGCCAGCACGAGTGCCTACAACCCCACCCAGCCTTTAGGTGGCATTGCGGGAGCCGCTCCCTGGACTGCACCCCCAGCTTCTAACGTTGGGTCTGGCCCCTTTGTCCAATCGCAACCGCCCCCGCCGGACGATCCCGGCAGAGAAGGCCGGTAGCTCCATGGGCATGCCGCCACAACCCCCGCCGCAGTATCCGCCGTCGCGCGCCCAGCTGAAGGCGCAGCGCGCCCAATGGAAGATGCAGCAGAGAATGCAGCGTGATGCATATCGCGCTTCCATTCGCAGTACCGCGCATCGATCGATTCTGGGTCCGCTGATCCTGATCACCATCGGCGTGCTGGCGTTGCTGATGACCATGCACAAAGTCAATGCCGATTATTTCTGGCAGTGGTATGGGCATTGGTGGCCGCTGCTTTTGATTGGGGCAGGCGTGTTGCTGGCGTTGGAATCCCTGTTCCTCGCGGGTCAGTCGCGAGTGCGGGTGGGCGGCGGCGTGGTGTTCCTGGTTCTTCTGCTGGTTCTGGCTGGGATTGTCGCTGCGCATAATCATGTGAATTGGCAGTCCGTCGGAGATCAGTTGCAGCTTGGCGACAACGTGAACCTGGCGGAGATGTTCGGCAATAAACATCAGGCCAAGGAAGAGATCGCGCATCCCCTGCCGCCGGATGCCAGCGTGGTTATTCAAAACGGGCACGGCGACGTCATCCTGACCGCCAGCAGTGACGACCAGATGCATCTGACAGTCGACAAAACCGTCTACAGCGATTCCGACCGGGAAGCGCAGCGGGCGCTGGACTCGCTGGAACCCTTGATTACATCTGCGGGAAATATTGTCACTGTGCACATGCCTTCCAATGAAAGCCATGTTGCCGATATGACCCTCGCATTGCCGGAAGCTGCGGCGGTGCAGGTGAAGGACGATCATGGCGATGTGACGATCAGTGGGCGCAAGGCAGCCGTCACCGTCAACTCCAATCAAGGAGACGTGGAACTGACCAGCATCACAGGCGCGACCCAGGTGACGATGCGCCAAGGCGACTTCACCGGTCGCGATCTTCAGGGTGATTTCGCCGTGAACGGGCGCATGAACGATGTTTCGCTCTCCCAGGTCACTGGATCGTCCACATTGACGGGAGACTTCTTCGGCACGGTGAACCTGAATCATCTTCAGGGAACGCTGCACCTGCATTCCAGCCGCACCGATATTCAGGCGTCGCGACTGGATGGCACGATCACGTTGAGCGATGGCGACCTGACGATGGAGAATGCTCTTGGTCCAGTCCTGGTGAGCACCCGGGCCATGGATATTTCGCTGAAACAAATTCAAGGCATGGTCACGGTGAAGAATTCTGACGGCAGCATCTCTGTCAGCGCGGTGAAGCCGGTGGCTGCCATGGATATCACCAACCGCAATGGTTCTGTCGATGTGACGGTTCCGGGGAATGCGAAGTTTTCGGTGCAGGGTGTTGCCGGCGACGGGGAAATCAATTCTGATTTCAAGCTGTCGCAAGCCTCGGCGAATGATCGCGCCACGGCTTCAGGCGAAGTGGGTGGAGGCGGTCCGATGCTGCACATCGTCGCAGAAAAAGGCGACATCCACCTGCATAAGGCTGGGGCTGATAGCGACGAATAGGCAGCGGTGGCAAACGGTTCAAAGGAAAATTAACGCGAGTCATCCTGAGTGTCATGGCTTCTTGATCGCGCTCAGCATTCTCTGGATTCTTAACTCCAGTCGATCGCTCATGCGACCGACTTCCATTCAGAATGACTCCGCAACGCCGACTTGGAGGCGAACGCATTTGCGTTTCGCGAGTGGCTGTCAGTCGTTGCGGGCGACGGTGAAGTGGCCGGCGGCGGCGACTCCGTTGCGGGTTGTGTTTTTCACGTGGTACATGGCGGCGTCGGCGGCGCGAATGACGGCGTGAATATCCAAACCATCTTCGGGAAAGCTCGAAACTCCAAAGCTGGCGAGGATGCGCAGGTTCAGACCCGACTCCGGCAGAAATGTAGTGGTACGCAGCTTATCCATCAGGCGATTCGCCAGGTCCATCGCGCGTTGTTTGGATTGATGCGGCATCAGCACCACAAATTCATCGCCGCCATAACGGTAAGCAGTTTCAATCAGGCCTAGGCTGCCTTGCACCATGTCGCCAATTTCCGCCAATAGCTTGCTGCCCTTCAAATGGCCATAGGTATCGTTCACCATCTTGAAGTGGTCGAGATCGAAAAAGATCATGCTGACGGGCTTGCCGCTGCGACGACTGCGTTCCAGAGAGTGCTCCAGCCGGTCGTAGAGGTGGCGGGCATTAAAAAGTCCGGTGCAATCATCGGTGATGGTTAGCTGCTGGATCTGCTCGAAGGCGCGAGCGTTCTGCACGGCGATGGCCGCATAGTCACAGAGAGCATGGAGAAAAAATATTTCATGGTTATCCATGTTCTCCGGGTGGCAGTTCACCAGCTGCAGGACGCCGTAGGTGTGGTTGCGCACGCGCAACGGAAGACAGATGATGGACTCGACGCGAGTACTGTTCGCCGGTAATTCGTCAGCTAAATCGTGGCCGTCGGGAACGCTGGCAAGAATCATGGGCTCGCCGTGCTGCGCCACCCAGCCGGGAATTCCCTGGCCCAGTGGGATGCGTTTATTGCGTAGCTTTTCGGTCTGCCCTCCGGAAATAACGCCGTAATACAGCTGGCGATTTTTCTCATCCACGATCAACAGCGACCAGGCTTCCGGGCTGAAGAAGCGGGTCATCTGTTGCATGATGTTGTTCAAGATTCCGGTCAGGTCGATAGCTGACGTCAAGGCGCGTGCGACCTCGTGAAAGGTCTGAATTTCCAGCGCCGGCTGGCCATCCGGAAAGCGAATCGTCTTCATCAGCAGAACCCCTTCTATCAGCGTATTCGGTGGGCGCCATGAGAGTGCCGCGGGTTTTTTTCTCGCTGCAGGGGAGGAAAAATCTTTGCCATGACTCTTGCAGCATTCTACCCCAGCGAGCCGGACACTCCCGACTTCCCGGCTGGTGAATCGAAGTGGATACTAGCCGCCGATGTGGACCATGCTGCGCGAAGGCTTGAGAAAGTCGGGCTCCCCGATGTGGTGCCGGGCTTCTTTGCGGTCGACCGTGCGGCGGATAAATTCCGCCAGGTCCGCATCGTTGCCGCCGCGCCGCATCACGCCATACAGGTCATGATCGGATTGCGAGAACAGGCAAGTGCGCAGTTTGCCATCTGAAGTGAGACGGACTCGACTGCAATGTCCGCAGAATGGATGCGATACCGGAGCGATGATTCCGATTTCGCCCAGGCCGTCTTTAAAGGTATAGCGCAGGGCAGTCTCGCTGGCGGTGTTGGGGCGCAGCGGAACCACGGGCTGGAAAGAATTCAGCGCGGTCAGGATTTCTTCCAGTCGCACCACCACCTGCGGTGTCCAGACGCGGTCTTCTTCCAGCGGCATGAATTCAATGAAGCGGACGATCACGCCTTCATCGCGGGAGAATTTGGCGAACTCGACAATCTGGTCCTCGTTAAATCCGCGCAGCAGAACGCAATTGACTTTCACCGGATCGAGGCCGACACGTTTGGCGGCGCGAACCCCGGCCAGGACCCGATTGAAACTGTCGGGGACACGGGTGATGCGCGCAAACTTTTCGTGATCGATGGCGTCCATGCTGACGGTGATGCGATTCAGGCCGGCATCTTTCAGAGGCTGCGCCAGGTCTTCGAGCAAGTGCCCGTTGGTGGTCAGGGCGATGTCGAGAGGCTGACCCATGCCGGGGGAAAGCGGAGCACCGTCGGCGCTGAACGCGGTTCGCATCTTTGACAGATCGGAAATCATTTCGAGCAGGCCATGGCGCAGCAGAGGCTCGCCGCCGGTGAGGCGAACTTTCTCAATGCCAAGATCGACGAACACTTTGACCATGCGGAGATAATCCGCGATGGGCAGTTCGGCATACTGCGCGCCCTCCGTCCCGGTGCGGCAGTAGACGCATTTGTAATTGCAGCGATCTGTGACGGAGACGCGCAGGTCGGTAATGGCGCGGCCATGCTTATCCGTCAGGCGCGATGTGGCGGAGTGCGAGCGAACCTCGGGTTGGGTTGTGGTCGCGGCCATTTCTCTACACCTATCGGATGCGGGAAACGGTCGCAGGGAGCAAAAACGGCGAAACTCCATGGACAGGCATGGACAGCCGTCGAGCTTCCTTTCCAAGGCGATTTGATGATGCTTCAAATCGCGGGAGGCGCAGCCGTTTCCAGCCATGCCCTTGGTTCCTGCGTGCTTTCCCGCATGCGGAACGCCGCCGCTACCGCCAGGGTATGCCCGTGAGGCGGAAGAGGTCGGAAGACGCTTCCAGTATAAAAGGATTTCGGCAGGCGAGTCTTGGCAAAGCGGGTCAGGGTGCGCTAGGCGCAATCAGGCATATGCATGGCCAGCAGCACACGCAGTTCATCCACTTGTTGCGAGCTGAGGCTGCGTTTGGGGACGATGTTGAATACTTTTTGCGGCCCGCGCAGCACGAAAACGTTGGAGCCCTCTCGCCAGGATTGGTAGGCGGACCAGGGGTGAAACTGAAACATTTTGGCACGATCTTCCAAGCGAACACCATCGGTATCGACGGACAGGACGCGCGGCATCCGCTCAATGCGGTGTTCATATCCCTTCCGCGTGGTTTGCGATCGGAAGAATATCTGATAGACGGGCACCAGGCATAGAAGTAGCATTAGTCCCCATTTTGTTTCGCCGCTGATAGAGGGATCGAACAAAGCTTCCGCGAGAGCAAGCATGCCTATCAAGGCGATCAACCCCAAACGCCATTTTGAGGGATTCAGTCTTTGCTGCGAACGGCGACGCAGACTGCCGCGCAGCAGCCTGGGAACGGAGAGAACGTGCGCTTCCTGAAGTTCTTCGACTGTGATGGGGCCGGCAATTTCCACTGGGTCAAGGTAGCACAGGCGGAGTTACAGGCTGGCGTTGCCGCCCATCCTGATCGCGGTATCGAGTGCCGCATATTCGATGCGCTTGACGGCTGAATGCTTGGGAATCACAGATGTTTGGGAGTCTGTTTGCTGGAGCTGTACTTCTTATCTGTGACGAAATCTGCCCACCACTGTGGCCGAGTGGAAAATTTGCCTGTGCGGAATGCGGTGTACACAGCGAACGCGACAGAGAATAGGATTGCGCAGGCCACGAGGATGGTGGTGGCGAGATCGGACGATGATGTATGGCGCAGTCCGATCCACATCAAGAGGAAAAGGGTTGCATAAACCAGAACTACTTGTGCCCAGGTATGCCGCAGAAACTTCCTCATAGCGCCATCCTAAACCGCTTTGGCTTTTTTTATTTCTTCAATCAGGGGCGGGACTACGTCGAACAGGTCGGCGACCACTCCAACGTCGGCGATCTCGAAGATGGGGGCCTCGGCATCTTTATTGATGGCCAGGATCATGCGCGAGCCTTTCATGCCGACGATGTGCTGGATGGCTCCGCTGATGCCAAGCGCGATGTAGAGTTTGGGCGCGATGGTCTGGCCGGAGCTGCCGACCTGGCGATCGAGCGGCAGCCAGCCTGCGTCGCAGATGGGTCGCGAGGCCGCGATGTCGCCGCCCAGCAATTTTGCCAGGTCTTCCGCGATCGCCAAGTTCTTCTGTTCCTTGATGCCGCGTCCTACCGCGACGATGGTTTCCGATTGCGACAGATCGACGGACTGCTTGGCTTCTTTGAAAATTTCATGCGGCTGCACGCGAATGACGCCGTCCGGCACGGTCACCGGGAAAGTTTCAATCGGCGCGGTTCCGGCTTCCGCCGCGTCGCCACGAAAGGCTGCGTTCTGGAAGGTCGCCATCCACAGCGGTCCTGGATCGGTGAAGGAAACATCGGCGGCGAATTTTCCCTGAAACATTTGACGGGTAAAAAGGAGCTTGCCGTTTTCGTATTTGTAGCCGATGGCGTCGGGGATGACAGTCTTACCGAGCGCCAGCGCCAGGCGAGGGACGAAATCGCGGACCTGGTAGGTGTGGGGCATCAGCACCAGCTTCGGCTGCCTGGTGGTGAGAAATTCTTTCAGGACGTGGACGTAGCCGTCGGCGGTGTATGCCTCCAGTTGAGGGCATTCGATGGCGTAAATTTTGGCGGCTTGTTTGCTGGCCAATTCGTCCGCAATCGGTCCGATGTTATGGCCGAGGACAGCGATTTCAACCTGCCAGCCGGTTTCTTTGGCGATGGCTTGCGCCGCTGCGATGGTCTCGAAAGAGACACGATTCAGCTTCGACTGCTGCTGTTCGGCGACAACCAGGATGGTCTCGGGCATAGGGCTCAATTTCGAAGGCTACGGTATTTTCACCGTTGCCTGAAGAGCGGGCTTCGTACTATCCCACCCTAGCTTCGCTAGAATGGGGCACCCATGGCATTACGCTACCTGTGAAAATGCTACAGAAGTGACCGGGAAAGACGAGTTCGCGGACAGCGGATTCGCTGCTAGTCGAATTCGGGACTGCCTTTGCGCAAAATGGTACCCACGGTGATGCAGGTGAGCGAGAGCGTGCCGGCAAGGATCATGTAATAGCCCATGGGATGGATCCAGCCGGGATCGTAGGTGAAATCCTGGCCTGCCCATACAGTCAGCAGGATGGCCATGATCGCTAGAATTCCGCCCATGACTTGCAGCATCAAGCCACGGAAGCGGCGCTTGTCGAGTGCAGCCACCTGATCAGGCGTCAGGTCGCGTTCTTCCGGAGGCAACAACATGTTTGGCATCGGTTCAGTTCTCCTAAATATTTCCAGGCGTCGGAAAGGTGGATTTCCGGTCCGCTACATGCACGCACAACTATTAAATCACGCGAGCCTCGTTGCGAAGTACATCTACCAATTTTTTGACGATGTCGGCCGTGGAACCTTCGAGCATCTCCGTTTTCTTCTGTTTCGTGGGGACGTAGAGGCGTTCAATGGTCTGCAAATTTGTTCCCAGCTTGCCTTCCAGTTCGGCCTTGGTTAATTGCTGGAGAGGCTTATTTCTGGCCTGTTTGATGCCCATCAAGGTGGCATAGCGTAATTTATTGATTCCACTTTGGATGGTCAGCACGCACGGCAAGGGCATATCGATCGACTGGTATTGGCCGGCTTCCAACTCGCGCTTCAGGCGCAGGCCGGTTTCCGTTTTCTCGATGCCGATGATGATGGTGGCGTGGGGCCAGCCGAGAATCTCTGCCAGCAAAACGCCGGTTTGTGCGAACCCATAATCGTCGGACTGGAGGCCGGTGAATATGATGTCGAAAGGCTGGCCTTCAATGGCAGCCGCGATTGCGCGGGCGGTACTGACGGCGTCCATAGTGACAAAAGAATCGTCGACTAAATGAATGGCGCGGTCGGCGCCTTTCGCCAGAGCTTCGCGCAATACCTGCTGTGAGCGGGCAGGACCGACGGTGGCGACAACCACTTCGCCGCCATTCTTTTCCTTCTGGCGCAGGGCTTCTTCCAGCGCGTAGGCGTCGGGCTCATTCACTTCATAAGGAACGTCCTCGCGGATCCATGTGCCTTCCGCATTCAACTTGAGCGGAGCGTCTTTCTGCGGAACCTGCTTGATGCAAACCAGAATTTTCATGAGCGATAGGCGATGTGCGCCGAACCATAGGCGGCGAACAACAGTGTAACGGAGTCCAGCGGGGCTGGTCGAGAGCGAAGCCGACGAGACTGCCCATCCGCGGGCAGGACGGCTCCGTCAACCCGTCAATGCGGATGCAGCAGGATCATTTTAGCGATAGTGAAGTAGATGACGAGCCCGGTGACGTCCACCAGGGTGGCTACAAACGGTGCAGAGGCGGTCGCGGGGTTCAGTCCGCAACGGCGCAAAATGAACGGCAACGTGGCGCCGGCGATGGAGCCAAAGGCGACCACACCGATCAGTGCACATAGGATTGTGAGCGAAAGGAGAGCGGTTTGCGCGCCGTACATGTTGAAGGCGAAATGCCAGGCGAAGATGCGCACCAGTCCGATGCAGCCCAGGATCAGGCCCAGCGACAGGCCGACGAAAAGCTCGCGGCGGATCACACGGAACCAATCGCGCAGTCGAACATCGCCGACGGCCATGGCTTGAATCACGAGGGTCGAGGCCTGCGAGCCGGAATTTCCGCCGCTGCTGATGATGAGGGGCAGGAAAAGCGCGAGTACGACGGCGCGTTCAATTTCATTTTCGAAGAAGCTCATCGCGGTGGCCGTGAACATTTCCCCGACGAAGAGGATCATCAGCCAGCCGGCGCGCTTGCGGACCAGCTCAAAAAACGGCGCGTGCAGATAGGGCCCATCCAGGGCTTCTGTGCCGCCCAAATTTTGAATGTCGCGGGCGCTTTCCTCTTCCACCACGTCGACAATGTCATCGACGGTGACTATGCCGACCATTCTGGCATGCTTATCGAGCACAGGAACGGCTGTCAGGCGGCTGTTGCGAACTACATCGGCAACTGCTTTTTGGCTGGTTTTCTCTGGGACGGCGATGAGATCTGTGTGCATGATGTCGCGGATGGTTTTCTCCGGATCGGCGGAGAAAAGCTCTCGCAAAGAAACGACGCCCAGCAAATGCTGATCATGGTCCAGCACGTAAGCGTAGTTGATGGTTTCGACGGTCGCCGCCTGTTTGCGCAGGTAGGAGATGGCCTCTTCCACAGTGGAGTCAGGCCGGATGCGCGCGAAACGCGGACTCATCAGGCCGCCGGCCTCGTCCTCCTTATAGGCCATGAGCGCGCAGACTTCTTTGCGAGTGGGTTCATCGAGAAGAGCCAGCATTTCATCACGATGTTCGGGGCCGGCTTCCTGCAGCAAATCAGCGGCATCGTCCGGCGCCAGCAGGCGAATCCAGACGTGGCGCTGATCCTGGGGAAGTCGCAGCAGAAGATCGCATTGGTCGTGAGCGCTCAGCTCGAGGAAGAAATCTGCTTTTTCCCCCGTGTGCATTTCCCGGAACCGCTTGAGGCGCTCTTCATGACCGAGTGCCGGCCAATCTTCGCGCAGTTCTTCAGTAGCGTCGGCAAGTTGAGTGGGCATATTTTTTCCCGTTGTCGATTCGATTGTTCGCGCCGCTTGTTGGGGGCGCTTTCAGAATGCAGTTAGCTCAATCCGGGGGTCGTGGTGGTATCAAGCCTGCACCCGGGCAATGATGCAAAGATACAGGTCCGCGTGCAGAAAGGGCGTGAAAATTTAATCCCTGCTGAAAATCCAGTGCGAAGCTGGATTAGCTTGCGCCGCGAAACTTTTTGACGATGCTGATGTATTTCTGCGCGTTTTCTGTGATTACGCCGGTGCGGCCTTCGCGGGCAGCCTTGGCATCGACCAGATCGCCGCCGACGCCCAGGGCAAAGGCTCCGGCAGCGAGAAATTCTTCGGCCGTGGCGAGGGAAACGCCTCCGGTGGGGATCAGTTGAATCTGCGGGAGCGGCCCTTGAAGCGCCTTTAAATATTTCGCGCCGCCGAGTGCGCTGCATGGAAACACTTTGACAACGTCGGCGCCGGCCTGCCACGCAGTGACGATTTCAGTGGGCGTCAAGGCTCCGGGCATGATGGGCACGCTGTAACGGCGGCAGAGCTCGATGGTGCGAAGGTCGAGGGCGGGACTCACGATGAATTGTGCTCCCGCAAGGATGCAGCTGCGAGCGGTCTCCGGGTCGAGCACCGTGCCTGCGCCCAACAACAATTTTGAACCATGATGATTTGCAAGCTGCTCGATGACTCGGATGGCGCCCGGCACGGTCATGGTGACTTCCAGGATGTTGACGCCGCCGGCCAGGATGGCATCCGCAATGGTGATGGCTTCTTCCGCGGAAGAAGCGCGAAGCACCGGAACCAAGCCCAGTTCGTGCATGTGCTGCATGATTTTCGTTTTGTCCATTGTTGGTCTCCTCAGCGCCTAAAGGCGTATTCCGGTGGCTTCTTTTCCCCGGACTAAAGTCCGGGGTCTACCTTGGTGTTGCCACATCTTTGTCAACATAGGCGCGTGCGCGAGTCGCTATCGAATGACGCGCGCGGTCGCGCCTTTCATCAGCCGCTCAACTTCACTGAGCGTTGCCATGGTGGTGTCGCCGGGTGTGGTCATGGCCAGCGCGCCGTGGGCGCAACCGCAATCGACCGCCCACTGCGGGCCTTTGCCACATAGCAGTCCATAGATCAAACCTGAAGCGAAGGAATCGCCGCCGCCGACGCGGTCGAAAATCTCCAGGTCCGGCATGGGGCGAGCTTCGTAAAATTCGCCATCGTAATAGCAGATCGCGCCCCAATCGTTGCGGGTGGCTGTTTTGGCGTGGCGTAGCGTAGTTCCGACCACGCGAAAGTTTGGATACTCGGTGACCGCATGTTGGATCATGGCGCGAAACTGGGCGGAATCCAGATCGGAGAGGTTCTCGTCGACGCCCTTGATTTCAAATCCGAGGGCGGCGGTAAAGTCTTCTTCGTTGCCCAGCATCACGTCGACCAGGTGAGCGAGCTCGCGATTGACTTCGCAGGCGCGCTTCTTACCGCCGATGGATTTCCATAATGAGTCGCGATAGTTGAGGTCATAAGAGATGATGGTGCCATGACGATGGGCAGCCTCCATAGCTTCCCGCGCCACCAGCGGTGCGGTTTCTGACAGCGCGCAGAAGATGCCGCCGGTATGGAACCAGCGTGCGCCTTCGCGGCCAAAAATTTCATCCCAGTCGATGCTTCCCGGCTTCAATTGCGAGGCGGCGGTATGTCCGCGGTCGGAGCAGCCGAGTGCCGCGCGCACGCCAAAGCCGCGCTCGGTGAAATTCAATCCATTGCGAACGGTGCGGCCGACGCCGTCATAGGGAACCCACTGCAGGTGGGAAAGATCGACGCCGCCCTGCAGCATCATGTCCTCTACCAAGCGGCCCACGGGATTATCCGCGAGCGCGGTGACGATGGCGGTGCGCAGGTTGAAGCATCGGCGCAGGCCGCGAGCTACGTTATATTCGCCGCCGCCTTCCCAGGCGCGGAAATTTCTGGTCGTGGCCACGCGCTCATCGCCGGGATCCAGGCGCAACATCACCTCGCCCAGGCTGACAAGGTCCCAGCGGCACGCCTCCGGCGGCTTCACGTTGAGTTGCTTGGTATCTGTCATTCCAGCGTTTCCTTTCAAGTTCTTCCGGGCTCCCGTTCGAATTGATTTGACTGCTCGAATGATAGTTGAGGCGCCAATGAAAACGAAATTACTCAGCCTGGCGCGGCGATTCCAGCGTGGCGAATGCCCGTTTCTGCTGCAAATGTGAAAAACTTAAGGGTAGATATGATTTCTGTCAGCAATGTAAGCATGCGCTATGGATCGAAGATCTTGTTCGAAGATGTATCCACCACATTTACCGCGGGCCGCCGCTATGGCCTGACGGGCCCGAATGGTGCCGGCAAAACGACGTTTATGAAGGTCCTGAGCGGAGATCTGGATCCGCAGAAGGGCGTGGTGGTGCGTCCGAAAAAGCTGGGCGTTCTGCGCCAGGATCAGTATGCGTTCGATGCCTATCGTGTGATTGATACCGTCATTATGGGCAACAAAGGATTGTGGTCGGCGCTGGAAGAGCGCGACCGGATCTACGAAAAGCATGAGCTGGACGATGCGGACGGAATGCGCCTGGGCGAATTGGAAGGCATCATCGGCGAAGAAGACGGCTATACCGCGGAGAGCGATGCCGCCATTCTTTTGCAGGGCCTCGACATTCCTAATGAAGTGCATGAGCGCAAGATGGGCGAGTTGCAGGGCGGCCAAAAGATGAGGATTTTGCTGGCGCAGGCCTTGTTCGGCAATCCGCAGGCGCTGCTGCTGGATGAGCCGACGAACTACCTTGATCTGGATTCCATCCACTGGCTAGAAGATTTTTTAACGCATCGCGAAGGCACGTTGATCACGATTTCGCACGATCGCTATTTTCTGAACAATGTTTGTACCCACATTGCGGACATCGATTATCAGACCATCATCACCTACACCGGCGGCTACGATGACATGGTGCTGGCCAAGACGCAGGTGCGGACGCGCCTGGAAGCGCAGAATGAAGAGCGCGAAAAGAAGATCTCCCAGTTGAACGAATTTATCGCGAGGTTTTCGGCGGGCACTCGGTCGAGCCAGGTGACCTCTCGTAAGAAGGAAGTGGAGCGGCTGCAGACCAGCGAGCTGGCGCGGTCGAATATCGCTCGGCCCTACATTCGCTTCGATCAGCTGCGTCCCTCAGGCAAGCACATTCTGGAGGCAGAACACGTTCGCAAGGCCTACGGCGACCATGTTGTCATCGATGGGTTCACCGCTTCCGTGACTCGCGGTGAAAAAATCTGCCTGATCGGCCGCAACGGCCAGGGAAAGACGACGCTGATCAAGGCGTTGCTGGCGCACGCTCCGCATGTGGCTCACCTGCCGGGAGAAAATCCCAGCAAAGATATCGACAGCGGCAAGGTGAAGTGGGGGCATGAGGCGCAGATTGGCTACTTCGCGCAGGATCATACCTCGACCATTGAAAAGGGAACGACCGCGGCCGACTGGCTGCATCAATTCGATCCTAAGGCGACGAAGGAAGATATTCGCGGCGTGCTGGGGCAGATGCTGTTTAGCGGGGAAGAAGGGCTGAAGCCGACCGAGGCGCTTTCGGGCGGAGAGGCGGCGCGGCTGCTGTTCTGTCGCCTGATGATGCAGAAGCCGAATTTTCTTATCTTTGACGAGCCGACGAACCATCTTGATCTGGAAGCCATCAACGCGTTGAACCAGGCGCTGCAGAAGTATGAGGGAACGGTTTTGCTGGTGACTCATGACCAGGAATTGATCGATGAGGTCGCGACCCGCATCTGGAACTTTGAGGATCACAAGATTGAGGACTTTAAGGGTCCGTACGCGGAGTTTTTGCAATCTCGTGTGGCAGTTTCGCGATAGCGTTCAATGCGGCGGTCGAAGTATCTTGATGGCGATGCATTCTGTTGCATCATGCCGAAGGTTCCCGCATCTAAAGGATTGCTCCATTTGGTCGCACGATTCGTGATGCAACTATGTCGAAGCTGATTGCAACTTTAGAACCTGCCGCCCACACTTTTCCTCCAGCTCCCATGCTGGGCAACAAGTTTGTCAATCCAGTGCCAACCAGCGTGATGGGCAGCTCCAACGCGCCCAGAATGATTCGCCGCCTATTGTTCGAGCGGCGGCGCGGCGATCCGAAGAAGCAGATCGGACCGTTTCGTACAGACGTCTCCGCGTACGCTACGCCGCCGTTGCAGGGACTTCGCGTCACCTGGATGGGGCATTCGACCTTGTTGATTGAAATCGACGGGATAACGATCCTGACGGACCCTGTCTGGAGCGAGCGCGCCTCGTTTGTCTCGTTTGCCGGCCCCAAGCGCTTCTACCCGCCCACACTGGCACTAAAAGATCTGCCGCCGCTGGATGCTGTCTTGCTGTCGCATGATCACTACGACCATCTGGATCGCGCCACCATTGAGCAGCTTGCCGTTCTGCTAAAAAATGAGCGCACGCGTTTCATCGCCTCTCTGGGGTTGAGAAAAATGCTGGAGGCCTGGGGGATTGCGCCGCAGAAAATTACCGAATTGAACTGGGGCCAATCGACGAACCTGGGTCCTGATGGCAGCATTACGGCTACGCCGGCGCGGCATTTTTCTGGGCGCGGATTATGGAACAGAAATGAGACCTTGTGGTCCTCGTTTGTGATTCGCGGATCACGGCACAACATTTTTTTCGGTGCAGACTCGGGAATGTTCCCTGGCTTTCGCGACATTGGCGAGGCTTATGGTCCATTCGATCTGACGATGCTGGAGATTGGCGCCTACGACGCGGATTGGCCCGATATCCACATGGGTCCTATCCATGCGGCGCAAGCGCACGTTGATCTGCGAGGGAAATTGTTGCTGCCCATCCACTGGGGATTGTTCAATTTGGCGTTTCATCCATGGAAGGAACCGGTTGAACGTTTGATGACGGCCGCTGCGGAGAAAAATATTTCGCTCTTTCTTCCGTCTCCTGGTGCTGCGCAGAATATCACCGGAGAAAATCTACAAACATTCTGGTGGGAACTGTAAGAGCGCAAACACATTTCGATTTTCGATTTGTTTTATTCGCGACATAGCGGCAACGATTGAGCTGCATTCAGCCTCTTACTAGACAGAGGTACAAACCATGGACAATCTTTCGGGAAAGAAAATCGCGATTCTTTCCACCGACGGGTTCGAACAGGTGGAACTTACGGAGCCTAAGAAAGCACTGGAGCAAGCGGGCGCCAAAACTGAAGTGATCTCTCCCCATAGCGGCGAAATCAAGGGCTGGAAGTCGACGGAGTGGGGCGACAAAGTGAAAGTGGATCGTGAACTGAAGACGGCGAAAGCGGACGATTACGACGCGCTATTAATCCCGGGAGGCGTGATGAATCCGGACAAGTTGCGCATGGACCCGGATGCCGTCCAGTTTGTGAAGAAGTTTTTTGATGCTGGCAAACCGGTGGCTGCGATTTGCCACGGACCGCAGATGCTGATTGAAGCGGGCGTGGTGAAAGGTCGCAAGTTGACTTCATGGCCGTCGCTGAAGACCGACCTGAAAAATGCAGGAGCGGAGTGGACGGATCAGCAGGTGATTGTCGACAGAAATTTAACCACAAGCCGCAAGCCGGACGATATTCCGGCATTCAACCGAACGATTATCGAACAGTTTTCTGGAGTTGAGATGATGGCAGGTAGACACCACTAGCCGCCACATCCAAAGACGTTTTTGTAGGGATACAGGGAGTGCAATGTACGTTATGCACTCCCTGACTTTTTATTCCGGAACTGGTTTCAATAGGATGGTTCGACCTGTGCGGGCTGAGTCGCGGGCCGCGCTTAGAATCTGCATGACGATGATGTTTGTATCGAGCGCCGTCAAATCCCCCTTGGGAACCAACTGGCCATGTAACACGGCAACCAGGTAGTGCAGGGAATCATCCTGCGGTGCGACCAGTGGCGGCGGAGTTGTCAATGTCGACTCATCCTGCCCTTCATAGCGGACGCGCAATTTGTCTGAACCTACGGTGACGGCGGATCCCCTGGTTCCATAGAGCGCAAGATCTTTCACGCTGAATGACCAATCCCACGAGGGCATCAGGACAGCTTGCATTTTGGGATAGCGCACGATGATGGTGGCGTCGTCATCGACATGCGGATAGAGATTCGGCTTATCCGTTTGCGCCACCGCGGTGACGCTGATGGGAGTTTCGCCGTGCATCAGCCAGGTGACAAGATCGGCGCCGTAACAGCCAAAATCAAACAATGCGCCTGCGCCATTTTTCTGCGGGTCGGTCAGCCAGCTTAGAAATTCCGGAGGGACACCGATTTCTTTCGGGTCCTTGGTGTCCGTCGCGGAAGATTACTTTGTGCAGCGTGCCGAGCTTGCCTTGCTGCAGTTCGTCATAGGCGGCGCGATTGCTGGAGTACCATGTCGTCTCGTAGTTCACCAGCACCTGGATGTGATGGGCGCGCGCTATTTTTCGAATGGCTAATGCATCGTCGAGAGTCGTGGCCAGTGGCTTCTCGAGCATGACGTTGATGCCGTGAGTGGCGGCAATCTCGATCACCTTCCGATGATCGCTGATGGCCGTGTAGACGAGCAGCGCCTGCGGATGGGTCTGCCGAATCATCGCGTCGATGTTGGTGTAGAACAGCTTGGAATCCAGGTGAAATTGATTTTCGTATTTCTTCGCCAGCGCGGTGTCTGGGTCTTCAATGCCGACGAGCTGGATTTCTGGATGACTTTTCAGCGCAGGCAGAAATCCGGCGACATGGCCATGCACCAGGCCGACAACAGCGACGCGGACTGGCGCGGACGAGTCTGGATTGTTCTGGGCTTGAGCGCCGGCGGAGGCTGCAGCAATGAAAAGCAGCGCGAAAGCAAAGTGCAGAATCGCATGCCTGGGGAGGGTGAAACGGTTCATCGCGACAGGAACCTCCAGTTCCAAAAAAGTTGATTGTACGCCGCACTATTTCAGCTTGGTTTCCAACTCCGTCCATCGCAAATAGAGTTCATCGACGCGGTTTTCGGCCTCGGCAACGTCGGCCATGGCTTTTTCCAGGCGCGGAGCATCGGTCGCAATCGCGGGATCTTCCATGGTCTCTCGGTTCGATTGCAGGCGGTGTTCTGCATCGGCAATTTCCTGCTCAATGGTCGAGTATTCTCGTGCTTCCAGGTAGGAAAGTTTTTTCTTGATCTGATTGGAAGAGGTTTGCGAGGTGTGTTTCGCTGTGTTGTCGGCGGTGTCCGTCGATCGCGGCGACAGCTCGGAGGTCTTCTTCTGGCCGCGTTCATTCTTCCAGGCGTTCCATTGCGAATAGTCGGCGAAGCGTTCCGCGCCACCGCGGCCATCGAGGCCCAACACGGTGGTTGAGACGCGATCGAGCATGAAGCGATCGTGCGTGACCAGCACCAGGGCGCCGCGAAATTCCAGCAGGCTTTCTTCCAGAATCTCCAGGGTGGGAATGTCGAGGTCGTTGGTGGGTTCATCCAGCAGCAGCAGGTCTGCGGGCTGCAGCATCAACTTGGCAATCAGTACGCGCGCGCGTTCGCCGCCGGACAGCCGCTCGACTGGTTGGTTTAACTGTTCGCTGGTGAATAGAAATCGTTCCGCCCAGGAGGCGACGTGCTGCACGCGATCCTGATAGATCACGGAATCGCTGTCCGGTGCGAGAGCGCGGCGCAGGGTCAGGTTGGTATCGAGTTGGCGATTCTGATCGAAGTAGACGATTCGAAGATTCTGCGCGGGGCGAATTTCGCCGGCGTTGGGCTCCAGTTCTCCGCGCAGCAGCCGCAGCAGAGTTGTTTTGCCGCTGCCGTTGGGCCCGACCAGGCCGAGGCGCATGCCGGCGGTCAGAATGAAGTCGAGCTTGTCGAACAGAACCTGCTCGCCCATCTTGCAGGAAATGCCTTCGAGTTCGACCAGCCGCTTGGTCTTTCTGTCGGTGGCAGAAAAATCGATGTTCGCGGTGGAGGTCTGGCTGCGCGAGCGCATGTCGGCCAGATTTCCAATCATGCTATTGGCGCTGTCGATGCGCGCTTTGGATTTGGTGGTGCGCGCTTTCGGGCCTCGTCGCAGCCAGTCAATTTCAATGCGTACGCGGTTCTCCAGCGCATCCTGCCGCTTGGTTTGAGCAAGCAGATATTCATCTTTCTTTTCCAGGAATTCGCTGTAATTTCCGCGCACGGTGAAGATGCCTTCGGCGTACATGCGGTTCAGCTCGACCATGGTGTGCGCGATATTTTCAAGAAAATATCGATCGTGGCTGACGACGACATAAGCGAAGGGCGCGTTCAGCAGCAGTTTCTCCAGCCATTCAATTCCGGCGAGGTCGAGATGATTTGTTGGTTCATCGAGCAGCAGGACATCCGGCTGCTGCACCAGCGCTTCTGCGATGGCGAGGCGCTTGCGCCAGCCGCCTGACAGTGTCGCGGCGCGCACGTCGAAGTCTTCAAACCCTGCACGGCCCAGCGTTTCCGCTACGCGTGCTTCATGCTCGGCTTGCGGTGCGCGAATTCTGACGAGCGCTTTTTGCAGCACCGAGCGGATCGTATCCTCGGCGGCGAATTCGGAATTTTGGGCGATGTATCCAACGCGCGCCAGCTTGCGGCGCGAAACCTCACCGGAGTCGGGTTCGATGTTGCCGGCAAGAATTTCAAGGAGCGTGGATTTGCCGGAGCCGTTCGGTCCGACGACGCCAATCTGGTCGCCTTCAGAAACAGTGAACGCAATATTGTCGAACAGCGCGGTGGCACCGTACGCTTTGCGAAGAGATTGTCCGTTGAGAATGGGAGGCAAGCGTGCGGTACATCCTTGATCTGCGGAGTGCGGTCCGGCCGCCTGACTTAAGGATAGCAGCCGATGGCGTCAGAATTTTCCGGCGAGCATTCGTTTGCGCTGTTGTTGCGGGAAGCGTTCGATGGCGTATCGCAATGTGGTTCGAGGAATCGACGGATAATGTTTTGCCAAGAAGGCGAGCAAATCAGGCTGGGAAACTTTGCCGGCTTCACGAAGGGCCCAACCAACGGCTTTGTGGATGAGATCATGCGGGTCGGCGAGCAACTTTTCAGCGATGAGGAATGTGTCGGCAGTTTCGCCATATCGAATCAGCATCAAAGTGGCAACGATGGCGATGCGCCGCTCCCATAGGGACTTTGATTTTGCCAGGCGGAGGAGCACCCGCCGCGATCGCGTCCTGAGGTGTTCGCCAAGAATGTAGGGAGCTGATGCATCGACAAGGTCCCAATTGTTGATGCCGCGAGTGTTCGCCAAATAAAATTCGACAATGATTTTGCGGTCGGGATCTGCCGCGCTCTCATATTGAGCGACGAGGATTTCGAGAGCTGCCAGGCGATGTTCATGGATGTCGGAAGCCAGCAGGCGGACCAGGTCGGACAAGGCAAGCGAGCGATAGCGAAGCGCTGTGCTTCGCAGGGCTGGCACAGGAATGCCGAGGAATTTATCGCCTTCGCCGTATTCGCCGACGCCGCTTTTGAAAAACCTGGCGGCACCGGCGGCACTCGAAGGATTGCCCAGAGCGGCAAGATCGCGCATCAGAGCGGCACGTGTTCCCGTTGGCGTTTGGCGAGTGCTGGCTTTCATGGCGATTCGATGCTTCGTCAGGAGTAATTTACCGTACCCAGATCAAGTAGACTGCGAGACCGACGCCAGCAGCGCTCAATAGCAGCGCCAGGGTGATTGCAATCGTCGATATGCGGCCTGGGATCCACTCGCCGGAACGCAGTTGTTTCACTTGGCGAATATGCGTCATGACGGCGCTCAGGTTTACGAGTACGCCGACGATAACAAGTGCTGTCCCAAGCCAGACTGAAGACCCAGTGGTGTGGCTCGATAGCTCGGTCGAGCCTGAATTCCTGACGCTCAGCTCGCGGAGAAACAGTCCGAAGCGGGCCACGACAAAGCCAAATCCCATGAGGGCGAGGCCGGTGCGTATCCATGCAAGAAAGGTTCGCTGCTCGGCGAAATAGATTCGCGGATCGCTCTGGGCGGGAAGGGCGTCTTTCTTTTGATCGATCGCGGCGCTCATCTTTGCCTAAGCGTCGATGAACGCGACGGACTTGATGCCCGCCAATTCAAACCGCTTGCGACAGCGAATATTCTGGCAGGCAACCTGGTCTTCTCGCAGCACCATGTACGATTGCGCCTTGGCGAATCGCGCCCGGTCGCGCTCGTCGGCGCGCGGAGGAATGCTGTTCTTCTTGCGCCGGACCAGCCAGTTCAGCTGATACTCCGCCGCCTGGCGACAGTGCGGGCAGGTCAGAGTATGGGGCCGTTGCTCTGGTTTTTCGTTGTAGAAATCGCGTTCTTCCATGGCAAGCCCTCCAGTGTCAACTTCCAGTATGGCATCTAGACCGGGGGGACTGCGAATCGACAGCCCTATTTTCGCGTCAATTTTATGGATGTGAAAGTTTCGATTCGTCGTACACTGCGCCTAAACGAGTGTTTGGAGGGATTCTATGGCCGTCAATCCTATGGTGGACCCCAGCATGGTCACCACCGCGCTGGAGTTACCCGGGTTTCGAATTGTGAGAAATTTCGGTGTGGTGCGCGGCATCGTTGTGCGTTCGCGCTCGATTTTCGGAACCATTGGCGCAGGACTGCAGACGCTGGCCGGAGGCAACATTTCTCTGTATTCGGACCTGTGCGAAAAGACTCGCGAAGACGCGTTTGAGTTGATGATGCAGCACGCGGCGCAGCATGGCGCCAACGCCATCATCTGCGCTCGTTATGACGCCAATGATATTCAGCAGGGAGTGACAGAAGTGCTGGCGTACGGCACCGCGGTGACCGCGGAAAGGATTTCGTGATGGCTCGTGTAACCGGAATTGGCGGAGTTTTTTTCAAGGCGCAGAAGCCGGATCTGCTGGGGGAGTGGTATCAGAAGCATCTGGGCATGACACCTGCACCGTGGTCAGGAGTGGAATTTGAATGGCGGGAAAAAGACTCGCCCGACATAATTGGCAAAACGGTGTGGTCGCTATTCCCAGCCAACACTGAATACTTTGGCCCGGGACCGCAGCAGGCCATGATTAACTACCGCGTCGACGATCTGGACGGGCTGTTGCGCAAGCTGGAAGAGGCGGGCGTTGAAATCGATCTGCGAGAGCAGAATACAGAGTACGGACGCTTTGCCTGGATCATCGATCCGGAGGGCAATCGAATTGAGTTGTGGGAACCGCCGGCGGAGACTAAGCCCTGAATCCGACGCGATGGATTCTGCGGCTACCGGCATAGGCGTCAACCACGCCAAAAATCCACAGCGCGCCTGCCACAATAGCGAATGGAAGCATGCCCAGCCCAAAGGTGAGCGCACCCAACGCGGCACCGACTGCCCACAAAATGAACATCAGGGCGAGCAAAATGAAGCCGCGCAGGCGACGTCCCTGATAGATCTGGCCCAGGCCGCACAACAGAGCGGACAGCAGAGCCGCCAGTACAGGACTGCTCGATTGGGTTGTTGCAAGCTGAATGGAAGAAGGTGTCATGAAGCAAGCTCGTGCCGTGTAGGATGCAAAAAAGGTGCGGCGCGCAATACAAAAACCGGAAGCCACTCTTGCTCCAGCTTGGCCTCGCGTGCCGCCCAGTTTGCGGTGCATACCGACGGCTTTTCCGCGAGCGATGCACATGCTTTCAACAGGCTGTGGGAGCGGGTGGCCCCGTCATTTCTGGGTGTCGGCGCAGGCGGTGCAAGTCTAGATTGAAATCGCGTGAATTTCACCGAAATTTCGCCATTTACACAGGGCGCTTCGATTCGTACTCTAGGCGAGCGTCGATGGAAACAGAAACGCACCTCTTTCGCCTATTTTGATTCATACAAATTGAACTTGGAACGGAAAGCCCAGCGCATTCGCGACAGATTCCGCTGAGAACCCTCCATTAGCTCGCACAGTTTTTTATCGAGTGGATGGTATCGGTTTGGAGGATGGCGCGGCAGGCAAAAGTGCGCCTGATTTTCCGTTCCCCGCAGTCCGGCTGTTCGCAGCCGAACCGCAATGTGTGCCTTTTAGTGCCGCGTCTCGCGTGGTCGGCGAGTTTCGGTGCTGGCGCTCGCGGGAAGTGCTGTGTCATTTTGCAGCGGACTGCGGCTGAACCACCTAGTTTCCCATGGGGGGATGCGTGGTGTTGTGCATGCAGGGAGTAATGAATGCGTCCAAAAAAAGTAATTCTGTGCGTGGATGACAATGACCAGGCTTTGTCAGTCCGCAAGTTTGTTTTGGAGACTCGTGGTTATCGCGTGTTAACGGCGAAAAATGCCGAGGAAGCTATCGAATTGTACGATCGCGGCCGTGTGGACTTGGTGATCAGCGACCTGGTCATGCCGCACTGCAACGGGAACGACTTGATTATGCAATTGAAGGAAATCGCACCCTGGGTTCCCGCGGTGCTGGTCAGCGGCAGCATCAAGCAATTTGATCCGACGACACGCGCGGATGCGTTTCTGCCGAAGGGGGCGTGCTCCCCACAGGAATTGTTGGAACGGGTTCGCGTGCTGCTGGTACGCAAACGCGGCCCCAAGAAGATGACGGTTCCGCAGTCCTTGCAAGAGCGGCAGGCCATGCGAGAGCCGGTTGTCGCGTAGGGAGTTTGGCTGACTGGAAGAAATGGGAATGATCCAGGCGGCCTGAAGCGCACGGGGTGTATCCGGCCCCTGTTACGTGAAGATAGTTGCTTTTAGCAACTATCTTCATCTAACCTCATTCCGTGGCTGCTACCAACATCCGGGATGAAAAACAAATTTCTGCAGTGCGGGAGTTCAATCGCTTCTACACCGCGCGACTGGGTCTGTTGCGAAAGCGCCACCTGGATGGTGAGTTCTCACTGACCGAGGCGCGTATGTTGTATGAGATCGGAGCCAATCCCGGCCTGACGGCGTCTTCTCTGCGAAATACTCTAGGACTGGATGCCGGATATGTCAGCCGCAGCCTGGCGGCGCTGAGCAGGCGCAAGTTGCTGCGGCAGGGGACATCAAAAAACGATGGCCGCGAGAAGTTGCTGACGCTAACTGTCGCCGGGAATCGCGCTGTAACCTGGCTCAACAAAAAAGCAGCGGGGCAGATACGAGAGCTGATGGCCAACATCAGCTTGACCGATCGCGACGTCCTGCTCGACTCGCTTGCCAAGGTTCGTGCCCTTCTGGGGGAGCCGGAAGCGGAGGGCGTGCGAGTGGTTCGCCTCTCCCAATCAAACGTGGATGCGGTTCGCCTTGTGCAGGAATATTACGAAGCGGTCAACGTGGTGCAGCGCGACAGCCCGGCGGCGCTGCAGAAAATCGTCGACGATCCAACTTGCGGCGTGTGGCTTGCGTATAAGGGAGAGCAGTCGGTCGGATGCGTCGTGCTGCGAAAGTTGGCATCTATACCCGGCGCGGCGGAATGCAAGCGCCTGTACGTGAAGCCGACGGCGCGCGGACTCGGCATCGCAGGCAAATTGATGGATGCGCTGGAGAACTTCGCGCGAGACAGCGGATTCCGATGGGTTTATTTGGACAGCCATGACGGTCTGAAGGCGGCCATTGCGCTCTATCGCAAACGCGGCTACCTGCGGTGCGAGCGCTATAACGACAACCCGCAGGCGACCGTATTTCTGCGCAAGCGTCTCGGCGGGAAGGCATAAAAGCTTCGACCTTTTTGCGAAACAGATCGGATGTTGGCCGGTTTCGTGTGTCGTGCGGGCACAGCCGGTACAATAAATACGAATGCAGCCCGTTATTGTCGCCGAGAAACTCGGAAAAACCTATCGCACTGGAAAAGTAGAAGTTCACGCGCTGCGGTCCGTTTCTTTTTCCGTGGCCGCTGGTGAGTTTGTCAGCATCGTCGGACCCTCCGGCAGTGGAAAGTCGACGTTGTTTTACAGCCTCGGCGGTCTGACGCGTCCCTCCACCGGCCGCCTGTTGATTGATGGAGTCGATTTTGCGTCATTGAGCGATGCGGAACGCACTCGTCTGCGCAAGAACAAGATTGGCTTTGTGTTCCAGAAATTCAACCTGCTGCCGACGTTGAGCGCCATGGACAACATTCTGCTGGCGCACGAGATTGCTGCAGGCTCGCAGAAGTTGGACAAGAGCTATTTCGAACATCTGACGGAGTTGCTTGGGATTCGCGAACGCCTGCATCATCGGCCCTCGGAACTGTCTGGGGGTGAGCAGCAGCGTGTGGCAATCGCGCGCGCCTTGATCGCACGTCCGGCGATTGTGCTGGCGGATGAACCGACCGGCAATCTTGACTCCAAGAATTCCGATGCGGTGCTGGCGGTGCTGCGGCGATCGAACCAGGAGCTGAAGCAGACCGTGATGATGATTACGCACAATCCTGAAGCAGCTGCGGTTGGCGATCGCATTCTGCACATGCGCGATGGAGAACTTCTCGACGCCGAGACGCACGCCGCTCGGGAAGCCAGTTCCGCCAACGTCGTCTAAAAAAAATCAGGGATACATCGTCACCTTGGGCGTCACTCGCGGATGCATCGAGGTTGATCCGCCGGTTTTGTTGATCACGTTCAGAATTGCGCCGTGATTGCCGAGCGCCACTGTGATCATGTGGTGAAACTTCACATCGGGTCGGTTGGGGACTTCGATGGCCCGCGTCAACTCCACACCCGGCTGCTCAAACACACTGTAAATTCCCAGCCCCCAGGCCTCGTGGTGCGTGACGTTGTCGGCAACTTTGTAGGACGCCCAGCCCTTGGTATCGGGCGCACTCTTGTAGCTAGGCTGATTGGGGGGATCGTACGGAATTTCAGATTGATAGAAGTAGGTTCGGCCACCTTCGCCATTCCACAGCACCTGGTATTGCTGATGATGTTCGACGAACAGCCCATAGACCGTGACGTCGTTGCCGTTCACCACCAAGCCATTGTTGCTGGTGTTTAGATCCCAACCGACTCCGGAGCCGTGATCGGCGCGCCAGATCCAGGTGTGATCGAGAATGGTGTCGTTACTGTTGATCTGCAGATTGACTAGCGTGCGACCCGCTCCGGCGCCTCCGACTCGAAAGAAAACGTCGTGCAGCGAGATGGGATTCTTCGCGTGATTGGCTTTGCTGCCATCGGGCCCTATCTCCAATAGCACCGGCGATTGCATGGGGCCAGCGTCGAAGAGCAGGCCGGCAATGATGATTCCGTCTGCATCTGCAGTGGTCATGGAGGGCGTTCCATTGATTGGGCGCAACGTGGCGAATCCCATGCCCAGCACGACCGTATCGGGCCGGGTTACGTGGATGGCATCCATCAGGTCGTAGATGCCAGGCGTCAGCAGCAGATCTTTTCCATTCGACAGCTGCGCGTTAATGGAGGCCGCCGTATCGATTCCAGGCCGGGCAATGTAGAAATGATCGAGCGGAATTGATTTTCCTGGAGTGCTTCCACCATGCCAGGTGATGCCGGAACTATTTCTACGCAAGGATGGAACGCGGACGCTGTAATTTCCTGCTGCGTCGACTTGCAGAAAGGGTTTTTCGCGAATGATGGGAGTGAGCGCAATTTTGGTGTAGGGCGGGGAAGGCCACTCGCCAGCGGGAGGATCAGGCGAGCCGACAAAGACCATGTTCCAGTTGGAGCCGGTCCATTTGCCCCACTCGGTGTTGCGCGAAATCCATTGCTGCTGCGGGCCGGCATCGACGGTGCCATCGATCAGGTCGTCGGACATCCAGCCGCCACTCGCCCATCCGTTGAACTGGTGCAGGACGATGGTGCCGCGAACATGCATGCGTCGAAACGGCGCGGCCTGCGAGACTGCCCATCGCATGGAACCGCCGGGCGGGTTGACGGCGATGCCTTCGGCGCTGCGCCAGAATGTTGTGGTGGCGTTGTTATTATCTTCGCTGGCGTCGGAATGCAGATTGCCGTCGATCTCAACGTCATCGGGCGAGGCGCCAAGCCCAATCACTTCCGTGTAGAAACCAATCGGAACATCGACCTTATATTTGCCAGGGCAGGAAGAGCAGGGCATTGCGCTGCGGACCAAATTCGTTTCTCCGCTGGATGGAATAAACCTTGTCGATCTGCTGTTGCATGGCGGCTGCGGACATGGATGGAGTAAAGACCAGAACGTTCGGGCCGAAATTCGGCTTGCGCCCCGCTAGTCGGCTAGCCCTGAAGAGGGGATCATCGAAAATAGTCCAAGAATCGTCGCGAACGCGATCCTGCTTTTCGAGTTCTTCGGCGGCGGCTTTCACATTGCATCGATTTCTCCATTCCCAGCGATTTCTTGAGAGCCGGCGCAGGCAGGCGTATGAAACATACACGCTCCCGGAACGGCCTCAAATTTTGTATCGTATGCTTTTGCGGCGGAAATCGACAATTCGGCCGCCCCGCACGGTGGGTAAAGCAATTTAAATTCAGAGACAAGAGATGAATTAACGTGTCGATTTCCGAGCCGACAAACCGGAAATTACCAATCATTGCGCTGTTAGGATTGCCGTATGAAACGGATCAACCTTCCCAATCAACGCGAACTTGTTCTGGAGTATGACGAGGTGAACCAGAGCGAATTTGGACCTTGCCCTGATTGCGGCGAAAGGACCAAGCGGGTCTGGGGATATGTGTACCGGCTCTACGCTGCCATAGCCACCTATTTCGTGGAATGGACACCCGCACATCCGCAAAGAGACGCAGTATTCGATTTGATCATCGGAACGTGGGGCGATGGATCAACTCCTAATGATAAGCAGGCAGTCTCGGTGGCTTTCAAAGTTCTAGATAGTGGCCCTGCCTTCATGGTTCAAGATGCGTCTGCCCGCCCAATTGGGTCGAGTGCTCTAGTTTCGACAGCGTTGGGCAGGAATGCAGTCATTGGAACCCCTCTATCGAACAATGTGTTTGAGATTTGCGACCTCATTTACCTAGCCGACCCACGGATCGCTGAACTGCGCGGATGACAATTCCCGTCAGGTCAGTGGTCCGGAAGCTATCGCCTTACCTCTGTTGATTCTGACTGCGCGGCCACTCCTTCCGGGCTGTGTGTACTTACGTTGACCCAATACGCTGCATCCCGATATACTTCATTGCAGTAAGGGCGGGAGTAGCTCAGTGGTAGAGCGCGACCTTGCCAAGGTCGAAGTCGCGGGTTCGACCCCCGTCTCCCGCTCCAGCGGCGTGTCGCTGCCAACCTTCCCATGCCAGCAGCCACGGTTCATGTTTCATCTTGCCCATCAGGCGCGGTACCCAAGTGGTAAGGGAGAGGTCTGCAAAACCTTTATGCGTCGGTTCGATCCCGACCCGCGCCTCCAACATCCTTCAATGAGTTAGAAGCGCCCTTCGGGCGACCCTTTTTTTATGATGGCGGGCGCTTCGGCACGCGTGAACGGCCTGCTTGTCACTCGAGCGATTCTGGCGAGTTAGAGTCAGCGGCGTTCTGGGAAACACTCCTGAAAGTTCACTCGCCTGGTTCCCAGTCCGATCTGGATGGCGCTATCCCATCCGCCGCCAACTCAAGTCGCTTCCGAAAATCTCGTGGAAGAATTCCATGCTGTTACTGAGAACCAAAGCAGCAGTGCAGGCGATGGGGCCCTGCTATTGAATCAGCTGTTCTTTCTTGACGTCGAGCGTAGTACTCACCAGGCGAAGCTTGATTGGGAGACCGCCGACCGATGGGGCTGCGTTGCGGGTGATTTTCTCGAAATCATCGACCATGGCAGGCTTGTCCCAGGAGCCGTTCGACACGACATACGCGATCGCCGTTCCGTCCTTATGACGAGATAGAAATACGTCATTCCCTCTGCCCTGGAAAAAGTGCACGGATTGCAGCGACTTGCCGAGGGCCTGGGCTTCAGACTGTTTGACTGAGCCCAAATAGTAGATCGAATCATTTCCGGGAAAATCTATTTTGCCTACGGTGGACTGAAATTGGGGCTCACGCGCGGTGTTTACGATGCGGACTTGAACGGGATAGCCGCCGACGACGGGAGCGATTTGCCGTGTAACCTCCTCAAACGAATCCAGGAGATTGGGCTGAGTCAGGAACTTATCCTGCACGACAAAAGAAAGCGTGGTGCCGTCGTTTCCCTTGGCCAACAGGACATCCGCGCCACGATCGGAGAAGTAGGAATCTGCTTTCAGCGCGTTGCCGAGTGTTTCCGCATCCTGCCGGGTAGCCGAACCGGAATAATACACTTCATCTTTGGTTCCAATCACCACGCTCTTGCTGGCAGCGAATGCGCCTCCTGAGTTGTACACGGTCCCAAACGCGATGGCGAAGAGAATGGCCATGCAACTCAGGCCGGACGCGAACGCCGTCCATCGCGATCCTAAGTGGCCACCATGTTCAACGTGGTATTTCACGGTCGGTCCCTGAAGGGACTGCGCCAGCCACTTGGTGGCAAACAGCAGTGCCAACGCCAGAGGAAATTTCGTGCTCGCGGGAAGGTTCCATCCGATCAGGATGGCCAACGCTGTGACGATGGCGCCAATGAGCAGCGCCACAGTAGCTTTGCCCATAAAACCTAGCCGGCGATAATTGAGTGCCATCAGGAAACTTCCAGCGACGGGTCCCCCGATGAGGGTCGCCAATCCTACGGCGTTGGAATCAAAAAGCTTGATGGTTGGGTTGGGATCTGGAACAGGTTGCTGCGCAGTCGATGACATGGCGAAACGCCTCCGGGATAAATTGCTTTCTCCATGTACGCGTCATCGAGCCACGAAATGCGTCGAGCTTGAAGAAACATTTCGGCGAGGACATCTAATTGTTGTTTTTTGAGGGAATCGGGTCCTGGGCAGACTTGCTGCCAAGCTTGAACTGGACAGCCGTTAATACCTGGTGCGCTTCGGAAGCCGCTTGTTTTGCGCTGACCGACTCGGCATTCCTGGCCAGCAACGCGTCGGCAATCTCGGCATGCGGCAATGCCTCTTGATATCGGCCTTGTCCTACCAATGCCCGGGCCCACATCAGGTGGGAAGTGCCGATGCGCTGATCTTCAGGCGCGATCCTTCCGTCTTGAATCTCCACCGCCTCTTTCGCTGTACTTTCTGCTTCCGCGTAGCGACCGAGTTCGAGATATCCATGGGAGAGCAGGCACAGCGGTTCGGAAAGTTTCGGACCGGAACCCAAGATTTTTCGCCAGGCGGGCAACGTGCTTTCCAGCATCGGCACGGCTTCCTGGGCTCGATTCAGCTTGATCAAGGCGCCGGCGATATTGGCTTGCTGCTGCAGCACTCCCAGACTGTCTGGACCGGAACAGGATTTGTATCCGTCATAGGCGCGTTGGTAAAGAGACAGACTCTGCTGAACAAACCCGCGGGCATCTTGCAGGATGCCGAGTCTGGAATAAACCGCGGACTGATCGCATACCGCCAGAGGATCCTTCAGATACATCTGGAGAGCCTGGTTAAATATGGGTTCAGCTTCGTCGAGACGACCCCGCCACTCAAGGTCCAGGCCAAGGTTGTAGAGCACGTCTGCGATCTCATGGTTGGGCAGATTCCCAGCGCGGCTCTGCTTCGCTGCAAACTCCAGCAGGCGAAGATTCTCGTCCGAGCGATAGCCCATTTCGTCGCGGTAGATGGCATAGTAGACAGCGCTCCACACGCGAACGGCCGGAGACATGCCGCGTCTCCGCGATAGTTCCAGGGCATGGGCTGTGAGTGCTTCGCCTAATTTCGCATCTCCCTCCTCATAGGCAATGGCTCCGGAAGGGGCCTCCGCCTCCGCTTCGCTCTCGACATCTCCCGAAGCTTTTGCGCTGGCGATGATCTGCGTAAATACGTTCTGAGCGTTCTTCATATCACCGTTTTCAAACATGGATTCGGCGAGGCTCATCTGGGCTGCGCGCAAGTCGCCGGGATCCGTGATGTAGTGAGGCAAAATCTTGACCCCAAGCTCCAGGAAATCAGGCACGGACACCGTAGGCTTGCCCATATAGTTGGCGTTGGCCAAATAGAAAAGCCTGTACAGAAATGTCTGCATGCGCAGCGCGCGACGGCCCTCTACGAGCGCCTGATGCTGACGCCAGCCTGCATAGCTCAAGCTCACGACCAGGGCAAGTGCAATCAGCCCGGAAACGGCCACGGCGCCGCGATTGCGGCGGACGAATTTTCCCATGCGATAGGGGATTGTTTGTGGTCGGGCAAGAACCGATCGACCCGCAAGATATCGCCGCAGGTCCTCACTTAAAGCGTCGACGGAAGTATAACGATCCCTGGGCCTGGGACGAAGACATTTCGCGGTGATGGTCTGCAAGTCCCCGCTTAACAACTGGCGTAGCCTGGCCTCCGGAACTCCACGGTCTTCGGCCGTCCTGGCGGTCACGGTGGAAGGCAGCGGAAGCGGCTCAGTTTCGTTCATTGCCCGCTCAAACATCGCGGCTGCCGAGGATTGGGCGATCGCACGCCGTCCTGCCAGCAGGTCAACCAGAATGGCTCCCAGGGAATAGATGTCGCAGGAAGTGGTGACAGGTTCGTTCCGCAACTGTTCCGGGCTCGCGTAGGCGGGTGTCGCCAACACGGTGGTGGTCAGCAGGCTATCGGGTTGGATGAGCTTCGAGGTTCCGAAATCGAGCAGTTTGACGACTCCTTCCTGGTTGACAAGAATGTTCGACGGCTTCAGGTCGAGGTGGACAATCAGGTTGCGATGTGCATAGGCCACGGCGTCGCAAATTTGCAGAAACAGTTCAATCCGTTCGCGAATGCCAAGTCGCTGTTTGTCGCAGTATTCATCCAAGTGAAGTCCCTGAACATAGTCCATCACCAGGTAGGGATACCCTGTGCCACTCATCCCGGCATCCAGCATCCGCAAAATGTTTTTGTGATCGAGCGAGGCGAGAATATGCTGCTCACGATGGAATCTTTCCACGAAAGAAGGCCCGGCCGCATGCGGAGAAAGCACTTTCAGTGCGACGCGCTGAGGAACGCCGCCTAGAATTCGCTCCGCTAAATACACCGAACCAATGCCACCCGTGCCCAGCAGCCGCAGCAATGTGTAAGGCCCAATGCGTCCCGCGAAGGGCAGATTGTCTGGGGCGTCTGTGGTGTCATCGAACTCTCCCGCGCCCTGGACAATGGTGAGCACACGACGGCGCATTTCCGGATCGGCGCAGTGCTCCGCGAGCACCCGCTCTCGATCTTCTGGCGGCGCCATCTCGGCCATATCGAACAACGCTTGCAGCAGCGTCCAGTTTTCTTTGTCTTCCGGCATGGGCCCACCCATAAGGTTGGCGCGAAACAGGGGGAAAGTGCCTCAGGCATCCGCGTCGTGCAAACGCTCGTACAGCCAGCCGCGTGCGAATTTCAGTTCTCTGTCGACCGTGGCTTTGGAAATATTCAGCAGTTCGGCGGTTTCATCGGCGGTGAAACCAAGAAAGAAGCGAAGCTCGACCATGCGGCATTTGCGAGAATCCAACTCGTCCAGTTCATTCAGAACCCGGTCCAGATCCATCATCTCCACCGGGCGGGAGCCAATCCATGCCAGCTTTTCATCCAGGGGAACGGAGATGCCGCCATCACGCTTCTGCCGTCCTTGCTCCCGGGCATGATCGAGCAGCACGCGGCGCATCAGGCGCGCCGAGAGGCTGTAAAAATGTTCGCGATCCTCAAAGCGCAGGCTACGCTGCCGGATCAGCTTGAGGAACAGCTCATTCACGACGCTGGTGGGTTGCAGGATGTTTTCTGGCCTCTCCCCGCGGAACAGAGCGCCGGCGATCTGACGCAACTGGGGATACACGACGTCGAAGAGCCGATCGATGGCGTCGGGTCTTCCCTCGCCCCACTCGCGCAGGAGTTCTGTAACTTCACCAGCCTGACTCAAGCGGGCCAATCCTTCCAGGGAGATTTCGGTGGCCTTGATTCTAGTGCAAAGGCCAGACCCCGTCATGCGAATTTTCGATGACAGTGCATGAGATGGAAACACCATGAGGCATTTTCCTCGCGGATGTCGCCTACAGAGATGAAGCCGCCGGCGGAATGGCCAGCGGAGCCGGAAGCGATTCAGCATCTTCATCGATTTTGAGCGAGGTCCCTTGAAATGAAAACGCTAGCTAGCCGCACCGCAGCACCCACACTCATCGCAGCGTTCTGCCTGTTTGCCACCGTGGCCGGTTGCCAATCACGCAACAGCACAGAAGGCGAGGGAATGTCGCAAGGTCCGTCCAACAGTCTTGAACAGCGTGTGTCCACCTCCAGTAGCACTCTGGGCCAGGGGTTGACGACCGTTACGCTGAATGACAGTTCCATGAACAATATGCCGGCAACCGAGGTTTCAGTACCCAGGGGCTGGCATGTGCAGGGCGGCATGGCCATAGTGCCATGCGTCAGCATTCCTTCGCCAACCTGGGATGCAAGCTCGCCAGACGGCAACAGCCAGATCAACGTGCTGCCGGCCTTCGGCTGGAAATGGGGGATGGGAGCTCAGAGCGGGAATGGCTGCATTCCGCTTACCGGACCTGTCCACGCCGCGGATTTTCTGCAGAAGTTCGCCGCACGTCTGCGCGGCATACGATTGGTGGGAACGATGCCCGTCACCGGCGCCTTTGTGCAGCGTGAGGTGAATTTCACAAATGTCTCCAACAACGGAAATGCTCGCCTCGCGGGACCATTGCAGGCGCGCCACATGGGAGACGTGGCCGCGATAGAGGCCGTCGATTCTACCGGACACGAGATGCGGATGCGGGCATGGGTGCAGTGCATGGAGCGCCAGGGTCGTTTGCAAGGCGGCAACTGCTTCGCCAAGGTGGATGTGCTGCGTGCTCCCAAAGGTCAGCTCAACGCACTGGTGTCGCTATTCGACAGCCACAACCTTGTCCAGGATCACCCCACTGAGGAGTGGAAGAGTGCCTACATGAACCGGCAGCAGCAAATTGCGAACGGCCAGATGCAGCAGTTACGCCGCAACGAGGAGGCTGGAAACGCAGCACTGGCCCAGAATGCCCAAAACGCCAAGGCCAGCAGCGAGATGCTGCATAACCAATATCTCTCCAGCTCGCAAACGCTGAAAGACGAGCACGAGGCCGGTATGCAACAGTTGCAAAGCTCTACGGATAGCTCCATGCGCAATGCGCAGGCCAGCCAGAACGCCCGCAGCACTTCGGCCTCCGACATGGAAGATTATTCGTTGAACCAGCAGACGGTGAGCGGGGCGAACGGCACCTACAAAACATCGAGCCAATACTCCAATGTCTGGTCCAGTCCAGTCGGGCCGGCAAACTCCGACGGCCGCACCTTTGGCTCGACGGAAAACACGACCGATCCCAATTCAGCCACTGACAACACGTGGACGAAAGACACCAAGGTCCACGGCAACGGCCAATCCTACTAATTCCACAACGAGGTCACTGTGATGAAAACTCTAATGAACCGCACTGCAGCGCCGGCACTGATCGCGGCACTCTGTTTTCTGGCTACCGTCGCTGGCTGCCAGTCCCGAACCGACAACGCCGATGGGCAGGCCATGTCCGAGGGGCCGCCGAACGGCCTCGAGCATCGCGTCTCCACCTCGCAGAACACATCCGGTCACGGGGTGGAGACGGTCATGCTCACCGACGCCTCTTTCAACGGAATGGCGGCCGTGCAGATTTCTGCCCCTGGTGGGTGGCGAGTGCAGGGTCAGGCGGCGCTCAGCACCTGCCCAGATCTGCCATTCTTCTCGTGGGACGCAACCTCGCCCGATGGCCAGAGCCAGATCAACGTGCTTCCGCTCCTCGGCTGGAGATGGGGAAAGGGAGTTCCGAACGGAAATGGCTGCATTCCGCTCACCGAATCTCTGACCGCCGCCGACTTCCTGCAGAAGTTCGCCGCCAGGCTCAAAGGAGTGCGGGTGGTCGGTTCGATGCCCGTTGAAGACGCATTCCGAATGCAGGAGGAGAAGTTCACGAGCAACGCCAACAGCCAAAGCAGTCGTATGCCTCCCGCCTTTCGCTCCCAGAATACGGGGGATGTAGCCGCAATCCGGGCCATCGATTCGACCGGGCACGAAATGCGGCTGCGCGCCGCGGTCAGTTGCCAGGAGCGCCAGGGAAACTGGCCAGGCGGCAACTGCTTTGCCAAGGTCGATATCCTGCGCGCGCCGAAAGGCCAGTTGAACGCGCTGGTGGCGCTGGTGGACAGCCACAACTTGCTTGGGGGACATCCGACCGAGGAATGGAAGGCGGCCTTGATGAACCGTCTGCAACAGCGCAACCAGCAAGAGGGCGACGCGAGGCTGGCCGAAGGGCGACGTCAAAGCGCCGCGGAAAGCCAGATGCTGAACAATCAATATCAATCCAACATGCAAAGGCAGCAAGCCAACCACAACGCCTTTATGGGACAGATGCAACAGCAGCAAGCCAACCACGAAGCCTTCCTTGGACAGATGCAAAGCTCAACCAACAGCTCCATGGCACATACTCAGGCCAACATGAATGCGCGCAGCACCGCAGCCTCCGACATGCAGGACTACTCGTTGGACCAGCAAACGGTGAGCGGAGCCAACGGCACGTATAAGACCTCGAGCCAATACTCCAACGTCTGGTCCAGTCCAGTCGGGCCGGCAAACTCCGACGGCCGCACGTTTGGTTCGATGAACAACACCATCGATCCCAACACCGCCACCGACAACACCTGGACCAAGGACACCAAGGTTCACGGCAACGGCCAGCCTCAATAGTTAGAGCTATCGTCGCTCGCTCTCCGAATAGTTTCGGGGAGCGGGCGCACTATGGCTCGATGATCTGGTCGGCCGCATGAACACGAACCAATCGCAGGATCCGAAATGCGCATGCAGCGTGAATGAAGGAGGGGAAAGCTATGTTCGAACTTTTCAAGCTCGCATGGGATCTTGTGGTGCTGCGCGACGCGTCCAAAAAAGGTCAACTGAACTGGCGCGTCTGGGTGTATGGGTTCGGCTTCGTGCTGGTCGAGTATGGCATTGCGCTGCCTGCGGTACTTCTCTACGAAAAACACCCGCAATACAAACCGGTGTTCATCGGCGCCCTTGTTCTGGTCGCAATCAATTTTGTTGCGATGATGTGGTGGGCGATTCGCTTCCGGGCACGCCAGGTGGCTTCTACAAGCAGCGGGAACGCGGAGAATTAATTCCTGTCGCGATAATCTTTCGCGGGTGTCTTTTGCTTCGTCGGCACATACCGTGAGCCATTTCCTGCGCAGATGACGCGTTAGAGAGTGTCCGAATTTATCAATGGAGCACTGACCATGTCTGCCAGATTCTTCCGCCAGTTCGCAATCGCAACTCTGCTGTTGCCCCTGACCGTCGCAGCGCAAACTTTGTACACCAGTCCGAATCACCGATTCACCCTGGAGCTTCCGTCGGGTTGGCAAGTTCAACCGGAACCCGACCTCAGCGAGGTCACCTTTCGCAATGGCGCCATCTCAGTGTCGGTCCTGGTCTCGCAGCAGCATAAGAGTAATGCCATGACCGCTCAAGAATTCATTGACGGGAATATCTCTGAACTCAAAGGTCAGTGTCCCACTTTCCGCAACCGAAAGACGGGCCCTGGCACCCTTGCTGGCTTTGCCGCCGTCACCTCCATCAGTACCTGCAGCGGCGCTCGATCGCCGGCGGTCGCCGAAGATTCCGCCACTCTGACTCCCGAGGATGCCTTGATTGGATTCACGGTCATCTCGCCGCTCGCGCGCTACTACGAGATGCTTCCCATTCTCGACGGCATGCGCTCCAGCCTGCGCATCGATGGCCATCCCGCACCTGCAACGCCGGTACCCGCCGAATCGGAAGCCAGCATCGCCCTCGACAAGGCGTGCATGGTCGGCGCCTTTTCACAGGAGGAGTGCGGCCGCCGCCGAGGTATGCTCATCGACCAGCAGCACGCCGGTCCAGACACTCATCTACCGAATCTCTATCGCGACCCCGCAGGTCGGTTTTCCATCGAGTATCCCGCCGACTGGAAAGCGATCTCCGAAGGCAACAATGGCGACAGCGGCGTTCAACTTCGCTCCGGCTCCTACTGGATTAACCTGATGCCCGAAACCGCCGCCAGCCCCAGCGAACTTGTCCTGCAGCGGGAGCAACAGATGGCCGCGAGGGTCAACTCGACCCGCACCCCGCCGTTTGGTCGTGCCGGCCTGATCCAACTGTTCGGCCATGGCCTTGAGATCACCGTCGACAATTTCTCTGCTGCCAGCCCCGCGGGCGACCCCATCGACAGTTATGTCGCCGGCGTTGGCGAGATTTCTGGTGGCGGCAACAAACTGCTCCTGATCATTGCGTCGCTTCCACGGAGTTCACCGAAGGACGGCGCAGTTGTGCCGTTTTTCAGTATCGCCCAAAGCATTCGTCTGGGTTCCGGCGTCGACGCCGCTACCGCGATGCACTGATCAATTCTTAGTGACCCCGAGGGTCGCCGGATACTGAAAAGGCAAATCGACAGTCATTGGGCTGTGGTCCGACATAGGCTGGGGGGTGAAATTGTTCAAGTCGGTGAGAGTCCGCGCAAAGTGGGGCGCAAGAAGGTACGATCCCTTCACATCTCGCGGGTTGTCGAGCTCAGACTTGACGAAGATCCAGTCGAGTTTAAATTTCGCAACGCGCACTTTCCCCCAAATCAGCTCCGTGACGAAAGTGGGGGCAAATCCTTTCTTGAGGCGCTCGTTTGAGTCGGCCAGCGTGCCGGAATTGCCATTGGAGGTTTGATCGGCCACTCCGCGAAAATCAAATGCCTTCCCGTCCGCGAAACGAAACTTCTCCACGCTGGTGAACAGGCCACGTTCCAGGTTGGCGGATAACCCTGGAATGTTTGCCGAGGTGGGATCGACGCGGTACTGAATGCCGGCGAGTTTCATGGTTCCCCTGGTGGCGCTGTAAACCACCCCGACTCCCGTGGCCCATTGGACGCCTTTGGTGGTCCAGAAATCCGTGCTTCCGTAGCGCTTGTAGAGCATATTCGCCGCGTTCGTCGGCGTTCCGTTACCGCCTGTGGTGTTCAGATCACCCGCAACCACCACGGGGTTTCGCACGTCCTGGATCTGGTGCAGCAACTCGTCCATTTGTTGCCGACGAATTTTTGGCTTGGTACGGTTTTCCAAATGGGTTGAGACAACTGTGAGACGGTGCCCCGGCACTTCGGGAACGTCGAGGTCGACATAAAGTGTTGTCCGTCCCCCGCGGCGTACCTCTTGCAGAAGGTCTTCTCCAATCAGAACTGCGGCCTTGCGTTTAGTTTTTTCCAGGGGCGAAATTTTGGTCTCTTTAAACCAGTCGTATCCGACTTTGAAGGGGACCAGTTTAGCGTCCAGAATGGGATAGCGGGAGAGAACGGCGTTGCCATGGAGCGCCCGCACCCGGTCTTTGTCCACTCGAAATTGTTCTAGCAGTTGCTGGCGAGCTTGCTCGTCCTCCCTATCCTCAAAGGTATCGGTCCCCAGTTGCTTGGAATCGATCTCCAGGAATTCGACGCCGTAGGCCCAATTCATGTGCAGCGCGTCCGCCATATCCTTCACGACTTCTCGATAGTGAGAGCGCTTCACTCCCCAATCGACTTCGCTCAAAACCCAAACGTCCGCGGTTTGCAAGGCTTCAATTTCCTGCGGAATCTTTTCCAGGTCGACCGCCCTTGTCTTTTTTCCGCTTTGCTTTGCTTTCTCGCGCTCGGCCTGCACCTTGGCCATGAAGCGGTCCTTATCGGTAAGGAACAGGAGCATGTCGTCGAGTTCTATTCCGCGCTCAATGTTCCAGTAGGCAACGCGGAGGGTTGGACCGAGGCCCTTGACTTCGAGTGGCCGGGGGCGAGCTCCTGCGTAATAGGCGTCATTGTTGATGAATGGGAGTGGTGGTAATAATGAGAAGCTTTTCCGCGAGTGCAGGAGGCGAGAGGCTTATCGAGGCTTAATTGAACGAGTTCATCATACGAAAATAAATCGGGCTTCGAATATCGCACATAATCCTGAGCCCTCAGGGGTGACACTCCAACCAGCGCGATCCCGGCCAAAAAGAGAAGATGGATCCAGCCCTTCGAGTTCATCTTGCAATCCTCCTTCGCCAGGCCTAAGGTTCGCTTCCGAAGTCGAAAGGCCTTGTTGACTTGCAAAAACCGAGAACGGACAATGCGGGGGAATGGCTGGCTCGATGAAAATTCAACCACGCGATTTACGAGGAAATCGACGCCTCATCATAACAAGCGCTCTGGTCTCAGCAATAGCATTTCGTCTCCGCATTTCAGTGCCCTTGCAATGCTGATATTGCGCACAGGATGCAGGCATTGAATCTGCGAAACGATGGAGTGATTTTTTATGGGTTGCCGGTGTAAACCATCTTCGCAGGGAAGACGGGTATACCTGCGCGCAGGTGATGTGGCGCGAATGAAGCGAATGGCGCAGCTATTTCTCTCCCGGGTTATTGGGGAGGCGTCGGTGCTCCGCAGGGTGAAGTGAGCAGATCGCAGAGATCGCCGCTCTGCTGCTCTCTTGTGGCTTGGGCCGTTGCGGGTAGCTCGCCTAAGTTCCAGTTCCACTGGATAAAGCGAAGGATCGAAACAAAGTCCATTTGCTGGTGCGATATGTAATTTGTCTTGGCAAAGGGAGAGATGACCAGTACGGGCACGCGCGCTCCCAGACCCTCGGTACCCGCCAATTGAGGCGGCGGGACATGGTCATACCAGCCGCCGCTTTCATCCCACAGGACGATAATGGCGGAGTTCGGCCAGATGCTGGAGTTCTGCACGTCCTGCACCACTTTGGAAAGGAATTCGACACCGTCCATCACATTTCCGCCGCCAGGATGCATATCCTGCTGTCCGTCCGGTTGAATCCAGAGCACCGAAGGAACCGTCCCGTTGCTTAGGTCGGACTCAAAGGAAGCGAGCGTGAAGTTCTGAATGTGGGAAGAATTTTCTGTGCTGGTGAAGTACTCAAAAGGATCTTCCTGCGGGGTGTAGTTCGTGCATGTCCCACTAAGCGAGTTCGCAAAATTTGTCATGGAATAGCCCCACGTAACCTGGGCCGCCGTCAGTTGGTCTCCGACCGTGGTGGCCGTCAAGGGAGCCGCAATGTGGCCGGCGCCGTTATTCTTCTGTTGCTCGACAGCGCTGCAGGGATCGTAATAAGGCAGGCTGGAGGCGGTGGTGAGGTCGAACGGAGTGGCCGCGACCATGTAGAATTCCTGCGCGGGCTCGCTGTTCATTGCGGACGCAAAGAAGTTGTCGGCCAGAGCGTATTGCTGAGCATACGACCAGATATTCGCGATGGACCATGAAGTCTTGTCGCTGGCAACGCCGGAAATAGTATTGTCGTAATACTTCATGGAAAGGTCGCCTTCCGTATAGGCGAACTTATCCATCAACCCTTTATCCCAACTGGCAATGTAGGTTGGCCGATTGTGGACAGGGTCGCCAACTGTCAGGGTATTTACCAGAGTCGGGGAAATCGTGTTCCCCTTGGCGTCCACCTGAGAATAGCTGGGCAGAGAGGCGTTCAGCCCGTTCGCCCCCGGGAAGGTGCCGAACAGGTTGTCGAGCGAGTGATTCTGCATCATCACGATAATCAGGTTCGTGATGGGTGAATTTGTAGCTCCCTGAGTCTGGACCGTCACCGTGCTGGAGGCAGTGGAGGTGGCGCCGCTGTTGGAAGTGGCGGTTATCACATATTGCGTAGTGGATGTTGGCGAGACAACCGTAGTTCCCGAGGCCGAAACGATACCGATCCCTTGATTGATCGACACTGTCGTGGCATTCATGGTCGACCATGAGAGGGTGGAGGTATTGCCGCCCGTGATGGTCGCAGGAGAGGCGGACAGGGTCGCAGTGGGCGTGGCTGTCTGCACGGTAATGGTTGCGGAAGCGGTGGCTGTGCCGCTATTGCCGGTTGCCGTCAGGATGTATTGTGTGGTGGCCGATGGGGTCACGGTGGTCGATCCGGAGGCCGCAACGGTGCCTATGCCGGGAGCGATCGAAACTGAGGTGGCATTGGCAGTCGTCCACGTCAGAGTGGCCGGACTTCCGGCGGCGACAGTCGTGGGAGCCGCTGAAAGATTCGCGGTGGGAGCGGCTGCCTGCACGGTAATGGTGGCGGAAGAGGTGGCTGTGCCGCTAGGGCCGGTTGCCGTCAGGATGTATTGTGTGGTGGCCGATGGGGTTACAGTCGTCGATCCGGACGCCGCAACGGTGCCTATGCCGGGAGCGATCGAAACTGAGGTGGCATTGGCCGTCGTCCACGTCAAAGTGGCCGGACTACCGGCGCTGACTGTCGTGGGAGCCGCGGAAAGATTCGCCGTCGGAGTCGACGCTACGGTCAAGTTGATGGTCGTGTAGGAAGACTGTCCGCACTTGTCCCACTCCTGCACAACGGTGTGGTTGTAGCCGGGATTTAGCGTCAACTGGGTATTGATCTGGGCCGCTCCATGGGAGCTGTACACCTGGACATTGTTGACGAAGATGCCCATGGAGCCCACGCCCGCAGCGCAGGTGGGCGCGGACGCTGTTGCAATATATCGCACCGGGGAGGAGACAGTCGTCCCGGACGTGGGGCTGGTGACCGTGACGGTGGCGAACCCCTGGGTCGCAAAAGCGAGCAAAATCAGAGGGATATAACGGATAGCTTTCATAACTCGGCCTCAAGCAAACAGTGTCGGGCAGACTGTTCAATCAATGGGTGTCTCGGCCAAGCTAGGCCGTGAACGTAGGATGCGCCATGGCGGCCTGAGGACCGTCTCTGGAATAAGAATATACGCCGAATGGCGGCGAAGGTAATAATGCGTTGGTTTACTGTTTGCCGGAGCCCAGGGTATGGGAGAGGGATTCCATTGCCTTGCCGAACTCGGCCCAGTTTCCCTGCTGCATGGCTTTCTGCGCGGCCGACAATTGCTTGCGCGCCTCTTCCATCTGCGGCTGAGTTTTGGGTTGCGGCGCGGCACTGACCGAGGATCCTCCCACTGCATTTTGAGGTTGCTGCGCGCCGAACAGATCCGCCAGGGCCTCGTCGAGGGTGGGTTCCATCACCACCCGATCGGCTGTAATGGCGATGATGCGCTTTAGCTGGGGAAAGTTGGTGCCTTCCGCTTTCAGGTAGACCGGCACAACATACAGAAAAGAGTTTTCGATGGGGATGACGACCAGCTTGCCGCGAATTACCTGCGACCCTTTCTGATCCCATAAGGTGAGCTGCTGCGAAATGGTTGTGTTCTGGTCGATCATGGCCTCAATCTGGTTGGGCCCGTAGATCAACTTTTCTTTCGGAAGCTCGTAAAAAATCATCTTCCCGTATTCCGGAAAATCACATCGCGCTGCCACCCAGGCAATCATGTTGTCTCTGTTTTGCGGGGTGAAGGGAGTCATCAGCAGATACTCCAGCGTGTTGCTGCCGGGCAGCTTCATCAGGATGTAGTAAGGATTCATCTCCAGCGTATTGCCGTTGTACTCTTCCTGCGGCGAATCCCACAGATCTTCGCGATTGTAGAAGACCTGCGGGTCAGTCATGTGGAAAGCCTTATATTCGTGGGTCTGGATGGTGAACAGATCTTCCGGATAACGCAGGTGGCTCTTCAGGTCCGGCGATAGCTGGCTGAGGTCTTTGAAAACGCCGGGGAAGGCGCGCCGGTAGGCGGCCAGGACGGGATCGTGGGGATCCATGACGTAGAAGGAAACCGTTCCGTCATACATATCCACAATTACTTTTACAGAATTGCGAATGTAGTTCAGATCTGACCCGGCATCGCCTGAGTAAGGATCGGAATAGGGAAATCTATCCGACGTGGTGTAGGCGTCCTGAATCCAATAGAGCTTGCCGTTGCTGAGCACGGCATAGGGATCGCGATCGAGGCTGAGGAAGGGTGCGACTTTCGACACGCGCTCCTGAACACTCCTCCATATCTGAATCCGGCTCTGGGGTCGCAGATAGGAAGTGAAGAGGATGTTGGCGTCTTCCTGTGTCCACGCGAACAATATTCTTTTCCAAAGGCTGTCCAGCGGAACGCCTCCGCTGCCGGCATAACTGGTATAGACATTCTCATTGCCCTTGGGATAGTCGAACTCTTTAATGCCGGTATCGACGATGCGATATCCCGGAGTGGCCTCGCCGTAGTAGATGCCGGGTTGGGCGATCTTCAAACCATAGTCGGATTGAGGGGGAATGTTCTGCAGCAAGTATTTGGGGAAGCCGCCGCCGACGGTCTGGGATGCGAAGCTCATCGCCATGCCATAGCCGTGGGTAAATTGAAGGTATTGATTCACCCAGGTCTGGGCCTGGGCTGGAAGCTGCGGAGAAAGCTCACGCGTCGAAAGCATCACTTGGTGGTAGCCATCGGCAAGGTGGTAACGGCCAACATCGACGTTATAGAACTGGTAGTAGAGGCGGATCGCCTGGGTCTGCTGATAGGTCTGCAGCAGCGGCCGAGGGTCCCAGAGACGGATGTTCTGGATGGTGTCCTGGTTGCGTGCAATTACATCGGGAGTGAGATCGGGAAGGGCGGGGTAGGAGGTTTCCTGAATCGCGTCCAGGCCATAGGCCTTTCGCGTGAACTGAATATAATTTTTCAGGTAAGGAAGTTCCATGCTGAGTTCGCTGGGCTGCACCACGAACTTTTGAAACAGCTGCGGCAGCGCGATGATTCCCGCGACGTATACGATCGCGTAGACAACTGCGCCAATAACCACAACTCTAAAACGCGGGAGATAGAAATTGATGGCGAGCAGGACGGCCGCCGCAGCCGACAGGCCGAGCATGACCCACTGCATCGTCAGGGTCACATGAGCGGTGGTGTATCCCGCACCATGAACAACGCCCAATGTTGAATAGACCAGATCGTAGCGGTCGAGGTAAAAGCCCCATGCCAGGACGGCGGCCAACAAAAACAGTAGCGCGGACACATGTTGGCCAATGTTTCTGCGAACGTTGACCCTGCCGCCCGGTTTGAATTGCAACAGTCCGAAGGTTGCGTAGGCGAGGAGCACGACGGCAAGGGAGATGAGTGTGAGGAAGAGAAAGCTACCCTGCAGCAGTTCATAAAAGGGAAGATGAAAAAGATAAAATCCCAGGTCGATATGAAAGAGCGGATCCAGCAATCCAAAATGTCCGCCATAACGGAAGCGAAGATAGGTGTCCCACTGCGAAGACACACCCAGCGCGAAGAGCAGACCCAGGACGCAGGCAGCGGCTGCGATCGCAAAGCCGAGAATTTTGCTGCTCAGGTCGAGGTTGATTTTTCTGGGGCCGGTTGGCGCGTCGACGAAGGCCACCCGGTCCAGTTGATTGCTTCGGTGCAGCGCTTGAATTGTGTTGGCGGCAAAACGGAGGTTCATCCATAGAAAGCCGGATGCGCAGACAAATGCCACGCCGAACATGACCCATTCCACAGAGAGCAGTGTCCAGAAGATGCCCAGGTAGTGAAGTTGTCGCATCCATAGCCACTTCTGAATCAGCCCGGCAATCACGGTCAATAGCACGATGATCGCAATCACCGCAAACCAGAGCCGGCCGAACAGGTGTCTGCGGGAGCGAGGCGGTGTGGGAGGAATGAAGAGGTGGTCGTCTACCTCGCGCCGGAGTCTCTCGATTGTTTTCTCATCGAGCGGTTCATCATTGATCGACATAGTTCCGTGTCCCAGCTTTCCGTGTCCAGACTACTTGAAAGTGGCAAGGTTGGGCTGCAGAGGGCATCGCCGGTACACTTCTATCGCAGGCAATTTGATGGGAGTTTTCATGTTCAATCGCCGAACCTTTCTGAAATCCGGCGCTGCCGCTCTTCCCCTGACGGCGCTTCACGCTCTCACTCCTGGTTCGACTCTGGCTGCGGAAGAAAGTGTTGTTGCTGCGGCGACTGGCCCGGCGCCGAATCTTGTCCCGCTGCCGGAACGCCTGGCTGCCATGGATGCTGCTCACCAGCCCTGGCAGCAGAGGGTTCGCCGTGTGGGCCAGAGCAACATGACGGAGCACGATCCCGCGGTGATGAACGTCGAAGAGTGGGCGGATTACTGGCACGCCGCGAAGGCCGATATCGTGTTCATCAGCGTCACTGGAATTCTTGCGTTTTATCCGTCGAAGGTGCCATTCCATCGCCATGGAAAATATCTGCATGGCCGCGATTTTTTCGGGGAGTGTGTGACCGCTGCAAAGAAACGCAACATGCGCGTGGTCGCCCGCATGAGTCCCGACTTGAACTGGGGCGATGCTCTGGCGGCCCATCCGGAGTGGGCGATGCGACACGAGGATGGCTCGGTGCAGTTCAGCGGCCAGGATCCGCGACTGTTTCAAACCTGCATGTTTACCAGCTATATGGACGACTACATTCCCGCCATCATGCGGGAGGTGAATTCGCTGTACGATGTCGACTGCTTTTATACCAATGGCTGGCCTCCTATTGGCGAGCTTCCAGATTGCCACTGCGCCATCTGCAGCAAGCTGCCACCCGCCGGCACTCCAGCCTACTGGTCTGTATTTAACGATCGCGTTTTTGAATTGTGGGAAAAGTACGATGCGATCGCCAAGGAGAAAAAGCCGGACAATTTTTTCTTCGCCAACCTTGGCGGCAATGTTCGCTGTGGGCCGAATATGGATCGACTTGGCAAGCTGGCTGTATGGTTCCAGGCGGACAACCAGGGCCGTAGCTATAACGACGCGGCGGTGTGGGGATGTACCTTGCAGGGGCGCGCCTGCAATGCGGTGCTCGATGGAAAATTTGCGGCCAATGTTACCGGCGCGTATTCGACTGGCGCTGTGACCTGGCGCAACGGATCGAAAACTCCCGCGGAAGCCACCATGTGGCTGAATGAAACTCTTGCCGGCGGCATGGTTCCGTACTACCACTTCGTGGGTTCAGAAGATGGCCTGGGAGAAGATCGCCGCTGGCAGGCAGTTGGCGCCGATTATTTTCAATGGACCGCGAAGCACGATGCAGCCCTGACCACGCGGCGATCGATCGCCAATATTGGCGTCGTGATGGGGCAGAGTACGCAGCTTCTCTATCCCGGGCCGGCGACAGCGCACTCCCACGCGTACATGCACGAGACCACGCAAGGTCTCTACAATGCGCTGCTGCAGGGACGTTTCGCATTTGATTTTGTGCATGAGGATCGGCTCGCTGCCGAACGGCTCAGCAAATATCGCGCCTTGATACTGCCGAATATTGCCATGCTGAGCGACCGACAGTGTCAGCAGCTTCGTGACTACGTGCAGTCCGGCGGCTCCATCATGGCCAGCTTTGAAACCTCGCTCTACGACGAAAATCTGAACCCGCGCGGCGATTTTGGATTGGCTGATTTGCTCGGCATCCAAAAGGCGGGAGATGTTGTCGGCACCAACGGCAACGCGTACTATGCGCGCATTGAAAATCCAAACGCTACCAGCCAGCATCCGCTGCTGCATGGATTCAGCAACACCAACTGGATACCCGGCGCACAGAATCGTATTCCGCTGAAGCCTGTGCCCGATCCTTTGCTAACTGTTGTGCCTGGCTTCGTCAGTTATCCGCCGGAGCTCGCGTACCCACCGGTGTCGTATACGGATGAGCCAGCGGTTGTGATGCGTGAAGTCGGTTCCAGTCGCATCGCGTATTTTCCCGGAGATATTGAACGGACGTATTGGCTCACCGGCCATGGAGACCTGTTGCGACTCATGCTCAATACAATCCAGTGGATTACGGGAGATCAGCAGATCGTTGCCGTTCAAGGAGAGGGATTTATCGAGGCGCTCGCATGGGAAACGACACCGGGATACGCCGTTCACGTGCTGAACTACACCAACCCGAATGCGCAACACTGCTGGCTGCAGCAAAGCTTTCCTATCGGTCCCCAGACGGTGCGTATGCGGTTGCCGCAAGGTGTCGGAGTGAAATCCGTGGAGCTGCTGAAGTCCGGGAGAACCGTGCCGTTTCATCTTGACGGTGACGCGCTACAGTTCACGATCCCGAGTGTCGCGGATTATGAGGTGGCAGCGATTACGGTCGTGTAGCGCTAGATCGACCCTACTTGACCAGTTCGTAATGGAAACCGAAGCGGCCAATCAACATCAGGGAATGATCGCTGGGGGGAAGAATCTGGAACGACTCGATCTTGCGATGGGTGTCATCGCGTGTGGCCACCACCTTGCCGAGGAAACGACCCGAGGCAGCCTCATAAAACAGTACCTCTAAGCTATCGTTCACGCGCTGCCATCCGAACATATATTGCCCGGGCTCCAATGAAGCGGTGCCGATCTTTAGCGGAACCTGCGTCACGAGGAAGATCGAATACTTTCCGTTGGCGGAATATCCGGAGGTGATGAGAACTGCGCCCGCAATATATTTTCCTGCGCTGTCGACGATTCCAGTTTCGGTGCGCGATTCTGTTTCAATTCGCTCTTTCACGATGGGCGCCCGCGCGGGAATCCAGCTGTTCAGCTCCTGTTGGGTTGCGACCCGCCACTGTTGTGCTGCCAGAACATTCAGCGTACATAACAAGGCCAAAGCGGATGCGAAGAGAATTGCAGATGTGCGACGTCTCATGCGAAAACTCAATTCCTCATACCTAAAGCGTTATCTAAAAGTGAACGATGCCGCGCTGAATTGCTGCGGTGACTGCTTGTGTGCGATCCGTTACGCCGAGCTTTCCAAGAATACTGTTGATGTGGGTTTTCACGGTCGCTTCGGAGATTTTTAATTCCTGGCCGATTTCCTTATTCGATTTTCCGGAGACAATTTCGCGGAGCACGCCCAGCTCACGATCCGTCAGTGCCGGCCTGACCATCCGCTCGGCGAGGCGCTCGGCCACCTGCGCTGGAATTCTGGATCGACCAGAGTGAACCGCCCGAATCGCATCCATCAGCTCGTCGCCGGACATTCCTTTCAGCAAATAGCCGCGTGCTCCTGCATCCAGCGCCCGATGAATATCTTCGTCCCCGTCATAGGTCGTCAGAACGATAATGCGAGCCTGGGGGAACTGGCTGCGGATGTGAGTGATGGCCTCGACGCCACTCATCCCCGGCAAACGTAGATCCATCAGCACCACATCGGGGACATGCTGCCGAAACAGCGACAGCGCCGCTCCGCCATCCGATGTCTCGGCCACAACCCGCATACCCGGCACGCCATTGATCAACGCGACCAGGCCTTGTCTCACCACCTGGTGATCTTCCACGACCATAATTTTGATGTCGTCAGGCATTGGCGTCACGTTGTTTCAAGCCCTCGTCCATGGGTGCAGCCTACGGTTGCATTTCCCTATGCTAATTGAGTGGCAGCTCCACTGTAATTTTGGTTCCCTCGGCTGGAACGCTGCTCATGGTAAAGGTTGCTCCGATGGCCTCCGTCCGTTCGCGCATCCCAATCAGTCCAAAATGTCCCGCTGGAGTCGCGTCGGCCAGGTCGCCCGAGAGCCCCACACCGTCGTCCTGAATCTGCATTCGCAGGCGTTTGATTTCATATTGAACCTGAATGTCGAGATGGGTCGCTCCCGCATGCTGCAGGACATTCGCCACCGCCTCCAGCGCAATCTTCAACAGCTCCGACTCGACACGCGGCGGCAGAGACCGGTAGGTTCCAGTGAACTGGATATTTGTTTCGATGGGTCTGCCTGCCGTGCGGGCGCGAACCGCGTTGGAAAATCTGGATGCGAAATCGACGCTGCCGGGCTCATTCGATCTCAGGTTCCAGATAGAGCTTCGTGCTTCGGCCAGACTATCCCGGACCAGCTCGCGGGTCTGGTTCAGCTGTTCGCGAACCGCCTGGGGAGAAGTGGTCAACATCTGTGCGGCCAATTCCAACTGCACCGAGATGCCCACAAATCCCTGCGCCAGCGTATCGTGAATTTCGCGGGCGATGCGGGTACGTTCGGCCAGCACCGCACGAAAACGTGACTCCACCTGATGGACTCGCCAGCGATACACAAGCCATCCCAACAAGAGAACCAACAACCCACAAAGCAGGTCGAACCAATATGTCTGGGTGAAATAGGGCTGCAGGTTGAAGCTGAAGGTCGCCGGAGTCGTGCTCCACACGCCGTCATTATTGGCCCCCAGGACTTCAAAGCGATAGTCTCCGGGGGGAACATTTGTGTAGTAGGCAACGCGGCGGCTGCCGGCGTCGATCCAGTTGCGATCGAAACCAGTGAGCCGGTATTTGTACTGCACCCTCTGCGGCGCCACGTAGCTGAGGCCGGCATAATGAAATGCAATTCGCGAGTGGCCCGGCCCGATGGTGACGCTTTCATTCAGCGGCAGATTTTTTTCATCCACAGAAACCTGTTCGATGGCCACTAGCGGAGCGACCCTGTTCTGCTGCAAGTTTGCAGGATCAATCCACGCGACGCCCTTCAATGTGGAGAACCACAAGGTGCCATCCTTTGCTTTCCACGAGGAAGGATGGCCGATGCCGCTGCACTCGCGAATCTTCATTCCATCGGCGGTACCGTACGAGTTGATGGGAAGCGAACCGGTTTGACCCGCAGCCACGGTCATCAAGTCCGCAATACTTACCCGATAGATTCCCGTGTTCGAGCTGATCCAGAGTGCGCCACTCGCATCTTCAAGGAGGCTGTCGATCACATCCGGCAGTCCCAGGTTTGCGGAAAACGAATGGATACGCGGCTTCCCATCCTCGCTTGTCAGTAGGTTAAGACCTTCACCATTGGTGCCAATCCAGAGATGATGTTGCGAGTCCATCATCAGCGCCGTGATCACGTCGCTGGAAAGGCCATCGCTCTTGCTGTAGTTGATAAATTTGCCATGCGCGAAATGGCTGAGCCCGTGCAGCGTGCCGATCCACAAGCTGCCGTCGCCGCCGCTGGTCAACGCTCCAACAAAATCATTGGCGAGGCCATCGGCCTGGCTGTAGGTCGTCACCTGGCTGCCGTTGACGTGAGCGAGTCCATGCCGAGTGCCAACCCACAACGAATCATCCGAGTCCGATAAAAGGGAGCGAATAAATTGATCCGGCAGCAGATCTGTCGCCGGGGCCGCGGTGAACCGGCCGTGCTGCATCTGGTTCAGTCCATCCGGAGTTCCCACCCACAGATCTCCCGTAGCGTCGGACGCGAGCGAGAGTATAGTTGCACTCGTCAATCCTTCCTTCTCGGTAAAAACGGAAATATGGCCGTCGTCGTAGCGGTTGAGGCCACCGCCATCGGTGCCAATCCACATGCTTCCGTCGCGTGCCTGCAAAACGGAGCTGACCAGATTGTCGGAGAGGCCTTCACTTTCGGTCAGCGTCATAAACTTCTGATCTTTCAGCAGCGCGACCCCGGCCGATTCTGTGCCGACCCACAACGAACCTTCGCGATCTTCATACATCGCCAGAATCAGGTTCTCCGCCAGTCCCTGTTTAGATGGAAAGGTGCTGATGGCTCCATCGCGAATGCGCGCAAGGCCGTGATTCGTGCCGATCCACAACGTGTCTTCGCGATCGCGATAGAGTGCCTGAATTTGATTTCCCGGCAAGCCGCTCGCGGTGGTGTACGCTGTCAGCTTTCCATTCTGAATCGTGGCTAAACCGGCCGGGGTACCAATCCAGATGGCGCCAGTTTTATCCGCCATCAGCACGTCGACCTCGCTATCGGGGAGCCCATTCGCAACGCCGTAGTTGCGGAGCGTTCCGTTGGAAAACTGCTGTACACCGCTTTGCGTACCCACCCACAAGGCCCCGGCAGAGTCAGTGGCAATGGCACGGATGGTATCGATTCCTAAGGGCGAGCCGGCGAAGGGTTTCTCGATGCGACCATGCGAGATCTGGTCGAGTCCACTATCCGTGGCCACCCACAGGCTGTTGTTTGGACCGTCGGTGACGGCGCTGATGGTGTTGCTGGAGAGTCCCTGCTGGGTTGTGTAGGGAACAAAGTGATCGCGACTATATTGTGCGAGGCCGCCGGCGGTGATGGCCCACATTCCGCCGCGCATGTCTTGAAACACACTCCAGATACTGTTATCCGGCAGGCCCTGGGCTACCGTGAACGAAGTGAAAAGACCGTCGCGCAGCCGGGTCAGTCCATCCGCGGTGCTGATCCACAGGTTTCCATTATGGTCTTGCAGCAGTCCACGAATGTCGTTGCTGAGCAGCTCTGGAGTATTTCTGCGGTTGTATACGGCGAAGTCGATTCCATCGAATCGAGCCAGACCTTCGCGAGTCGCGAACCACATAAAGCCATCGCGAGTCTGTAAAATCGCGCGAACAGAATTTTGCGGAAGACCGCTATCTGTCTGCCAGGTCTGCAAACCATACTGGCTGAGCTTGCGATCCGGATTCAGGGCCTGGCTGCGGCTGGTCGCCAGGACGAGAATAATCAGCGCCATCCATCGAAGCCACTGAGACTGGGGCAGGGAAACGACGAATCTGCCGTCGCATTTGGGAACTATCCGGTGCGTCGAGGAGCCCCGTGCAGCGTGGACTGGAACAGGTGTACTCAAACCCGTATCCATCGAAAGGTTGAGTCTGACATCCATCGTAGGATACAAGACAACCCAGTGCGGGGCTTGTAGATTTGGAGATGCCTCTTGAAAGTTTGACACATTCAAGGCCGTTGCGAGGAGTGATCCGCGACGGTCTTTTCTTTTCGGCGCGGAAGACTTCAGTTCAGCGGGAAGGGAAGCAAGCTCCGGGAATTCCGGCCTTATTGAACATTCGAGGGCGTAGTTGCCGAAGAATCCTTGTACAGCGATCCTTCCTTCATGATTACGTGCAGATTTTTCTGGCGCACCACAAGGTCCAAATCCTTCAGAGGGTCGCCGTCGACCAGCAGCAGATCGGCGATGTAGCCTTCCTTGACCTGGCCGAGTTCGTTGCCCATGCTCATAACCTGGCCGCCGACGCGGGTACCGCACTGCAGCGCTTCGTTGGGAGAAAAACCGAGCAGGTCGACAAAGTGTTTCAGGTCGCGCGCGTTGTCGCCTTGCGGGGATTGGGCGAATCCATAATCTCCACCAATCAAAATGCGTACGCCGCGTTTGCGAAGTTCGGTATAGACGGCGGCCGTGGAATCGATGGTGCGCTGCATCATGCGGCCGACTTTGGAGTCACGCATGAATCCGAAGGGCTCGCCCTCGTACAGCGTGCTGTAGATGATGCCGATGGCTGGCCCTACGAAAACTTTGTCCTTCACGGATTCGAGCATGTCCAGCGCTTCTTCATCGGCCGACTCGCAGTGATAGATCACATCGATGCCGCAGCGAACGGCGCGTTTCACCGATTCTGCCGCTCGCGCATGACAATTGACCTTTTTGCCGAAGTCGCGCGCCACGCTGACGGCCAACTGGATTTCATCTTCCCGCATGACGGTCAGGCCGCCGTGAGCTGCCGGGCTTAGATCGTCGCCAGAGATGTTCAGCTTGACGTTGTCGACGCCTTCGCGACAGCAGAGGCGCACGGCTTTACGAATTTCTTCCGGGCCGTCGGCGATGAGACCAAAGCTCTCGTAATACATGTGCGCTTTGCGTTCATCGCCCAGGCCACCGGTGACCGTAATTTCAGGGCTGGCCGCGCGGATGCGTGGGCCAGGGAATTCGCCTGCGTTGACTGCGTTGCGGATGACAACGTCGAGGCGCAGCTTGGATGTGGCGGCGCTATAGGCGCTGGTAAAACCGTGGTCGAGCAAAGTTTTCGCGTTGCGAACGGTCAGCAACACGTGCTCTTCCGGAGGGATATTGCCGAGGTCGGAATCATTGACCGCGCCGCCAAAGGAAATGTGCGCATGACCTTCAACCAAGCCGGGCATCAGGGTTCTGCCGCGAGCCTCGATGACGGTGGCGCCTTCGGCATTCAGCTTTTCCGGAGCGCGGGCAATGGATTTGATCCGTTCGCCTTCCACCAGAACATCGGCTGGAAAGGCCGGCGCACCACTTCCGTCCCACACGCTGGCACCGCGAAAAAGAATCGGCTTCATCTCAGACATCCTCCTGAAAATTTTCGGCACACCCAAGCGGGAGACGCATGTAGGCATTCTAATGGAAATTTACAAACTTCCAATGAACTTCAGAGGGGTCGATCGAGGGCGGGTACGGGTGGGTCAAGGAAATCGCCGCCGGACGCGAATCAGATTCGAATCGGTCCGGCGGCGTCAGGTCTTTCTTTCTCAGGTCGGGTAATCCGTGTGCTATTCCTTTCCGGTGTAGCTGACACGCCAGATGGAATTGGATCCATCATCCGTGACCATCAGGGATCCGTCCGGTGCGACTGCGACACCGACAGGGCGTCCCCAGGCATTTCCATCGGGAAGCACGAAGTTCGTCAGGAAGTCCTCGTATTCCCCAGCGGCGTGCCCGGTCTGGTGCAGCGGAACCCGGATGACTTCATACCCGGCGCGGGTCCACTTGTTCCAGGAGCCGTGCTCGGCTGCGAAGATGTCACCGTGGTATTCCGGGGGGAACTGCTTGCCCTCGTAAAACGTCATTTCAAGTGACGCGCTGTGCGGCTGCAAAAGAACATCCGGAACAATTGTCTTGTCCTTCAATTCAGGATGCTTGCCTTTGAGCCTCGGATCCTGGTGGTCCCCGATATACCACCACGGCCAGCCGTAAAAGCCGCCTTTCTGAACATGAGTAATGTAATCGGGCACAAGATTGTCGCCCAGCGCGTCGCGCTCATTGACGCTACACCAAAGCTCACCCGTCTTGGGATCGATGGCCAATCCCACCGGGTTGCGAATTCCGGCGGCGTAGATGCGCATGTCACTGCCGTCCGGATCGAATGCCAATATATCAGCGCGATCCTTCTCCTCGGGATGTGTGTCTGGATCGTTGACGTTCGATCCCGAACCGACGGAGACGAACATTGTCTTGCCGTCCGGAGAGAAGCGGATGTCGCGTGTGGTGTGGCCTCTGCCGTTAGAGGGCAGATCGGCCAGGTGTTGCGGCGAGCCGGTGGCGGTCAGATCACCGTTCTTATACGGAAAACGCACGACCGAATTCGTGTTGCCGATGTACAGCCACTGAGGATTCGGCCCGGCAGGATAGAACGCGATACCGAAGGGCTCGTTGAGTCCGCTGGCGAAGACGCTGGTGGTTTTTGGTTTTCCATCCGCGGTGATTCCACGAAAGATCATGATCTGACCTTTGCTGGTTTCAGCCACGAAGAAATCGCCATTGGGAGCGGTGCGAATCAGGCGCGGGCCGTCGAGATCGCTGGCGTACAGTCCGACCTTGAAACCTTTAGGAGCTTGCGGCCACACGCCATCTGGACGGGGAACAATTGTCGGCCCATTGCCTGCGGATTTGGTGGCAAACGGAGGGGGCAGATCCTTCACCGTGATTTTGCGCATGGTCCCAGGCTTCTCGAAGCGGAAATCTGTGAAGGGAGGCTTGGGCGGCGGAGCCTGAAGTTTTCCGGTGGTTTCCTCGGCGCCATTGCTTGCGGCGGTCAGCTGCGCCGCGCCCGGGGTATTTAGATATTTCAAGTAGGTCACGATTTGCCAGCGCTGCTTGGCGGGCAAACTATCCCACGCGGGCATTCCGTTGGCAACATCCCCGTGGGTGATGAACCAGAACAGCTCTCCCGGTTTGGCGGATTGCGTGGCTCCGCTGGCCAGGGAGGGAATATTTCCCGTCCCCTGCGCATTGGCGCCATGGCAGGAGGCACATCGTTCCTGATACAGCTTCTGGCCCGCGACTGCATTCTGTTTTCCGGTGTCTGGATTTTCCAGCGAGGTCGAGGAAGCGGGTGCGTTATGGAAACTCTGGGCGAGGGCGGGCAAGGCTACCACCAACGCGCTAACGGCTACGATCGAACGAAATAGTGGACGGATCAACACGGGCTTTCCTGACGTCAATGGTTCTCTCCTGCATCCAGATTGTTGACCTTGCGGTCACACGCTACTTGTCTAGGACGCAATCTTATCCAATAAAGATTCATAAATGGCCCGTAGAATTGGCGGCTAGTGTCGATTGTCCAGACATGGGCCACAATTTTCATCCTGAATTCATCGATCAGAACTGCCGGGAAACTTTCTCGCCTCACGCAGGCGCCAGGCTGACAAGAACCGACTGCATCGCCCGTTCACCTAGCAACTGCCAATGCTGCAGATCTGCTGGAGAAACCTTCGACGGCTGGAATGAATCGAAGTTACAGACTCGTGGTTCTCCTGGCTGGCAGAGTGCTCCGACTTCAACGGTATTTCATTCATCTGCGGCTCTCCTCGGTATGACATCCGTGTAGGCAAGCTCCAGAGCAAGGGTGTTCAATGAGCCAATTTCATAGTGCAGCAGAGTATTCCGTTTCGCGCGTTCCCGTGCAAGGACGTTCGGATAGCGCCGACCGATCGCATCTCGTGTTGGTTTCTCAATGAGCCGCTCACCGAAATCCCGAGAACTCACGTACCTCTTCATCCTCATCTTTTCACTCGCGGCGATCGCTGTTCTCTATCTTGCAAAAACTGTCGTGGTGCCGCTGGCACTTGCGATTCTGTTTTCGTTCTTATTATCCCCGCTGGTTACGATTTTGGAGCGCATACGACTGCCGCGATTTGTGGCCATCATCGTGGTGATCGTTGCGGCAGGGCTGGCGGTTGGAACGATCGCCTGGACCGGGTTTAACCAGTTGATCTCTGTGACCGACCACATGGCCGACTTCACCTACAACATAAATCGCAAGCTGGATGCACTGAGACCCGCCAAGTCCACAAGCTTGTCGAGGGCAGAGCAGGAAATCGATCGTCTGAGTCAACAAGTCGGGAGTCTGAATCTGGATTCAACGACCTCGGATCAAGCCAAGCAGCCAGGGAAACAGCTGGGCGCCTCGGCCGATCACCCCGTCGCAGTCCAGGAGGTAGGAAAATCCGGAAGGCTGGACACGATTCACGGCGTCCTGGGTGCCATGGTTTCCGTTTTTCTGGTGATCGTCTTCACATTTTTCATGCTGCTGCAGCGAGAGGACTTGAGAAATCGTCTAATCCGCCTGACCGGACGCGGCCACTTGAACCTGATGACCCAGGCCATGGACGAAGCGGGTCATCGCGTCAGCCGCTATCTCGCCCTGCAATTGCTGGTCAACACTTGCTACGGAACACTGATCTTTCTGGCGTTGTACTTTCTGGCGTTGCCACATGCCCTGCTTTGGGGCGCGCTGGCGGGTATGCTGCGCTTTATTCCCTACATCGGCGCACCCATCGCGGCGTTACTACCCACCGTCTTTTCGATTGCTGTATACACTGGCTGGGCACCCACCCTGTGCATCATGGCTGTCTTTTTCGGGATGGAAGTGCTGACCGCCAACTTTATCGAACCGCACGTTTACGGGAAGCAGACGGGACTATCCCCGCTCGCCATCCTTGTTGCCGCCGTGTTCTGGACGCTGATCTGGGGTCCGATCGGATTGATTCTGTCGGTGCCGCTCACCGTTTGCCTGGTGGTGGTGGGTTCCCACGTGCCTAGCCTGAAGTTTCTGACGGTGCTGCTGGGCGACCAGCCGGTGATGCGCCCGGAAGCGCATTACTACCAGCGATTGCTGGCCAGCGATGCACAGGAATCCAGCCAGGTTCTGGACAGCTACGTGAAGGATCACTCTGTTCCCGCCGCCTATGATTGCGTGATTATTCCAGCACTCGCCCTGTTCGAGCAGGACCGGCATCGCAACGCGCTCGATCAGGAAACCGTCAACTTCGTCGCCGAAACTGCACAGGAGCAGGTGGAGGAACTGGGGCTGAGAAGTGATGAGCCGCCAGCGGACCATCCGCCGATTGAAGCGGTGCCGAATGTAAGTCCGCCGATGAGCGCAGATAAGCAACCTGCGCCTGCCTCCGGGATAACAAGGCGTGTTGTTTGCGTGGCCGTTCGTGATGATTCGGATGAGATTGTCGCCATGATGCTGGCGCAATTGCTGCGTCGCGCAGGCCACAGCGTAAAAACCATGCCGCTAGGGAACCTGGATCGCGTGGTTGCCCTGGTATTCGAGGCGCGGCCCGAGGTAGTTTGTCTGTCGGCTTTGCCACCCTACACCATGAGCTACGCCCGCACGCTGTACGACACCTTGCGGGCTCGCCAGCCAGACCTCGACATCGTCATCGGACTGTGGAATCACTCTGGCGATCTTGCGAAAGCAGCCCGCGTGATCACCGGCGATGAAGGCAAACCCATCTGTGTGACGCTTGCGGAAGCGGTAGAGCGGGTCGGCCTTCGCGATCCCTCCGCGAAGCCTATAGAAAAGCCTGTAAAAAAGACAGGTGCAGTGGTCGCCGAAGCTCGCGTATAGTCATAGCAACACCGTTGTACGCGGGTAGATTACTTCGACTTTTCGCGGCTGTTCCCCCTTCGCTTCCAGGGGCTCTCTGGCGGCTTGTAGTCAGCTGATTTCGATACCTAAAACCTCGCGCCGGCACTTGCCTCCCTGCGATTTCCAAGGCATACTGGCATTCCTGATGAACTTCCGCCATCATCGCCATATCACGGCAAAGTGACAGATGATAGACATTTGTGATTATCCAATTGAAAAACTTGCCGAGAAACGGCAAACTCGATGTAGCAATCGGCATCTATCCGAAACAATGAGCCCTGCTGGGCCACGCGAAATGAGAACGACTGGCTGGATCGTTCCGGTTCTCACGCAGGCTCGCGACATATTTGATGATGCAACGGCCAATGATTCAAGGCCTTTTTTGGAGGAGTAGATTGATGATGTATTCGAAATGGCGTGGTTTGTGCGGAATTCTCTCCCTGGCTGGATCCATGACTCTGCTTGGTTGCGGCGTCAATGGAAACAGCTACGTGCGCGTCGTGAATGCGTCACCGGGCCTTGCGGACTATACCGTCGTAGCGGGTCAGACAACCCTGATCTCCGCTCTTCCCTTTGGAATGGAAGGGATTCAACAGCAGGGGCAATACTCCACCACCGATAGTTCCGGAAATTACCGCCCCCTGGGCTCCGGTACCAACGAGAAGTTGTATGTGTATTCAACCCCGGGAACTAATCTGGTCTCGTCGACGCAGACCTTTGTCAAAAGCACGCCTTACACTATCGTTCTTGAGTCGACAGCGCTGGAATTCCAGGTGCTAACCGACAATACCGCTCCTTCCGGTGGCGGGCTGCGAGTTGTGGACGCATCCACCATGGCTGGCGCTGTGGATGTGTACATCACAGCTGTCGGCGCTTCACCCGGCGGTTCGCCTGCGGTTGGCAACATGACCTACCAGCAGGTGACAAATCCATACTTAGCCTCGACCTCTGGATCCCTTGAAGTCCAGGTGACCCCGGCCGGAAATCCAGGCAAAGTTTTGGCCATTTTGCCGTACACGTTTGCGTCCGGAAAGACGTATTCGATCTTCATCCTCGATCCACCGAATCCTTCGGCTCCGATTGTTCCCCCAGCCAATCCTGCGGTTCCGGGTGCGAATACTTATGGCGTGCTGGTTACAAACGATCCAGCGCTGTAATTAGCGCACAGCGATGTAAAAGGCCTTCATTCTCGGCTGAGAACGAAGGCCTTTTATCGTGGATTGATGTCGAGGATCGATCTTGCTTGCTGCTCCCGATTTGTATGGCGGGAGCAGCGGCAGAACTGCTTAGGTTCCTTCCGACCAGCCAGCCAGGTATTCTTCCTGCTCTGGAGTCAGCTTGTCAATTTTGCAGCCCATGGCTTCCAGCTTCAGTCGCGCCACTCGGCTGTCCAGTTCCACGGGAACCGCGAAGACCGTGGGTTGCAGCGTCTTGTAGTTCTCCACCAGGTATTCCGCGGAGAGCGCCTGGTTGGCAAAACTCATATCCATGACGGATGCCGGGTGACCTTCCGCGGCGGCCAGGTTGATGAGGCGTCCTTCGCCGAGCAGGAAGATGTGGCGGCCGTCCTTCATGGTGTACTCTTCCACGAACTCCCGAGTCGGGCGATGGGAAGAGGAGAGACGTTCCAGCGCCGGAATGTCAATTTCGACATTGAAATGTCCGGAGTTGGCGACGATGGCTCCGTTCTTCATCAGCTCAAAATGTTCCTGACGCAGCACGCTCTTGTTTCCGGTGACGGTCACGAACACGTCGCCGATTTTGGCAGCCTCGGTCATGCTCATCACACGATGCCCGTCCATGGCGGCTTCAATGGCGCGAAGCGGATCGACCTCGGTGACAATTACATCCGCGCCCATGCCGCGCGCACGAGAAGCTAGTCCGCGACCACACCAGCCGTAGCCAGCCACCACGAAGCGGGAACCTGCCAGCAGAATGTTGGTACAGCGAATCACGCCATCCAATGTCGACTGTCCGGTGCCGTAGCGGTTATCGAACATGTGCTTGGTCAGCGCGTCATTCACCGCGACCACTGGATACTTCAGCACCTTGTCTTTTGCCATGGCGCGCAGACGAATCACGCCGGTCGTCGTTTCTTCCGTGCCGGCCAGCACGCCTTCCAGAACATCCTTGCGCTTGGTGTGCAGGATGGAAACCAGGTCGCAACCATCGTCCATGGTCAGGTGGGGCTTGTGATCAATCGCAGCCATAATGTGCGAGTAATAGCTCTCGTTGTCCTCGCCCTTGATGGCGTAAGTCGAGATGCCGTAATCGCGGGCCAGCGATGCTGCCACTTCATCCTGGGTCGACAGCGGGTTGGAGGCGCAGAGGGCGATATCGGCTCCGCCATCGCGCAGGGTGATCATCAGATTCGCAGTCTCGCTGGTGACGTGTAGGCAGGCGGACACGCGCATCCCCTTCAGGGGCTGGTTCTTGATGAATTCCTTGCGGATGATCTGCAGGACAGGCATCGATTGGTTGGCCCATTCAATGCGGCGTTTTCCCTGGTCGGCCAGGTCAAGATTCTTTACGTGCGAGGGGACGGTCGTCGTCGTAGCCATAGATGTCTTTTCTTTCTTGGATTGAAAACACCCGCAGCACACTGCGGTCTTCTCGAAAGGAAGTTTTGAAACCGGGGCAATTGCATCCCTAAGTCAAGGGTATCACTTCCGCGGCTGGCCCAAGAAGGGTGAATTGTTTTCCATCGCCAACAAATCTTTCTTCCGCTGGACGCCCCATCGATATCCCGTTAGATGCCCGCTCTTGCCCACCACTCGATGACATGGAATCACCACCGCGACCGGATTCTGGCTGCAGGCTCGAGCCACGGCGCGCACGGCTGTGGGTTGCCCCAGAGACCTGGCGATGTCGCTGTACGAGCGTGTCTCGCCGCGTGGAATCTGCTGCAGCGCAGTCCACACTCGCTTCTGAAATGCAGTGGCCCGAACATCCAGGGGCAGATCGAGGGCGGCAGGATGCTCAGAGAGTTGCGACAAAACCTGTCGCACCACAGAGCCGAGCCCCGCCTGATCGCGACGGAGATTGGAGGAGGGAAAACGAGCCGCCAAATCGTCCTCCAGTTCGCTTTCCAGCAATCCGAAAGAAATCGCACAAAGTCCCACATCCGTCGCCGCCACCAGCATTTTGTCCAGCGGGGAATGGTTGATGCTGTAGCGAATCTGCATATTCTTGCCTCCTTCTCGCAGCGCGGCCGGCGTCATTCCCAGTTGCCGATTGGCGCTCTCGTAGAAACGGCTGCTGGAGCCAAAGCCGGCCTGATACAGCGCCGTGGTTACTGTGTCACCCTGTGCCACCTGGCGGCGAAACTGCTCAAGACGCCTGGTCTGCTGGTATTCCCGTGGAGTTATGCCCAGGCATCGGCGAAAGATTCGCTGCACGTGGAATGGGCTTAAACCGACAGCCTTTCCCAGCTGCTGCAACTTGACCGTCTCCTCGTTGTGACGATCGAGATAATTGCAGGCTGCGGTCAGGATGCGAATCTGAGGATGTTCCTGGGCGGGGGTGCAGCGCTTGCAGGCGCGGTATCCAGCACGCTCCGCCAGTTCGCTGGTGGGATAGAATTCGACCGACTTGCGCAGCGGCCGGCGACTCGGGCAGGATGGCCGGCAATAGATCCCCGTGGTCCGCACCGCATACACAAACATGGTCTCTGCGGTGGGCGTGCGGTCCACCACCATCTTCCATGCGCGGTCCCAGATATGATTTTCAGTCATCGATTTTTCCTCGCCTGAATACCATCTTCGTTTGGGGCTGGTGCCCGGCGCACTCCGCTTCTTGCGGTCAATGTCAAAAAATCCTTCAGAAAAAGTATGGCACGTTCATAGTTAGGTTCCGCTGCTTCCTTTTCCTTCAAATTTTGAAGGATTTTGCTTCAACCACTGCGAGATTTACATCTGATACTTTTTGGGAACGGCTAAAGGTGATGGGAGCTTCTTCCACTCGCAGGAAGATCCCGCGGAGTGCCCTGCTTGCGGTGCAGATTTCAGCAGTCCTATTTCTACAAGGCGGATTTTCGATTGACCCTCCTGAAACGGATGAGTTTAACCTGCTTCTTCTTTGCAGCGATGTTGCTGCCCGGTACATTGTTCGCCCGTGTGAATGGCGACTTGCCCGATGAGCCGCAACCTGCAGCGTATATCTTGATCGGCGCGCGTCCTCTACCGTTGCCGGCCCAACCCCAGACCACCACGACGACGGCTCGGACGCCGGCGCCGAGGCTGGCAAAGTATATTGGCACGGACGAGAGCACAGTTCGTCTTTCCGCCAAGGAGAAGCTGGAGTTGTCTGGCTGGGAGCAGGTCCAACCCTACGCTTTCGCGACCCAATTTATGGGTGCGGGGTGGGAGCAGTTGATCGACAGCAATCCCCAATATGGTTCCGATAGCGGTGCATTTGGGGAGCGACTGGGAGCCGCAGCCCTGCTGCAGAATACTCGCGCCATCCTGTCTGATGGCATCATGGCGGCGGTGTTTCGGCAGGACCCACGATATTATCGGCAGGGCCATCGGCCTATCAAGCAACGACTTTACCGGGCTGCGGCACGAGTCTTCGTTATCCAGTCCGACGCAGGCGTCTATCAGCCAAATTATTCCCAGTTGCTGGGCAATGCCGCGGCCACTGCATTGACGATGACATACTATCCGGCTGTGAGTGCGACCTGGCCTAAGACCGCAAAAGGTTATGGCATCTCCCTGGCGCAGGGAGCATTGGGAAATGAAATCCACGAATTCACTCCCATGCTGGAGCGAATCGCGTTCCATCATCACCGCTGATCGCATGCTTGAATCACAGAAAAGGGCAGGCTCGTGGAGCCTGCCCTTCGCTGCGATGCGTTGTGGATTACTTCTTTGCGGGGACGGCTTCCGTCGCTGTGGCCTGCTCTTTCAGCGCTTTTGCCTTATCGGTTGCTTCCCACGTGAAGTCAGGATCGGTACGGCCGAAGTGGCCATAGGCTGCAGTCTTGCGGTAGATGGGGCGGCGCAGATTCAGGCTCTCGATAATGTCTCGCGGAGTCAGCTTGAAGTTCTTGCGGACAAGCTGCTGCAGCTTCTTATCGGAGACCGTTCCTGTGCCAAACGTATCCACCAGCACGCTGACGGGTTCGGCCACGCCAATGGCGTAGGCCAGTTGCACTTCGCAACGGCGAGCTAATCCGGCCGCGACAATGTTCTTGGCGATGTAGCGCGCCATATACGCTGCAGAGCGATCGACCTTGGTCGGGTCCTTGCCGCTGAAGGCGCCGCCGCCGTGACGACCCGATCCGCCGTAGGTATCGACGATGATCTTTCGGCCGGTCAGTCCAGTGTCGCCCATGGGTCCGCCAATGACGAAGCGTCCCGTTGGATTGATGTGGTATTTGGTGTCTTCATCGAGCAGTGCCGGCGGCACGGTTGCCTGGATGACATGCTTCAGAATGTCGGCGCGCAGGTCTTCATTGGTGACGCTATCCGCGTGCTGGGTCGAGATCACGACGGCATCAATGCGAAGCGGCTTGCCGTCAGCGTCATATTCCACGGTGACCTGGCTTTTGCCGTCGGGGCGAAGGTAGCTGAGCTGACCGGACTTCCGCACCTCCGAAAGGCGCTTGGTGAGTTTATGGGCGAGGGAAATAGCAAGAGGCATCAACTCCGGAGTCTCGTCGGTGGCGTAGCCGAACATCATGCCCTGGTCGCCGGCACCGCCGGTGTCCACGCCCATCGCAATATCGCCCGACTGCTTGTTGATGGTCGAAATCACGGCGCAGGTGTTGGAGTCGAAGCCGTACAGCGCGTTGTCATATCCGATGGAAGCGACCACGCCACGCACCAGAGATTGAAAATCGACGTAGGCGCGAGTGCTGATTTCTCCAGCAATCACCACCAGACCGGTCGCGGTCAGGGTTTCGCAGGCGACCCGGCTATGTGGATCCTGGTCCAGGCATGCATCCAGAATCGCGTCGGAAATTTGATCCGCAATCTTGTCGGGGTGTCCTTCGGTTACGGACTCCGAAGTAAATAGCAAACGATCTTGTGCTAGCAATATTCCTCCTGATGCGGGTCGAGCCTTTGAATTTTGTGAAATGGGCTTGACGGCCGCTGCAATATTGGACGTTCCTCGCAGTCCGGGGAAGCGGACAGACGTGAAGCGAACCCAAGATCGCTCCTATCAGGCTAACAAATCTTTAAATTCGGAGGGCAATGGAAGCGCAGCCAATGGGCGAGATAAGGCGATGGCAGGCAAATTAACGCATCGAATGGGAGGCGGAATGGTGCGACTTCTTTTTTGTCTGAACCACGATGGTTGTCGGTGGCGCCGCGGGTGCCTGTGTCGTCAAGGTGGAAGCATACGCTGGAGGCGGAGACACAATCGACAAAGCGGTCACGCGCTCGCGAACATAACCGTAGACCACCCAGCCCAGCCCGCACAGCAACAGCAGCAATGCGACCACGCCGGCCCAGCGCAGCTTGGTATCGGTGACGCGTCCTCCGCGATGGGTGGAAACACTCAGTGCGAAAGCCGCCCAATCTTTGTCATTGGCAGGCGGCGGATTTTTTTGACCGCTGGCATCGAGAAATCTATCCACCCACTCGTTTTCGTCCAGGCCAAGGAAACGAACGTAGCTGCGCACGATCCCTTTGCTTAGGATTCCGCCGGGCAACTGATCGAATGCATCGGATTCAAGCGCCTGCAAGCTGCGTACGGTCACCTTGGTCGTCTGGGCAATATCTTCCAGACTGACGGAACGGCGTTGTCGTTCGCAGCGTAGGGCTTCTCCGAAGTTTTCCATGGATGTAGTTCCTGCTGTCACAGGCAGAGCTTTCTAATGCTGATTGTTCGGTGTTTGCAGAGTAATCCTGCACAATAATCGAGTCAAATCAAATCACGCCGATTTTGTCTGCTCCCATCTCATTACGTACCTCTATAGTACCGAACGAAAATGCCCAAGTTATGGTGCTTTTAGTGGCATGAAAACGAACTTTTCCACCAGCCGATATACTGACAGCGGGAGCGAATAACACCAGGCTGCGTGCCGGTGTATCTATCGATCTTCCTGAAATTTACGGCCTGAATCATGAATAAACTTATACTCGGAAACCTGGTTTACCGCCCCCTCCGTTCGCTTCTGAGCCTGACCGCCGTCGCCATTGAGGTGCTGATGATCATCTCGGTGACCGCCATCATGCTGGGCATGCTCAACGACACCAAATCTCGCACCAGCGGCATCGGTGCGGACCTGATCGTACGTCCCGCCAGCTCCAGCTTCCTGGTGGGCGTCAGCGGGGCTCCGGTCTCAGCCAAGGTCGCGGACGTGCTGGTCCGCCTGCCCCACGTGACCGTGTCGTCGCCGGTCGCGGTTCAGTTTGTTACCGGCAAATCCCTTGAGAATATTTTCGGCATCGATTTCCAAAGCTTTAATGCTTTAAAGCCGTTTAATTTTCTGTCCGGGACTTCCTTCCAACATCCGTTCGACGTGATTGTGGATGACGTATTTGCGCGCAGTGGAAAAGGCTTCAAAGTGGGCGACGAAATCCCCATCATGAACCACCAGTTTCGAATCTGCGGTGTTGTAGAGCATGGCAAGGGCGGTCGAAAGTTTATTCCGCTGGCGACGCTGGATCAGCTGACCGGTTCGGAGGGCAAAGCCTCGCTCTTCTATCTGAAGCTCGACACGCCGGCCAACGACAGCCTGGTGGAGCAGGAGATTCTGCACACGCCCGGAATGGAAGGCTACCAGGTGCAAACCATGCAGGATCTTCTCTCGCAAATGACGCCGAGCCGGCTGCCTGGCCTGGAACCAGCGCTGGACACCGTAATCGGGATTGCATGCATCATTGGATTTCTGGTGATCTTTCAGTCGATGTACCTGGCGGTGATGGAGCGCACGCGTGAGATTGGCATCTTGAAAGCCCTGGGCGCGTCGAAGGGCTACATTGTTTCCTCCATTCTGCGAGAGACGGGCATGCTGGCAATCGGAGGCATCGTGCTGGGAATCGCGCTGAGTTTTATCGCTCGCGTGGGTGTGACTGCAAAATTTCCGACCATTGCATTTCCCATCACCGCATACTGGGTTCTATGCGCAACAATTTTGTCCCTGGCGAGCGCGTTGATTGGTGCCGTGTATCCGGCCTACAAAGCCGCTCGTAAAGATCCCATCGATGCGCTGGCTTACGAATAGCGATCTGTGCGCGAAGCACCGATTATTTTCGGATGGGAGAAATCTAGCGACTCGTCATAGAACTTCTGGCTGCGAGGCCATGGGATAGCGGAATGCGTGCTGCTTCCAGCGGCTGATAGGACCTTCAAAGTATCGCCATGAGAGGGCCGAAAATCCCACCGCTGCGACCAGCGCCAGCAACAGTGCCACACTGTGCGGCAGATAATTTCGCAGTGCCAGGTAGATGGGATAGTGCACGAGGTACAGGCAATAGCTAATGCGGCCGAGCCAGCGCAAACCCGATTGTCGCAGCAGGCGCGGAACCATTGCATCGGTGCCACTCACGGCCAGCGTGACCAGCAGCCACAGCGACCACGCCAGCCACAGCACGGTGTAATCGGTGGCGTTAAAAATGCGTTGGTCGAACTCATTTCGCTTGGTAATTCCAGTGGCAAAATCAATCCAGATAGCCAACGCAATCAGCGCTGCCACGCATCCATACAGCCAGCGTGCATAGTGTTGCAGGCGAGCTCGCCAGGCCAGGCTATAGTCCTGCCAGAGGAACGCCACCAGGCATCCTGCGGCCAGAGAATCCATCTGGGCGAGGAACAATTCCTGACCCCCTTTCGGGTCGGGATAGAAGTATCGAACCCACGGTGTCAGCAACAAAATCAAGGCCAAAATTGTAAGAAGAGGAGCGCGGCGTGCGCGCACGAACGTGACCAGCGGAGCCCAGAGTATATAGAAATACTCTTCCACCGACAGCGACCACAGGACGCCAAATCCCATCACCACCCAGTCTGGATGTGGGACGATTTTAAGGTGCGTAATCAAGGGCGGCAAAAACGCCTGCAGGAAACCGATGTACAGCAGCACGGTCTTCAATGGCTGGGGTGTACCTACACTGGCTGAGGCGACGAAGTAAACCAGCAGGGCAAGAAAGTAGAGAGGAAACAGCCGAAGAGTGCGGCGGACGTAAAAGACCTTCAATGCGCCGGGCTGATCGGTGAGCCGCAGCAGGATGGATGTAATCAAAAATCCGGAGAGTACAAAAAACAAGTTGACTCCCATCCAGCCCCATTGCGGACCCAGCAAAAGCAGGCTTGGATGATGGATGTAATGCCGCATCAGGACCATGGCAATGGCGATGCCGCGCAGTCCATCGAGTTCAAGGATTCTTTGTGCCGGTTTAGGAATGGTGGGCGAGATTTCGATGCTCTCCGAAACTTGCGGCCGCGTCAGCAAGGCTCATGCGGCAGAATAGCATCGCATGCACTGGCTGCCATATTTTCGAGCCAAGGGCAACCGCAGCCAATGCCGTTGGATGAAAGGACTGCCGGCGAAAACATTGTCGCTTCGTAAGCAAATACGAGACAATGACAGTAATCATCAGCGTACCGCTCGATCACAAATCTATGAATAAAACAGCAATCATTATTGGCGCCGGACCTGCCGGTCTGACTGCAGCCCTGGAATTGCAGCGGCATTCCGACGTTCATCCAATCGTGCTGGAAGCAACCAGCGAGATTGGAGGCATTTCCCGCACCATCCGCTATAAGGGCAACCGGATGGATATTGGCGGTCACCGATTTTTTTCCAAATCCGATCGGGTGATGGAGTGGTGGCTGGAAGTGATGCCGGCCGCGACCACCGACGGCGCCGGAAGTGCCATTCCGATCAGCTATCAGAACAAGCAGCGCACCATTCAGTCGGGCGAGCAGAATCTCGACCCCGAAAGTAATGACTTGGTGATGTTGATTCGGCCTCGAAAGAGCCGCATCTATTTTCTGCGCAAATTTTTTGATTATCCCATCAAGTTGACGCCGGAAACTCTGCGCGGACTGGGTCTGCCTCGCACGGTGAAGGTCGGCTTCAGCTATTTGCGGGCGCGTTTTTTTCCACGCAAGCCGGAAACTTCGCTGGAAGACTTTATTGTCAATCGATTCGGCAAGCAGTTGTATGGATTGTTTTTTGAGTCCTACACGGAAAAGGTCTGGGGCGTCCATCCGCGTCACATCAGCGCCGAGTGGGGCGCGCAGCGTATCAAAGGTCTCTCTCTGACCAGCGCGGTCAAACATTTTGTAAAGCAGGCGTTCTCCGGTAAGCAGAAGAGCACCGGGGATGTCAGCCAAAAAGGTGTCGAGACGTCGCTCATCGAGCGCTTCCTCTATCCGAAATTCGGCCCCGGCCAGTTGTGGGAGCACGTCGCTTCAATGGTGCAGAGCAATGGCGGCGAATTGCACATGCGGACACGGGTCACCGAGTTACGCGTCGAAGGCAACAGAATTACCGAAGTGGTCGCTGTCGATGCAGAAGGGAAGACCCAGGTCTTTGCTGCAGACTATGTTGTCTCCACCATGCCGATACAACACCTGATTCGCAGCCTGGCTGCCGGGGCGACTCCGATTCCACCAGAAGTGAAGGAAGTGAGCGAAGGCCTGATTTATCGCGACTTCATCACCGTGGGCCTGCTGGTGAATAAATTGCTCGTCACCGAGCCTGACGGCAGTCCGCTGAAAGATACCTGGATTTATATTCAGGAACCGGACGTCACCGTAGGTCGCCTGCAGATTTTTAATAATTGGAGTCCGTGGATGGTGGCCGATCGCTCCAAGATGTGGATTGGCCTGGAGTATTTTTGCAACGATACCGATCCGCTGTGGAAGATGCAGGACGAAGACATCAAGAAGTTTGCCGTCGCGGAGATGGAAAAAATCGGCATCCTCAAGACATCTGATGTGCTGGATGGGCATGTGGTGCGGGTCCCCAAGACCTATCCAGCATACTTTGGAACTTACGATCGGTTTGACGTCATCCAGAAATTCACTGACCAGTTTGAGAACTTGTTCCTGGTGGGCCGCAATGGAATGCATAAGTACAACAACCAGGATCATTCCATGCTGACGGCGATGGCGGCGGCCGAAAACATCATGAACAATGTCGCCGACAAATCCAACCTGTGGGCTGTGAATACCGAGCAGGAATATCACGAAGAAAAAAAGGCATGACGACAGCAGATTTGCGGGCGCGCCGATGGCAGCTGGCTCTGCTGTTGCTGACAGCCTGCCTGCTGGCGCTTCGGTTTATCCATCTGAGCGCTGATTTTCCCGTGTTCCAGTTTTACGCGCAGGACGGTGCCAGATTTACGGATGAGGGTTTCTACAGCGGGGCCGCGCTGCAGCATTTCACCCTTGGGCATGCGTATCTCCCCGGCGGTTGGAATCCCGGCGTGTTTATGCCGGTGTGGCCATTTCTTGTCGGTCTGCTTTTCCACTTCACCGGCATCAGCGTGGTCGCGGCGCGGGCGTTGGCTGTCGGATGCGTCTGTCTGAGCGTTCTGCTGGCGTACGCGATCGCGCGCCAGTATCAGTCAAGAAGCTTCGCGTGTCTTACGGCATTTCTGATCGCCGCCAACGCGCTTGGATTTTTCTTCGGTCGCCTGGCTTTGCTGGAGCCCGCGTTCGGCCTGTTTCTGCTGCTTGCCATTTATTTTGCAGGACGCGTTCGTCCGCGGGGATACGCGATGGCCGCGCTGGTCGGCGTGGTATTTGTTGTGGCGACGCTGACCAAGACGACCGGTCCATTCGTGTTGCCGGCCGTGCTATTTCCCATCTGGGCCAACAACCGTCAGGATCGTGCAGCTGCATGGAAACTGCTGGCGACGGTGCTGGGGACGGTCATCTTGCTAATGGGCATTGCCAAGATTATTTGGGCCCATCACTATGTCGCGGACGCAGAAATCATTCTCGGCATGGCTCCGCTGTGGCAGGTTGAGAACTCTCCGTCGCGATTGCTGCGGTTCTTTTTTCGTGGCACATGGATCGATCCGGTACTGTTTCCGCTGGCGCTGGCGGCGTTTATCGGCGCAGCCGTTCGCCTTCGATTTCTGTGGCGCAATCCGCTGTTCATGATCGCCTTTCTATGGGAAGCAGGCTATGCCGCTTTTATCGTGTATCACTACGACGGGCCGCCCCGCTATTTTGTCACCATGATCGTTCCTACTATCTGGCTGGCCTTGATTTTCGTGCAGTGGATGTGGAGCGCGAACAAGCGAGTCGCCGCGGCGATAGCTGTATGTGTGGCCGGTTCGGTGATTTGGAACATCGCCTCCATCGGAGATTATCTGCTGCATCCGCAATACACACTGGTTGACGCAGGCTTGAAGATCAAGCAAATCATAGTTGCGGAACATGCCTCCGGCGCCGCCTCCAATGAACTGCTGATTGGACGTGGCGCGGATGAGATTTCGCTGTTGAGCGGCGGCCTGCCGGCGATGGATAGCGATGGCGCCATGCCCCTGGCGCAGAAGCTCGATGTCTATCATCCAGACTGGTTCATGGACTGGACGAATGCGCCGGGCGCGCGCCTGCAGACGGTAGCCTCACGGCGCAAGCTGCAGCAGCGGGCTGATTTTCGTGGATTGGATCCCTTCGACGGCGCGGGAATCCTGCTGTTCCAGATTTTCCCGAAACATCAGCCTTAAGGCATTACATCTGGATTTCCGAGGTCGCTGCCGATGCTCTCTTATGTAGAGGAATCGGTTTGTACCAGTTATGGAAGGCGCGCATCAGCGGGCGTTCCAACAATAGATAGCAGATCACGCCGACGGTGGTGCAGAACAGCGCTCCCAAAAAAACACCGCTATCCGCCCCGAGTCTTCCAAAGAAGCGCCAGAAATGTTCCACAATGCTTCGCGACGGAATTGTGCACAAGTAGATGGAGTAGGAAGCGTCCCCGAGAAAAACCAGCAGTCGAGCGGGAGTCGAACGCATTTTCGGATTCCAGAAAATCACCCCGCCCACCAGCAATGCCGCCGGCACGCCCCACACGCCAACGCGCAGCCAGCAGTAATATCCCGCCAGAATCCAGTCCTGCTCGCTCGCCTGGCCGTACCCGGTGAATATCGTTGCCGCCAGCAAAATCGCTCCAATGGCAGAAATCCAGAAGCCGATTTTCGCAGTTTTCGAGTTCATCGTGCTGCGCGAGAAAAGCAGGCCAATCAAACACCCGAACACAAACTCCAATACCATCGGATTCATCCAGATCACGATCAGCGGGCGATGAATGTTGACGAAGATTCCAACGATCACCATACTGCACAGGAAAAGAGAGGTATTTCGTACCAGGGATCGGGGGGCCCAGACCATAAAGGCGGTCAGAATCAGGTAAAAATACATTTCGAACATCAGGCTCCAGCCGAGTGAAAGCGCCGGAGTGTTGCCAAGCGCGTGAAGCGAGGGAAGCAGCAGCATGGTTGGCAGCCAGTGGAATGATGCCCACTGAGTGTGATGCCGCCCCAGCTCTTCCATAGCGATGACGACGGCTGTCAAAATCCAATAGAGCGGATAAATTCTTGTAATCCGACGGGTCAGAAATTGGCGCGCCGTGGCGGAGGTCGTCCCTCGATTGCGATCTGCCATTCGAACCGCGACTTGGGAAACGATGAAGCCGCTGATGGCGAAGAAAATATCGACACCGCAGGCGCCGTAGTTTTCCCAATGAAAAAAGTGACTCTGCCGCGGCGAGGAAAAGTGTTCTGCGGCGTCGATGGAATGCACCCACACGACCAATAATGCAGCGACGGCTCGCAGCGCCTGAACCGAGAACAGGCGCGCATCCACGTGACGAGTTTGGCCACTCGAGTTCAAGGTTGATTCGGTGGGCGAGGGACTCGCGACAGATGCGGTGGCAGCGCGAACGGTTTGCGGATCCATATTCCAGCGATGGACGACCGTGAACCGATCGCCGATGAATTTGACTCAAACCAGCAGGCCATTCATCTGGAGGTGACAGCTAAATATGACAGCTGGCGGCCCCGCGCTTCTCCAGGTATTTCTGGTGATATTCTTCCGCGGGCCAAAACGTCTCCGCTGGAACCACTTGCGTGACGATGGGCTTGGAGAATTTATGCTCCGCGGTCAGGCGCGCGATGGCTGCGTTGGCCGCTTGCTGCTGCTCCGGTGAATGATAAAAAACTACCGAGCGATATTGCGTTCCGAAGTCCGGACCCTGCCGATTCAGTTGCGTCGGGTTGTGTTCGGCGAAGAAAGCGTCGAGCAATTGCTGATAACTCACACGGGCCGGATCGAAGGTGATTTGCAGGACTTCGGCGTGGCCGGTCTGGTCGGTGCAGACGTCGCGATAACTGGGGTTTTCCAGTTTCCCGCCTTCATACCCGACGGCCGTTTCCGTCACTCCAGGAATGCGATCGAACGCTGCCTGCACACCCCAGAAACATCCCGCACCAAATGTCGCTTTCTCCATCATTCCCCCGCAATCACTGCGAAACTTCTGCTCTCATCCCAGTATAACGAGGCGCCCGCGATCGTTCCAAAGTACAGTTATCGTGCTCTTGGACCCGCATGCTTGCTGCGCTTCAGGTCGGGATCCATGGTTTTTCGAGAGTTTGGCCGAGCTGCCGTTTTCGATTTTGATGCGGCGGGTTGGCTGGTCTTCGAAGCGGTCAGCTTGGCTGCGCGATAGAGTGCCTGCACTTCATGGGCCGTCAATTCCCGCGTCTCGCCCGGCGGCAGGTCCAGCACCAGCGGACCATATTCCACGCGGCGGATTTTCTCGACGTGGTGGCCGATCTCCTCAAACATCTTTCGCAGCTGGCGATTGCGGCCTTCGGTGATCGTGATCTCATACCAGGGATTTTCGCCCGCGCGAAACAGGCGAACCGTTGCCGGAGCCGTGCGCACACGACCTTCGCGTCCTCGATAGCCGGAACTCGATTCGGGATCGCCCAGAGGGATGGAGACGCCACGGCGCAGGGCGTTCAATGCATTCTCGTCGGGGATGCCGCTCACCTTCACCAGGTAAGTTTTGGGCACGTGGGAGGCAGCTCGCGTCAGCGCATTGGCCAATTCGCCATCATTGGTCACCAGCAAGAGGCCTTCGCTGTGATAGTCGAGGCGCCCGACGGGAAACATGCGCAGCTTGATGCGCGAAAAAAATTGCATGACCGTGGGCCGTCCCTGCGGATCGCTGACGGTGGTGACAAACTGCTTGGGCTTATTCAGCATGTAATAGCGGTATTCGTCGGCAGGATGGATAAGTTTTCCGTCGACGCGGATGTGATCGTGCGAGGGGTCTGCTTTGCTGCCCAGTTCCGTGACCAGCTGGCCGTTCACCTGCACGCGGCCCTGCAGGATGAACTCTTCCGCTTTGCGGCGCGAGGCAATGCCGGCGCTGGCAAGAATTTTCTGCAGGCGTTCTACTTTACCGGCGGGACGCTGGGATTTTTCTTCCTCAGCGGCGACGATGGCTGGCTTTTCCGTATCTTTTGCGCGCTTCATGGCTCAGATCCAGACGAATCTCCGGAAATATCAACGGTGGATCGATCTTCTGTAACTGTTTCTGTTACAGATGACCCTGCGAAATCCGAATCTGTATCCGTAGCTGTTGCAGACTCCGACGACATAGCATCCAGATCGCTCGCATCGGATTCGGCCATATCGGCAGCCATCTTTTCGAATTCCTCCATGCTGGGCAACTCGCTCACGTCTTTCAGACCGAAGCGCAGCAGAAATTCTTTTGTGGTTTTGTACAGGATGGGACGCCCGATCACCTGCTTGCGACCCGCTGTGGTGATCAGCTTGCGGCTCATCAATCCGCCCAGCACGCCAGACGTATCTACGCCACGTATTTCGCTGATCTCCGGCGCAGTCACGGGCTGCTTGTAGGCGATGACGGCCAGTGTTTCCAGCGCCTGCAGGGATAACTTCATCTGCGGCTTCAGACTTTTGACAAAGGAACGGACGGCGTCGTGGTATTCCGCCTTGGTGGCCATGCGGTAGCCGCCGGCAATTTCGCGAATTTCCATGCCGCGATCGCTGTTGGCATATTCCCCGATCAACTCGTCCACGATTGGCTGTAACGCCTGCTTGGCTTCACGCTCTTTCAAGCGCGCCCGCTTGCGCATTTCAGCATCTTCCATCGGGAGCGCCGCTTGCTCGCCAGGCTCGGCATTTTCTTCCGGGGCTGACACTGCGGCATCGGCCGAAGCTTCTCCTGCCTGTGGTCCCTCGCTCGCGGTCGCTTCACCATTTTCCGGCTGAGCCACCTCGAAAGGCAGGCCCGCCGTAGATTTGGCGGCGAGAACCTCCTCGGCAAAGATGGAGGCCAGCTGCGCCAGCGTAATCGGCTCTTCGGCCGCGTAAATTACTGCTTCGATTTTGGCTTTTAAGCTCATTGTTTTTCAGGAGTCTCTAGCATACCAATCGCCCACCATCGAATGGCTTTAACGCCAGTCGTCACGGCCTTCCACCATGGTCGACTCAAAATTGTCATGTTTCTTAATGTAGATTTCTCCAAAGCTGCCGGTCTGCCGCAACAGGATTGCCTGCAGCCGTACCAGTTCCAGCAGCGCGAGAAAGGTGCATATCAGGGCCCGTTCTGACTGTACATGTTGTAGCAACCGGCGCAGTCCTACCGGCCGATCTTCCATGACCAATCGGCGTCGAACGTAGTCAATCATCTGCGCCACAGTGACCGTCTCTTCGTCGACATTCAATACCGGCCGCTGCCGCGCGCGCTCCAGAATCTCGCGGAACACGCGGACAAGGTCGACGGTGTCGGCGGCGATCTCGGGTTCGGCACCTTCGTCGTCGAGAAACTCGCGAATCGCCGGATTCGTCCAGGACGATTCTTCCAGCATTTGCTTTTGCAGCAGCATTTGCGCCGCGTTTTTAAATCGTTGATGCTCCAGCAGCCGCTCGACCAGTTCTCGGCGCGGATCTTCGTCGGCTCCATCGGTTGTGCCATCGTCCTTGCGCGGCAGCAGCATCTTGCTTTTGATATGAATCAGCAAAGACGCCATGTAAATAAATTCGCCGGCGCCGTCGATATCCGACTGCTTGAGATTTTCAATGTAAGCCAGAAACTGGCCGGTGATCTTGGCGATGGGAATGTCGTAGATGTCGATGTCCTGCTTGCGAATCAGGTCCAGCAGCAAATCGAGCGGGCCATCGTAGACCTGGCCAACTGTTACACCGTACGGAAAAGTATTAGCCTCTTCCTGTGCCGCTCTCTTTTCGGCAGCGCGGTCTGACGCCCTGGCTGCGGCTTCGGCAGCCTTATCCCTCGGCTCTGGCGCGAACGGGGGATTGGCCGGCAGATGCATCTGCTCGGGCGATGCCGCGTTCTCAGCATCCGGCGCAGAAATCTCCGGGTTTTTCACCTCGGTAGTGACGTCGTCCGCCGCGCGTGTCGCCTCGTTCCGGGATGGAGACGATTCCGTCATCGTGCTGCGCCTGCGGGTGCGGTTTCGGTTTGCGGCAGATGCATTGCATCGCGTACCTGCTGCATTGTCTGGTCCGCGCGCGAACGCGCACGAGCCGATCCATCGCGAAGAATATCCCACACCTGGTCGGGCTTGGCTTCAAACTCGCGTCGCCGCTCCTGAATGGGAGCCAGTTCGGCAACTACCGCGTCGGCCAGCCAGCTTTTGCATTCAATGCAGCCGATGCCCGCCGTGGTGCAGCCTTCGCGCGCCTTCTGTTGCGTTTCCGCGGAAGAAAAAATCTTGTGCAGGTCGAAGGCCGGGCACACATCCGGATTGCCAGGATCGCTGCGGCGAATGCGCGCCGGGTCGGTGACCATTGTCTTCAACTTCTGGCGAATCACGGGCTCCGGGTCGGCCATCTGAATGGTGTTGCCGTAGCTCTTCGACATCTTTCGGCCATCCGTGCCGGGTAGCTTTGGCGACGGCGTGAGCAGGGCCTGCGGCTCAGGCAGCACTAGCGGCTTTTCCGGGTAGAAGAAGTTAAATCGCCGCGCTACTTCGCGGGTCAGCTCAACGTGCGCCACCTGGTCCTGACCAACCGGTACAAGGTCTGCCTGGTAGATCAGGATGTCCGCCGCCTGCAGCAGCGGATAGCCGAGAAATCCGTAGGTGCTCAGATCTTTGCCGCCGGCTGCAACGTCGCCGATTTGCTGTTGCTGCTCCTTATAGCTCGGCACGCGTTCCAACCATCCCAGCGGAGTGATCATGGAGAACAGCAGGTGCAACTCCGCGTGCTGCGGCACCCAGGATTGCACAAAGAGAGTCGCCCGCTCGGGATCGAGGCCAGCTCCCAGCCAGTCGAGCGCAACATCCAAGGTGTTCTGTTTCACGTTCGCCGTGTCGGCGTAGTCGGTGGTCAGGGCGTGCCAGTCGGCAATAAAGAAATAACACTCATACTCGCGTTGTAGCCGCACCCAGTTGTAGAGTGCGCCCATGTAGTTTCCCAGGTGGAGCTTGCCGGTGGGACGCATGCCGCTCAGCACGCGCTTGGGGAGCGCATTTCCGTGCTGGCTGGCCTTCGATTGGATAGATTCGTTCATCATCTCGGAATGTAGATTGCTTTTGAGTAACCCTTCAATCGTATCGGAAGTATAGGGCAGCAGGACAACGATAGGCAGCTTTGGCAGCCGGGGTTGAAAAAGTACATGGTGGTGAACTAGGAATTTTCGTCATGAGGCGCTCCCAACAGATTTGCCTGCATCGATTGATTCTCCGGGTGAATCCTGAAGTTGCCGTAGAGAAGCAGTCGGAGAATTGAATTCGGTCGCAGATACCAACTGGCCCAACCGAGCGGAGTGTCGCCATTTGCGTCGACCGCATCGATTTTCGCGCCTGCAGAGAGCAACAGCTGGATGGTGCCTTCATCTCCAAACGCAGCCGCACGGTGGAGAGGCGTCTCCCCCTTGGTCCTGCAATCACGCATGAATCCGCCGGTTTCTGCACCGTTTTTTGTCATCACGTTTGGGTTGGCTCCATGCATCAACAGCACCTTCAGGACCCTGTCGTAGATCACACGGTCTGTTTTGCACAATGCGGCATGGAGCGCCGTCTCTCCATTCTCTGCATCGGCTTCGTTCACATTTGCACCCTGTTCCAGCAGGAACTTACATAAGCGCCAATGGCCGTGGTACGTGGCTCCATTCAAGTCGAGGTTCTGTCCAAGGGAGTCCAGCTTCGCGCCCTGGGAGAGTAAAAATTTCATTGCGCTGACGTCGCCGTAATACGCGCACCACTGCAAGAGCGACACCCCGTTCTTATCTGCGGCGTTCGGCGATTCGCCGCGTGCCAACAGCTCGAAGACGAGGTCCGTGCGGCCGTCGACGAATTCATGCATGAGCGAATCAACGGTTGGTTGTGGCATGCGGGGAGCTCCCTCCACTCAATTTTCGTAACAAAGCAGCAGGCGGTACAGAGACGTTCATCGTTGCTTGGATTCACAATCAGCCGGTGGTTTGCCGGCGATTCGAATCGGGCAAACTTATCCGGAAGCGTGGCAGATGCGGAGTGCTACATGCCGAGCAGAATGTGGTTGAAGACGCTCATCATGGGACTGACAATCAAGTTGATGATGCCACCGCCAAACAGGAAAAAAAGGATGAGGCCGATGAGTCCGATCGAATCATAGGCCCGCAGCCAGTTGTAGGGCAGCATGTGGCGCAGCACGTGGCTTCCATCCAGTGGCGGCAACGGGATCAGGTTAAAGGCCATCAGGACCAGGTTGATCAGCACCGCATAGTACAGCAGCAGGGTCAGCGGAAACAGAATCGGGCTGCCATGCATCACGTTGGGGTCGACCATGCCCATTTGCGCCGCCATCATGGCAGAAATGATCGTGCCGGCGTTCACAAACTTCAGGACCAGCAGGATCAGAGTGGCCACGATTGCGGTGAGCAGGTTGCTGGCAGGGCCGGCCAGGGTGGTCAGAATGTCATCGCGCTTGATGTTCTTAAAGTTGCGGGTTGTCACCGGCGTCGGCTTGGCCCAGCCGATCAAAAATGGAAACCGGAAGAACACGCACAGCAGCGGAATCAGGATGGTGCCGTACGGATCGATGTGCTTGATGGGGTTGAGCGTTACCCGGCCCAGCATACGAGCCGTGGGATCGCCCAGCCGCCACGCCATCCAGGCATGCGAGGCCTCGTGCAGGCTGATGGCAAACAGCAGCACCACAATTTGAAAGAGGATCAGGACTGCGTGTAAATTCATGGGCTGATGCCGATGGTATAGCAAAATCCGCGAGGGGTGTATCCCCGCTGGCTCATTTCACTTGAGGCGCATGCGATGTTGGCGCGCTTACTCCGTCGAATTCGCAGCCTGGTGGACGATCTGCCCGCTGGAGTCATAACGCGCATAATCCATAATCCTGGTTCCCGCGGGAAGCACCAACTCCTGGCGGTCATCGAGCACAGAAAATTTGTGGATGGTGCAGTTGTCTTCAATGGTGAGGTTGTAGCCGAAGGTAAATTCCACGCCGCGAAAAATTCGCACATGCTTGCCCAGATGCTTGAAGATGTGATGGCCCAGCATGCAGCGAAAGCGCGATCCCAGCCACACGTTCAGGCCCACGGGAGAGCGATCAAACATCTGCCAGAACCAGATCAGCGGCTTCACCTCGGCGTACTTTTCCGGGTCCACGTCTGGGTAATATTCCGGGCGCAGGGTCACGTTGCGCGGATCTAAGCGTCAATTGGAGCACGTTGAAGGGCAACTCCGTCATCAGGGTGAAATTCAGCTTGCCGCCATGCGGACGGCCCAGGTAGAGCTGATGTAGCTCGTCTCGAACAATCTCGCTGCGGATTTCCGGCTTGTGATGGCGGGTAAATTCCGCATCCAGATGCGCCAGCCACCGCAGATAGGCGACCTCCGCTTCCGGCAGCGGCTTTAGTTCGCGTTCCTGTTCCTCGGGCATGCTTCGACTCCTACGAAAAGGGTAGCAGCAGGCGCTGAGCTAGGAAATTATTGGATCGCGAAGACGGCGTAGACGGTGGCTGAGCGTTCTACCTTTTGCGCGCTGATCGCGAGGGGAGATGCCTTGTCTTCTGCTTGCGGTGCGGCCATCGCCATGGAGCGCATCATGATGGGTCGAGGAGACTCCGGGGCCTGATTGCTGGCATAGATCAATTCGCCTAATTGGATGCCTAATCCCTGTGCCATCTGCGAGGCAATCGCCCGTGCGCGAGACAAAGCGTTCCCGGCGGCCTTGGCTTCGAGTGCCTTCTCGTCCGCCACCGTCCAGTCGATCGCTCCGCTGCTGTTGGCGCCGGCGTTCACGGCGGTGTTGATCACGCTCGCGGCATCGTCGGCCTTGGTCTGCACCGTCCAGCTCTGGCGTACCTGGAATCGCCGCTGCGCCTGCTCCGCTGGCGGCAGTTTCTCCAACTCGTACTGCTGTGTTTCCGCCACGCTTTGCGACTCGCTCTGGATATCGGTCTTGGCGATGCCTTTGGCCGTCAGGGCGCCCATAATGGCATTCGAGGTCTTCGAGCCCTTGGCGTACGCCGCGTCGGCATCTGGAGCGTAGGCAACAAAACCAATGTGAACCGTCGCCGTATCGGCCATGGCGCTGGCGGTATCTGTCGCAGTGATCGCGATGGTGCGGTTGTCTTTGTTGATCTGAATCTGCTGTGCGGAAACGGTTGTGGCGAACAGGCTGCAAACCGACGCGACCATCAAAAAGCGCGTTGTATTCGGAAGAAATTTCATGCAATCCTCCTCAAGTTCAATTGCGTCACACTCTGGTTAGACACCGGCGCGCTTCAGTTTACGCGGTCGTGGTTGAAAATTATCGTGCCTGCCGGCCAAACTCCACTAATGCCGCCAGCGTCTTCGACACAGCTCCAGACTCGATGGCTTGGGCGGCGAGATTGATTCCTGCGCGAATATCCTGCGCCATCCCGGCAGTGACCAACGTTGCTGCTGCATTCACCAGAACAATATCGCGTCGCGGTCCTTCTTCTCCGGCAAAAATTGCCTGCAAAATGGCCGCATTCTCGATAGCGTCGCCACCTTGAAGTTGGGATAGCGGCGCTCGTTCCAGACCGGCATCCTCGGGTGAAAACTTCCAGGTTCGAAACGCACCATCTTTTACTTCGGCAATTTCCGTTTCTCTGCTGAGTGTGATTTCATCCAGGCCGTCCGATCCATGCACGACAAAGCCATGTCGCACGCCCAGCTTCACCATCGCCTCCGCCATCAGTGGAACCAGATCAGCCGCATAGACGCCAAGGATCTGCGCCGGTGCAAGTGCAGGGTTGGTCAGCGGCCCAAGAACATTGAATACGGTGCGCCTGCCGATTGCTCGCCGGATCGGCTGCACGCGCCGCATTGCCGGATGCATCAGGGGCGCGAACAGGAAGACAAATCCGGTGGCGCGCAGGCACTCGACCGCCTGTTCCGGTGTCAATGAAGTCGGCACGCCAAGCGCATCCAGCACATCCGCCGAGCCGCAACGGCTGGTGAGGCTGCGGTTGCCGTGCTTGGCAATTTTCGCTCCAGCTGCGGCTGCGACCAGCGCCACTGCCGTCGAAATATTGAACGTCCCGCTGGCATCGCCGCCGGTTCCGCAGGTATCGACAAGAATGCGCGCTTTCTTCGTCCGTAAACGGAAGGGTCACGGCGGCGGCGCGCATGGCGTCGACAAAACCGGCCAGTTCATCGGCTGTGACGGGACGCGCCGCCAAAGCCACCAGCACGGCCTCAATCTGCATATTGGGCAGTTCGTTGCGGGTGTCTTGCAGAATCGTCTGCATCATGGCGCGGGCCTGCTCGCGGCTCAACGTCGCGTGCGGGTCACTCAAAATCGACAAGGTTTGCAGCAAGTCTGTCATTTGAAATATACGTTCACAATCTGCGGACTGGCGCCCAAGTTTGCTCCGCTCCCGCTCGTCCGATAGTATCGAAGGTTCGCTGTCTTTTGCTTTCTCTTGTGCGCGGCCGCCACTTTGTCGCGCTCTCTGGTCAGCGGCGCACCGTTACAATTAGAGACAATCCTTATGAAAATTCACGAGTATCAGGCAAAAGACATTCTTGCGAAATATGGGGTCGCCGTGCCCCGCGGCGAAGTAGCCAACACGGTGGAAGAGGCCGTGGATGTGGCCAAAAAACTGTTTGCTGCGGGTGCCAATGGCGTGGTCGTCAAGGCGCAGATCCACGCGGGTGGTCGCGGCAAGGGTGGCGGCGTGAAAGTCGCCAAAAACCTGGCCGAAGCCGAGGAATACGCCAAAAAAATTCTTGGCATGCAGTTGATCACCCATCAGACCGGGCCCGAAGGCCAGAAGGTCAAGCGCCTGCTGATCGAAGAGACTGCGGCCATCGATCGCGAACTGTACCTGGGCATGGTGCTGGATCGCGCCGCGGCGAAGATGGTGTTTATGGCTTCGAAGTCCGGCGGCATGGAGATTGAAGAGGTCGCCGCAAAAACTCCCGACGCTATTTTCAAGGAACACATCGATCCCGCCGTCGGCTTCCAGCCCTACCAGGCGCGCAAGCTGGCCTTCGCGCTTGGACTAAAGCCGACTCAAATCAATCAGGCCGTGCATTTTATGTCGGGGCTATACAAAGCCTGCGTCGAGACAGACGCCTCGCTGATGGAGATCAATCCGTTCATTACCACCAAGGACGACAAGCTGTTCGCGCTCGACTGCAAAATGAACTTCGACGACAATGCCATGTTTCGGCATAAGGAGTTGAAGGAGCTGCGCGACACCAACGAGGAAGATCCGCTGGAAGTGGAAGCCTCCAAATTCGCGCTGAATTACATTCGCCTCGATGGCAACATTGCCTGCATGGTGAACGGCGCTGGCCTGGCTATGGCGACCATGGACATCATCCAATATGCCGGTGGTTCTCCGGCAAACTTCCTCGATGTGGGCGGCGGCGCCAATCAGGAACAGATTGAAAATGCCTTCCGCATTCTGCTCTCTGACAAGAACGTGAAGGCTGTGTTCATCAACATTTTTGGCGGCATCCTGCGTGTCGATACGCTGGCTCGTGGAGTGGTGGAAGCGGCCAGAAAGATGAATGTGCAGGTGCCCGTGATTCTGCGGCTGGAAGGCACCAATGTGGAGGAAGGGCGACAGATTCTGAAGGATTCGGGACTGAATTTCATCATTGGCCAAACAATGAAGGACGCAGCCGAGAAGGCTGTCGCCGCGGCGAAGGGGAGCAAATAATGTCAGTACTAGTCGATAAAAAAACTCGCCTGATCGTGCAGGGAATTACTGGCCGCGAAGGCACCTTCCACGCCAAGGGCTGCGCTGAATATGGCACCAAGGTTGTCGGCGGCGTGACCCCCGGCAAAGGTGGAACCAACCATGAGGGCTGGCCGGTTTTCGACACAGTGGAGCAGGCGGTCAACAAAACCGGCGCTAATGCCACGGTGATTTTTGTGCCGCCGCCGTTTGCCGCGGACGCGATTCTGGAAGCCGAGGATGCGGGTATTCCGTTGATCGTCTGCATTACGGAAGGCATTCCCACGCTCGACATGGTGCGCGTCTGGGAGAAGCTGAAGCATTCAACTTCGCGCCTGATTGGGCCCAACTGCCCAGGCATTATTTCGCCCGGAAAATGCAAGATTGGCATCATGCCCGGTCGCATTCACATGGAAGGCAACATCGGCATCGTTTCTCGCTCCGGCACGTTGACGTATGAGGCCGTCTACCAGCTCACGCAGCGTGGCATTGGCCAGTCGACAGCCATCGGCATTGGTGGCGACCCCATCATCGGCACCAACCATGTCGACGGGCTTCGCCTGTTGAACGAGGATCCGGACACCGAGGCCATCATCCTGATTGGTGAAATTGGCGGCACTGCCGAGGAGGCCGCCGCCGATTACGTCAAGGCGCACGTCAAGAAGCCTGTGGTGGGCTTTATTGCCGGTCAGACAGCTCCCCCGGGTCGACGCATGGGTCATGCCGGCGCCATCATTTCCGGCGGCCAGGGAACTGCGGCCGATAAGATGAAGGCGCTGGAAGCGGCCGGCATTCACGTTGTTAAGTCGCCGGCGCTGATTGGCGAAACCCTGGCCCGGGTCATCGGCAAGGCCTAGCGAATTTCTAAATCTTCAACAGCTCAAGGAGAGTTTTCATTGCAACGTACGTTTAGCATCGTCAAGCCGGATGCGGTCCGCAAGGGCCAGACCGGCGCCGTCCTCGCCATGATTGAGGCTGCTGGCTTCCACCTAGTCGCCATCAAGCGCATCTCGATCAGCAAACAGCAGGCTGCGGGATTTTATGCGGTCCACGCGCAGCGTCCATTCTTCAATTCGCTCACAGAGTTTATGTCTTCCGGTCCCATCTTCGTGATGGTGCTGGAAAAAGACAACGCCATTGCAGACCTGCGCAAGCTGATGGGCGCGACCAACCCTGCAAACGCGGAAGAGGGCACCATCCGCAAAAAGTTTGCCGGCAGCATTGAAGAGAATACGATTCACGGATCGGACGGAGAAGACACCGCCGCGTTCGAGATCGGCTACTTCTTCGCGGGATACGAACTGGCATAAGCTCCTACGCTAGAACGCAAAAGGCCTCCACTCGATGGAGGCCTTTTGCATGTGCGCTCATCTGCCGACAACCTGACGCGAGCAGCCAGACGCGGCCCTGCGCAGTTTTGCGCTTCGATGCCGTTATTAAATTTTTAAGGGGGAGTGATAAAAGCGGAAGGAATAAAGACTGGAGATAGGGGGGAGGGCCTAAATTCCAATCCGCTTCTGATTGAGATATTGATTCGTACCCTACATAGGTGTCAAAGTACCGAAGGAGCAGCCCTTTGGTCACTTATGCAGCGGGTTATGTAAGTGCCAGTGTTTGCCGCCAGATGGAGTCGCTCCACCGGAGGTGTCCAGGTGGCCCAAACGGAAAATCGGTCCTGCGGAAAATCCAAAATTCTGCTGAAAGGTTCCGCCGTAGCGAGTCATCAACAACTCCGGCTGCGCGCGAAAGGCAATGCGAGGGCTGTAGTTGTAATCGAAGGTGCCACCAATCGCGCTGGCGAAGGTCCATTGGGTTGCAAATAATCCGATGGTTTGGACATTCAGGCCATGCAGCGTCGCGGCGTCAAAAATACCCCACGCCTGGCCGAAGGTCGCATGCACCGTGGCCGATGCTTTGGCGCGTCGAATCATTCGATATTCCGGACCGGCCATAAAGTAATACTGCATAATGCGCGGGCCGGTGATGGTTCGATTGTTGTTGCACGTGGTCGAAAACGGTGTGCAGTACGGCGGCTGTCCTTGACCCGCAGTGTTAGGAAATACGCCGGAGGTGCCGATGTATTCACGCGCGTCTGCCAACAGGCCCCAATGCCATCCCAGCCAATAGGTCGCACCAGCTTCCCATCCGCCCATGTTCGACCGCTGAATCAACGCGGGGCCGGCTAGAAAGTTTGTATACGCAAATCCGCCATACAAATCCCAACGGTGGTTGTAGTACACATCCGGGCCCGAAGGTGGTGCGGGTGGAATGTAGTTCCCGGTACTCACGTTGTGGTTCTGCGGATTGTTAATCGTCGGGGTGGCGCCGTTACTGTTGGTGGTATCGCTGCTGCTGGACTGGTGTTGCGGCTGGGACTGCGCCAGCCCAAGCATGGATGTTGCCATGAAAACAGCGCACAAATACACTCCCAGCTTCAGGCGGCGACGAGCCACCTGAGGAGGAAGAAAGCAAAACAGATTCATCCTGATCTCCAGCATTTAGTGTATCGGAACCATTGGGTTTCGTCTGGCGTGGGCAGCCAGCTGGGAAAATTCTTTACGGCGCAAGCGGCTGCCGCTCCCGCTGCCGCAAAACTGCCGCGGCGGCTTCCAGGTCGGCCTCTGTGTCGACTCCGATGGTGTCGTGATTCACTGGCTCCACGTGGATGGCGATGCCATTCTCGAGCAGTCGCAGCTGCTCCAGCCGCTCGGTCGCCTCTAACAGGCTGGCTGGCAGAAGGGGGAAGCGATCGAGGATGGACCTGCGGTAGGCGTAAAGTCCGAGGTGTTTCCAGTAGGGAATGCTTGCGCCGGAGCTTCCGTCACGATTGAATGGAATGGTCGCCCGGGAAAAATAGAGCGCCCTGCCTGCGTGGTCGACAACAACCTTAACTACGTTAGGATTGCCGATTTCTTGTGCTGGGCACGGTGTTCGCAGCGTGGAAACATCGACCTCGGCGCGCTGGAAGGGAAGCAGCAGCGAACGGAAATGTTCCGGCTGCAGCAGCGGTTCGTCGCCTTGAATGTTGACGAAAATATCGTTGGACTGATCGCGGTTGTCATCGCGCGCGAGCTGTTGCGCTACGGCGTGGACTCGGTCGGTTCCGCTGGCCAGATCGGAAGATGTCATGCGGCACTCCCAACCCTGCGCCTGGCAAAGATCAGCGACTTCCTGCGCGTCGGTTGCGACGATCAGGCGATCGAACACCCCCGCTCTAGACGCTGCCTGGTGCACCCAGGCCAGCATCGGCTTGCCTGCAATCTCTCGCAGAATCTTGCGCGGCAATCGCGTCGAAGCCAGGCGCGCCGGGATGACACCAATCACCTGTGCGTTCGTCAAATTGGAGGAGCCGGGCATGTCAATCTGAGTCTAAAGCAAAATCTTTCCGTCCAGGTGGCCGCGGGCAGGAAGTAAACTCATCAGCAATTGAGACCGAAGATTGCATGAAAGCACACACCTCGGCGGTTGTGTGGAATCACGCGACAACTTCGAACTCAGCAACACACGGCTAGAAGAGGGCATCCATGACTGCGACGAGTCGACAGAAACCCAACAGAGGCTGCAGTTATGGAAATGTCATTGGGTCCGGGTCCGCGTTAACGAGGGCGGCTGACTTATGGGTCGTTGTGTTGCTGTTGACTGTGCCCGCTCTCGCTCGAACTCAGAACCAAGGAAAAATCTGCGTCAAGGTCGACAAAGTTGGAAAAGCGCCGGGTGTATGGAGTGGCATTCTCGCGTCTACGCAATGGCTGGACGCTAAGATCATCGCGTCGTCGAGCAAGGAATACAAAGTCGGCGACAACCTCTCGTTTGGCATGTACGTTGTTCACGGCGACAGATTTGCAGATCGCCAATCGCCCCGCTTAAATCCGAAGATTATCTATCCAGGTGCCATCTTAACCATTGTCACTAGAACAAGCTGCCGAACCAACGGTCGCGCTGGATGGGTGTACACCTGCATCCAAAAAGGCTGCAATAGAACTGCAGGGCCCTAAACTGATCGGCCTCACTCGGCCACAATCGTGGCTCGCGGCTTTTCATCCTGCAGCGAGACGCGGTGCGGTTTGCCGTGGATCGGCAGGTTGGTCAGCTCGACGGCTTCGCCATAACCGGGGCCGGTCTTTGGCACGCCGCGGTCATCTATATCGACCATCGACTCGACCCCGATCAGGCATAGCAGGGCGCCCCAGGTGTAATTGCGATTGCCGCCGACACTGCCATCCGTGCTGAGGAAGTTTTCGCCGCAATACCCATCGGCAAGCCAGTTATCCATAAAAAGGTGCACGCTCTTTTGCGCGAAGGACGCTTGCAATTCCGGTGAGGCATAGCGTTTCACCCCCTGAAACACCAGGTAATTTACGGGTCCCCAGATGGTTCCATGCCAATACGTTTGCCCCAGGTACAACGGGTCGCGCCGCGAGACGGTCGGCAAGATCCACTCGCCCCAGAACTGCTCGGGATCGGTCATCACAGCCAGCGTCTTCTTGGCACGCGCAGCATCCGCGGCTCCGCTGATCAGAGGATAAAAATTTGCCGGCGTGATGCGCGTCAGAAAATCGCCGGGCGTGCCATCTTCCTTGTCCCAGAAGCGGCTGCAATACATGTCCAAGCGAATCATTCCATAGCTTCGCATTGATGCGGGCATTCATCTCCGTCGCTTCCTGGCGATAGCGTCTGGCTTCCTCCGGTTTACCAATCGCATCGGCAATCAGCGCCAGGTGGTGCGCATCCATCGCCCACAGGGAGCACAAATCGACTGCATAACAATTCATGGTGTGGCCCACCATCTTGACACCCTTGACCCCTTCGAATTGCGGCGTGTCGTCCCACCCGGTTTCATCCTGCGCCGCGTCCAGCTCGCCGGTACTGCTGCCCCACTGCAGCAGGCCGTCGTTTTTGGCGTTGCGCTGCTTCATCCACCAGCCGTGCCACAGCGTCAGCTGGAGATAAATCTCGCGGAGAAAATCGAGATTCGGCCAGTACTGATGCATCTTCCACACGCACAGCGAACCGACCGGGGGCTGCGAGCGGTCGCTGCTGATGCCGCCATCATTCCAGTGCGCGAAGTTTGGAACCAGGCCATCGTCGCTTTGGTAGGAAAGGATGGCGCGCACGGTGTCGCGTCCCATTTCCGGATTGTCCAGGCTGGCGAGCAGCCCGCTGAAAAAACTGTCCCAGCAAAAATACGGGCAGGCGTTCGGCCCTTGTACGCCGAAGGTGCGGGAAACGCTGATTGCGACCCGGTGGTTGTCGTTCGAATAGATTCTGGAGTTGTTCAGATTGTCGGCAATGGCGCCAAGAATATCGCCAGACGGTCCCTCCGCTTTGGGTCGCCGCGATTCATAGGTTTTCTCGGCCTCGGCGAGATGGGCATCGATTCCATCGAGCGGCGGCAACTCCCCAAATCCGGCGACCAGGTATGTCGGTTTGTCGGGACCGCCAAGAGGCACCGTGAACTGCGAAGCGTCCGTCGACTTTACTGCGGGATTGGCTCGCAGCCGCCACGTTACAGTCTTTCCTGCAGGTAGAGTCGCCACACCCTTGAGGCCCCCGTCCTCGGCAGAAAATTCGCTGCTGAATCCAGGCCAGTTTTCGTTGAGAGTGAAAGCCATTTCCCCGGGGTCAGACGCAATCAGGCGTCCCAGAATTCCGTCGCCCAGACGCGACCAGGTGAATTCCACGCGGCGCAGGTGGGGCGAAGTTTTCTCCGGCGAGAAGATAATTTTGTGGAACGAATCGTCCGGAGCTACGGTGCCGGCGTTATAGGAGCCGCCCGGATTGATGACAAAGCCGGCAGCATTCTGCCATATAAAGGCGATGCCGTTCGGCGCTTTGTAGTAAAAATTGCCGATGCGCGCCGCCCCGGCGCCGTTGTCTTCCCGCGTCGCCGCAAACCGTCCCAACTCACCAAACGCAGCATGCAAGCGCTGCCACGACGCCAGGCAAGTGGCCGAAATGCCAGCCATAAAGATTCTGCGAGAAATCATGAATTATCCTTGATCGGGAACTCGGTTGCGCCGCTTTGCTGTGCCGCGCTTCCAAATGCTACCCTGTTAGCAGCGTGCCCGGTTAGTTCGCAATGTCATCCATGCAGACGTTCGCAAGTGGCTGGCCGTCTGGTAGTCGATCGAGTGGAGTTGCAGCGGGCCCCCTGGGCAGATTGAATCACCGTCTCGATCGATCTCCACTCCAAATTGGCGGCGTAGCTCAGATGGTTAGAGCGACGGACTCATAACCCGTAGGTCAGTGGTTCGATTCCACTCGCCGCCACCAAAAACACTGCACCCACCTTGTAAGTCCTGACTCAACCGCGTCCAATCCTCCATCATCTTCATCGATGGCCAGTCTCAACTCCGGTTTAAGATGGGGACTACGATGTTGCCTACGCCCAACACGCTGTTGCTGCTGGTCGATGGATCGTCCCAGCGTGAGGTGGTGATGGCTCACTCTCCGTTTACCATAGGACGCTCCCCGGATCGCGACCTGGTGCTGCCGTATCCCTATATCTCGCGCAATCACGCGGAAATTGTGTACGAAGGCGGCCAGTTTCACCTGGTCGACTGCAGCAGCAAGAGCGGCAGTTACATCAACGGCAAGCGGGTAGAGCGCCAGACTCTAATCCCCAACGACGTCATCCGGTTCGGCACACTGCAGGGTCCGCTGCTGCGCTTTGGCAAGGCCGACGACACAACCTCGGTGCTGAGCGGTCTGCTGCACCGAGAACAGCCAACATCCGACCTGGAAAAGCTCAGCTGGTTTCTGGATGCGGCGCGCAAGCTGAATATGGTGGGCGCGGTTCACGAGATTCTTATCTCCCTGCTTGAAACCACCATGCATCTGACGGAGGTGGAGCGCGGGTATGTCTTCCTGAAAGATCCGGCAGGAAACCTGCAGTTGTCGGTCGGCCGCAATATCCAGATGGAGCCGCTCGAGGATGACTCCACCATCTCGCACTCTGCCATTCAACAGGCGATTCACAGCGCATCAGAATTCATCGTCACCGACACGCTTTCGGCGGAAGCAGGCTCACCTTCGGCCAGCATTGTGGCGCAAAGTCTTCGCACGGTCATTTGTATTCCGCTGCGCAAACGCTCTGCTGATCCGGAATCCCCACTGTCGGAAATTCTGGGGATTCTCTATCTCGACAGCCGCAAGCAGCGGCAACGGTTGATGCGTGTCGACAGCGATTTGTTAAAGACGATTGCGATGGAAGCTGCGGTGCTGGTGGAAAATGCATCGCTGGCCAGCGCGGAGGAATCGGCGCGACGCTACCGTGAAGAGCTGGGTATCGCTGCTTCCATTCAGCAGGGACTGATGGCGGTGAGAATTCCCGAGCTGTCGTATGCGAGGGTTCTGGCGCACAGTGTGCCGTGCAAGGAAATTGGCGGCGATTTCTACGACGTCATCGCCACCGAAAGCGCGTTGTATGTTGTGCTCGCGGACATTTCTGGAAAGGGAGTTTCGGCGGCGCTGCTGGCTTCCACGCTGCAGGGACTGGTGCACGCCCAGGTGCTGGCGGGCCTGTCGTTGCCGCAGATCGCCATGTTCTCGAACAAATATATTTGCGAGAAGTCGATCTCAAAATACGCGACCCTGATCCTGCTGAAGCTGTCGCCCGATGGCACTGCAGAATATCTGAATTGTGGGCATGTGCCGCCGCTGCGTCATCGCGCTGGCGAAGTCGCGATCCTGACCAACGGAAATCTTCCCGTCGGCTTGATGCCCGATGCCGTGTACGCTTCGGAGACGATTCACGTTGAGCCGGGGGAGCGGGTGATTGTCTACACCGACGGCGTCACCGAGGCGGAAGACCCGGCGGGAGAATTTTTTGGCGATGCGCGGCTTGAAACTTCCGTGCTGCAGGGTGGCAGCGTCCAGGATATTTTTCAGCAAGTGCAGCGCTTTATGAATACCGCTCCGGCGGGCGATGATTGCACGCTGCTCGAGGTTTGTTACGGGCGATGTCAGTGAGCTGCGCGCACCCTGCCAACTTCATCGGCTGCAAGCCCCGCCGTGCGTGACCCACTCGAGATGGAATCCTCGCCAAGCGATATGGGTGAACCCCGTCTCCTCGTCATGGGCTATCAAGGGACGCTGCAACCAGCGCAGTGTCAGAACCTGCCACCGGCATTTGAATCGCTGCTGCAACCCTGGCTGGAACAGGCTGCGCAGCTCCTGAGTCAGCGCGCTTCGCAGCAATCCCGACTATTTCAAGGCGAGGCTGTCCCTCTGGAGTCGCTGCTTTCGCTGCTTCGAGACAGGCTGATTGGCATTCTTATCCAGGCCGCGGGCGAGATCGGAATCGGTCGAGGTCAGCCGCCGTCCACATATGCGACCCTTGGGGCGTTTCCGCTGCTGTCGTCGCTGATGCGCCGCGCTGTTTCGGAATGGGTCGCGGCTGTCGCTACGTTTCTTGAGCGGCTGCATCGAGATCAATCGAGATTGGCTACCTGGCTGCGTCTCGCCCAGATGCCTCCCATTGAATCGATCAGCGGAGCAGCATCGGATATTCATCCCGGCGGACATGCCGTGCTGCGTGTCTGTTTTTCTGGAGGCGGTTGCCTCTACTACAAACCACGCCCGCTCACTGGGGAATGGCTCTGGCATGGGTTGCTGACCGCCGTCGCCGGCCTCGATCCGCAACTCTCGCTGCCGGCCTCCCGCGTAATCACAAGCGAGGGTGACAGCCCGTATGGATGGGCAACATCGGTTTGTCCAGAAGAGAATTTTTCGGATGGACTTGCTCCGGCGGTCGCGGAGTATTGGCATGCCGCAGGCGCCATGCTCTGCCTGGCGGAACATGCCCGGTTGACCGACCTGCACCTTGCCAACATCATCGCCACGCCCTGCGGCCCAGCCGTCACCGACGCCGAATGCTTCGCCACGCCAACTCTTCCTCAGAGTCGCGGCGCGACGGCAGGGCAGCACGGCCCGACTGTTTCCGACGCATTGGAAGCCATCCTCGCGACCGGGCTGCTTCCGCGCAAACAAGATTCCAGCCTGCCGGATGTCTCCGGATTGTTTGGTCGTTCGGCCCCGGTGTCCGACCTGCGGCTTCCAGCGTGGGCACTGTCTTCCGACGGCCGTTTTCACTTGACTCCTGTGGCCGCTGAACTCGTCGACCATGGCAACGCACCCGCGCAGACCACTTCCATCTCTCCCATCGCAGTGGTGCCGCAAATGTTGAGCGGCTATCGCCACGCCGCCGAGCTGCTGATTCGCGTTCGCACCACGCTGCTGGCACCGGGTTCGCAATGGCGTTCTGTGCTGGAGAAGCGGCACGCCCCGCGGTTCGTGCTTCGCGACACTCTCACCTATGGTTGCCTGCTCAGCCAATCGCTCGAGCCCCAATACCTGCGCTCCAGCCACCGGCGACGCAAGCTGGTTCTGGCTGAGCTTCAGTCCCATCCCAACCCGAACTTTGCAGCGGCGGTTCTGCGGGCCGAATGCAACGCGATCCTGCAACTTCACGTTCCGCGCCTGACCATTTTGCCGGGCAGCCGTACCCTGGCGAGCAGTTCCGGACGCGCCCTTGCCCCCAGGTTTACAACCTCGACGGCCGCTCAATCCGCGTTCGAATCGATCGAAGCGCTCTCCCCTGAAAGTATGGATAACATCCATGTTCCCGCGCTGTTAGCGGCCATCATCTAGTCTCTGCGAACGCGAATCATTCGCAGATTTGTGTGCTAACATTCGGTTGTGTTGGGTGTGTCGTGATCGACTTCTACTGCACAACAACCTCGAGAGGACTGCAATGACGAATGTAGAGAGGCTTCAACAAGCTGGCCTGGTTCAAACCCACATCCCCCTCACAGATGACGAAATCAATAGTGTGAACGCACTCAGCCCGGCGGAAATCGACGCGCTTATCTCAGTGCGCGCCAAGCTGGGAGATGCCTTTTTCCAGCGCAAGGTGAAAGACGGAGATTCCCATCGCATGGGAACAGTCATGGTCTAGCCAGGAGCTCGCAGCGAGATATACGCACAGTTCCGAGGAGCGCCATGGCCGCTGGGGAGACGGGATGATGACGCATAGTAGACGTCTGCGCGAAATGATTTCCCTAGTTCGGGGACGGCTGGATTCGCTGATTCGCGATGTGTGGTTTCACCCCAGGTTGGACGAGCTTTACCCTGAGTTTCTGTTTGCCATTTACGGGGTCACTTCCAGCTCTTCCCCCGCCATGCGTGTAGCCGCCGAGCGAAGCGCAGGTGCGTTCACGGGGGATACTATTGCCGCGTGGCTGTCCACGTATTATCTGGAACACGCCGAGGAAGAGGCTGGTCACGAACAGTGGCTACTGGATGATCTTGCATCCCTCGGCATTCCGCGCAATCTTGCATTGCAGCGGCTGCCCTATGCAAGCGTGGCCGCGCTGGTGGGCGTGCAGTATTACTGGATGTTTCACGTTCATCCGATCGCGTTCCTGGGATACATTGCCGTGCTGGAAGAACCGGCATCCATGGAATTTTTGGAGACCGTGTCCCGGCGCACCGGCATTCCGCTCACATCCATGTCCGCCCACGTCATGCATGCCAGGCTGGATCCGGACCACGTTGCCGAATTCGACGCGACACTGGATGCTTTGCCGCTCACGGAGCATCACCAGGATTTGATTTCCGTCAGCGCAATCGCCACCGTGGCGCACCTGGAAAATGTTTTTTCCGATATTCTGGAGCACTTCGACCGCATTTCCAATCCCGCCGGTGCTGCAACCGTCTTTACCGCTCCCCGCATCGCACTTGCGTCTGCGTCCAGAGAGCACTGATATGCAGATGGCCTTCAATCCCGGAGATAAGCTCCTGCAGTATCGCCTTGTCCGCAAGCTTGGAGAAGGCGGCATGGGGGTTGTCTTCGAGGCACAGGACATCCGGCTCGAACGCACCGTTGCCATCAAGGTGCTGCAGCCGTCTATCTCAGAAGATGTCGAGATGCGCGAACGATTTCTGCGCGAGGCCCGTGCCGCCTCCGCCATCGATCATCCCAATCTGTGCACCATCTATACCATCGAAACCGCGCCCGATGGCTCCTTGCTGCTGGTCATGGCCTACTACCGCGGCCAAACTCTTTCGGAGCTGATTCTGCGCGGTCCGGTCGATGTTCCGCGAATTCGCGACATTGCCCGTCAGACCGCATCCGGTCTGCATGCCGCCCACATGTCCGGCATTGTCCATCGCGACATCAAGCCGGGAAATATTTTTCTGCTGCACTCCGGCACCGTAAAAATCCTCGACTTCGGACTCTCGCGTTTTGTTCATCAACAACACTTCACGGCGCCTCACAAAGTGATGGGCACGCTGGCCTACATGCCACCGGAGCAGCTTGCCGGCGAGCCCGTGGACTATCGCGCGGATATCTGGGCGCTGGGCGCGGTGATTTACGAAATGGCGGCGGGGCATTCACCCTTCCGCCAGGCAACACAATCCGCCACGATGAGCGCCATCGCGGCCGGCCGTTATGTTCCGCTGCATCATGCCCGGCCCGATCTTCCCAGCTCCATCCATCGAGCGGTGATGGGAGCGTTGCGGCTGCATCCGCACGAACGCCACGCCTCCGCCGCCGAAATCCTGACCTTGCTGAGCGAAAGTCTCGAAGCGGATCTGGTGCCTGGCACGGCTGCCGCGATTATTTCCGCCGCTCCATCGGCAGTCACGCTCGCTCCGACAGTAACTGTGGGATTCGCGATGCCTTCGCAGACGGAGACGCAGACGCTTCCCGCGTATGTTGCCAATCCATCGGCCAGAAGCACTGCGCCTTTGATTGAACAAGTGGAGCAGAGAACTTCTTCGATCGCGGTTCTGCCCATGCAGAATGTCAGCTCCGACCCGGAAAATGAATATTTCAGCGATGGCCTGACGGACGAACTGATTAACGCACTGGGAACGCTTCCCGGCCTCCACGTTGTGTCGCGAAGCTCCGTGTTCGCCTTTAAAGGCAAGCATCAGAATATTCGCGAAATCGGCAAGTCACTGGACGTCGATGTAATTCTCGAGGGCAGCGTTCGCCGCTCTGGAGCGCGCATTCGCGTCACCATGCAGCTGACCGATGTACGCAAGGGATTTCATATCTGGTCCTCCCGCTTCGACCGGGAAAATCCGGATGTCTTCGAACTGCAGGACGAACTCGCAAGCGCCGTTGTTTCCGCGCTGCAGGAAAAGCTGGCGGTCAACGTCCATCGCACCGATCTCCAGACCCGCACTCCCATGCAGACGGGAGCTTACGATGCCTACCTGAAGGGTCGCTACCATTGGGAACAACGATCGATCGAGGATGTTGCGATTGCCGGACGATATTTCGAGCAGGCTCTCAATCTCGATCCAGAATCTGCCGCCGCCCACGCCGGTATGGCAGACTTTTATTGTCTGCAGGGATTTGTGGGCCTGATGTCTCCGGATGAAGCGTGGCCCAACGCACGCACCTGCGCGCTGCAGGCAATCGCGTTAGATCCCAATCTTCCCGAAGGTCACCTGGCGCTCGCATCCGTGTTGCAATTCTACGATTGGAATTGGTCAGAAGGGCGCGATCATATTGAAAAAGCGATTGAGTTGCGCCCCCAGCGCGGCGAATCGTATTACCTGTATGCCGCGCATCTCACCACGCAAGGTTTGTTGCACGAGGCCCTGGAGCAGACCCGGATCGGACTCAGCTATGATCCCCTGTCGACGCGTTTGCTTGCTGCCGAAGCGATGCTGCGAACTTATCTCGGCGACCACGACAGCAGCATTCTGCTCGCACAGACAGCTATGGCGTCGTCACCGCATTATTTTGAGCTGTACTATTCGCTGGGCATGGCGCAGCTCCATTCCGGACGAACCCATGAAGCAGTGGCCACGTTCGAACGCGGCCTGGAGCATAGTCGCATGCCACTTCTGATGGGCTGGCTTGCCGAAGCCCATGCGGAAAATGGCAACCCCGATAAGGCGCGAGAGATTCTTGCCCAGCTGCTCGACCTGGCGAATCAAGGGAATCGCATGCCGATAGCCATCGCGTTGGCTGCAATTGCGATTGGCGATCATGATCTGGCGTTCACCTGGCTGGACACAGCCGCCGATATGCACGACATCCTGGCAGCCCACATCACCGTGCTGCCCAGCCTGCGAAAGCTGCACCATCACCCGCGGTATCAGCAATTGCTCGACCGCATGAAACTGGCCCATCCTTCCACCCATAGGAGGCAGAATGAAACTCGGCAGAGTCCAGTCGAAACACGATTCTAGAACGTTGCATCTGGCGGACTACGTGGCCATTGCCTCGTTGCGCATCCCACCTCCCCGCGAGATGGTGGAAACCACGACCACCTGGCCCATGCTTGCCAACAATCAATTCAACTGCTGTACCTCGGCTGCCGCGGGACACATGGTGCATCATTGGACAGCGGCCAACCAGCAGGGCGTCTTCCTCACCGATGCGGATATCATCCGCGCCCATGCTTACCTGACCGGCGACCGGCTGATGGATTCCGTCTCCATGCTGAATGCGCTGAAATACTGGCGCAAAAGCGGCATCGGCAACCATCGCGTTCACTCTTTCGTGAAGGCGCATGGACAAAAAGCGGACGAGCTGCGCGGCATCATCCACCTGTTCGGCAGCGCCTATATTGGGCTCGATCTGCCGAAGTTTGCCTTGGCAGGCGATCCATCCGGATGGCCCGCAATTCCGTGGTCAATTCCGTCCACCGTCTCAGCCGACGATTCCGCACCGCAGTTGGACAATGGTCATTGCGTCACAGCGGTCGGCTATGGAGAAGAAGGCGTGTACGTGGTTACATGGGGCGCGCTCAAGACCATGAGCTGGGATTTTTTCAGCCGCTACAACGTGGAACTGTATGCCGTTCTCAGCACAGACTGGGTATGCGGCAACAAAGTGTCTCCGTCGGGCTTCGATATGACCAGCCTGGGGCGAGATCTGTCGCTGGTGCAGGCATCGCCCTCTCCAGCGACGGACTGCGTTACTGGCTCGCAGCCTTCTTGAGCGGCACGCTTTTTTCTGTCGAATGCAAGGGGAGTGCCCAGGCAAACAGCACTGAGCCACTGCCCGTCACCACGTATTGCCGTCCGTCCAATTCATACGTGATCGGAGAAGTCTGCATGGGTGCGCCCGTGCCTGCGTGCCACAAGGTTTTCCCGTTGCGAGTATCCAGCGCCAATATATTTCCATAGTCGTCGCCGGTAAACGTCAGCTCCGAATCCGTTGTCAGCACTCCGGCGCCATCGCCCCTGCGACCGCCTTCATGGCTCCAGCGAATTTTGCCCGTCTTATAATCGATTGCCTCGATCACGCCCTTGCCCCATAACCCATAATCCGCGCCGGCCCAACCGTAGTTGCCGTCGGCGGGTTTCGCAAAATAGAGGCTGTAGCTGGGGTGAGCATCCACGATAAACAATCCCGTCTTTGGATCAAAGCTGGGCGATCGGTAGTTGGTCAGGCCGCCTTCATCCGGCGCAATCAATCGCCCGTCGGGCGCAGGCTCTTTCTCAGGATTGGGAATGGGATGGCCTTGCTTATCGATTCCCAGCGACCAGTTCACCGGCCCATACGGAATGCTAAGCAGATCTTTCCCATTGGTGCGATCCACCACCACAAAGTATCCGTTGCGCGAGGCCTGCATCACCATCTTGCGTGGTTGCCCATGAAACTCTCCGTCCACCAGCACGGGAATCTCTACTGCATCCCAGTCATGCGTGTCATGCGGTGATACCTGAAATGCCCACGCCAGCTTACCCGTATCAGGATTGATGGCTACGATGCTGCACGTGTATAAGTCATCGCCGGGTCGCGTCGAACCATTCAGCACCGGCGTCGGATTTCCCGTGCCCCAGTAAATCAAATTCAATTCTGGATCGTAGGTTCCGGTCATCCAGGTCATGCCGCCAGTCGTCTTGTTCGGCGTGCCGACGGGCGAAGTGCTGTCCCATTGCCACTGCGTCTTGCCCGTCTCCGGATCAATGGCTCGAAGGTACCCCGATAAATTATCAAAGTCGCCCGACACGCCTATGATGACGTGATCGCCCACTACCAGCGGCGCCATGGTTGTCCAGTAGCCTTTGCTTACGTCGGCGACCTCGACCTTCCACAGCACGTGGCCGTTCCTCGCGTCGAGGCACAATAAGTGTCCATCGGGAATAAGAAAGTAGAGCCAATTTTTGTACATGCCCACGCCGCGATTTCCAATGTGGTCGCCTTTGGTGGGTGGATTCATGTAATGCCAGATCATGTGTCCGGATCGCGCGTCCACCGCCCACACGTTCTCCGGCACCGTGAAATATAAAATTCCGTTCACTAGCAGCGGCGAAGATTTCAGTGTCTCCGTCTGTCCGGTCTGGAACGCCCAGGCCAGCGCCAGATCGCCAACGTTGGCGCGCGAAATTTGTGTGAGCTTGCTGTGGCGTCGTCCGGAATAGTCGCCATGATACGTCGGCCAGCTGTCCGCCGGTGGATTGCGCAGCATGGATGCATCCACCCCCTGCGCTAGTAACGCCGAAGAAAAAATTGCAGACGTCATCGACAAGCTTGCGACGATCAACCAGGCCCTCTTCAAAAACTTCATCTCCATCAGAAACCTTTTCTCAAATTGCATCGGATCGAATTTCACCCGCTCTAACGCAGAGTCTGCAGATATGCCATCAGGTCATGGATATCGGCATCGGTGTATTTGGGAAATTGCGCAACATGCGCGTCAGCAGGCGAGGAAACGGAGTAGCGAACGCGGCTGACAGGCCACGAATGGTAGGTCCCATCCGCATCGCGCAATCCAACCGTAAACTCATCCAGATAGGCCAGCGTCCCCTTCAACGTCTTTCCGGACGCTAATGTAACTGTCACTGTGCTCTTTGCGTCATCGGGGTACAGCATGCGCTCTTCCAGCTCTAGACCTTCATAACGCGAGGCGATGCCGGCCAGGTCTCCAGTGGGGGAATGGCAGGATGCGCAACCGCCGGCGCCATTGAAATATTGTTTTCCAGCCGAAACATTTCCGGTCTGCAGGTCGGACACGTCAACACCGCGGCGGCTGCCGTTGTGCAGTTTCGCCTGGGAGCGTTGTTCGTGGATGAAAGCCACCAGCTCCGCGACTTGCGCCGCAGAAAAAGTGAACGGCGGCATGCCTTTCTCCGGCCTTCCCTGACGCAGCACCTCGGCGATCTTGTCACCGGCAACGTCGTGCGCCACCAGTTTGGAGCGCGTCAGATCGGGTCCCGTCTCGCCACCGGCTGCATCGCGGCCGTGACAGAAGGCGCAGTTCTGCTGGAAGAGCGCGCCTCCCAATTTTGCCTGCTCCGAAGGATCGACGGATGCCGAATCCGGCCGCGCATACGATGGGTGCGCTGTCGCGCCCTCAGTCTGTCCGCTGCTTTGGGTAGTGCCAGTCTGCGCGGCCGAACTTGCCGACGATGTACCTGCAGCAGAATTTTGCGCGGCCACCGCATACAGCGCAGTTCGCCGGCTCTGGCAGAAAATGGCTCCAAGGATGACGGCGAATACGATCGCCTGATACTTTTTCATCGTCTTGCTTCGCTACTCCCGGTCAGTCCGCTATGCCCTGTTTAGGATGCACGCATTTCGTTACGTTCGACACACGTGCCCGCTAAATATGTACGCGTGAATTTAGATTAGACGCTTACGGATTTGAACCGGAAGCAGCCGGCTTGGGATGGGAGGCGACGCTGCCTTCAGTCAAGCCGAGCGCCCACTTGATGGCTTCAAAATACATTTTGCGAATATCAGGATCCTGCCACGACTCTTCGGTGTGCCCCAGCGTGGAATAAAAGACGCGCCCCTTGCCGTACATCTTCACCCAGGCCACGGGAAAATCATGATCCGCGCGGTGAATGCGCGGATTGTTGGAGTAGTCGAGCTTGCTGGAATCCAAACTCAGCAGAACGTTCACTTTGTCGCGCGACCAATCCTTCGGCTGATAAATCTCGTCGTATTTCACAAACTCTTTCGGAAAATGACGCACCGCTGGAAAATTCGGCTGCTCGTTGATGATCGGCGCCATAAACGTTCCCCAGGGATGCTGATCGAACCAGCCTCCAATCATCTCGCCATATTCCGGCCAGGTGTAGTTGGTATCGAGCGCCGCGTGGATACCGACAAAACATTTACCGTCGTCCTTGATGAACGACATCATGTCCTGCTTCTGACTGGCATCCATGTCCAGTTCGCCGGTGGTGCTGGCGAAGACCAGGCAATCGAAGTAGTTCAGATTTTTCGCATTCCTGCCCAGATCTTTTTTCGTCAGCAGTTCCGTGTCGGTGCGGATTTCCGTGTCCCACAGCCCGCTCTTTTTGCCCATGTTGGCGATGGCCACCATGGCATCCGTCACAGAATCATGCTCGAAACCCTTGGTCTCGCCAATTACCAGTACATGCTTCAGGTGAATCTGCTTGGCGTGGGGAGCGGATGGCAATTCAAAGTCGTTGGCCGCCTGCGACTGCGCCCTCGGTGTGAAAACAACGATGCAACAAAGGGCAAGAAAAATGCTGGACATGGTTCGAATATTTCGCAAGGAGATCTCCTGGGCAGCCGAATGTGTTGTGAAACCTGCGCCGGCACGCGAATTACCGGTGCTACGCGAAACATGATTCTCGATCGAAGACGTTTACTGCAGCTTGCAGCATGGTGCGCATCGCACCAAAAACATTCAGTGCGCCGCCAACACCATTGCATCGCTCGCACAAAGTCTAGCCAGCCGGTCTCTTGTTTGGCAACCTGCCGGCCGGGGTGGCAGCCGCTTTTCAAACTACTAAGAAGTTAGTTGACAACTTTCCGCTGCTTGTGGCTTAATCTACGAAAGGATTAGGAGATGAATCCGTGAGCATGCCAGTGAAAGAGAAATCCAAGCCGACCCTGACCCCGCTGGAGCTGGAAATCATGCAGGTGTTATGGGAAAACGGAGCGTCCACCGTGACCGAAGTGATCCCCAAGTTGAAGGCCGAGCTGGCCTACACCACCGTGCAGACCATGCTGATGGTGCTGCTGCGTAAAGGTAAGGTGAAGCGCACCCAGGAGGGGCGAGCCTTCCGCTATCGGCCTGCGGTCAGCCGCGAACGCGCTTCCGGCAACGCCGTGGAAGACCTGGTGCGCCGCATGTTTGGCGGCTCCGCGGAAGCTTTGCTGATGGCCATGGTCGACACCCGGCAGATCACCGTCAAAGAGCTGGAGCGGCTGGCGCGAAAAGTCGCAGCGGCGGAAGAAAAGTAAGGAGACGCAGTATGGAACAAGTCCTGCTCGATATCCTCACCAATGCGGCCTGGCAGATTCCTCTGCTCGCCGCCGGCGCGTGGCTCTTCATCCGCATCGGCAACTTCGGACCGCGCACCCAGCACGGCATTTGGCTCACCGTTCTGGCGCTCGCTGTGGCCTTGCCGATTCGTGGAGTTCGCCCCACCGACCCCCCTGCGGCGCAGCCAGCTTGTACTGATTGCGGCGTTCATACGCCCGCGATCGCCGGCAGGGAAGCGCTGCCTCCAGCTGCCATCCTGACCCAGTTGGTGGTCGCCGATCCTCGGCTGCCTGGAGAATTATTCACCCTGCCTCGCCCCACATTGCGGCTGTCTGCTGCAGCGACCGACTGGGTGATCGGCTTGTACCTGGCAGTCCTGCTCTTTGGAATCTTCCGAATTGTGGCGTCGTGGCGTCGCGCCCGACAGCTGGTGCAGGATGCGGAGCCGGCCGTTCTCCCCTCGCAGTGTTACGCCATGTTTCACGAAGCGGGCCGCCGCCTCGCAGTCCGTCTGCCGGAGTTGCGTTGCTCTGCCGATGTACGCAGCCCGGTGATCGTCGGCGTCACGCATCCCGTTCTACTTTTGCCGAAAGGCTTCACCAGCCATGACCAAAATGAAATGCAGGCTGCGTTCTCTCACGAACTCGCGCATGTTCGGCGGCATGACTACTTTGGCAATCTTCTTTGCCGGGTTGCGGCACTCCCCATCGCCTGGCATCCCGTGATCTACGGAGTGCTGCAGCGTATCCGCAGAACTCGCGAGATGATCTGCGATGACATTGCAGCGCGTGCCATGCAGTCTGAAATCGGCTATGCCAAATGCCTGCTGGCCATGGCCGCCAGAACGCTCGGCCAGCACGACTGTGCGCAGGCGGCACAAGCGATCGGCCTCTTCGGAGACAACGTATTGGAGGAAAGAATTATGCGACTGATGCAGGAGAAAACCACTATGACGATGCAGGCAAGGCTGGCACGAATCGCAAGCGGCGCGATCGCAATGATGCTCGCCATCGCGATGGCAGTCTCGTTCCACGTGACTCCAACCCTGGCCCAGACATCCGGTACCGCTGTCACTGTGCCGCCACCGCCTGCGCCACGGACTCCGCCTGCGCCAGATTTGGCGGTTCCGCCGCCACCCGCGCCGCCCCAGTCGCACATGTCTGCTGCACCTGCTCCGCCAGTTCCACCTGAGCCCTCTGCGACCGACACTGCCGTTGCGCCGCCAACTCCGCCGGCGCCCGGTGATGCCATCACCCCCGTGCCTCCAGTCGCACCCGTCCGGCCCATCGCGCCCGTCCCGCCGACCGCGCACGAGGTGAATCCGTCTCCCCGGAAGAAGAAAGTCGTTGCACCTCATCCCAAAGAAGGCACCGACAAAACATTCGTGATCGACAAGAATGGCAAGTCTTTTGTCATCGACGTCAATGGGGATCACGCGTTGACCCAGGAGCAACAACGGCAGTTGGATCAGCAATTGGCAGCCACGAATGCTCAAATTGCCGAGGCGACCAGGCGAATCAACAGTCCTGAATTCAAACAGCAGATGGCGGAGATCGCCAAGCAGCAAGCCAATATAAAGAATCTGGATTTCGCGCAGATGCAGCGCCAGATCGATGCCGCTACCGCGAAGGTCAACAGTCCCGAATTCAAAAAACAAATGGCAGATATTCAAAAACAGATTGAAAGTGGCGCCATGCAGCGCAGCATGGAAGAAGCCAGCAGGCAGATGAAACTCGCGCAGCAGCAACAGGCCGCCATGCAACGGGTGGATATGGCGAAAATCCAGCAACAGATTGCCGCCGCCACCGCAAAGATCAACAGCCCGGAATTTAAACAGCGAATTGCGGATATTCAAAAACAGATCGCGAGCGGCGCCATGCAGCGCAGCATGGAACAAGCCAGCAAGCAATTGAAAGCGGCAGAGGATCAGATGCGGCAGTCGCAGATGCGCCAGGAGCAGACGAAATAACTGGATTTACTGCCACCGTTCATCGAGTTGGACGAAGTTCTTGACGGCATTCTTGCTCGCATCCATCCACCGGTCCACACGATCCCGCGCCTCATCACACAAGTCGCCCTCACGCAACATGGCTACGCCCAGCGCAACATGTTGCGGAGTGGCGCTCGGGAAGCTACAAGCTCGATCTTTCCTGTCAAAAACCAACCTGCTTCGTCTACAGTAAAAACAATTCAATTGGCAGCGTTCGGTGTACTTCAGGAGACGATCTTATGTGTTTTTCAGCGACCGCCAACTTTGCCGGAAGTGCTGTACTCGGAGCCATCGGCGTGGCCACCATAACGGAAGTGAAACATCGCCGGGAACTGCTGTTTGCCTCACTGCCATGCTTGTTTGCACTGCATCAATTTACCGAAGGATTTGTCTGGCTGGGATTGAATGGCAAGCTGTCGCAGACCGCGCTGCATGGCGTTGCCGCAGCCTACGTCTTGTATGCGCAGGGACTGCTTCCGTTTCTATTGCCGCTGAGTGTTCTTTTGATTGAACCCACGCGACATCGACGCGCTCGAATGATGTACTTCCTTACCCTGGGCGCGGGCCTGACGCTCTATATCCTGTGGGGATTGATGATGGATCCATTGCAGGTCTACGCCCACGGGCACAGCATCGTCTACGACAATCCTCTCACCACAAACAAGCCGGTGGCGGTGCTCTACGTCATCACCACGTGCGGCGCGCTGTTCTTTTCGGGGTTCAAGGATCTGGTGATCCTGGGATGGCTCAACATGGTCGGCCTCATCATCGTTATGCTGATTATGTCCTACGCCTTCACCTCGGTGTGGTGTGCGTATGCGGCCGTTGTCAGCGTCGTGATTTATTTTTTCTTTCGACGCAGCCGGGGCGCGAGGCCCGCGAAATATCTGCTTGCTGTCTGATCATGGTTGCGGCTTGAGCCTTGTCGCCCAAGGTAAGAAAGAAACGGCCTGAGGCCCGCATCAACCGCGGTCCCTCAGGCCTTATATCGACAGCGTGACTATTGGCCAGACTGCGGGCCAGGTCCATTGCCGGGGCCACCCGGTCCGAAGCGATGCTCAAAAAAGTCCTTGCGCATTTCCTGCAGCTTCTGCTTCTGTTCCGGCGTCAGCGCAGCCCGCATGTCAAGGTGGAAATTGACAGCCGCCTTGGCCTGGGTCAGCTTCGCGGCACTGATTTCTTCCAGCTTGCTGTTGATTGCGCCGCGATCGGGATTCTCGGCCGACATCAGCTCTCTTAACTCCAGACGCTTCAACTGCACGTCGGCGCGATTGTGAATCTCGGCCTTGCGGAAATCGAAGGTCTCGGTGCGAATCTTCTGCGCCTGCTCCGGCGTCATGCCGATTCGTTCGCGAAACGTAGGATTGTTGGCGAGCCGGGCCAGCATGAATTCGTGATGGCCATGCATTCTTCCCCAATCTCCATGGCCTCCTCGCATGTCTCCACGATTCCACTCGCCGCGGCGATCCATCTGCGGATGGTGCATGCCGCCATGCCGGAACTGTTGGTTCGGTCCAGCTTGCGACTGTTGAGGAGGGGGCGGTGCCGACGCCGGCGCGGCATTCTGGCCAAAGGCCAGCGGCAGCGACACAGCAAGGGAAACGAGAGCGAGCGCAACTTTCGAATGAATTCGCATTTGTTCTTCTCCAGTGTTTCAGGTGCATCGTGTGATCGAGTGCATCTTGATCTACGAACCTTGTCCATCTTGCTTGACAACGCCCGACAGTTCTATAGACACGATCGTCGAAAGAGAGTTTCGCTTGCGACACCTTATATTTATTGAGGATTTGGTGTTGTGTTCCGGGCGCAACGCTACGCTGGCGTCGACGGGGGGGCGAAACGCACAGCCGTTGCAATGGCTGGATGGAAGACGCGGCCTGCCACCATTAAGTTTCAATAGCATCGGGATTGACCAAGTTGGTGACCCGCATCACACCCCGTCAACAATCCGCCCGTTTATGCTATGAAGTAGAGAGCATATGAAAACAGTGTTTGTTGTGGGCGCGGGCCCAGCGGGATTGTTTGCCGCCCAGAAGATTGCCATGTCCGGCCACCAGGTCTTCCTCTTCAACCGGGATATTAAGCCCGGGGGCCTTGCCGAGTATGGAATCTATCCCCTGAAAGACAAGATGAAGTTTGGATTGCGCAAGCAGTTCGCCAAGGTTCTCGCGCTGCCCAACGTTCATTATTTCGGACACATCAAAATTGGCGAGCAAGGCGACCTGACCCTGGACGAACTGCGCACCATGAATCCTGCCGCCATGGTCTTTGCCTGCGGCGCGCAGGGATACAACGCCTTGTGCCTTCCCGGGGAAGAATGTTCGGGCGTGTATTCCGCCAAGGATTTCGTCTACGGATACAACCTGCTGCCTCCCTACGCCACCCGGGATCTTTCCACCGGCAAGCGTGTCGCCATCATCGGCATGGGCAACGTTGCCGCCGACATTATGCGCTGGCTGCTGCGAGATTGCCCGGATCGAAAAACAGAAGAGGTCATCGTCGTCGCCCGTCGCGGACCGTATGAAGCCAAGTTCGATAAGAAGGAAATCGAGCATGTGGAAGAGTACATTTCGCGGCCCGATTTTCTGCGCGAGCTGGATCGCATTCGCCAAACCTGCGAAGCCTGCAATCAGGATCTATCTGCAGAAAAGCTGGGTGAATCTACCTTTCCATTTCTCACCAAGACATTTCCTGCAGAGGACCGCCCCAAGCTGACATTCCGTTTTCTCTCCTCACCAAAGGAGATAATCGCTGGTCCGGATGGACGCATCGAGAAACTGATTGTTACTGAAAATAATCTTGCTCTCAGGATGGACGGGAGCACCCAGGCCAAGGCGACGGATCGCACGGCCGCACTCGATGTCGATACTTTGATCTTTGCCATCGGAGACAAGCATGATCCCTCCGTGGGCCTGCCCATGGGCCCTGATGGATATGCCACCAAGCCCGGTACCGAATCTCTGAAGGAGCCCGCCTACGAGGCCTGGGATCCGGCGCTGAGTGAATTGCTGCATGGAATTTTTGTTGTAGGTTGGGCCCGGCGAGCCAGCACCGGGCTGGTTGGTATCGCCCGCCACGATGGGGAAGAGGGCGCGAAAAAAGTGATCGAATATTTGCAGGATAAGCCGGACAGCGACGAGATTTCCGCCGATGCCCTGGTCGCTGCATTGCAGGCTAAGGGAGCCACCCCGGTCACCAAGCTGGATCTGGAAATCCTCAGCCGCATTGAAGAACAGCAGGCGCGCGAGCGCAACCTCACGTCGTTCAAATATTCCGACGACGACACCATGCTGCAGGCGATCCAAAGCGAACGCGGAGTTCTCTCCGCTCGATAGCGAATGCGTCGTACGCTACTGCGTTGTTGCCGGCGTGGTTCCAGGCAGCACATGGATGGTATGCAGCCACGTCGCTGCCAGCTGCGGCCAGTGCGTAATCGGCAAGGCGGTTGGACGCAATCCATAGCCATGCCCACCCTGCGCATAGATATGCATTTCCGCCGGAACTCCGGCATGCTTCAGCGCCATAAAATACACAATTGAATTTTCCACGTGAACAGGATCGTCCTCCGCCTGCACCAGGAAGGTGGGCGGCGTCTGCGCGGTCACCTGAATGTCCGGATTTTGTTCGAAGTTTTTCTCCGCTAGTGAGATGTAGCCGGGATAAATGATGATTGCGAAGTCAGGGCGGCAACTGAGTTGATCCGCCGCATCGACGGCCGGATAAATTCGCTTGTCGAAATGCGTGCTGACTGCTGCCGCCAGATGTCCTCCGGCGGAAAATCCCAGCACTCCGATTCGATTTGAATCGATGTGCCACTCGCTCGCGTGTTGGCGGACCAGGCCAAGGGCGCGCTGCGCATCCTGCAATGCCGCCGGCGATTTCGGATAGGGTCCCGAGTTGGGTACGCGATATTTCAGCAAGACGCAGTTCACTCCAATGGAATTCAGCCAGTCGCAGACCTCAGTCCCTTCCAGGTCGATCGCCAGAATCTGATATCCGCCACCGGGGAACACGACCACCGCGGCGCCGGTATCGTTTTCCTTCGCTGCATACAACGTGATCGTCGGATCGGAGACGTTGCCCAAACGGATGAGCGGTTTGCCCGCAATCAGCGGCTGCTGCGGGGTAGTGGTGTCCACCTCCGGCGCAGGATTTGCAACCGCATCCGGCGCCCCATTCGGCCACAGGTGCAGCGTCACATGTCCGGGCGCAGGCTGCCATGCCGGCGTCTGTGCCAGCAGCGTGGCCGCGGCGCATAGAAATACACAAACCATCAGCAAACGGGTGCGCTTCATCGATGTCCTCACATTGTGACTCGTTTCGATCTTCGCACTCGACAGATTTGCCAAGCAAATCGCACATCCCATACTCGGATTGAAAAGCGAAATCGACTGCAGAGAATATGCAGTTGTCTGCACCTTTCATGCCTCGGCCAGACACGCGTTGGAAGAGGGTTTCATGTGCCGCCGACCCGGACGCACGTGATACGCTCAAACAGAATTGCTGCACTGGTTCGTCAGCAGCACCCACCACAATTTCTTCCTGGAGTGACCGACTGAATGCGGCGCGACGATGTAGGTCGAGCTGTTTCCTGGCTCTTGCTAGCTCCAATTCTGCTGCTTGCTTTTCAGGGGCGCGCCGAAACCATTCCGGCGGGCGCAACTCTGGAGGTGCGTCTGGAGCAGCCCGTCAGTTCCTACTCCACTCCCAAAGGCGAAGCTGTTTCCTGCCTCCTGATTGCCCCAGTCAGTCAGGACGGAAAAGTTTTGCTTCCCATGGGCATCACCTTGAAGGGATCCGTTGTCGCCGTGCGCAAGGTTGGTCTCGGGGTGGTGCATGAGACAGCCCAGATCGATCTCGTCTTACAAGCCATGGTGCTCGCCGATGGAACAACGGTGCCGCTACATAGCCAGGTGACCCAGGTAGAAAATGCGCGCGAGAGTGTTGACAAAGAGGGTCGCATTCAAGGAATTCGTTCCACTTCGACGCTCAGCCATCGTGCTTCCGGTACCGTGGGCATGCTCGCACTGGGTGATCCCATTGCTGCGGTGTTTACTGTCGCGGCATCGAGCGCTGTGCTTCGCTTCTCGGAGCCTGAAATTCTTTTGCCCACCGGCACAGAACTGACGGCGAAGCTGACCGCTCCCATCGAAATTCCAGTCCAGCATATTTATCCCACGCCGACTGTGACCAACACCGCGGCCGAAGCCGCCCAGTTGCGCGATGTTGTTCGCAAGATGCCGTTTCGCACCGTCACCGACGGCACCCCCCAGGTTCCATCCGACTTGACGAATCTGATGTTCATCGGCAGTGCCGGCGCCATCGAACGAGCCTTCGCGGCCAGCGGGTGGGAGCCGGTGGATGAATTGAATGCACAAACCACGTACAGCACCGTCCGCGCCATTGCGGAAAATCAAGGCTATCGGCGTGCGCCCATGTCCACCCTGCTGCTCGATGGCGCGCCACCCAAGTACGCGTATGCCAAGACGCTGAATACATTTTCCAAGCGGCATCACCTGCGCATTTTCGCCAGCGACGCGACTTGGCAGGGCGAACCTGTCTGGAATTCCTCTTCCACCCACGACATCGGGATTGGCTTTTCGAAGAAGAACAAAACCTTCATCCATCTCATCGATTCCAACATCGATAACGAACGCGCCAAGGTGGTGAATGATCTGCAATTGACAGGCTGCGTCACCGCGGTGCAGTTCGTGAGCCGTCCGTGGGTACCGAGGGATGCGAAAAATGGAACCAACGAAGCCTTGCTCACGGATGGCAAAATCGCCGTCATCCAACTAAATAACTGCGAGCAGCCCAAGGATGATTTCTCCAACGACCAGCCGGTTCCATTGCCGGTTCATGGCAATGCGCTCGACAGATCGACACGGCAAACGGTACTGACCCTGCGCAACAATATTCTGCGCGATAACGTGGGCGTCATGGCTTACTCCGGCATTCACTACGCCACACAGTCGAAAGAGAAAAAAGAAGAGGAGAAGGCTGCCCGCGTGGTCAATGTCAGCGGTGAGGAGTTCGATGTCGAACGCGGCTTTCATAACAACGAGGCATACGCGGCATCTTCTTCTACGCCCATGCCGAGCAGCAAAAAGCGTCGTCCTGCCGATTGGACGCCACCTTCAGTGGAATTGGGTGTCCGTTCCGGCTGGTCGGGTTACGCCGGCGGCAACCTGGGAGAAATCGGATATTTGCTGGACTCCGTGCAATCGCCGGGCAGCAGTCAAATTCTGGTCGTTCTCGGAGACTCCCTTGATAACGGCTGGAATATAGGCGGCTCTGTGGTGCTGGATTCTCAGAGATATTTTTCTCACGAATTCAGCTATGACCACAGCTTCACGACATTTGTCATCGGCCTTGCTGTGATTGATCACGAGAGCACAACACCCTCGCAGGATCCGCTGTTCGCGTTTAATGACACCGGGCTGCAAACTTCGCAAGTCACCTATGATTTGCTGATCAACGGGCGCCCGAAGACCTCCCGCTGGCGACCCTATCTGGCCGTGGGTCCGGCGCTGCAGTTGATGCACCTCACGGACGCCCCTATCAAGAAAGCGCCCAACTATTTCAAGCTGGGGCTCAGCAGCGTCGGCCTGATTACGGCGGCATACGATTTCGGATCGACACCTCCCCTGGAAGGTGGAGGCATTTTTCAGTTCGGCTTTAATTACGGTGTTGGAGTTCGCTATCGCCTCACGCCGCGATGGATGGTGCGCCTGGATTATCGCGAGACGCTTATTTCGCAGCCTGACTTCTGGTCCAAGTCGCGCGCCGATATTCTCAACAATCTTTATGCGCCCGACTACACCATCCAGGAGGTGGGACCGGTCTTTGACGGCGCTATGCGGCAACAGCATGCCACCGCCGGGTTTTCGTTTACTTTTTAAGGCTTGCAAGCCTTGCGACTGCGGCGTCGGTAGATGGAGGGTTGTAAGGAAAGAAAATGCAAACTTCCGTGCCGCTGTGGCCAGCTTCGTCGCTGCTGCTGATCTGGATTCGACCGCCGCGCTTCTCGACCAACTGCTTCGCCACCCACAAGCCGATGCCGGTGCCGTGTTGTTCCTTGGTGGTGAAGAAGGGTTCAAAGATGCGGCTTAGGTGCTCCGCTCCAATTCCGCAGCCTTGATCGCGAATCACGATCTGTACGCTGGGCATTCCCGCGTCCTCGACTTCCCGTGTATCGATCTCAAGCCTTCCTCCCGGCTCCAGCGCGTCGATGGCATTGGCCGCGATGTTGGAGAAGACTTGCAACAACTCTCCGCGGCTGGCGGTCAGCGGGCGCCGCGCTTCCAGATGATGAACCACCGCGATATTTCTGGAGGTGAGTTTTGACCGATAGACAGCCAGAACGTTCTTCAGCAAATCGTCAACGAAAATCTCGGTCGGCAGGCCATTGTCGCGATAAAAACCCAGTGTCTGCCGCGCAATGTGGGAGACCCGTTCCAGCTCCTTTTCGGCTGTTTCAAGGTAGTCGTGGGTTTCGCTGTCGCGCGCGCAGGCTCCACGTGCCAGGTAGATCAGGTTCAAGACGGCTTCCAGCGGGTTGTTGATTTCGTGCGCGACCGTGGCTGCCATCCGTCCCGCTGCCGCTAATTTTTCAGACTGGACCAGCGACCGTTCCATCCGCTTTCTCGCCGTAATATCTCGCGCGATTTTTGAGCTGCCAATGACTCGGCCGCTGCCATCCTTCACCGGAGATATCGTGAGCGAGACCTCAATCCGCTGACCTGCCTTAGTCACTCTTGTCGTTTCGAAATGTTCCACCCTCTGCCCGGCTCTTAACTTTCGCAGGATTTCGCTTTCCTCGGGTCGCAGTTCGTCGGGAATCAGAAGCAAAATCGACTGTCCCACAGCTTCATCCGCCGTGTATCCGTACATGCGCTGGGCAGCTTTGTTCCAACTGGTGATGATGCCATCCAGATCCTTGCTGATAATCGCGTCTTCTGAGGAGTCGATGATGGCTGCCAGCAACAGACGGGGGTCCTCACTGATGGAGGCTTTCATGTCGGTGTAGTTCGGTGCATCTTTTGGAATATCGATCAAATCGCGCTCTCCCTTCATGCGAGGATACGTTGAAGGAAGATCGCGCCTCCTCGTGGCAGATTCGCTCACAGTCTCAGTCCTCCGGTTGGATGCATCCGAAGCCTTCCATAACAAAATAAATCCGCGGGCTGCCCAGTGAGCTACCCATGGACAGATTCAGAGGGCGCGGGACCCGCAAATTCTTCCATCAGCCAGGTTTCGAATCCCTTAAGACTTTGCGGGCGATGCAGAAAGTTGCGCACCAGCGTCTCTCCCGGCTGCGAGCCGCCGGGCTCCAGCACTTCTTTTCGATAGCGCAATGCCGCCGGCCCCTCCACCAGGTTGTTGGCGTCGAATTGCTGAAAGAAATCGAGGGCAATCACCTTGTCAAACAGGTAGGTGTAGTAGTTCGACGAGTATCCCACCAAGTGGGTGAAGCTCGAGTAGAGTCGGTTGCCATCCACCCACGTATAGGGCAGCGCAGCGGTATAGCCCGCCTGCAGCATGGTATCCAGATCGATCGTAGCCGGGGCAATGTTGTGGAGGTCGAGCGAGAAGCGCGTGTAAAACAATTGCCCGCGCACCCCGTTGCCACGGCCGAAGGCACTGGCACGATTCATGCGCGCCACCAGTTCCGCGGGGATGGGCTCATCTGTTTCATAGTGCCGCGCAAATTCTGCCAGCAACTTCGCATTGCGGAAGAATTCCTCCAGCAGCTGCGAGGGCACTTCGACGAAGTCGCCTTCGGTCGCAATGCCGCTCACTCCCGCCCAGCGCTGCTGGCCGCCAAGGATGGCGTGCATCAGGTGGCCAAACTCATGAAAGAACGTCACCACATCGGAGTACTGCATCAGGCCCGGATCAGCAGCGTTCGCGTCGCCGCCCGGAAAATTGCAGATCAGCGCTGCTTCGGGAACCTGTACGCCCGCAATTCCAGGCACCAGCGGAAAGGCGGAGAACCATTTGTCTTTGCCCTCGCGCGGATGCATGTCGAGGTAGAACCGGCCCATTTTCTGCGCCTGCTTTGCGCTGCCGTCGGCAGCCTCCGCCGGCCGATCGTACACGTCCCACGCGGTCACAGAATTGTCCCAGCGCGCCGCGGCATCCGGTCCTTCAAGTGGCGCCGGACGAAACTCCACATGGAACAATTTCGCGGCTGTATCGAGGATGCCTTGCTGCACTCGCTCGTACGGGAAGTACGGCCGCACCGACTGCGAATCGAAGTCGAATGCGGCCCGCCGATATTGCTCGTACCAGTACATGGCGCTGGAAGCCTCAATCGCTGTCAGTCCAGGCCGCTGCTTGCGCGCGAACTCCAGCACCATCGCATATTCGCTGCCCGCTCCCGCTCTCGACGCCGTGTCGAGCTCCGCCAGAAACGCTTTCACCTTGGCCGCTGAGCCCATCATCTGGTCGGCCGTGGCCAGGTCGGCCCACGAATCAAACCCCAACGTGTTCGCCAATTGCTTTCGCGTCGAAAGTATTTCCATCAGGATTGGCTTGTTCGCCGGATACGCGCGTGTGTTGTACGCCAGAAACATCCGCCGCCGCAGAGCATCGCTTTTCGCGAACGTCATCACCGGCTGATAATCCGGATAATCCGTCGTCAACGTGATGTGGCCTTCCGTATCCGGTGCGTGACGCGCCAGAAAGTCCTGCGGCAATCCTTCCAGTTCCGCTGCATCCTCCACCACCACGGTATTGCCTTGCTCCTGTACATTGCGGCCAAACGTCAGGCCCAGCTCTGTGATGCGCTCCTGCAACTGCTGGATTTGTTCCCGCGTCGACTGATCCTTATCCACGCCAGCCAGGCGATACTGCAGCAGCGTCCGCTCCAGATAGTGTTTCGTGGCGGCATCAAGTTTTGTTCTGTCGATGGAGGACAGCGCAAGATAGACCTGTGGATTCAGCGAAAGCTGCACCGCTGCTTCTGAAACCGCCTGCACCATGGCTTCCGCCTGGGTACGGACTGCCTTCTGCTGGCAAACTGAGTGCAATAACCCCGCCTCTGAGCCGGCTATACCCAGCGCGGCGACTGCACGATCGTAAGGGACCAGCGTATTCTCGACTGTTCGCGGCTCCTGAACTGTGAGAAGCTGGTCGATGGCAGTTTGATGGTCATGTAAGTGATGGGAAATCCAAGCTTTCAGGCTATCTGGCGTCAGGTTGCCGGCCCAGGCATGCAGATCATCCTGGGGTGGTTTCACGGCTGAAATCGATAAATCATTTAGCATAGGGAGCGATTCCGTTCTACATTCAACGTGTCAGCAGTTGCACGGGTCATTGCGGCGCCGGTCATCTGCCCACTTTCATAGTAATGAACTTCGACCCAGGCGGGCCGGAATGCGGAACTTGGGTTGCATCTCACCCATCTCCGCGGCATCTTAAGTCTGGCAGGTGAAGCCTTGCAGAATCAGAAACAAAGCGAATCTTTATGACCACCGGATGACCCCGGTTGGAAAGGGAATTTACTGCTCGCTCCAGTCCTGAGGTTGCATCCGATCGCAACCCTGATACTATGCCGCAGGTGCACCTGAATCCAGGTGCGGGAAAATGACGATGACAGAATCCGCTCAGAATGTAAGTTTGCACTACCTCCGCTCGCGGCTTGGCCGTATTTGCGTTGCAATCATTGGAAATACACCCCAGGACATGCTGGAGAAAGCGGAAGAGGCGGTTCGCGAGAATACCTTGATCGAGTTTCGTCTCGACTATTTGCCGAAGCCGCTGGCCGCGCTGCCTAAGCTGAAGAATTTTCTCGAACTGCACCGCGAAGTGACAGCCATTGCCACCTGCCGCCGCAAGGTAAATGGCGGAAAATTCGCCGGTTCCATAGCCGCCGAGTTGGAAGTCTTGTTGAAAGCCGCCGCCGGCGGGTTCGATTTGATGGATGTGGAGTTGCAGACGGCCGAGGCCATGAAGGCCGCCGACTGGAAGAAGTTGCGCGCGACCGGAGCCGCCCTGCTGATTTCCTATCACGACTTTAAAACCACCAAAGACCTGGAGAAGATTTACAACCGCATCAAGCCGCTGCAGCCTGACTTTATCAAGATTGTGACCACCGCCCGCAACCTGGCGGACAACGTCACCATGATGCGCTTCCTGGAATCCAAGCGCGATGAAGGCAACGTAATCGGCATTTGCATGGGTGATTACGGAGTGATCAGCCGCGTGCTCGGCCTGCGATCTGGCAGCCGGTTCACCTTTGCTGCTGCCACGCTTGGCGAGGAAACAGCGCCTGGACAAATTGCCGCGCGCACGCTGACAGAGGCCTATCGCGCCGATCAAGTCGACGCGGGAACAAAGGTCTTCGGCGTTGCCGGCAATCCGGTTAGCCACTCCTTATCACCGGTGATGATGAACACCGCCTTTCATCGGGAAACCGTGAATGCGGTGTATCTGGCGCTGCAGACGGATAGTCTCGCGGATTTGCTGCTATTAATTCGCGAGGTTCCCGTACAAGGAGTTAGCGTTACGATGCCGTTCAAGCAAGAGATAATGAGACACCTCGACAGAACAGACGCACTTTCCCAGAAAATTGGGGCTTGTAATACCGTTGTCCGTTCACAGGATGGCAAGCTGATTGGGTACAACACCGATGTCACCGGGGTGGTTCGTCCCCTGGAACAGCGGATGGATTTACGTAAAGTCGAAAATTCTGCTGTTAGGCGCCGGAGGAGCGGCGCGGGCTGCAGCTTTTGCATTACGGCAACGCGGTGCCGATGTCTTCATATTGAACCGCACACCACAGACCGCGCAAAAGCTGGCGCGGGAGGCGGATGCGAAGACGATTCGGCGCGATCAGGTTGCCAAAACTAGTTTTGATGTCATTTTGAATGCTACGTCGGTCGGGATGGTGGGCAGTAAACAGCAGACCATTCTGGAGGAAAAGGAGCTGAACGCCAAGTTGGTATTCGACATGGTGTACAGCCCGATGGACACTCCGTTATTACGCATGGCCCGCAGCAAAGGGCTGGCAGTTATTACAGGTGCGGAGATGTTCGTTCAGCAGGGGGCAGAGCAATTCCAGTTGTGGACTGGAAAGCCCGCTCCAAGAGAAGACATGTGGCGCGTAGTGACCCATGCTCTGCGCTCCCGCACCGAAACGGGGAAATAAGATGTTTAAAGTGCCGATGAAGAGAGGAGACACCGGACCGCGGACCGAACTCGTCGATACCCGCCGGCCGGTGGACAAAGATCCTATGGTACGTCGAATATTGCGGATTTGCGGGGATATGCTCCCTTATCTTGCCTGGATGATCCCATTAGTGGACCGAGTCGTAGCCCCCAAGCGTGAGGCTGAAGTTGCTCCCGGTCTGATGACGCTGAGCGCCGATCTAAGGAATGATCTACGTTCAGAACTCAAGCAGCACCTGGCCGCCATCAAGGATGCGCAAACAGATGTGACTCCTGCTATTGCGGAACAGCAGCGCCGTCTGGAGAAACTCGAGGAGCACGCCACCGAATTAAATCACTCTTTGACCAACCTGTCTGAAGATCAACTCGATCTCGCCGATCAGGTTCGCGCCATGGCAGGATGGGTGCGTAATTCCGCTGTCGCCGCGCTGTTTCTGCTGACGCTGATGTTTGTCCTGAAGCTGGTGCAAGCTATCCACGGTCACTAAGGCGACCGCAGCCTGTTTGGCAGTGAGAAGTAAATTGTCATCGCGAAGAAAAGTCGCCGCGCCCACCGCGGCGACTGGGGTCGAGATTCCTGCCTCCTTGCAAGATCCCTGTTAATTGAAGATTTCGCTTCGCCCCGCCAATCTTATCCTGTTAGGCAATTGAACCTATGCCGCAAATCCGATGTGTGCGCCATCACTATTTCTAGGGCTGAGCAACACATGTTTTCAGCCACCAAAATCTATTGAAAAAAATGTGTGCCTGTTGGCCTTGGAAGCAGTTGCCGGTTTTAGTTGTTAGGACTAGGATGATGCTGGTGCGCCCGCTGGCCTTAATGTTGGCGTATCGGTACACAGCAGCTTTTTGGAGACCGCATTCGATGTAGTCCAAACTAAAACAAACTTTCAGCCTGGACGTCTTTTAGTCGGTACGTTCCAGCGTGATGGAGTGACTAAGCATGGCATGGTATGCATATTGCATTGCAGAGAAACAAGCATTTCCAGAACTAGCTCATCATCGCAAACCGGTTCCGTTCGATAGCCAGGTAGGTGTCCTCGGAAATCAAATCTTCCTTTACCCCGCCAGTGATTTCGCAGTCATCGTAAGTGAACACAATCCCGAAGACAATTTAGAGCAAAAATCGGCCGTCGATCATGCCCGTGTGATCGCCAACTGTTTTGAGCACTCCACCGTATTGCCTTTTCGTTTTGGAACCGTATTTCCCGATGACGACGCCCTGCGCCGCTCGGTCCGCAGCAATCAACGCCAATTTACCGCCAACGTGGAACGCCTTCGCGGCAAAGCGGAAATGCACCTGAAAGTGGTGTTTGAAGATGCTGGTCCCGATTCACCCAGATACCAGTCCTCTCCTTGCGTCGGCAAAGAATATCTTTCCCGGCTTCGCGAGACGGCGGTGGTGCAGCGGGAACGTCAGACCAAGGCCAAGGCGGTTTTTCTGCAGGTCCATCGTATGTTTTCCCCATTAGAGGAAGACATTTCCTGCCGTCGCACTGACAGCGGAAAAATGCTGCTGGATATAGCCCACCTGATTGAGCACGAGAGTGTTGTTCGCTACCAGAACAAATATTCGTGCGCCAGCCAGACTATGCGTGATTGCCAGATCATGCTGTCCGGCCCGTGGCCGCCGTATCACTTTATCCATGGAACGCATCGCGTTTCCGCCCAGGCAGCTCACGCATAGCGTGGAAGCTAGTCATTCTGAGCGCAGCGAAGAATCCAGGTATTGGACCTGATCGGAAATACAGAGATCCTTCGCTAAGCTCAGGATGACGGAGCGCTCTTTCAGTCCTCTACGCTGGTAGAGGAAGCCCGCCAAGTTCAGCTGCAAAAAAACCCTCGTGAGCCCCACAGCAAACGAGGGTTTTTTTATGGGCTTCGCTGTAAGGAGGAGACAAAAGCGACAATTGCGGCCCACACCTAATGGACGCAACTGGATTGAAAAGGGAATCAGGAAAATCGGTCGACCGTGGAAACGTCTTTCTTTCTGCTCATAATGAAGGTTTCCCGACGCCGTTTCACCGACGCGCGTTCAATCTTCCGCCAGAACGCCACAAAATAATCGGTCGCGGAAATGATGGAAACCAACGCCATAAAATAGACCGAAAGAATCGCAATAATGTGGACCGGCAGGATGAACCAGCCGAAGTGCCACACCAGCCAGCGATGATCCAGGATAGCCGCGACCACCGCGACGATCTGCGTCACCATCTTCAACTTGCCCAGGTCGCTCGCCTGAATCGTGAACCCCTCAGAAGTTGCGATCGACCGCAGGCCGCTCACCAGAAATTCCCGACCGATAACCAGCACCGCAATCCATGCTGGAACAATCCGCGGATTCATTTCCACCAGGGAAATAAAGGCCGCCGTTACCAGCAGCTTATCCGCCAGCGGATCCAGCAACATCCCCATGGTTGTAATCTGGCCGCGCTTCCTTGCCAGGTAGCCGTCTACTCCATCGGTAATCGACGCCAGGATGAACAGGGCAGACCCAAGGATCTCCGCCTCGCCGTAAAAGGAGTGGAAGGGAAATGTCCGAGAGAGCAGCCAAATGAGTAGCGGTACACAAAAGATGCGGCTCATCGTGATGGAGTTGGGGAGATTCACGGCGTTTTTCCTAGGTTGACAAGCCTCTCTCGCAGGCCTTGCAAGCATTATGCACTACCCTGCGCTTCCTTCGCGTCCGCCGTTTAGTTTCCGCCGCTCTTTGGTACTGGCCACCGCTCACATATGCAGATGCTGCGGAACTTAGCTTGGCTCCACAATTGTTGTGAGGAAGCGAACAACTTCAATCCAATCCGTTCACTTCGACCACGTCGGACAGCCCATTGAACGGGAAAAACAGCATGAAGACGGTGCCGCTGTCGCACTTCTGCGAGGAAGAGTCGCCAGCATCGGTGCCGCCTGAGAAAGTCGTGCTGCCACCGTTCCCCGCGGCATCCACCACCTCAGATGCGGGCCGGCTGCGAACCCTGACGGTGCCCTGGTGCTTGGCGATGATCTCCGAGCTGATCCACAATCCCAGGCCGGTGCCGGTGACTTCCTTGGTAGTGAAGAAAGGTTCAAAAATGCGCTTGCGCACCGCTTCCGTCATCCCCAGTCCGGTATCGGCAATTGTGATCCGAACGCCTTCAACTTCCGGCTGATACCACGCCCTGGAGGCGCGCACCGACAAATAAATCTTTCCTCCATTCGGCATCGCGTCCAGCGCATTGCCGACAAAGTTGGCAAAGAGCTGCCGTATCTCCCCGCTGAAGGCGTACAGTTCAATTCCATCGCGATAGCGGCGAATCGTCTGTACCTTGGCGGCGTTCGATCTTCCATGATGCAGGTCCAGCACAGCATCCAGCAGTTCGGCCGGCTCAATCAAAGTTGGACTGGAGGATTGCCGATAAAATCGCAGCGTCTGCTGCGTGATCTGAGACACGCGCGCGATTTCCTGCTGCGCCATGTCGGTGTAATGCCTCGATTCTTCATCAAGCGGTTGTTGATCCAGCAAATACAGCAGGTTGGTCACCGCTTCCAGCGGGTTGTTGATTTCGTGCGCAATGGAAGCCGCCAGCTGCCCGGTTGCCGCCAGCTTTTCTGTTCTCCGCAACAGTTCTTCTGACAACTTCCTCTCTGTCGCATCAACGATTACAGCGCCTACCCAGCGGGAGTTCGGAGAATCGGTTGCCGTCTCCAGCAGCCCTCCACCCTTGCTACTCATCGGAATTGCACGGCCGTCCGCGGGCCGTTCTCCCCCGCTCCGCACAGGATAGAGGCTGATTGACCAAATGCGCGGGCTTGCCGGCACGGTCGGCAATTCACCATGAATTTCCAGCTCATGGATTGGCTCTCCGGTGGCAAACACATGCTCAATGGAAGCCGCCAGTTGCATGCCTACCGAGCCGGGAAAAACTTCCTGCACGGTTCGTCCCAGGTGATGACTGATAGTGAGCTGATCCATCTCCGCCAGAAACTGGTTCATGCGCACGTAGCGCATCTTGCGATCGAAGAACGCGAATCCGATCGGCGCGTTTGCCAGCAGGGAATCCAAGAGCGCCAGGGTTTCATTCAGCCCGGCCCGCTGCTCTTTCAACGCAGCCACCATGGTGTTGAAGGAGCGCGTCAACTCACCCGCCTCGTTCAGCGAGCGCGTCTTCAGAGGAAAAACGTCGCTGCGTTCCGGATCGCGAATCAGAAGCTTGGTGCCGCGAAGAAGCCCTCGCAACGGACGCGTCACAGAACGCGCCAGCAAGAGAGAGAACAGGGCATTGGCGGCTATCGCCAGCAGCGCGAAGAATAATGCGGAGCGCAGCAGGCTGGACAAATCCACCTGATCTTCTGCAGTGTCGGGATACACCCAGGCTACGGCGACGGGCACATTTTCGACTTGAATTTCTTGCACCGCAACAATCCCGCGCCGTCCGTCTTCGAAGATGGTAGGCGTCGCCAATGGACGCAACTGGCGTCGCTCTGCATTCGACAGAGGAGGAGAGACCATCTTCCCGGTCTCGTTGCTGTAGGCGATGGTGTCGCCTGCAAGGTTGGTAATGCGGGCCGCACGGATCGATGGCGTCGCCACCATTCCGTCCAGAATTAGTTGCAGGCTCGAGAGATTCTGGCCCTTCAATTCGGAGGCGGCGCTGGTTGCCAGCACGTTCACCTGGTAGGTGAGCCGCTCCATGGTGCGATGTCGAAGGCTGTTGCGCTGCTCGTGGTAGACGTATCCAAACACTGCCGCTACCAGCAGGCACTGCAACAACGCCGTGCCCCAGATCAGCTGCCATCGAATACTGCGTGGGAAGAGCTGACGCATCAAAGTGGTTGATTTTATTCTAGTGGAGCGGACCTTCGATGGCGATACCAGCGGCCTCGCGCCGTCGATTGCAACAACATTCCTTTACCTGCCTTTCACCCTGGCGCGCAGCTTCTGCCGCAGCCCTGCAGCGATCTGTGCGCCGTGGAATCGCCCGTTTTCAATGAAGATTTCGTTCGTCCTCGCACCCGCTACTACAACTCCCGCCAGGTAAATTCCAGGAACATTGCTTTCCAGCGTTTGCGGATCGAACTCTGGCGTGCGGTCTGCTCCTGTTAGACGAACCCCGAGCCCCTCCAGGAAGCGGAAGTCAGGATGATATCCCGTCATGGCAAACACAAAGTCATTCTTCAGCGTGATCGGGCCTTGCGGGGTACGCAGACGCACGGAGTCGAGCGTAATTTCTTCAACCATCGATTCGAAATATCCGTGGATCTCATCGTGCGCGATGCGGTTTTCAATATCCGGCAAAATCCAGTACTTCACATGCTTGTGCATGGCCGCTCCACGATGGACCAGCGTTACCCGCGCCCCATGCCGCCACAGGTCAAGCGCCGAAATCGCCGCGGAATTCTTGCCGCCAATCACCAGCACATCCTGATCGAAATATGGATGCGGGTCCTGGTAGTAGTGAAAAACTTTAGGAAGCTCCTCGCCTGGAATGTTGAGATAGTTGGCTCGATCGTAGTATCCGGTTGCGATAATCAGCGCCCGCGCCTCGTATTGATGCGGCCTTGCGGCAGCGTCCAGGCAGTGTACGGTGAATTCGCCGGCTTCACCTTCCACCCGATCCACATGCTGATACTGGTGCAGCTTCAGCCGAAAATGCTGCGCCACTTTGCGGTAATATTCCAGCGCTTCCTGCCGATTCGGCTTCTGGTTGGGACTGCTGAAGGGAATGTTGCCGATCTCCAGCAATTCCGGCGTGGTAAAGAACGTCATGTTCGACGGGTAATGAAACAGCGAGTTGCAAAGACACCCCTTGTCGATCAGCAGCGTGTCAAAGCCTGCCTTTTGCGCATCGATGGCGCACGCCAGCCCCGTCGGCCCCGCCCCAATCACAATTACATCGACAGAATTTGTTTCAGAGGTCGCCGTAGAATTCATACCTATTATTGTAGGCAAAGATCTGGTGGCCGAAGGTAGCGAGCTAAAGGACTGTGCGATCCGGGGCGCAATCTGTTGCATGGCGCAAAGTCGGCAACGGGCGGCGGTATGCCGGCATCCCACGCGAGATAGGGCTCACTTCAGCAATTTCCCGGCGGAGAATTGTTATGAACGATCGCACAAGCATGGCAGGGAAGCACGACTCGACGGGCCGAACGGATCCCATCCAGCGAGTGGCAAGGTCCGATGCGCCGGAGGATCAAGCGTCCGCCATTGCTCCGGTGATACTGGAATGGCTGCTTGATTCTGATCCGTCCATCCGCTGGCAAGTATTGCGGGACCTTGTGGGCGCATCCGAAGATGTCGTCTCAACGGAGCGCGCCAGGACGGCTGTCGAAGGGTGGTGCGACAGACTCCTCGCGTTACAAGGCGAAGACGGCCAGTGGGCTGGCGGCGCATGCTTTCCCGCGCGGAGCCGCAACTGGCGCAGTGAAAACCAGGGCCAGCCTTGGACTTCCACCTTGCCTACCCTGCAACTTCTGCATGACCTCGGTGTCGATCCACGCGCGGATCGTGTCCTGCACGCAATTGCTCGAGTCAAAGAACATTGTCGATGGGAACACGCTGGGCAGCCATTTTTCAGCGGCGAGGTCGAGCCCTGCATCAACGGCCGCACGGTCACACTTGGAGTCTATTTCGGTCTGGACATGGACAAGCTGGTCGAGCGCCTGCTGGCCGAACAACTGGAGGATGGTGGATGGAATTGCGAGGTGGAGAATGGTTCCGTTCGCTCCTCGTTCGCGACCACCATCAATGTGCTGGAAGGCATTCTGGCGCACGAGCGGGCAACAGGAGGATCTGTGGAATCCATCGCAGCTCGGCGCCTAGGGGAAGAGTATCTACTCGAACGAAAACTGTTTCGACGGCGGAGCACGGGCGAAGTCGTCAATCCGGAATGGCTGCAATTCTCCTTGCCAATCCGCTGGCACTACGACGTGCTGCGTGCTCTCGAGTACTTTCGCGAGGTCGGAGATGCCCCAGACCCGCGAGTGAGCGAAGCGATGGATTTGCTGCGGTCCAAGCGCGAGCCTTCCGGCGTCTGGCTGCTGGAGAACACGCATCCTGGCAAGATCCACTTTGAACTCGAGGGGGGAGATAGCCAACCTAGTCGGTGGAATACGCTGCGGGCGATGCGCGTCCTGAACTGGTACGAGAAATCCGCCGCTTGAACCCATTCGGCACATTACTCTGCGGATGGCGCACTTCATCGGCCGCAAACTCGCCGCACGCCCGGTCCGACTGAATTGCCTATAAACTTCCGATATAGAGCGCACCGGGAGTTTATGGAAGCCGCCTCATCGAATTACGCTGACGGTTGTACCGTAACAATGATTCGTCGGTGATTCGTCGGTCATCGGACATACAAAAGTTGTCTTTGCCCATCCATCTATTGCAGCGCAACCACGCAAGCGAGGGGATTTCATGAGAGTCAGAAATGCTGCTTTAATTGCAGGTTCGGCCCTGGCGGGCATCACTCTTCTCACCGGAGGAGCCATTGCCGTTGCGCTCTATCAACTGCAGCGTCGCCGGTCGGCAAAGCGGCCGTATGCCTCCAATCCTCTGCGAGAGTCCCAGCCACTGCTCGAGTCCAAACCGCTCGCTGAAAAAGTTGTGCTGATTACCGGTTCATCACGCGGATTAGGTCTGGCCATCGCGGAAGAGTTTGCCCACCACGGGGCAAAACTCGTTCTGACCGCCCGCGACGCACAAGAACTCGAGCGAGCTCGCTTGCTGCTTCTGGAAAGAACCGCCATCCAGCCGAATCACATCCAAGTGGTGCCTGCCGACCTGTGCCGAGCGGAGGAGGTTCAATCTCTCATCCAGCGTGCGACAGAACATTTTGGGCGTGTCGACATTCTTGTCAACAACGCGGGCGTCATCACGGTCGGGCCAATTGAATCGCAGACCATCGAAAATTTTCGCAGTGTGATGGATACCAATTTCTTCTCCGGGGTGCAGTGCTCCATGACCGTGCTGCCGCAGATGCTAGCCCGGGGCGACGGAACCATCGTCAACATCTCTTCCGTCGGCGGCAAAGTTGCCGTGCCCCATTTGCTTCCCTATACCTCCAGCAAGTTTGCCGTGACCGGATTCTCCCAGGGGCTGCATGCCGAACTTCGGCAGAAGGGAATTCATGTCCTTACCGTCTGTCCCGGCCTGATGCGCACTGGCTCTCATCTGAACGCGCTTTTCTCCGGCGATGCGCCGCGCGAGTATCGATGGTTCAGCCTGCTGGCGAATCTTCCGGGAATTTCAGCAAGCGCCCAGCAAGCAGCGCGCAAGATTGTGAGTGCGGTGATTTCCAGGTCAGCAGAAATCGCGATCACTCCGCAGGCTATCTTTGCCTCGCGAGCTTCGCAGGTCATGCCTGGCCTCACCGCATGCCTCATTGCTGGTGGCAATCGTCTTCTCCCGCAATCGGGAACCAAGGATTCAACTGTGCGGCGAGGAGGCGAAGTTCGCGACCTCGAACTCAAGCCAGCTTCCGCAATCGGCTGGAAAGCTGCGCAGCATTACAACCAGGTTGGCTGAGTCTCCGGCTTCGCTTTGATGCTGTAACTCGCGATCGTTTCTCCGCGCCTAAGCTGACTTCCCCGTGACAAATTCAAAGGGAACACATTCCCATGCAGGGCCCGCGCGAGAATTTTTCATTCGCTCGCTCCTCGATGTCGCCACTCGCGATGTGCATTTTTATTGACATTCATAGGTCTGAAATGTTCCAATCCGATTCTCCATAAGAGCTTGATAACGAACGCTCTTTCGCTGCGGATTTCGGACAAAAACATCAACGCGAGGATACGATTCGTGAAGACCTTTATGAAGTTTTTCTCCACCCTTACCCTTGTCATCACTTTTCTTATCCTGGGATCCTTCGCAGCCTGGGCAAGTATTACCGGCTCCATCTCCGGAGTGGTAACGGATCCCACCGGTGCGGTGGTTCCCGGCGTGACCGTGGTGGCAACCGATGTGGCGACGAACGTCCAACACACCACTGTCACCGATTCCAAAGGTTTCTACGCGTTTCCGGCCTTGAACGTCGCCACCTATACCGTCACCGTGAGTCAGCCTGGATTCCGCGACTTCCTGGAAAGCGGCGTTGTGATCAACGCCAACTCCGCCGTCCGGATCGATATCAAGATGGAAATCGGTGCGGTCTCCAACACCGTCAAGGTGCGCAGCGACGTACTGCAGGTGGACACGCAAAGTACGCAGATGGGCGATGTAATCGAAGGCGAGAAAATTACTTCTGTCCCGCTCAATGGCCGCTCGTACATCGATCTTTTAGCGCTGCAGCCAGGCGTCTCGCCGTATAGCGACGTGGCGACATCCTCCGGTTCTGGCGTTACCAGCATTTCTGGCGATCTGGGACAGGGCCTGCAATCTGTGAATGGCGGCCAGCCGGAAGGCAACGGCTTTATGGTCAACGGCGCGGATGCGGAAGAGGGCGTGCACAACTCGGCGGCAATGATTCCAAATCTTGATTCCATCGCGCAGTTTCGCATCATCACCAACAACTTCAATGCCGAATATGGAAACTTCAGCGGCGGCCAGATCAACGTGGTCACCAAGTCAGGCGCCAATCAGTTCCACGGCGATGCCTTCGACTTCCTGCGCAACACCGACCTGGATGCGAGAAATTATTATGCTCCCGATCGCGGTGTCTACATCCAGAACCAATTTGGGGGCACCATCGGCGGCCCCATCAAGAAAGATAAGCTGTTCTTCTTCGGAGACTATCAGGGGACAAAACAAATCATCGGACAAGCGACAAATTTTGCTGTCCCGTCCAACGAAGATCGTACGGGCAATTTAGCCGATCAGACAGCCTCGCTTGAAAACTCTGATCCCGCGAATGGCGGCCAAGGTGTGCAGGGCGCATACTTCGCCAGTGTGTTGTCGCAGGAATTGGGATATCCGGTTATTAGCGGTGAACCCTATTACACCCCAGGTTGCACCGATCCTGGAACCTGCGTTTTCCCTAATGCAGTGATCCCGGCAACCGCGATTTCTCCCGTCGCGCAGAATATGCTGAAGTACATTCCTACTTCGAATTCCGTGCAGAATGGTCAGCCTTTCTATCAAACTTCGGCCTACAACGAAACACTGACCGATAATAAAGGTGGCATCCGAGTCGACACCAACACGCGTTTTGGAGCTCTGTTTGGCTACTACTTCAGGGACAGCTACAGCGTCGTCAATCCTTACGCGGCCGTCAACATTCCCGGCTTTAACGCGGGCAGCAACGGCCTGACTCAAATGGCGAATTTCGGCCTGACCACGACCATCAATTCCTCCACCGTGAACGATGTTCGCCTGGTCTACCTGCGGAATGTCAATTTCAGCGGTGTTCCCGTTGGAGGTCTTGGCGTATCACTTTCCTCGCTCGGCTTTAACACACCATGGGGACCAACCGGCGGTATCGACTCCACGGACCCATCGCTGGAAGGCGTTCCCAACGTCGGGTTCAATAACTACAGCTTCGGCGTTCCGCCGGATACATTGCGCCAGTTCAATAACACCATCCAGGTCATCGACAACTTTACAAAAATTATAGGAACTCACACGCTGCAATTTGGCGGCGATTATCACTACGACCAGATCAATGAGCGGAACACCTACGGACAAAATGGTCAGTTCGGCTTTGGTGGCCAGGAGACGGGATACGACTTTGCGGATTACCTGATTGGCGCGCCGAACTACTTTATCCAGGCGAGCTATCAAATTCTCGATTCTCGCAGCAAATATTATGGTTTCTATGCGCAGGATAGCTGGCGCGCGACGCCTACCGTCACCGTGAACTACGGACTGCGGTGGGAGGTAGCCACGCCCTGGTACGACACGCAGAATAAGTTAGAGACTCTTATTCAAGGAGAACAATCTCTCTCCTTCCCTGGAGCGCCCACAGGCCTTGTCGTTCCCTTGGATCCCGGCGTGCCGCGTACCCTATCGCCGGTCAAGTACACCAACTTTGCCCCTCGAATCGGAATTGCATTTGCCCCCGACATTACTGAAGGCTGGCTAGGCAAGCTTATAGGCGGCCCAGGGAAAACGAGCATTCGCGCCGGCTATGGCATCTTCTATACCTCGATCATTGACGCCACCGGCTTTGTCGAAGTTGGCGATGCGCCATACGGCTTGTTCTACGCCAGTCCTGGACCACCGTTGCTGGCATCGCCGTATGTAACTCGTCAAACCGGACAAGTGCAGCCGAATGCATTTCCTTTTGTATTTCCGCCAACCAATGTATCGCCCAGCAATCCCGATACAACCTTCCAGTGGTCACAGGTCGAGCCTATCTCCGGTTCGGATTATTTCTCCCCGACCAATGTGCTGCCTTATGCCCAGCAGTTTGAGTTATCTCTTGAACGCCAGTTTGGAAGTAACACCGTCGCCAGCGTGAGTTATGTCGGCGCGGTCGGTCGCCACAACCTCACCTTCCTCGAAGCCAATCCCGGCGACCCTTCCCTATGTTTGTATCTGAGCAATCCCGCTAACCTCGCTCCGGCAAGCCAGGCGAATCCTTGCGGTCCAGGTGGAGAACAGAATCAATATATTGAAGCCGACGGAACCGTGGTCAACAGCACTCGTACTCGTTTCGGCACCAACTTCGGCGCGGACTCTTTTATGTCGTCCTCTGCCAGCTCCAGTTACAACTCGCTTCAGATCAGTGTGCAGCACACCGAGAAATACGCCAACTTCCTGGTCGGGTACACCTGGTCGAAGTCGATGGATAATGGTTCGGGAGTCTTTGACCCGACCAATGTCTTCAACCCCTCCGCCAGTCGCGCGCTGTCGACCTTTGATGTGCCGCAAAATCTGGTCATCAGTTACACCGTGCAATTGCCGTTTAATAACTTCATCGGCAAGGGTAGCGGCGCCAAGCGCTTTACCGCGGGCTGGGCCATCTCCGGTATCACCAGCTTTGTCTCCGGGGAGCCAGTGCAGCTGGGTGAGAATGATGACTACTCCTTGATCGGAGCGAACGCCAACTTTGACGCTCCCAACTATGCGAATAATGGCAGCCCGCTCTACATCAATCGCAATCCTCGGAAGGGTATGCCGTACTTCAATCCGAACTACTTCACGCGCGAGAATCTAGGTCAGGTCGGCGATGTCATGCGGCGATCCTTCGTGGGTCCAGGAATCAATAACTGGGACATGGCGCTGCTGAAAGATACCGAGATTGCCGGAGATATGAAGCTTCAATTCCGCGCCGAGGCCTTCAACGTCTTCAACCATGCGCAGTTCTATAACCCAGACGGAAACTACAACGATGTGGGTAGCTTTGGCTACGTCTCGGGCGCCCGCGACCCGCGTATTATGCAAGTCGCTCTGAAGCTACTCTTCTAACTCGCGATCCGTGGCACAAAAAGCGCAGCCATCTCGGCTGCGCTTTTTTCTTCACTTGGAATCTCTTCCTGGACGGACTCCGCCTCTTCCATCGCAGCACGTTATTCTAGGCTGCATTCACACCGTTTCGATAAGATGGCCACAGATGGAGCCGGCTTTCGCACCCAAGCCTTCCGGGCGGTTTACCCTGATCGACGCATGGCGTGGTATCGCCGCCCTGTGGGTGTCGTTCTATCATTTCTACGGCGGCGTCAGCGACGGCTACCGGCGTCACCTTTTCGTGCAGCCGCTGCATTATCTGCTGGCCCACGGCAATGCGGGGGTGGACATATTCTTTGCCATCTCGGGATACGTCATTGCCTACTCCATTGGCCAGAACCGTGTCACGCCTCGATACTTCGGCCGCTTTATGCTCCGCCGATCGATCCGCCTGGAGCCGCCCTACTGGGCGACGATTGCTCTGGCGATTGCGGTGCTCTCAATATCGAATCATCTGCGTCCCGATCACCTGCAGGCCCTTCCGGACTGGCAGACAATTCTTGCGCACCTCTTTTATCTGCAGGGATTTTTTCATTTGCCTTCGATCGTGGGCGTGTTCTGGACGCTCTGTATTGAAGTCCAGTTCTATCTATTCTTTCTCGTATTGGTCGCGATCTCTCAACGGCTCGGCGGTCGCCGCATCTCTCGGCTCGCGGTCTTAGTGCCGTTTACCATCGCTTCTCTGGGCATTCAGGCGGGATTCTGGAGCGGCGCCGGTCCCTGGATGTTCAAATTCTGGTACCTCTTCCAGCTTGGAGTCATGGGGTATTGGGCGGTCTCCAAACAACTGCGCGACTCTGACTTTATCGCCTACGCCCTGTTGGTGGCCGCGGTTCTCTCCTGGCATCCATTTTTTCTTGGCATTGTCGGCTGGCTGGCGGGAACCGGCTTCTACGTTGCCGGCAGGTTTGGATTTCTGGAAAGCCTCGACTACGCACCCCTGCAATTTATGGGGCGCCGATCCTACAGCTTTTACCTGATCCATTTCGTGATTGGGATGCCGTTCGTGACCTTCTTCGCCGAGAAGATCTTTGGTGAAAACCTGACCCTGGGCGAAGCGATCGCGTCCATGACAGTCGCGCTTGCGGTCAGTATCGTCGGCGCATCCATTTTCTATCGCTGGATTGAGCGGCCGTCGATCGATCTTGGCCGCCGCCTGAAGCGGAAACAGCCCGCCCAGACCGCATCCGAGCAACCGCAGAAAGCCGTAGTCTAGCCGCGCCTGCGAATCGCTAGAAGTTACGATGACTGCAGGATGGGTATCCCGGCAATCCGCGCCTGCCACTCCTTCGGCCCGGTCTGGTGGACGGAGTTACCTTCGCTATCGACCGCCACTGTGACCGGCATATCTTTCACGTCGAACTCATAAATCGCTTCCATGCCTAAATCTTCAAACGCAAGCACGCGACTGCTGCGGATTGCCTTCGATACCAGGTACGCCGCGCCGCCCACTGCCATCAGGTAGACGGCTTTGTGATCGCGAATCGCCTCGATCGCGGCCGGCCCTCGCTCCGCCTTGCCCACCATGCCCAGCAATCCCGTCTTCTCCAGCATCTGCCGCGTAAAACGGTCCATGCGTGTCGAAGTCGTCGGTCCCGCCGGCCCTACCACCTCATCCCGCACCGGATCGACCGGCCCCACGTAGTAGATAAATCGATCGGTAAAATCTACCGGCAGCTTGTGGCCGGCATTCAACATGTCGACCATGCGTTTGTGCGCCGCATCGCGCCCAGTTAGCAGCTTGCCGGTCAGCAGCAGGACTTCGCCTGTCTTCCACGTTGCGACTTCGTCTCGCGTCACGGTGTCCAGGTTCACTCGCCGCGCCTTCGACACATCCTGCGTCAGCTTGGGCCAGTGTTCCAATGAAGGAGTCTCCAGCACCGCGGGACCGCTGCCGTCCAGCACAAAGTGCGCGTGCCGCGTGGCTGCGCAGTTTGGAATCATGGCGACCGGCAGGTTCGCCGCATGGGTCGGATAGTCGAGTATCTTCACGTCCAAGACTGTCGTCAGGCCGCCCAGACCTTGAGCGCCAATGCCCAGCCGGTTCACCTTGTCGTAAATCTCGATGCGCAATTCTTCCAGCCGGTTCTTCGGCCCGCGCGCAATCAGATCCTGCATGTCGATCGGATCCATCAGCGCTTCCTTCGCCAGCAGCATCGCTTTTTCCGCCGTCCCGCCAATCCCGATCCCCAGCATCCCCGGCGGGCACCATCCCGCGCCCATGGTTGGCACCGTGTTCAACACCCAGCCCACAATCGAGTCGGACGGATTCAGCATTGCAAATTTCGATTTCGCCTCGCTGCCACCGCCCTTGGCCGCGACCGTTACGTCCACATTGCCGCCATGTACCATCGAAAGGCTCACCACCGCGGGCGTATTGTCTTTCGTGTTCTTGCGCGCACCGGCTGGATCGGCCAGGATCGAAGCCCGCAGAATATTGTCTGGATTCAGATAGGCCTGGCGCACGCCCTCATTCACCATCTGCTCCACGGTCAGGTCGGTGCGATCCCAGCGCGCGTCCATCCCCAGCTTCACGAACGCGGTCACAATGCCAGTGTCCTGGCAAATCGGGCGATGGCCCTCCGCGCACATGCGGGAGTTGATGAGGATCTGCGCCATCGCATCCTTGGCGGCGTGCGACTGTTCCATCTCGTAGGCACGCGCCAGGTTGGTGATGTAATCGACTGGGTGGTAATAGGAGATGTGCTGCAAGGCGTCGGCGACGCTCTGGATAAAATCCTGCTGGCGAATCGTGGGCATGATGATTGGTGTTTTCCTTCGAGAAAGTCGAACATACTAGTTTAGACCGTCGCGGCAGCCAGCCGCCTGTGGCCGCCATCACTCAAACTTGCGCAGGGGAAACGGGGAAGCGCGGTGCTTGAAGGATTGGGGCTGGTTGCCGTTAACGGGTTGTTACACCGGATTCAAATACAGAGCCCGTCCACGCCGACATATCCGGTTTATGTACGGCCGGGTGCAGCCCCCACACCCCAGTCGGATTCTATATTGTGTGAGGATCATTGAAGGGAGCCGTGCATCATGTCCAAAACGCGGAAAGAAAAAGATTCGCTGGGACACATTGACGTTCCCGCGCGGGCCTATTATGGCGCGCAGACGGCGCGTGCAGTGCACAACTATCCCATTTCCGGCATGCGCGCTCACTCGCTTCTGATTCGAGCTCTAGCCATGGTCAAGCGTGCTGCCGCCGAAACCAATAAAAAACTCGGCCAGGTCGACGCGCACCGTGCCGACGCCATCTCGAAAGCCGCGCAAGAGGTTATCGACGGCAAATGGGATGAAGAATTCTTAGTCGACGTCTTTCAGGCGGGCGCCGGCGTCAGCTTCCACATGAATGCCAACGAGGTGATCGCCAATCGCGCCAATCAGATCCTCGGCGGCGCGCTTGGGGAATACGCACATGTCCATCCCAACGACCATGTGAACTATGGTCAGTCCACCAACGATGTTTTCCCCACCGCCATGCGCGTGGGAACTTTGCTGGCGCTCGAAGACCTGTACCCGGTGCTCGATTCGCTGGCCAGCACTTTCGAGAAAAAGGGCAAAGAGTTCGACAGCATTCTCAAGTCTGGCCGTACGCATCTGCAGGATGCCGTCCCCATTCGTCTCGGCCAGGAATTTGCCGCCTACGCCGTCGCGATCCGCAAGACGCGCGCCAACATTGGCCAGCAGGCGGAAGACCTGCGCGAACTCGGCCTGGGCGGTTCCGCCGTCGGCACCGGAATCAACACGCATCCGCGATACCGCGCCCAGGCCATCGCCCATCTCTCCAAGCTCTCAGGTCAAAAGCTGACCCCGGCAAAAGACATGCGCTGGGCCATGCAGTCGAATGCCTGCATGGCGGACATCAGCGCCGCCCTGCGCTCGCTTGCACTCGAAATTATCCGCATCTCGAACGACCTGCGCCTGCTCGCCTCTGGCCCCAACACTGGACTGGCGGAAATCGTTCTGCCCAGCCTGCAGCCCGGCTCGTCCATCATGCCCGGCAAAATCAATCCGGTTATGGCGGAGCTGGCGGCGATGGTCAGCTTCCAGGTGATCGGCAATGACACTGCCGTCGCCTACGCGGTGCAGGCCGGCCAGCTTGAGCTGAACGTGATGATGCCGACCATGGCCTATAACGTTCTGCAATCGATCACGATCCTCGCCAACATGCTGCATCAGTTCAATGTCTACTGCATCGCCGGCATCACCGCGAATCGCGCCCGCTGCCAGCAATATGCCGAAAGCACGGTCTCGCTCGCAACCGCTCTGAATCCCTACATCGGCTATGCCAAGGCGGCCGAAATCGTCAAAGAATCCATCGCAACGGGGCGCACCATTGTCGACCTAGCCCGCGAAAAAAATCTCCTCAGCGAAAAGGAAATCGCCGAAATTCTCGATCCCAAACGCATGACCGAACCGCAGCTTCCCTTGAAGGCCGCCAAGAAGCGTGACACCCGTGCCCCACGTCGCAAAAACTAAAGTTACAGCCTCCAACCACAAATCCCGACGATCCGAACACGGCCCCCTTTTCCTGCTCCCGGATCCCTGAACCCTGATCGCTGAAGCACGGTGATTCTCGAAGTTGATACCTTCCACGATTCCCTAGGGCAACCTTCCATCCGCAGGCGATCTCGCATGGCCGTACAATGGGAGGTAACACGATTCCCCTAAAGGCACGTTAAACACTGAATGTCCTCTAACGGCTATCACTCACGCTCCTCACGCAGTCACAATCTGCGTTCGCTGTTCAGCTTGTTCTCAAGCGACCTGGCCATCGATCTTGGCACGGCCAATACGCTTGTCTTCGCGGCTGGCAAGGGCATTGTTGTCAATGAGCCTTCAATCGTTGCGCTGAACAAGGTCACAGGCGAAGTGGAAGCGGTGGGCAAGGAAGCCAAGGAGATGCTGGGCCGCACGCCCGGCAACATCGTGGCCATCCGGCCGATGAAAGACGGCGTCATTGCCGATTTCAAAGTCACCGAGAAGATGCTGAATTACTTTATTCAGAAAGCGCATGGCCGCAAGATGCTGGTCCATCCGCGCATCGTGATCGGTGTTCCGTCAGAAATTACCCAAGTGGAAAAGCGAGCGGTGGAAGATTCCGCCTATCGCGCCAAGGCCAGCGAAGTCTATCTTGTTGAGCAAGCCATGGTGGCCGCTATCGGTGCGGGTCTGCCCATCACAGAGCCCGGCGGCAACATGGTGGTCGACATCGGCGGCGGCACTACCGATATCGCCGTGATCTCGCTTTCCGGCATCGTCTATTCGCGTTCCGTCCGCATGGCCGGCAACCAGATGGACGAAGCCATCATGAATTATCTGAAGCGCAAATACAATCTGCTGATTGGCGAGCGCACCGCCGAACATATCAAGATGGAACTGGGATCCGCCTACCCGCTCGACAAGCCGGTCACCATGGAGATCAAAGGCCGCAACCTGATTGAAGGCGTGCCCAAGACCATCACCATCGACGACAGCGAAATTCGCGAGTCCCTGGCGGAATGCATCAGCACCATCATGAACGCAATCCGCGTCGCCCTGGAACGTACGCCGCCGGAACTTTCCGCCGACATCAGCGATCGCGGCATTGTGCTGACCGGTGGTGGCGCGCTCATCAAAAACCTGGACAAGCGGATTCGCGAGGAAACGGGCCTGCCAGTTTCCGTCGCCGACGATCCACTGGCCTCTGTCGTACTGGGCACGGGAAAAATGCTGTCCGACTTCCGTTTGCTGCGCAAGATCAAGATTGATTAATTTTGCCTTCCCCCAAACGTCTGCCGGGCTGCCAGGTACGCTGCTTGTAGCCCGCCCATAGCCCAATGGAATCTTTTCTCAGCCGCTACCGGAATCCACTGGTCCTGCTGGCCATCGTGCTGGCGCAGTTGCTCGGCCTCGCCGTGCAGGTTCGGCGCCCCAATACCGGCCAGGATGGAAAGCAGACCCGTCTCATCCGCTATTGGGTGGTCACCGCCTTTTCTCCGTTCGAGCGCGTCTTCCTTTCCGTAGGCCACGGCGTCAGCCACACCTGGCACAACTATGTGGACCTGCGTCACGTCCGCCAGCAGAATCAGGAACTGCAATCGGAATTAAACCGCATGCGTCTAGAGCAATCCTCTCTCGCTGTCGATGCTCGCGAAGGTTTGCGCCTGCAGAAATTGTTCGGCTTCCAGCAGCAATACATTTCGAAAACGGTCGCGGCTCACGTCATCGGCACCAGCGGCACGGATCTGTCACGCGTGCTGGTCATCGACAAAGGCTCAAAAGACGGGCTCAAGACCGATATGCCCGTCATCACTCCGGACGGCGTCGTCGGCAAGGTGCGCGATGTTTTCGGCGGCACCGCGCAGATCCTCGAGATTAACGATCAGACCAGTGGCCTTGGCATCGTTCTTACCCAGACGCGACTGCGAGGTATTCTGCGAGGCAATTCTGCCGGCCAGACGGAGATCATCGACATTCTTCCAGATGAGCATATTCAAACTGGGGAGCAAGTGATCACCAGCGGCGGCGATGGCGTCTATCCTTCCGGCCTGGCCGTGGGAACTGTTGAGCGCGTGGTCAACGATCCGGAGCGCAATCCTTATGTGGCCGTGCTGGTGCGTCCGGCCGTCAATCTCTCGCGGCTCGATGAAGTGCTGGTGATTACGCAAACGCAAAACACCATGCCCGCGACCATGCAGCAGGATATTGCCACCAGCGAGCAGAAGGCTGCCGACATCCTGGCGCAGCGGCTGCCCAGCGTGCCACCGCCTGCTACCGTTGGTCCGGATGGCAAGCCGATCAACGCCAACTCGCCGCCGCCCCCGGTTCGTCCTCCCTCTTCGTTGCATCCCGACCAGTTCACTCCGGATGCGACTCCGCCGGCCTCGTCTCTGACTCCGGGAGCTTCCTATCCCACGGAGGTCTATCCCGCGCAACCGGCTGCCACCACAACGGAACACGTGACCACTCCAGGCGCTTCCACTTCCAGGCCCGCGGAAAAAGCCCCGACAACATCGCAGCCGAAACCGGCGACGCCGCATTCCACACCGGAGTCATCAACGCCGAAGACAGCCACGCAGCATCCGAAGGCTTCTGCCAATCCCGAATCTTCAGCGCCGGCAACCACAACGCAACATCCGAAAGCCGTGCATCACCCTGCCCCTGCGACGCAGCCAGCCACCGGTGAGGAGCCGCAGAACTGACCATGGCCCTCCTGACCCAGCGCTCGCGTCGAGAAATGGAAGAACACCGCTTCCATCCAGTCGTCCTGATTCTTGTCCCCTTATTGGCAATCTTTCTGCAGGTCTACATTCCGCTGCGTTTTCCTTCGTTCGAGATTCTCAACCTGCCCGCGCTGATCGTTATTTATTTTGCTGTTTCTCGTCGCAGTCCCATTGGAGGCACGCTTCTGGGTGTCGTCATCGGCATCATTCAAGACGCCATGACGCACCTGCCCCTCGGTATCAATGGCATCATCGACTGCATTCTCGGCTATCTCGCGGCGTCAATCGGAGTGCGCATCGATGTCGACAATCCCGGCACCCGGCTGATCATGAATTTCTGTTTCATCCTGCTCGCCAGCACTTTGCATGTCTTGATCTTGCGCCGCCTGATCGGCATCCATGAGCAGTGGTATGGGCTGCACGACCTAGTTCGTGCCCTGGTCAACGCACTGGTGGGGGTAGTTCTTTTTGCACTGTTCGATCGCCTTCGTCAGCGCGAATAACGCGGTAAATCCGGAGTATCCTAGAGGCAATCCTTCCCCATGGCTGGCACATATAACAAAGACGATCGAATTCCAACGGTCAAGCTGACGGTGATGCAGTACATCATCGCTGCCATCCTGGTAATTCTCGTCTCCGGCCTGTGGCGACTGCAGGTTCTGGGCGCGCAAAACTATCGTGCCCTGGCGGAAGCGAACCGCATTCGCAAAGTTCCCATCCTGGCGCCGCGTGGAAAAATTTACGATCGCTACGGTCGCCTGCTGGTCGACAATTATCCTTCCGTCACCTGCTTTTTGGTTCCGGAACAGGCCCGCAATCTGGACGCGGATTTGCCGCGAATTGCCGACGGCCTGCACATGCAGGTGGATCAACTGCAGGCGATCATTTTGCGCTATCGCCATCAACCAAAATATCAACCCATCCCGCTGCAGCAGGACATTACGCCGGACGAGCAAGCCTTCATCGCTGCCCACGCCAACGAGCTTCCAGAACTCGAGACGATTGAGGAGCAGCGTCGACTCTACCCCAGTAACGGCTTTGCCGCGCACCTGATCGGCTACGTCGGCGAAGTTTCTGAAGACATGCTCGACGATCCGCGTTACGCCTTCTATCAACCGGGCGATGTGGTCGGCCGCTCTGGTGTTGAGGAGTCGTACGATCCCATTTTGCGCGGTCAGGACGGTTCCCGCGACGTGATCGTCGACAGTCACGGCCGCGAGCTGGGCGCGCTGGGCACGGAGCCCGCAACGCCGGGAAAATCCATCAAGCTGACTATCGATCTCGATGTGCAGAAAGCTGCCGAAGAAGCCTTAGGTCCACGCCAGGGTGCGATTATTGCCATCGATCCTCGCACCGGCGAAGTGCTGGCCATGGTCAGCCATCCAACTTTCGATCCCAATCAGTTCGCCATCCGCATTCACCGCAACGAGTGGAATAAGCTGATCACCGATCCCGAACATCCGCTGATGAACAAGGCGATTCAGGCGCAACTCGCTCCGGGGTCCACCTTCAAAATTATTGAAGCCATTGCCGGACTGCAGGAGGGCATCGCGGAGTCTTTGAAGGTCGATTGTCACGGTGGCGCCGATTTCTACGGCCGCTATTTCAAGTGCTGGATCTCCGCTCGCCATCAGTCGCACGGCATTACTGACATCACCAAGGGCATTTATCAGTCCTGCGATGTTTTCTTCTATACCCTTGCCGAGAAGATGGGCATCGACATGATCGCAAAATGGGCGCACATGTTCGGCCTCGGTCAAAAGACGGGCATCGATCTGCCGAATGAAGCGACCGGCATTGTGCCCTCGCCAGAATGGAAGATGCGCAACTACCATCAGAAATGGTTTGCCGGGGAAACTATTTCGGTCGGTATCGGCCAGGGTGCGCTGGCTGTCACGCCCATCCAGCTGGTGCGCGCCCTTGCGGGCATCGGCTCCGGCGGCGTTCTGAAACGCCCCCACGTCGTCTTCCCAAACGAAGTTCCTCCGGACTTGAAGGAATATTACAAAGATCAGTTCCCGGGCTCCGGGGACCAAACCATTCACATCGATTCTGCCAATTGGGAAACCGTGACCGACGCCATGGCCCAGGTGCTTACATTTGCGGGAACTGCGGGATTCGCACATTTGGAGGGTATCGACTTCGCCGGCAAGACGGGCAGCGCCCAGATCGTCAGCAACGCTTATAAAGCGTCTGTCGGCGGCGGTGCCAAGCTGAACGATACCGCCTGGTTCTTCGGCATGTCGCCCCGCAGAAATCCGGAGATTGCTGTCGTGGTGATGTGGCAGAACGGTTCCGAAGGATATTTCAGCGCACGTCTCGCCGCTCGCGTTATCGAAGCCTATGTCGACAAAGAACGTCTGCGCGATCACAACCTGATGCAGGTCGCCGCCAAAAATATTCCGGCAGAGGTCAAGCCCGCTTCCTCTGTCGCCGCGCCGGAAAAAGATAAATCCACTCCAGACGCCACTAAGCCGAAGTCCATCGGTCAGCTGCGGCCTGCTCCGGTTGCGGCCGCACCTTCAACCGAGATGGCAGCCCTGTGGACGGCACATGCCGTCCATCCCGCCGACCCACACGCGAAGCCACTGCCTCCGCGCATCACCGCAGCGTTCTCCATGCCTAAAGGCACAACCTTGCAAGCCGGGACATTTCTGTTGCCGCCACCCCCCGGCCAGAACAAAAAAATTTCACCCCGCATGTCGCGGCCGTAGGAACGTCCTCGCATGCGCCGCCCAATCTCCGCCAATTCTGTTTTCGTGACTGCAGTGCTCGCCGCATTTTTTGTGCTGCTGGCTCCATCCGCATTCGCTCAGGAAAAAATTGAAGTTCAGCGCACAGATGGCGCCCAAACCGCGATGCGCGTGTATACGCTGAAATCTACAGGCTGTGCGCCGCTCGCCATCATCTCCCACGGTGCCGGAGGTTCAGAAAATGGCTACCGCTATCTTGCCGAAGGACTGCAGGGTCAAGGCTGGCTGGCCATTGTTGTCGGGCATAAGGAGAGTGGGCCAGAAGTGCTTCGACATGAAGTCTTCACCCACGGGCTGAAAAATGGATTGACGCAAATGGTCACCAATCCCGCGGCTTATCGGGATCGCTTTATGGATATCGACGCTGCGGACAAGTGGGCTACCGCACACTGCAAGCCTCCCTACAGCGTCTTACTCGGTCATTCCATGGGAGCCTATACCGTGATGCTGGAAGCTGGAGCCAAAAATGATCTAAACATGGCGGCCCCGGCCTCCGCGCACAACTTCGATGCCTTTGTCGCGCTTTCTCCTCCAGGTCCCGACCAGGTATTTCCCGCGGACGCCTGGGCCGGCATTCACAAGCCGATGCTGATCATTACCGGCACGAAAGATCGTGCTCTGAGCGGCGGTTGGCAGTCTCGAACCATTCCGTTTCAAAATTTGCCCCCGGGTTGTCACTGGCTCGGCGTTGTCGAGGACGCTACCCACATGAACTTTGCCGGCATCGGCATGGGAGCAGACAAGGCCGATTCGCTTACACTTTCCTTGATTTACGCATTTCTCCACGGAGCCCGCACCGGCAGTTGTACGCTGCCGCCAACTACGTCCGGCATTACGGTTCACGCGAAATAGCCGTTTTACCCGAGCATTACACTGGAGCAAGCAAGCGAATGCGCAGATTTCTTTCCTATCGCGATTTCGACTGGACGCTGATGGCCTTTGTTGTGGCGCTGTCGGTGATCAGCGTGCTCGAAATCTATAGCGCAACGCTGCACACAAAGTTCGTCCACTTCGATGAAAAGCAAATGCTCTGGCTGGCCGGCGGCTTTGCCTGCATGTTTATTCTGTCGCTCATCGATTACCACATCCTTCTTGACATCGCGATCTGGGCCTATGGATTCTGCCTGGTCTCGCTGGTGGCCGTGCTCGTTGTCGGAACGAAAGTTTTAGGCGCGCGGCGCTGGATCCACCTGCCCGGCGGCATTCACTTTCAGCCATCGGAGTGGGTCAAGCTGATCCTGATTGTGGTTATGGCGCGTTTCTTCACCAATCTCAGCGGCCGCGATCTCACCTGGAAAGACATCTTCAAGGCGATGGCCATCGTCGGCCTGCCCATGCTACTGGTGCTCAAGCAGCCGGATTTGGGAACGTCCCTCACCTACGCTCCCGTCCTGTTATGCGGATTGTTCCTGGGTGGGATTCGCTTTAAACATGCGGCCATCCTCTGCATCGCGGCCTCGCTGGCGCTGGTGCCCGCTTGGTACAAGGTGCTCAAGCCCTACCAGAAGCAGCGGCTCACCAGCTTCATCACGCCCGACAACGATCCTCGCGGCAGCGGCTACCAGATTCGCCAATCCCTGATCGCCGTCGGTTCCGGCGGCATCTGGGGTCAGGGGGCGGAAAAGGGAACTCAGACCCAGGGCGATTTTCTCCCTATCCCCTATACCGACTTCATCTTTGCCGCGTTTTGTGAGGAGCACGGATTGGCCGGAGCTATCTTCGTCCTGCTGTTATACTTCTTGTTGTTGATGCGTTTGGTCCAAAACGCTCAAACCGCCGCTGACCTGCCCGGCACGTTGATTATTATGGGGGTCGTGGCCGTCCTGATTTTTCAGATCGCGGTCAATGTGGGCATGGTCATCGGCTTTATGCCGGTCACCGGGATTCCGTTGCCCTTAATGAGTTATGGTGGCTCATCGGTTTTATTCACGTTCCTGGCCCTTGGCATCGTCATGAACATCCGTATGAGTCGCTTTGTAAATTAGCACCACCTCGAACGCACCAGAAAATCGCGTCCGGGGTTCAGATGTACGCATCCGCTCGCTGCATCGGAATGTCCGGTGGCATGGATGCGATTAGAAGTTTTTCTCGGTCAGGCAGATTCCAACCGAGACCAGGCAGGTTCGATCGAATGCACGCAGTTACCGTAATTGGACTGGAAACGGCCCCACCCTACAACAGGGAAGCAGTGGCCACAAAGTTCTTGCGTGCCGTTCTTTCACGTCGCAGTCAAGATTCTTCGCTTCCACCGCCATCCCGCCCCCGCGGGACATATCCATTCTGGCCAAAAGCAAGTTTCACGTCCGCTGCGTCCCTAGAACAATCCCTCGATACACCCGCTCTCGTCCCGGTCGTCGTGCTCGGTACTCCCTAGCGCGCAGAAATCTGCCTCTCCATACCCCGAGTCCGTCGCCTGCAATGGCTTCGGACTGGAATGAGGCAGCATGACAAAAGAAATTTATATATCCAGCACCCCCCACGAAACCCGCCTTGCGGTTGTCGAAGACGACCAGCTTGCGGAAATCTACTACGAGCGTGAGAACGAGTACACCCTCGCCGGCTCCATTTACAAAGGCAAAGTCACCCGCGTCCTTCCCGGTATGCAGTCGGCATTTGTCGATATCGGCCTGGAACGCGATGCGTTCCTCTATGTCACCGATTTCGCCGAAGAGCAGGAAGACGGCGAAGAATATGTCTCGCTCGCTCCCGGGACTCGCGGCCAGGCGCGCGTTTCCAACGGCAACCGCAACGCCGATACAGAATCCCAATCCACCGGCGAAGACTCCACATCCCGTTCCACCAGCGAAAGACGTCCGGCAGGGAATCAAGCTCCACGCGAGGGTTCTGGCGCAACGGCGAACGCTGCCGGCGAAGACGATGGCCAGGGTGGACGCCGCTGGCGCGGTCGTCGCGGTCGTCGCCGTGGTCGCGGTGGTTCCGGTGGAGGTGACCGGTCGCCTTCCAATCAACAGCCCGCAACCTCGGATGCACACGCCAATGACCAGCCCGAGGAAATGGAATTTGCCGTAGAGGCAGGTCCTTCCGATAACGAATTCCAGATGGAGCCGCACGACTTTACACCTGCGCCTGCGCCGCCCAAGCAAGAGCGTTCAGCGCCCGCTCCGGTGCCGTTTGTTCTTCCCGGCGAATCGCTCTCAAAATATCGCCGCGGTGATGCTCCTGCGACCGCAGTCGCCACGCAGCAGACGGAAACACCTGCGCCCGCGCCAGCCCCTACCTTCAAACCTTCCACCATGGTCACAGAACCCCTGGTTGCATGGGATGGTAGCGATGTTCTTCCCGGCGAATCGCTCTCCCGCCGCAAGCGTGGCCGGCAAACTTCGAATGCGGAAAGCTTTTCCTCGCCTGCCGCGGAAGTGGGCCCGATTGTCGACGAGACTCCAGCGCCCGCGCCGTTCGCTGAAACCCCGACCCATGTCGATGCCGCTGCCATGCCCGTGTTCGAGCACGAGGAGCCTTCCCTGGTCCAGCATGAAACCGTTCTCGAAGAGCCATCGCTGGTGCAGCATGCGGTTGCGCCCGAAGAGCCTTCGCTGGTCCAGCATGACTCCGTGGTCGCCGAAGCTGCCGACATTGAAGCGCCTGAGTTTGAACCGTCGGAAGGGTCAGCCTCCTATCGCTTCGATCCGACCACTCTGAGCGCCTATCGCCAAAGCAGCGTCGCCGAACCACCCGAGCCGGAAGTCGAAACCGTGCCAGAAGCCGAGTTCGTTTCCGAGTCGTTCACGCAAGAGACCATCGAAGAGCCCACCCCGGAAGCCAACTCCCAACCCGAGCCCTTCTTTGGCGAGGCAGCCTCCGTTGTTCAACCGGTGCATCCGCATCCTTCCGTGGAAGCCTCTTCTCAGGCGGAAACCGCGGCCGCCCAGGAGGAAGAAAAATCCTTTGTCGGCGAAGACTACGCCTCGCACCTGGACGAAATCGCTCTCGACGAGCAAGTCACCGCTGACCACGACGATCGCATCTTTGATCCCGGCCTTGGCAATCTTGAAGAAGAAACCATCGACGAAGAAGAAGCCGAAGCCTATGCCGCGCAGAGCACGCTGGAAGAAGGCGAGTATGACGACCTGGTCGAAGAGACACTCGATGTTCAGATGGACAGTGGCCTGCTGAGCGAGTTCGTTCGCGATCAGCACATTGAACAGCGCACCCGCTTCGCCGATGAAAACGGAGATGCGACCGCCGAAGGCTCTGAAGTTGACGAAGATTATAGCGAAGACGAAGCCTTTACCGCGGAAATGGGCGAGATCGAACTGGAAGACGGTCTCCGACTCTGCCGACGAAGCCGAAGAGAGTCATGAGCCCGCCAATGCCGATGCCCAGCGCAATCGTCAGGGCGGAGGCCGGAGTGGACGTCGCGGAAATCGCGGACAACAGCGCCATGCCGGCGGTCGCGGCGATAACCGCATGCGCCGCTCTACCGCGCAAACCACCAACTTGCCGGCCATCACTGATCTGCTGAAGCCCAATCAGGAAATTCTGGTTCAGATTGCCAAGGAGCCGATCGCACGCAAAGGCGCACGCATCACCAGCCATATCGCGTTGCCCGGTCGCTTCCTGGTCTTTATGCCCACGGTGAATCACGTCGGCGTCTCTCGCAAGATTTCTTCCGACGAGGAACGTCAGCGCCTGAAGCACATCCTTCTCAGCGAGAAGGGAACAGCTTCCGGCGGCTTTATCGTTCGCACCGCGGCTGCTACGGCAAGCGAAGAAGATCTCCGCGCCGACATCCGTTTCCTGCTCACCTTGTGGGCGGAGATTCGCCAGCGCACAGAAAACGCCAAACCCCCAGCCCTGATCTATCACGACCTAAGCCTGGTGGAACGCGTGCTACGCGATCAGGTCACGGATAATTTCTCTTCCATCTGGGTCGATACCGAAGCTGACTACGAACGCGTGCTCCGCTTCCTCGGACGCTTCGAACCGGCATTGGTTCGCCGCGTCAAGCTGTACACCAAGGACACACCGCTGTTCGAGCAGTTTGGCATTCAGGAAGAAATCAACAACGCACTCCACTCCAAGGTGTGGCTCAAGTCCGGCGGCTCCATCGTCATCAACCAGACGGAAGCCCTGGTCGCCATCGACATCAACACCGGCAAATACGTCGGCAAAACGGCGCGCCTGGAAGACACCATTCTCAAAACCAACCTCGATGCCATCCCGGAAATTGTTCGCCAGATTCGTCTGCGAGATCTGGGCGGCATCATCGTGATCGACTTCATCGACATGGACGAGCGCAAGAACCGCAACAAGGTCATGCTTGCCCTGGAAGATGCGCTGAAGTCCGACCGCGCGCCTTCGAAAGTGCTGCAGTTTAATGATTTCGGCCTGGTTGCCATCACCCGCAAACGGGTCAAGCAATCGCTCGAACGCACCCTGTCCGTCCCCTGCTCAGTCTGCACTGGAACTGGAATGGTCAAGGGTCCTTTGACGGTATGCAATGAGATATATGTCGAATTGCGCAAAATGTATCGTCAAATCGACCGCGGCGATGTTCTACTGCGAGTGAATCCGGAAGTCGTCAAGCAGCTGAAGTTGCAGAATGGACGCTGGTTGAGCGAGATGGAAGAGATGTCCGGCAAGACGGTGATCGTCAAGAGCGACGCCAGCCTGCATCCGGAGCAGTTTGACATCCAGTAGTCCGCATTCGCGAAGGATCTTGCGGCTTCGCCGCACGCCGTAAGGTCTTTTGCTGCAATCAAAGCGGCACCTGGGAAAGGACAAATCGTCCCGCAACATATTCTGAGAACTCGCGTCTAAGTTTGTAACGAGACGGCGACAGTCCGGCAGAGGGAGTTCCCTCGGCAAATGCCTGGAATGATCAGGGATGGTGGACTGCACGCTCCGCAAATTTGTACGACAAATGCAGTCTTGGCGTTGCTGCCCATTTTTTCGGTGGCGGCAAATGATTTGGAGGTATCAAAACATCATGAGCAGTGCAAAAACAATTCTCTGCGCGACCCTGAAACGAGCAGCGGGACTTGCGTTGGTGTGTGGACTCCCCTTTGCGGTCGGGCTGCAGGCTCAGACATATTCCAGTTCGACGGTCAGTTACAACCTGCAAAATAACTACCCGCCGAATCAACAATACAATCCGCAATACGGCAGCCCTTCCCCCTATAACCACAAGCCGCGCTACACTGGCGAGGGCTGGGGGAAACACTTGACCCTGGAAGGCGGCGGTGGCGTCACCCCAGCCGCGGATGGCACCCAGGATTATGCCAACGTTGGCTGGAATATTCTGCTCGGCGGCGGAGTCAAATTCAACGATCGCTTGAGTCTTTTAGCGGAATGGAACTTCAACCGCATGGGTGTTCCCCAAACCCTGGCCTATGAGGCCGCGCAGGTACCCTACGGCAACGAGCATATCTGGACCATCGATCTGAATCCCAAGTTCGATGTCATTCAGCACAATCGCATGGATGGCTACGTGATCGGTGGAGGCGGATTTTCACGCGCACTCACTTCCTTTACTTATCCTGTATACGTTCCCTGCGGCTGGTACTACTACGGCGGTTGCGTTGGCAATGTGACCGTTGCTCACACCTCCACCAACCAGGGAAATATAGATTTCGGTATTGGTGGCGAATGGCGCACGTCGCCCTATGATCGCGGCAAAGTTTTTCTGGAAGCTCGCTATCAGCGCCTCTTCAGTCCCACCAGCCCTCTGCCTCCGGGCGGTGGCGCTGCCCTAGTTCCCATTACCCTGGGCTATCGCTGGTAAATATTAGCTCCGCATGATTGAAAGCGCGCTCTTCGGAGCGCGCTTTTTATGGCGTTCTACACGCCCACGGGAAACGGTTTTGGCGAAGACTCGTCCGCATTCGCGACTCCGCGGAAGCGGTCGAACATGCCCTGGGTCACGCTCAGCACGGCCGTATATCCGTAGCCGAACATGAACAGAAATAGAAATGGGATGGTGATGTAGTTCGCATTTGAAATCGCATACCAGATTGTCAGAGCAAAATAGGCACTGATCAATATCTCGACCAGCGGCAGCAGGCCCAGGCGCTTGCGATATTTCGCCGCCTGCGATTTCTCGCCGCGCTTCTCCACTCGGTATTTCGGCGTCCGCTTGAAGGGGCTCTTGATGCCGAACAACGCTTCCATCACCGCCCGCGCATTGGTCAGCGTCAGGCCAATCCCGCCCAGCGCCAGCACAAACGGCAGGTACAGCAGCGAGCGATACCACTTTCCTGGATACAACTCTTTTTGCGAGATCAAATAAAACGACGAGACTGAAAACGTCGATGCCATAAACAGCGGCAGGTCGATGTACAGCATTTGGAACCATCCCTGGTAAAAGCGGATGATCATTGCCGGCATCAGCAGGATCGACAGCAGCACCATCAGTGGATAACTGATGTTGGCGGTGAGATGGTAGAAGGTCTCCAGCTTTTTATGAAAGGAAACATCGGAGCGGCGAAATACCTGCGGCAAAATCTTCTTCGAAGTTTGGATCAGCCCCTTCGACCACCGCGCCTGCTGCGTCTTGAAGGCGGTCATCTCGATTGGCAGTTCTGCCGGGCACTCCACATCCTGCAGATATTTGAATTGCCAGCCTACCAACTGCGCCCGATAGCTCAGGTCGGTATCTTCGGTCAGCGTATCGTGCTGCCAGCCGCCGGCCTCGTCAATCGCCTCGCGACGCCACATGCCCGCCGTGCCGTTGAAGTTGAAGAACACTCCGCAACGCGAACGCCCGCCATGCTCCAGCACAAAATGCCCATCCAGAAGGATCGCTTCCACCTGGGTCAAAAAACTATAGTCGCGATTCAGGTGGGTCCAGCGCGTCTGCACCATGCCGATCTTGGGATCGGAAAAATGATGTACCACCTTCATCAGCCAATCCGGCGACGGCACAAAGTCCGCATCGAACATCGCGATCAGGTTGCCCCTGGCCGTCTTCAATCCATGGTCCAGCGCCCCCGCCTTGTACCCATGGCGATTGGTGCGGTGGATATATTCAATCGGCTGCGGCTCTCCGTTCAGCCCGCTGCGATACCGCTCCACCACGGCCGCCGCTACTTCCTGGGTCTCATCCGTGGAGTCATCCAGCACCTGAATTTGCAGCCGGTCGCGTGGATAGTCAAGCCGGCACACCGCATCCACCAGCCGATCAATGACAAATTGTTCGTTGAAGATCGGCAGCTGCACCGTGATGAATGGCAGCTCCTCAAATTTTCCCGGAGCTTCATGTGTGGCGTTCTTTTTGTAGTAGTAGTAGAGCCACACCAGCTGATAGCGATGGATTCCGTAGAACGCCAGAATCACCATCAGCACAAAGTAGGGAATCAGCAGCGATGCGTCGAACCAGTTCCAGGTGTACAGATGGCCGAAAGTCTGGTTGGCCACCTGCTGCTCATGCAAGTAATGCAGCAGTCCGTGTTGCGGTGCGAACAACATTGCGCACAGACCCCCACGACCGGCCAGCGCCGACGCGGAGATAACTCCATGGTTCCAGACTGAAGCAATGGACGTGTACAACATCGCCCCGAAAAGGGCCTCCAAAAAAGTAAGCTGTTCGCCTAATTGTACGTGACAGGGAATGCCGCCACAGACTGCCCAACTTTGGCTTTGCGGGCAGGTCACGTGAACTCCGAAACTGCGCGACGAATGGGGCGCGTTCAGCCGGCTACCCTAACTAGTTGTATGCGGCGAGCCAAGAGGGCAGGCAGATCGCTATTTGCAGCCATCCTCTGTCCACGTCATAAAGGAAAAATCCGACAGGAATGTCCCACCGGCTCCGGTTCTCAGCAAAGCAAGTATGAACTCGAAAGTCAGTGGAGACACAGTTTCGGCACACAGCAGCCACTCTCCTCAGGTTGAGGAGAGTGATCATAAGCTCAACCTGAGTTATCCCCAATCGCAGGCACAACAACCTAAGTCGGCGGTGTTCGACTCACCAACGAGAGGATTAAAGCGTGAGCTCCACCTGTAAACAGCCGACAGATCGCCACGCGCCGGCGTCTGGAACCCTTTGCACTTCGGGGCTTGGCTTTAGCCGTTGTTTGCCTGTTTTTCGGCAAATGGTCCAATGAGCGGAATCTTGAACCACTCTCCCTTACTCGCCTTCAGAATTGCAATAATCCAGATAACAAGAAAGGCAAGACTGATAAATGGCGCGAGAACCCAGCCAATGACCGGGATCAGCATCGCAATTATATGGGCCGCAATTGCCGCGATCGACAGTCCAATGCACTGGAAAGCATGAAAGCGAATGTAGGCGACCTTATTGTAAGGCTCCATAACGAGGAAAATGATTGCTGGAATGAATGTCACATAAGACAGCGCCGCTGCCGCATTGTTTGACAGTCCAGCCGATGCCGGGACAGCGGCAACCGCTGCTCCTCCGCTGCTGCCGACGACGGTGGTCCCGCAATTCGCACAGACTGCGTCTCCAGGATTGATTGCGGTATTACATTTCGCACAGTTCATAATGTTCACTCTCCTAAGATGATTTGTTCTTCTTGCCGACGGCCGAAAGGCCGCCGTTATCCCATACCATCCGTGTTCATTGACATGTCATTCCGGGAGGAGTGACGCGAAGAGAGGAATCTGTTGTTTTGCTGCCCAGACGCGAGGTTCATTGCTTCGCTCAGAATGACAAATTGGTTGATAAAACTCCCTTCGGGCGCTTATGAAATCTATCTGCCCCTAGGCAGATGGTGATGCACGTATACAGCATCTTTACTAATTCTGGAAGCAAATTCTTAACCGCGAATCCATATATAACGCGAGTGGAGCTGCCTCGGGTAGAGCCCGCCGATTCGGCGCAATCAATCCGTTGCCGCCATCCGCGGATATTTCACTGAAATAATCTTCAACCCGGTAAACAGAAATTGTTCAAGCGCATTGACCAAATATAAGACCAAATCAGTCTTATATGAACAGGATAAAACTTCCTGCTCTTTGCTTGTTTGCAGCAGGCCGATGCGCAGCGGGAGCTACGCTACTTGGTCACCGACTCTTCCGTGTTGTAGGAACCGGGCAATCTTGAAATCGAAAACCAGAACATTGCCGCGTGGGAGTGGGTAGAATTCATACCAAGTGAGCGTCTTCACCCCCAGTACGATTGCAGCCATCATTATCGCTGCCAGCTTCGCCGCAGGACTGAATGTCTACGCGACCGTGCTCACCCTCGGCCTGCTGGCCCATGCCCATTGGGTTGTGTTGCCGGCTGGATTGGAAATCCTTGGCAACTGGGTGGTCATCGCGGTCAGCGGAACTTTATTTGCCGCAGAATTTGTCGCCGACAAAATCCCCGGTCTCGATATGGTGTGGAACGCGCTGCACACCTTCATCCGCGTGCCGGTTGCGGGATTGCTCGCCTATCGCGCCAGCTCACATCTCTCACCGGAGATGCAGTTGGTGGCGACTCTGGGCGGCGCGGCTATCGCCATGGTGGCGCATAGTTCGAAAACTGCTGTGCGCGCCGTTGTAACGCCCAGCCCCGAACCGGTTTCGAACATCGCGCTGAGCACAGGCGAAGATGGCATCGCCATCGGACTCACGTGGCTGTTGACCGCGCATCCCTGGACCGCCGCCGGCATCGCCATCGCCTTTATCGTGATTGCGATTTTGATGACCCATTGGGTGGTGCGAGCGCTCCGCCGCACTTGGACACGCCTGCAAACCATTTAGTCCAGAACGTTCGATACAGTCGCTGTTTCAAGGATGAGCATCATTTCGCAAACGTTTTCAGAAATTCTGCGGGCTGCAGAATACGTACTCCGCAAAGAACTTGACCGAAATATCTACCGAAATACTGGATGTCGCCGGTTAGCAAAAAGCTTGCCTTGGCAGCAACGGCACCTGCAAGGATAGGACGATCCTTGTCCGGCAATATAATCCCCGCCAACTGATCCTGTATTCTCACGTCGATTCCCAACGCATCCGATACGATTTCTATCTTTTCAATCAGGTCTCGCAGTCGCGATTGCTGGTCTTCCTTATTCAGGTTGGTCGCCGCTTCCTGCGCAGCGTACAACGATGTGATCAGCTGCACTCCACCCAGTTTCCATAAGACCGCCAGACGCGCATGCTCAAGATAGGCAGCTGAAAACAACACATTCGCATCCAGGAAAACTCGAAGGTCGTGTTTTTGACGCGGCATTCGGCTTAGGCAGGACGCCGATGTGGGATCTTCCGCTCGGAGAGCCCGAGCTTGCGCACTTCTTTCACCGCTTGCGCATAGTCTTCAGCGTCTACCGCGTTATTCAACAGAAATTCTGCCTTGCGCTCGTCGGTATACCGCTCAATCGGCACCGCTACAGCGGGTCGCAGCAGAATTCCTCCGCCTTGTTCCTCCGCGATCAGCAGCGTGCCTTCTTTCAAGCCGAACCGCTCTCGTAATTTAGCGGGAACGACAATGGTACCCCGCTTTCCCACACGGCTTGTTTCCATCGAAATGCCTCTTATTCAGAATATCAGAAAATCGGATATTCTGAATCGGGAGAAACATTTAGAGATGCCCAGTAGCTCAGATTGCGCGCTCGCTTAATTCAGAAACATTGTTCGATAGAGGGTGTCGCGCTGCACCGGCTTGAATCCGGCATCGCGAATCACGCGGCGCAGTTCTTCTTCTGTAGTGTGATTCGCTGTCCCCGCCGCCTTCACCACATTTTCTTCCAGCATCACGGAGCCGACGTCGTTGCCGCCGAAGCGCAGACCCATTTGCAGTACTTTCAGACCCTGCGTTACCCAGCTCGACTGCACATTCAGGATGTTGTCCAGATACAGCCGCGAAATTGCCAGCACCTTCAAGTACTCGACCGAGGTCGCTTCGTCCCAGCCGCGCCCGCCCAGCGCCGTGTTGTGCGGCTGAAAACTCCACGGGATAAATGCCGTGAATCCGCCCGTTTCGTCCTGCAGGCGGCGCAGCGTTTCAAAGTGATTTACTCGCTGCTCATAGGTCTCGCCCACGCCAAACATCATCGTCGCTGTCGTTCGCATGCCCAGTTGATGCGCCGTCCGGTGCACCAGCACCCACTCTTCGGTGCCACACTTCAGTCGCGCAATTCTGTGTCGCACGTCATCGTCCAGGATTTCCGCGCCGCCGCCGGGAATTGAATCCAGGCCCGCATCACGCAGTCGCGCAATTGTGTCGTGCACAGACAGTTCGCTATATTCCGCAATCGCCAGAATCTCCGACGCAGAAAAGCAATGCAGCCAGATGGAAGGGAAGCGTTGCTTGATCCCCGTCAGCAGCCGCTCAAACCAGTCGATCTTCAAATCGGGGTGGAGACCGCCTTGCATCAGCACGCCCGTCCCACCCATCTCCACGGTCTCGCGAATCTTGTCGTAGATCGTGTCGAAGTCGAGGATGTATCCTTCCGCCGCCAGCTTTCCCTTCAGCGGCCGATAGAAGGCACAGAAGGTGCAATACTCCGTGCAGAAATTTGTGTAATTGATGTTGCGATCGATGATGTAGGTGACCACGCCCTCAGGATGCAGCCGGCGCCGCACCGCGTTGGCCTCCATGCCCAGCCCAATCAAATCGTCGGACTCAAATGCGTCCAGAGCCTGCTGTCGCGTAATCCCCATAGCTCCAGTTTACCCGCTGGTGTTCCAGTTTTGCAGCCGGATTGTCGGCCCCGTAGCAGTGAACGGGCAGAATTCACGTACGGTCAAAAATTAACTCTCCCCGCGGGCCGCGCTTCTACCCGTCTTCCGATTTCTTTATCGGTGACGCGGAATTCTCCGTGGATGCGCGCGGAACGTCTGTTGGCGCGGGTTTCACAGCAGGCGTAGGCATCTTCCGGGCTTGCATTCTGCGTACGTCGTCGGGGTTGGATACCCCGAAAATTGAAAGCGCGCGACCGATTTTGCTGAAGAATCCATTGGACATTTCACGCCCTCTCTCGTTTGATAGTGTAGTACGGGTCCATACAAAGTTGAGGCGACGACCAACATTCGCCCACCGTTGCAGCATCGAAATTTCCAGGAAACCCTAAAATTATGCGAATTCAAGCGAAAAACTCCCGACGCTTTAGCCAGATGACTTCGATATTCCCGTGCCTGCTGCTGGCCGGTTGCTTATTCTCCGCTCTCCCAACCCACGCCGCTGCCGCTCCAGCCGCCGGGCCCGACGTACTGGTTTTTTCCAACGGCGACAAGCTCACGGGAAAGCTGGATCACGAAGCCGGCGGCTCGGTGTCTTTCGCCAGCGATAACGCCAGCACGGTCGACGTGCCCTGGGCCAAGCTGAAAGAACTGCACACCCAGGGAGCATATGCCGTCATTAAGACGGGTTCGCCCGTCGGACGCAAAATCGTCAACGCTGATATTCCCATCGGTACCATCTCCATTGAAGGCGACACCCTGACGGTGAACACAAAAGATGGGGCCCAGCAAATTCCCGTCAAGAATATCGCCTACATTGTCGACCAAGCTACGTTCGAGAAGAATGTCTACAAGAAGCAAGGCCTCACCCAGGGCATCACCGGTGCCATCAGCGCTGGTGTCAGCACCGTTAGCTCCACGCAAAACAGCGTCAGCATCAACACTGCCGTGGTTCTGGCTCGCGTCGTTCCTCCGGTCACCTGGATGCCGCCTCGCCAGCGCACATTGATCAACTTCAACAACAGCTACGGCAAGGTCACGCAGCCGAACACCCCCACGGTCAAAACCAATATCCTGAATGCCGGTATTGAACAGGATCAGTATCTGAGCCCCCGCTTTTATCTGCTGGGACAGGCAGCCTGGAGTCACAACTATTCCCAGGGCCTGGATCTGCAACAACTCTACGGTGGTGGCGCCGGCTATACTGCTATCAAGAACGATATTCAGGAACTCGATGTCACCGGCATCATCGACTACACCAAGCAGTCGTTTTCTGCCACGCCCACCACCGCTGCCTACACCAATAACTTGATTGGCTCCAGCTTCGGCGACAACTACATCCGCAAGTTTCCCAAGAAGATTGTGTTCACTGAGATTGCCGCGTTTCTTCCGGCGTGGAACAGTCCATCGGACTACTCGGCCAACGTTGCTCTCGGTGCCAGTTTTCCCGTCGTCAAGAATTTCGGATTTTCACTAGGCCTGATAGACAATTATCTGAACGATCCGCCGCCGGGTTTCAAAGGCAATTCCGTTCAGTTCACGATGGCCCTCACCTATGCCATCTCTCACTAAGCTCTATGTTGTAGGACGCCGAATGTCGTAGTCGGAGCATAAGCTATGTACAGCCGTGGTGAGGCTGGCGGCCTTGCATGAAATCTTTGCTGAAAATTCTTGCCGTTTCGCTGATTGGATTCTGCCAACTCGCGAGTAGTCAAAACGCCGCCAACATATCCCAGACGCCGTCGACGTCCAATCCCTGTTCAGCGCATCCCGCTGTCGGTGATTTTGAAATACTCTCAAAAACCTATGGCATCGATCTCAGTTCCTACGCCAGGGACTGGTGGTCAATTACTTATGCCAATTGGGTTGGATTAATGCCCAAAAGCGCACAGTGGCCGACCCTGGCCAAGGGTCAGGTAAAGATCCGGCTCAGGATTTTGCCTGACGGTAAAGTGAAGGCGCACGATATTGTTCTTGATACTTCTTCTGGAAATGATTCCCTGGATCACGCCGCCATCAAGGCGATCAAGAAGTCAAAGTACCCGCCGCTGCCAGAGAAGTTCCAAGGGCCATATCTAGAGATGCGTGGATGCTTTTCGTACAACACGCAATCGCCGGAAGACTCGACTGTCGGAGATAAGGCTCCCAAGAGCTAGCAAAGCTGCTCAGAAATAAAAAGCGATTCATCCAACCGCTATCGTTTCGGCTCATATCGCATCGCCATTGCCCCCGAGCCAAACTCCAACCGGCTCACGAGCCTCAAATCGATAGGCGTCGATAGTCCCGCAAATAATGTGGGCCCGCGGCCCGCCAGCCTGGGATGCACTACGAACTCGTACTCATCGATCAATCCCAGTTCTGCCAACGCCAGCGGAAGCTTCACGCCTCCCACGAAAAGTCCCTTACCCGGCGCCTGCTTGAGCTGCTGGACGGCCGTCTCCAGATCTCCGCACACCAACTCCGCGTTCCAGTCGACCCTGTCTAGGGTGCTCGACACCACGTACTTCTTTGCTGCGTCGATGGTCCGGGCGAAAGGTTCCATCCATTCCGGCCTTGCCCCGGCCGGCGCTGGTTGTCGCCACGCTGTCTCCATCATTTCGTAGGTCACTCGGCCAAAGAGCAGGGCATCGGCCTGGCTGAGATTATCTGCCGCATGGCGATGCAAGTCTTCGTCGGGGATGATGCCTCGATGATCGCAGCAGCCGTCCAATGTCACGTTGATGGAATATCGAAGAGGTCGCATGCCGCAAGAGTAGCGTCGATGGCGGCACACCCGCAAGGCTCGCCGCCTCGGCACGGGGAACCGCCCGCGTACAGCATGCCGACCACAATTCAAGCGATCGGCTTCTCTGCGCAGATGGTGGTGAGTCGAGTTTTGCCCTCTTCATTCGCTACTTTGGGGCGGGCGTCTGTTGGGCTGGTGCTTGTTGTGCCGGGGCTTGCGGTGTCGGCAATGCAAAGCTCAGCGGCTGGGCCAGAATATCCATCGCTGCTGGCGGCAGCGTTTTGTTGGCATTGGCCAACAGCAGGCTCACCTGCCACATCTGCGTGGAAGAAAGTACCTGCTGGAACGCCGGCATGCCTGTCAGGCGGATTCCATTTGCAACCTTCCAATACGTCTCACCCGGCGGATCGTCGCTGACTCCCACCACGTTGCCGCTGCCATGCGCGTGCCATAACTGCGGTGCACTGGGATACATATGCTGCGCAACTGTGGAATTCTGATTGTTCAAGCCATGGCAGAATGCGCAGTTCTCGCGATAGGTTTGCGCTCCCGAGACCAGATTGTCTGCCGTGGGTTGAATCGGGACGCTTTTCGGCATGTCTTTTGCGATTCGATCGTTCAGAGGTACGTGAACAATCTGTTTTTCAAAAGGAAACGGCGCATCGGCCACAGCGACCGGCGGATTTCCATAATGCAAATAAAAAAACGCGCCGAGGGGCACCAGCAACAGTCCCAAGATCAGCCCAATCAAAAACTTCATAAATTCTCCTGGCTCCGTAAATTCTTAAGATGCCGAAAGCAGCGCTGCCTGGGCCTCTCTGGCCGCAGTACAGATAGACTACCTACGTCCCGCAACCCTCGTAAATCATTTAAATGATTTAATGGAGACTTAGGAGAAAAAAGTGCTGTCTCATTTCACCCAGGGAGCCCGTTCCATTCCCGTGCCAGTTTTCAGGTCCATGTCGTTGCGTCGCGCTGCTGCTTTCCGCTTTCGCTCCCTCGGTTTCAGCCTCGCATCTTTCGTCCTGCTATTTATTGTCAGCTGCATGGCTTCCCCATTGCACGCCCAGGACACTACTCCACAACTGCAGCCCAAGTCCTCCTCCTCCGCCGTACCGGAGCAGACTGAGACCACCCGGCGCAGTCTGGAAAATCGCCGCCTTGCGACCAAGCAACGCCGCGAAGCCGCGTTGGTGACGGAAACCTATACCCATCGCTGGGAATTTTATGTCGGCGGTGAGTACATGCGCTTTCGTCCCGGCCCGGCTCTGCATAACTCCGGCACGGGTGGCTGGATTGTGGGAGCAACTCGTTACTTCAATCCTCGCTTCGGCATCATCGCCGATGCGCGTGGCGATTACGGAAATAACTCCCTGGGCGCAGTCAATGGCGGTGGCAACAACACGTATAACGCGAAATTCGCCGTGTTCCCCTTCACCATTGGCCCCATCTATCGCTTCTATGGCAACTCCAAGTTTTCTGTCAGCGCCTCCCTGCAGCTGGGCGATATTTACGGTTACTTCGATAAGAACACCGGTCCCTTTCCGCCCCAGTCTGTAGGTTTTTATCCTGCCAGCAATGTCGGCGCTGCCATCGCCAGCTTCAACGTGGATTACAACCTGAGTCCCGGTCTCGCTGTCCGGCTTTCTCCGCACATGCTGATCGACAATTTCGGTGGCGACATCTCGCACAACCAATCCATCATGCTGGGGATGGTCTATCGCTTCGGACGACAGTAGATTGTGAGTCACGTGGAGGGATCTGCGAGTGGCGCGGTGTAACAATTCGGTGGCCCATTCAAGCCGCGTTCAGGCTTGAGTGGGGTTGATGATCATCTCCCCAACCGATAGAAATCCATGGCCGAACCTTCAGTCAACTCCGCTAACGAGCTCACCCCGCCGAAGCGTCTTGTACTCGCAGGCATTGCTGCAATTGCATGGTTCGCGCTGCTGCTGCAATTATTTCTGATGGTGCAGCAAGCCACGCCCGGCACCCGGCTGCACGCGGTGATCAACTACTTCAGCTTCTTCACCATACTGACCAACCTGCTGGTGGCTCTTTGCACCACGCTTCCATTGCTGGCACGATACTCCGCGGCTGGGCAATTTTTTCTGCGGCCCTCCACTCAGTCGGCTATCGCCGTCTATATTGCGGTGGTCGGCATCACCTACAGCTTGCTGCTGCGACATATGTGGAATCCGCAAGGGATGCAAAAGATTGCCGATGTGTTGTTGCATGATGTTGTTCCCGTGCTCTACGTCGTGTTCTGGATCTTCTTCGTCCCCAAGTTCACGCTTCTTTGGAGCGATGCCGTCCGCTGGCTCGCTCATCCTCTCGCTTACATGGCCTATACCGTGGCTCGCGGCCTGGTCTCCCACTGGTATCCGTATTACTTCATCGATATCGATACCATAGGATGGTCGCGGGCTTTGATCCACGCAGGCGCATTGTTGCTCGCATTCTTCGTGCTGGGGCTGCTGTTCATCGCGATTGGGCGAGGAACCGCCCGCTTTTTCCCCGCACCGGCTTCGGTCCCATAACCCGGCAATCACGTCTCGATGGGGAAGGTTTGATGTATCCTCTATCGGGCAGCCAGGGTAGCTTCGAATTTCAGCAGAAAAGAAAGTAGTGAAGGAAATGGCATCCGCAAAACGCACCAACACGAACTTTAAAAATTTGATTGGCGGCAAGTGGGTCAGTGCCCACTCCCGCAAGACATTTGAGAATCGCAATCCTGCAAAGAATCGCGACCTGGTCGGCATCTTTCCTTCCTCCGATACACGCGATGTATCCGATGCCGTCGCCGCCGCGAAAGAAGCGTTTAAAACCTGGCGGCTCGTTCCCGCTCCCAAGCGCGCCGAGATCCTGTTCCGTGCCGGCGAAATTCTCACCGACCGCAAAGAACAGTACGCCCGCGACATGACTCGCGAAATGGGTAAGGTGCTGGAAGAAACCCGCGGCGATGTGCAGGAAGCTATCGACACCGCCTACTACATGGCCGGCGAAGGTCGCCGCATGTTCGGCAACACCACGCCATCCGAACTGCAGAATAAATTTGCCATGAGCGTGCGCATGCCAGTCGGAGTCTGCGGCATGATCACTCCGTGGAATTTTCCCATGGCCATCCCAAGCTGGAAGCTGCTGCCCGCCATCGTCTGCGGTAATACGTGCGTCATCAAACCCGCGCAGGCCACGCCACTTTCCACCTATAACCTTGTCCAGGCGCTGCTCGATGCGGGACTTCCCGCGGGCGTCGTGAACATCGTTTCCGGTTCCGGAAGCCAGGTCGGCATGCCGATCGTCGAGCATCCAGATGTCACCGCCGTCAGTCTCACCGGATCGAGTGAAGTCGGTCGCGCTGTCGGCATGGCCGCAGCCTCTGGCTTTAAACCCTGCTCGCTGGAGCTTGGTGGCAAGAACGCCATGATCGTGATGGACGATGCTCATCTCGATCTCGCCGTCGAAGGCGCGCTCTGGGGAGCGTTCGGGACCACCGGCCAGCGCTGCACCGCGACCAGCCGCATCCTGATCCACAAGAAAATCGCTCGCCGCTTCACCGAGCAACTCGTCGAGCGCGCCCGGAAGCTGCGTATCGGCAATGGCCTGGAAAAAGGCGTCCAGGTGGGTCCGCAGGTCAGTCAACAGCAACTGGAAACCAGCGCGATGTACGTGAAAATCGCAATCGATGAAGGCGCGAAGCTGCTCACCGGCGGCAAACGTCTCCAAGGCAAAGCCCATGCGGATGGATATTTCTTCGCACCCACCATTTTTGGTGGAGTCAAGCCGACCATGCGCATCGCCCGCGAAGAAGTTTTCGGCCCGGTTCTCAGCCTGTTGGAGTTTGACACCTTCGAGCGCGCGCTTCAGATCGCGAATGATGTTGACTACGGTCTCTCCGCCGCCATCTATACGCGCGACGTGAACCAGGCCTACCGCGCTATGCGCGACATCGACACCGGCATTGTGTACATCAACGCGCCTACTATTGGCGCAGAGGTGCATCTGCCGTTTGGCGGGGTCAAGCAGACTGGCAACGGCCATCGCGAAGGCGGCAGCGGTGCACTGGATTTCTATACCACCTGGAAGTCTGTCTACGTGGATTATTCCGATCGCCTGCAACGCGCCCAGATCGACACTGGAGAATAGAACCACTATCCACCAGGAGAACGGCACATTTTTTGAGCAGGCTTTATCGGTAGGAGAAGCAAATCATGATTGTCGGCGTTCCCAAAGAAGTGAAAGATCACGAAAGCCGTGTCGGCGTCACCCCTGCCGGCGTCAAAGCGCTGGTAGAAGCAGGTCACGAAGTCCTCGTCGAGACCAATGCGGGGGCCCTCTCCTCGCTACCCGATGACGAATATCAATCGGCCGGCGCGGAAATTGTCGGCTCAGCCTACGACGTCTGGCGCCTCGCCGACATGATCGTCAAAGTCAAGGAGCCCATCGAGAAAGAATATGGCCACTTCCGCGAAGGCCTGGTGCTGTTCACCTATCTGCATCTCGCGCCAGTCCCCGCGTTGACCGCAAAGCTGCTGGAGAAGAAAGTCATCGGCATCGCTTATGAAACCATCCGCGATAAAGCCGGTACGTTGCCGCTGCTGACGCCCATGTCAGAGGTCGCCGGCCGCATGTCGGTGCAAGTCGGGGCGGCGCATCTGGAAAAAGAAAAAGGTGGTCGCGGCGTTCTTCTTGGCGGTATCCCGGGAGTGCCTCCGGGAAATGTCTGCATCATCGGCGGCGGCATCGTCGGTACCAACGCGGCTAAAGTTGCGCTTGGAATGGGTGCGAAAGTCACCATTATCGACATGAACCTGAACCGCCTGCGCGAGCTGGACGACATCTTCAACGGTCGCGTCTACACGCTCGCGTCGAATTCCTACAACGTCAGCCGCGCCGCTCGCGAAGCCGACCTTCTCATCGGCGGCGTCCTGATCCCCGGTGCCGCCGCCCCCAAAATTGTCACCAAAGCGATGGTCTCCACCATGAAAAAAGGTGCCGTCATCGTCGACGTTGCTATCGATCAAGGCGGCTGCATTGAGACCGCCCGCCCCACCACGCACAGCGATCCATCCTATGTGCTGGATGGCGTGGTGCATTATTGCGTCACCAACATGCCCGCGGCGGTGCCGCATACCTCCACCCTCGGCCTGACCAACGCCACCTTCCCGTATGTGCTGCGACTTGCAACGCTCGGCGCCAAGGCCGCGATTGAAGCCGATCCCGGCCTGCAGGATGGCGTGAACACCTACGACGGCAACATCACCTGCAAGCCCGTCGCGGAGTCGCAGGGCAAGCCGTGGAAATCCGTCCTCGACCTGGTGCACTTAGCTTTGTAAGTTTTTCCGCCCGCTCCGAAACAGGAGGAGAAACATGCTGCGTCGATGTCTGCTGGCTCTGTCCACGCTGTCGCTGCTTTTGGCTTCCGCCTGCCAGCCGCCTGCGACCCAGCCCGCCACGAAAACTGCCCAGGCGCGCGTCGCCAATGCAGAGTCCGCCAATGTCCCTGCTCCCAGCGGCCACTTCGACTATTACCTGTTCACTCTTTCCTGGTCTCCGGAATATTGCCATGGCCATCCCAACGCCCAGCAATGCGGCGGCGATCATCCCGGCTTTGTCGTCCATGGCTTGTGGCCGCAATTCAATAACGGCCAATGGCCATCGGCCTGTTCCAGCGAGCCTGGGTTATCGAATCCTTCCAGCATGCTCGACATCATGCCCGATCCACGGCTGATCCAGCATGAGTGGACGACCCACGGCACCTGCTCCGGCCTCTCCGCGGATCAATATTTCGGCGTCATCCGCAAGGCCTGGAACTCCGTCAAAATTCCGTCGGCGCTGGCCAGCCCCAGTCGCACCACCACCCGCAGTGCGGATGACATCAAGCAGATGTTCACCGACGCCAACCCTGGAATGTCTTCCGACGACATCGCCATCAGTTGCCACAATCGCTATCTTTCCGCTGTGGAATTTTGTCTTGCCAAAAATCTGCGGCCCACCACCTGCCAGGCTGTGCGTGACTGTACCGCCAACTCGATCCGGATTCCCGCGGCACGATAGGTCTGTCCACTGTCGAGGCGTTCATGTCCATCGCCCGCAACGGATTCGCCAGAAAAGCGACCTTGAAATGCTCCTGGTCCGGCCCCGCATCAGTGAAAATGCTCTAAAATGAAATAGCTGACTCAGTCACCACAGCAGTACTTAGTAACCGCCAGTCCGCGCCAAGCGGCGGCGGGGAGGTTCAATGCGGCGGTTCGTATTTTTTGCGGTTCTTCTGGCTATATCCCTACCCGTCGGTCTTTCCACCACTGGCTGCGCACATGACTACGGTCAGAACTACTGCAGCGGCTTTCAGACCGGCGCTCAATTGAACGCGCCTGCCAAGATTGACCTCGAGCCCGCCGTCTACGGGCTCTCGCTCAGCTACGGACAGGTTGCGTCCCTGTCGACTCCGACGGCTGTCAATTGCAAAGGCACCTCCGTCACCGTAAGAACATATAACTACGGCACCACTAACCTGACGTTGGCTGACGTTTCGCCTTCCGGCCAGGTCTGTGGCGGAACATGGAACCGGAATTCCGGCAACGGCGTTCCCAACTTCACCACCTGCATTCCACCGCAGCCCGGCAGCCCCATCTTCAACGCACACGGCGGCCTAGCCTACCTGACCGCCACCGGCGGCGGCGCCACCAGCAACCCGGTTCCCGTCTTCGTCCACCCTCCCATCACAAGTGTCTTGCTCGGTGGGTCGAGTGCGGTTCATACGTGTCCCAATAATCCCAGCACCGGCTCGCCGGGGAATGTTCCGGTCTACGCCCTGAACAGCTGCCTGTCGCAAAATCAGACGGCGCAACTGGCGGCCACCGTGTACAGCGGTTCGACAGATATCACCTGCAACGCCGGCCACCTCTCCTACAGTCCGCAAAATTCGACGGTTGTCTCGGTCGACCAGAATGGTGTTGCCACCGCACATCTACCCGGCTCCACCGTCATCAACGCGACCATCGCCCAGGCCACCAGTACGGCCGGATATTTCTTTACCTGCCCGGCCAAGAGCATTCAGCTCACCGTGGGCACCACCGGACAAAAAAGCGTCACCGTCAACACCGGCAATATTCAGCCGCTGACTACCACCATCCTCGACACCAATAACAATCCCATCAGCGGATTGCAGCTTCTCTACTCGTCGAACGACCCCATCAACATTCCTGTCAGCAATAGTGGGTCGGTCACGCCGTCGTATCCCAGCGATGCGGCTATCGTTGCCCAGTGTCTTCCGTCCGTCTGCAATCCCGCGCCACAGAATGAAATCGGCAACCTGAGCACCGGCCTGCCCATCAGCAGTAACCCGGTTGATATTCATACTCCCGGACCCAGCCAGGCGTTGCTGTACATGGCGAGTCCGCAGTCGTTGAACCTGGTGCCGCTCGACTTCCAAAGCGGTAACGTAGGCACCCCGATCCGCCTGCCCTATCAGCCCAATTCCATGGTGATGGATGAGAACGGCAACAACCTCTTCATGGGCAGTAGCGCCGAGTTGATGATTGCCGCCATCTCTCCCACCGCGGGCACCGCGCTGACTACGCAGACTCCCGGCGTTCCGGGAACCGTGCTGGCCGTTGCCCCCAATGACACTCTGGTCGTCATTCACGATCCCTGCCGCCAGTTGTTCTATCTCTACACGCCACCTGTCGGCAACCTGGCTGCCTCGGTGATTTCTTTTGGCGCGCCTGGGCCAACCATCCCCTGCGACGTTAACAGCCAGCCCATCGATCCCTCGGTTGAGGTGCATCCGCCCTACGCCGCGCAGTTCACGCAGGACAGCCAGACCGTCTACATTGAGGGCGAAGGTGCGCTCTACACCTACAACACCTTTACCGGCTGGCACGTCTGCACGGAAAATGGCCAGAGCGGCAATTGCCCGGTCAGCAACAATCCGCCGTCGGCCAGCGTTGCAGTCACGGTTCCTGGTGTCGGCGCCTATACCGCCGGTGCATCCACCACCGCCTTCGGATATTGCGCTCTGGGTCCCAACAATGCCGCCCAGAGTCCTGGTCCGCCGCCGACCGGCCTGCCGGATCCAACCAAGGCTGTCAACCCGACGGAATACTATCCCAACGCCGCCACAGTGGGCGCGCAAACCGATGCGTTGGCCGCCACCACCGACGGCTACCACATCCTCGGCGCAACCGCTGGCAGCGCGGGTCAACTCACCGACATTGGCGTTCAGATTCCCGATGGGGAGTGTCCGCTGAAGACTGCATTGAATTTCCCGAGCAGTCCGCAGCAGTTCAGTCTGACTACGCCAAATATCGAATCCATAAATCAAGTGGTGGTGTCCCCGAATTCACAATTGGCCTTCGTCACCTTCGAACCGACAAGTCCGGCCGCAGGCAATAACACCCTGCCGGCATATAAGGTTCCCTGCACAGCGTTTCAGTCGTCGCAAGGAAACTGTCCCGCAGGAAAGCCGACGACCGGCAACGTTGTGAATGTGGCTCTGACCGGTCAGTCGGGAGCGCCCGTGGCTGGCACCTTCAGTCCCGATACCACCGCGTTCTACGCGTCGACCAGTCATGATGACCTGCTCCACCTGATCAACACTTCCACCTTGACCGACACCCAGACCTATAATCCGGGTTTGACCTGCGCCACAACTACCAACGCGCCGGCCAATCCGTATCTGGCATGCACCAAGGGAAGTCCGGTACCGGCGTTGTTCCTGGCGGCCCGTCCACGGCCCACGCAGGGCTCCGCCACCGCCGCTTCGGCCAAAAAGAACTAACCGCAGCAAATCAACCACGGCGTCCCATGTCTTCCTGTGCGGGAGACATGGGTCAACCCCCCGATTCCGCCAATTTTCCCAGCTCAATAGAGAGGATTGTCATCCCGAGCGAAGTCGAAGGACCTGCTGTTTCCAGTTTCAAGAAACAAGGCCGAGTTTTACGCCTGAGGCTCTTTGACGGAACGCGGTGAAAGTTGTTTCGCGGTACGAGGCAGGGCCCGCGCCACAGCATCCAGAATCCCATTCAGAAAATGGATTGATTCTGGCGCAGCATACAGCCGCCCAATCTCCAAGGTCTCGTTGATGATGATGGGCAGCGGTGTCGCTGGATATCCCAGCATCTCCGCGATGGCGGCTCGCAGCAGGTTGCGATCGACCGCCGCCATTCGCTCCAGCCGCCAATGCTCGCTGGCCGTCGCGATGTAGGTATCAATCTCTTCCTGTCGCGCGATGGCCACCCGAAAAATATCTTCGGCGAATCCCTGTGTTCCCGGATCGACCTTCTCGCGCGCCTCCCAGAAAGTGCGCTGCACATCTTCCGCACTCTGCTTTCCCATGTCTGCCTGGAACAGCATTTGCATCGCAATTTCGCGGGATTTACGGCGTTTTCCCATGATCTACATGTCCGCCGTCATATCTGTCACCGTAGGAGTTACAATTTTTTTCTTCACCGACGCCATCTCAATCGCCGCCAGCGCCGCCTCAAATCCTTTATTCCCCATTTTCAGTCCGGCACGATCGAGTGCCTGCTCCAACGTCTCACAGGTCAGCACCCCAAACGCATGCGGCACGCCTGTTTCCTGCTGCGACTGTCCAATCCCGCGTGACACTTCTGTGTAGATGGCTTCGTAGTGCGCCGTCTCGCCGCGCAGCAACACTCCCAACGTCACGATCGCATCCACGTTGTTGCTTTCCGCCAGCAGCCGCGCCGCCCCGGGTATCTCCCAGGAGCCTGGAACACGCACCACCCGGATCGCATCCTTTTTCGCGCCGCTGCGCAACAACGCATCCAGCGCTCCCTGCAGCAGCCGATCCGTAATCACCGCATTCCAGCGCGACACCACAATGCCGAATCGCATCCCGGCCGCACTCAGGTCGCCTTCCACCGCCACCGGCTTTCCGTGGTGCACATTCTCCGACTCCCAGAATCCGAATACCATCCCCGGTACCGGTTCCGCAGTAAACAGGCGAGAGTTCCAATGAGTCTGCGTGATATGTGAAATCTTTCGTCCGCCCTCGGACGCGGCGAGATTTTTCTTCATCCAATTCGACGCCACACCATGCACCGCCTCCAACCCCGTCACTTCGATCAGGATTTCCGGCGTGGCCGACATTTTCCCCGTCACAAATTCCAGATTGCCGAGCGGCGCAAGAAAGGGCGCGGTACGAAATTGCTCGCCCGACGATCCCTTACCAGCCTCGAATCCAAGCGCCGAGAAAAAACTTTCCAGCGTCTCGAGTTCCTCCGCCGTGCGCGCCGCGCGCACCCATGTGATTCCTTTGATCATGTCTCGATGGTACAACGTCGCGCGCTCATCTACCGTGCCTCGCCGGTTGAGCGAACCCGCCACCCGAAACATTCTGCGTCTAGGGATGAAAGCTGATCAGCTCAATCCCGCTCTTTCCATCTTCCACAACATACGACAACGTATACAGCGTTCCATCCAGACCCATCACCAGGCTCTGCGGCGGGTCGACGGGTTTGCCATCTCCCAGCAAAATCTGGCCATGGTCCACATACTTTTCATCCGAAATGTCGTAGGTGATCAGATCGGTCCCCTCCTTCTGCTCCTCCCCTTTCTTCGCCGCTTTGTTGTTGCTCCCCAGAGGAGCACCGGTCAGGTAGTAGAGCGTGTGTCCGTCCGATCCCAGCACCAGCCCCAGGTATCCATATTCCATGCCGTCAAACATCCCGGTTTTCTTCGAGGCCTGTGACGTAAGCCGCGCCAGTACTTCAACGGTTCGCGTCCTAGGATCGAAGCGGAACAAATATCCCGAGCGTCCGTTCACGCCGTAGATCGCCTGCTCCGACGGTACCCAGATCGCCGCTCGCCAGTTGTACGCCATGCCATGCATCGACGGATTGTACGATCCGAAATAATCCTTCTTAAGACTCACGCCCGCTACCGTCTCGACTTTGTCCGCAGTCATAGTCGTAGCGATGGATCGCGCCATCTCCCGTCGTAAAGTAGGCCGAGCCGTCCCGCGGATCGATCACGATCCTGCGGCAAATGGCTCGGTAGGTGCTCCCCAAAGTGCCTAGCTCTCCGCCATGAAAAAGGGTTCCCAGATCTTTCAATGTTTTCGTCTTCAGGTCGTAGCGCAAAAAGTCGCCGGCCGGCCACGTGATGCCATACAAGCGACCCCGCTGCACATCCATATTCATGGCGATGATGCCTTGACCGCCCGGCGCAATCGCAAGGTTCGTAAACTTCCCGGTCTTCATGTCATACGCCACAAATTGTCCACCCGGATAAGGCCGATATCCATTGGGCGCGGGTGCTGTCCGCTCCACGCCGCCGGCATCGTTGTAGTAGCCGAGGTGCGTCGAAAAATAAAGCTTGTCCCCATCCTGCACAAAATTCACATGGCTCTTACCCTGCGCCACCGCCTTCACGTTCCCCTGGCCCACAGCATCGTTTAAATTCGCAATGTGGGTGACGGCCCCAGTCTTCGGGTTGAAGGAATACATCTGTCCAGGGATGTTGTATTGCGCCGACGACAGCACGTAATAGATTGTCCCGTCGCCGGCGACACCCATCCCGTTGAAGGCTTCCCCGGGTTTCGCGGCGGCAGGAAAATGAGAATCGTGAGCGGTGGCTCGCAGCGCGTGCGAATCGATGCTTTGACCATTCAGGGTGAACGCGCCTGCACTTAGAACCAGCAGAATAATTGCGAATGGGGAGACTGCAGCAAACATTTTCAACCTAGTTTTCCTCCAACCTGGAATGGGAATTGAGCGGCCGGCACCCGGCGCGCGAATCCAAACAAATGTTTTTCAGCGATAACGATGCACCCGGCAACCTCGAATCGCGCTGGCGTGCGATGAATTTGCGATTTCATTTGTTTTCTGCGCAACTATATAAATACACCAGTCTTCCCGCAATCGTTTTGCGAAGGCTCCATCGAAAGGGTTCGCGACACCATGACGCCAGAAACAATATTGGAAAATATTCAGCTCGACATTCGCGATAACATCGCATTCGTCACCCTTAACCGGCCCAAGGTTTTAAACGCACTCAACGCCGCCACTCTGCACGAACTGCAATTCGCCATCGACACCATAAAGGGGGACGATTCCATCCGCGTCGCCATCCTCACCGGTTCCGGCGAAAAAGCTTTTGCCGCCGGTGCGGACATACAAGAACTCGCCCAGGTAAACGGAGTTGAAGGCCGCGATCTCGCCTTACGAGGTCAAGCTGTACTGCGATCTATTGAAACCTGCGGCAAGCCTGTCATCGCCTGCATTAATGGATTCGCTCTTGGCGGCGGCTGCGAACTCGCTCTCGCCTGCACTCTTCGCATCGCCAGTGAGCACGCGAAAATGGGTCAGCCTGAAGTGAAGCTCGGTCTCATCCCCGGCTATGGCGGAACGCAGCGCCTCGCTCGCCTGGTCAGCAAAGGCGTCGCCCTGCAGATGATTCTCACCGGAGAAATTCTTTCCGCCGCCGACTGCCTCCGTGTCGGCCTGGTCAATGAAGTGGTCGCCCCGGATCAATTGCTCCCTCGTGGTGAAGCCATCGCTCGCGTCATCGCTGGCATGGCCCCGCTCGCCATTCGCTACTCGCTGGAGGCGGTCGACCGTGGTTACGATCTGCCACTGCAGGAGGCATTGTTCCTTGAAGCCTCTCTCTTCGGGCTCAGCTGCGGCACCGCCGATAAGGGTGAAGGTACCGCCGCGTTCCTCGCCAAGCGTGCGCCCGCGTGGCAAGGCCGTTGAGCAACATGCCGCGCTGATATTCTGAAGTCAATGTTTCGCGCCGCTCTTCGTTCCTCAAGTTTTCGATCCGCTGCACTGCTTGCGTTCGCGATCGCTGCGTCGCTCGCCATCAGTGGATGCAGAAATTCCGGCAACAGCTTCGACATGTCGAAGCACACTGCAAAATGGGCGGCTGCCAAAAGCTCCGCTCGTCAGGAACTCACCCAGATTCCACCGCCATCAAAAAGTGTCTACCTCAACATCGATCAGGAATCGCAGTGGCAGAATCCGTTCCTCAGCGTGGAGCAAAATATGATTCAGGTGCGCATCTATTTGCCGGATGAAAACGCCAGCCCCATTGATCGCGGCGGAATTACTCGCTTAAGCTCGGCGCGGAAACAGGTCGTCAATGTCCGCCTGGCGGAATTGCCCCGCGCCCTTTCCTCGCTGCCCAACGGCGCATGGCCCTATGGTCGCGTGGTCGCCATCGGCAGAGAAAAAGAAACGCCACAGAATCGCGCCTGGTTCCCCAACCATCTCGACACTACCGTTCGCGCGCTGCAGGATATGGGCGTCGTCGTTGACGATTGGAATCATCCCGCCGTGCTTCCGTAACTCGACTCCCTGGCGTCGATGCCCATGGTTCGGCGTCCAACAGAAAGAGGAAATCCAATGCCCGAGCCGCAATTTCCCATTCTGGTCGAACAAAAACATCTCCACCCGCACGAAAATTTCTCTGCCCATCGCGACCTGGAAACCGCCCTTCGCCAGTCTGTTCGCGGCGAGGTTCGCTTCGACTCTGGCAGTCGCGCGCTCTACTCGACCGATGCTTCCAACTATCGCCAGCTTCCCATCGGCCTGGTGCTGCCGCGCGATACCGCCGACGTTGAGGCCGCCGTGGCCGCCTGTCGTAAATTCAACGCGCCCATTCTTTCTCGCGGCGCCGGTACCAGCCTCGCCGGGCAGTGCTGCAACGTGGCCGTCATCCTCGATTTTTCCAAGTATGTCGATCGCATTCTCAACCTCGATGCGCACCGCTGTCAGTCCCGCGTCGAACCCGGTATCGTTCTCGATCGTGTACGCGAGGCTGCCGAAAAATTTCACCTCACCTTCGCTCCCGATCCCGCTACTCACAGTCGCTGCACGCTCGGCGGCATGATTGGCAACAATTCCTGCGGCGTGCATGCGCTGATGGGCGGCAAGACCGTCGACAACATCGACTCTATGCGTGTCCTGCTTTACGACGGCACCATTCTTGAAGTCGGCGCAACTTCCGACGTCGAGTTCGAGGCGATCCTCGCCGCCGGCGGTCGCCGAGCAGAAATCTACACTGCCCTGCGAAACATTCGCGATAAATATGCCCCCCTGATTCGCGAACGCTATCCAAAAATTCCTCGCCGCGTCTCCGGCTACAATCTCGACGATCTGCTGCCCGAAAACGGCTTCCACGTGGCTCGTGCTCTGGTCGGCAGCGAAGGCACTTGCGTCACCGTGCTCGATGCAACCCTGCGCCTCATGCCGAGTCCGCCCTGCCGCATTCTCGTCGGTCTCGGCTTTGCCGATGCCTACATTGCCGCGGACAATGTCCCCTTCGTGCTGCAGCACAAACCCATCGGCCTGGAAGGCTTCGACGGCCTGCTCGTCGAATTTATGCGCCGCAAGCATCTCGTCGAAAACGATCTGCAGCTGCTTCCCAACGGCAACGGCCACTTGCTGGTGGAGTTTGGTGCAGACACACTCGAAGACGCCCAGGCGCAAGCCACCGCCATGATCGAAGCCGCAAAGAAAATCTCTCCCGCACCGCATACCCGCCAATATTCTCAGTCGGAGGCGGCGCGTGTCTGGAAGGTGCGTGAATCGGGCCTCGGCGCGACCGTCTTCGTGCCCGGCGAACCGCACGGGTGGGAAGGTTGGGAAGATTCCGCCGTTCCTCCGGAAAAAATGGGCAGCTATTTGCGCGAATTATTCGCCGTGGCCAAACGCTTTGGATATCGCTCGCCCATCTATGGCCACTTCGGCCAGGGCTGCGTGCACATGCGCTTCAATTTCGATCTGGAGACTGAAGCCGGGATCCAGAAATATCTCCAGTTCATCAACGAAGCTGCCGACATCGTCATTGCGCACGGTGGATCGCTGTCTGGCGAACACGGAGACGGCCAGTCTCGCTCGGCACTGTTGCATAAAATGTTTGGTCCAGAATTAGTGCAGGCCTTCCGCGAATTCAAAGCCGTCTGGGATCCAACCAACAAGATGAATCCCGGCAAGCTAGCCGATCCCATCGCCGTGTATGGCCCGCAAGAAAATCTTCGTCTCGGCGCCGGCTACGAAGTTCAGTCCGTCAAAACGCATTTTCAATTTCCCGATGACGGTGGCTCATTTTCTAACGCCACCTTGCGCTGCGTCGGTGTCGGAGCCTGCCGCAAAGAGACTGCCGGCACCATGTGCCCCAGCTACATGGCCACGCGAGAAGAGCAACACTCGACCCGCGGCCGCGCTCATCTTTTGTGGGAAATGCTGCAGGGCGAACTGCGCCACCAGGGCTGGCAAAGCGAGCCGGTAAAAGAGGCGCTTGAGCTATGCCTCTCCTGCAAAGCCTGCAAGCATGAGTGTCCGGTCAACGTCGACGTCGCCACCTATAAAGCCGAATTTCTCTCCCATTACTACGAGCGCAACCGCCGCCCCATTCACGCCTATGCCTTCGGCATGATGGATCAATGGGCACTCTTTGCCTCTGCGATACCGCGCCTCGCCAATCTTCCAGGCCAGTTGCCAGTCGTGCGAGATATCGTGAAGGCCGCCATCGGCATGGCGCCGCAGCGCACCATCCCAGCGTTTGCTCCGCGAACATTTCAGAGCAGCTTCCATTCCCAGTCCATCGCCAAAAGAGATTCGCGTCCCGCTGTCCTTCTCTGGCCCGATACCTGGAATAACTACTTCTATCCGCAAGCCGCGCAAGCCGCTGCCGAAGTTCTGAACGACGCCGGATTTACAGTGCAGGTGCCGCGCGGCCATCTCTGCTGCGGTCGACCGCTCTACGATTTCGGCATGCTTGACCGCGCCAAACGATATCTGCTGCGGGTGCTGGATGCCCTCGCGCCGCAGTTGCAATCGAACACACCCATCGTCGTTCTCGAGCCCAGTTGCGCCAGCGTCTTTCGTGAGGAATCGCTTAACCTGCTCGCCAATGATGCTCGCTATGCCGAACCCGCCAAAAAGCTCGCGGCCCAGACGTATCTGCTCAGCGAATTTCTGGTGCACCGTGCAGATCACTACACACCGCCGGATCGACGCGACCAGCACATTTTGCTGCATGGCCATTGCCACCAGAAGCCGAGAATGACAGAAGAAGTTGACCTGCTCCGTTCATCCGGCGCGCAGGTGGAGCTGCTGGACTCGGGCTGCTGCGGTATGGCCGGTCCCTTCGGCTTTGAGAAGGAAAAATACAGCATCTCCACAGCCCTTGCGAACCGCGTCTTGATGCCGGCCGTAGAAGCTGCCGAAAAGGAAACAGTGATTGTGACAAATGGCTTCAGCTGCCGGGAACAAATCGCGCAGCTCTCCCATCGCCGCGCCGTGCACCTCTCCCAGGTGCTCGGCCGCCGCGTTCAATAGCCCGCTTCATTCACCTGGTTCAGCATCGGCTCGCCCGCCATGTAGCGACGAACCTGCTCCGCTGCAAATTTGTATCCGCGGATGGAAAATCCCGCCACAGATCCCGCAATGTGCGGCGTGATGAAACAATTCGGCGCGCTCCATAGCGCATGCCCCTTGGGCAGCGGCTCCGGATCGGTTACGTCCAGCACTGCGTGGATTCGCCTTGCTTGCAGTTGTTGCAGCAGCGCATTCGTATCCACAACCGGCCCTCGCGCCGCGTTGATCAGCAATGCACCCGGCTTCATCCGCGCCAGCATGTCGGCATTCATCATGCCGCGTGTGCTTTCTGTCAAAGGCACCAGCAGCACGATCACGTCCGCCTGCGGCACTAAGGTCGCCAGGTCGCCGAAGGCGGAAACTCCCGGCTTCGCGGTCCGCGCCACGCGAATTACCTCGACGTCGAACACCTTCAACAGGCGTTCCACCTCGGCGCCAATGCCGCCATATCCGACGATCATCACCGTCTTGCCGTGCAGTTCGTCCGCCAGGATGCGATACGAATGCGGGCTGGCCTTGGTCTCTGCTGCAGCCGCGCCGTCCGCTCCCTTAAGCAATACCTGTCCATCCCAGTACTGCTCGTGCTGGCAATCGCGATAGTGAGGGAAGCGCCACAGGCTCGCGAGAATGGCGCCGACAATCCACTCCGCTACCGGAATGTTGTGCAGTCCCTGCCCATCGCACAGCAGAATGTCCTTCGGCAGCCACGGCAGAATCCAGTCCACTCCGGCCAGCAGACACTGGATCACTTTCACCCCACGCAGGAATGGGAACATCGGCGTCGCCAGCCATCCGAACATTGGGGGAATCCAGAATTCCACTTCAACCGGGTAGTCCAGATTGTCTGGTAATCGAACCAGTTCAACGTTTTCTTTCGGAAAATCGACTAGAAACTCCTCAGAGATTTTTGCGGGCAGGCCTATTTTCAACATGGCCTGATGATACCCAGCAGCCTTTCGATGGGGCAAACCGGGGCAATCTTTTTACTGCCGCGAAATTGCTCTGGAGGTACACTTGAGGCGGCTTCCGGGATAAGTAATTCAACAGAGCAGGCAACCCCTGAATATCCTTGCAGGGGCGGAGGTCATACCACTCGAAAGGGAATTACGGAATCAAACCGAACTGTGATGAAGGTTAAATTTTTAAGAACTGCTGTTGCCTTGTGCGTTGGCGTTGCTATTTCCCAATCTTTGTGGGCTCAAAGCCAGGCGGTCGAAACTACTACCATGCTGGATGAGGGTTACCACGAGATGTATAACCTTCACTTCGAGCAGGCCCACGCTATCTTCGAAAAATACATGGTGGAGCATCCCGAAGATCCGATGGGACCGGTGTCGGAGGCAGCGGCTTATCTTTTTTCGGAGTTCCATCGCACCGGCGTGCTGGACATGCAGTTGTTCACCAACGACACCAATTACCTGCAGCACAAAATTGTTCCTGACCCGGCCATAAAAAAAGAGTTCGACGCCGCTCTCGACAAGGCGGACGGTTTGTCCGACTCCATCCTGGCGAAGCAGCCGACCGATGCCACGGCCCTGTTCGCCAAAACGCTCGCCTTCGGCATGCGCGCGGATTACGCCTCGCTGATTGAACGTCGCGACCTGGCGGGATTTCAGTTTACCAAGCAGGGCAGCGCCTTTGCCCATCGCTTGCTCGCCGTGGATCCCCACGCGTACGACGCCTACCTGGCTGTTGGAATGGAAAATTACATCCTGGGATTGAAGCCGGCGCCGGTCCGCTGGCTGCTGCAAATGGCGGGTGGAGAGACCAACCGCAGCCTGGGAGAACATGACCTGGAGCTGACAGCGGCCCAGGGACACTACCTGAAGCCGTTGGCCAAACTGTTGCTTTCCGTCGCTGCCGTCCGCGACAAGGACATGACCAAAGCCCGCGAATTGCTGTCGTCTTTGGCCCAGGAATTTCCTAACAATCCTCTCTACGCCGCCCAGCTGGCAAGGCTAAAATAAGCGCCTCACATCTTTCCTCCCTGTATCGCCTCGGGGTGCAGCATCGCGTCACGCTGTGCCCATGGGTAGAACACAGACCTTCGTCCGGGGAAGCGAGTCCTCACGCAATGCCTTTCGGTGCTGAGGTCACCCGGCACCTGAAACTCACTCCGGGGAAAGCGCTTCACTCGCATTCAGCCAAAATAGAAGGGGCGTGGAATTTTTCCACGCCCCTTCTTTGCTCGACACCGCCGCGTTTACGGCAGATAGTAGCGGAACGAAGTGAACACCATGTTGTCATTGCCGTGTGCACCGCCGCCGGGGTTCAGCGTGCCGCCTTGGCCAGACCACAGGTCGCGACGGATGTTGCTGTACTGGAAGCCCTGTTTCAAGCCGCCTTTGGGTCCGTTATGGATGAAGAACCAGTAGCCAGCCGTGAACTCCGCCACGTCCTTGTTGCTGCCCTTGCAACCGTTGGTAGCGTTACCTGGAGTCGACGGATCCGAAGCCGGGAAGGCTGCGGTGGATGCAGGCTCGATCCCGCAACCCGACATGTCAGCCGTATAAGTCCCGTACCCGACCTGCTTGCCACCGCTCACGATGGTGTAGTCGCGGCCAAGATAGTCCCCGCCATAGTTGAAGTAGATATTCAACCGTTTGTTGGGGTTCAACTCGACCGTGCTCAGCGCGGAGAAGCCGTGAATTGGCGACAGGCTGCCGTCAGGCCGAATGGTCACGTCGCCGAGCTGGGCATTCCCGTAGCGCCCAACACCTTCGCCGTACAGGCCTTTCAACCCGATCACAAGTTTCTTATTCAGCACCGTGGCTCTGCCGCTGGCTCCGACTCCGCCGCCCGTCACAGTATCGTTGTAGGGGGCGCCGGTTGCCGGATAGATGCGGTCGCGGTAGAAGCTCGCAATCCCGAAGAGTTCATAATGCTGCCCTGGCGCCGGCTCTGCAACCAGCTTGGCGATCATATCCGGGGCAATGTTGAACGAGTAGTTTGCGGTCGAGTTGTAGAGCCCGCCGCCCGTTCCACCCGAACCAATCAGGATGTTGGTGGGCAGGTTCTGTCCACCTGGATTCAGCGTTTCGGGATTTTCCGCCGCCGCGCCTAGCCAGATTTTGTCTCCAAATTGTTTAACTGCGCGGAAGCTGTATTGCCGAGTCCAGACGAAGCCGGCCGTATATTGAGGATCGATGGTTCCCGGCAGGACCTCTGTTCCGCGGCTCTCGCCCTGTGTCGTTTCAGCCGCCAACGACCATCCCTGGCCGCCGGAAAAGTCCCAGCCATTGGCCAGTTTGGCATCCGCCCACAATTGCCGCATGCGAACTACGTAGCTGTTCGATTGGTTGTTGTTGGAGGTGATGCCGGTACCCAACCAGTCCATTTCGTAGTAGCCCGTCATCGTCATGCTCGCCAGCTTGCCCGTTGCCTTGATGGCGATACGTGACTGCCGACCGCTGCCATCGAATTCAGTCAACTTCGAGGACGGCGAGTTCTGTAACGGCACGGCCGTGAATGCAGTGTTCAAACCACCGCCGGTGGCTCCGCTGCGCCACACAGTTTCAGCCGCCAGGAAGCTGCCGTGAGGAGAGATCGTGATCCCCTTGTAGTAAATGTCATCCGGGTGCGTGACCTTCTTCTTCAGCTCTTTCTGGTCCTGCTCCGCCATGGTGGCTGTCTGCTGCGCCTGATCCGCCTTCGCCTGCACATCCTGTACGGCCTGGTGCAGATTGGTGTAGGCCTCATTGGTCTGGCTGGCATTCTGCTGAGCCGCCTGTACCTGGCTCTGCGCCTGTTGGGCAGCCTGTTGCGCCTGTTGCGCCGTATCCTGCGCCTGCTGCAGTTGCTGGTCGCGGCTTTGCAGTTGCTGCTTCAGTTGGTCAATCTCTTCCTGCTGCTGCTGGAATTGCTCCCGCATCTCCCGCATCTGCTGTTCAATGCTGGCGGGCTTCTTCCGCGTGGCTTTCTTGTGAACGGTTGTCGTACCTGCACTCGATTGCGCGAATACAGACATACCCGCCTGCGGCATCAATGCCATACAGGTTGCTGCTAGGATCAGCGTGCTAACTTTGTTCGGTCCGCGTTTCATTCGGCCTCTCACTCGTGTTATTTGTTTGAAATCCAAGAAGGTGCAGATGCCTGCCGTCCTACTCCGGGAGCGCGATAGTTCTCTGGAGGTTGAGAGGACATGTCGCTGGCAGGCTTCGTCATTCACACCGCGTTTAGTCTTACAGTGCCCCGTGAATATCCTGAAAACAGAAGATGAATGGGAGATGAATTCCTGCGTCAACCGTGGATTCGGCGTCACTTCCAGCGAGATGACCAATGGCAGACTGTGCGTGTTACCCAGATGCGCCGGATATCAAGGGTGATGGCAGGCCTCCGGAAGGTCGCAGTTCCCGGTCCATCCCGAATATTCGTCCCCGGAGATTGATCCGCATCCACATCGCGTTTGTATGCGAGACGTGGCACTACCGATAGGTTGGAGGTGGATACCAGGTTCGTCTTCGACCTCGCATCCATCCGCCTGGCTGCACGGCTGAACTCTTTTCAGCAGATTGAGCACGCAGACACAAACGCAACATTCGCTCTTTCGCCGAAAACTCGCGACACCCTGCCGCCGCAGCCCATAGACGGCATCTAAATACAATAGTTTGGCGTTGAGTCGATGACCGGGAAACGATTCGGTTATGAGCCAAAATCAAATTGATTCGGCGTGTGCGCGCAATTCCCGCCAAAGTTTAGAGATAATAAATATGTCGACGTTCGAACACTATGTCAGCTGCTAGAACCGCAGAGAGTATCCACCTAACCCCCGCCGAGCGAATTCAGCGCCGCCGACTCATCGTTCAGGACAGTTTGGCGCTCCTCAGCCTGACGGTGATTACCATCGCCATCGGTGTCCTGACATATTTCTTCTTTCACTCCTTCACCGAGCATCGCAGCGTTCTTGAAAAGCGCTGGTACGAACGTGGACAGATTGCCATGGCCCAGGGCCATCCCACGGAGGCGGTCGAAGATTTTCGCTCCGCCCTGTCCTTCTCCTCCACGAGTACCGAGTATGAAATGTCGCTGGCCGAAGCCCTCGCCGCCTCCGGCCGCACCGAGGAAGCGGCAGCGTACTTTTCCTCGCTGCACGATGCTGAACCTGGAGATGGATATCTCAATCTGCAATTGGCACGCCTCGCCGTGCGTCGCGGATCCCCAGCCCAGGCCATCGAGTATTATCAGTCTGCTTTGAACGGCCTCTGGCGTGGACAGGGAACGGAGCGTCGCCTGCAGATTCGCCTGGAATTGGCGCAATACTTCATTTCACTCGGTCGCCCACTGGAGGCTCAGGGCCAGCTGCTGGCCGCGGAAGGGAATTCACTCGACAATCCCGCAGCCCTTTTTCGAATTGCCAACCTGCTGCGCCAGGCCGATGATCCCATCGATGCCTTGACTACCTACCAGCGCGTGGTGAGTCATCGCAGCGCCGCTCCCGCCCAGGTACTCGCGTCGCTCGACGCGGAATCGCAGATTGCCGCTTCCATGGGACAATACAAACGTGCTGCCCAGGCGCTCAACCGCTATACCGCCAGGCTGCGTCAACATCCCTCCGCGGGCACCCTGAAGCAAAATCAATCAGTCGAACTGCAGTTGGAGAAGTATCAGCGCATGTTGCAATTGATTCCGTTCGATAGCTTGCCGCCCCGGCAGCATGACTCTCGCATCTTGCAGGCCGCCGATATAGCCCATACCCGCTATGAAAGTTGTCTCGCCGGACTACAGGCGCATAGCGATCCCAATGCTTCCAATCCCGACCTGGTTGCACTCGGAACCCAGTGGACAGCGTTAGGCTCGCCAAATGCCCACGCTCTGGAAGGGAATATCGCGCTTCAGAATCGAATCACCGCCTGGACCAGCCAGGCAGAAATTGTGACCGCGAAAGTATGCGGGCCGCCCACCGGCGATGACGCCCTGTTGCTGGAGTTGGCGCAAACTCCGGACAAATCAGAATGAGTGACTTCACCGCCAGCCACGCTTCCACCGCTACCCCCACGGCCCCGCGGCTACCGCTGGCTTCCCCTGCGCCCACTCCCGCGTTTCAAATGACCGACGCGGAGATTCAGCATCTCGCCCCCACGCGCGGCGATCGCCTCTTCCTGGTCCTCTCCATCTTCATCGGAATTCTTTCCGGATTGCTGGTCGTCTGCTTCCGCATGTCAATCGAATGGCTGCGGGTGTTGCTGCTCGGCTCCGTGCCCCACCCCTATCAATATCGCCTGCTACTGGCTCCCATGTTCATCGGCCTGCTGCTCGGCCTGATGGTCAAATATATTTTTCCGCAAGCTCGCGGCAGCGGCATCAACCAGACAAAAGCCGCGCTCTACATCTACAACGGCTACATTTCCGTTCGCACCATGATCGGAAAATTCATCACCTCGGCGCTGGCCATCGGTTCGGGCCATTCGCTTGGGCCGGAAGATCCATCCCTGCAGATTGGCGCCGGAATCGCCTCGCTGATCGGTCGCCGGCTGCATCTCAGCCGCGAGCGCCTTCGCCTGTTCGCGCCTGTTGGCGCCGCCGCCGGCCTGGCCGCTGCCTTCAACGCGCCCATCTCCGCCATCCTGTTTGTTATTGAAGAAGTCATCGGTGCGTGGAGTGCCGCCGTCCTCGGCTCCATCGTGCTGGCCGCCGTTTCCAGCGTCGTCGTCGCCCGCTATTTCTGGGGCTCGCAGCCGATGTTCCACATCCCAGCCATCACCCTGCGCGATAATCGCGAGCTGCTGGCCTACGCCGTATTGGGTATTGTCGGCGGATTTGCCGCCATCCTCTTTTCCCGGCTGCTCGCCACTTTGCGCCCCTGGCTGCGCTCGCTGCCTAACTGGACCCAGGTATTTCAGCCCGCCGCCGCCGGCCTCATCGTCGGTGCCGTCGGCTTCTTCGGATATCCCCAGGTCATGGGCTCCGGTTACAACACCATCGACCACGCCATGCATGGGGAGTATCTCTGGCACGTCCTGCTGGCCCTAGCCATCCTGAAAATCTTCGCCACCACCGTGTCCTTTTCCAGCGGCACCCCCGGCGGCATGTTCGCGCCAACCTTATTTATCGGCGCCATGCTGGGAGCATCCGTAGGCAGCTTTGAAAAACATTTCTTTCCCGCGCTCACCGGCTCCGTCGGCGCCTACGCCCTGGTCGGTATGGGAGTTTTATTCGCGGGCTTCCTGCGCGTCCCCCTCACCAGCGTCTTCATGGTGTTTGAGCTCAGCGGAAATTACTCCATCGTTCTGCCCGTCATTCTGGCCAACACGCTCGCGTATCTCATCGCGCGCAGTGTGCAACCCGTCCCCATCTTCGAAACCTTCACCCTGCAGGATGGTCTGAACCTGCCCTCCATGGAAGAGGCCCGCGAAGAGACCGCCTTGCGTATTGAGGACGCACTGCATCCATTTGACGGCCAGGTCTTTGTCGGCTCCGATCCCGCCGCCGTGATCGCCGAGAAAGTTCAGCAAGAGAAGGAGGAGGTCGCCCTCATCCGCTGCGCCCGCAATCGCTGGTATGTTCTGCCCGCGGCCGATCTGCCCAAGCTGGTGCAGGCTTCCACCCGCATCGATCAGCCGATTGAAGAGATGCTCCCCGACGAGCGCGTGCCGTTTCTCTATCCCGACCTGCCGCTCAACGAAACCCTGGCACACTTCAATCGCTGGCCCATCCTGCCCATCGTAAATCGCGCCGTCTCCGGCCTGCTCGAAGGCGTCGTCTCCCAGGCCGAAGTCCTGAAGTGCTATCAAGAACACGCCCACGTCCAGGGCTAAGTTTTCCGCCGCATAAATCCTGAAAGTGCCCCATTCAAGCCCTCTTTTGGCTTGAGTGGGGGTGAAAAGAAGTGTGTCATCCTGACCGAAGCGGAGAGGCCTTCTATCTCTAGCGGCCTAAGAAAATGAGGGTGGGATAAAGAAAATTCCCGCTCACCCTGTCTAGGCGGGTGGCCCGCCCTCTCCGCCATCACGATGGCGTGCTTGTTACCTACGACAGTTGAAGACTTCTCGTTCGAGGTTGAACGCGAATCCACGTAATCTTTCCAAACACCACCAGGGCAGGCACCAAATCCAGGATCCACGGCAGAAAGACACGGCGAACCGCCCCGCTGGAGTGCAGCCAAAGCTCGCAAAAGGTCAGCGACACGTAGAGTACGGCGGCGACAACGGGTGCACGCAAAACAGTCGCCAGCCAGGCACATCCGACCAGGTCGCCGAACAGAACGATGGCGAGTGCGGGAACCGCGTAGCGTACAGCGGCGACCTCAAGTGCAGTCGGGAAGGCATACAGCAGAACAAAAACCGCCAGCAGGAACAGCGGCGTATACGGCATTTGCAGACGCGTCACGAATTCGAGAAATCGGCTGGATACGTTTCCCCGCGATGTATCAACTTTCGTCGAAGCTCGTTTCGGGTCGGCGACGGGGTGCCGCGTACACGCGTGTGCGTTTTCCAGCGTCAAAGCCGCGGAGACGCTGCCCGCGGTCCCGACGGTCGCGAAGCATCGCAGACAAATCACCACGCAACTTCCATCCGGATTATATCGGCGAAAATATTCCATCCAGCGTTCCTGACTCGTACGTGTTGGTCAAAACATACAGACGGAGAACATTCCCGAAGAGTTTCTTTATTCCGTTTCCTGCGGACCTTTTGCGCAGTCACCCGTCTTGGATGGTGCCATGAATCCCTTCTACTTGCGATGAGACTTCGATGGCGGCGTACCAGCAAGCGGGAAGCGACGCGCAAATCCGATCCAATTGCCGCCTATGCGCTGCGCGTGCCTACGTCCTCTAAGCGTAAAATCCGCGCTGGCGAATCACTCCGGCCACACGATCCATCGCCAGCATGTACGCCGCAATCCTGTTATTCACTTTATGCGTATGCCGGTAATGCACCACATGCTCAAAGCTCTTGACCAGGATTTCATCCAGCCGCTCATTCACGACTTCTTCCCGCCAGAAATATCCCTGCCGGTCCTGCACCCACTCAAAGTAGGAAGCCGTCACGCCCCCCGCATTCGCCAGAATGTCCGGGATAATGAACACGCCCTTCTCTTTCAGGATGTCATCCGCAAACGCCGTCGTCGGCCCGTTCGCACCCTCACACACAATCCGCGCAGAAATTCTCCCCGCGTTGTGACTGGTGATCACATTCTCCGTCGCCGCCGGAATCAAAATCTCGCACGGCATCAAAATCAGCTCCGCCGACTCCACAGCGTCCGCTCCCTGGAACCCCACAATCGTCCCATGATGTTCCCGGTGCCGCAGCAGCGCATGGATATCCATGCCGTTCGCGTTGTACAGTCCGCCATCGTACTCCGCGATCCCAATAATTTTGCAGCCCACTTCCGCCAGCAGCTCGGCCGCATTCGAACCCACATTGCCAAATCCCTGGATAATAATCCGGCATCCTTCCACCGGCATCTTCAGGTGCTTCAGCGCCTCCAGGCACACCACCCGCACCCCGCGTCCGGTCGCCGCCCGCCGCCCGCGCGAGCCTCCCAGCTCGATCGGCTTGCCCGTCACCACCGCCGTCACCGTCTGCCGCATGTGCATGGAGTAGGTATCCATAATCCACGCCATGGTCTGCTCATTGGTGTTCACATCCGGCGCCGGCACATCTTTTTCCGGCCCTAGAAATTCGATAATCTCCGACGTGTACCGCCGCGTAATCCGCTCCAGCTCGCCCTTCGACAGCTTCTTCGGATCGCAGATCACTCCGCCCTTCGCCCCGCCAAACGGAATATCCACCACCGCGCACTTCCACGTCATCCAGCTGGCCAGCGCCCGCACCTCATCCAGGTTCACGTCAGGACCAAAGCGAATCCCGCCCTTCGCCGGCCCTCGCGCCAGCGAGTGATGCACTCGGAATCCGGTAAACAGTTCGACGTGCCCGTCATCCATCAACACCGGAAAATGCACAATGATCTCCCGGCTGGGCGACCGCAGCACCTTCCACAAATCGTCTTCCAGGTTCAGCTTCCGCGCCGCAAAATCAAACCGGGCCGCCTGCGCTTCCCACGGATTCATTTCCTGCTCAATTGCAATCGTTGCCATAAAAGTTACTCCGCTTCTGCTGGCCGCCGATTTGCGTGTCAACCACCTCGCCGCGGAGAGTCAGATCACCCGCGCGAACCTTGGTCGCCGCAAACTGTATTTCGGCCAAACCTACGGAGTATAGGCCCGCCCCAACACCTCCGGCAAGCACCGAGATCACCTTGGTAACTAGCCCGAAAATTGGGTGGAATTGCCGTCTCGCGTACCTTATCTTCCGCACCACGTCACCGAGGGTGCCCCATCCTTCGCGCAATTTGCGAAGGGTGGGATAGGAAAGATCCCCGCGCCACTTTGCCTTTATCTCTCGCACCACACGACCGAGGGTGCCCCATCCTTCGCGCAATTTGCGAAGGGTGGGATAGGATGAACGCCCGCGCCAGTTTGTCTTTATCATTCGCACCACACGACCGAGGGTGCCCCATCCTTCGCGCATTATGCGAAGGGTGGGATAGGATGAACGCCCGCGCCAGTTTGTCTTTATCTTTCGCACCACACAACCGAGGGTGCCCCATCCTTCGCGCAATTTGCGAAGGATGGGATAGGATGAACGCCCACGCCAGTTTGTCTTTATCTTTCGCACCACACGACTGAGGGTGGGATGCGATGAACCCCGCTCTTCTTGCCAAACTAGAGTTTTTCTCAAACTGGGATTGCCATTGGCTGTAGGAGACGCGGCAATTACACTTAGGGATTCCATGGCCAAGGGTCTAGTTCGCCATCACGAATCCGGAGAATTCCACTTCCTCACCTTCAGTTGTTATCGAAGACTTCCGTTGTTGAATTCGCATGCAGCCTACAGCATCTTCGAACAGGAGTTGGAAACGGTCCGCTCTCGATATGGTTTTGTCGTGACCGGATATGTGTTGATGCCCGAACATGTTCATCTGCTGGTAAGCGAGCCGACAACCGCATCTCTCTCCGTCGCCCTGCAGGTGCTGAAGCAGCAAACTTCAAGAAAGTTGAAGAACTCCGGCACGTCCAATTCTGGCAGCGGCGCTACTACGACTTCAACGTTTGGACGAAGGAAAAGATCGTCGAGAAATTGAACTACATCCACCTCAACCCCGTTGAACGCGGCTTAGTCGCAAAGCCGAAGGACTGGCCGTGGTCGAGCTTCCGACACTATGCTACTGGAGAAAAAGGTAGCAGTGGAGATCGAGTCGGACTGGACTGGCCGCCGTCGAGAGTAAGAGCAAAGACATGCCTGTGTAGAGTCCTGAGTCCCACCCTTGCCGACCGATGCGGCCCTGCCGCACCGACCATCAAGGATGGGGCACCCTCATTTTTGTTTGGTTTGGGAAAGCCAAAAAAACGCGCGCAGGCAGCGCATACCTAAGTAATAAGGGGGACCCATCCTTAACCGGGGTGGCCCACCCTCTAGATAAGCAGGGTGCCCCATCCTTCGCGTCTTGTGCGAAGGGTGGGATAAGAGGAAGCTGGCAGCCTGCGCAACGCGCACTGCAGATCAGGCCACAACCTGCGCGGCTTTTTTCGCCTCCGCGGAATCGAAGCTTTCACCGTAAATGGCCGGTACCTTGCCGCCCATGGGGCGCAGGTATGTGGACAACTGGCCGCGATGATGCACCACGTGCAGCAGGCCCGACTGAAGGAACACGTATGCCGGCCGCTGGAAGGCTCCGCGGAAATCCACCATCCGGATCAACTGCTCCCCAGACAATTGGCTGACCGCCTCGAAATTCTTCGCATACTCCTGCCCGTACCACTCCGCGACATCTTCCGGCGTCTTCACATCTTCCGGAATCTTCACGCTGCCCGGTACAAATGCGCCGTCCGCCACCGACTTCAAAAAGAAGTTGTCTGCGCTGGCAATGTGCCGAAGCAGTTCGTTGGCCGTTCGTGTCGACGGGTCAGGCCGGTAATCCAGGCGATCCTTAGGAACCGCGGCAAGAACTGCTCGCGTGGTGCGGCTTTCGTTCTTCAGAGTGCCCAGCAGCACATTGTGGACCAGCAGGTGCGCTTGTTCCGCGTTGATTTCGCTCACAGCATGTCTCCTTCTATGGTTGACGGATTCGAGCCGCGCCTCAGGCTCCCGGTGCACGTTGGATGTGCCTAAGCAGCATTGGACGCAATTTGCGAAGGCTGCAGCGCTATTTTCCCAGGTCTTCAAACTTCACATTCAGGATTGGGTACTGTTTCCAGTCCTTATAGTCGAAGTGCCACCATTCCGTCGGGTTCACCGTGAATCCCTGTTTTTCCATTACACGCCGCAGCAGCGCTCGCCGGGCCCGCTCACCCGCCGTGCCGCCGGGATAGTCCGCATACGCGCGCTTGGTCATTTCATCGTAGCCGCTCGGCATCTGCACCTCCTCGCCCGTCTTCAAGTCGTACAGCGACAAATCGACGGCGCAGCCGCGATTGTGGACGGAACCCTTCGCCGGATTGGCGACAAAAATCTTCTGGGTATTCGGCGTCGCATCCCAAAAAATCTTGGTCACATACCACGGCCGATACCCATCATGGATGATCAGGCCATATCCGTACGGCTTCAGCTCGCGATTGGCGCGCACCAGCGCCTCCGCCGCCGGCCGCTGCAGAAACGCACGCGCCTCGGTATACACCGGCGTCTGCAGAAAATTGTTCGTAGTCGCATAACGAATGTCGAGCTTGATGGTGGGATCGAGCGTGATCAACTCCACCAGGTCGGGTTTGCGGAAGGTTCCCCTCTCCTGTGGCGGCCGCGCCTGCAGCGCTTCGGCACGCAACTCCGGCACCGGTCGCAGAGGAGTGATGTGGAAGCTGACCTGTTGCGCAAAAGCAGCTGGCAACAGCAGTAGCGAAAGGGTGGGGACGATCCAGCGCAGCCAAAATTTCATACCGCCCATTTCACCATATTTCCCCACATAGCCGAGCATTGGCGCCGGATCGGCCTTGTCTCCGCTCTAACTCGCGCGTCTTCGACCCATCGTTCAGGTTGTCGTCGAAGTGAGCCCGAGCGCGGCGGAAGATCAAGCTTTTTCTGCCCGCGGACCCCTTACTAAGGTTTCCCAAAATGGAACATTCTCGGCCGCTCTCTCAGGGGTACGGATATAGGGTGATGGGGTAGCTACTCTCGAAGCGCTCCATGAAGTTCAGCATTCATCCCTCGTCCGTACACAAGCGCAGCCCACTCCTCTGCCTTTTGCTCGCCTGCATGTGCATCGCCGGCGGCTCGGCGCTCAGGGCGCAGACGGCCCACTTTGCCGGCATGGTTCGCACCCTGGGTGCGGCTGGCCCGCTCCACCCCGTCGGCGTGGCGGTGGATCGCAGCGGCGACGTCTTCATTGCCGATGCCACCGACAACGCCGTGAAAGAAATGGTCGCCGTCAACGGCAGCATCCCCACCTCCCCAACCGTTCTGACTGTAGGCAGCGGTTTCAACCACCCGGAAGGCGTGGCGGTGGATGGCAACGGGAACGTCTTCGTGGCCGACCAATTCAACAATGCAGTCAAGCAGATTGTGGCCGGTACAGGCGGCGCGGCGGCCGGCACAGTCAGCTCCGCTTCAACCGTGAAATCCCTCGGCAGCGGCTTCAACCATCCGGAAGGCGTGGCCGTGGATGGCAGCGGCAATGTCTTCGTCGCGGATTTAGGCAACAACGCGATTAAGGAAATGGTGGCGGTGGGCGGCAGCATTCCCGCATCTCCTACCATCAAGACCGTTGGCAGCGGCTTCAGCCAGCCGACCGGCGTAGCGGTGGATGCCAAGGGCAACGTCTTCGTCGCCGATACGCTCAATAACGTAGTCAAGCAGATTGTCGCAGGCACCGGCGGAGCGGCAGCGGGCACCGTGAATTCCAGCTCGACCGTCAACATCCTCGGCAACGGATTCGCCGAGCCCGACGGCGTGGCCGTAGACAGCAGTGGAGACGTGTTCGTCGCAGATTTCAACAACAACGCGGTCAAGGAAATCGTCGCGATCAATGGCGTCATCTCCGCCTCTCCCACCATCAATTCCCTTGGCGCCGGCTTCAATCTGCCTAATGGCGTGACGGTGGACGCAAGCGGGAACGTATTCGTCGCCGACTATAACCAGGATGCTGTGCTCGAGATCGGCGCCGCCAACTTCAGTACCCTCGCCGTCGGTACAACCAGCGCACAGCAAACCCTGACATTCAACTTCGACACCAGCGGAACCCTTTTCCACACGCCGTTCGTGGTCCTCACCATGGGTGCACCCAATCTGGACTTTCAGGCAGCGACGACACAGCCCTCCACCGTGTGTGTTTCCGGCCATACCTATTACGCCGGCGACACCTGCACCGTGGATTCGACTTTCGCCCCCACCCATTTCGGGCAACGGCTGGGCGCCGTGCAACTGATGGGATCGAGCGGCTTACCGATTGCCACCGGCTACCTGGGCGGCGTCGGAACTGGACCCCAGGTCATCTTCCCCAGCAATAACACCCCCATCTCCCTGGGCAGCGGCTTTTCCAGTCCGGCCGACGTGGCGGTCGACGGCAGCGGCAATGTCTTCCTCGCCGACGCTGGCAACGGTCACGTGAAGGAGATGATGGCCGTCAACGGCAGCATCCCGGCCACGCCCGTCATTCGCAGCCTGGGCAGCGGCTTTGGCCCCATCGATGGCATTGCGGTGGACGGCAGCGGCAACGTCTTCGTCGCCGATATCAATAACAATGCGGTCAAAGAAATCGTCGCCGTCGATGGCAGCATTCCGGATTCGCCCGTGATCCGCACCCTGGGCAGCGGTTTCAATAGTCCCTTTGGCGTGGCGGTCGATGGCAGCGGTGACGTCTTCGTCGCTGGAAACGCGGATATGAAGGTCACGGAAATCGTCGCCGTCAACGGCAGCATCCCTGCGTCGCCCACGCTGCGCGTCCTTGGCAGCGGCTTCAACTATCCCCTGGGCGTGGCGGTCGATGCCTACGGCAACGTTTTCGTCGGCGACTGGGGCAACAAGGCCTTGAAAGAAATCGTCGCGGTCAACGGCACCATCCCCGCTTCGCCCACCATTCGCACCTGGACTGGCGGCTTCATGGTCCCCCTGGGCATTGCGGTGGATCCGCTCGGCAACGTCTTTATCGCCGATGCCTACGACAACGCGGTGGAGGAGATGCTGGCCGTCAACGGCAGTCTTCCCGCCTCGCCTGTAATCGTGACTCTGGGCGGCGGTTTTGCCTATCCCACGGGCGTTGTGGTGGATCCCATCGGCAACGTTTTCGTCGCCGACTTCGATAACAATGCGGTCAAGGAGCTACCCTATGCCACGGCGCCCTCGCTTAGCTTTGCCAGCACCCCTACCGGCTCAACCAGCAGCGACAGCCCACAGATCGTGGCCCTGGCCAACGACGGCAATGCGGACCTGAGCTTCGCTGTCCCCGCCGCCGGCCTCAATCCCAGCCTGTCCAATACCAATTTCGTGCTCGACGGCGGCTCCACCTGCCCCCAGCTGGATACGTCGTCCTCCACCGTAACCCTGGCGGCCGGCGCTTTCTGTACCTATCAGGTAAGTTTCAGCCCGACAACCGCCGGCTCATCCATCACTGGTGCGCTTTCGATTGCCGACAACAACCTGAACGCCAGTCCCAGCACCACGCAGACGATCGCACTGAACGGTTCGGCGACCGGCTCCGCGAACGCCGTAGCCCCCGGAGCCCCGATGATCGGCTCGGCGACGGCGTCCAATGGGCAGGCAATGGTCAGTTTTACCCCGCCTTCTTCTGATGGAGGCGCGACAATCACCAGCTATACCGCGACCTCCAATCCCGGCGGCATCATCGGCATCTGCGCGTTTTCGCCTTGCATCGTCCTCGGCTTGACCAATGGCACGGCGTACTCCTTCACCGTGACGGCCACCAACTCGGTCGGCACAGGAGCAGCTTCGGCCAGTTCCAATAGCGTGACGCCCACGGCCAGCCAGACGATCACGTTCAACAATCCGGGAACACAGAACTTTGGCACCTCGCCGACGCTGGTTGCCACAGCCAGTTCCGGCCTGGCCGTGACCTTTTCTTCGTCGACGATGGGAGTTTGCACCATCACCAACGCGGGGACGCTGACGACCATTGCCGCGGGCAGTTGCACCATCAACGCCAATCAGGCTGGGAACGCAGCCTATGCGGCGGCCCCGCAGGTGAGCCAATCCTTCAGCATTGCAGCCGTAGCACCGGGAGCCCCGATGATCGGCTCGGCGACGGGGTCCAATGCGCAGGCAACGGTCAGCTTTACTCCACCGTCCTCGACCGGCGGGGCGACGATCACCAGCTACACCGCGACCTCCTATCCTGGCGGCATGACTGGAACCTGCGCGTCCTCGCCCTGCATCGTCACCGGCTTGACCAATGGCACGGCGTACTCCTTCACCGTCACGGCCACCAACTCGGCCGGCACAGGAGCAGCTTCGTTTCAAACCGTCGCCATAACTCCACAGGGCACGCAGACCATCACCTTTCCGCAGCCGGGAACGCCGATGATTTACGGCGCTGTTCCAATGACGCTCGCGGCCACTGCAAGCTCCGGACTTGCCGTCAGCTATACGGTGACCGGCCCGGCAATTCTCACTGGATCCGTCGTGAGCTTCACCGGTGCGGGTACCGTGACCGTCACGGCCAGCCAGCCAGGAGACGCGAGCTATTCCCCCGCCACTCCGGTGTCGCACACGGTCTTGGTCAATCCCGCGTCACTGACTGTAACCGCGGCTAATGCGTTGAGGAGCTATGGCGCGGACACGCCGGCATTCACCGGAACCTACACAGGAAATGTGAACGGCGATAGCTTTACCGTATCCGGAACCACGCCGGCCACCGCGACCAGTCCCCCTGGGACCTATCCGATCACGCCAACAGCAGCGGGAACGAACCTGGCCAGCTATACCACAAGCTACGTCAACGGCGTTCTTACCGTGACCAGGGCGGCGACGGCCGTAGCCCTCAGCCCTTCTTCCAGTGCCATCTCCGCGGGTGAGGGTCTTACATTGATGGCGACCGTGACCACAGCCAACGCCCCGGTGAGCAGCGGCATGGTCATTTTCTACTGCGGAGTCACTTCGATGGGAGCGAGTGCGCTGGATGCACAGGGTGTGGCGATCCTGACAACCACCACCTTGCCGGTTGGAAGCGACGTCATCACCGCCACCTACGCGGCCACATCCGACTACGCCGGCAGCACTTCCTCTCCCCAGGTCGTGACCGTGGCTTCGACAGGAGTAGTTCCCGCCGCAACCACCACCTCGCTGACAATCTCTTCCAATGCCATCACCGCTGGACAAAGTCTGACGCTGGCGGCGACCGTGCTGGCCGGGGCAGCGCCGGTGAGCAGTGGAATGGTGACTTTCTATAACGCAACAACTTCAATCGGCGCGACCGCATTGAATGCGCAAGGCGTGGCCACCCTGACAGCCACCACTTTGCCGGTTGGAAGCAACGCCATCACCGCGACCTACGCGGCCACAACCAACTATGCCGGCAGCACTTCCTCGGCCCAGATTGTGACCGTGGCTGCGACGACATTGCTGCCCACCGCAACCACCACCTCGCTGACAATTTCTTCCAGCGCCATTACCGCCGGTCAAAGCCTGACCCTGGCCGCCACTGTGCTCGCCGGTGCCGAGCCGGTGAACAGCGGCACCGTGACGTTCTACAACGGAACAACATCCCTTGGCGCGAGCACGCTGACTTCGCAGGGCTTGGCAATCTTGACAAGCACCACCTTACCGGTTGGGACCGACACTCTTGTCGCCACCTATGCCGCCACATCCGGCTACGCCGGCAGCACTTCCTCCGCCCAGCTTGTGACCGTAGCGTCGTCAGTGCCTGCAATACCGGTGCCCAGCTATAGCTTGACGGCCAGTCCGGCCTCCCTGACCATTGCGCGCGGCCAGAGCGGCGCCACCCTGTTGACCATCACGCCGGCGGGCGGCTTCACCGGCACATTGACGCTGAGTTGCGGCAACCTGCCGTCCTTTGCCACCTGCGCGTTCGCGCAAAATTCCATCGCGCTCACCGGCAACGATCAGCCGGTCCAGGTCAGCTTGACCCTCGCGACCGATGTGCAGCAGCCTCAGCTGGCGGCGTCACGTGCCCCGGCTCCGCTTAACCCGCTGTTGCCTGCGATGGTCTTTTTATTGCCGGCAGGGATGGCAGGCATCGCGATCGGAGACAAGCGGAAACGCGCGTCCAGGCTGCGGCGCTGGCTGCAACTCTGCCTTCTGCTGGCGGCCACTGGAACTGTGGCGGCTGGGATCACGGGCTGCAATACTGGGAATCCCTGGACGACGCCTATCGGTACGTCAAATGTAATGGTGGTGGCCACCCCCGCATCCGGCAGTGGTCAAAGCCTGGCGGTGAGCGTGACTGTAACTCAATAACCGCCGTTCCAGCGTGCGTTCTCCAGAAATTTCCTGCCATGGCTGCCATGGAACGAACTCGCGGCTCGCTTTTGCCGGCTCCCCATCCAACGGCTGCAGCCACTTCACCGTGTGTTCGCTTAGGATCGGAATTTGCACCAGACTTGGCGCAATGGAAATAGTTGCCTTAGCAACTAGATGGACAATTTGGTTGCTAAGGCAACTAGTATTCTCAGGCCTGAACAGGCAGAGAAATTTTAAAGATGGTGCCGCTTCTACCCGGACGCACACAGCTCCGCAGCGAGATCGTTCCGCGGTTGTGTTCCACAATTCTCTTCGACAACGCGAGACCTAATCCGTTGCCGACTTTTTTAGTAGTGAAGAAAGGTTCGAAAATTTTCTCGATATGCTCCGTCGGAATTCCATGTCCATTGTCCGCCACCACAATGTGCGCGCCGCGATTGCTTTTTCTCAAACGCATGCGCAGTGTCCCATCGTTCGGTAGCGCGTCGAGCGAATTCATGATCAGGTTCGACAGCACCTGCAGCATTTCTGTGGTGTAAATATGCGCGACGACTTCCTGCGGAAAATCTTTTACCAAGCGGATTTTCTTGGCCTTCATCGTGGATTGATGAATGCGCAGCGCCGCTTCCGCCACGGTTGCCAGTCGAACGACTTGCGCTGAGTTTGATGTTCGCGCAAATCCCAGCGTCTGACTTGCAATGTGATTCAGCGTAGCCAACTGCTCTTCGATATGCACTAAGTAAAAGCGAACAGATTCACAATCGCCCGATTCTTCCAACGCCAGGTAGACAAGATTTCCCACGGCTTCCAGCGGGTTTCGAATCTCGTGCATCAACTCCAGCGCCAGCAGCCCCGGAATGGCGCGCTCCTCAGCACGATGCAGCGCTTCACTGACATCTGCCAGTCTGGACTCCAAGTCCCCGATGATGGTTGCTTCTTCGTTCACAGACCCCTCCCCGCGAGACGCTGGAGAGGACGCCATCCTTTATGGGAAGCGCCAGTATAGGAGCTTTCGCTCCGCAGACCAGTGGTGCTGAAAAATTTTCTCTTCTTGCAAATAGATGCTCGGGAATTAGGAAATGTCGCCTATCCGACAGTTTCTCGTTGAAGCGATTCGGGGGAGGCCTCACGGGCTGCAGGAGACTTTCGGAAGGAATCGAATTCTGGTATTTTTTCCACGGTATCTGTCCGGTAGACGACATAACTTGTTCATTTCTCAGCGTATATTCGACCTGAGAGCAGACACAAAACTGCCTGATTAACGATCAGAAACGTAATTTCCTGCCGGTTTGGCAGGCCTTTGCGAGCCTGACGAAGGGCTTGTCATGTTTACCGTGATGGAAAATCTCCTATTGGCTTCACTCTCCACTGAGAGCCGCGAACTTATTGTTTCTCAATGCACTCCGGTCACACTCCCATTGCGGTCGGTCCTCTATACCTCGAGCACTGTTCCTGTGGATGCATATTTCATCACGTCAGGAATGGCCTCGATTGTCGGTTCCACATCCGACGGAGAAACCGCCGAAGTGGGAATCGTTGGCCGCGAAGGGTTGGTAGGTGCGATGCACTTGCTAGGCCCGGCTGTCGCTCCTACGGAATGCTTCATCCAGTTGTCCGCATCCGCGCTGAAAATACCCTTTCCAAAATTGCAGCAACTATTTAAGAGCTCCGAGGAAATTCGCGACCGCATTCTGGAATTTGTCCAGGAACAAACACTGAGCCTGAGTCAGCTTGCGACTTGCAATCGTCTGCACGATGCGGAAGAACGGCTGGCACGATGGTTGTTGATGGTGGATGATCGCATCCAGTCGGACCAGATCGATCTGACGCAGGAGTTTCTGGCGCAGATGCTGGGTGCGCAGCGGACGACTGTCACCATGGTGGCGGGAACGCTGCAGCGGGCCGGCTTGATTGAATACAAGCGGGGCACGCTTCACATCGTGAATCGCAAAGAACTGGAATCGGCGGCCTGCGATTGCTACGGTGTGATTAAGAAGCTGTACTCCAACCTCTACCAGAAATAATCTCGGGCACACCCACTCGATCGACAGAGTTGGCTCGATCCCTCGGATCTCTCGGGTCCCTCGGATTACTTCGCGCTTAGTCTTGCCGCGCGGCTCCGATCGCCAGCCTGCCACCAGCGTCAACTCCCCCTGCTTTATATTCAGTGGAACTGCACCGCGCCGGAAATGGCCTCGGATTCCGATTCGTCAAGGAATAACGTGCCGTCGGCAAGCCTTTGCGATGATTTAGCACCACGGGCCTTGAGAGCGCACATCAGGTCGCGATGATTGGTCTCGATCACGACGCGGCCGCCGATCCTGGTTGCGGCGCGCAGCGTTTGAAAGACGGCAACGTCCTCTTCTTCCGTCCCGTATCCGAACGAAGTGAAAATGTTGCATGCCACATCGAATCCCATCTCGGGGAGCGGGGTGCGCAGGTCGTGCTGCAGGTAACTCAAGCGGTCCAATGGCAAACCTTCACGATGCTGTTCCGCGAAAGCCAGCTGGCGATCCGACTGGTCGACTCCGAGTACGATTGCGCCTAACTGTGCCAGCGGGCGGGAGAGCCTGCCCCAACCGCACGGAGCATCGAGGATGCAGCACCCGGGACTGAGGTCCAGCATCGACCAAAAATCCAGCGCCTGTCGCGCACTCATCTCGTCGGTTAGGACCTGACCCCAGATGCGAAGATAATCGTCGTCGAAGAAGGTGTTCCACCACGCATCCATGGCATCGCCTCTTTTCTTGCGCAAATATCGAGGGGACGCACACACATGATTGGCGCCCGTTGAGCGAGGGTGCTCAAATGAAAATGTGTTGCCATCATAGCGGATGGTGAAGGGGTAGGCGTCCAGATTCGAAGGTGTTTTCCGTGACCCGTGAATTTCTCCTCATTACACTGGAGGATTGAGGAGGTGCGTATGAAGACCTTGGCAGATATCACGGGGAGACAGGAAATTCGATCGCGGGTCGAAGCTCTAACTGCTCGAGATGCTGCGCTGTGGGGAAAAATGTCGGTGGAGCAGATGGTCTGTCACCTCCGCGAAAGCTACTTGGTTGGCCTGGGTGAGAAGAAGGTCGCCATGGTGGCGATTCCGATGCCGCGTGCGTTCATGAAGCGAGTCGCATTGCAGGCTCCGATCGAGTGGCGGAAGGGATTCAAATCCGCGCCAGAGGTGGCGCAGGATGTGGACGGTACGCGGCCGGTGGAGTTTGAGAGTGATCGAGCGGGTCTGCTTTTGGCGGTGGAGCAGTTTTCCGGCAAGTTGCCGGAGCCGTGTCCGCCTCATCCATTTTTTGGAGACATGACTGCCGACGACTGGTGGCGGTGGGGCTACCTGCATGCGGATCATCATCTGCGGCAGTTCGGACGATAGCGGCGCGCGAAACCGCGACGAAAGCTGGCTTCAGTTAACTTCCAGCCAGAGCGGTACTGACTTGCTGTTTCAAGGCGGGGGCTGTAAGCCATCCGTCGTGGTGCCAGAGGATCTTGCCTGAAGCAGAGCTGAGTACAAACCACGGCAAGTCGTCGACGTGGTAATTGTCCGCAAGCCGGCCGCTTGCGTCCTCGACGATCGGCGTGTGCAGGGTCGCCGCCAGTGGAGTGAGTACCTGTCTTGCCTCTGCCGACGATGGCTCAGTTGTTAGCTCGTCAACCGCGACCGGCGAAGGCCAACCGCGCTGGCGCGCCAGGATGGCATAACTATCGAGCGCGGCAAGATCCCTGGGCAAATTCGAGTCGTGGCCGAGCCAGCCCGCGAAAAATACTGTCAGGTGAGCATGGGCGCTCCCGAGCATGACCGGTGGATGTTGCGAGCCTTCCGGTCCAAGGGCGGTCAAACTCATGGTCGAGATAGCTTGGGGCGGCCCTTGCGGTTTTTGCGAGGCCGGGTCTGCCTGGGGGCCGGCGGGATGGTCGGTCAGCAGGCTTGCGATCCCCGCAGCGAGGATGTGCGCCTGATCGCCTTCAGCGGAATAACTCATCGGCGTGGAGTAGATGTTGCGCTCCCTTCCGTTCTGGTCGATGAGCATGACGATCGCCGTATGCTCGATGTCGTTGTTCACGACGGCGACATAGATGTGGTACTGGCGCCAGATTTGCGCAAGCTGCGCATGCGAGCCAGTCAGAAACCGCCAGCGTCCTTCGAGGTCGTGGACGCGGGTATAGTCGGCGACGTCCGACACCTGGGTTTTCTGCGGGTTCGCGTCGATTCCGAGCAGCTGCACGTGCGATGCCGCAGCCGGGCCGAGGATTTTGAGCGCTTCGGTCATGCTGCGCGTCGTCAGGGGGCAGAGCTGGTGACATTCTGGATCAATAAACGTTAGGGCAACCACCTTGTCCCGGTACTGCGCCAGCGACGTAGGCCGGTTTTGCTGGTCGCGCAGGGTAAATCCCGGAGCGACTATGGGGGGTTGCGCTTGCAGGGTTTGACTTGTCGAAACGGGAGCTTTCACAGTCAGAACGATGGCAGTCATGGCCAGGATCGTGCACATGGCAGCCAGAAGCACCCAGCGGTTCCGGCGTGTCATCCGAAATTTGGAGGGATGATTTTTTCCTTCTTCCATGAGAGGCAGGACGCGTTCTGTCGATTTTTCGTCCATCGTCAGAATACGCCAGACCACTTTCGATTGAAAAATCTGCGCGGACGCTCCGAACTGGGTGCCGAGTGAGGCTGATTTGCAAGCTCCTCGGTAAGATGTAGGAAAATCCTGATACTTTTCTAGCTCTGAACCGTGTACGATTGGCGTTGATTTATGTCGACTCACAGTGCCATTACCCCGTCTTTGTCTGAATTTCAGCGTCTGGCGCGCAGCCATGACCTGGTGCCCATTTGCAAGTCCTGGACCGCCGACCTGGAAACGCCGGTTTCGGCCTTTCTGCGGGTTGCGTATGGAGAGCCTGAGGCCTTTCTTCTGGAGTCTGTAGAAGGTGGCGAAAACGTTGGCAGATACACGTTTATGGGGATTCAAGTCCCTATAAGAAAATCATCGCGCACGGCGACCAGATCACGACGTATACGGGCGCACACGCCGAGTCCAGCGAGGGAGATGTTTTTGAGCTGCTGCGCGATTCTCTGGCGGGCCATGCGGCGGCGCGATTGCCGGGGCTGCCACCATTTACCGCGGGAGCGGTGGGATTTTTTTCCTACGATGCGGTTCGCCTGATTGAGAAGCTGCCGGAGACTGCCAAAGATGAGTTGGCGATGCCGGAAGCTTGCCTGATGTTTTTTGATACGGTGCTGGCTTTCGACCATGTGAAGCAGGAAATTTTGTTGATCGCCACGGCCGATCTGCAACGGCATAAACCGCAGACCGCGTATGCGAACGCAGTGCGCCGATTGCATGATCTGGAGCGGCGGCTGGCCAAGCCGTTGCCGAAGCCAACGCGGCACACGGCCAGCGGGAAATTGGTTTTGAAACCGCGCACGCGGAAGAAGGATTTTCTGGCTGGGGTGGAGCGCATCAAGGATTACATTGCGGCGGGAGATATTTTTCAGGCGGTATTGTCGCAGCGGTTTGATGTGGAGCCGGGAGTGGATCCGTTCTCAATTTATCGCGCGCTGCGGATTGTGAACCCGTCGCCGTATATGTACTTTCTGCGGATGGGATTGCGGAGGCCGGGGGATACGAGCCTGGCGGGTTCGTCGCCGGAGCTGCTGGTGCGGGTGCATGGGCGCACGGTGGAGTATCGTCCGATTGCGGGCACGCGGCCGCGCGGCGTGGATGAGGTCGACGATCGCCGTATTGAAGCGGAGTTGCGCGCGGATGAGAAAGAAACTGCCGAGCACATTATGCTGGTGGACCTGGGGCGCAACGATGTCGGGCGCGTGAGCGAATATGGGACCGTGCAGGTGAAGGATTTGATGTTTGTCGAGCGCTACTCCCACGTGATGCATTTGGTGAGCGCGCTGGAAGGCAAGCTACGGCATGAACTGTCGGCGGTGGATGCGTTTCGATCCTGCTTTCCGGCGGGCACGCTGACGGGTGCGCCGAAAGTGCGGGCGATGGAGATTATTGAAGAGCTGGAACCGGCGCGGCGCGGGGTGTATGGCGGCAGTGTTTTCTACGCGGATTTCTCGGGGAATTTTGATTCCTGCATTGCGATTCGGAGCCTGCTGATGCGGGGACGGCAGGGACATATTCAGGCGGGAAGCGGCATTGTTGCGGATTCAGTTCCGGAGAAGGAATTTGAAGAGAGCGTCAACAAGGCCAAAGCCGTGGTGCGGGCGATTGAGCGGGCGCGGGGGTAGTCCGGCCAAAGGCGGCTTGGATGGGGCGCCGAACAAAGTCTTGAAGGCCTAATTGAAGGATTGTGCGCTAATTGAAGGATTGTGCAGGCTAATTGAAGGATTGTGCAGGCTAATTGAAGGATTGTGCAGGCTAATTGAAGGATTGTGCAAGGCTAATTGAAGGATTGTGCAAGGGCTGGAATCGATCTAAGCTGCTGATTCCAAGGTGTTGTCCGGCGTTTTTAGCTGCAATTTCTGGCTTTTTTCTGGTTGCTCGCCAAAAATGCATTTCTTGTGCCAAAGAGGACACAAGACGCATACCCACGTCTAGTACCATTCTACCGCTTTGGGGATGAATTCCACGCCAGGTGGGCCGGCGTGTGTGCGCATGAAGGCGTCCCGGTGGGCCGGGCGCGATTTGGACGGCTCAGGGAAAGCAAACGCGAAACCCATAGGCTCCAGGGGAATATCGCCATTTCACGCGGGCTTCTTTCCGACATACTCCACCACGCCACGGTCGCGAACGGGACGCTCCTGATGGTGCAGCACCGACATTTCAGGCAGCAGAGATAGGATTTCGCTCTTCGCCAACGGTCTTAGATTGACCGGAGCGCTTCCTTCATAAGGATGATCCCAACAGACGCTGCTTTTGCAAATCAGGAAGCCGCCAGGCTTAAGCGTCGAAAGCACCCGCGGACAGATGTCCCGATCGAAGTGGTAGAACATCACGATCAGGTCAAAACGAGCAGGTTCGAAGCTATATTCTCTGACGTCCTGAGCCAACAAGTTTAACGTCACGTCCAGTTGTTGCGCCCTTTGGCCGAGTTTGCGGATCGCAACCTCAGAGATGTCTACCACGGTAACCTGCCAGCTTCTTTTCGCCAGCCAAAGTGCATGTCTGCCGATTCCTCCGGCCAGGTCGAGAGCCGTGCCGCCGTTAGGAAAGGAATCCGCCACGAACTGATCGAATGCCGACAGGAAGAATGGATCTGGCTTCTCCAGGGAAGGTAGGCCCTGTTCATACTTGAGGTCCCAATGGGAGCGCGGCTCATTCAATAGCATGTTCTCAAATATACTATAGGGGAGTATATTATGCGGGGAGGCAAGGCATGGCCCATACGATCAAAGATAAGAGGAAGCTGCTGTCGCGCATTCGTCGAATCAAAGGACAAACTGAGGCGATTGAACGGGCTCTTGAAGGCGAGGTTGAGTGCGAAGACATTCTCCAGTTGGTCGCCTCATGCCGCGGAGCTCTCAACGGTTTGATGACCGAGTTGATTGAGGGACACTTGCGCTTCCATGTTCTCAACCCTGGAGGCAAGGTTCATCCCTCCCAGCTTGAGGCCGCCGACGAGCTGATGGCGATTGTCAAAAGGTACTTGAACTGAATCATGGAGAGTCCCATGAGCCTTACAAGCGAGCAACACCGCAGCTCTGGCGCTGCGGATGAAGTTTCTATCCACTCCCATTCCGCATGCGGTTCTTGCAGCCAAATACAGGAAGAACACGATGATGGCCACGATCACGAGCATGGGTTTGAACTGTTCGAGGTTCTTCGTGTTGTCTTTGTCGCAGTTGCCGCAGCGGCGGTCTGGTTCCATTTGTGGGAGCCGTTCCATACGGTCAGCGTGATCGGGCTGGCGGCTACGCTGATCGGAGGCTACCCCATCTTTAAAGAAGCATTCGAGAACATTCTCGAACGCCGCATGACGATGGAACTTTCCATGACCATCGCGCTGATCTCCGCACTGGCGATCGGAGAGTTCTTTACGGCGCTGGTCATCACCGCCTTCGTGCTGGGGGCTGAAATCCTGGAAGGCTTGACGGTGGGGCGCGGGCGGCGAGCTATTCAGGACATGCTCAACTTCCTTCCGCAGACCGCCAGTGTGTTGCGTGACGGCCAGACCCTTGAAGTGCCCACGAATACTATCCTGCCAGGCGAGATCGTCCTGATTCGACCTGGCAGCCGGATTCCTGTCGACGGCCAGGTGGTGAGCGGCCACTCCTTTGTAGAGGAAGCGGCTATTACCGGCGAAGCTATGCCACGTGAAAAGACAGTGGGTAGCGCCATCTATGCGGGGGCCATCAATCAGAACGGCACGCTGCAAGTCCGGGCCGAGCGCTTAGGCAAAGAGACGACTTTCGGCAAGATTATTGAAGCGGTGGAGAAGGCAGAGCATTCGCGCGCTCCCATCCAGAAGACCGCCGACCGGCTTGCAGGATATCTTGTCTATTTCGCACTCGGCGCGGCCGTGCTTACCTTTCTGATTACGCACAACACCCGTTCGACCATCTCCGTCATCATCGTGGCTGGCGCTTGCGGTATCGCTGCGGGTACACCGCTCGCTGTCCTTGGCGCAATAGGCCGCGCGGCGCAGCAGGGCTCGATCATCAAGGGTGGCATCTATCTTGAGGCGTTAGGCCGTCTGGATACCGTCTTCCTCGACAAGACCGGCACGCTGACGTATGGGATGCCTCTTGTCACCGAGATCAATCCAGTTGCGGGTATCTCTCGGCAGGGTATGCTGCAGGCGGCCGCCAGTGCAGAGAGCGGTTCGGAGCATCCTTTGGGCCGTGCCATCGTTCGCTTTGCCGAAGGGCAGAATATTCCGGTCATCCATCCCGACCATTTCGAGTACCGGATTGGGCGTGGGGTGGTGGCTTCACTGCATGGGGAGCAGACCGTGATTGGCAACAGGACCTTGCTTGAAGAACTCAAAATCGACTTGCCTTCCCACACAAATGCCTCTCAGGGAACCGAGGTACTGGTTTCGCGGGGAGGCCGCTATCTTGGCTCCATTCTGGTGACGGACCAGCTGCGTGATAGCTCCGCCCCGGCGGTCAAGGCGCTCACGGAGATGGGCATTCAGGTTGCATTGTTGACCGGAGATACTGGGCTGGTCGCAAAGGCAGTTGCCGAGCGGTTGGGCATCCGTGAAGTCCATGCCGAACTGCTCCCCGAGCAGAAGGCTGCCTTTGTCGCCGAGCAAGTCAAGAAAGGCAAGACCGTGGCGATGCTCGGAGATGGAATCAATGATGCTCCTGCGCTCAGCGAAGCGACCGTCGGTGTCGCCATGGGAGCAGGGACCGATGTAGCCCGCGAGAGCGCCGACATCGTGCTGATCGGTAACGATCTGATGAAGTTCGTTGAGACGGTCCGCATTGCCCGGAACTGCCGGCGCATTATCTTCCAGAATTTCTATGGAACTCTCATCGTCGATACCATCGGCATCGGCCTGGCGGCAGTGGGTCTTCTTAATCCGTTACTGGCAGCGTTCATTCATGTCGCGTCCGAGTTGACCTTCATCCTGAATTCGACGCGACTGCTTGCGCCCCGGCAGAAAGAGGGCGTACCTGAATCTATGGCTGTCAGTACAGCCAGTGCATAGGTCTGTGACAACGAGCGGAAAGTCGGATTGTGTTTACTGATCGGGGTGCCGCGAGGGTGCAGTTGTTGCAAAGAGGGCAACGCACGCATTGGGGGGATTTGGGATTGACTTGGCGGATTTGTAGCGGCGAGAGGGATCGTCAATGGTGACGATATTGGGTGGTGCGATGTGGTTTGGGCGATGAGGGAGTGGGTGAGCGTGCTGGACAAATCTGTGGAGTATATTTAGCTGACGGGAGATCGCATGAAAGCTGCAAACACTGTAGCACTTGCCCTTATTCTTATCGCGTCTCCGATTCATGCGAAGGTCAACCATGCTCCGCTGCCGGCCAGCGTGATGGCTGCAAAAACCGTGTACATTGACAATCAAACGAGCGAAGCAGCGATTACGGACCGCGCCTATGATGCATTAACTAAGTGGGGGCGATTCAAAATCGTGAAGGACCCAAAGGACGCCGATTTGGTCCTTCGGTTCACAGCCAACACCAAAGGCAGACCCACCCCGCCAGGTAATGACATAGACAGATCTCCTACCCCCATAATTTTATCTATACGCGACCAGGCTAATAATGAACTCTGGTCGGTATCTATGGACAAGCCGCTTCATAGTCAAACTTCCATGGATATTTCTGAACTCAAAAAGCGAATTCAAGAACAAGAAAAAGGCAAATAGGCTACTCCCGGCGCAAAGCCGAGCGGCGTCACTATCGCCGAGTCCGCGGATGCGAGTCGCATCACCGACAGCACACGGATGTTATCTTCCCAGCGGCGACAGTTGAAAGACTGATGCCAGTGCGCCGCCTCATCGTGAATGCAGACGACTTCGGACTGACCGACGGCATCCATCGTGCTGTGCGGGATCTGCATCAGTGGGCGCACTGACCTCCGCAACCTTGGTGGCTGCAGCTCCCCGTTTTCAAGAAGCCGAGGGAACAATAACGGCGGCAATGTTCCGCCGGTCGGTGGCGGCTGATACAACTGGTTCTGGTGGAAAGCGCGATGCTGGCGTTCGCTGCGGCTCTATTGGGCGCAGCCTTTGCACAGTGGTCCGCGCCCTGGGTTGCGCAGAGCATCAGCACACCTGATTATCCGGCGCGCTTTGGCATGCAGGCAGACTGGCGGGTGCTCGGGTTTGGCGTCGCTCTGAGCGTTGTGGTGATGCTGCTGTTCGGACTGGCCCCGGCGCTGCGTGCATCCAGCGTGAACCCAGCCAGCGCGCTGAAGGGTGGCGACGATCCGCTTGCGCGCCAGCGCCTGATGCATGGCCTGATTGCCGCCCAGGTGGTGTTCTGCTTTCTTGTGGTCTATGCGGGCGGACTTTTCGTCGCGACCTTTCACCGCCTGGCGCATCGTCCTCTGGGCTTCGATCCCAGTCACCTGCTGCTGTTAGAAACTGTGGCTCCGCAGGGCCGCATGCCGAACGCATGGGCGCAGATGGCAGACTCGATGCGCAGCACGCCGGGAGTCAGCGAAGTGGCTGAGTCTGGCTGGCCGATGGTCTCTTCCGGCGCGTGGAACGGCTCTATCTCGGTTGCAGGGGAAGCGCCCAGCGAAGAGTGGGGCTACTTCCTGCCCATCTCGCCGGGCTGGCTCTCGACGATGAAATTGCCTTTGCTGGTTGGACGCGATTTCCGGCCGAGCGATGTCTTTCCCGGCGCCGCCATCGTGAACCAAACCTTTGTGAAGGATTTTCTTAAATCCGATCACCCTATTGGAATGACTTTTGAGAAGCTCGGCGATGGAAGCGGGCGCGAACGGTGTCAGGTGATCGGGGTTGTGGCCGATGCACCTTACCGCCGTGTCCGCGAAGCGATACTGCCGGTTGCGTTCGTGCCGTTTCGCCAGGTCGATGACAAAGGTGTGGTGGGGTCGCAGTACGGCGGAACCTTTGTTGTGCGCACCAGCGTGAATCACCCGATGGCACTTGCTGAGGAGCTGCGCCGCAAACTTGTCCAGGCGAACGCCGGCTTCCGGATCAGCGATATCGACACGCAACAGGGGCTACTGGATGTTCAAACGGTTCGCGAACGCCTGCTGGCCAGGCTGGGCTTGTTTTTTGCCGGTGTAGCGCTGCTGCTGGCAAGCATCGGAATTTACGGTGTACTGAATTACTCCCTGCTGCAGCGCCGGCGGGAGATTGGAATTCGCGTGGCGCTGGGCGCGCATCGCCGCCATGTCGCCGGCATCGTCGCTGCGCAAATTTTTCGTATTGTTCTCTTCGGAGCTCTTGGAGGGTGCGCGGTTGGATTGCTCTCTGCGCGTTATCTCGCATCGCTGCTCTACGGAGTGAAAGCGGCCCAACCTGCCATGCTTGCGCTACCGGTTCTGGCGCTGCTCGGGATCGCAATTGTTGCTGCGCAGCCTGTGATTCGACGTGCATTGCGAATCGAGCCAGCCGAGATTCTGCGATCGGAGTGATTCTTCACTGGCGCATTCGGGAGAACGCGCTCGTGGGGCGGGATTGAGGACGGCGGCGATTTTGTGTGGATGCCGTGGGAGTGGGTTGAAGAGTGCATCGGCGATTTGTCGCGTCAACTGAGCGGACATACGGATTACCTCAGGTTTTCCTGGAAAATTATCGAGATTCCATATTCCTATTGCATACCCATAGATGGTGTGAGATATTTCTATGGGTATGCAATAGGAGACGTTGTGGGCGACAAGGCAGACATATGGCAAGGGACTTTGGCGCTGATGGTGCTAAAGACGATCGAGATGATGGGGCCGATGCATGGTTACGGGATTGCGCGGCGGATTGAGCAGACCAGCGGCAACCTGCTGACGCTGAATTATGGAACGCTGTATCCGGCGCTGCTGAAACTGGAGCAGGAAGGCGCGGTGAAGTCTGAGTGGGGCGTTTCCGAAAACAACCGCAAGGCGAAATTCTACGCGCTGACCAAGGCGGGGAGGAAGCAACTGGAGCGCGAGGCGCGCGACTGGGAGCAGACGACGGCGATCGTGGCGCGGTTTATGACGGCGCCAGGAGAGTCGGCATGAGAGGTCTGCGAGGTTTTTGGATACGGTTGATGGGTTTGTTTTCTGCGAAGCGGCGCGAGCGGGCTGGGCGCGAGTTTGACGCGGAGCTGGAGAGCCACATCGCAATGCATGCCGACGACAATGTGCGCGCGGGGATGACTTTAGAGGAGGCGCGCCGGGCGGCGATCCTGCAACTGGGTGGAATGGAAGCGGCTCGGCAGGCGCGGCGGGAGGGCGTGATCGTGGTATTGATGGAGAACCTTTGGCGGGATGTACGGTATGCGCTGCGGCAGTTGTGGAAGACGCCGGGGTTCACGATCACTGCGGTGCTGACGCTGGCGCTGGGGATTGGCGCGAATGCGGCGATCTTCACGCTGGTGCATGCGGTGTTGTTGAAGAACCTGCCAGTGGCCAATCCCAAAACGCTGGTGCGGATCGGCGACATCAACGATTGCTGCCAAAACTCCTCCGTGAGAGAGGATGGCGACTATGCTTTGTTCTCAACGGACACGTATGAACAGTTCCGGAAGAACACCCCGGAGTTTGAAGATCTGGCTGCGGTCCAGTCGGGATTTGAGCATTGGCCGATTGTTGTTCGGAGGGATGGGAAAAACGAGTTGGGCCGGTCTGCAGTGGGCGAGTATGTATCGGGAAACTATTTTCGCACCTTTGGTCTGCAAGCGGCGGCGGGCCGGATGCTGCAGGACAGCGACGATGTGCCAGGCGCGCCGATGGTTGCGGTGATGAGTTACGACCAGTGGAAGAGCGACTACAACAGCGATCCGGCAGTGGTGGGCAGCACGTTCTGGGTGAATACGAAGCCGGTTACGGTGATAGGGATTGCGTCGAAGGGCTTTTATGGCGACCGGTTGTCGAGCACACCGCCGGAGTTTTACCTGCCGATCGAGTCGATGCAGTCGCTGATGGGCGCGAACTTTGTGCATGATCCTGAGCAAAAGTGGCTGGACATTATCGGTCGGGTGAAGCCGGGTGTGGCCATGGCCCCGGTGCAGGAAAAGATGAGCACGATGCTACGACAGATCTTTGCGCCGAATAAGGAGTTTACCGGGAAAGAAGGGGCATCGTTGCTGGCCAAGGCACATGTGGTGTTGACGCCGGGCGGTTCGGGCATCCAGGAGATGCAGAAGGAGTACGCGTCTCATCTTTATTTGCTGTTATGGATTTCAGGGCTGGTACTGCTGATCGCGTGCGCAAACATTGCAAACCTTCTGTTGGTTCGGGGCATGGCTCGAAAAGCCGAGATGTCTGTACGCACGGCTCTGGGTGCGATGCGAGGACGGATTGTTCGGCAACTGCTGACCGAGAGTCTTGTGTTGGCCGGGTTGGGCGGCATCGCCGCGCTGGTGGTGGCCTATGCCGGAACGCAAATGCTGCTGATGCTGGCCTTCCCGGGTGCGCAGGACATGCCAATCCATGCCAGCCCATCGCCAATGGTGATCGGGTTTGCGTTTGGATTGGCGATGGTGACGGGAGTTTTATTTGGCGTGGCGCCGGCGTGGATCACGGCGCAGGTTGAGCCGGCGGACGCATTGCGGAGTGGGGCGAGATCAACGTCGACCGGCGCTTCCTTGCTGCAGCGTGGGCTGGTAATCGCGCAGGCGGCGTTGTCGCTGGTTCTGCTGGTGGGCGCGGGTCTGTTTTCGCAGAGCCTGGGCAAGCTGCAGCATACCGATATGAAACTGGATGCGACGAACCGATACATTGTTCACATCGACCCACAGTCGGCGGGATATTCGACGACGCAAGTCGAGGCGCTGTACAGGACAATGGAAGATCGGTTCCATACAATTCCCGGCGTAGTGAAGGTGGGCATCAGCACCTTTCCCCCGATGGAGGATGACAATAATGGTTGGGATGTGCAGATACAAGGCCGCCCTAATGTGACAAAAGAGGCAACCATACTCAAGGCCAATGCTGAGTACCTGAACTCCGTTGGCACACATATCGTGATGGGCCGCGGTATCACGGTGCAGGATAGGTCCACCACGCCGCCGGTGGCATTGGTGAATGAGTCGTTTGTGAAGGCGTTTTTCAAGCCGGGCGAGAACCCCATTGGGCATCGCTTTGGCGCCATGGGACTGGACTCATCGCCCTCAGCTTACGAGATTGTCGGCGTAACCGAGGAGACCTCATATCAGGACGTGCGCCTCAATTATCACCACCCGATGTTCTTTGTACCGCTGGCGCAGCGGTCGGCTACTCCGGCCATGCCGATTGAAAAAGATTTTATGATGTACGCGGGAACAATGGTGATTGAAACCTCACATCCCATGGGCGACATGGAATCCATCGCCCGTAAAACTCTCGCGGGTATCAATCCCAATCTCTCCGTCATCAAGTTCCAAACCTTCAGCGCGCAAATTGCAGATATCTTCACCGAAGAACGTCTCCTCGCCCGCCTCACCATGCTCTTCAGCTCGCTCGCTCTTCTGCTGGCTGCCATCGGCCTCTACGGTGTGACCGCGTACACAGTGGCCCGCCGCACCTCGGAGATCGGCATCCGCATGGCCCTCGGCGCGGAACGCAGGCGCGTGATCGCGATGGTGATGCGCGGAGCGATGGTACAGGTTGGAGTGGGACTGGCGATTGGCATCCCGGTGGCACTGCTGTGTATGCGATATGTGAAAGCGCAGCTATATGACATCAACAAAGTGGACCCTGGCGTATGGGCAGGCGCAGCTGTGACTCTGGCTGCGGCGGCCTGCATTGCCGGGATGGTTCCGGCGCGGCGGGCGGCATCCGTGGATCCGGCGAAGGCGCTGCGGAGTGAGTAGCTCATCAATGCGCTGCAGTCACTCGAATGGCCTTCATTGGGGATTGTCCATCTGTTTACGTCCTTAGACATTGGCTTGCGGCAATGTGGAAATACTCCAGAGTGGTGGGAGGGATTGGGACGGCGATGAGTTTGGGTGCGGTTAGGAACGGCAGGTCCCTCCACTTCGGTCGGGATGAAAAATCTTTTTTCAGGATGACAAAACTTTTCTTCTTTTCCCACTCAAGCCAACCCGTTCGGCTACGCTCCGGATGGGCTTGAATGGGGCACCCGGCTTGAGGGGGTATCGAATCCTCAATCACAACTCGATGGGAGAATGCGAGGTTTATTACGACCGCAGATTCAGCTCCTGGAGCGTGGCCCAGAATCGTTCACCGTTTGGTTTCTTGATCCAGTACTGAGTGAGCTGATTCGCAGGCGAACAGCGCGCGCCAATGACAACGCCTTCGCCGCGGTCGCTTCGTGCTGCTGCGCCCATTTTCAACGGGAAGCAATTGGGCGGGTATGAAGCAGTAGGCGTGCCGGGAAGCAGGAGCGACGTGAGCAGAGTGACGCCTTGTGGGGTGAGTTCGAACGCTGGATCGAGCAACGTAGAGCTAAAGGCTCCGATTCCATGCACCTGCTCGATGGTATCGGTCTTGGACCAGCCGAAATGCGCCATGTTCTTCGGTGCGATGCCAAACGACCCGAGCTCCATGAGCGTGAGCGCAGAACGATCGAAGTGCGGTCCCATACCCAGTGCCCATGTGCCTTTTACGATTGTGAGGTTTTCGTCGATGGGATGGACGTGCGGAAAAACGATATATCCCGCGTCCTGATGGATCCGCAGGACGAACGGTTCTCCGGGTTTCGAGAAATCCCCCCAAACCTTTTCGACCCACTGGCCCTGCTGAAATTCGTGCAAGGGGACAATGGTGTGAGAGGGCGCCGCATCTTGCGGCATGGCGCGACCGCAGACAACGAACGCAATCGTCAATGCGAGAGATAAGGTTCTCAATCTTTGGATAGATACCTCCAAACGGGTCGCGTTCTGCTTCATGACTATACACGTCGGTATTGCCAAGTTGATGCAAGGTGAATTGACTTCTTAGGGTGACGAGCCTGTGAGCCGGCGTCCAGCCGAGTCTCGCGCAGGTGCGCATAGTCCTCAGAGATCGAGGAACGCACAACTGACATCCAACTGACATCCGGCAACGGGCGAAATCATCGCTGTATAATTGCGTGCATTTGGGGGTGAAGGATGAGCAAGTTCGCAAGCATTACGGAAACTGTGGGCAATACACCGGTAGTCAGGATCAACCGGCTGGCGCCCCGAGACGTGAATTTGTATGTGAAGGTGGAGGCATTTAATCCACTGGGGTCGGTGAAGGATCGGCTTGCCCTGGGAGTGATTGAAGAGGCAGAGCGGAGTGGAAAGCTGAAGCCCGGTCAGACCGTAATCGAGGCGACCAGCGGCAATACCGGCATCGGGCTTGCCATGGTCTGCGCGGCCAAAGGCTACCCGCTGGTGGTCACCATGGCAGAGCCCTTCAGCATCGAGCGGCGCAAGCTGATGCGCTTCCTGGGCGCCAGGGTGATCATTACGCCGGCGGCTGCGCGGGCGGTGGGAATGGTTAAAAAAACCGAGGAATTGGCCGAGAAACACGGATGGTATTACACCAGGCAATTTGAAAACGAAGCCAATGCCGACATGCACTCGCGCACCACTGCAGAGGAGATCCTGCGCGATTTCAAAGATGACCGGCTCGACTACTGGGTCACGGGATTCGGCACCGGAGGCACGCTGAAGGGGGTGGCGCGCGTGCTCGCAAAAGAGCGGCCAGAGACCAAAATTGTAGTGTGCGAGCCGGACGATGCGCCCATGCTTTCCAGCGGCATCGAGCAGGAGCGTAATCCAGACGGATCGGCAATCGGTTCTCACCCGAGTTGGAAGCCGCATCCGATGCAGGGCTGGAGTCCGGATTTCGTGGCCAAGCTCGCCGGCGATGCGGTGTCATCGAAGGCGATCAGCCAGATTCTGCGAATCGCAAACGCCGATGCCATGCGCTGCAGCAAGGAGCTGGCGAAGAAAGAAGGGATTTTTGTCGGCATCACCTCCGGCGGCACCTTCGCCGGCGCGCTGCAGGTGGCGGCCCAGGCGCCGAAGGGCGCGAACATTCTCTGCATGCTGCCGGATACGGGCGAACGTTACCTGAGCACTCCTCTGTTTGCCGATGTATCGCCGGACATGAACGAGGAGGAGTGGGAGATCGCGCGTTCCACGCCGGGATGCATTCTGGAACCAACAAAGTAGTCTCGAGGATCGCAGGGCACGCCAAACGGGGCGCGCCCTAAGATTCGTACGCGCTCATGAGGATGACGTTGCCGGCAGGGGGTTCCTTCCATTGGGTGAGTGAAAGTCAGGGGAGACTTGGTATCCTGAGTAGAGTTCGCGCAGCCCGCCCATGATCTTTGTCCTCGACAATTACGATTCGTTTACTTACAACCTGGTGCAGTTGCTGGGAGAGCTGGGCGCGGAGGTGGAAGTTCGCCGCAACGACCAGGTGACGGTGAAGGAGATTGAGGCGCTGGCGCCGGAGCGGATCGTCATCTCGCCAGGGCCGTGCACGCCGCAGGAAGCGGGCATCAGCATTCCGCTGGTGAAACACTTTGCTGGTAAAGTTCCAATCCTGGGAGTGTGCCTGGGGCATCAGGCGATCGGTGCGGCGTTTGGCGGAAGGATTATTCGTGCGCCGCGACTGATGCACGGCAAGACCAGTTCCGTGGAGCACGACAGCCGCACGATTTTTCGCGGCATTCCCAGCCCGATGACCTGCACGCGCTATCATTCGCTGATTGTTTCTGAAGATGGATTGCCGGAGGAGCTGCAGATTTCCGCGCGCTCCGAGGGGCTGATCATGGGGCTGCGGCATCGCAATTTTCCCGTGGAAGGGGTGCAATTTCATCCCGAGAGCGTGTTGACCGGTGACGGCGCGCGACTGGTCGCCAACTTTTTGAAGCTGGAGTAGAGGATGTTTCTTTGGCGTCCGGCTCGTGCCGCGGGATGGGGAATACTGCTCGCGGTTTTGACGTTGGCGAGAACTGCGAACGCGCAGACGGCTCCATCGCAGCCAGCACCACCGACGCCGGTGGCGCAGCAGACCATCGGACGCCTGGATGTTTCGGCGACAACAGAAAAAGTTCAGGTTTCTGGCGCGGTCACATTGACGGGCGATGGTACGTCGCTGGGGAATGGCAGCACGGTGACGGCGGGCAAGGTGACGCTGCCGATTCATCTGACGCGCGGCGGGCACCTGGATCTTTGCGCGACGACCACGGTACATCTTTCGCAACAATTTAATGCGGCGGACGCCAACAGTCCGCTGATGGTGGCGCTGGATCACGGGGCGATTGAGGCGCATTACAAGGTCGGTAAAAATTCTGATGTGGTGCTGACTCCGGATCTGCGCATTCTGCTTTCGGGCCCGGGTCAGGCGGATGTTCGCATCCGGTTGAATGATCAGGGCGACACCTGCGTGGCCAATCGCGGCGACAACGCGCCGTACGTTACGGTGAGCGAGCAGATGGGCCCGGGCGTGTATCGCGTGATGCCGAATCAGCGGGTGATGTTTGAGCAGGGAAGCGTTCGCAACGTGGTCGACAATGAACCGCAACCCTGTGGGTGTCCCGCACCGCCTGTAATTTCGATAGCGAGTGCTGGGTCGACCGCGGCGCCGGGAAAGGCTGTCGCGAAGCCGGGAGAAGCAGTAGCAGCCAAGCCGGCGGAGAAGCCGCAGAATGTCGGCGGTCCCAGCTCGACGCCTGCGGACACCGCATTTCCGCTGGCGGAAAGTGAAGGACTCGCGCCTCCCCCCGCTATTCCGACAAAACCGGTTGTGATGCCTGGGGAAACCCACGCCGAGGTGACCACGACATTGAGCTACACTGCGCCGAAGCAGACGGTGCCGACGGGAATGCCGAACGGAATGGCGACGCCGGAAAGTGCGGCTACGGTGGCGAGTGCGCCGGCGCCGGGATTCGGGCCTTCGGTGAATACGGGGCCGGTCGCGGTGGCGGAAGAACCGCCGGTGCCGCAGCCAAAGTCTGAGCCGAAGCGGGGATTCTTCCATAAGATTGGAAGATTTTTCGCGAGGATTTTCGGGTAGGCACCCTGAAGAGTACCTCTGAAGGCATTTTCACGACTACTGTGATGCGGGCCTCAAACTATCCCACCCTAGCTGCGCCAGGATGGGGTACCCATGACATTCCCACTTTTGAGGCAAAGGACCGAAATTATGGCGGCGGGGATGGGGCGTCTACTCGGTGCGAAGGGCGCGGACGGGTTCGATTTGGGACGCGCGAATGGCTGGCACGACGCAGGCTACGATCGCGGTCAACAGAAGACAGCCGATCACGACTGCAATGACGCCGGCGTCGAGTGGGTGAACTCCATAGAGGATGGAGCGAATCATCGATCCGGCAGCGATGCCTCCGCCTAATCCCAGAAGCAGCCCAATCAAAACAGGGCGCACGCCATCCATCAAAACCAGGCGCAACACCTGGGCTCGTTGTGCGCCGAGGGCGAGGCGGATGCCAATTTCCTTGACGCGCTGGGTGACGAGATAGGAGAGCACTCCGTAAAGTCCGATGGAAGCCAGAAGCAGTGAAAACGCGGCGAAGGCGAGCACGAGAGTGGCGCTGAAGTTTTGACCGATGGTGCTTTCGTTTACGATTTGCTGCATGGTTAACACCAGATAGACGGGGAGTTGAGGATCGAGCGCGGCAATCTGCTTCTGGATGGGAATGGATTGCGCGAGTGGATCTCCCGCAGTGCGCGTCACCAATGTAGCGACGTTGGATAAAGAGGCGATGCCGGAAAGAATCGGGAAATACATGGTGGCCTTGACGGGTTCGGCGACGTTATAGAGGGTGTCGCCGACAACGCCAATGATCTGGAAGTTCTCCAGCTTACTGTTCGCGCCGGTCGTGGTGATGAGCTCTCCGATGGGGTTCGAGTTGGGAAAAAACTGGTCAGCGAATTTTTTGTTGATGACGATGTAGTGGTAGCGATCCAGACGCTCCTGTTCTGTGAATACGCGGCCGCGGAGCAGGGGAATCTGCATCGTTCGAAAATAATCGGGACTGGCGGTGCGGGTCAGCGCATCGTCCTGCAATAGAAAGCTGGTCGAGGGGCGAGATGGGATGGTGAAGACATTATCGCCATCCCTTCCGGCTCCGGGAGCCATGGAGACCAGGGCCGCGGCGCGCACTCCGGGAAGATTTCGCACGCGCTCTAACAGGCCTTCGTGAAACGCGATGATTTTTGACGGCGTGTCGTACTGTTTTTTCGGCAACGCATATTGCATGGTCAGCACATTATCGGTGGCGCATCCAAGATTGGCCCCGCGCAGGTGTAAGAAGCTCTTGAAGAGCAATCCGGCAGAGATCAGCAAGACAACGGTGAGGGCGATCTCTGCAATGAGCAGGACCTTACGCAGCAGCGCGCGCGATGCGCTGCCACTGGCGGAGCGCGAAGTGTCCTGCAGCGCGGAGGAGACGCCCCTGCCGGTGGATGAAATGGCGGGCAACAAACCGGCGATGGCGGCAGTGAGAAGCGATACGGCAAGAGTGAAAGCGAGCACAGTTCCGTCGACGTGAATCGTGGTGGCGCGCGGGAGATCTTGCCAATGGAGGGCGAGCCATTGCGTCGCGAAAATGGACAGGAGAAGTCCGAGACCTCCGCCAAGCAGGCAGATCAGCAGGCTTTCCGACATCTGCTCCAGAATGAGGGCGCGGCGGCTGCCGCCCAGGGCAAGGCGCACCGCAACCTCTTTGCGCCGGGCCGCGCCACGGGCTACGAGCAGGTTGGAAACATTCAGGCAGGCAATGAGGAGCATGCAACCCACGGCACAGAGCAGCACGATCAAACGCGTCTTTACATCCTGCACTACGTCTTCAATCATGGGCCGGGTTACGGCATCCTCAGCGACGGGAGCGTTGAGATTTGCGAGATGCATTTGATATTGGAGCGCGCTGATGGGCTTGACTGCAGCGGCGGCCGATGTTCCGGGACGCAGCCGTGCAACCACCAAAGTCTGATGGAAGTCATGGCGGTTGTAGATCTCCGGTGTAAAAACCGAAGCATATGGCACCCAAAGCTGCGTGCGCGGATTGGGATAGGTGAACCAGCGCGGCAGCACGCCGACCACGGTGTAGGGCATCTTGTCCATATGAATCTGCTTGCCGAGAATGGAGGGGTCGCCATGGAAACGCCGCTGATACAGGCTCCAGGTGAGAATTACCACATGGCTGGCACCGATCCGGTCTTCCTGCGGAGTGAAGGAGCGGCCGCGCGCCATGGGCACGCCGAGAACGGAGAACAGGTTCCAGGAGCCTGCGGCCGCGGCCACGCTCTCGGGTAACTCTCCGCGGTCTCCGGTGAGACTGAATCCGCAATCCCTCCACGCAGCCATGTCCTGGAAACTGTGGGATTGCTGGCGCCATTCATTGAAGTCCGCTGGGGAGACTTCGTTGTAATTGAATCCACCGCTGTTTCCTGCGGCCGCGCGGAAATGTTCGTAGATCATGACCAGCCGGCCGGGATCGCGAAAGGGCAGCGGCTTGAGCAGGACCGCGTTGACGATGGTGAACAGGGATGCGGTGGCGCCGATGCCGAGCGCCATAACCAGAACGGCGATGATGGCGAAGCCGGGGGAACGGCTCAGGGTGCGAGCACCGTATTTCAGGTCGCGGAAGAATTTTTCCATACCGTTCCAGCTCCACTGGGAGCGAGCCTGATCGCGCAACAGGGTGGGATTGCCGAAGGTGCGCAGGGCGGCGGAGCGAGCGTCGGCCTCAGTCATGCCGTGGGCGATGTTTTCGGCGATCTGCTGTTGCAGATGAAACTGCAGCTCATCATTCAGGCGCTGGGTTTCTGTGTTGCGATGAAACAGGGTCGCGACTGCCATACGGAAACGGTCGAAGAATCGCATCGGCATCCTCCTTTTCAGGCTTCGTCTACCACCAGGTTGATGGCGGTGGAGAGGCGGCTCCAGCTTTGCTTTTCGCGTTCGAGCTGGGAGCGGCCGGCGGCGGTGAGCGAGTAGAACTTGGCCTGGCGGCCGCCTTCGGTCTCGCTCCATTTGGCGCGAATCCAGCCTTGCTGCTCCAACCGATGCAGGGCGGGGTAGAGCGAACCCTGCTGCACTTGGAGAACTTCATTGGAGATTTGCTGGATGCGCTTGGCGATGGCCCAGCCATGTTTCGGGTCGAGCGAGATGGTTTTCAGAATCAGCAGATCCAGCGTGCCTTGGACGAGATCACTCGGTTTACCCATACTATGACTATCTACACTAGTGAATTGTAGATAGTCAACACCAGGCGGGGAAATGGATTGCAGGCAACGATTGGCGCGGGCCAAGGCGCGGCTCGTAGAATTGAGCGATGAAATTCAATGCCGAGCTGGTGGATGCAATCGGTGTGATTGTGACGGCGATGGCCACGATTTTTCTGGTGATCGCAACGGTTTTGCTGGCCAGGGCGACGAATCGACTGAATCAGATTTCAGAAGACCTGAAGTCCACGCAACACCGGGCAGCGCTGACCCAGGCGCTGAATGTGCAGAATTCCGTGGTGTTGAGCAGCGACGAAAACCTGATGATTGCCGAATCGCTTGTGGCGGAACCGGGTGTGGAACTGACTGCCCGAATGGCTCGAGAACGCTGGGTTTGTTTTGTTCTGCTGAACGTGCAAGCCCTGATCTTCTCCACGCGCGATCAAGACCCATCGATGCAAGATACCTGGGATGCGGTGCAGCGCGGGGTTCTCGATCATCTGTTACGGAATGATTCGGTGATGCATCTATTGCGCACTCGGGGCTATGCGCTGGAGTTTGTGAAGTATTGCGAATCGAGGCGCGAGAAAATCCTGCAGGGGGTTGCGAGATGATCGCAACTATCGCAGAACGTAGATGCGATAGCCGTATCCGAGCAGGCCGCGTTTTGGCGGGGAAAAACTGCGCTCCGTGTATAAGGCATAGTGATCTTTGAGGTAGTCGCGAAAGGCAGGCCAGCGATTCAACTTGCTGTAATCGTCCGCTCCCGCGGGGTAGAGCCAACGTCCCAGAATGATGACGCGGGGCCGATTGGCGATGAATTGATTCCAGAAGCGTTGTCGCACGTAGGTGATTGCGGGCTGCTGGCTCGGCCCGAAGAGAAAGTAATCGTAGACCAAGCCGGTGGATTGCAACAGGCGCAGGTGATACAAGCTGGTCGCGCATTGCGGAGACATGGTGATGCATTGGACGGAACCGGAAAGACCTGGGCCAGACAGATTCGATCGACCAAGAGTGATCAAATCGCGCTGCAATGTGTTGCTGTAGGTTGGATCCCAGGTGCGGGTGCTGGCGCGCGCTGCAAACAGGCCGGCGACAATGGCTGCATACACGAGTGCTGCATAGGCGAGCTTGCGAGCAAGTCCCGCGCGGTGCATGGCGGTGGCGAGTTCGATGCCAACCCAAAGCAGAACGAAGGCGGCAAAAGGATAGCGGTGGTAGAGAAATCCTTTGCCCTGGGCGAGGTCGGAAGCCACTCCGAAGAGGATTCCCGCAACAAGTAGAGTGCGCTCCCAACTCCATCGGCTGCGCTGCAAGAGAGCGATAGCGATGCCGAGAAGCAGGAGAGCTCCAATGGAGTTGACCAGGAGCAGTCGCAGCAGCGACGGCACGGAATGTCGACCCAGGGTGGCGTAGTACGGAAGCAGGGTGCGCTCCGTGACGATGAATGCCTTGACCGCGTGCTGGTGCAGAAGAAAAAAACATACGAGCACGATGGGCACGGCCATGCCGGTAAAGCTCCACATTGCGGCGGATAGAAACGGCTTGTGCTGCGATCGCAGACGCCAGCAGAGCGCCGCGAGCAGGAAGAGAGTGAGAAGCAGGGTCTGTGGCTTGTAGGTGATTGGCGCGGCGGAACAGATGCCGAAGAAAAACAGCAACCATTTTTTGTCGCCCCGCAGGGCTTCAAACAGGAACGCATAGGCGCAGAGAAACAGAACGGTGACGATGAAGTCGCGCTGGCCGAGTTGCGCGGGACCGTCCTGGCCGTGAAACAGCGCGAAGAGCGCTCCGGCGAAGAAGCCGAACAACCAGTCATAGGTACGGGCGATGAAAATCATCGCGGCAACCTCCGCCGAAATCAGCAGCAGATCGAAGCCGCGCCAGGCAAGCGATCCAGCGCCGAGAAGGTGGGCGACGCTCCAGTTGGTGAGATAAATCCCCGGCATATTCATCTCGATGAGATACCGGTAGGGCGCGAAGCCATGATCCATGAGGAAGCAGAGATAGCTGATCTGCGCGGGATCATTGACCTGGGGCCAGTGCAGGGAGCGAACAAGGAAGACAGCAAGACAAACAGCGAGCCAAAGGACGATGACGATCCGAATCACTCTTTGAATTGGAAATAGATGGTCGCGGAGAGCACCGCGGGGGACGGTCTGCGTTGGCTCGCTGGTGGAGCGAGGGTGCGAAACATCCGTGGGCTGATTCGCTGGAATTTGATTCATGGAATCGTCAATACTGGTTGATCGTATTTAGACTTTCGCGCGCGCCACTGTTCGATTTTCTGGCAATGATGCAGACGTCAACCGCTGCCGGGGATCGTCTCGCAGGATACGCGGCGTAGCGAATCCGTGACGCGACGACCAGAACAGGCCTGCGGTGGCAAGAACTCCAAATCCATAGCGAACGCTGCGGCGGAAGTTGATGGACGAGGCTTCTGGAAAGTATTTCGCCGGGCAAGAGATCTCGCCAATCTGAAAGCCAAACTGCATGCACTGCGCTAACATTTGATTATCAAAGACGAAGTCATCGGAGCAGGCGAGCAGCGGCAGACGTTCCAGAACAGTTCGACTCCAGGCGCGATAGCCGGTGTGATATTCAGAGAGTTTGTATCCGGTGAGAAGATTTTCCAGCAAAGTGAGGATGCGGTTGCCAATGTACTTATACCTGGGCATTCCTCCTTTGAGAGCGCCGCGGCCCAGGATGCGCGATCCCAGAACAACATCGAATTCGCCGTAGGCAATCATCGACGCCATGCTCACCACTAGCTTGGGCGTGTATTGATAGTCGGGATGCAACATGACAATGACATCGGCGCCGCGTGACAGCGCTTCCGCGTAGCACGTTTTCTGATTGGCTCCATAGCCCAGATTTCGATTGTGCTGCAGGGAATGTAGTCCTAATTCACGGGCGAGTTCCAGGGTGCCGTCGGAGCTGGCGTCGTCGGTCAGGATGACATCATCCACCAGGTCCCAAGGCAATTCAGCCACGGTTTGCCGTAGCGTGCGGGCCGCATTGTAGGCGGGCAGAACGACCGTAATTTTCCTGCCGTTCATCATAGGACGTAGAGGAGTGTATCACCTTCATTTCCGGGCACGAGGAGTGGAGCCGCGTCCCCGCTGGAGGCGAGCGGGTGTCGCAGGCGTGGCTAGGCTACACTGGAAGGGTTGACCTTCGCGTTCGGCGGAGCCGCCGCTGCGAAAGAAATTCTGACAAGTCTTAAGGAGCAAGCTTTCTTATGGCGATTCCCGCCACTCAGTTACGTCCCGGCATGATCATCAAGCACAACGGTGAATTGCATTCTGTTTTCAAGGTAGAGCATCGCACTCCCGGCAACCTGCGCGCGTTCATTCAGGCCAAGCTGCGCAACCTGCGCACCGGCGCCATGTACGAGCACCGGTTTCGTTCGCCCGATCCGATTGAGCGTGTGATCGTGGATGAAGTTGCGATGGAGTTTTTGTACTCCGACGGCGATGACTTCTACTTTATGAACACGGAAAACTTTGAGCAGACGCAATTGAACGGCGAAACTCTGGGCGATGCTGTGGAATACCTGATTCCAAATTTGCCGATTAAAGTATCCTTCTTCGATGGTGTGCCGGTCGGGATCGATCTGCCACAGACCGTGGAAATGACGGTGGTGGAGACGGAGCCGGGCCTGAAATCGGCCACTGCCTCTTCCGTGACCAAGCCGGCCAAGCTGGAAACCGGGCTGGTGGTGCAGGTGCCTCCATTCATCAACGAAGGCGAAAAGATTCGCGTCGATACGGCCGAGGGTGCTTACCTTTCTCGCGCCTAGGGTGCCGGTGTTGATCCTTCCGCTTGACAATTCTTCCTCTGGGAACTAAGTCTGAGTCTTTAACGTATAAGAGTCGACGTGTTCGTCAGGGGGCGGAAATGTCCGGTGCGATGATTCCGTTTGCGGCAGTCAAGTGGGGCTGGATCGTCTTTATAGTTTTCTGGGTGCTGGCGGCCTTCGTGCAAAAACGCAATGCACGCCGGCAGACGATGGGCTCGCGGATCATGCAGCTAGCCGTCATTTTGCTGGTGCTGGCGCCGTTTGCTCTGGGTGGCGGGCGAGCCGGGCTGCTGTATCGGCATCTCTATCCCAATTTGCTGGTGGTCGAATATCTGGGCGTATTTCTGATGCTGCTGGGCTTCGGCTTTGCGGTGTGGGCGCGGTTTGCGCTGGGCCGCAACTGGAGCGGCATGGTCACGGTAAAACAGGACCACACACTGATCACGAGCGGACCTTATGCCTGGGTGCGGCATCCCATATACACAGGCATTCTGCTTGCGTTGGTCGGCACGGCGGTCACGCTGGGAACGGTCATCAACATGGTGGAAGTACCGGCGGTGGCCCTTGCTCTTTGGTTGAAGCTGCGCACGGAAGAGAAGTTCATGTTTGAAACCTTCGGAGAGCAATATTCTACCTACCGACAGCACGTCAAGGCGCTCATTCCACATGTCATTTGATGTGTGCCAGAATCTGGGACAGGATTCATGCTGTGCGGGTTGCACATTTCTCTTGTCATCTGCGACACTGCCATTGCTGTGATGGTGCGCCACTACATTGTGAAAGGCCGTGTGCAGGGCGTAGGCTTCCGCTGGTTTGTGCAACGGGAATCCCACGATCTTGGCTTGCGCGGCTGGGTGCGCAATACCGCGAATGGCGATGTGGAAGTGCTGGCGGCAGGCAGCGAGGAACAAATCCGAAAACTGCATGCGGCCCTGGCACAAGGTTCGCGGGGTTCGCGGGTAGACGCCATCGACGAACAACACCGCCCAGAGGCAGAGGCAGAGAGCCTGCAGGCTTTTGAAATTGAAGGAGCATGGTGAGCGCGCCAGGCGTGGCCATCCAATCCCATCGCTTCCCACAAGCTTTTGTCATTAGAGAATACCGGACATTGGGTACACTCGAAACGTTCAAGAATAAGGAGAAACACTCCGCATGTCGCAACTGCATATTGATTGTGAGCCTTTGAAGAAATTAATTCGCACGGTTCCTGATTTTCCCAAACCCGGGATTCTTTTTTACGACATCACGACGCTGCTGAGAGACAAGAGCGGCTTTGCCATGCTGATCGACGCACTGGCAGCGCATTATTTCGAGAAAGATATCGACCTGGTGCTGGGCATTGAAGCGCGCGGGTTTATCTTTGGGCCGGCGCTGGCGTATCGGCTGAATGCTGGATTTGTGCCGGTGCGTAAGCCAAAGAAGCTGCCGGCAAAGACGGCGCGAGTGACCTACGATCTGGAGTATGGCACCGATGCACTGGAGATTCATCTGGATGCGATCGAGAGTGGGCAGCGGGTAGTGATCGTGGACGATCTGCTGGCCACGGGCGGCACCATGGAGGCGACGGTGAAACTGGTGCGACAACTGGGCGGCGAAATTGCCGGGTTGGCCTTCGCGGTCGAGCTCGATTTTTTGAAGGGCCGCGAACGCTTCGAAGGTCTTGACGTATTCAGCCTGCTGCACTACAACGAATAAGCCGCGCTGGTTTGCTGCTCGTCCTGCGGCCAATTTCTCTGCGAGCGATGATCGGCTGACCTAGTCATCGCAGGAGTTCGAGACAGCATGCCAGTCGTTCTGCCGCTTCTCGCCTTTGTGTTTCTTACTGCCGGTTTTTACCGCCGCAACAATGGTTGGCGCGAGTCGCTATTGTTTGCGTCGATTCCCTGGGCCGTGTTCCTTGTGCTCCTCACAGAGATCCTCACCCAGTTCCGATTCCTGACACGCGCGGGGGTTGCGTTCAGCTGGGTTGGATTCGCAATCGTGTGCCTGGTATGGATGCGACGAGCCCGGCGAACTGAGCGGCTCACCCTGGACACGGACCAGGAAACCGCTCCTCTGCGATGGATGGAATGGGCAGGGCTGGGAGCCATTTTCCTGTTATTGGCGTTGACCGGCCTTACAGCGGTGGTCTCTGCACCCAATAACTGGGACGCGATGGAATACCACATGCCACGTGTGGTGGAGTGGATCAGTCAACATGGGGTGCAGTTCTTCCCAACCATTGATTGGTTCCAACTGGATCAGCCGCCATTCGCGGAATACACCATTTTCCATTTGAACCTGTTGTATGGATCTGACCGGCTCTCGGCCATGGTGCAGTGGCTTGCCTACGCTGGCTGTATTGTGGGCTCCTCACTTGTCGCCAGGGAGCTGGGGGGGAGCCGCCGTTCGCAACTGGTCACTGCCGTTTTGGCCGCGAGCATTCCCTCCGCCGTTTTAGGGGCATCGAGCACGAAGAATGATTGCGTGCTGGCCTATTGGATCGTGCTGACCGTATACCAGTTACTGCGCTGGCGAAATCACCAGGGTTGGCTGCAGTCGCTCGCTATTGGAGCCACGCTGGGATTGGCAGCGTTGACGAAGGGGACGGCCTATTTATTGTTGCCATGCATCGTGGTGACTTGCTTTCTATTGTTAGACAGGATGGGAAGGCGAAGATTTGTCGCCTATCTTCCGATGATGGCGGCCATAGGAATTTTGATCGGTGCCCCGTTCTGGGTTCGCACCTATCGCTACAGTGGGTCTCCATTAGGCATTCCATACTTTCGCGGGGCAGGTAGCGCGGAGCAGCGTATGTTCCGCAACACACACTTCTCGCCACCGCAAATTGCAGCGGACGTGGTGCGAACGTTGGCGCTGAATGCGGGGCTGCCGAGCGATCGGATCAATGCTATTTCGACGCGTGGCTTTTCGCGCGTGATGTGGACGATGGGGGTAAATCCAAATGAGCCGGGGCAGATTAGCTGGCGGCAAAATGGACACGCGCTTGCATTCAAAGTGAACTTCGATCCCCGCGATGAATTCTTCGCCCAAGATTCACCGCCCCTGCTGCTGTTTCTTTTGGCTGGTGTGCTGTGGGCGGTTTACTGCCGTAAAACAGGACGCGAACTGGGCTGGTTTGGGTTGGGGCTGGTGGGAGCCTTCCTGATGTTCTGCGCGCTGCTGCGGTGGGCGCCGACAAATGAACGATACCTGGTTCCACTGATATTTCTGGGCTCCGCATTTACGGCCGTGGTGCTGGTACGCACGCTGCCCAAATGGGCGGTGGACACATGCGTGGGGTTGAGCATTCTGCTGGCTCTTCCACTGGCGCTGGCAAACGAGGCGCGACCGCTGTTGACTCGGCATGGATTCCAGGGAAGCATCGTGGCCACCCCTCGCAACGACACATATTTTCTCGATCGCCATCGGTTTCTTGCGGATTCGTATATCGCGGCGGCGACATCTGCAAGATCATCGGGATGCCGAGAGATTGGGTTGGACGCGAACCTGCAGCACTTTGAATATCCCATGATGGCAATGCTGACTGAGGACGGCATCGTGCGCCACATCCGCTATGTGGGCGTGGAGAATTCGACAACTCAGTATGCAGATTCCGCAGCACCGCCAGTATGCATGGTGGTTTGCCTGAACTGCCGAAATGCGCCGGGAAAGATCGCCGAATACTCCGCGGATTTGCCGGAGGTGCAGACTTACGGCGACATCGTGCTTTTCCGCCGACAGGCTCAATAAGCGGGGAGAGCCTATGCTCGAGCCAGCGTTACTGATGCTGCACGTGGAGCACTATTGTGCTTGACGAGCGTTCAGTGCGAATGTAATTCTTCCCTCGATTCCCAAAATTATCGCTTGGCGAGAATGCTCGCGCCGGATTTCTGCGGTGCGAGTTGTTCTTGAACAGGGCACACGAACCATTGTGAAGATGGGGATTGTCTCGGTGCTGACGGACAATTCCAAGGCCACGGGCATTCTTAGCTTTCGTGGCTGAATGGCAATGTGGTGGTCTGAACACAGTTTGCAGGACGAAGGGTGCAACTACGAAGTGTCTCCCCGAACAGCAATTCGTCAACCATCGGCGCTCCATACCAGAGCGTTTCTTATCGCGAGCGGATGCCTTTGCGTGGCGCCCCTGCTTGTAATTTTGTCGAGGCATTCATTCCTGCACACGGTGGCGTGGCCGCAGGGATGGTTCAATCGCTTTGACGTGGGAATTGTGACGTACGTCAACCAGTTGGGAAACCGCTGGTCCTGGCTGACGCCGACTGCGCGCATTTTCACCAATCACAATCTGTTGAAAGATGGACCCATCGTTTTACTGCTATGGTTTGCCTTCTTTCCGCAAAACAAAAGTGCCGAGGAAACCCTGGAGGCGCGCAAGAAAATTGCTGCTTCCGTTTGTCTAGCGTTGTTCGGGGTGGTGCTGGCGCGAGTGCTGGCGATGATTCTGCCATTCAGGGAGAGACCCCTGCGAACGACGGCAGCCCATTTCCAGGCGCCACACATTTTGAATCCCCAAGTGCTGTATGGCTGGAGTTCATTTCCCAGTGATCATGCGGTGCTGCTGGTCACGCTGGCGGTGGGACTGTTGACAGTTTCTCGCCTGCTGGGAACGATTGCCTTGGTCTTTACCTTCGGCGTGAACTTATTCCTTCGCATGTATCTGGGATTACATTGGCCGACAGATTTGTTGACGGGGGCATTGCTGGGCATCAGCTTAGGGAGCCTGGCTGGTCTCTCAGCGAATCGCGACCTGATTTGGCGAAACGTGATGCGGCTGTGGCACAAGTTTCCAGGAGTTGTCGCGGCGCTTGCTTTCGTATTGAGTTATGAGATCGTCGATATGTTTGAGGGCCCGTTGAGTCTGGCGAAGGCCGTGCTGAAACATCACTTGCGATAGATGCTGGGAATGCGTTGAAGATGAGTCGGCAAAAGTTGTTGTGTGTTGTGTTGATGTGCTTTGGTTTCTCCCTTGTGTATGCGGCGGCGCAGACAGAGCCGGCGGCAGGTCCGCCTGCGTCTGCGCCAGCCACACCCCTCCCCCCTGAAAAAGCCCCTGAAAAAGCTGCTGCAACTCCGGTACCCGATCCGAAGACTCCGGAGGAATTTTTTACGCGGGCGCGGCAGTTGAGCGATCTGGAAGCTTCTGGAATTCCATTCCATTTGAAGGCTACTTACGTTGCATCCGGAGATACGGAGTTCACCGGCAACGGGACGTATGAGGAGTGGTGGCAGTCGAAGGATCTTTGGCGGAAAGAAGCTACGCTGGGCAATTACAAATATGTGGCAATCAAGGACGGTGACAAGCATACGGTTTATGGAAGCTCGGAATATATTCCGCTGCGGCTGCGGCAGATGCTGAAGGCAGTCGTGGTCCGAATTGCTCCCGATGCAGGATTGACGAGTGACTGGAAGCCGAAACGTGAACAGCTGAATGGGGTTGATCTTGCGGTATTCTCCGTCAATCTGCCATGTGGACCACTCGTGGAGTGCCAGGTCGAGAATCACTTCAGCCCGCAAGGTCTGCTGCGTATCCGTGTGGATGATTCAATCGAGACGCTCTACAACGGGTTTGAGGGATTCGGCGGCTGCGTCATTCCTCGCTCGATCGTTGTGGCAGGAGGGAAGGGTGAGATTCTGACGATCTCAATCGTCTCCCTTGAGTCGCTGAGCCCTGGCGAAAGCAAATCGCTGCAAGATACAACGCCCCGGGCCAATCTGCCACCGATTCAGATCCCGGGCGTGCCGGACAGCAAAGACCTGAAGCGTGTGCACGCTACCGCGGCCAAACTTTTAAACCAAACGGAACCTATCTATCCGCCGTTTGCGAAGCAGCATGGAATCCAGGGCACGGTTTTGATTGAGGCGTCGATTGACGAAGACGGTAAAGTTCGAGAGCCATACGTGATCGGGTCGGCTGGGACACTGCTGGATGGGGCGGCAATGGACGCGGTCCAAAAGTGGCGCTATCGACCGACCACGATTGATGGCACGCCGATTTGTGTAGAGACGACGACTTCGGTGATTTTCAGCTGGCACCGTTAGGCTGGCCTGGGACGTGGAAGTCTGACATTTGCGAAGAGCGGTCAGCCAATATTGCGCTGGAAAGGACTGGCAGTGGCGAAGTTTCGATGGCGATTTGCGTGGCTTTTTTTCATCGGCATGGGCTTGCTGGTTGGCAATGGACTGGCGCAGACGCAACCGGCGGCGGGTCCGCCTGCGGCTGCGCCAGCTGCAAACCTCCCCCTATCGAAAGCTGCGACTGCTGCAGCTCCCTTACCTGATCCGAAGACGCCGGAAGAGTTTTTTGCGCGGGCGCGGCAGTTGAGCGATCTGGAAGCTTCGGGAATTCCATTCCATTTGAAGGCTACTTACGTTGCATCCGGGGATGCGGAATTTACTGGCAACGGGACGTATGAAGAGTGGTGGCAGTCGAAGGATCTGTGGCGAACGGAAGCGACGCTGGGCGATTACAAATATGTCGTCTTGAAGGATGGCGCGACGACGAGGGCTTACGCGACCAACCCGTACTTACCGCTGCGTTTGCGGCAGGCGATGGACGCGGTGCTCGTACGCCTCGAAGCCGATGCGGGCACTACGCACAAATGGAAAATCCAACGCACGAATTTGAGCGGAACCGAATTTACAGTCCTCTTCAAACCAAATTCCTGCGAGGGGTTTGAGGTGGCGTGCTTCCGGAGCTTTTTCACCACGGATGGGTTGTTCCGGGCTCGCTCGCTGAATGGGAGGATCGAAGTTCTATATAACAGCTTTCAGCCGTTTCAAAATCTTCAGATTGCTCGCAGCGTCATCAAGAGGATGGATGGAACCCCGATTCTGGACTTATCGATTACATTGATCGAACCGTTGGGAGCGGGCGCAACTCCGGTGTCGCAAGCTGCGCCGGCTGGGCTTGCCGAGCTGCCCGCGGTGCCGTTTCTTGCACGAAGAGATTCCAATTTCAGCGATCCGAAGTCCAAGGCGGAAATTCAGTCCGAGCGTGTGACCGGAGTCAGGCTTATGAAACAGGTCGATGCGAAGTTCCCGAAGTCGGAGTTTGATCGCGGTCGCAGCGGCAGCGTTGCTGTCGCCTGTACGCTCGATGCGACGGGTGCCGTACGAGAGCCATATGCTCAAGCGTCGGCCGGACCGGCCTTCGACGAAGCAGCGATCGAGGCCATTCGTCAATACCGTTTTACGCCCGCGCTCAAGCACGGCAAACCCGTAATGGTCGAGTTGATCCTCGTGGTCAATTTTCGCTATCCGTGAAGAACTTCGCGACCCGCCTGTGAGAAGCGAAAGTGGGGCACAGGTTGCAGGGAACATGGACTCCAGCCTTGTTCTTGCTCGATCTCAACTCTGGGCTAGCCGAAAGCGGGAAGGGAAGTGTGTTGAACTTGCGACGACTTATCTGCACCTTGATAACTTTGATTTCTCTCGGACCGTCGTGGGTGGCGCCGCTTGATGCTCAGTCGACCGGTGCGGTGCCGCCGTCCGCGCCGTCCGCGAATACTGCCGCGAAGAAGGCCACAACTGCGGATGCCATGGAGAATGCTGCGGCTCCATTACCAGATCCGCAAACTCCACAGGAATTTTTTGCGCGGGCGAGGCAGTTGAGTGATCTAGAAGCGTCGGGGATTCCATTTCATTTGAAGGCTACCTATGTTGCGACGGGGGATACGGAGTTCACCGGGAACGGCACGTATGAGGAGTGGTGGCAATCGAAGGACCTGTGGCGAAAAGACGCCACGCTCCGCGACTTTAAATACGTAGCCATTAAGAGTGGTGGCAAGACGAGCGCCTATACGACCGGCGTGTATGTGCCGCTGCGTCTGCGGCAGGCCATGTCCGCGATTGAGATCGGGAATTCTCTTAAAGAAGATGCCGCTGGTAAATGGCAAATGCAAAAGAAGACATTGAGCGGAGTGGAACTTACCGTAATCTCAGCCAAATATCAGATGGGGCTGTTTGGCCCCTACCAAGCCAGCCGAGGAGATTACTTCACGGCGATGGGGATTCTCCGCATCTCCCAGGCAAACGGGACGCTGACCTTATATAACAGCTGGAAACCGTTTCAAAGGCTCCTGGTTCCCCGGGGTATCCAAGTGATTTCCGGCAAGGATCGAGTGCTCGATATCTCTATCGATTCACTTGATGCATTGAGTCTGGACGGCGAAGCAAAACTGTCGGTGGTTCCCGATGGCTTGCACGAAAAGCCTTACTATGATGGGCAGCCGGCCTTTGTACCGCCTCATCTAGAGTATCGTCCGCTCCCGGAATATCCTACCGGCATAGTGCGCGGGGAAAAGCCGACGGTATTGATTGGCGCGACCATCGATCCAGACGGGAATCTGCGCGAGGCGTATATCGAGCAATCCGCAGGGGCTTTTCTCGATCATGCGGCCTTGAATGCGTTCAGTCAATTTCGATTCAAGGCCGCGACGTGGAGTGGCAGACCAATCGCTGTCCAGATTAGTTACCCGTACACCTTTATTAATCAATCGGCCCCATAGCAACACTTCTCTCTTCCAGAACACGCATGACGCGATCCGGTAGATACTAGAGAGTATGCCTCTTCGTTCTGGATTTGTTTCGATATTGGGCCGGCCGAATGCCGGTAAGTCTACGCTGGTGAATGCGCTGGTGGGCGAGAAAGTCGCCATAGTGACGCGCAAGCCTCAGACTACCCGCAACCGCATCCACGGGGTGCTGGAAGTGGACGCGGTGAAGGGGCAGCAGGGGAAGGCTGGGCATCCTGCCGCGCAGATCGTGTTTGTGGATACCCCGGGTGTGCATAAGCCTGCCAACCTGCTGGACAAGCGCATGCTGCAAGAGGTCTATGGCGCGCTGGAAACGCGCGATGTGGTGCTGCATGTGGTGGATGTGACGCGGCGTTTGCGCTTGCCGGAAGTGAAGCCGAAGGTGACGGAGATTGATCTGGATGCTCCTCCGGGAGAGGAGATCGCGGCGGTCGCTACGGAAGGAACTCACAGATCGCAGGAACACTCGCTGGAGAATGAAGACGTTTACATTCTGGAGATGGTGAAGAAGCTGGAGTGCCCGGTCTTCCTGGTGCTGAACAAGATTGATGCAATCGACACGAAGGAATCGCTGCTGCCGCTGATTGCGCAGTTCAGCGCGCTGCACAATTATGCGGAGGTGATTCCAATTTCCGCGCGTGGCGGGGATGGGCTGGAGCGGCTGGTCGACAAGCTGGTGGAGTACATGCCGGAGGGGCGACGGCATTTCCGCAAAGGACAATTCACGGATCAGCCGGAGCGTTTTTTGGCGGCGGAAATTATTCGCGAGAAAATTTTGAATTTGACGGGCGAGGAAGTTCCGTATTCCAGCGCAGTGGTGATTGAGCGATTTGAAGAGCGCAAGATGCGCGCGCCTTTGCCGGGCAAACCTAAGCCGAAGCCGCTGACGAAAATCTCTGCGGCAATTTTTTGTGAACGTTCCGGGCAGAAAGCGATTTTGATTGGCAAGGGCGGTTCCATGCTGAAGCAGATTGGCATTGCGGCGCGCAAGGAACTGGAATCGTTCCTGGGGGTGCAGGTACATTTGGAGTTGTTCGTGAAGATTGCGGATGACTGGCGCGGATCGAGCGCGTTTCTGGATTCGCTGGACTGGCGCAATCAGCTGGAGAGTTTGGGGAAACATCAGCAGCTGAAAGATTCTGGGGAAGAATAGAACACGATTTCTTCCTCCCACCCTAGCCGCAAACTGCGCGGCCAGGATGGGGCACCCGCATTTTCTCTATTCATTCAGATTCGACGCCTTATGCTTCTTTGGTGTGGATGCCTAGGGCTTTCATTTTGCGGTAGAGATGGCTGCGCTCCAGGCCGAGAACTTCGGCGGCGCGGCTGACATTTCCATGAGAGTCTTCGAGCTTGCGCAGGATGTAGTCGCGCTCGTAGGCTTCGCGCGCCTGTTGCAACGAGGAGAATTCCTCGGCATGGCGGCCGGTGCTGCGCGCCACTAATACCGGCAGGTGCTTGCGCTCGATGCGAGTCACTTGCGGATTGAGAATCATGACGCGCTCCAGGATGTTTTTCAACTCGCGCACATTTCCCGGCCAGTGATGCAGTTGCAGCGCGGCCAGCGCGTCGGCGGAAATTTCTATTCTTGGACGGCCGTATTGGCGTCCGAATTCTCGCAGCAACTCTGTCGCCAGCAGGGGAATGTCTTCCTTCCGTTCGCGCAGTGGCGGCACGTAGAACGGGATGACATTCAAACGGTAAAAAAGGTCCTCGCGGAAATTTCCTTTGGCGATTTCGTCTTCCAGATTTTTATTAGTCGCGGCAATCAGGCGCACATCGATTTGGATGGATTGGGCAGCGCCGACTGGTGTGAACTGCTGCTCGTCGAGCGCGCGCAGGACTTTGGCCTGGGTCTTCAGACTCATATCGCCAACTTCGTCGAGGAATAAGGTGCCACTGTCGGCGCGTTCGAAGGTGCCGCGCTTTTCCGGAGGGCCGCCGGGAAGAGCGCTGTGGCGATAGCCGAAGAGTTCGGTTTCAATGTAGTCCTCGGGAATGGCGGCGCAATTCAGTTCGACGAAGACGCGGTCGGCGCGCTGACTTTCCGCATGCATGGCGCGGGCAATCACTTCTTTTCCTGTGCCAGACTCGCCATAGATCAACACGCGGCCATTGGTGGGCGCCATGAGGCGAATCTGTTGCCGCAGCGCTTTTACTGGAACGCTTTCGCCGGTGATGCGGGCTCGGGCGGTGAGCTGCTGTTGAAACTCGCGATTCTCGATGCGCAGGCGTCGGGCTTCGACGGCGTTTTTCAGAATGATCAGGGTGCGTTCCAGAGACAGCGGCTTTTCAAGAAAGTCATAGGCGCCGAGCTTGGTCGCTCGCACGGCGGTCTCGATGGTGCCGTGACCGGAGATGATGATGACCTCCGGTCCGGCAACGGGATCGAACTTGCGAATCTGCTGCAGCACTTCGAGACCATCGCGATCGGGCAGCCAGATATCCAGCAGCACGGCATCGAAAATGGCGTCGCGAATCAGATCGAGCCCTTCGGTCGCGGTTCCGGCGGTGGTGACGGTGTAGCCTTCCTCGGCGAGGATCGCTTCCAGTGTGCTGCGAATATCGGGTTCGTCGTCGACGACCAGGATGTGATTCATCGCTCCACCACGCTGGTGGTGCGAGTCGGGATTTCCGGCGATGAAGGCGAGTCCGCGAAGGGAATCATGATGACGAATTTCGCGCCGGCAGGAGAATTTGTTTCGACGTGGATATTCCCCTGATGTTCCTGGATAATTTTGGCGGCAATGGAAAGACCGAGTCCTGTGCCGCGGCGGCGAGTGGAGAAGAAGGGCAGAAACAGGCGCTCGCGGATTTCGTCGGTGATGCCATGGCCGGTGTCGGCAATGACGATTTCCGCCATACTCGGGGACTCGCTGGCTGCGGTGCGAACTGTCAAAACGCGCAGCAAGGTAGACTGCATGGCTTCAGCGGCATTATCGATCAGGTTGCTGAAAGCGCGTTTCAACGCCTCTGCGTCAGCCATGACCGGCGGAAGATTTTCCGCCAGATGCAACCGGACTTCAATACCTTCCAGACGCCCGGCGAACAGGGTCAAGGTATTTTCGACAATGCGATTCAGGTCATTCTGGGTTCGATCGGCTGCTGGAAAATCGGCGAGTGCGGCGAACTGATCAACCAGCTGACGCAATGTTTCGACGGAGGAACGAATGACCTCTGTCGAACTGCGCAACAGCTGTGCCGAATCGCCAGTCAGGCCGCGATCGATGTGGCGTTCGATGCGCTCGGCGGAAAGTGCGATCGGAGTAAGGGGATTTTTGATTTCGTGGGCGACGCGCTGGGCCACTTCTTTCCAGGCCATTTGTTTCTGCGCCCGCAATACGTCGGTCACGTTATCCATGACGACAAGATGACCGTGGAGGGAACCGCGAAGCTGGGTGACGGTAAAAATCAAATGCAGCGGGCCGCGAGAACTGCGCGCTTCAATTTCAGTGGAGGCAGCGGGTAAGCGGCGGCTGCGACGCAGCACACGAAGAATTTCAAGAGCGGATTCCGCAGGAAACAAGGATTGAATGGGCTGGCCTTCGATGGGAAGCTCGCCCAGGGGATCGAGCATTTCGCAGAAGGCGCGATTCGCCTGAAGGATTCTCAGATCGTTATCGAGCGTGGCCACGCCGCTGGGAATCGTTTCCAGTACGGTCTCAAGTTCGCGACGACGCTCATCGATGGCGGCGTTGGCTTCGGAAAGTTTATAGGTAGAGGATTCGAGCTGGGTGCGGCTGTTTTCCAGATCGGTCGCCATGTGATTGAAGGAGCGCATCAGTTCGCCCAGCTCGCCAGAGACGGCGACGTCGACGCGGGAGCTATAGTCTCCGGAAGCCATCGCGTCCATCGCATCGGCCAGGGCTTCGACCGGGCGAGTGACTTGCTTGGACAAAAACAACGCCAGCCAGCTGCTGACAAACAGGGTTAAGCCGGTCAGCAGAAGCAGGACGAGCAGATACGTTTGACGAACTCGGCGGCGAGCCCGCAACAGCGTCCAATATCGTTCAGTGCCGCTTTCGATGTCGTGAATGGCGCTGCCTACATCTGGTGGAAGAGGCAGACCGACGACGATAATCTCGCCGTTCTGGGATGCGGCATCGCCGACAGAGTAGGCCGACTGCCCAATTCTTAAGATTGGATTGTCGGAGCGTTCGGCGGAGCGAAGAATCTCTTCTTCCAGGGACACCTGCTGCGGCATCGTCTGAGCCTGTTCATTCGGGCGAACGCTGGATAGCAGATTCACGGGGCCATCGTCGGAGGGGAACTGGTACGAGTCGATCACTTTTCCATCTCGGTAGATGGCCACAAATCCGCCCTGCAGCGTCACTTTATGACGGCGAAAAAGGTCTAGCAGCGGCTGCGGATGCGCGGGTAGATCGGCGTTGATGACGGCGGGCTCGTGGGCCAGCGATTCGGCTTCGGCGCGTGCATTGTCGGAGGCGTAGCGAGACATCTCCATGGCCACCTGCATCGACTCATCCCGCAGCTGAACGACGGGCTGCGAAAACCAGCGATCGATGGAGCGGTTCATCAAAAGATAGTTAAACGAGAGCATGAAAAATGCGGGGACAACGGAGAGCAACAATGCTCCCAACAGCATGCGGGCGCGGAATCGGGAGCCGAGAACGCGGCTCTGTCCGCTGGCGTAAAGCTTGAGCAGGTTTCGAACCAGAAGGACGACGAGCAGGAGAAAAAGTAAAAAGGTAGCCCCTGAAAGCGCGGTAAACAGCAGAATGGAATTGTTACTGTCAGGTGAAAGGAACTTGAGGTTAAAGGCGTTTTCTGCGATCAGGAAAAGCAAAATCACGAGCGCAAGCGAGCCAAGGATTACCACGGCCGTTCGTCGGTTGCTGGTTCCCATTCTGGTTGACTCTCTTAGAAGAGATTATAGGTTCGGGAGTCGGCGGTGCGGGTGCTTTTTCGGGCTTCGATGGGCAGTGGGCGACTGCGGCGGGGTCATCCGTTCGGCTTCGCCGGGCTGTCAAAGCCTTGACAGCAATCCGCAATTGAATAAATCTGACTGACGTGGAGGAACGATGATTCGCAAATCGAGATGGAGCATCTATGGGCTGCCTTTGATGGGCGCGGCGGTGGTTTTGCTGGGGATTGGGTGCAGTAAAAAACCGACAGACACAGAGATGGCGACTAACGTCCAAAAGAAAATTACGGCGGATTCATCGTTGACCGCTCAGCCGATTTCGGTTGCAGCGAGCGATGGGATCGTAACTTTGTCAGGCACGGTCGGAGATCCGAATATGCGTGACGCCGCCGCAAAAGATGCCGCCCAGGTGGATGGAGTGCGCACGGTGGTGAACAATTTGAATGTGGCTGCCGGTACGAATGCGAACGAAGCACCCCCTAGCAGCGATGCTGCGCAGGGCGCGGCCGGTTCTGCACCTCCGCCGCCTCCTCCGCCGTCGGCAGCCGGCCAGGCGGCAGCGCCTGCTGCCCAGGCTGCAACTCCACAGCCGATTGTGGTGCCTGCGGGCACCAGGATTCGGGTTCGGCTCGGTCAGACGCTTTCCACCAAGCAGAATCAAACGGGCGATCCGTTCTCGGGAGTTGTGGTGGATTCGGTGCGGGTGAATGGACAAACTGTAATTCGAGCGGGTGCGCGGGCCCGGGGTGTCGTCACGGATTCCAAAGGTTTGGGGAAATTTAAGGGGCAGGCGGTGCTGGCGATCCGGTTGGATAGCGTGAGCGCCGATGGGCGCACGTATCCAGTCCGCACCAGTCACGTGGAGCGCGTGGAGCAAGGAAAAGGCAAGCGATCTGCGGTGATGACGGGTGGCGGCGCAGGCCTTGGCGCGTTGATTGGTGGCTTGGCGGGCGGAGGTAAGGGAGCCTTGATTGGAGGACTGATCGGCGGCGGCGGCGGTGCAGCGGGCAGCGCTTTTACCGGGAACAAAGATCTGGTGATTCCGGCAGAAAGTATCCTCACCTTCGACCTGGAGCGCAGTTTGACAGTGACGCCGTGAGCCGATTCGCATCTCACCTTTGAGAGAGTGGAGGAGGAAGCGCAATGCCAATGATCGATGCGCGTAGGTGGTCGCACTTTACTGCGATGGTGCTGATCGGTGATGGAATCATGGCGATTGTAAGGCCACATCGGGACGCACAAGCCTGGAACCTGGGGCCGAAGCCATGGCGGGGTTTAATGCGGTACATGGTGGATCATCCGACCCTGACCCGCTGTGTGGGGGTGGTGCAGGTGGTGGCCGGTGTGCTCTGGGCGACCCGGGAAGAAAAGGTCCTGGAGGAATAGGCCTTACCTATCATTCGGCGAGCGTGAGGTGAGGTAAGGACCAGCCGAGCTATCGCGTTATCGACTGCCGATCAACATGACAGAGTCGGGAACTACTTGGCAGGTGTGCTGTGCCGAGGGTTGCCATGTCGAGCCGCCCGCATAACGGATCGAGTCGACGTTGAGATTGGTGACCGTGGAAAAGCCACTCAGCATCAGCTCGACTGTGCCGGTCGATTTCGGATTCACCTTCAGGCTCAAGTCAAATGATTTTTCGATTGCGGAAGAGGCGCTGGAACTCACCTCCGCAGGCGTGAACTGCCCTTTGGCATTCAGACCATAGGCGGTGACTCGGACGCCGACAATTTCTGAATACGAAGTGTTGTTGAGGGTGAGTTGAAGAGCCTGGCTGGGCCCTGGATCCTGCTCCCCATTGTCGAGGCTTGGTTGCATCCGCCCAGGGCCAAGACCTCTCTTCGCGCTGATATCGACAGGGCAATTGACGCTGCCCGGCACCACTGCGGCGACGGTTGGTTGTGAAGGAATCGCGCGGGGAGTGCTTTGGGCCAGGCACGGCATCGAACCGAGAATAACGGCGATCGAACATAGACCAGCGATTTTCATATTCGGCTCCAACCAGAAAAGGATGAGCGCACGCGGACAGGATACGCCTGCGTTTGAACCTTCGACAATTCGGCCTGGAGCGAGGGTTTGGGGGTGCGAAAAGGGGATGCGCTTGAGCCGGAGGGAGCGCCGGAGTAGTCTTGGCAGGAATGCATTCCCGAGGGTGATGAGTGAAATGGGAGTGGGTGGCGATACGGAATGACGCATGTGCAAAGTAGAATTTTGGTCGAGTTCGGATGCAGTGGAAAGTCTTAATTTTAAGGTGGGCGAATGAGCATTGAAGTGCGGGAATTGCGGGCGGAAGATGTGCCGCGCATTGCGGAAACTTATGGTGGGGCGGCCTGGCATGGCGGGGCGAAAAAGTGGGATCAGCGTTTGGTGGAACACGCCCATCGCCAGCGGCTGGTATTGCTGGTGGTGGATGGGACCGATGTTCTGGGGTACGGTTCGCTGCTGTGGGTGTCTGGGCATGCGCCGTTTCGCGAGGCGCACATTCCGGAGATCAACGACCTGGTGGTGTCAGAACAGTGCCGCAACCAGGGCATCGCGACCAAGCTGATTCATGCGCTGGAGGAGCGGGCGCGGGAAGCGAAATGTCCGAAAATCGGCGTGGGGGTCGGGCTGTTTAAGGAATATGGAGCAGCGCAGCGGCTCTATGTGCACCTGGGATATGTGCCGGACGGAAAAGGAATGGCTTCCGGTGGCCTGCCGGTGGCGTCCGGGGACCGGGTGCTGGTGGATGATGATCTGGTGCTTTGGCTGGTGAAGGAACTGGATGCTTCCGGGAATTGAGCATTGCGTGCCCGAAGTGAGCGGCGTCAGGCGGCTTCGATTTCGACGCGAACACGGCGGCCGAGGCTGGTGGCGATGTTGACCAGAGCGTCGAGTGAAAATCTGGAGACGCGACCGCGGAGCAGATCATTGATGCGCGGCTGAGTGATGCCGCAGCGTTTGGCGGCTTCCACCTGCGTCCAGCGATTCTTCTTCACGATGGCGGCGATCTTTCGCATGAGTTCCGCGCGGGCGCGCAGGTTGGCCGCCTGCTCTGGAGTCTCGGCCAGGGCGTCCCATACGCTGGCATAGGGTTTAGGTTTGTTCATTTCGAGTCTCTCCCTAGTTGCTTGGAACCGTTCTCTCGCGATTTTCATGTCAGGCTTCATGGGCTAACTATACTGGTTTGGATATAAAGCGCGGAAGAAATATCCATGCAGGCAGGGAGAGAACCTCCCACATCTCAAACGCGAGATGTGGGGCACCCAGGTCAGGGGTGCCTGAGGAATCTGAAGTAGAAGGCGGCGAAGACCAGGACGATGCCGATATTCGCCATCAGCCGTTCCCACAGGTGGCCGCGAAAGAACGTGACATCGACGCTGACGATGATGGCTGCCATGACCAACCCGTACAGGACACCAGCTACCCGACTATTCATTGTTGAGGGGATCGACATTTTGAGTCCTCCATCAAGCTCTAATACTCTTGCGAACAAGGATGTGGGGTCAAATGGCAAGCGGGCGCTGTGATCAGGTCCTCTCGACTCGGCAGGGGCTTGAGAAAAATTGGATGTAGTCGCATAATGCCAAAACTGTAGTTACAAAACTGCACTATAATATTGGCAGGCATGATTCTGTTCGAGTGGGACGAGGCGAAGGCGGAGAGCAATCGACGCAAGCATGGCGTCAGCTTTGAGCTTGCGGCGGAAGTCTTTGACGATCCTTACGCGTTAGCCGAGCAGGATCGAGTCGAGGATGGTGAGCCGCGATGGCAGACGATCGGCATGGTCGAAGGTGTGGTTGTGCTGCTGGTGGCTCACACTGTGCAGGAGGGAGAACCTGATGAAACGGTCCGCATCATTACAGCTCGAAAAGCCACACGGAAGGAGCGAGAACGGTATGAAGAAAATCGTGAGAAAAACGATGGCTGAGGTTAAAGCCATGCCTGGAAGAAAGCGCGAGTTGGCGAAGCTGGCGGCGATGCCTGACAGCGAGATCGATGTGTCCGATTTGCCGGAGCTGACGGAGACGTTCTGGCAGAATGCGGTGCCGAATCCGTTTTATCGCCCGGTGAAGAAGCAGATTACGCTGAGGATCGACGCGGATATTCTGGCATGGCTGCGCCAGCAGGGGACGGAGGGGTATCAGTCTCGGCTGAATTCGCTGCTGCGAAGCGTGATGTTGCGGGATTTGGAGAGCAAGCGGAAGCGGGCTTGAGAGGATGAGGCTCGGCTCGGGTTGAGGAAGCCTTCGTCCTTATCGAGGGACACCCAGATGTGGGCCACCCGCCCACCCTGATTTCAGACGTGGCCACCAGCCTTATTCTTCCGAAACGTAAACCTCGCTTGCGGCAGTGGTGAAGGTGCCGAAGAACCCACCGGTGATAACCACGGTGGCGTAGGGTGGACTCTGCGGCGGAAGAGTACTGAACGAGCTCGAGCCGATCAGCCCCGTCGTGGTCACACTGATCGGGCGAGCCATCGTATCGCCCTGAACTCGCATTCCGATCAGCATGTAGCCGTCTGTATCGCTGCCGCCAAAGGCGCTAATGAAGTAGCCATCGGCGGCCAGTGTTTTAGATTGGTTTATGATTTCGCTTGCCGACTTAGCGATGACCGTTTGCGCCTCGTACACTGTGGCTGTGTCTCCCGTCCAGCCGTAGGAAATCACATTGGCCTGGTTGCTTGCATCGAACGAGACGGCGGTGACGATTCGGCTCTCTGCGCCGTCATTCACCACAGTAGCCTGAAGCTGGTCCGGTGGGACGATCTCCAGGCGATAATCGAATTCACCCGTTTGCGCTATTTTCACATACGAAACGGCATAGTCGTTGTTTCCAGGTTCGAAATCCAGGGAATCAACTACGACGTTTGAAGCGACGATCGATTGTATGTCGGAGGAGAAGTCAGGATAATCGTGGCTCTCGTAGTACATGGAGAGGCCTGTCTGGCCCGGGGGTAAACCGAACACGTCGAAGGACCATCCACAGTCAAATGGTATTCCGGGATAGCATGCGAAGTTCGAACCTATTTCCAGAGGAGTGCCGAGCGCATCGCTTGCCGAAAAACCGCTCGACCCGACAATGTTGGTGTGTTCGCCGCCGGCTTGGAAGAAACCCGACGCCGAGACCTGCTCAAAAAGGAGGTATCGGAGATCGCCGAGAGCTGGCGCGCGAGGTCCGGACGTAAGTGTAGCCAAATCGCTGGCAACTGAATTGATCGAATTGCTTACGGTCACCTGGAAGGTTTCCCCGCCATCGCTGAGCGCAACGACAGGCGTGGTATACGAGGCGCTCGTTGCTCCCGAGATGGGCGCGCCATTCTCGCTCCATTGATATCGCAGCGGAGCGGTGCCGCTGGCAACAACGCTGAAGGTTGCGGTTCGTCCGATCGGAGTTATTTGGCTCGTTGGCTGGGCCGAAATGGCAACGGGTTGGGACGGTGGAGAGGTTGATTGCGAACCTCCACCGTCAGCGCAGCCGCTGAGAAGGGCAGCTCCGATCCCGAAAGCTAGGAGCCAATATGGAGCAGCGTGATGAGACTCCGGAGTGGGGTGATCGCGTTTGATCTTCGGAGGCCCGGCATCGCGGGGAACAGGAAACCTCTGGGAGAACATTAGAAGAGTGTACTCTTACAACTGAACTCGCCCGACTGGGCCTCTGCAGCATGCTCCCTGTTGACTCTGGCGGGAATCCCTTGATATTCTTGTGAAGTTTGGCGAGCGACGGTAGTGTGCCTGTGGGAGGCGCCGTCCAGTTCCGCTGGCAGTCGACAGCGGATTGCATCGGTTTCAGTTTTCGGAACAGCGGATTCGATACTCGTCCTTTTGCACCTGCGACACCGGCCACCCTGGCGGGCTATGCGGGGCAGAACAGCGAAACGGAGCGGGCAAGCGGTATAAGCCGGTCACCGTCGTTGTTTCAGTCAGACTACAGAATTTGGATGCGAACTCCGCCCCTGTGCGAGAAATCGCGCGTGTGCGGAAATCGCCAGTCCGCCATTGTGTGGGCAGGCAGTTGTAAAGCAGGTCGCTCCACTGCGTTCTCGCCTGCGGCGGGAACTTCGGTCAGGATGACAGGCATTTTCGTGGTGCGGACACTGTTCCATCCCACCCTAGCCGCTAAGTACGCGGCGAGGATGGGGCACCCAGGGTGATCTGGTTGGGAAGTTTTAAGAGATTCAGCAGCACGGTATTAAAGGAGATTGTTCTTGCCTACATTTAGTCAGCTTGTCAGGAAAGGCCGGACGGCGCCGCGGTACAAGACCGCCAGCCCGGCGCTGCAGGGATGCCCGCAACGGCGCGGTGTTTGCACCCGCGTATATACGCAGACGCCCAAGAAGCCAAACTCCGCACTGCGCAAGGTTGCGCGTGTTCGTCTGACCAACGGAATTGAAGTCACCACCTATATTCCCGGGATCGGCCACAACCTGCAGGAGCACTCGATTGTGCTGATCCGCGGCGGCCGTGTGAAGGATTTGCCGGGTGTTCGCTATCACGTGGTTCGGGGCACGCTGGATTCAGTGGGCGTGGCGAATCGCAAGCAGAGCCGGTCGAAGTATGGCGCCAAGCGCGCCAAGGCCGCGGCCAAGTAAACAGATATCCATTCCCACTCAAGCCACAAGACGGCTTGAATGGGGCACCCGTAGTATCTGACGGATCGAACAAAGGATTGAAGCAGCTATGCCTAGAAAAGGTCACATTGCGAAGCGGGAAGTCGTGCCGGACGCGATCTATAACTCGACGCTGGTCACGAAGTTTGTCAACTCCATGATGTGGGATGGCAAGAAGTCGACGGCGCAGAAGATTTTCTACACCTCCATGACGAACCTGGAGCAGCGCGGCGGCGATGAAGCGTTGAAGCTGTTCAAGAAGGCAGTGGAGAATTGCAAGCCGCTGCTGGAAGTGAAGACCCGCCGAGTGGGTGGCGCGAACTACCAGGTTCCGATCGAAGTGAACCCGGAGCGTCGCACCTCTTTGGCAATTCGCTGGCTGGTGACGTATGGTCGTGCCCGCGGCGAAAAGGGCATGGTCGACAAGCTTACGAACGAATTGCTGGATGCCGCCAATGGCCGTGGCGCCGCGATGAAGAAGAAGGAAGACGTGCACCGCATGGCGGAAGCCAACAAGGCTTTTGCGCATTATCGCTGGTAGCGCGCCGTTAGCGACAAGAGAACCGTAACAGCAACCTGCGGAAGCAATTCCGCGAAGTGAGAATGGTACCGTGCCACGTCAAATACCGTTAAATCGTTGCCGCAATATCGGAATCATGGCGCACATTGACGCCGGAAAAACGACAGCGACGGAACGCATCCTGTTCTATACCGGCATCACGCACCGTATTGGTGAAGTGCATGAAGGGACTGCGACCATGGATTACATGGAGCAGGAGCAGGAGCGCGGCATCACGATTACCTCGGCCGCGACGACATGTACCTGGCGCGACATTCGCATCAACATTATTGATACTCCGGGCCACGTGGACTTTACCGCGGAAGTAGAGCGCAGTTTGCGCGTGCTGGATAGCGCGGTGGCGTTGTTTGACTCGGTTTCCGGCGTGCAGCCGCAGAGTGAGACGGTCTGGCGGCAGGGCGATAAGTACAAGATTCCGCGGATTTGCTTTGTCAACAAGATGGACAAGGCCGGCGCGGATTTTGAGCATGTGATTGAGACGATCCGCAAGCGCCTGGGCGCTCGGCCGGTGGCGATTCAGATTCCGATCGGGGCCGAGGCGAAATTTAAAGGCCTGGTGGATCTGGTCGAGATGCGGGCCATTGTCTGGAATGACGAGACCATGGGCGCGAAGTATTCGGTCGAGGAGATTCCTGCAGACCTGTTGAAGAAGGCCGAAGCATTTCGTCTGCAATTGATCGAGACGGTCGCCGAGTATGACGACGATATGCTGCACCTGTTCCTGGAAGGCGAAACGCCGACAGCGGCGCAGCTGAAGGCTTCCATCCGCAAGACGACGCTGGAGATGAAGGTTTTCCCGGTACTCTGCGGAAGCGCATTCAAGAACAAGGGAATTCAGACACTGCTCGATGCGGTTGTCGATTATCTGCCCAGCCCGGTCGATATTGCTCCGGTGGAAGGCATCGATCCATCCGACCCATCCATTACATTGATCCGCAAGCCAGAAGATTCTGAGCCGTTTGCGGCGCTGGCATTCAAGCTGATCAACGATCAATTCGGCAAGCTGAGCTTTATCCGGCTCTATTCCGGATCGCTGAAAACGGGCGATACGGTGTTGAATCCTCGCACTGGAAAAACCGAGCGCGTGGGCCGGCTGGTGAAGATGCATGCCGATAAGCGCGAAGATATTTCTGAAATCTATGCCGGCGACATTTGCGCCTGCGTGGGGTTGAAGGAAATCAAGACGGGCGACACGTTGTGCGATCCGCGGCACCCGATTGCGCTGGGAGCGATTACGTTTCCTGAGCCTGTGATCTCCGTTGCAATTGAGCCGAAGACCAAGAGCGACCAGGAAAAGATGGGTATGGCGCTGTCGCGGTTGTCGGATGAAGATCCCACCTTCAAGGTGCGCACGGATGAAGATTCCGGACAGACCATCATCAGCGGCATGGGCGAGCTGCACTTGGAAATTCTCGTCGACCGCATGAAGCGCGAGCACAAGGTGGAAGCGAATGTGGGAACGCCGCAGGTCGCGTTCCGCGAGACAATTCGCAAGCACGCGGATGCGGAAGGCAAGTACATTCGCCAGACCGGCGGTTCGGGCAACTACGGACACTGCAAGATTCGCGTCGAGCCGAACCCTGGAAAAGGCTACGAGTTCGAAAACGATGTTACTGGCGGTTCGATTCCGCGCGAGTACATCAAGCCGATCGATCAGGGTATCCGCGAAGCGCTGGAAGGCGGAATTCTGGCAGGCTTTCCGATGGTGGACATCAAGGTGTCGCTCTACGACGGCAGCTATCACGATGTTGACTCGAACGAAATGGCGTTCAAGATTGCCGGTTCGATGGCGATCAAGGAAGCGGCCCGCAAGGCAAGTCCTGTGCTGCTGGAGCCGGTGATGGCGGTCGAAGTGACCGTTCCGGAAGAGCACATGGGCACGATTATCGGCGACATCAATTCTCGCCGCGGACGCATTGAGGGCATGGAACACTCGGGCGGTTCGCAGGTGATCAAGGCGAGTGTGCCGCTGAAGGAAATGTTTAATTACGCGACGAACATGCGTTCGTCCACGCAAGGCCGGGCGACCTATTCGATGCACTTTGCCCGGTATGAAGAAGCGCCGCGCTCGGTGAGCGACGAGATTATTGGTCGCAGCCAGAGCAAGGCATAGTTCCACCGGAAACCGCTGCAGCAGGGTTTAACGAGCAAACGAAATATTCAAGATCGACAAGATCGAATGGAAGGGATGAGGGCAACCAATGGCGAAGGAAAAGTTTGACCGGTCGAAGCCGCACGTAAACGTAGGAACGATCGGGCACATCGATCATGGCAAGACGACGTTGACGGCGGCGATCACCAAGGTATTGTCGAAGCACAACCCGAACAACAAGTTTCGTTCCTTCGACACCATCGACAACGCGCCGGAAGAGCGCGAGCGCGGCATCACGATTGCGACCGCGCACGTGGAGTATGAGACCAAGAACCGTCACTACGCGCACGTCGATTGCCCGGGCCACGCCGATTACATCAAGAACATGATCACCGGTGCGGCGCAGATGGATGGCGCGATCCTGGTGGTCGCGGCGACCGATGGTCCGATGCCGCAGACCAAAGAGCACGTGCTGCTGGCGCGCCAGGTCGGCGTTCCGTACATTGTGGTGTTTCTGAACAAGTGCGATGCGGTCGATGATCCGGAACTGATTGACCTGGTCGAGATGGAAGTGCGCGAGCTGCTGTGCGAAGTACCAGTTCCCGGGCGACGATGTGCCGGTGATTCGCGGCTCAGCCTTGGGCGCATTGAACGGCGAAGCGCAGTGGGAAGCGAAGATTGATGAGCTGATGGAAGCGGTCGATAAGTCCGTGCCGATGCCGGCGCGTGCCATCGATCAGCCGTTCCTGATGCCGATTGAAGATATCTTCTCGATCTCGGGTCGCGGCACTGTGGTGACGGGACGGATCGAGCGCGGCAAGGTGAAGGTGGGCGAGGATACGGAGATTGTCGGCTTCCGCGAAACGCGCAAGACGGTGGTGACCGGCGTCGAAATGTTCAAGAAGCAGCTGGACGAAGGTCTCGCGGGGGATAATGCTGGACTGTTGCTGCGCGGTATTCCGAAGGAAGATGTGGAGCGCGGCATGGTGCTGGCGAAGCCGGGTTCGATTACGCCGCACACCAAGTTCAAGGCAGAGATTTACGTGTTGAGCAAGGAAGAGGGCGGACGGCACACACCGTTTTTCAATGGCTATCGGCCGCAGTTCTACTTCCGCACGACGGACGTGACGGGCGTGGCCAAGCTGCCGGAAGGCACGGAGATGGTGATGCCGGGGGATAACGTCGAGCTGGAGATTGAGCTGATTACTCCAGTGGCGATGGAAAAGGGCTTGCGGTTTGCGATTCGCGAAGGCGGACGCACGGTCGGCGCCGGAGCCATTGCTGAGATTTTGAAGTAGGCGAGAAACAGCTTTTAGCTTTAGCTGCTAGCTCCTAGCTAGAAGCTAAGGGCTAGAAGCCAAAAGCTGCACTAGAAGCTGCAATTGAAAGAGATGAAGTCATGATTGGACAAAGAATTCGCATCCGCCTGAAGGCGTATGACTATCGCGTGCTGGATACTTCGACCGGCGAAATCGTGGACACGGCCAAGCGGACGGGCGCGCAGGTTGCGGGGCCGATTCCGTTGCCGACGGTGAAGAACAAGTATTGCGTTTTGCGGTCGCCGCACGTGGACAAGAAGTCTCGTGAAGCGTTCGAAATTCGCACCCACAAGCGGCTGATTGACATTCTGGAGCCGACCCAGCAGACGGTGGATGCGCTGATGCGCCTCGATCTGCCTGCCGGTGTCGACGTCGAAATCAAGGCCTTCGAAAAATAGCGCTAGCCGGGACTGGCCGTCCAGGCAACTCGCCCTAACGGGCGGAAAAACAGGAATACCTACAGTGCGGCGCTGAACGGCACGCATGATGAGGGGAGAAAACGATGGCAGTTGCAGGAATGATTGGCAAGAAAATCGGCATGACCCAGGTCTTCGATGAGAACGGAGAAATTCATCCGATCACCGTGGTGCAGGTGGGTCCGTGCGTGATTACGCAGATGAAGACGCAGGCGAAGGACGGCTACGATGCCGCGCAGATTGGCCTGGTTGAGTTTGTGAAGAGCTCCAAAATCAATAAGGCGATGGCGGGTCACTTCGGCAAGAGCAATGTTCCTCCAGTGCGGATTTTGCGCGAGGTTCCGATTGAAGCTGCAGCCAAGGCAGCGGAAGGCGAAGAGACTGTCGGCAGCAAAGCGGGCGATCGCGTGCTGGTCGATATTTTCGCCGATGAGAAGTTCGTCGATGTGCTGGGCACCAGCAAGGGTCGCGGATTTGCGGGCGTTGTTCGCCGGCATGGATTTGGCGGCGGGCCGAAATCGCACGGACATATGTTCCAGGTGCAGGGATCGATCGGCGCTTCGTCATTTCCTTCGCGCGTGATGAAGGGAATGCGTATGCCGGGTCACATGGGCGTGGATAACGTGACGGTGCGCAATCTTCGCATTCGCGGCATCGATACCGATGAGAACCTGCTGATGCTGGAGGGCGCTGTCCCGGGACATCGTGATGGATATGTGCTGATCACCAAGGCAAAGCAGCCGCCTCGCGAACGTCGTGGATTCAGCGGCGCGACCACGGTGGATCCGTTGAAGGCTTCGAAGAAGGCATCTGGCAAGAAGAAATAAGAAAGCAGCCGAAGGACAGCGGCTAGCTTTTAGCTCCTAAGCTAGAGGCTAAAAGCGAGTAGCGAAGAGCTGAAGAGAGTAGAGCAATGGCAAACATTGACGTAGTCGATCTGGGTGGTAAAAAAGTCGGAACCCTGGAGCTGGCGGACGAAGTTTTCGGGCCGGCCGAGGTGAACGAGGACTTGATCTGGGAAGCGGTGAAGCACTACCGCGCAGCCCTGCGTCAAGGCACGCACGCCACCAAAAATCGCAAGCTTGTATCTGGTTCCGGCAAGAAACTGTGGAAGCAGAAGGGAACGGGCCGGGCGCGCGTTGCCTCGATCCGCTCGCCTCTCTGGAGGCATGGTGGAACGGTGCACGGACCTGTGCCGCACTCGCACGATTATGCTTTCCCGCGCAAGAAGTTGCTGGGCGCGCTGCGCTCCGCAATTGCGGCCAAGCTGGCGGACGGACATTTGATTGTGGTCGAGAGCCTGGAGCTGAAAGAGCCGAAGACCAAGCTCTATCGCATCGGCGCTGACGACTCTCGATGCGAAGAAGACGGCACTGCTGGTCGAAAGCGGCAATACGCTGAGCAAGAATCTGTTGCTGGGTGCGCGCAACCTGCATGGTGTTGAGCTGATGCTGAGCAACGAAGTGCATCCGTATCACCTGCTGAAGCACGAGCGCGCCATCATCTCCGTAACGGCGATGGAGCAGTTGTACGAAGCATTGAAGAAAACGGTGTCCAAGCGCAAGCTGGCAGCCGCAGCAGAGGTGGCCTGATGGCAGATGTATATCAAGTAATTCGTCGCCCGGTAATTACGGAAAAAGGCCTGGGCGCCAAGGAAACCGAAGCCACTCTCGTGTTTGAGGTCGCAACGTCGGCTACCAAGACGGAAGTGAAGCAGGCTGTCGAGACTTTGTTCAAGGTGAAGGTGGAGGGAGTTCGCACCGCCAACTTTGTGGGCAAAGAGCGCAAGCGCGGACGGTTCAGCGGCTATCGCTCGGACTGGAAGAAGGCGTATGTGCGCCTGAAGCCAGGACAGAAGATGCCGGAGTACATCAACAGCCTTTAGCTTTTAGCCGCCAGCTTCTAGCTATTAGCGAAGAGCCGAGCGGCAAGCAGTAACGATTTGAACGTGATGTTGGTTGCCAGGACCGGGGCCAGGATCAAAAAAAGAGAAACCGATGCCGATCAAGACATACAGACCGATCACTCCGAGTTTGCGTTTCACCTCCACGGTGGTCAACGATGACCTGACGACCGATCGCCCATATAAGCCGCTGACGTCGATTCGTAAGCGCACGGGCGGACGCCGCAACACGGGCGATTTGACGATTCGCCACCACGGTGGCGGCCACAAGCGCAAGCTGCGCCTGATCGACTTCAAGCGCGACAAGTCCGGCATCCCGGGCCGCGTCGCCACCATTGAATACGATCCCAACCGTTCGGCGCGCATTGCTTTGATCCACTACGCGGACGGAGAGAAGCGCTACATTCTGCAGCCGATTGGCTTGCAGGTGGGCCAGGCCATCATGAGCGGCGAAGAGGCCGACATCCTGGTGGGCAACGCGCTGCCGCTGAAGAATATTCCGGCGGGCACCACGGTACATAACGTGGAACTGCGGCCCGGCAAGGGCGCGCAGATGGTTCGCTCGGCTGGAGCTTCGGCGCAGCTGGTGGCCAAAGAAGGCGACTATGCGCTGTTGAAGCTGCCTTCGGGCGAGACGCGCAAGGTGCTGGTCGATTGCATGGCAACGATCGGGCAGGTTGGCAACACGGACCACGAAAATATTTCGATTGGCAAGGCCGGCAGAAATCGCTGGAAGGGAATTCGCCCGGCAAACCGTGGCGTGACCATGAACCCGGTGGATCACCCGCATGGCGGCGGCGAAGGAAAAACTTCCGGTGGCCGTCATCCTGTAACGCCGTGGGGACAGCCGACTCGCGGATACAAGACACGCAACAACAAGCGGACCGATGGCATGATCGTCAGCCGACCGAAGAAAAAGTAAGAGTGCAGCGATGAGCTGCTAGCTCCTAGCCTCTAGCTAGAAGCTAAAAGCCAGAAGCTAGAAGCGGATTTTTGAAGGAGAAAAGATGGCACGTTCGACAAAGAAAGGACCCTTCATCGACACTCACTTGATTGTGAAGATTGAGACGATGAATAAGGCGAATGACAAGAAGGTGGTACGCACCTGGTCGCGCCGGTCCACGATTTTTCCTGAAATGGTCGGGCACACGATTGCGGTGCACAACGGCCGCAAGTTTATTCCGGTCTACGTGACGGAAAACATGGTGGGTCACAAGCTGGGCGAATTTGCCGCCACGCGTACATTCAAAGGTCACTCCGCCAAGGCCGAGACGGCTACCAAGCCGCGCTAGCAGCGGGAAAGGCATAACGCAAGATGCAATACGAAGCACAGGAATTCAGGGCGGAAGCGAAGTTTCAGCGGGTCTCGCCGCAAAAGGCGAAGCTGGTGCTGGATTTGATCAAGGGCCGGCGCGTGGAAGATGCGTTGCAGACGGTGGCCTTCACCAAGAAGCGTGTAGCTCCGCTGGTGGAGAAGGTATTGCGTTCGGCACTTGAGAATGCGAACTATCTGAGCGAAGAGCGCGGACTTGAACATTGACGTCGACAACCTCTACGTGAAGATGGCGGTGGCGAATGAAGGACCCCGGTTGAAGCGGATTCGTCCAGCGCCGATGGGGCGCGCGTTCCGCTATCAACGTCGCATGTCGAATGTATTGATTACGGTTGCTGAAAAGAAACGTCCGGAGTTGGCGAAGACGGTTGGTGATGAGCCGGAGACCGGCGCCAAAGGCAAGAAGAAGACGGCGAAGACGGCAGCGAAGAAGTCAGGATCCAGCAAACCGGCAGCAAAACCAGCCGCGGCGAAAAAGAAGACTGCCGCCAAAAAGTCAGCGAAGTAGCGAACGGAAGGATTGAATTATGGGTCAGAAAGTCCACCCTTACGGGTTTCGGCTAGGAATCAATAAGCCATGGAAGTCGCGCTGGTTCGTCGAGCGGGGATACGATCGCCTGCTGGTCGAGGATGTGCAGCTGCGGCGTGAGCTGAAGGAAAAGCTCAAGTCCGCCGGCGTCAGCTCGATTGAAATCGAGCGTCCAGGCAACAAGCTGCGGATCATTATTCGCACGGCGCGGCCAGGCATCATCATCGGACGCAAGGGCGCGGAGATTGAGAAGCTGAAGACCGACCTGCAGAAGCGTTCCAATCGCGAGGTCTTCGTCGACATTCTGGAAGTGAATAAGCCGGAGCTGGATGCGCAGCTGGTGGCCGAGAATATCGCGCTGCAGTTGGAGAAGCGTGTCAGCTTCCGTCGCGCCATGCGTAAGTCGGTGGACTCGGCGCTGCGATTCGGTTGCCGCGGCATCAAGGTGCGTGTGGGCGGACGGTTGAACGGTGCAGAAATTGCGCGTTCCGAATGGTATCTGCAGGGACGTTTGCCGTTGCATACGCTGCGCGCGGATATCGACTACGGTTTTGCCGAAGCGCACACCACCTACGGAATTATCGGTGTGAAGGCATGGGTCTATCGCGGAGATATTTATCAGCAGAAGAAGCGCGAGCCCCGGGTTGGATCGAGCATTTTCTAAGAACTGATTTTTGAAGTGGCAGTGAGAGCAGAACGCTCAAAAAGGATTTCGTTATGTTGATGCCGAAGAAGGTGAAGTTCCGCAAGCAGCAGAAGGGCCGCAATCGTGGCAAGGCCTGGCGCGGTTCTGAGCTTGCGTTTGGGGATTTTGGATTGAAGACGCTCGATCACGCGCACATCACGGATCGGCAGATTGAAGCCAGCCGTGTGGCGATGACTCGTTTCATCAAGCGTGGCGGCAAGATCTGGCTGCGTTTGTTTCCGGACAAGCCGATTACCAAGAAGCCTGCGGAAGTTCGTATGGGTTCCGGTAAGGGACCGCTGGATCACTGGGTCGCGGTGGTCAAGCCGGGCAAGATTTTGTTTGAGATGGAAGGCGTCAGCCGGGAAATCGCGATGGAAGCCATGCGGCTGGCCTCGCACAAGCTGCCCATGAAGACGCTGTTTGTCGCTCGTCACGATGCTGTGGCGGCAACCACGCAGAAGTCGTAACAAGTTTTCTTAAGGGATGATCGGAGCCGGTGGCTCCGGAAACATCCGAAGATGAAGGATTGAATCATGGAAATGGATAAGATCGTCAATCTGGATAAAGAGGAACTGGCGCTGCAGGCGCACCAGTCGGCGGAGCAGATTTTCCGCCTTCGATTCCAGATGAAGATGGGCCAGAATGAGGGCTTGAAGAAGCTGCGCGAGTTGAAGAAGGATATTGCGCGCATCAAGACAGTGCAGCGTCAGCATGAGCTGGGGATTGCGACGCACGCGCATGCGCGGGTGAACGCGACCGAAACCGAGGCGACGCCCAAGCGAAAGACGAAGAAGACGGCGAAGAAGTCGGCGGGCGCCAAGGGCGCGAAGAAGAAGGCAGCCAAGAAGACGTCGACGCGGAACACCAAGCGGACGTCGAAGGTGGCCAGCAAGGCGAAATCGACCGGCAAGACCAAGGTAAAGGCCGCCAAGCGCGGCAAGGCGAATGCAAAGAAGGGCGGCAGTTAAGCAATGAGCGAACCGACGAAAGATACAGCAGCAACTGCGACCGCGGGCACTCCAGCAGTTTCTCATCGCAACGAGAAGGTTGGAGAAGTGGTTTCCACCAAGATGCAGAAGACCATTGTGGTCGCGGTGGAGATGCGCAAGGCCCATCCCAAGTATTTGCGGACCATGCGGACGACCAAGAAGTTTTACGCGCACGACGAGCACAAGACGGCGCGGGTTGGCGATGTGGTGCGGATTCGCGAGACTCGTCCGCTAAGCAAGCTGAAGCGCTGGCAGCTGGAAGAGATTGTGCGCCGCTCGAATTTGGCGCAGGCAGAAGAGATTCCGCAGGCGGTGTAGAGAACTCTGGGATTTGAAGAATTCCAGGTCTCCACATCGAGATCTGGGGCACCGGCAGTACTGGTTGTAGCAATTGTTTAGGAGACGATGATGGCCGTACAAATGAGAACAATGTTGGTGGTGGCCGACAACTCCGGCGCGCGCAAGCTGCAGGTAATCCTGCCGCTGGGCGGATCCACCGGACGCAAAGCCGGCCTGGGTGACGTCGTGACCGCCGCAGTGAAGGAAGCTTCGCCGGATGGCCAGGTAAAGAAGGGCAAAGTGGTGAAGGCAGTCATCGTGCGCACGCGCAAGGAATATCGTCGCCGCGATGGAACGTATATCCGCTTCGATCAGAATGCCGCTGTGCTGATCAATGAAACCGGCGAGCCGGTGGGCACGCGCGTATTCGGTCCAGTAGCCCGGGAACTGCGCGAGAAGAGATTTTTGAAGATTGTTTCGCTGGCTCCAGAAGTTCTGTAGGCGAAACGGTTGGGTTTGATTTTAGAAACGCGGCCAGGGATCGGGCGAAATTTGCCGGTTCCGGCGCGAACGGGAAGTGAGACGAGAGTTATGGCAGGATTAAAGATTCGCCGCAACGATAAAGTGCAGGTCATCGCGGGCAAAGACAGAGGCAAGCAGGGTCGCGTACTGCGCGTGATGCAGGGTGAGGGCCGGGTGCTGGTCGAGCACGTGATGATGGTGAAGAAGACTGTGAAGCCGAATCCGCAGCGCAACATCAAGGGCGGTATTGCGGAGCAGGAAAACCCGATTCAGATTTCAAACGTGATGCTGGTCTGCGGGAACTGCGGGCCGGTTCGCGTGGGCTTCAAGTTTGAAGGCGACACCAAGGTGCGGGTCTGCCGTAAATGCGGTCAGACGCTGGAAAGCAAGAAATAAGGGAACAGGGTTCAGGGAACAGCGGCCAGGGTTCAGGGGCCAGCGTTGAAGTGAAGTAAGGATGGATGGAAGATGGCAACCAGATTAAAAGATAAGTACGTGAAGGAAATCAAGCCGGCGCTGCTGAAGGAACTGGGCTTGAAAAATACCATGGCGGTGCCGCGGCTGGAAAAGATTGTCCTGAACATGGGACTCGGCGAAGCCACGCAAAACGTGAAGGTGATGGATCCGCTGATGGTGGATCTGGGATTAATCACCGGACAGAAGCCGGTGGTGACGCGCGCCAAGAAATCGATCGCCGCATTCAAAGTGCGCGAAGGCATGCCGATTGGCGCCATGGTGACATTGCGCGGCGACAAGATGTACGAGTTTCTGGATCGCCTGGTTTCGACGGCTCTGCCGCGCGTGCGCGATTTCAAAGGCGTTTCGACGAAGAGCTTTGATGGACGCGGCAATTACACGCTGGGAATTCGCGATCAGTTGATTTTCCCTGAAATCGATTACTCGCGCGTGGACAAGTTGAAGGGTATGAACGTCACCATTGTGACCACGGCGAAAGACGATCAGCAGGCACGGGCATTGCTGCAGCACTTCGGCATTCCGTTCCGGCAGACGGCCTAAACAGGGCGAGAGGAAAAGATAAGTTCGATGGCAACTACAGCAAAACGAGTAAAAGACAAGCGCAAGCCGAAGTTTTCTTCGCGGCAGCACAACCGGTGCAATCTCTGCGGACGTCCACGGGCGTTCCTGCGGAAGTTCGGCATTTGCCGGCTTTGTTTCCGCAGCCTGGCGTTAAAGGGCGAAATTCCCGGGGTCGTGAAGTCGTCCTGGTAAGTGGTGCGGCACAGGCTGCGCTGAACGTTAGTTGAAGTAGACGAAGTAGATTTTGATGCGCCACGGTTTCTACAAGCGGGCGCAGGAACGGTCCTCGCAGGTTCCCGCTGAAGGCGGGCGAACGGGGGATCAAGGAGATACGATGAGTGTAAGCGATCCAGTATCCGATCTGTTGGCACGGCTGCGCAACGCGATTTCATCGCGGCACGCGAAGCTGGACGTGCCAGCCTCGAAGTTGAAGCTTGAAATAGCCCGCATTCTGAAGGAAGAGGGCTACATCAGCAACTACAAGGCGACAGAGGAAAACAGCAAGCGTTTTCTGCGGGTGTATTTGAAGTACGACACCAACAACCAGGCAGCCATTCGCGGCCTCTCCCGCATTTCCCATCCGGGATGCCGGGTGTACGTGCATCGCGATGAAATTCGCCGCGTGCAGGGTGGATTGGGCATCAGCATCATCACCACGCCGAAGGGTGTGATGACAGGTCGTCAGGCGCGCCGTGAAGGCGTGGGCGGCGAGCTGTTGTGCGAAGTTTGGTAATCGACAACGTCGATTGCAAGTAGATCAGGCTGCAGTGGAACGCGGGGATGGAATTCCGGCGGGACTCGCAAGCCAACGAGAAAGAGAATCACAAGATGTCGCGTATAGGAAAACAGCCCATTCCGCTGGGTAAAGGCGTGAAGTATACGGTGCAGGGCAATACGGTTGTGGTCGAAGGCCCGAAGGGCAAAGTCGAGCAGCCGATTCCCGGCGGCCTGAAGTTTGAAGAGAAAGATGGAAACCTGCATGTGGTTCGCCAGGATGAATCGCAGGCGGCAATCCACGGATTGACGCGCGCTCTGGTGGCGAATGCGGTTCGTGGCGTGACGCAGGGATGGACTCGCGATCTGGACATCGTCGGCATTGGATATCGTGCCGAATTGAAGGGTAAGAACACGGTTGTGTTCACGCTGGGATATTCGCATCCGATCGAGTTTCCGTTGCCGACTGGAATTGCGGCGGCCATCGATGCCAAGCAGACGCGAGTGACAATCAGCGGCATCGATCGGCAGAAGGTCGGCCAGGTGGCGGCGGACATGCGGTCGCTGCGCAAGCCGGACCCGTACAAGAACAAGGGTGTTCGCTATTCCGACGAGAAGCTGAAGAAGAAGGTTGGCAAGACTGGAGCCAAGTAGAAGCTTTTAGCTGTTAGCTCCTAGCTTTTAGCTAAAGCTAAAGGCCAGAAGTTAAAAGCCTGGTTTTGCTACGGTCCGGGTACGAAGTTCAGAACCGAACGGGGATGCAGGGCATCTCCGCTTTTAGGAAGGAAGCAAAATGATTACGCAGATTCAACGCAATTCCAATCGTCAGCGAGTGCATGATCGCATTCGCCGCAAGATGCAGGGAACGGCAGAACGTCCTCGGCTGAATGTGTATCGCTCGTTGAACCAGATTTATACGCAGCTGATCGATGATCATTCCGGGACCACCCTGGTGTCTGCTTCCAGCGTGACCGCGAAACTGAAGACTGGCGGCAATGTTGCGGCGGCCAAAGAAGTGGGCAAGCTGATCGCGGAGAAGGCCAAGGAAAAGGGCATCAAGAAAGTGGTTTTCGATCGCGGCGGATATCTGTATCACGGTCGCATCAAGGCGTTGGCAGATGCCGCGCGCGAAGCGGGACTTGATTTCTAACAGCAGGACAGACCGAACGCATCCGGTCCGCGGCAGGGTCTGAAAGGAAAATTGACGGAATGGCAATCATCAAGAAAAAGCTGGAAGCTGGACA
>CAVTRK010000010.1:0-123311 GCA_963737095.1 uncultured Acidobacteriota bacterium
CTGGCTCCGACTTTACGGCGTTCATCGATCACCTCGGCGTCGCTTCTCTCAACGTCAGCTATGGAGGTGAAGATACCGGCGCCGGCGTCTACCATTCCATTTACGACGATTTTTACTGGTACTCGCATTTCGCCGACACGAACTATGTGTATGGTCGCGCGCTGGCGCAGACAGACGGCGCACTGGTTCTGCGAATGGCACAGGCAGATGTCTTGCCGTACGATTTCGCAGCCCTGGCCGACACGCTGCACATCTACGATCGTGAAGTGAAGGAGTTGCTAACGGATCGGCAGAAAGACGCGAACGAACGCGCCGCTGCGCTGAAGATGAACGCCTACGCGCTAACCAGCGATCCGAGACATCCAATGGTTGCCCCTCCATCGCTGGCCATGCCGCCCTATCTAAACTTCGCACCACTCGACAATGCGCTGGCATCGCTCGACAAATCTGCCGCACATTTCAATCAAGCTCGTACCCGTGCGCTAAGCGGAAACATCTCACCAAAGCGCCTGACCGCCATCAATGAAGAGTTAACTCAGGCTGCCCGGAAACTCACAAGTCCACAAGGCCTGCCTCGTCGTCCTTGGATGCAGAATCTGATCTACGCTCCCGGCTGGTACACCGGCTACGACGCCAAAACATTGCCGGGAGTTCGCGAGGCCATCGAGCAGAACCGCTTCGACGAAGCAACTGCGCAGATCGTTCTCGTGGGCGCAGCAATCGAGAATGAAGCGGGCTTTGTCGAACGCATCGCAACCGAGCTCGACAATGCAGCCGCTGCAAAATAACCCAGAGCTCCAGCAGGAGAAACGGTATGAAGATCATCGCTCGTACAGCCGCCCTGACGTTCTTAGCGTCCACCACGCTGCTCGCTCAGCAGTTTGCTTCGGTTCCCGGGCAAGGCCGATCCATGGTGGTCACCAAATTCGGCATCGTTGCTGCGCCACAATTTTTAGCGTCGCAAGCCGGTGCCCACATATTGGAAGAGGGTGGAAATGCAATCGACGCGGCCATTGCCGCCAACGCGGTGATGGGTGTCGTGCAGCCGTACGTGAATGGAATGGGCGGCGATCTGTTCGCACTCTACTATGACGCGAAGACTGGCAAGCTGTACGGACTCAACTCCAGCGGCTGGACACCGAAAGCGCTTACCATCGACTATCTGAAATCCCACCACATCGACAGCATCGATCCCATTGGAGTTCACAGCATCGATATCCCCGGAGCTGTCGCTGGCTGGCAAGCGTTGAAAGATCGCTTCGGTACGATGCCGTTCAGCAAAACGCTGGCACCGGCGATTTACTATGCGCAGAATGGATTTCCCCTAGCCGAGCGCAACGCGCGCTACTGGGTCAGCAAAAGAGATATGCAGCAGCCCGGCTACAAAGAAACCTATCTCCCCGGCGGTGTTGCGCCACAGCTGGGCGACCTGTTCAAGAATCCCGCGCTCGCTAACTCGCTGCGTCAGGTTGCGGCGCACGGCAGAGATGCATACTACAACGGCCCCATGACCGACATCATGGTCAAGTTTCTGCGTGCGCAGGGCGGAACCCATACACGCGAAGATTTTGCGGATTTTCAGCCGGAGTGGGTCGAGCCAATCTCCACTACCTATCGCGGATGGACCGTCTACGAGTTGCCCCCGAACGGTCAAGGAGTTGCTGCGCTCTCCATGCTGAACATCATGGAACAGTTTCCCATGGCGAAGTACGGACATAATTCCGCCGACGCATTGCAGGTGATGATCGAGGCGAAAAAACTGGCGTATGCGGATATGTACCGCTACGTCGGCGACCCGCGCTTCACTCCCATTCCTGTCCAGGCAATGCTCTCAAAAGATTTGGCCAAGCAGCGCGCGAAGTTGATCGACATGAATCACGCCTCCTGCCAGGTGCTGCCGTCTGACCTGGCGCAATACCTGAACGCACATGGCAAAACGACTATCTATCTTTCCACCATCGATAAAGACGGCAATATCGTCTCTTTAATCCAGAGCAACTACGAAGGCTATGGCACAGGAATGGTGGCGCCGGGGCTGGGCTTCTCTTTTCAGGATCGCGGCGCCGGATTCAGCCTCACGCCAGGGCAGCCCAATTCACTTGCAGGCCATAAGCGGCCGCTTCACACCATCATTCCGGCCTTCATGGAAAAAGGAGATATGCGCATCGGCTTTGGCATTATGGGTGGATGGAACCAGGCACAGGCGCACGCACAGTTTGTTGCCAACGTCGTCGATTATGGAATGAATGTTCAGGCTGCGTTGGAACAAGCTCGATTCACCAAGCAGACGTTCGACGGCTGCGACGTCCAGATGGAACCCGGCATTCCCGAAGCTGTGCGCGAAGAACTCACCAAGCGCGGACAGCAGATCGAACTGTTGCAGCCGTTTTCATTCACCGTTGGACAAGGTGAAGCTGTAGTCCGCGACACCAAGCGCGACGTCAACTTTGCCGGGTCGGACCCTCGTTCGGACGGCGAAGCCATTCCGCAAGAGCCTCCTACAAAATAATCCTTGGCGTTCTCCCGCGACAAAGTGGATCAGTAATTTGGCAGAACAATTTTGTCGGCAAGTCCACTACCGAGGGCGAGGTTCGCCACCCACGGAATTGCCATCAGGTTGAAAATCTGGTTACGCAGGTAAACCGCAAGCTTCGATTTTGGCGCGAACGACGAAGCAAACCTCAGCGCCGCATCCTGTTTTTTGCGAACGAATGGTCCGAACAGATTCTGATATCGCGAGAACGCGACAGCGTAATCACCGCGGCAGCGGGACAGCTCGCCGGCGAGGATATACGCCGCAATCATCGCCAATGCGGAACCCTGGCCGCCAAGGAGCGAGACGCAGAAAGCCGAATCGCCCACCAATGTCACTCTCCCACGACTCCACAAACCTTGCTTTGGATCCATTCGGATCTGACTCACCCTGTCGAAATAAAAATCTTTGGTTGAGTCGAGAGTATTCAGGATTTGCGGGCACTCCCAACCGCTGTTCTCGAATCGTTTCCGCAGCTGCGCCTTCTGCCCCTTGACATCGGCTGGTCCAGCGGCGTCCGCGTCTGCAAAGGTGAAGTGGAACATAGTCTGGTTGTCGCGCATGGTAAATCGTGCCGCTTGCTGGCCCACTTCCGTATACATCACATAGACCAGCTCATTGCGCGGTTGATATCCGTCGACAACAAATGCCGCCACCTTGAAGCCGAGATATTTCTCGAAATTTTCTTCTGGGCCAAATGCGAGTTTGCGGATTCTGGAATGCAACCCGTCTGCTCCTACAACCAGGTCAAACTCCCGGGTCTCCCCGGATGTGAATCGAACCCGAACAGCTTCGCTGGTCTGCTCAATTTGATCCACTATGGTACCAAATATGGTACCAACCTGGCCGTCGATTGTGCTGAAGATAGACGAGGCAAGTTCCGTTCTGGGCAGACTTACATATCTCCCTTGTGTCAGGCGAACGAATGCATCGACCGGAAATCCAGCAGTCCTCTTTCCATCGCGATCAACGACCTTCAATTCCTGGACCTTGTATCCCTTGCTCTGAATCTGAGGCAGCAATCCCATACGTTCGGCGATGTCGAATCCCGCACCCCAGAAATCAATGATGTATCCACCCGTCCGCAAACTAGGAGCCACCTCAACCAGGGTTGGGGTAAATCCGAAGTGAGCCAGCCAATACGCCAAAGTTGGGCCGGCAACGCCCGCACCCGATATCAATACTCGCATTCCTTAATCGTATTGAGTTGGAATTAAGATTGTCCAAAGCCCGGCCGCAGAATTGTGAGAATTCATTTACCCGTGGAGCGGGGGAAAACGGGGTCCACTCGGTGTGGAGCATCGCCCATCCAGGTTTTGACGATCAGGATTTACTGCCACTTTACGACGCGGAATCAGTTGACTCCTGCTTCGCCACTCTTTCTTCTTCCGTCATGGGAGCATTCACCTCCAGAAGTCCGGGAGGGAGACACAACTCCACGCGACGGGCCGCTACATCGACGTTGCGGACAAAAGCTTTGGCAAATGGAATTTCATACTCATTACCGTCAGGGCTGACAACAACAAGCAGATCCGCAGTCTGCTCTTGTCGGACAACATCTTTGATGATTCCCAGCAGGATCCCGTTCGCCGAATCAGCAACGACGTCCACACACTCGCAGCCGAGCAAGTCGCTGATGTAAATCTCATCTGACTGGAGTGGCATGCGGTCCGCCGCGGAAATCACCAGGTCCGCCCCTCGCAGGGCTTCGGCTGCTGAAATGGAATCCACGTGGGCAAACTTCAATACTACTTTGCCCTTATGAAGCCAGGATTGTTCAAGAAGAATAGGATTGACCGGCAGACGATCACTGCGCCACAGAAATGCATTGCGCAGGTTTGAGAATCGATCGGGAAAATCGGAAAGGATCTCCGCCAGCACCTCGCCACGACGGCCTTGAGGTCGAATCAGCCGGGCAACATGCACCCACGCTTGGACCGTTGCTGGCTTTGCGTCTGTCACAGCGTAATTGTTGCACGTGGGGGGAGCACGTTGCACATTACAGACTCAACTGAAAAAACTACTATGAAACGGTGTCCGCCTTGGCTTCTTCGACTATCTCCAGGCTGTATCGATGATGGAGCTTAACGCTGACTGCTCCTAGTATGGTTCGTAACGATCTTGCCGTCCGTCCTTGCTTGCCAATCACCTTTCCAACATCCGTCGGATCGACCCTTAGTCGCAAGACCGTGCCAGTTTCATTCGATGTTGCGTTGACTGAAACTTCTGCCGGCTTATCAACTAATGATCGGGCGATTGCCGTAATTAATTCCACTGCAGACGGCTCCGCAGAACTCTCTGACATGCATTAACCCCACAAGGTGAAACGTTTGAATTCTGATTGCGTTTATACCGAATAAAGAGCGTTTTGTCTTTAGTTTTATGGTTTACTCATTAGTCACTAGCGAGGTTACTAACCGGGCGAAAAGCCTGGTTGCAAATTTCATTTTTGTCGAATTTCGGCAGAAAAATGCAAATCGTCAGGTCAGGAAAACCAAATCACGGTGCAAATAGTGGAGCGCGACCCTAGGGCCGCGCTGCAAATTAACTTACCGAATTTGTTTGCGCCATCAAAAACTTGGTAGCGGCAAAGTCTTATGTCGTTGGAGCAACAGTCGGGACGGCAGCCACCAGTTTGGTGACCCGATCAGAAAGCTGGGCGCCTTTACCTGTCCAGTAATCCACGCGATCTTTCTTCAAGTCTACAGTCGCAGGATTGGTGCGGGGGTTGTAAGTTCCAACCACCTCAAGAGAACGTCCGTCGCGGGCACGATCTTTCTCGATCACAACGATTCGGTAGTACGGTTTCTTGCGGGCGCCTACGCGCGAAAGACGAATCATCAACACAGCTTATATATTCCTTTCTGATTAGCAGGAGAGAGAGCAGAGTGGTATCTGCGTGGACGTACGACGTCCCTTGAGTCCTGAACTTACAGTATCGTGGATTTTTGCCCGCGATGCAAGCAGCCCAATCGACCCATATAACCGAAAACTGCGAGAATGTCCGCAGCGCAGTCCCTGCACGGAAGGAACCTCCATCGACACAAATCCCACGGATACTGGCAAATCTCACCGCCGATGGCGCATCGCCTGGCTGCTGGCCTTGGGCGTGATGATCAGCTACCTGGACCGTGTGAACATCTCCGTCGGTCAACAGGCGTTGCACCAGAGGTTTGGGCTGACCACAGTTGGCTTTGGCTACCTGCTCGGTGCCTACAGCTGGACGTATGCAATGCTGCAGCTGCCCTCAGGGGTTTTGCTGGATCGCTTTGGACTTCGACGGGTCGGCGTCATCAGCTCCTTCATCTGGAGTGCCGCCACCTTTGCCACCGCGGCCTCACAGAATGTCGCCAGCCTCTTTTCTTCTCGTCTGCTGCTTGGCGTCGGTGAGTCGCCAATTTTCCCGCTCAGTGCTGCCGCCGTCGGTAGATGGTTTCCGGAGAAAGAACGTGGACTTCCCACTGCCATGTTTGACGCCGCGGCCAAATTCAGCCCTGCGGTAGGAATTCCCTTCGTCGGCTTACTGCTGATCCACTTCGGCTGGCGATTCAGCTTCGCGTTCACTGGAGTTCTGAGCCTGTTGTACTTCGCTGTCTTCGCAAAAATCTATCGCGACCCGCAGGACGATCCACATCTCTCCGACGCCGAGCGCACATACATTCAAAGCGATTCTGCATTCGCAACCGATCGCGATCCTGGCGGCTCCTATCCACTCCTTCATCTACTGCGGCAACGGAAAATCCTGGGCGCGATGATCGGCTTCGCCACTTACAACTACAGCTTCTACCTGCTGCTGACCTGGTTGCCCAGCTATGCCGTTGCAGGTCTACACCTGACGTTAGCGCACGCGGTATGGGCAGCCAGCATTCCCTGGTTCTTTGCCGGGGCCGTTGATATCTTTGTGGGCGGATGGTTGGTGGACGCGTTGATTCGTGCGGGTCACAATGCAGCTCGAGTGCGGCGCAAAGTCCTGCTGCTGGGCATGATTTGCGGCCTCGGTGTGGCTGGACCAGCCTTCACGCACCATCCAACTCCCGCGCTGCTGTCGCTTTGCATCGGGCTTGGGGGACTCTCGGCCGCTGCTCCAGTGGGATGGACATTGCCCGGCATTCTGGTACCCACCAGCAGCACCGGCAAGGTGGGTGGGATCATGAACTTTGGCAGCCAGATTTCCGCTATCCTGGCGCCCGTGATCACCGGATATCTGACCACCTGGACGCACACCTTCGCCGCCGCCTTTGCCTTGGCAGCCTTTCTTCTACTGCTTGGAACGATCAGCTATGCATTTCTGCTAGGGAAAATTGAACGGATCGATACTTCGCAAATGGATGCTATCCGGACTTAGGTCGTTTGCGGTTGGCCAGCAGCTTCCGGCGCTCGCCAATCAGTTTCCTTCGGGCGGTCGGCGGCATTGCCAGGGCATCTTTTGTGCGCTTCGGGAGTTTTGCATAGACCAGATCACGTCCATGCGTGAGCAGTTCCAGCAATTCACGGCCAGGAATTGCATCCCATCGCGTCAACGCTACCCAGAAAATCCGGGCCATGTACGGCGCTGGAATGACACCATCCATCTCCAATAACTCCGAATAGCGCTCCTGCCCGGCGGCAAAAGAAATGACGCCCTTGCCGTCTTCATCAAGATTGACCAGCGCGAACATCTTGCCGCCGATCGCTTTATCCCCCACCCAGAAAACAAGGTTCGCGCCCCACTGCATCGTCTCTTCAACGTGCGGCAACTTCAGCAGCGCTTCGCGAACCTGTTCAGCATCCATCAAGGGTGGCCTCGGCGTTGACCTCCGCGATTACTGCGGAGCGGGATACGTTTTGCTCTGGCCGGTGCGCGAGTTGTAGACCACCAGCTTGCCATCGGGATACGCCAGCAACCGAATGTAGTGCCCGTCGGTAGCGCCACTCGCGCCTCTTACATTCGCAATGTAAGGCGTCGATACATTGTGCTCCGCACCACCTTCGTCTGAGTAATGCAGTTGCCACAGGTCCTTAATCCGCGGCGATTTCTCAATCGTCTCCCAGGGAACGGGAGAGCCGCCCTTGTGTTCCCCGTTGTCCATAATCGCGACGCGCGGCGCGATTCCATTGACGAACGCAGGGCTGCTGCTGGGATACCAGCCATGATGGGAAACGATGTAGACATCCATCTTGCCCAGCTTGTTGTTCGGGCACATCAGCTGCATTTCCTTGTCCCAGGTCAAGTCGCCCAGGTCGACCAGCCGCACCTTGCCGTACTGCATCACAAATCCAACTGAGCGACCATTCTCGGTTTTGTCCGGCGGCCGGATGGGGCAGCCCTTGCAGAAAGGATTCGGCTGGCCCACTCCAGGCAATGGTGTCGCGATGGTGTTGCCGTCCGCGCTAACGATGGTGGTCGTGAGTCCGGTTAACGGAATTGTCTCCCCAGGTTTCGCCAGGATATGATTCGCATGGGATTGAGCAAGAATCGCCTGATATTTTTCGAATCCCTGCTCCGTGACAGCGTCCGTGGTTTCGCGATTGACTCCGTGATCGATGAAAGTGTCGACATGAATTTTCTTGACCAGATTGGGGACGCCGCCGACGTGATCGACGTGAAAGTGTGTGATCAGAAGATAGTCAATGTGGTCGAGACCAGCTACTTTCACCGCTTGCATGATTCGATCCGCATCGCGGTCATTATTGTCGGGCCAGCCTGTGTCGACCAACAGGGACTGATGCGCTGGCGTGACAAACAACGTCGACTGGCCGCCCTCAACGTCGATGAAATATACGGTCAGAGGTTTTGCGAAACTCACCGCATGTTTACGGAAGTTGGGGCTCTCCGTCTGCGCCTGCACGCCGGGTGCGGTCGCAAAAGGCATGACGAGTATGAGGCTCAACGCCAGGACCAGGACAGAGCTGCGACCTTCCAATGGCTTCGATGAATCTTTGTGATTGAGGTGCTTCATTTTTCTCTCCCGTTCTTTGGACGGCACGATCATGACAACGGTTTGGCCCGCCTGGCGGGCATGGCGCGCACCGCACCGGTTGAGATTCCGCCATCCACCAGCAGCGTTTGTCCTGTGATGTAGCGGCTCTCCTCGGAAGCGAGGAATACGATTGCGCCATCCAAATCGCCGGGTCCGCCTGGGCGTTTTAAGGGAATCCGGTCGACCAGATATTCCACCCACTCTGGATCGTCGTAAAGAATTTTATTTTGGTCGGTCTTGAACCATCCGGGCGCGAGGCAGTTCACGGTTACGCCATGCATGCCCCACTCATCGGCGAGGCTCATGGTGAGTTGGCGGATGCCGCCGCGGCTGGCAGTGTAGGGAGAGAGTCCAGCATAGCCGGCGACGCTGGTCACAGAACCGATATTGATAATGCGGCCGTAACCCCGCGCAATCATCTGCGGCGCAATTGATTTCGCCACAAAAAAGCTGCCGCGTAGATTCGTATCAAGTACCTGGTTCCAATCCTGCCAGCTAACATCGAGCGCGGGCTTGCGCACGTTGCACCCAGCATTGTTCACCAGGATATCGATCGCATCGAATTCGGCGAATGCCTGTTCAGTCATTTTGACGATGCTGGCCTCATCACGCACATCGAGTTCGAGCGCGACCGCCTTCCTCCCCATCGCTTGAATCTCTTCTTGAAATGGCAGCAGGTCTTTTTGCTTGCGGCTGGTCAGAATCAAATCCGCACCACTGCGAGCCAGCGCCCGCGCAAAAGATTGTCCCAGTCCGCGGCTCGTGCCGGTGACCAACGCGACACGCCCGGTCAGATCGAACATGGCTTTCGGCTGCTGTGCTGATTTAGTGCTCATACGATCAGCCCCGGCGTCAGCACCACCTTCATCAAGTTTGCTTCGTGCGCATACAGACGTTCGAACCAGCGGGCTCCTTCAGCCAGTGGCGCGATGGCCGAGAGCATCGGCGCGACATCGATTTTTTTGCTGGCCATCAACTCGATCGCCTGCGGATATTCTCCCGCTGAAGCACACGAACCCTGCAGTCGAAGCTGGTGCGTGATGACGTGCTGCAGCGGCAATGAAACTTCCCGCGCCAGGTTGCCGACCAGCGTGACCGTCGCTCCTTTTCGCGCCGACTCAATCGCGGTGCGCACAGTGGCCGCTGTTCCCACGGCTTCAAATACGAGGCTGGCGCCCTCGCCGCCCGTCTTACTGCGCACCAGTTCTGCAATCTCGCGGCTAGACGTGGCTGCGTCAGCCTGGATGATTTCAGTCGCGCCGACTCTCTTTGCCAGTTCCAATCGGCCTGCATCGATGTCGGTGACAAATACATTGCCGCAGCCCGACGCGCGCAGCGATTGCAGAATCAACAGGCCGATCATTCCCGCGCCCACTACAAGCGCGGTGCTTCCCTTCTCCGGCGCCGCCAGACCCACCGCATGCAACGCCACAGAAACGGCTTCGATCATCGCGGCGTCTGTGAAACTCAGCGAATCTGGCAGTCGATACACGATCCGCGCTGGAACCGCGACATATTCCGCAAACGCGCCATTGCGCCGATAATCTCCGCAGGAAACACCGAGCACCTCACGACGATCACACAGGTTGACCGCACCCTGTTTACAAAAGGCGCAGCTTCCGCAGGAAATGGTGGAATCGAAGGTAACGCGTTCTCCGACCGAAATCGTATCCACCGCGCTGCCCACAGCAGACGATGACACCCGCTGCCTCGTGGCCCATCACCAGCGGAGGAATGCGGCGACCTGTCGAACCATCGAAACCGTGAACATCGCTGCCGCAAATGCCACACGCGGCCACCTGGATCAGCACCTCATCTGACGCAGGAGATGGCACTGGCAGATCCACCAGTTGCAGCTTCCGGTATTCCGTCAATTGCAGGGCTCGCATCGGTTGACCAACGAAGCCATGGTAAACGATGGCCGCCGGGATTCGAAATCACCGCATCCAATGTGTGCGACACCTCGACGAGCGCCTGCTGATCTTCCGTCTATATAAAGATCGCTCGAGGCGCGTCTGCGACAATGTACTTTTTATGTCCCACCACCCAGCCCAACTTGCGATCTGGATTGCCACCTGGCTCCTCTGTGGACTGGTTTTTATTCTTATTTTGTGGCGTCCGCGTCGCATTCCAGAGTATGTCTGGGCAGTGGGCGGAGCGACGATTCTTGTACTGTTTCGTCTGCTTCCACTGCACGCGGCCTGGACGGCAATCCGCAGTGGGACCGATGTGTATCTATTCCTTGCCGGCATGATGTTGCTGGCAGAGCTGGCACGCAATCACGGTGTTTTCGACTGGCTGGCGGCCGAGGCCATGGGTCATGCCAGAGGATCTCAGACTCGCCTGCTTGTTCTGGTGTACGGCATCGGCATTGTGGTGACGTCTTTGCTGTCGAACGATGCGACAGCCGTGCTGCTGACTCCGGCTGTACTGGCTGTTGTACGTCGCGCAAAGACTTCTCCGCTGCCCTATTTATTTGCCTGCGCATTCATTGCCAACGCCGCCAGCTTCGTCCTGCCCATCTCGAATCCGGCCAATTTAGTGGTCTTCGACGGACAATTGCCCGCACTTTGCGAATGGCTGCAAATCTTTCTCGTCCCTTCGGTCGCCGCGATTGCAATAACGTTTCTAGTGCTGTGGTGGCATAGTCGAAATGACCTGCATCCTCGGATTCACGACGGCACGGCTCCCGCTATGCTTGATGCCAAAGGACGCCGCGCCGGCATCGGAATTTTGCTGGCTGCAAGCGCATTGCTTATCACCTCGGCTCTGGGCGGCCCGGTGGGCCCCGCTACTTCCTTAGCCGGCATCCTGACGATGTTTTTTGTCGCGCGGACAGAGAGACGTGTGATGATCTCGTCGCTTCGATCGGTTTCCTGGAGCGTGATTCTCTTGGTGGCGGGCTTGTTCGTGATGGTAGCCGCGCTGCGAGAGGTGGGAGTACTCGCGGTTTCCGTCCATGCATTGCAAACTGCTGCCGCATGGGCGCCCATCGCCGGTTGGAGCGCGATCGCGTTTGGATTTGGGGTGGCATCGAACGCGATCAACAATCTTCCCATGGGATTAATCGGCGCAGCCGCAATCCGAGAGGCTCACAGTGCGAGCGCCGTGCATGCCGCGGTGTTGCTGGGCATTGACCTGGGGCCGAACCTCTCTGTTACCGGCTCGCTGGCAACCATCCTATGGCTGATCGCGATGCGCCGGGAAAATATCGAGGTGAGTGGCTGGCGATTCCTTCGCGTGGGAATTCTGGTCATGCCCCCCGCTCTATTCCTTGCCGTGCTCGCACTGGTGTTGACGCAGCATTGAGGCACGATCCTCCCAGCGTTGAAGCTGCACGGAAGAGGAGTGTCGTAAATGGCGCCCGCTTTGGCTATTTCTGCACGTAGATCGCCTGTGGTGCGGTCAGCTTTATTCCCTTACTTTTCGACTGAACCTGCACCCTCTGCCAACCCGTATCGCCGGTTGCGAAGGTCAATACGTACTGCCGTTGCAACGACTGCTTGAATTGCTTCAGGAACGGCGCAAAAGAAACCGGACTCGACATGGCCATGCTATAAAACTGGCCCCCTGTTTCATTCGCTAAACGCTGCAGATAGCTCTGACCCATCAGCGTGCTGAAACTCGTCGATCCACCACCAAAGGTGTTGCGAAAGTAAATCGAGTACACAAGAAGGTTGACTTTTTGGGCGTCTTGAATGGCAGCCGCAAGATAGGGATCCTGCATATCACGTGACCTGTAATACGGGTCCTCGCCGTTGGTCACCATAAAAACAACGCGACGAGCCTGCTGCTTCGACGGCCAATTCTTTGCCAGGTCGGACAAACAGAAATACGGGCTTCCCGTGATGCCCGGAATTCCATTTGTCAGGCGCAGGGAGTCAGCAGCCAGCTTGTGATCTGTGGTCATTTTTTGTGCCATCACCGCGCGGCCATTGGACATATAGGCGACCGCCACCTCGGTCGATGCAGGCAGACCGAGAATGAAGTTCTTCAAGTCGGGAATTTGCAGCGCCAGGTAGGACCGCGCGGATTCGTCAAACATGAACACCAGCTGCGTAGGCTCTGTGGCGTCATTGATCGGGGTAACACTCACCACGGGAGTGGAACGCCCCTTCACTTTCACGCTGATCTCTCCCTGCTGAAGAGGCGGGGCGGCGGTGGATTTATCCGCATTCACCGTCACGATCACGTGTGCCTGCCCGGTGGAATTCTCTGTTTGCGCTACCGCGGCAGACCCAAATCCCAGGGTTGCGGCCGCAATTCCGGCGATTAAAAATCGATTGGCAATGCGATATGCTTTCATGTTCTCCCTCCGCCCCATCGCTTCTCTTCTATTCCTCCAACACCTCATCGGGCAAGCCCTGTAAGGCTGTTGAGCCGCAGCGTCATGTCCTTCTCCCTACATTTAGACGCGGTGCACACCCTATCGGGAACGTTCAGCTTCGCGGCATTCGCAGCCGCAGACTTCAGGTTTACATCGCGGACTTATATCTCACTTGGTGCCAGGCCCATGCATCCGCGATGATGTCGTCTAGACGAGTCGACTTTGGCTGCCATCCCAGTTCGCGGCCGATCTTTTCTGAACTGGCCACCAAAATAGCAGGATCGCCTGGACGGCGCGGACACTCCTCAACTGGGATGGGATGGCCGGTGACACGACGAACCGCTTCAATTACCTCGCGCACCGAGAAGCCTCGGCCATTACCAAGGTTATAGATCATGCGGTCTTTTTCCTCTAGCGCGGCGAGCGCCAAAAGGTGAGCGTCGGCGAGGTCGCGAACATGAATATAGTCGCGAATGCAGGTACCATCCGGCGTCGGATAATCGGTGCCGTAAATGCGAATGTTCTTGCGTCGGCCCAGGGCGACATCGAGGATCAGAGGGATCAGGTGGGACTCCGGTTCGTGCGATTCCCCGCGCCCGGCAATGGCGCCAGCCACATTGAAGTAGCGCAGGCTGGCATAGCGAAAGCCGTGAATGCGATTCAACCATGTCAGCATCTGCTCCACCAGCAGCTTCGATTCGCCATAAGGATTGGTGGGGTGCAGAGCGGCGCCTTCCTCAATTGGTGTTTGTTCTGGCTGACCGTACACGGCGGCCGTAGACGAAAAGACCAGCTTACGGACGCCAGCGGCCAGCATGGCTTGAAAAAGAATTAACGTGGAGGCGCTATTATTGCTAAAATAAACCTCAGGACACTGCATACTCTCGCCCGCTTCAATAAGGGCAGCAAAATGCAGGACAGCATCAATATTGTGGCTTCGGAGAGCGGCTTCCACCTTCGTTCGGTCGCCGACTTCCCCTTCGATAAAGGCCGAGCTTGCTGGTACTGAAAGGCGTTTGGAATGGGACAGGTTGTCATAGACTACGACACGATGCCCGGACGCCGCGAGCAGGTGGGCAACGGTGCCACCTATATAACCAGCGCCACCGGTGATGAGTGTATTCAATTGAATTATCTCCTTTTATATCAATGAATTTTCCGTCGTCGGTGCAGTAAGCTGGATCGGTTGATCGCTAGAGATGGTTGAAAGTTGAGCGCAGGAGAACAATTGTTCCTGAACTCACTGGATTTCCCTCAGAGACAGCGAATCAACGATTTCCCGTTTGTTGATGATAGGCCGAAAGCGCAAGTTTGCATATTTGAACGGGTCGGGTCCCCCCAGTGGTTAATGTAACGATACCCGGCTCAATTAGACATGCGAGAATTTCATTTTAATATTTCTAAGATGTGGCATACTCATTGGCAAACATAGCCAATTACGCAGAGCTTAGGAGCCTTTTCCGAGGCTCTGGGATTCACCGTATCAAGCGGGCTGAAGTGCGGCCGTATCGCACTTCTGTCTGGCAACACTGTACTCGTCAAATGCGAGCGGCATCTTATGTTGCATGGCCGCTCGACAAATTTGGCAGAGATGGATGTTTCGTTGGATTTGAACTTTGTTCTCTGCTGCGGTTCTTTGAAACTTCTTTTGCCTGTGCCCTATTCGGAGTCGGCAGTATTTCAAGAAAATACCCTGACTGAACAGCCAGCCGGACGTGCCGGTACCGAAGAAAGATGTTGCTCCAAAAATTCTGATTCAGCGAACGTTTGAACGCGTTGAGGTAAAAGCGGTATGACAAGTTTTGCGACAAGAGAGCATTCAGTCCGGCCCGATACCGGACTGCCCCCCCGCCGCTCGAGAGATCGAGAGCGCGTACCTTCTTCCAGTCGACAACTAGCCACGTTCGGACTGCTGCCAGAACCAGAGGGACGTAACAAGTCCTTCATCGTAAGCCTGGTCGTGAATGCTTCGGCAATCGCGTTGGTTCTGATTCTGTCCATATTCATGGTTCATCAAGTCGTACAAAAGCCCGTGATCGAGACCGACCTCCTGCTTCCTATCACTCCTGTGAAGCCGGTGCGGCCGACGATTCACGTCAAGCCTCCAATCGTTCCTCCAACTCCGGATTTGCTGAACCGGATCGCGCCCAAAATCACCTATCACCAGACCACGCAGACGGAACCCCAGCCGAAGCTGGCTCGGGTCCATCTGAATAACGTCAGTGCTCCTGTGCTGCCGCCATACCGTCCCGACTCCGTTGCCTTGCCAGCGCAGCCGAAGGTGGGTCTGTTTCACACCAATGTCCCGACTGCAGTCGCGAACAATATGGGCCAGACGTCGACGAAAACCGGCGGATTTGGCGATCCCAATGGAGTTCACCCGAATCCTGGCGCAAACCGCCCTGCAACCATCGCAGCCTATGGCAGCTTTCAGAGTGCAGTGGGTGACGGTGCCGGTGCCGGTGCAGCACGTCGCGGAAAAGTTGGCGGCGTGAATTTCGGTTCAGGCTATGCGGATGGTGTTCCGGGCGGCAGCGGCCGCGGAAAAGTCGCTTCCGTTGGGTTCTCTGACGGTGTAGCTGGCGGAACCGGCAATGGCCCTCGCGGTAAGGTTACGCAAGGCGCCTTTAAGGACAATACCGCGGTCGAAACGCCGAAGGTGATGGTAGCTAACACCGGGAACGAAACCACGGTGGAAGTCCTCTCTCACCCAACGCCGATATACACGCCAGAAGCGAAGCAGCTGAAGATTCAGGGCGACGTTGTCCTGGAGGTTCGATTCTCGGCGGACGGGCGTTGCCATGTCATCCGGGTGGTTCGTGGTCTAGGTCATGGGTTGGATGAGCAGGCGATTCGAGTGGCGGAAGAAACACATTTCAAACCCGCAACTCGCGATGGCCGGCCTGTCGACATCACGACATACTATCGGATCGATTTCCAGCTGGCGTAGCACTGCACCGACGTGTTGAAACTTACGTAACATAACGTATTACCATTTTGAAATTTTTGGTAACGTATCGGTAATGTTCACGTATGATTGGATCGGCTTCCAGTGAGCGGTAAATGCGAGTAAACAACCCTAAACCAGGTAACACAAGGAACACAATGATGCGATTTTCGAAACTTATCCCTCGAGGTTCACGCAACAGAGGACTGGCCCTCCTTCTGCTGGTGTCCATCACTCTCCCTGCCTCGGCCCGGCACAAAAAGACTGAACAGCCACTGGGCAAGCTGACCCCCCAGATGGTTCGCCTCATCGATTTGGCCTCTGGCCATGAAAAAGGTGTCCTGCAGGCGCTGCAGCAACGCACGCCTGTTGTCGAAACCTACATTCAGGACTTTAAGCCGGATACGCAGTTGAGCGCTGTGCCCACCGAAGACCACTACTTTCTGGGCCGCGTGGATTTCGGCAAGGTAATTGAAGACAATCGCTATCAGGAAGCTGGCGCCAAAAAGACCGCCCTCAAGGGTTCCGTCATGTTTGTCAACGGGCTCACGAAGGCGTTCAAGATCGAATACGTAGCCCAGGGGTTCGTTCAAATGCTCCTGCTGGATGCGAATCATTTCGACCGCCAGCATTATGACTTCGTGTTCGTACGCCGTGAGTTCCTGGGCGATACGCGAACCGATCTGTTCGACGTAACTCCCAAGTCCGGATCTGGATCAGGTCGATTCATCGGCCGCGTCTGGATTGAGGATACGGGTGGAAATATCGTTCGCTTCAGCGGCACGTACACCAGCAATAATGGCCACCAGGTCTACTATCACTTTGATAGCTGGCGCACCAACGTGCAGCCAGGCCTCTGGTTGCCCACGGCGGTCTACGCAGAAGAACATGGTCCGGGTGCGGTTCCGGATCAGGCCGGCTTCTTCCGCGCGCAGACCTGGATCTGGGGCTATTCCCTGCGTCAACCCACCTCCACCAGCGACAACGCCACGGTGAAGATCGATGCCGTGTCCGATCAGAGCGAAAGCGCGCAGGATGTCAGCCCGCTGCAAGCTTCCCGCATGTGGTCGCAACAAGCAGAATCCAACATTCTTGATCGCCTCTTTCAAGCCGGTCTGCTGGCTGCACCCAGCGCTTTTGACAAGGTGCTGGAGCAGGTCACCAACAACCTCATCCTCACCAATAACATTTCATTGGCTGAACCAGTCCACTGCCGTGTTCTCTTGACCTACCCCCTGGAATCTCTGACCATTGGAAATACGATCGTACTCAGCAAAGGCCTGATCGATACCCTCCCCTACGAAGCAGACCTGGCTGCAGTATTGTCCTTCCAACTGGCCCACTTAGAACTAGGGCATAAGGTCGATACGGAATTTGCATTTCCTGACAACCTGATGTTCGCCGACCAGGCGACCATTCGCCGAGTGCCTTTGCATCACAGCGACGCAGAAAACCAGGCTGCTGCCAAAAAAGCAATTCAGCTTCTGGAAAATTCTCCGTACAAAGACAAGCTCGCCGATGCTGGCCTTTATTACAAACTGCTGCTTGCCCGCTCGAAGCAATTGCCTTCGCTCATGCAGCCCCAACTTGGAGACTCACTGTTCACCAGCCCTGCAGACGATCAGGTTTGGATGAGCGCGTTGGTCGCCAAAGCACCCAAACTTGATATGGACAACGTTCGCCAGATCGCAGCTTTGCCGCTCGGAAGCCGCGTTCGGGTCGATTCATGGAATGATTCTGTCGAGTTACTCAATGCCAAACCCGTTGCGGTGTTGAGCCCAAGCGATAAGATGCCACTCGAGTTGACGCCTATTTTCTTTAGGCTCCGCCCATACGGGCAGGCAGCGCCAATTCCAGCGTCTACTGGAGCAGCCTCCCCGGGTGACACTACATCTAATCCATAACGTAGATAGTCAATGAAGTAGACTTACACTAAAGGCAGATACAAAACAGTATCTGCCTTTAGGCATACAAGTTCTTCTTGCATTGGGGAGGGTTTTTACGGTGGGGAAAAAATTTTTTAGTGGGCTGGCCTTTTTATTTTGCCCAATCCTGTTGCTGGCTCAGGCGGTTTCTCCGGTCACGCCGAAACAAGCGACAATCACTGCGGGAGGTTACTTCTCGTTCGGACAAACAGATTACGGACAAAGACACGCATTCGGACCGGGAGCTTACGCCGATTTTGACTATCACGTTTGGCGTAATGTCGGGGTCGGAGTGGAAGGAGAGGTACGTTTTCTGAATTTTTTAACGGACTCAAGTTCCGGTAAAGGAATCTCTGAGCAGAACTTTCTTGGGGGTCCACGCGTCACGTATGAGCTCAGGCGCAAATGGATACCATATGCTAAATTCCTGGCCGGCGGAAGCCGCTTTCATTACCCCAGCTTTATTTCCAATCAATCCTACAACTACACGACCTTCGCCATCGGCGGCGGCATCGACTATAAGTTTTCCAGCCGCATCACGATTCGCCCTGCAGATTTCGAATATCAACGTTGGCAGTTTCCTCCGACAGGCCTGACCCCTTGGGTCTACTCCGCTGGTGTCTCTTACCGCCTGTTCTAACAGAAGTTTTACCCCTGAACCTTCGCACCGAAGCCCTGGCCCTAGCCGGGGCTTTCTCTTTCCTGGAAATCGAAGGGCTTTCCTTGCGGCTACCTGGGCACCCTCCGCAAAAATCCTCTAGGATAGAGGCTTGGCCCCCTCACGATGACATCTTCCTCACAATCGACACGCGTCCGTTTTGCTCCTTCGCCGACTGGCTATCTCCACGTTGGCGGAGCCCGCACTGCCCTGTTCAGCTGGCTGTTTGCACGTCACACTGGGGGAACTTTCGTTCTCCGCATTGAAGATACAGACTTTGAACGCTCTTCAGCCGACATGGTCACGGGCATCCTGGAGGGTATGCAATGGCTGGGGATGGATTGGGACGAGGGCCCATTTTTCCAATCTCAACGCCTTGACCTCTATTCCCGAACGGCCTCCAAGCTCATCGAAGGCGGCCACGCCTACCACTGCTTCTGCACCCGGGAAGAGCTGGAGGCCAGGCGTGCTGCCGCAACGGACTCCGGAGCTGTGCCGCGCTACGATGGCCGCTGCCGTACTGTTTCCCTTGCCGAGGCGAAGGCCCGCATTGCCGCAGGAGAACGCGCCGTGGTGCGCTTCATGGTTCCCCGTGAGGGCGTGACAATCTTCCAGGACGCCGTGTTCGGCCAGATTGAATTTGCCAACGCGGAACTGGAGGATTTCGTCCTTCTACGCTCCGACGGTATCCCTACCTACCATCTAAGTGTCGTTGCGGACGATCTAAACATGCGAATGACCCATATCATTCGGGGCGCCGATCATCTCTCTAACACCCCCAAGCAGGTCCTTCTGTATCAGGCTCTGGGGGCTTCCCTGCCCATCTTCGCGCATCTGCCGCTAATCCTTGGACCGGATAAGACTCGTCTATCCAAGCGGCACGGAGCGACCAGCGTCATGGCTTATAAGGAGATGGGAATTGTTCCCGAGGCATTCCGGAATTTTCTGGCGCTTCTAGGCTGGAGTCCGGGCGACGCGGCGAAGCAGCCGGAAGCTCCTGATCGCGAGATTTTCTCGACGCATGAGCTGATCCAGATGTTCTCGCTCGACGGTATTGCCCATTCGAATGCAGTGTTCAACAACGAAAAACTGGCCTGGTACAACACGGAGTATATCCGTGCCTATGACCCGTCACGGCTGCTGCCGCTTATAGAAGAAGAGTGGAAGGCGGTGAGTTATCAACCGACCCGAAGCCGCGAAGAAATCCTTGCTGCTATCGCTTTACTGCAGCCTCGAGCCCGCAACTTAAAAGACTTTGCGTCGACCTTCCTGGCTTATTTTGGTGACCAGTTCAAAATGGATGAAGCTGCCGCAAAGAAGTTTCTTTCCGATGCTGGGGTGCGATCGATGCTAGGGGAGCTTGGCAGCCGATACGCTTTGCTGGCGGAGTTTACAGAAGTGTCTACAGAGGAGCTGCTGCGCTCCTACGCCGCAGAGAAAGGCATCAAGGCTGGCGCGCTGATCAATGGCGCCAGAGTCGCGCTGACAGGGCAGGCGGTTGCTCCCAGCTTGTTTGCGGTGATGATCGCTCTTGGGCAGTCGACGGTCGCCCACAGACTGCAAGCTGCTGCATCCTTGACGGTCTGACGCCACGGCCGATTCGGTCGCGGCGCCGTCGGTCACATTAATTCTTCAATAAATTTTTGGGCCACGTCCGCCGGGATGCGATTGTTCTGGTGCACGAGCGGGCCGGCATTCAACACCGGTTCCGAGCCGTGGAGCGTCGGCAGGTCTGTCCGTTCAAAAAATCTGCCGATGGGAATCTCTTCACCCCACAACAGGGACTTTTCCATGGCTGCTGACCAGTCGGCAGGATCATACTCGGCGTTGTCTTCGAGCTTCTTGACGCGGGGACGGAACCACTGAAAGGTATTGTCGTGGTTGTACGTGACGCACGGGCTGAACACATCAATAAATGAAAATCCCTTGTGCTCGATGGCGCGCTTAATCAACTCCGTCAGATGCTTCTGCTCTCCGCTAAATCCGCGCGCGACGAATGTAGCCCCAGCCGCCAGAGCCATGGATACCGGGTTCAGCGGCGTCTCGATGTTTCCGTAGGGCATGCTCTTGGTTTTCATGCCGAGCCGGCTGGTGGGTGATGTCTGCCCGGTGGTCAGTCCGTAAATCTGATTGTCCATCACGAGGTACGTCAGATCGACATTGCGACGCATGGCGTGGACAAAGTGGCCGCAGCCGATGCCAAATCCATCGCCATCGCCACCTGTGACTAACACAGTCATTGCGTGGTTCGCCAGCTTTAAACCGGTGGCCACCGGCAAGGAACGGCCGTGCAGCGTGTGCATGCCGTAGGTTTCAATAAAGCCGGGGAAGTTGGACGAGCATCCGATACCGCTGATTGTGGCTACTTCGTGCTTGGGGATTTGCAATTCCACCAACGCCTTTTGAACCGCGGCGAGCACACCGAAATCACCACAACCCGGACACCAGTCCGGATCTACCCTGCCTTTGAAGTCCGCCATCGTGATCGTCTTTGGAGCTACGCCAGCTACTTCAGTCGCCATCTTTCGATTCTCCTTTGCAAAGCAATCGGTGATCGTTGGCTTACACCATGATTTCGTGCGTGGGAACAGACAGCGTGGTCTTGCCGGCCAGCTGTTCTTTGACGGCTTCGACAATATGATGGGGAGCGAATGGCTCTCCGTCGTACTTGCGAATATTGCCATTGGGAACAAAGCTGGTTTCGCTGCGTAAATAGCGAGCAAACTGGCCGCTAAAATTGTTTTCTACGATGATGGTGTGGCGCGCGTCCCGCAACAGATCCATGATCGCGTCGCCGTGCAGCGGCACCAACCAGCGAACGATCAAATAATTCGCGGTGATTCCCTGCTCGTTCAGCAACTCGCAGGCTTCGTCAATTACCCCGTACGTCGATCCCCAACCGATCAGCGTCACCTCTGCATTGGCCGGTCCATGCAGCTGTGGAGGTGGTACCGAGGCGGCAATGCCATCCACCTTGCGCATGCGCTTTTCCATCATGGCGCGTCGCTTGCTGGAGTTGGTATATTCGTCGCTGATCAACACACCGTCTTCGTCATGCTCATCGCTTGAGACAACGTGGGTGTACCCCGGCAAACCGGGAATGGCACGGGGGGATACTCCACTTTCCGTGATCTTGTATCGCTTGTACGGCTCGTGATCACCGCTGCCATTGGAGGTGATTAGCTCCCCGCGATCGATTTCAGGAGCAAAGTCAAGCAGCTTCGGATCGACGCTGAGACGCCCCTCTGAAAGCAACAGATCGCAGAGCACGATTCCAGGACATTGGAACTTCTCTGCGATGTTGAAAATCTCTGGAATGAGTTTGAAGCAATCAGCGATGTCGAGTGGCGCCGCGATCACTTTGGGATAATCCCCAAATCCCGCGCCAAGCATTTGCCACAGATCTCCCTGCTCGGTTTTTGTCGGCACTCCGGTAGAAGGGCCTGCACGCTGGCAATCAATGACAACAATCGGAATCTCCGCCTGGGCAGAAAGACCCATCCCTTCACTCATCAGAGCGAAGCCGCCACCTGAGGTGGCACACATGGCTCGAACGCCGGCGTGGGCTGCACCAATCGCCATGGTGACAACGCCAATCTCATCCTCAACCTGGCGCACCATGATCTCTGCCTGCCGGGCATGGCCGGCCATCCAGTGCAGGACTCCGGTCGCGGGACTCATAGGATAGGCAGAATAAAATTTGACTCCCGCAGCCGCCCCGCCCATCGCCATAGCGATGTTGCCGCTCAACACCGCATAGCGAGCATCCGTCATGGGGAGTGGCCAGGACAATGGCTGAAAATTCTTACTGGCGTAGTCGTATCCGATCCGTGCAAGATTCACGTTTTCGTCGATGACCGCCTTATCCTTCTTGCGGAATTGCTCCGCCAGAACGCCTTCTAAGACGGAAAATCCGATGCCCATCATGTTGATAGCCGCGCCGATGGCCAATGTATTTTGACCTACCTTGTTGCGGGTGATGTCGGCCATCTTGGAAACCGGCATGGGACAGAGTTGCACACCCTTAGCCGGATCGCCGGGCTGAATCAGATCAGCGTTATAAAGACAGGCTCCACCCGCCGTCAGCAGGCGCAGGTGCCGGTCCATGGTGTCCTGATTGAGCGGAATGAGTAAGTCGAGATGATCCCCAGTGTTGGAGATTTTCTGCGGACCGGTGCGGAGGGTCAGGAAAGTATGACCGCCGCGAATGATGGATTGGTAGGAATTGTAGGCGTTCAAATGGAGGCCGCGGCGGCTGAAGATCTTCGCAAAAATATCGCCAGGTGTAGCCACACCCTGGCCGGCGGCGCCTCCGATCCCTACGACGAAAGACTGACTCATACACGTCTCCCCGGAGCTATATTGACTTTTCCGCGCCCGCGGACAACTTAACTATTTAGACTTTCTGAGAGTCCAATAGGCTCACAAACGCGAGCAGGTTTCATTTGTGTGCATCGTAGCCTCTGCGATGCAAAACGGTCAACCTGTCTTTCCTGATCGAAATCTGGTGCACTAACCCGTTCGAATCGATTCCTCTTTCGCCAGGGAGCGCGTATCATCTTGCGTTGGACCGAGTTGTGCACCACCGGTATTAGAAATTCCAGTCGCACAGGAGACATTACCGTGAACACGACCGCGCCCAAACCCGACCAGATTCTGCAGGTCGGCCTCGCTTTCTGGTCTTCGAAGACGCTTTTAAGTGCTGTCGAAATGGAAGTTTTTACCGAGTTAGCGAAGGGATCGCAGGATCTCGAGTCCGTCACTGGGCGGCTTGGTTTGCATCCACGCTCGGCGCGCGACTTCCTTGATGCGCTGGTGGCCATGGGGTTTCTCGAGCGGCACGACGGAAAATATTCCAATACTCCATCGACCGATTATTTTCTCGACAAGCACAAGCCGTCGTATATGGGCGGAATGCTAGAGATGGCGAACAAACGCCTGTTCGGCCACTGGAACAAACTGACAACCGCGCTGCGCACAGGTCAACCGCAGAATGAGGCGGCGCACGGAGAACCCGATGTCTTCGGAACGCTCTACTCCGACCCGCTGCGACTGAAAGGATTTCTAAAAGCTATGACCGGGATCAGCCGCGGGGCCAATATCGCCATCGCATCGCGGTTTCCCTGGTCAAATTACAAAACGGTTTCTGACGCCGGCGCCGCGCAGGGCGATTTGATCGTTCAGGTAGCGCTCAAGAATCCCCATCTATCCGCCATAGGATTCGATCTGGCCGAAGTTGCGCCAATTTTCGAAGAGTATGTAGAGGAACACGGATTGTCCTCCCGGGTGCGATTCCAGGCTGGCAACTTCTTCCGCGATCCTTTGCCCGAGACGGACGTGATTATGATGGGGCACATTCTCCACGACTGGAGCCTGGAGGAAAAGCGGATTCTCATTGGTAAAGCCTGGGAGGCTTTGCCGAAAGGTGGCGCTCTCATCGTCTACGACGCAATGATTGACGACGATCGGTCGAAGAATCCATTTGGGTTACTGATGAGCTTGAACATGCTGATAGAGACTCCAGGAGGTTTCGACTACACCGGAGCCGATTGCATCGGATGGTTGAAGGAAGCCGGTTTCAGTGAGGCCTATCTTGAGCCCCTTTCGGGGGTGGATTCGATGGCAGTGGGAATCAAGTAGGCGATCTCTGGGGCGGGGGTGCATGCGTGAAAACAAGCGATGCTGTGCACTGCTGAAGTTTTAGAGAGGCATACCTGGAAGGAATTTCGCCCGAAATACAGTGTCGGAGGCACGCATTCTGCTGGAGCGGGAGACGGGGATCGAACCCGCAACCAACGGCTTGGGAAGCCGCTACTCTACCATTGAGCTACTCCCGCCCGCCTGCCCAGTCTATCAAACGCTCGTCAGTTTGGCGGTGTCTTCAAACTCAAGTTCGGAGCCGGGAAGGTTCCAATGCTGGACCTTGGTCGCTCGCACCATTTCCGCAACCATGTGCAGCACCGCAGGCGCAGCGCCGCGAACGGCGTCACTGAGCCGCTCTTCCATCTTGAACGATTCGCCACCGACCGTGATAAGGTAGGCGACCCTCGGAACGCGCCCGTAAAGTTCCTGTGACATCCATAGCAAACTCTCAGGGCTCATGTGGTGAGTCATGATTCGTGCCGGCCTCGTGGCGGCTTCCACGGGGTGCAGCGAAATCCGTCCCGGCTCCGAGGTTGCCGAACAATCCAGGAAAATGACCGTATCTGCGGTGCTGATCGGTTCTGCCATCTCCGGCGTGAACTGACGCGAAGACAATACTTCCAATTGGGCGCTGGCAAATTGCTCTTGAGCCTTGGCCGCCAGCCAATTTCCCAGGCCATCATCCCCACGCAAGGGGTTACCACATGCCAATAGCAACGCGGGAGTCATGCGTCACGTCTCCTCTCGTCCAGGTGGTTTCCATCCGGATCCACCAGTTCAATGACCAACGGCATCTGGCCGTAGGCGTGGGTTGAACAACTAAGACATGGGTCGAAGGTGCGAATCACGGCCTCCACCCGATTCAACATGCCATCGGTCAGGCGATTGCCGTCGACATAGTGCTGCGCGACCTGCAAAATACCGCGGTTCATCGCATAGTTGTTTTGTCCGGTGGCGATCACCAGGTTGGCCCAGAGCATCTGCCCATTCTCGTCCACCTTGTAGTGGTGCATCAGAGTGCCGCGGGGCGCCTCGGCTATGCCTGCACCCTCCAGGCAGTTCACGCCGGCGGTTGCGCGCACGTGCGTATCGAGGATGTCGGGTTCAGCAAGGATGCGTTCGATGGCTTCAATGCCGTGGAGAATTTCGATCAGCCGCGCGTAGTGGTAATAGAACGAGCTTAGGACCGGGCCGTCGGACAGCGCCTTAAACTCACGCAATTCAGCGTCCGCGCGCGGCGTGCCGGTATGGCTGACCATGTTGAGGCGGGCCAGAGGGCCAACGCGATAGCAGCCATCCGGATAACCCATCTTGCGGTAATACGGAAATTTCATGAATGTGAATGGCTCGACAGCTTCCCCAAACTCACGATCAAACGCGGCAGCATCCATTCCATCCGCAACCACATCGCCCGTCTTGTCAATCAAGCGCAATAAGCCGTCTGTAAACTCCAGGCCACCGTCCTCCGTCACCATGCCCAGAAACATGCTGGGGAAGTTGGCGAAAACGGCTGCTTCTTCCTGGAAGCGGTCGGCAATCTGCTTATAAGCATCCAGCGCCAGCATGATGCTGACGCAAGCATCCGGAATCATGGCCAGAATTTCATCGCGCCTGGGGATCGTCAGTGGCTCGGTCACGCCACCGGGCACCACCCACCCGGGATGGATGCGCTTCTTGCCAAGAATCTCGATAATCTGCTGACCGAAGCGACGCAGTTGCACGCCGGCACGCCCCACCTCCGGCATCGACTTAACGACACCGAAAATATTGCGCACGGCTTTGTCAGAATCCATACCTAGCAGCAGATCCGGAGAAGACAGATAGAAAAAACTAAGCGCGTGCGATTGAATCATCTGCGCCAGGTTCAGCAACCCGCGCAGCTTAACCGCAGTAGGCGGAATCACGACCGCCTGGATCGCCTCGCATGCCTTGGCAGATGCGATAAGGTGGCTCACTGGGCAGATGCCGCAAATGCGCGCCATGATCGACGGCATTTCATAAAACGGGCGCCCTTCGCAGAACTTTTCAAAACCGCGCACCTGGGTTACATGGAAATAGGCTTCTTCCACTCCACCGGCGCCATTGGTCTTCAGCGTGATCTTGGCGTGGCCTTCCAATCGAGTTACCGGATCGATCACTATGGTTCGCGACATCGTCATCCTCTTCTCAGGCTCCAAACCGGGTCAGGGTGGCCACATCCGGCATTCTTTTCGCAATTAGCTCCGTCAGTACCGTGTGGAACGTGGCGGCGGAAGGCGGGCATCCCGGCAGAAAAAGATCGATGTGGACGAACTCATGGACAGGCCGTACTTTGTCGAGAAGTTTGGGAACAACAACGCACGGAGTCTGCTGTTGCAGATCGGCGTTATCAAAGTAAGCTCGCCGCAGCACCGCATCGGGGCCAAATGCATTGCGCATCGCAGGCACATTTCCAGTGACCGCACAGTCTCCCATGGCCACAAGCAGGCGGGTGCGCTCACGAATCAGAAGTATCTTTTCTATGTCGTCGATGCTGCTGACCGCGCCTTCCACCAGGGTGATATCGACTTCCTCGGGAAAGGTCTTGATGTCGACCAGCGGGCTGTACACCAGGTCAAATTCGCTGCTCAGTTCAATCAACTTCTCGTCCATGTCCAGGAAAGACATGTGACAGCCGGAACATCCGTCCAACCATGCCGTAGCTAATCTCAATTTCGTCATTGTCCATCTCGCATCAGGTTCAGGTACGGTAAAAATTCCGGATACTTGGGATGAGGAACGCCGACTTTGCTTTTGTCGAACAAGGCCCCGGTGGGACACACCTGGACGCACTTTCCGCAGCGTGTACAGGTCGAGGAACCCCAGGGATCATCCAGGTCCGTGATCACGCGGCAATCAATTCCCCGCCCGGTGATATCCCAGACATGCGCGCCTTCGATTTCCGCGCAGACGCGAACGCAGCGCGTGCAAAGGATGCAGCGATTATGATCCGCAGCAAATCGCTCATGCGACAAATCCACCGGCAGCTTTGGATTGCGATATGGCAGGCGTACATGTGTGAGCCCCTGCGATTGTGCGACCGACTGCAGTTCGCAATTTCCGTTGGCGACGCAGACGGCGCAGACGTGATTTCTTTCAGCAAACAATAATTCCAAAATGGTGCGCCGGTAATGCAGCAAGCGGTCGGATTTGGTGGTGACCTCCATGCCTTCTTCCACCTTCAGCACGCAGGCAGGAAACAATTTCTGCGAGCCTTTAATCTCCACCAAACACAGCCGACAAGCGCCGACCTCGGTCAGCCCTTCCAGGTGGCACAGCGTGGGGATAAAGATGTTATTCTCGCGCGCGACATCGAGTACGGTCTGGTCCTGCCGCGCACTGACATCCACTCCATCGATCATCAGGGTTTTGACATCCACTGCGGTGCTCATGCCTGCACCTCCACCAGTTCTGCTGCCGGTTCGGGCGGTTTCGCATCGTTCGTACTGCAGGCGCACACTCCGGCCGGGCAACGATGATTTTCGATGTGCTCCATATATTCATCGCGGAAGTAGCGCAGCGTACTCAACACCGGATTGGGCGCGGTCTGGCCCAATCCGCAGAGGCTCGTATTCTTCACCACGTCACACAAGTCAACCAGCAAATCCAAGTCCTGATGCGTGGCCTCGCCGTTGCAGATTTTGGTCAGCAGCTCATACATCTGCGCCGTTCCCGCACGGCAAGGAATGCACTTGCCACAGGATTCCGTCATGCAGAACTCAACAAAGAAACGCGCCACGTTCACCATGCAGGAGGTATCGTCCATGACGATCATGCCGCCTGATCCCATCATGGAGCCGGCACCGATGAGTGCGTCGTAGCTGATGTTCAGATCGAGGTGTTCTTCCGGCAGGCATCCACCGGAGGGCCCGCCCGTCTGCACCGCTTTGAACTTATGGCCATCCGGAACACCGCCGCCAATCGAGAAGATAATTTCTCGCAGCGACATGCCCATGGGAATTTCTACCAGGCCGGTATTCGTAATCTTTCCGGTGAGTGCGAAAACTTTTGTACCTTTACTGCGCTCTGTGCCCATGCCTGCGAACCACTCCGCTCCGTTGCGCATGATGGGCGCGACATTGGCGAAGGTTTCCACGTTGTTGATCAAGGTGGGACAGTTCCACAAGCCGGAAACAGCAGGATAGGGCGGCCTAGGTCGCGGCGTGCCTCGTTTGCCTTCAATCGACGCGATCAGCGCCGTCTCCTCGCCGCAGACGAATGCACCCGCACCCAGCCGAATCTCAATATCAAAGCTGAACGGCGTTCCGCAAATATTGTTGCCAAGAAAACCGCTTCGCCGCGCCTCCCGCAATGACGTTGTCAAGCGGCTGACAGCCAGAGGATATTCGGCGCGGACATACATGTAGCCTTTACTGGCGCCCACCGCGTACGCGGCGATGGCCATGCCTTCAATCACGCGCTGCGGATCGCTTTCCAAAACACTGCGATCCATAAAGGCGCCCGGGTCGCCTTCGTCGCCATTGCAAATCACATATTTCGGCGCGCCTGCGGCTTTAGCCACGGTGCCCCATTTCAAGCCGGTTGGATAGCCACCGCCGCCGCGGCCGCGCAAACCGCTTTTCGCAATCTGGTCGATCACTGCCGCTGGATCCATTTCCGTCAGCGCCCGCAACAGCGCGGAATAACCACCGCGGCCAATGTACTCATCAATCTTTTCGGGATCGATGTGGCCGGAATTTTCCAGGACCACATGCCTTTGTCCATGGAAATATTGTTCCAAGTGAATCTCGTGGGATTCGAGCGGCCTCTCGCCCAGACTGGCGATGACGTCCCTGGCATCCGACTCCTGCAGGTGTCCGTAACGCGTTCCTTCCGGATCCACCAGGGCCAACGGACCCGCTGCGCACAAGCCCATACAGCCGGTGCGGCGCACATGGCAACGCTTGCCGGAGGCTTCCGCTTCCTTAGTCAGCGCATCCTTCAGCTTGTCGCTATGCTGCGACAGGCAGCCCGTGCCCATACAGACATTCACTTCGTAGTCGAATTGCTCGTGCTGGTGCTGAACGGCCTCGGCAATCTGCTGGAGTTCCTCGCTATTCATGGGCAGCCCATCCTTCCAGTTGCGCCACCACCTGGCCTGCATGGATCTGCCCAATCAGGTCGCCATCCATCAAAGCTACCGGCGCACGACCGCAGGCACCGACGCAACGCGCGGTTGTCAAAGAGATGTTTCCATCGGGCGTCGTCTCGCCTACCTTGATGTGTAAATGCTTTTCCGTCTGTGCCAGCACTTTGTCCGCGCCTTTGATGTAGCAGGCTGTCCCGGTGCAGATGGTGCAGGTGTGGCGCCCCGGCGGCTTCATGCTGAAGTAGTGGTAGAACGTGACCACCCCATAAGCCTGGCTTAGAGGCACACGCAGCGACTTGGCCACAAACCGTATCGAATCCTTATCGAGGAATCCAAAGGAGGACTGAACAGTATGAAGAGTTTCAATCAGAGCATTACGGGAATAGCCGTGGCGGCGCATCGTTCCGTTCACGATTCGCCAGCGCTTATCTTCTGACGGCAGCGCTGGTGCTTGATAGACGGGCATGGCTCCTCCTGCAATACTCCCGGTTGACTTGCGGCTCGGCTGCTGACCCTGTCGCTATGCGGGAACCATTTCGCGCTGCGGCAGATTCAATGCGGTTACAGTTACTTGGCTTCGCTTATTTTTTACAGGAGAAACGACGGCTGGTATGTGAGCATCGTCACAGTTTGGCAACAGGCAATGTGTGCCATTGAACCGACAACAAAGGCGCGCCTTCAGGCACGCCCTTGAAAATTCTCGAGCTTCGCAGAGCAAGATAACGTGGTGCGGCTTGTGCCAGGTTGTGCCTACTGCGACGAGGCCGGATACGACGGGGGCGCCTCGCCGGCCTCGTGATTTGCCGTGTCACTCAAAGTGAACTCAAGACGGCTCGCTCTAGACAATTGGCTCCAATCCACCCACCAGTTGTGAATGGGTGACCCGTCGAGAGAAATACTGGTGACATACTTCTTATCCGGAGCCCCGGGAGCGAGGATCTCGAGCGGATGATCCCCTAAGAGCAATTTCACTTTGGGAAACACTGGACTGTTTGTCGTCACGCCGCCAACCCCAGGAATTTCCGGATAGAAACCGAGGTTGGCAAACACTACCCAGGACGAAGTAGCGCCCAGATCATCGTTACCCGGCTCTCCGCCCGGAGTATCGGTGAACAGATCGCCGAGCGTCTTGCGAACCACTTCCTGCGTTCGCCACGGATATCCGGCCCAGTTGTATATCCACGGATCACCGAAGCTGGGTTCGTTACCGATGAAAAAATACGGCTCATCCAGATGATCGAATTCGCCATACCGGCTGAAATAGCTGTCGAGGCGCTCTTTTGCAATTTGCGGGCCGCCGATGGCGGATATCACACCCTTCAAATCGTAAGGAATCATCCATGTGTATTGAGCGGAGTTGCCTTCGATAAATCCTGTGCTTTTGCCCGGCGTAAAGTCAGGCAGAAATTTTCCATTCGCATCGTGGGCGCGAATGTATTTTGTCTCCGGATCGAAGATATTCCGCCAGTATCCGGAGCGTTTCAGAAACTCCTGTCCCGCGGTGTCGTCCCCCATGGCCCTGGCAAATTGCGATATGGCAAAGTCGGCATTGGTGTCTTCGAGCGTGACCGAGGCTGAGCCAGGAATCTCGTTCGACTCAGGAATGTATCCCTTGCTCATGTAATCGGCCAAACCCGGACGTTCCGGATACAGCCGAACATGGGCCTTGGGATCGGTCGCGCCTTGCAACATCGCCTTCATGGCCGCATTGGTATCGAAATCGTGTCCACCAAACGCATAGATGCTGGCGAGGATTGGATCGGAGGGATCACCGGCCATCACTCCGCTCTCGTCATTGGCAACCGGCCAAATTGGCAGCCCTCCTCCCTGTTGCGCATCGACGACGAGGGACTCCGCGATGTCGCTGCCGACCTTCGGCAACAGCATCGTGATCATCTGAACCTGGCTGCGATAAATATCCCATCCAGAGTAATTCGCATACTGGATTCGTCCGTTGGCGTGATGCACCTTTCCGTCGAAGCCCATGTATTCGCCATTCACGTCGCTATTCGTCGAGGGGTGCAACATCGCGTGATAGAGCGCGGTGTAGAAGACAGTACGCTCCGCTTGCGTGCCGCCACTCACCTGGGCATGACTCAGCACGGCATTCCACGCATTCCTCGCATCTTGCCTGACTTTGGCCAGATCCCATCCTGGAATTTCTTGTTGCAGATTCATTTCAGCATTTGCAACGCTGACGTAAGAAATGCCCTCCTTCAGATGAACTGTTTTCGTGGTCGGGTTAAAGCTGAGATATGCGCCCGTGCGCGGCCCGCTATCGGAGGTACTTCCAGGGTTCACACCCATCTCAGTGAAGGTCCCCACGGTGGAGGGATCAATATCGGTCTGCAACGCAAAATAGACTTTGTACCGGTTTGCTGTACCGCAGAATCCTCCGCTGGAAACCCATCCTGTCACCTTGGCTCCAGCGACATTGATATGCGCGTCGTCCACCTTCGATAAATTGCGGCTTAAATCGATCAGGATTGTGTGCTTGTCGCTTCCCGATGGATAACTAAACCGTGCGATGCCGGAGCGGACCGCGGCAGCGATCTCGACATCGATTCCAGAATCGAGACGGACCGAATAATATCCCGGCTGCGCGACTTCCTGCTGATGGCTGTAGCCGGCGCGGTACGGCGTCGATAGCACCGGTGGCGGATACCGCGGCGTCTCCAGGATGGGGAGAATGGGGACATCACCATAAACCCCGCACCCTGGCCCGCTTAAATGCGTGAGACTAAATCCGCGAGTCACGGGCTCGCCGTAATCGTAAAATTGGCCGTTCACTGGATCAGGACTCCAATAGAGCATTCCAAACGGAACCGTGGCTCCAGGCACAGTGTTGCCGTGGTCCATCTGAGAGCTGATCCCCGTGCCTATAAATGGATTGACCTGGGTGACTGGAGTTTGAGCTTGTTGAGCGAACGTCAAGGCAGGTAGAAGGAAGCAGGCGAACCACGATGGTTTCATTTGGGCCTCGTATAGTTTCGGAGTTCATCTCCCATCGACCAGTGTTGCACAACAACGCGCCGTATGTCGGTCATGGCCGGTTGCGATTGCAATGCGGGTCGTCCCGTTCCGTTTATTCCATCGCCACACAAACGGCGGCAATGTCGCCGATACTTTCTCCAAGGCCCGCGGGCACGATTCTGCATGCGCTCGCCGCTGCTGGCAGCGCTTCTCTCTTCATCGCAATGCGTGCCGGCTCTAGAAGGCGCTCGCCAATGCGCATGGCAATGCCACCAATAACAATCAACTCCGGATTCAGTAAATCCACTAGAATGGCCAGCGCTTCTCCAAGGCGAGTTCCGGTGCTACAAATAATCTGTTGGGCCACTTCATCTCCTTCCTGCGCTGCCTTCGCTACATCCTTCGCAGTCAGCATTCGGCTCGTTGCCAACTGGCCCACCAGAGTTGTCACTTCGCCGTTCTCCATGGCCAGCACGACCCGCTCGCTGGCAGCCTGAGCCATGCCGCCGCCGCTCGCCCATCCTTCCACCGATCCCGCTTTGTTATAGCCAACAGGGCCCGAAGGCGTGAGCCGCACGTGCCCGATCTCACCCGCCATATCCGACGAACCGTGATAGAGGCGGCCTGAAATGATGATCCCCGCGCCCAACCCGGTTCCCATAGTTAGGAAAATCATATTCTGCACACCTTGTCCGGCTCCGAATCTGTGCTCGGCGAGCGCTCCGGCATTGGCGTCGTTTTCCAATCGGCATTCAACCTTGAACTCGTGCTTAAGAACATCGACGATTGGGACTCCAGTCCAGGTGGGCAAGTTTGGCGGCGACTGGATCACTCCGCGTTTCCGATCCAGCGGACCGCCGCAGCTGACGCCGATCGCCCCGATTTGTCCCGCCTGAAGTCCATGCGTCTGGATCATTTGATGAATCGTCTGGCGAATCTGGGTGAGAGCGTGATCGGCTCCCCGTTCCGGCAATGTTTGGAAGGCCACGCGCTGCAGGATGGTCGGGGGCCGGGAGCAAAGGACGACGGCGGTCTTGGTGCCGCCGATGTCCACTCCGATCCAAAGTTTGTTCGCTGTCTCGGCGATATTTTTCTCGTCACTCATAAGGAATTCTCGCTATCGAATCGATCCGAATCAAAACGCAAAAAAAAACTCGAAAATACCACAAAGTCTGACCCTTCCAACAGATGACAATCGAGCGAGATATTCGACGCCCGATATGCCTGCTTCCTCACCGCGGACTTAGCGCTGCAGCGAGGCAGTATTCAATTTGCCGCCTGCAAGCGCTGTTCCACCAACTCGCAAATCGTGTGAAACAAAAATTGATGCCCTTCCTGGATCCTTGCGGTGACGTCGCTGCTAACGAGCAGTTCGATGTCGGCAAGTCCTGCGCATGTGCCCCCATCCCTGCCTAAAAATGCGATCGTCTTTATCTTCAAGTCGCCAGCAACCACCAGGGCGCGACGAACATTGGGGCTGCGGCCGCTGGTGGTAAACGCAATCAGGATGTCGCCGGGTTTTCCGAACGCCTCTACTTGTCTCGAAAAGATTTCGTTGAATTCATAGTCATTACCTATCGCCGTCAGATCGCCACCCTGCGCCACCAGCGAAATAGCGGGATAGGGACGACGATCCTGGTTGAATCGGCATACAAATTCCGTGGTCAGATGAGACGCGTCGGCTGCGCTGCCACCGTTGCCGCATGCCAACAACTTGTTTCCGGCGAGCAGGGCGTCGGCGATAGCGCCGGCAGCGGCGACGATCTTAGTCTCCAGAGTTGCGACTTGATCCAGCGTCGCCTTGGCATCCCGCAGGTTTGTGGAGATGATTTCCGTCATCCGTGTTTCCTGACTTTCTCTGTCACGGCATCCGTGGAAACTACCGGTGGACGCGTCTGCAAATAGCTGGTCACATAATCAGCGACGGCTGCTTCCAACGAGGTGAACGGCGCAGCGTACCCCGCCTGCCGCATTTTCTCCATCGGCGCCTGAGTAAAATATTGATACTTTCCTTGAAGGATCGCCGGCATCTCAATGAAATTGATCTGCGGCTGCACGTTCATGGCAGCAAACACCGACATCGCCAGATCTTTCCAACTTCTTGCCTGTCCGGTTCCGCAATTGAAGAGTCCGCCGCCATCGCGATGGTCCAAGAAATACAGCGTCATCGCAACCGCATCTTTGACATAGATAAAATCACGCTTCTGTTCGCCGTCGGCATAATCCGGTCGATACGATTTGAATAGTTGGACCCCGCCAGTGGTTTTTATTTGATCGTAGGATTTCGCGACCATGGAGCGCATGTCGCCCTTGTGATCTTCGTATGGGCCAAAGACGTTAAAGTATTTCAACCCCACAATTCGATCGAACAGCTTGTGCTTGAGCGCCCAAAGATCGAACATGTGCTTGGAATACCCATACATATTCAGGGGCCGCAAGGCAGCAAGCTGAGCCACATCGTCACTGTAGCCGTAACTTCCGTCGCCATAGGTGGCGGCGCTCGATGCATAAATAAAGCGGATGCGTTCCTGCAGGCAATAGTCACAAAGAGCGCGAGTGTAGCGATAGTTATTCTGCAGCAGAAAATCCGCATCGTGTTCGGTTGTCGAACTACACGCTCCCAGGTGAATCAGAGCCTCCAGTTCCGTAATTCTTCCCTTCTCAATTCGGGTTAAAAATTCTTCCGTATCGAGGATGTCCTCATACTCCAGCCCGAGTAAGTTGCGCCATTTCTCATCGTGACCCAAGTTATCGACCAGCAGAAGATTATCGTGCCCGCGAGCATTCAATGCTGCGACTACATTACGGCCGATAAACCCCGCTGCGCCGGTTACTACGATGGGTTTCTTCATGCCCTCTCATCCTTTGCGTAGGCTTGCAATATGCGCTGGATGGTATGGGTGGTCGAGCGCCCTTCCACCATATCGGCCAGCACCACGGTGCCGCCGTTGGCTTCTACCACCTCGCGGCCGCTGACGTAGTGAGCCCAATCGCTGCCCTTCACCAGCACCTGTGGCAGGATTTTTGCGATGATATCTTTCGGTTCCTTGTCTCCAAATAGAACGACATAATCCACGGCGCGCAGTGAGCCCAGTACATAAGCACGGTCCTGCTCGGAATTAATCGGTCGATCGTCGCCCTTGTTTGCTCGAACCGATGCGTCTGTATTCAAACCAACCACCAAAGCGTCCCCCTGGTTTCGAGCAAAGGTCAGGTACGTCACATGGCCGCGGTGCAGGATGTCAAAGCATCCATTCGTAAACACCAGCTTTTTGCCCTGTGCGACCAGCTTATCCCGTTCGGCGCGCATCTCCGCAACGCTGATCACCTTCGGGTTTTCAATCTTCATGCTTCTCCTTACGCTCGCTGTTGATCCGATTCCGTATGTGCTATGCGAGATGCATCGCTTCCAATAAAGACGGAAGTTGCGAAAAATCCGGGATGATCAGATTGGCTCCGGCCTTAATCAGGCGCGACCGCTTAGGCAGGTTCCATCCAAATCCGCGTACCTCATCGCTGGCAACTCCAATCGATAGTCCCCCACTTTTTCTTGTCTCCCTCATCTCCACCGGTCCATCTCCAAAGGTAGCGAAATATTGACCCGACAACTTATTGTCGCGGATGATCTGATCCACGACCAACTTCTTTGCCTCGACCCTCACATCTCCCACCGCGCCGAAAATTCTTCCTTCAAACAGGTCTGCATATCCCATTGTGCGGGCTTCTGCAACGACATCGTCCTGATCGGTCCCGCTAGCCAAATACAGTTTGATTCCGCGCCGATGAAGTTCTCGCAATAAAGCCATGGCATTCGTAACCTGAAAATTCTCCGGCGCCAGCTCAGCTGATTTTAATTTCGAGATGCGAGGCTCGATTAACTGGAGCAACTTCTGATTGAAGATTTCCTTATACCCATGTTCGTCGAGAATTTCACGCTCGGGAACAAATCCCGCCTGCCGCACCATTTCCGTCAGACCTTTCATCTGCACCAGCGTCTGGATGCCTGTGGTGCGATCGATGAAGGAGCGAACATCTTTCGCGACTCGATCGGCAACGGCAGGATCGAAGTCTTGATATCCAGCCCCCAGAATCGCCTGGACCATCATCGGTTCCATGACTTTCTCCCAACCCTCCCGCAGGGTGGAGAGCGTGCCGTCATGGTCGAAAATGCAATGCTGGATCTGCAATTCGGTGGTCAGATCGCCAATCACTTCGATCTCAGTCCCCGGCAGAAAGCGTGCACAATGGGGAGCGTCCGCAAGTTCCGGCTCAAAGATGTAATCCGGCTCGGGACCGACCGCGAGAATTTCCGATTGCATCGCGGTACCGGTGGCACGAAGTTTTCTCACCGTAATCGAGGCCGCCAGGTTCGCAAGCCTGGCAGCGGTCAAAGGATCCTGCCCACTGCCCAGGGCTGCAGCAAGGGCCGCGACAACAGTGTCTCCAGCTCCCACCGTATCGGTCTTTTCCAGGACTTGGATGCCCGGGATGTCGTGGACATGATCTCCATCCGCGACCACAATACCCCGCTCTCCCCGAGTCAGGAAGGTTGGCCTACCCGTCTGTTGCGAGATGTGAGAGGCAAATCTTTTTGCCTTCTCTTTTGTAACCAAACCCTCCAACGGTTCCTGTAGAAATCGCGCAGCCTCGTCAACATTCAGTTTCAGTACAGCTCCCCGGTAGAGATCGGGGCGATGACGCGCGTCCACCAGGAATAGTGTTTGAGGGTGCCGCGCAATTGCCAGATTCATACGTTCAATCATCTCAAGACTGCTGACGCCGCGTGGAATTTGCTGGTTCAGTATGACGACATCATTCTCGCGAGCCGCCATTTCCAACGCCGCTAATAACGCCTCTTTCGTCCCCTGGGACATGACGTTGAATGCGCCAAAATCAAACCTGTTCTCTTCCTGATCGAGATTCCACGGTTTGGCATACACCATCGTCTGCCATTCAGGGTCTTCGATCATGCCGTCGCTCACTGTTGACCCGTGAGCACGCAGAAGACGCAATAACTCAGAGCCAAACAAATCTGTGCCTATTACGCCAATCGCGAGAACGTGCCCGACGCCGAGGGAGGCCAAGTTGGCAACCACGTTTCCTGCGCCACCAAGCGAGTATTTCTGACTGCGAACTCTTCTTACAGGGAGACCGGTCTCAATAGATAGCTCTGGCTCACTTCCATCTAACTGCCAATATGCATCCAGACAAAAATCCCCCAGGACCGCCGCCCGGAGATGCGACAGAGGCGCGAGAGTCGACTCAAGCCAGGATCCACTTTCGGCAGCAATGACCTTCCCCATATTGCCCGCACCGTCTACGACGAGCCAAAGTATGAAGGCTCAATCCGCGATATTCCAGTTCAAATTCGGCAGTAATGACCAGAACTGCCTCACTAGGACAATAAGCGGCCGATCGAAGCCCAATCTTATGCCTGTCCTCGAGTACAGACGACAGAAAAAGGTTATCCGACGATGTCCTTGAATCGTTCTTATCGGGAAGATCACCCGCAGCAACTTCGGGCCAAAGGATGCCGATGCGATCGCACCGTATTACCGCGTCATTGCAGCTGGTGTCCCCCACAATGGAGGCCGTAATGCCCAACCTACCTTAGCAGTTTTCGCTTGTCAATCAATTTCGAAACGTTATGATCAGAGCGTATAGAAAAGTCGATCCGACTAGAAACGGTGGGCGCGATCGAACCTTCCATTTACTATGGATTGAGAAAGTCCAAAAGATCGCCCCCATCCAATTTGAGCAAAATGATCGAATCGTTGGCCGCCGTGAGTGAATCCTGTGAGTTCCAATTTCGGCCCGACGCATGTACTACATATAGGCGTATGAGGAGAAGGCGAGCGTAATGGCCAAGCAAACTTCTTACACTATGCGCGACGTTGCTCGTCTCGCTGGAGTTTCCATTTCGACGGTATCGGCCGTGGTCAACAACAAAGGCATCGTGGGGCCGGAGTTAACTGCTGTCGTACAAAAAGCCATTGCGGCTATGAATTTCTCTCCCCATGCTGGAGCGCGTGGACTGCGCACCGGGCGAACCCACATGCTGGGATTGGTTGTGCAGGACATTACAAATCCTTTTTTCGTGGAAGCACTTCGTGGGGTTGAGGATCAGGCAATCGAACACGGGTACGAGGTGCTGGTCTGCAATTCCAACGACCGATCCGATCTTGAAACTCGCCACTTAGACGCCTTACACACCAAACGAGTGGACGGAATCCTATTAGCACCCACCGACTCGTATGCTGTCCGCGAAACTCTGGCGCGTGACCGAGCTCCGGTGGTCTTCATCGACTGCATCCCGATGCGCGCGAAAGTAGATTGCGTTGTGACAGACAATTTTGATGCCTGTTACAACGGGGTTCGACACCTGATCGAACTTGGGCATCAACGAATCGCAGTCATTTGCGGCCGCTTGACCCATTCCACCAGCATTGATCGCGTGGAGGGCTGCCGCAAGGCAATGCAGGAATCGAACCTTCTAATGCGCGAAGAGCACCTTCGCCAAGGAGATTCTCATATTGAGAGCGGCTATCGAATCGGTCATAGCCTGCTGCAGTCCTCCGACCCCCCGACCGCGATTTTTACCCTGAACAATCGCATGGCTCTGGGAATTCTGCGCGCCCTGACTGAATTGAAAATCCCTTGTCCATCTCGTGTGAGCGTGATAAGTTTTGACGACGCGGACTGGGCGGAAGTTGTCAATCCCAGCCTGACTACGATCGCCCAACCCAGTTACGAGATGGGAAAGGCAGCGGTGGATTTGCTGCTGCGTTCCATCGTCCCTGCGTCAGAACACGGGGAGCTGAAGCCACAGCAAATCCTGTTGAAGTCAAGCTTGCGACTGCGCGGATCGACTGGACCCGTTCCGAAAACATAGTTGCGCCTGCCAGTTTTTTTCCAAAATATATAGGCCGAATTCAGTGGACCAGATGCAGCAACCGGAGACGAGGTTCGCACGTAAGCCAGACGAACGTCGTGGCCGAATGCGCTGGTTTGTCTGTGCCCTGTTATTTTTCGCAACCACTACCAATTACATGGACCGCCAGGTGCTCGGCATTCTCGCGCCCATTCTGCAGAAAGACTTGCACTGGACACAACAGGGCTACGGCAACATGGTTGCATGTTTCACCTTTGCCTACGGGCTTGCGTACCTACTTTCAGGCCGCATCATTGACCGACTTGGAACCCGCAAGGGATACGGTCTATTCGTCGGCATCTGGAGCGTTTCTTCGGCAGCCCATGCACTCGTGAGCAGCGCGTTTGGGTTTGGCATAGCGCGATTTTTTCTTGGTATCGGAGAGTCGGGGAACTTTCCCGCCGCATTGAAGGCGGTCGCTGAATGGTTTCCTAAAGAAGAACGCGCGCTGGCCACAGGCATCTTCAATTCCGGAACAAATTTTGCAGCTCTGTTGGCTCCCATCATTATTCCGTTGATTGCGCTTCGATTCGGGTGGCGGTATGGATTTGTCTTTACAGCCAGCATGAGCATGTTGTGGCTGATCGTATGGATGCTATTTCCTTACAATCGCCTGCGACCTGACGAGTCGCTGATCATCGACCCCAGTCTGGCTTCTGTCACGTCTTCGGAAAAGCAGTCTTTGTGGTCGTTGTTGTCCGATCGCGGAACCCTGGCATTTGCGACGTCAAAGTTTTTGACTGACCCAGTGTGGTGGTTTTATTTGTTCTGGGGACCGCTGTTTTTGACCAGCCATTTTCATATCACTATTGCCCAGATGAGCCTGCCCCTGGTTGTTATCTACTTCGCGTCGAGTCTTGGCAGTGTGTTTGGAGGGTGGCTATCCGGCTATTGGATCAAACACGGCCGTTCGGTCAACTTCAGTCGCAAAGCCGCGATGACCGTCTTCGCGATTGCGGTTCTGCCGGTCATTTTCGCCGCCCAGGTTCAAAGCTTGTGGATGTCCGTAGCGCTGATTTCTCTTGCCGCCGCCGCACATCAAGGCTTTTCATGCAATTTATTTTCGACACCATCTGACATGTTTCGTACTCAATCGGTCGCGACGGTTGTGGGGATTGGAGGTACTGCGGGAGCACTCGGCGGAACGCTGCTCGCCGCCCTGGCTGGGTACGTCCTCACCCGTACCCACCACTATTCCCTCTTGTTCACGGTGTGCGGGTTCATGTATCTTCTCGCCGTCCTGGTATTTCAGCTGCTCGTGCCGCAATTGAGGCATCAGGATAGCGCAACAGCGAATCCATCGTAAAAACCGAAGGTAAGTTTTAGGCTCTGGAAGTGAACCGCCAGTGCAACTTCCAATGATTAGCCCCCGGAACTTTCCGAGTATTCTAGAAGATGAACTCTATTTCGCAGATATGCAAAAGGTATTGAAACTCGACCCTCGCGATAATGTTCTGGTGGCGCTCACCCCTCTAGCCGCCAACGAACCGGTGACCTATGCCGGTGCGACGTATACGCCTCCTGCTGAGGTTCCCGCTAAATTCAAATTTGCCGAACACGAAATGCCGGTCGGCTCAGAAGTGATCATGTACGGAGTGATCGTGGGCAAGGTTCGCGAGCCAATCCCCGCAGGTGGAGTGCTGACTACCAGAAATTTGAAGCATGACGCTAGCTCGTATACAACCACGCGCACCCCTCACCCGTGGACTCCCCCTGACGTGACTGCATGGCGTGATCGCACGTTCCTTGGGTATCATCGCGCGGATGGGCAGGTTGGCACGCGAAATTATTGGCTGGTTTTGCCGCTTGTGTTCTGTGAAAACCGAAATGTTGAAATGCTTCGAGAAGCCTTTGAAGAAGAACTCGGGTACCGCAAACCGAATGCCTATCGTCGACAGGTACGCGACCTGATCCTTGCGCACAACCAGCAGTACGCCGGACATCACGCGAGTGGTTTTGCGAACGACGCTGCCACCGATTCGATCTTTCCCAATGTCGACGGTGTCCGTTTTCTGTTTCATGAAGGAGGCTGTGGTGGCACCCGGCAGGATGCCCGCGCTCTCTGCGGTTTACTTGCTGGTTATATCCAGCATCCGAACGTTGCCGGTGCGACCGTCCTGAGTCTGGGCTGCCAAAACGCAGAAATATCCATTCTTCTGGAAGAACTTCGCCAACGCGACCCGCAAGCCACCAAACCGGTCCTGATTTTCGATCAGCAGGCGCTGGGGCTTGAGACGAACATGCTTGGACGCGCCATCGACCAGACATTTTCGGCGCTGGAGCAAGCGAATAATGCCCGCCGCTCGCCCGCTCCGCTCACCAAGTTGACCGTTGGATTAAAGTGCGGCGGCTCCGACGGGTTCTCCGGCATCTCCGCCAACCCCGCTCTCGGCCACCTTTCCGACATGCTGGCGGCACTCGGCGGCAAGTCGATCCTGTCCGAATTTCCGGAGCTTTGCGGTGCGGAACAAGGATTGATCGATCGCACTGTCAGTCAGCCCATCGCAGATCGCTTTGTCGAATTGATGGGCACGTATGCCGCGCGAGCCAAGGCTGTCCACTCCGGATTCGAAATGAATCCCTCGCCGGGAAATATACGCGATGGGTTGATCACGGATGCCATGAAGTCTGCAGGGGCCGCGCGCAAAGGGGGTACCTCTCCTGTGGTGGATGTACTCGACTATCCCGAGATGGCTACGAACCCTGGGTTGAATCTTCTCTGCACGCCAGGCAATGATGTCGAGTGCGTCACGGCACAAGTAGGGGCGGGTGCCAACATAGTTCTATTCACAACAGGAATGGGAACCCCCACGGGAAGCGCGATCACGCCGGTTCTGAAGGTGGCGACGAATACGCAGATGGCCACACGCATGAACGATATCATCGACATTGACGCCGGCACCATCATTACCGGCGATGCGACAATCCAGCAGGTTGCGAATGAACTATTGGAGACAGTCATTGATGTTGCCAGCGGCGGCCGTCACACCAAGGCTGAATTGAATGGTCAGTATGACTTCATTCCCTGGAAGCGCGGAATTTCGTTATAGCGGCCTGCGTCACTGTTGCAGGACCTAACGCTTATTCCCAATCGCTTTCGACTCTGCTGGTGCTGCCGTGGCACGATACATCGCATCCAGTTCGTCGGTCTTGCGATGAAAGTTGACGCGACGCGGCTCGGTGGAAGGCGCCGTTGCCAGCCACTCGTCCACAATTTCTTTACCCAGCATTTCGCCTGTATATCGCACGCTCAACACCAGCACGTTGGCATTGTTTGCCAGCCGCGCAATACGTGCTGAAAATGCATCCACGCACAGTGCAGCACGGGCGCCAGGAATTTTGTTGGCAATGATAGTGACACCGGTTCCGGTGTTGCAGAACAGCAGTCCTTGATCGCATCGCCCCGCTGCGACATGCTCGGCCACTGCGCGTGCAGCATCAACATAGTCCGCCTGCTCTCCGCAGCATTGACCGCAACGAACCAGCTCGATGCCCTGCTCTTCCAGATAGGTACAAATTGCAGTTGAAAAATGGGATGCACTATCGCTGCCGACCGCCATCTTCATGGTGTAGACCCTCGTTTGCATTCATTATCGCAGCCAATGACGGCCAGGGTGCTCGATAGAGATGCACGCTTTTTGAGATGGAGGCTGTGCGAACGGGTGGGATGAATAAAGGCACCACGAAAACTTTATGGCGGAGAGGGGGGGATTCGAACCCCCGATAGCCTTGCGACTATGTCTGATTTCGAGTCAGGTGCATTCAACCGGGCTCTGCCACCTCTCCGTTTGTTTCAACAACCTACATCCAGCATCATGCACCCTCTTCAGTGCATAATTCAGATTGCAACTTTATTCTGACTTTTTCATGGTCGCTTTCCTCAGCGTTTCGGACGTTCCGCGCAATGATCGCGTCCGCCATCTCAGCGAGTACGGGATGCTGACACTTGGTGAGCGTTGCTGTGGATGCGTGTCCCATGATTTCCTTGGTGACGAAGATGTTTCCCGTCTCCGTCATTATATCTGTCGCAAATGTGTGACGCGCAAGATAGAGCGTAGTCAGCCCGCAAACGTTACAGCCTGAGAGTGTCGCTTCGATTTCTTTCCAGGGTTTTCGAGCAAAAGGGATCGCGTGCGAGCGGCAAGGGAGAAGGAAGTAAGTAGGCTGCGGCGAACCGATTTCGTGCCGGGCCATTCGCCTACGCAAAGGTCGCGCGAGCGTGCGCTACTCCATTTCGAACGGGACGTAGATCATTACCGACTGGCGTTCCACGGTCAATACGACAGAGTCTCCCGGCTTGAAGCTTGCGAGCACCTGCCGGAATTCCTCGGTGCTGGAGATGGATTTGCCATTGGCAGAACTGATGATGTCGCCCACTTCCAGATTCGCCAGCGTGGCAGGTTGCTCCCCGAGAATGCCAGCGACGATGACTCCATGCGTGGAGCGCACGCCATTCTCCGGCGGAGACACATTCATATCGATCACGAAAATTCCCAGCGATGCGATCAGGTCTCTTCGTGGATTAATCAAGTCTGACAAATTGTTGACCGCAGGAGCCGCATCGATTGGTTCCATGGATAATACGACGGGTTTACCGTTGCGTAGAACTTCCATCCGGAGTGGCTTGCCCCTCTGATGCATGTAAAGAAACGCGGTGTATTTGGGAAGAGAATCAATCGGCAGAAAATCAATGGTCTTGACGATATCGCCGGGTTGCAACCCGGCATGTGACGCGGGACTCTCCTCATCGATATCCGTGACGATCACGCCCCAGTCCTGTGGGAGCTTCAGACCGGAAGCGAGTGTCGCGGTAATTGCCTGCACATGCGCTCCAATCGTCACTGCGCGAACTAGGCCGTGCGCCCGCAGTTCGTGGTATACAAATCGCACGATCGGTTCAGGAATCGCAAATCCCAACCCCTCGCTGCCGCCGCCCGTTGAATATATAAATGTATTGATGCCGACCAGATTTCCGTCACGGTCGACCAGCGGACCACCGCTGTTCCCGGGATTGATGGGAGCATCGGTCTGCACATAGACCATGGGCCGATCGACTTCAGGCTGCCGCCCCACAGCGCTCACGATTCCCTTGGTCACGGTGTGGTCCAGGCCTTGTGGCGCGCCGATGGCCAGTACGGTCTGTCCAAGGCGAACCTGATAAAACTCCGGCAGAGATATGGAGGGCAAATCCGTCGCGTCGATCTTGATGACTGCAAGATCGGAGTAGGTATTCGTCCCGATCAGCTTCGCCTCATACACGTGTTGCGGATTCGCGAGCTTGGTACTGCCGATTTTGATCGCGACTGTTGTCGGCCCAAGAATCACTCGAATCCGCAAAGCTCCATTCACCACATGGTTATTGGTCACAATGTATCCGCTGGGATCGACAATTACTCCGGAGCCCGTCGACCGTTGACGCTCCAGCGTCTGACTGTCGTCCGTTTTCCCCTCATCACTCTCCGGAGTACCGAAACCGGTCACCTCAATTTGAACCACCGACTCCATCGCACGTTCAGCAACCGTATCGATTGCATGATCATATTGCTCGAGAATGGGCGGCTGACTCGAAGCTGCTGCAGGTACAGCGCCACTGGGATGATCCTGCGCTTGCCCAGGTATCGACACCATCATCGCTGTAAGCGCGAGCGTCATTGCGACCTTCATTCCACTCCCCCGGTTGAAAGACTTCCGTGCGCTTCAGGAACCGCAGGCACAAGTTCACCCGGCTTGTCAGCGGTGTCCCACTTCAAGATTTTCAAATCCAGCACGAAGATTGCATACATCACCGGAACCTGCAGCTTGGTGACGATGGTTGCGACCAGCAGGCCGCCGATTTGGGCGTAGCAAAGCGGCTTCCATAAAGGGCCGCCATGAGCCGCCAGCGGAACCAGCGCCAGAACGGTGGCAAACACCGTAATCAGTACCGGCCGCAAACGAAGAATTCCAGCATCGATCAACGCCAATTCAAAATCATCGCCCGCGATGTGTCGCTCTTCAATAAAGTCGAAAAGAACAATTGAATGGCTGACGATCACTCCAACAAGGCTGGCGACTCCCAGAAATGCCATAAACCCGAAGGGTTCATGCATGATCCACAAAGCTGCGAAGGCGCCGATCATTCCATAGGGAGCCGCGGCCAGCACCAGCAAAGGCTTAATCGCGTTCTTGAATTGAAAGAGCAACGCCAGAAAAACAGCGGTGACGGAAATGACCATCACCATGGCCAGGTTTTTAAAACCCTTCTTTGTCTTGTCGTATTCCCCGCCGATTTGCAGTTTGTAGCCGGGCGGCAGGGATGCCTCCAGCTGCTGCAGCCTCGGCATGGCCGCGCTCATCACTTCAGAGCTGAGATGGCCCGCTGCCGGGAAGCTGCGCACATTGATGGTGCGAAATTGCTCCAGCCTCACGATGCGTCCGGTCACCAGGTTATGATCGACATTTGAAATCTGCACCAGCGGAATCTTATTGTTATCCTGCGAGCCATACACGTACATGTTTTCGATGTCAGAAAGCTGCGCCCGCTCATCCATGCGCAACCGCGCAACTACAGGAATCTGCTTCTGACCTTCTTGCAGCACACTGACCGTGGTGCCGCTAATGCCAGCCGTCGTAGAGTTCGCCACATCCATGTTGGTGATGCCGGCAAGGTTCGCCCGATCCGGATCAATGGTGAGGGAGATCTGCGCGTTGTCCGGCTCCCATTCATCGCGGGTGCGCTGGGCAATCGGAATGGAGCGGAAAATATCCTTCACCTTGTCGGCGACGGATCGCAGCTCGCGGATGTCTGCCGGCTCCTGCGCTGCGTTCACGTCCGCTGTGCTGGAAATTCGAATTTCGATGGGATAATCGATGGGATTCGTCAGCAATTGGCGCGCGTCCATCCGCGCACCTGGTACTGCGGCGGTGAGCACAGGCTGCAGTGATTTGATGAACTGCGGCGTGACTTCCTTGTCTGTCAACTCGATCAACACCTGCGCATAATTCAGTTGCTGCGCTTGCGGAGATGCCGAGAACCAGAAGCGAGGACCGCCACCGCCCACAAACGAGGTGATATACCGCAGCATCTCCTCCGGCTTGCCTTCTTTCTTCGCGGCGGCATCGGAAAATTGTTGCGCCTGCTGGCGCACGATCTGTTCCACTTTCAACGCGGCTTCATTCGTGGCTCCCAGGTTCGAGTCGTTTGGCAGCCAGACATCGATGTACGACCAGTACTGCACATCCTCGGGGAAGAAGGATGTCTTCAACCTGGAAAAGATGAACACGCCGAGCAGCAGGAAGATCAATGACCCGGTAAAAAACTTCCAGCGATGTTCGATCGAATACTTTGCCATCCGCGCGTAGTAGCCATAGAAGCCGCTGGTGCGCCGCTCCTCCAATGACTTTTCCACTTTCTTTTCTGGGCGTAGAAAATAGTATCCCAGCACCGGAACGAAGGTCATAGACACCAGTCGTGAGGCGATCAGGGCGACTGTCATCACAATCGGCAAGCTATGTAGAAATTCGCCGGTACTGCCCGTCACCATCAAGAACGGCAGATAGGCGACGATGTTGGTCACGGTGGCATACATGATCGCCGTCGCCAGCTTGGTCGGACCAAGCCACGCGGCAATTACATTTGGATACCCTTCCGCTAGCGTTCGCTTGATGGAATCTCCGGCCAGTACGGGATCATCGACCAGCAGGCCCAGCGCAATAATCAAAGTAGCGACAGAAACTTGTTGGATATCGATCTGTAACAAGTACAGCGCGCCAAACGTCATCGCCAGGGTGATGGGAATAGAAATCGCCATCAGCAATGCCGAACGCCACTCCCAGAATCCCAGCCACGAAACAAGCACCACCAGCGCAATCGCTTCATACAACGCGTCCATGAACAGGCCGATATTTTCTTTCACCTGTAAAGGCTGGTCAGAGGTGCGCGCGATGATCAGATCCTCGGGAAGATACTGCTTCACCGCGGCCAGCTTGGTGTCCACGCTTTTGCCGAAGGCGCCGATCTGCTCGCCATTCTTGATGTAGACGGCAACTGTCACCGCACGGCTGCGATGCCAGCGGCCGTCCTGATCTTTCCACGTCAAATAATTCAGGTAGGTCGCTGGACTTTGGTATCCACGAGAAATGTCGACGAGGTCCCTTAAGTAGACTGGCGTTTGCGTGGAGGATGAAGAAGCGGCGCCCACAATCACCCCGCCGATTTGCTGAGCGTCTGTAAATTTGCCGGACGGATCAATCTGGATATTCTTCGGGCCAACTTCTAATTGCCCTCCCGGCAGCGTGATATTGCGAGCACCCAGAATGTCCTTCAAATTAGAAGGCGTCATTCCATATTGCGCGAGCCGCTGCTGCGAGTAATCGAGGTAGACTTGCTCTGGAAGAACTCCTTTGCGATCGACCTTGGCAACCTCCGGTGAGCCCTGCAGGGTTCGACTAATCAAGTCGGTGTAATCATCCAACTGGCGGTAGGAATATTTATCTCCCGCGACCGCAGCCAGGCGAGCCTCCGTATCCGCCGGATTGCGGATCAATGCTGCGGGCCAGGAATCCGGATGGATTTCATTGCGATCGAGCTTTTCCTGGGCTACGCGGTCGCCCAGAGATCGCAGCTGATCGTCGGTCAACTCGGTACTGACGTCGACGCCGACAAAGCCACTGCCCTCAAAATAATGTGGGTCGCGAATTAGATGGCTTTGACCCACGCCTTTCATCACAGATGCAAATGTCTTGCGAACCATGGTGGTGGAGACAGACAACGGAAATGCGTACACGATGCTGACTCGAGGTTGTGGAGATTTCGATGGTTCCTCAGCCCGCGTTCGTTCGATCGCACGACGGATTGACGCAGCGCGCAGTGCCACTTCAACCTTGCTTGCCGGAGGGCTCGCCACCGTCAGCATCAACGCGGCCGTATCGCCAAAATCGCTGTTGAACTGGATGGGACCAGCACCCTGCGGCAGTTTGCTGTTCAACGCATTCAGCTTCAGATTAATGTCGGTGAATTGCTTCTTCGTGTCCGTTACGCTGTCGTCCAACTGCACATACACCAGCGACATTCCGGGAAAGCTGATCGAACGAATCCCGAAGTCCGACGCCGAGGGAGCCTTGATGAAACTGTTCTGCGCTACCGTCTGTTCCACGGCTCGTGTGACAAGTTGCTCGACCTGCTGCGCAGTAGCACCGGGCCACGCGGTTGAAGCTACAGCCACGCGAACTGGAATGCTGGGATCCTTGCGCTTCGCCATGTGCTGATAGCCGTACCAGCCCCAAATGCAGACCGCGATCAGCACCACCAGCGACAGCTGCCGCTGCTCAACGAAGAAGCGCGCGGTGTTGTGCGTATTCGCTATGTATTCGGCTTCAGACTTGTGGCTCATGGTATTTCATTTTGGGCGGCAATTCTCAACTACACAGCAACTATGGAACGACGCGCACTTTATCTCCGGTCTTCACCATGGTCGCGCCCGTGGTGATCACACTCTCTCCCGGAGTCAGACCGGATTTGACGGCAATCATGTTTCCAAAAATATCGCCGAGTTCGACGGGCTGCCTTTGTGCGGACTTTACTTCTTCGTCGCCCTGCACGGTCATCACAGCAAAGCTATCTGGCCTCGCCGAATCGCGAACAATAGCGACCACTGGCACCGCCAGCACTGATTGCGGCATCTTCTGGCCACCCAGGACAAGCGAAGCAATCATCCCTGACTTCAATTCGTTCTTCGCGTTCGGAAGTGTCACCTCTACAGAAAACACCCGGCTCTTTGCATCGGCCGCTGGAGAAATCGCACTCACGCGCCCGTCCACGGGATGCGACAGCGCATCCGTGGAAACAACGAAATGTTGTCCCAGGTGGACCTGATTCATCAACACGTCGGGGACACCGAAGACAGCCTTCACCGACCGAGTGTTTGCCAGAGTAAATCCCTTTGTGGCTGGGCCCACCAGGCTTCCAAGATCGACATTCCGAGACACCAGCCATCCAGAAAATGGCGCGCGCAATGACGCATCGTCTAATGCGACTTTTGCTTCGCTGATCTGGGCCTGCGCACCGGAAACGGATGCTGTGGTGGTATCCAGTTGCGCCTTAGCGGAATCGTAGTCGGGCTTGGTCGCACTCTGTGTGGAGTAAAGCGCGGAGACTCGATCGAAGCTCAGCTTAGCTTTTTCATGCTCCGCCTGGGCCCGTGCAAGCTGCGCCTGCGCCTGTTGCAGCTTATCCAGATAATCCTGTTGCCGTACAACAGCCAGCACCGTTCCTTTTGCAATCCAGTCTCCCTGGTCAACGTTGCGCATGCCTCCGCTGGGATTTTTAACCTGATAAATCTTGTCGACGTATCCTCCCGATTGAAATGCCAGATCTACCTGTGCGTACGGAACAATGCTGGCCGAATAGGTCGCTCCGTTTTGCCTGGAGATTGTCTGCACCGTGGCTATGCGCACCGGCGTTACCACTGGCGCAGCCGAGACTTGTTGCTTGCATCCGCTGCTTCCAATCATCAACAAGCTCGCGGCCATAGCGCACGCTAGGCAGGTTCGAAACTTCACGCAATGCATGGCATCACTCCTCCCCCAGCGCCTTCTCAAACGCTGCCTTCGCATTCCAGAACGACAGCAGGCTCGCCTCATAATCATGGTCGGCATTGGCAACCGCAGCCTCCTGTTTCAACACATCGCGCAGCAGCACCGCAGATTGTCCAAACTGATTGTTCACTTCGCGCAACTTCTCGCTCGCGGCGTCACGCTGCGCCTGCGCAATCACAAGCAGAGATCGACTCTCGCGCAGCTTGCGAAATGTATTGTCCACATCCAGCATGACTTGCGAACGTGTCTGGTCCAGTTGATATTTGCTCTGTTGCACCACAACATCTTTTTGCTCCACAACATCTTTGCGCGCACCCCATTCAAACGGATCCCAGGTCAACTCAAACCCGGCGCTCAATATGTTTTGCGGCAGTAGCTGCGTATTGATTGGAGTAAAGTATCGAACCGCTCCACCGATCGTTGGATAATATTGGGATTTTGCGAGCCTGCGATCGTACCCGGCCTGATCGACATTGATTTGCGCTTCCTTGATCTCCGGTCGCTGCTGCTGCGCTGCCACCCGTGCTTGCTTCAGGTCCATCTCCTCCGGGGTTGCGGGAGGAACCGGCTGCGTACGAAACTCCGTATCCAGATCGCGAGCCAGCAGGTCGTTCAAATGCTCTTTCTGAATTTCGAGATCGTCCTGAAATGTGATCATCTGATTCTGCGCCTGGGCGAGCTGCAGCTTCACGTCCAGGCTCTCGGATTTCAAAATTGATTTCTGCGCCAGGTATTGCGTGGCGACCCTGTCCGTCTCCTCATATTCCTTCACCAATGCCTGCTGCGCATCGAGAGAGCCTTCAGTTTGAAGAACCGCGTAATAGGCCTGCTTCACATCGGCGACCAGAGATTGTCGTTTCTCCTTATATTTCTGGTCGGCCAGATCGGTCGAGAGTTGCTGCTCTCGAATGGCAAGATGCAGTTGATAGAGCTGCGTCAACGGTTGCGCCATGGAGGCAATTGCATATCCGGTCACTCCGTTGGAAAGACTGATTTTCGTATCTTGCGTGGGATTTGGCTGACCGTTGTACGTTCCAAAAACGCCTTCTTTGAAAACGAAAGATGGAGACGTCAGGTCCACGACCCCAAGAAGATCTGTGCTGAAGGCGGGCAGGCGCTTGGTTTTGGTTTCCGCCACCTGCCATTGCGATTTTGTGACGTCAAGTTTGGCGATCTGCACTGGCCTGTTCTTGCTTAGAGCGATCTGGATCGCATCATCGAGTGACAGTTCGGGAGCATCGTTTGCAGGTTGCTGCGCGAAGATGGAAACCGTCCACAGTAGTGCAAGTCCGGAAAAAATCCAGCACAGTGGCGCCAAGCGACTTGCGTGTATGCCTGTCATCGACCAATTTGGCGGGGGAATTTTTCTACGTCGCTATCGGCGTCGGCCCGACCCCCCGCCCTGTGGCCCCAAATTGTTCAGGTCATCCAGCACAGTCTGACGATCTTGCGGGCGAAATGTACCCGCGTTCATCGTTTGCGAGATTTGCGCCTTGGCGGCATTCAGCGTCTGAAGTTTCATCATCGGCCGGTCGTTGCTCGCTTTCAACGATTGCAGAGAATTCAGGCTTCCCTGCAGTTGTTCCACTTGTGCATCTGTCGGCTCGCCGTGCATGACGGCAATGAAGATGTCCTTTCCGAGTTTTTTGCCGGGCGGGTCGGGCTCCGTCGAAACAGGAGGCTTTTTGCTGGCCATTACGGCGTGCAGATCTTCCACCAGAATTCCTCGATCCGGCTGCTTGACGCTCGCCATCGTGGCCTTCATTTTCGAGACCGCATGGTACGGGGTCAGCAGATCAATGGGCGCGCCGGGCTGCTGTTCTGCCTTGGCGTTCTTCAGGATTTCGAGATTCTCCTTCAGCTCCTGCACCTGGGCCACCGTGAGACTGCCGTTCATCACAGAGGCCTTCATATCCTGCTTGAACTTTTCTGCGGCGGGGTTGGGTTCCTGAGCTCGAGCAGAAACAGCCAGCGAGAGCACAAACGCAGCGACTAAGGCCGCGACAACGGAGGGTTGCTTCAGTGCATTTCTCATGATTCTCACAATCCCGTCAGGGTTTCCAGATTTGAATATGTAATGGAATGAAAAATCGATTTGCAGCTGGATCGATTTCCAAAAGGGCCGCACCTCAACCCTTCAAACGCACCCTTCCGGGTGGGGGAAATCCGCGTCTGCGAGTGTAGGGGAAATGTATTCCCCCGCTCAAGCCTCGGTCAACAGAAAAATCAAGAGTCCGAGGACTCCTGAAAAATTTGAGGCTCATTTATACGGGCAATTAGGGGGCGGTAGAGTTTCGCAGCGCAGGCGAAGCAAGCTCCAGAATCACACCTTGGCGAAGCAGTTTTTCCTGAAGCGTTTTCATGTCAACGTCCTGCACAGGTGAATCCGTGCACGCTGCCATGCTGGCGGCAACGCCCGCAGCCTGGTAAGACAGCTGTTCGAGAAGATTCGCTAAAGGGGATTTGACGCATTCTAAAATTGTGACTTTACTGTGACGATGCCCAGTGAAAATCCCTGAATTGAAGGGGTTTTCAATGATCGATCCGTTGACCTCTTCAAACCATCTAAATCTCTGTCTAGCAATTATTTAGAGGCAACAGACCAAGCTTCGACTCAGGTGCATTCAACCGGGCTTTGCCATCTCTCCGACGCGGTGGGTGTGTTCTTCGATTATCGCTTACGGCGCATTGTGGAACGGCCGATCCATCAATCATATTCGCGCCATCTCAAGTCTGTCGGGTCTCCTGTCCCGGTGGCGACGGCGATGTATCTCATGCGGGCGACAAGTGCCACAGCCGAATTAACCTGGACAAACGTTCGCAGCCACCGCATAAACAAAGATGAGCCGCCACCTTAGGTAGCGACTCATCATTTGGTTCGATTAGGAACGTCTCATTGGTTAGGTTTGCATTTTTTATATGCGCCGCCGATGGTGACCGCTGATGTACTTTCAGCCCCGCAACTGACCGTCATCGGCAAGCTGTCTGTGAAATCGACCTCAGTCGGACAAACCGCTCCTGACTCCGCCACAGTTGGATCACAACCTCCGTCCGCCGCCACAAATGTATATTGCGGGGTCGTTAGCCATGAATTGTGCCCAATTGTTGTGTGCGAGTAGCCGTCCCAGTCTCCACCGACGAAAGCTAGCTTCGATCGAAAACTGTTGCCGGTAAATGTCACGCCCGCATTGTCGCTGGAATCCGTGCTGATACCAAAATCCTGGGCGGTCCCGTTGCTGGTAGTTGTGATCGTGTTCCCAGTGAAGGCTGCATTTCCGGCACTCGTCATGTCAGTCACTCGCAGACCGATGGCCGTGCACTTCACGGCAGTTGCCGTTATGGTGTTGCCGGTAACCTGAACTCCCACCGGCGGCGCCGAACTGATACTGGGGTCCCATTCCAGTTGCACGCCGTAAGCTCCCCCCTCCTCACAGCCGCCATACTCTGCATTCTGCGGCAACTCAACCACATTGATCGTATTCTTCGAAACGGTCACATGGCTGGAGTTGATATGGAACCCTCGTCCGCTCTTTGGATGACAATTGTTGTTCGTTACCGTTGTATAGTCGGCAGGAAGATCAGCGCAGAAATCGTTCGAGTATGTAGCATTCATGCTGATGTCATTTCCGCTGATCGTGGTGTGTTGATTGTTTGTCCGAATGCCGCCCTGTGGAGAACCAATGATCGTATTGTTTTCGACCAGATCGCCGCTCCCAGGATTGTTGCCATCCTGCCCGATGTCGATGGCCTGTCCTTGAAATTGCGAGCGAGCGGACAGGGCCCCCTGACCCGGCTCCTGGATATTCGTGACATTGTCGTAGATCGTGTTGTTCTCGATCCGAACGCCCGGAGGCAGGTAGTTCGACGAGTAGAACTGCGCGCCTGTGTTCTGAAATGTCGCAGTGATGTTGTGAATATACGGTGCGGAGCTGAAGTTCCCTTCTCCGAACTCGAATACTGGACTAAATGTACTGCCGCTTACTGCTTGACGGATCGTGCCACCGTAAACTTCAAGTCCGCCGTGACTGCTGCCGCAGTTCCCTGCGATCAGAGGATTCGAGGACCAGCAATCATGCCCCTGGATCGCAGGCTCATGGGATGAGCCGCCCGTATCGTAGATGATGGTATGACCATTCAGGTTCAGCGTGATTCCTGCAGCGTCGATGGCAAAACATCCAACCGTACTGGAGACATCGTTGGCCAGATAATAAGTGCCAGCCTTCGTCAAGTCCCCGCATGCAGTCAGTTTCGTGCCTCCAGGATTCGTGACCGAAGTTGTCGGCGTGCTGGGTGACGGGGCTGGGGCTGGAGTGGGAGATGGCGCGGGAGTCGGTGCCGCTTGCACGACAACTCTAACAGACCTGGACGCGCTTCCAGCAGCATTGCGAGCAATCAACGTATAAGTTGTCGTCGCGGTCGGAGTGACAGTGACAGGAGATTTCAACGTCAGCGGGCCTGATACGGAGCCGTTGGAAACGATGAGTGAAGTGGCTCCGCTTACCTTCCAGGAAATCGATGTGCTCTTCCCGCGTGTAATGGTTGAAGGTTTGGCCGTAAGAACAGATATCACCGGAACTGATGCTGCTTGAGCCGTGAATACGGACGCGCTAAATAGTATGAGGGATGAAAATGTTGCACACAGCTTGTTCAATTGTGATCCTTAAACATGAATTGAAGATTCTGGATAATGCCTGCGAATTTGAGCGATGAAAATCCACTTGCACGTCGCGCGCCATTTGAACCAATTCTTTCCTGAAAGTGCCATCTCGTATTATTTCTTCAATAAGCGCTCGGGCATGGTTTGCGCAGATCGAGTCAGCGCGCAGTTTTTACACGGATGGGCGCAATTCTGCCCGGTTATACGTTGAGCGAATTGGAGAAACTTCCACGTCGCGGTGCGACTTGCTACCATGTTGATAGTCGCGTTACGCGAATCTCCTTCTATGGTCAAACGCCTGTATGTCTGCCTGTTCGCCCTGCTGCTTTCGATCTCATCTTCCATTCCATGTTTTGCCAGCGCCTACGACGCCCATCCGAAACTGGTTGTAATCCTTGTCATCGACCAGTTTCGCGAGGACTATCTGGAACGTTATCGCACCGATTTCAAAGGGAATGGGTTCGACTTGTTCCTGGACCATGGCGCCTATTTCCCCGATTGCTATTACGATTACGCGAACCTGGTGACAGCCGCTGGACACTCGGCCATTTCGACTGGTGCCTACACCGATGGCAATGGCATCGCCAGTAATGAATGGTGGGATCTCAATCGCAATACCAAACGGCCCATCTCGTCCGTGGAAGATCCTCGCTACAGTATTGTTGGGCTGCCGGCGATGGAATCTCAGATTCCGCGCGAGGGTGCGTCTCCTCGAAATCTGCTAGCCTCCACCATTGGTGACGAGGTACGGCTCGCCACAAAAGGTGAGTCCAAATTGTTCGGAATTTCTCTCAAGGATCGCGCTGCAATTCTTACATCAGGTCACACCGCCAACGGTGCTTTCTGGATTGATCCGCAAAGCGGCGCATTTATTACTTCTACCTACTACATGTCCGCGCTTCCGGACTGGGCAACGACGTTTAACCAAGGCGGTAATGCCGCCCAGGCTCGCACTTCGGCTGGGGTTTCCGCAGACGCACCATTTTTCTCCTCCGTCGGTCCGACCGACGCTGCCATCCAATATGAGCTCAACTTCGCCCAGGCGCTAATTCAAGGAGAGAATCTTGGCAGCGGAAATGTCACTGATGTGTTGACCATCAGCATCTCGTCTACCGACATCCTTGGGCATCGCGTTGGTCCGGACTCGCCCGATCAACGTCAGCTTGTCGATCAACTCGACGGCAACCTGGATCAGTTCTTTACCTGGCTCGATCACAATGTCCCAGGTGGCCTTCAAAACGTATGGTTGGTGCTAACGGCAGACCATGGCGTCGCGCCCGTGCCGGCAACGGCGCAACAACTAGGAATTCCAGCAGCAACAATTTCAATGAAGCCGTTAGTTGCCGACCTGAACAAGAGTATGAATGAACGCTTTTCGCCGGGCCAGAATCTGGAGTATTTGCTGCCGGACCAGGATCTGCCATACATCTCTTTAAACATTCCTACCTTTCAACGTGCCGGTATCAACGAGTTTGAAGCGGAACGTGCTATTCAGGACTCCATTCCTGCTGCGGTAAACAGCCTCGATCCTTCAGCTGATAAACCCGACGACGCAGTCCAGCCAGGCAGTAAGCGTGTTCCTCCACATCCCCGCGTATTCCGCACCTTCACACGCCTTCAGCTCGCATCTTTGCAGCCTGGCTTGCCTCCCACGGAGTTCGGCCGTCTAATGGCGCATAGCTACTCACCCAACGGCGGCTGGTATGTCATGCTGATTCCGGATGCCTACCAGGTCCCAGGCTCCGGACACGGTGCAACGCACTTTTCCCCGTACTCCTACGACAGGCACGTCCCGCTCGGATTCTACGGGTCAGTCTTCACTCCAGGAGTCTTTCCTGGGCGCGTACAGCCAGTCGACATCGCGGCCACGCTTGCCGACCTGCTGGGAGTCAACCAACCGTCGGCTAGTATCGGTAACATCTTGACACAGGCTATCCATCCTGAGGCAGAGGTAAAGCCGCGGCACGAAGATTTGCGCCGCGGACATCGCCATGAGACCGTGCATCCTGCACACACTGAGACGCTGCGGCCAGAACACGCGACCCCGACTAGAACGAAGGCACCAGAACATGCCCCGGCCTCTTCCGCCACACCCGTCATTCCGAGCACTCCAACAGCGCCTGCATCGCCCGGAACGCATCCATGACCTCAAACGTAAAACCGGATTTGCGCGTGCATTTCTGCGGCATCGAGCTGCGTAATCCAGTGATCGCCGCCAGCGGAACCTTCGGTTACGGGGTCGAGTTCGAAGACATCGTGTCGCTGAAATCGATTGGCGGGTTTGTGACCAAGGGGCTTTCCAGAGAGCCTATGGCGGGCAATCCGCCGCCGCGAATTATTGAGACTGCGGCCGGAATGCTGAACGCGATTGGACTACAGAACATGGGTGTCGCCGCCTTCATTGAGCAAAAGCTGCCTGCAGTGCAGAAGCTTCCCTGCACGGCGATCGCAAATGTTTTCGGAGGCTCCATCGAAGATTACTGTGCGGTGATTCAGGCCCTGAATGCGGTCGAAGGAATTGCTGCCTACGAACTGAATGCTTCCTGTCCGAATACGGACCACGGTGGAATGGTCTTTGGAACTGATGCTTCTTCGCTGCATGAATTGGTGGTGCGAGCCAAGTCCATGGCGCGCCGACCGCTGATCGTGAAACTGTCGCCCAACGTCACCAGCATCGCCGAGATGGCGCGCGCCGCATCCGATGGCGGAGCCGATGCGCTTTCTCTGGTCAACACATTTCTCGGCGTTTCGATCGATGCCAAGACGCGCCGCCCACGCCTGGCGAACATCACGGGCGGTCTTTCTGGGCCGGCCATCAAGCCGCTGGCTCTGCGCATGGTGCACCATGCATCTCGTGCGGTCTCGATTCCCGTGCTGGGGATGGGTGGAATTTCAACAACCGAAGACGTCATCGAATTTATGTTGGCGGGTGCGACTGCGGTCCAGGTAGGAACTGCCAGCTATGCCGATCCGCGCGCTGTCGAACGGATCGCCTCCGGGTTGCCTGACTGGTGCCATCGACACCAGATAGATAAACTGGCGAGCCTGACAGGCGCCTTGGAGATCACGCCCGATCCAATTCCGTAACCTGGGTGACTGAGCCTCCGCAGCCAAAACCGTGACGGCAACTCTAGTTCACCACATGCACAATGAAATGCATTTTCCCGTGGCCAAACCCGCATAATTTCCCGCATTTCCCTTTGAAGTCGCCGGTTTTCTTCGGAGTGAATTCGACTTCCGTCACTTCACCTTTCTTCATGACACTGTTGATGCCGAGCGCGGGAATTTCCAGGCTATGCTCAACATCATCCGAGGTCAGATCCAGCTTTACCGTTTGATCTTTTTTCAGCGTGATTTCGGCGGGGATAAATTCATACTTCTTGGCGTGAATTGTGATGGTGCTGGCTGGTGTGGCCGTCGCCGCAGGAGCCGACTGAGCGCTTTCCTGCGCCAGCAAAGAAGATCCCACTATCGCCATGCCGGCAATCAGAACTAGTTTTGCGGATACAAATTGCATTCAATATTTTCCAGACGTGAAGTTGAGATTGACGTCTTGCACTCCGACCTGTCAGTGACGCCCAATCAAATCTTAAGGAGTTAAGCATAACGGGTCAAAGGACCGACACAAGGCATCCGAAATTGATTTGCGCTTCAAATGGATCGATGAGAAAGGTAAGGGGACACACAGTGGACACTACATGCCATCATGAAATATTTGTGAGGCGGCAGAGAATCAGGCAGATTTCCCTGCTCGTTCGGCCGAAGCGATGCGCTCTTCCGCTTCACGGATGACGCGATTGGCTTCGTCATACCGCCGCGCTTCATCTCCCGCTTCGATCCACATTTTTTGACCGTGTTCCAATTCCTGCCGCGCTTCAGCAACATTAATCTCGCTCGGCGGAATCGCTCCCTCTGCGAGAATGGTCACGCGATCGGGCAGCACCTCAACAAATCCCTCGGCGACAAATAGACGTTGATCGCCCACATCGCCGCCGTGCATCGTCACTTCTCCAGGGCCCAGTTCGGCCAACAGCGGCGCATGCGCGTACAACACCTCAAGATAGCCGGAGGCGGATGGCAGCGATACGGAGTCCGCAGTTCCGTCGATGAAGATCTTATCCGGTGTGACCAGCCGGACGCGAAGTGAGTTATTTTCAGCCATCGATTTCCAACGCCTTTATGCGTGCTGCATCTTTCCTGCAGCTTCCAGGACTTCGTCAATATCACCCTTCATGTAGAAGGCTTGCTCGGGAACGTCATCATGCTTTCCGTCGATGACTTCCTTAAAGCTGCGCACCGTATCTGCGACCTTCACATAACGGCCCTGCAGACCGGTGAATTGCTCGGCCACATGGAAGGGCTGTGAAAGGAATTTCTGCACCTTGCGCGCGCGCATAACGGTCAGTTTGTCTTCTTCCGATAATTCGTCGATCCCTAAAATCGCGATGATGTCCTGCAGGTCTTTATAGCGCTGCAAAATTCGCTTCACGCCCTGGGCGACGTCATAGTGTTCTTGCCCGACGATGCGCGGCGTCAGAATGCGCGAGGTCGAAGCCAGCGGGTCGACCGCTGGATAAATTCCAAGTTCCGATAGAGGACGCGACAGCACGGTAGTTGCGTCCAAGTGAGCAAATGTCGTTGCCGGAGCAGGATCCGTCAAATCGTCGGCAGGCACGTAAACGGCTTGCACAGACGTGATGGAGCCATTCTTGGTCGATGTAATGCGCTCCTGCAACTCACCCATTTCAGTGGCCAGGTTCGGCTGGTATCCCACGGCAGATGGCATACGTCCGAGCAGGGTCGACACTTCAGAACCGGCCTGCGTGAATCGGAAAATGTTGTCGATGAAAAGCAGCGTGTCCGAACCTTCTTCGTCGCGGAAATACTCGGCTACCGTCAAGGCTGTCAGCGCCACGCGCAAACGCGCTCCGGGCGGCTCGGTCATCTGTCCGTAAATTAATGCAGCTTTGGACTTGTCGCGCTGCTTCAGATCGATAACACCAGACTCCTGAAACTCCAGCCACAAATCATTGCCTTCGCGGGTGCGTTCCCCGACCCCGGCAAACACTGAAAATCCCCCGTGCTGCGAGGCAACGTTGTTGATCAATTCCTGGATGACGACGGTCTTGCCCACGCCCGCACCACCGAACAATCCGGTCTTGCCGCCCTTCAAAAATGGCTGAATCAGATCGATGACCTTGATGCCGGTCTCAAACATCTCTTCGCGCGTGGATTGTTCATCGAACGCCGGGGCAGAACGGTGAATCGGCCGGCGCTCTGTCGCATTCACAGGGCCCAACTCATCCACTGGCTGTCCAATCACGTTCAGGACGCGACCTAGCGTTGCGCGGCCCACGGGAACGGTGATCGGGCCGCCAAGGTCGAGCGCCTTCATACCGCGCACCATACCTTCCGTCGCTTCCATCGCGATGCACCGCACTCGGCCTTCGCCCAAATGCTGTTGCACTTCGACGATGACGTCGAGCGGCGTGGGAATATCGAAACCTTCGCTGGTCACCCGCAGCGCCTGGTAGATCGGCGGCATGTTCGCTTCGTTAAACTGCACGTCTACCGCAGGTCCAGCAACTTTAATTATGTGTCCAATATTGTCTGCCATGATTCGTTATCCAAATCCTTCGCAACTACTTATAAATTCCGTTTGTCTTGCAACCGCAACTTGATTAAATGGCTGCCGCACCGCTCACGATTTCGATAATTTCCTTGGTAATGGCAGCCTGACGCAACCGATTCATCGTCAGGGTGTAAGCATCGATCATGTCGGAAGCATTATTTGTCGCCGCGTCCATGGCCGTCATGCGAGCTGCATGTTCTGCGGCTACAGATTCCAGCATGGCGTGATACAACTGCGTCGCAACATAGCGAGGCAGCAAGGCTCCCAGTAACTCGCTCGGCGACTGCTCGTAGATGTAGTCCACTTCCGCCGTGCCAAATTTTGCAGCTTCTTCGTCGGCCTGACGGGTATCTTCCGCCTTGATGCTGACGCCGGCACTTTGCGCTGCTCTAGCAATCTCTTCGATTTGTTCCTTGTCCAGCTCGATCGCGCCGGCAATGTCCGGCTTGCCGACTTCCAGAATCGGCAGGATGCGCTCCACTACAATGCGCTGCGAAATCACCGATTGAAATTCGTTGAATACCAGGTAGACTGCGTCGGTTTCTTCGGATGCGTACCGATCTACCAGCAAATGCGACAGTTCCGCGGCCTTCTCAAAACTGAGCTTGTCGAGCAGCCCGCCATGTTCGCCGATTATCTCGACACGTGCCCTACGGGAGCGCGCCTTACGGCTTTGAGGAGTCTGATCACCCTCAGCAGTGGAGGCCAGCCCGTAGCTGCGCCGCAACACACCAATTCCCTTGCGGCCAACAATTTCCAGATCGATCTCGAGGTCTCTGTGTTCGTCAATGAACTTGTGGGTGGCCTTCAGCACATTGGCATTGAACGCGCCAGCAAATCCCTTGTCGCCGGTCACCACCACGACGGTGATACGCTTCTCTTCACGAGCTACCAGCAGTGAGTGCTTGGCATCCCCGGTATCGGGATCATAGATGTCGACGCGCCGCACCAACGATGCCAGCACGCTGGCGATCATGCGCGCATAGGGTCGCGCTGCAAACGCCCGCTCCTGAGAGCGGCGCAGCTTGGCCGCAGCCACCATCTTCATTGCCTTGGTGATCTGTCGCGTGTTTTTTACGCTGCGGATGCGACGTCGAAGATCAAGAACGTTTGCCATCGATTACGCTTGCTTCCCTGCCGCCACTTCGGCATTCGCCTTTGCATCCTGCTTTTTGGCGCTGCTCTCTGCCGGGGCTGCTTTCTTGGCATCGACACTCGCTTCAGGAGTTTCCGCGAAGAAATTCTGCTTGTACTCCTTGATAGCTGTGCTCAGGCGCTTCTTTAAGTCGTCGTCCAGTGCTTTCTTTGTGGCGATGTCTTTCAATACCGCCGACTGCACCGCGTCCATGTAGGGATAGAATCCGCTTTCGAAGGCGCCGACATATTCCACCTTGACATCATCGAGGAAGCCATTCGTTCCGGCGAAGAGGATGGAAACCTGCTTTTCCATCGTCAATGGCTGGAATTGCGGCTGCTTCAATAACTCGGTGAGACGCTGGCCGCGATTCAACTGGTTCAAGGTCGCCTTATCCAGATCGCTGCCGAACTGGGCAAACGCAGCCAACTCGCGATATTGCGCCAGATCCAGTTTCAATGTCGCACCCACCTGCTTGGTCGCCTTCGCGGCTGCAGAGAATCCAACGCGGCTGACCGACAGACCCACGTTCACTGCTGGACGAATTCCAGAGTTGAACAGATCGGTTTCAAGGAAAATCTGTCCGTCCGTGATCGAAATGACGTTGGTCGGAATGTAGGCCGAGACATCGCCCGCCTGGGTTTCAATAATTGGCAGCGCGGTCAGGGATCCGCCACCCAGCTTGTCACTCAGTTTGGAGGAACGCTCCAGCAGTCGAGAGTGAAGATAGAACACGTCGCCAGGATAAGCTTCGCGTCCGGGTGGACGACGCAGCAGCAGCGAGATTTCGCGGTAGGAGACGGCGTGCTTAGACAAATCGTCGTAGATGACCAGCGCGTGGCGGCCCGAGTCGCGGAAGAATTCCCCGATCGCAGTCGCTGCATAGGGCGCGATATATTGCATTGGCGCGGGCTCGGAGGCGGACGCCACCACGACAATCGTGTACGCCATCGCGCCATGATCTGTGAGTGTCTGCACCACCTGCGCTACCGACGAACGCTTCTGCCCAATCGCGCAATACACGCAAATTAGATTATTTTTCGCGTTGTTGATAATGGTATCGAGTACGACCGCCGTCTTGCCGGTCTGGCGATCGCCAATGATCAACTCACGCTGGCCACGGCCAATCGGGATCATGGCGTCAATCGCCTTAATACCGGTCAGCATCGGCTCACGCACCGGCTGACGATCGATGACTCCCGGAGCGAGGCGCTCCACGGGCAGAAACTGATCGGTCGCAATGGGACCCTTATCGTCGATTGGCTGTCCGAGCGCGTTCACCACGCGGCCAATCATCGCGTCGCCAACCGGCACGCTCATGATCTTGCCGGTACGCTTGACCTGGTTGCCTTCGCTGATCTCGGTGAAGTCGCCCATCAAGACCGCGCCTACCTGGTCTTCGTCCAGGTTCATCGCCAGCCCGCCAACACCATGGGGAAACTCGAGCATCTCGCCGGCCATCACCTTATCCAGGCCGTGAATGCGGGCAATTCCATCGCCCAGGGAGATGATCGTTCCCACTTCATCGACGCGTACGCGCGACTCGAAGTTGTCAATCTGCTCCCGAAGTAATTGCGAAATTTCGTCTGCTTTGATCTGCGCCATTCTGCTTCCAGTTCAGGTTCTGAATTGTTGGTTGATTAATCTGCCATCATCTTTTCGCGCAGCTCTTCCAGCCTGCCGCGAACTGAGCCATCGTAAACGGTGTCGCCGATGCGCAAGACCACGCCCCCCAGCAGCGATGCGTCCTGCTTATAGGTGGGGCGTATCTCAAGTCCGGCCAGCGCCGATGCTTTGGCTTCAATCTTTGATTTTTCTTCAGGGTTCAATTCGCGGACGCTGGTAATCTCCGCTTCGCTGATATGCAACCGCCGATTGATCTCATTGCGGTAGTCCCGTGTAATGGTGTCGACAGCGTGAATGCGGTCGTTCTGAAGCAGTAATGCCACAAAATTGCGTACCTGCTTCAGCATGCCAATTCGCGGCACCATCGCATCCAGAACCTTCAACTTTGTCTCAAGCTGGATCGATGGATTCTGAAAGACTTCTCGCAGCTGGCGGCTGTCTGTCCAAGTCGACTGAAAATCTTGCAGCTGGCGATCAATTTCTTTTGTATCCAGCTTGTCGGCCATCACCACATCAGCCAGGGCATGAGCATATTGCAGCGCAAAGGCGTCCATCAATTCACCCCGCCGCTGCGACGTTCTTTATCCAGGTCGACCAGAAAGGATTCCACCAGGGAGCGGTCAGCTTCGGCTGACACGTCAATCTTATGTTTTGCGCGTTCAATTGCCAGCTCTGCTGTCATCCGCTTCAATTGGCTCTGCGCCTTGCTTCCCGCGGCTGCAATTTCCATGGTGGCGGAATCCAGAATCGACTGCTTTTCCTGCTCCAGCGCCGCTCGCATTTGTTTCTCTTTTTCCACTGCGTCCTGCTGTGCCTGCGTCTTGATGCCGTTGATCTCTGTGTCCAATCGTGCCAGCCGTTCTTCTACATTGGCCAGGCGTCGATTGGCGTCATCGGTCACTGTGCGCGCCTGCTCCAGTTCTCGTTGAATCCGCTCTGAACGGGCCCGCAAAGTCTTCGGCATGATTCGCGCCAAAAACCAAACGATAAACGCCACGACAACCAGAAAATTCAGCGCCTCCAGCCAACGAGACATCACTTCAACCGACATACCGAACATGTTCGCCAACTTTTGCACGGTGGCCGAATGCCGGTAGATATTTACCTCGTCGTCTGGCTCAGGGTTGTCGATTTTCTTCTGTTCGATTTGCTCCCGGCGTTCCGCACGGCTTTTGCTTTGGGCTGCCGCCTCCTGGCTTTGCGGCGAAGGACTCGCTTGTGCCGCGGACGCCGCCGGGGAGGCTTGTACCGCAAGACCACGTGGCACAGCGAGCAATAGCAGGGACAATCCGCATGCCGCTCCCAGCAACTTGGGGAGTCTAAAAAAATTTCGAACCTGTGAACACAGCGTCACTGCGGGCGAAATCATCCGGCTTGCTCCTGCGAAGTGGCGGCTGCCGACGGCAGGATTCGCTTCAATATCTCGGCGGACAGTTCGCCCACCAGACCATCCAGTTCCATTCGCGCTACTTGCATACTGTCCTCAATGGCAGCCATCGCGGCAACGGTCTTCTCCTGCGCATCGGCCCGGGCCTGGGCAATGGCAACTTCTGATTCCATGCGAACTTTCTCGAGATGTTCGTGGAGGTCGCGCAGAATCTCCGCCCGAGCGGCTCTTAGCCGCTCTTCATATTCGGAAGTCTTCTGCTCTGCAGCAGCGACAGCGGCGGCTGCATTTTCGATGGCACCCTGCGTCCTGGAGTAACGTTCGTGCAGGACTTTCGTCAAAGGGGTGTGGACCAGAACCCGATACGCTGCCAGGGTGACCAAAAACAGCAACATGGTCGGCACCGCGCCGAGCACAAGTCCTCCAAGCTGTTGTAACAGGTCACTCATTGTGCAACGTGGTTTCAGATTCGCCAGCAGTGGAACGACGCGGCAATCTCATGGATTCAATGTTGGCTGTTCGTTGATGGAACTCTCAGTTGTAACAAAGGGTTCGCCGGGGTGTCAAACCGGCGCGGAGGAAATTCCCGTCTCGTTTCACGTCCAGGTTTCATTCTTTCACGAGAACGGTCTCGGTGGAATTTGATTCCTCCAACGTGAAGAAATTTCCAACTCCATGGCACTCTGCGGTTGCTCCGAAAAGCAATCGTGACCAGGCAATTCGGCTTAGAAACAGGACACCCGAATGTTTCAATAGGAAGAAATTTATAGGGAATTTCGAATTTGAGCCAACAGGCGGTTGACTTCGCTTCCAGGAGGCCTACACTGTTTGTAACAGCCTTGGACCTAGTCCTAGGTCCGGCAAGCCGAGTGCCCAGAATAGTAGCCCTACATTCGGGCACTCGGTCTGCTCATCTCTCACCTAATCCAGCCAAAACTTAAGTAACTCGCACGCCAATCAACCTTGCCAGTATTGCCGGTATTTTCCTAGAAGCGAGGCTGGGCCACGCACTCGCAAGCGCGTCTGCTCCCCTTCAAATGTCCGCTCCACGATGATGGCGCCGGCGTCCAGCGCAGCCAGCACACCGCCTTCATTCTGTGCGACCAGCATTTCTCGATCTTCCAGAGGATCCGATTCCAGCGCCTTATCCAGGGCGGTGAGTATTGCCTTCAGTCCGGTCCTGGCCTGCGCGGAAACCGCAAGTACGCCATTGCTCTTCACTGAGTTGTCATTGGGAAGCAAATCGATTTTGTTCATGACTTCGATTCGAGGCTTCTTGTCGACTTCGAGATCGCGCAGGATTTTTTCCACTTCCTGGCGATGCACATCCACTGACGGACTGGACGCATCCATCACGTGAATTAAAACCTCAGCCATCTGCACTTCTTCCAGCGTTGCTCGAAAAGCCTTCACCAGTGTCGGCGGAAGGGCGCGAATAAATCCCACCGTATCCGACAGCAAAACTCGCCGCCGTGATGGCAGCGTCACTAAATGCAGTTTGGGATCGAGTGTCGCAAACAATCGAGAGGACTCCATCTGGGTGCCGTGTGTCAGCGCATTGAACAGGGTGCTCTTTCCGGCATTGGTATACCCAACCAGTGCAACCGTCGGCACTGGAACGGAAGTCCGCCGCTGGCGCTGTTGCCGTCGAATATCCCGAACCGCCTCAAGTCGGTTGCGGATCACTTGAATTTTGCGGCCGATTTTTCGCCGATCAGTTTCAATCTGGGTTTCACCTGGTCCGCGGGTCCCGATGCCGCCGCCGAGCTGGGACATCGACCGGCCTCGTCCCGCGAGCCGAGGCAGCATATATTCCAGCTGCGCCAACTCGACCTGGAGCTGCCCTTCCCGGGTGCGTGCGTGAGACGCAAAAATATCCAGTATCAGCTGGGTGCGATCGATAACGCGACACGGAAGTGCATGCTCCAGTTCGCGTAGTTGAGAGGGAGAAAGATTTTGCTCGAAAACGATCAGGTCAGCCCGGCTGGCTTTGGCTTGCGCGCTGATTTCTTCTAATTTGCCCTTGCCGACAAGCGTGGCCGGATCGGGATGATCGCGCCGCTGGAGAATGACATCCAGAACGTTTGCCCCGGCGCTGACGGCGAGTTCACGGCACTCTGCGGCCTCGTCGGAGAGCTGCGGGGTCACTCCAGCCTGGATGTTTTCTCCTGGTCGCTCGTGAAGGGGGTCTTCCGCACCATCGGGGTGCAGATCCTCGCCTTCAACATGGCCTTGCGCTTGGATGGCGCGTAAAGCGCCCTTCGCCTGCAAGGCGGAGGGAGTCAGTCGCTGCCGATATTTCTTGCCGGTAAACTCACAGACGACAATCAGAGTTCGCTCCCCCCGGTCCTGTCCCGGGGGCGCCTCTTTACCTCGCTGCGAATCAAACGGTTCGATCATTCAGACGTCTTGCCAAGATCACCGGCCGCGGACGTGCCACCCCGCGTTGAGGTGAGTGCCGTCACGAAGCCGTAAAACTCGACGGCGTCAGCACCGGAGCGCTGGCCACTCCCGACCCCGCCGAAGCAGGACCGTGGCCTGCTCCAACCGCAGAAGAGCTTCCAGTGCCGGTTGCTTGCGTACCCAGGGGTCCATGGCGATGCTCGGCCATCAAAACTGGCTTACCGCTTACCACGGTGGAAATAGCGTGCTTGAAGATGAGCTGTTCCTGATTATTGTTTTCCAGCAGAACGGAATATTTATCGAACGATCGAATACGTCCCGTCAATTTGACACCGCTCACCAGATAAACCGTGATCTGCGATTTATCTTTCCGTACGGTATTCAAAAAAGTGTCCTGAATATTTTGTGCTGTCTTGCTTTCCATTTGTCATCTCCTTGCGTTACCACGAGTGGTTCAAAGCACGTTGCTCAAAGTGGGCGGACAGGCACCCATCTGGAAGTTCTACAGCCATACCGGTTCATACTGCCCAAATGGCGGGCGCAATTGCACCGTGCCAGTATTGTCTATGAATTTGAGCAATATCGCCAGAAGACAGTCGAATACCGCACAAAATATGGCTTGCAGTTTGGATGCAGAAGACCGGATTGGCGTTTCACGCACTTACTCATTCCTTGCGCTTTTCATTCGACTGTAATTCGACCTGCACCCGACCCTCGAGCCCATTCGTGAAACTCGATCGCGAGCCGCGATTCTTGGCAGGCTAGCTTTCGGCACGTAAGGACGGTGCTAGCATGAAATGTGCCCTCCAGGCCCATCCCCGCTCGATCCATCGCCGGCAACGTTCCGATGCTGGATTTTTCCCGGCAATATCAGCAAGTTCGACAAGAAATTCTGACCGCGATTGAAGCAGTATGTGACAGCCAGCACTTTATATTGGGCCATCCCGTGCAGCAATTTGAAGCTGCAGCGGCCAAGTTCTGTGATGTAGCGCACGCTGTCGGATGTGCCTCTGGGACTGACGCATTATGGCTCGCGCTGGCCGCAGCCGAAATCGGTTCCGGGGATGCCGTCGTAACCAGTCCGTTTTCCTTCTTCTCAACCGTCAGTTCCATTCTGCGAGTGGGAGCACACCCGGTGCTGGCCGACATTGACCCGAAAACTTACAACCTCGATCCCGCGAAGGTGGCCGCCACAGCGAAAAGCCAGGCCGAAAAGGCGCGCCTTCGCGCCATCCTCCCCGTCCATCTATATGGCCAATGTGCGGATTGGGACCAATTTACAAAATTGCAGCAGGAGTTCGGCGTTCTTCTCATTGAAGACGCGGCCCAAGCCTTCGGAGCGAAATGGAATGGGCGACCAGCCGGTAGCCTTGGGGACTTAGCTGCCTTCAGTTTTTACCCCACAAAAAATCTAAGCGCCTACGGAGATGCGGGGCTGCTGACGACCGGCAATGACCGCTTCGCAGACCGCGCACGAATCCTGCGTGCCCATGGCATGCGCAAGCGCTATTTCCATGAAGAAATCGGCTGGAATAGTCGGCTGGATACGATTCAGGCCGCCGTCCTGCTGGTGAAAATCCGCTATGTGGAAAGTTGGAATGAGGCACGGCAGCAGCGGGCGAAACTTTACGATGGGCTGTTTACGCAACAAGGTCTCGCGGAATCAGGCCCATATCCCGAACGCGGCGTCGTCTTGCCTTACGTAGATCCTCGCGGTACGCATGTCTTCCATCAATACGTGATTCGCGTCCCACGTCGCGATGCGTTGCGCAAGTTTCTTACCGAACTAGGTATTGGCTCCGAGGTGTACTACCCTGTTCCGCTGCATCTGCAAAAGCCTTTTGCCAACCTCGGCTACAGCGAAGGCGCATTTCCAGAGAGCGAACGTGCCGCCAAAGAAGTTCTCGCTCTGCCCATGTTCCCCGAGCTCACCGAGGAAGAGCAGCAGCGCGTCGTCATCGCAATTGCAGCATTCCTGAGTTAGTTAGCTGAATCGCGCTGTCTGCTTTGCCGTGCTGCCCTCTACGCGTCTCTGTGATTGCTGAACTTTAAATCCAGCGCCAGTTTGTTTCCGGCGGAGATGCGGTTCGAAAATTCCTCCATCTGAGACTTCGTCATCGGAGTGAAGCTCTTTCCCCACGCAACATTTTGCTGCAACATACCGAGCGTCGGCATACCTACCACCGCCGCATCGATCGGCAGGCTCAGCGTGTAACGCAGCAGATGACCCGCGTCGCTCTTATCCGGTCCTGGACCCAGCAAGCCCTCCTGCCCCATGATCTTCATCGCCAGAATGCCGAGGTTCTTCTTGCGAGCAGCCGGCAATGCAACGTCCTGAAAACTCATCGCCTTCGACATGTTGAGACCATCATGCGGGCCGAGTGGCATGCCCTGCAATCCAGCATTCAACGCCATCTGCACGCAATCAATATCGTTGTGCTCGATCGCTGTCTTCAACACCGCTGGATTGTAGTGGCTGGTAATCCCGATGAAGCGCGTGACCTTCTGCTCGCGCAATTTGTATAGCACGTTCATGACGCCGTTCTTGGCTTCGACCTTCGCCAGGTCGTCTTCGCCCTGCAGTCCATGCACGTGAATCAAATCAACCTGGTCGGTCTGGAGTCGCTTCAACGTGCCATCCAGAATGCGCATGGCCGCGTCACCATCGCGAGGCTCAACTTTCGTAGCCAGGAAAAACTCTTTGCGCCTGGTCTTGGCGACCTGTCCCACCCATGTTTCACTTTGTCCGTCACCGTATCCGTAGGCGGTGTCGAAATAGCTGATCCCGGAGTCGAGTGCGTGATTCAACACGTTTACAGCGGCTTCTTCATTGCCATAGGCGAGCAGGCGGCTGCCGCAGCCAAGAGCAACGATGGAAACGCGAGCACCTGTCTTACCGAGAATGCGAGTTTGCATGGCGCCCGCGGCTTCGCCCTTCTGGCTGGCAAGCACCACAGCTCCTGCACCCGCAACCGCTGTCGTTTCCAAAAACTTTCGTCTCGAAATTCGATCTGCCATGGAGCCCCCCTCGAAGCCTTTCGCTGGCGATATTATCCTCGCAAATCCAGAGCATAGTAAAGCGCCGAAATTCACGATGGCAAATGTCGAACCGTTCCGAATCGGAGAAGTGACAGCGTTAGATCTGCGAATAGGAAGTAGGCGTCAGCACCAGGTTGGTGATATTGCTGACAATTTCCTCATAATTGAATCGCGGAGAGTTGGTTAATCTCTTCCACTCCGGATCAGCCCCAAAAGCGGCCCACTTGGCATTCATCTCCCCCAGGTCCGGATAGCTCAGCATATAGGTAAGCTTCGGCAGGCGAGGTCCCACCAGCACATCGCCGTAAAAAACCGGCCAGAAACCGGCACGCTCAAAGACCTCGAACTCGCCGCTGTGGAACATCTCCACCTTGCGGATATGAGCCTGATTGCTGGGACTTTCATAGGTCCGCAATTGAAAGATGCGCTTGCCATGCGATGCCGTCACCGGGGGAACCGTCAATTTCGGCCGTCCCTCAAACGCAATCATCAACGAGCTTTCGACACGGACGTACGCGGGTTGGCTGGCGGGTGCATTCCAGAATGGCTCTGCCGCCTTCATAAACGTCGCATCCTGCGCCAACTGTAGTTGCGCGGTCACCAGCGTCTCCAGCCGTATGCTGGGAAGCAGAACATACAACGTCGGCGTCTCCGGCCCCACCGTCAGGGTAAACGCACCCACTGGAGAGATTCCCAGTCGGTTCAGCGCCGGAATCAACGCATCCGCTACGTACGCATCCGTTAACTTCGTCTGCAATCCATTCTGCATATGGTATTGCCGAAGCTCGTAGAACTCGCGTGGCGTGCCATTGGAGGCGACTTGCGCACCGGATGCCTTGCCGGCCAGTGCCACTGCCGAGGCCGCAAGCGATGAAGTGAGGAACTCACGTCGTTTCACTGGATCTCCCATCTCTTCGCAAAACTAAAATCTTTTCTTCAAGGACTCGCAATTCCGGCTACTGGCGATGTCGATGGCGGCGAGCCGAGTGCGCAACTGGAGAGCGTACGGCTTTATTCCCGGATGAGGTCTGCTTGATTGCCCCGGGGACTGCCAGCCGAACCAGGTTCCCTTCCATGCGATACGTGACAGTCTTCAACTGTTCGGCGTGTGGACGCCCGGTCTGCGAATCGAGGCTGACATTATCGCCTTCGGCGATCTGGAAACTAAAAATCGGCTGCGGTCCGTTGGGATCTGTCGCGTTCCCGGGCGTCACTTTCACCGGAAAAAATCCGACAATATCGTGTTCGCGGAAGGCAGTTCCATATCGGTGACGGCGCGTGTCCCAGGTAAAGACCCGTACCTGGTCAAAGTCAAACGGGAGGCCTTGCTTATACGGCGTCAGCATTGTCAAATATTCCGGCACCTGCCCGTTCGGTTTGCCGGAGTCAGGATCGGACACGGTGCGCAGAATGTAGGCTCCCACCATACGTTCACTCTCCGCGTATTGGGCTACATCATCCGGCACATCCACCTGAAAATCGCGCGCCAGCATCCACCCTGTGTGACCGGCGTTGTCGCGAGCCAGCCACCAATCTTCCATAGGGACGGCAGGAGCGAAGCGCGATTCGAAGCTCTCTTTCTGAGCTTTTCCACGATGCGGCGGCGCAGCTTTACCTGGGGCGTTGGGCAGTCCAAGCACGTTGCTTGCCGCATAGCGCGGCACGGAAGCACGCTCCAACATAGCAACTTTGGTATTTGGAGCTAACAGCGTGAAGCGCTGGGTGGTTCGACCAGGTGTCAGGTGCATGTACAGCTCGTTGTAGAGCACAGCATTTGCCACCGGCGTTTGGGAGGCATACTGTTTCGCTAAATTTTGGAAAGCGTCATATTCGTTTTGGTCGATGACCGCATGTTCCTCAATCCATCCCACAGCGCCGTCCGGCGTCTTGACCTTCAAGAATCGCGGAATATGTTGCAACACCGTCAGCCGCTCACCATTTTTAACTTCGGCCACTCGATTCGCGACCACGGCGACACGATCTCGAAGATACATCCGCTTGACGGAAACGTACACATATTCGGCGGAGGTCCCCGGATGAAAATGGCTGCATCCCACGAGCAGCGTCAGCAAGCCGACCATCAGCCCGGCGCAAAAGTGCGAACCAAAAACGGATGGTTTCCACGAAAACCTGGACGGTTGACTCGAATTGAGGGAAGGCAACAATTGCCGAGCAAAATCCGACATAAAGATACAGAGAAAGAAATTTAAGTTTACGCGCAATCGGTCGCAATTTGAGCGGGTATGTTCGCCCATCACGCCATTATGGAACGACGGAAAGCGCGACCGCTCCCGTAGGATCGGTTCCGGTTGCAACAGAGGTGACGGAATCCAGCTTGCCTGCAGTGGTTGAGTCGAAGCTGAAAACCTGCATGTCTGGCGAGCCTCCGGAATTCACCACGAACAAATATTTTCCGGTGGAATCGAGCGCCATCGCATTGGGGGCCGAGCCTGTCGAAAAAGGTGAAGTGCTCAGCGGAGTCAGTGAACCACCGGTTCCCAGCGTGTATCCCGTGATGACATTTGCGGTGCGATTTGCGACATAGACATAGGTATTCGTTGGATCGACGACGATCGCCTGGGGACCCAGTTGGGAGGTAAACGGCGAACCCGTGACTTCCGTCAGCCCTCCTCCCGTCCCAATCGCCAGGGAACGAATTCCCGTTCCAGCTTCGCCCACAAATAAGTACGCGGAGTTGGCGTCCGCCGCAAAGGTATTATCTGACGCCCCATTCAACGGTGCGATGTGCACTTTGCCGCTCACCACGCCCGTGCTGCTATTGAATGTGAATCCGTCCGTGCCACCTGGACCGAGTCCGATATAGACGTATTGATTGTCGGGCGTGACATAGATCTGAGTAGGATTGCCGGTGCTCAACCCGACTATTCCCTGACTGGTCTGCGTAATGGTTCCTGTCGAAGTGTTGATCTGGAAAATGAGGAGTTGCGGCGAACTCTTCGAGACCACAAAAAGCCAATTTCCACTGGGGTCGATTGTCATCCAGGTTGGATAGAGCGCCTGCACCACGGGCGAACCATTATTTCCCAGTGTCAGTGCACCATTGGTACCGATGGTGTAGACAAAGATCGAACCTGATAATGTCGCGACATAAAGGAAGTTGCCCTTTGGTGTCGCGGCCAGGGCGGTGGGAGTCGTCCCGAGCGTGTAACTGGTGCCCTTCAAGGTTGTAAACGTCGCCGTCGGAACTGGAAAACCCGCCAATGTTCCGGTGGTTGCGTTGGCAACGTAGGCGTAAGAACTGTAGGTTCCGTTGCCTCCCCCGCAATTATTGTTTGCCTGGCAAACCGGAATAAAAAAACCGGTGCAACCAGTTGTGCCGATCAGAATCAGTGAAGCCAGGAAAGCGCTGACAATCCATGCATTCCGTGGATTTATCAGGGATTGAATCCGAAGTGACGGCGAAGCCATACCTCATTTTACTCATGAGACTCGCTTTGTGGACGGCGCCCGTATTTTTGCACGACTTCCCCGAGGAGACGGCTGGATCGCGTCGGTAGATTCGTTCAACGGGACGAAGACTGTACGAGATGAGGCACAGCATCCTTGGAAACCGCAACAACTTTTCCGTTCTTACCAGGGACCAGCGCGGCCGGTGAGGTGTCGGCTGCAGTCGACGATTGGGAAACCACCGACAGCGCGCCATCCGCGCCAATGGAATATTTGGTGATGGTATTCGCCGAGGAGTTGGCGGCCACCAGGTCGCCGCTGGAAGGCTGCATCACCATTGAGCTCGGTACATTTTGCGGCGAACCAAAGGGAGAGCCGGCGATTTCCTGCAGGCTGGATGCACCGCCAATTGAAAACGCGCGGATCCCGGTATTTATTTCGCTCACATACAAGTTCTGCGAAGTACTGTCGGATGTGACAACATCGTCCGCCGAACTGCTGTGCAGTGGCACAATGTGCTGCCGAGTCCCGACCGCACCAGTGGCCGCATCGAAGGGAAATGCATCGACGCCGCCCTGGCTCAGCGCCACGAAGAGACTTTGGTTATCCGGTGTCATGTAGACTTCGGCGGGCTTTCCAGCATCGAGCACCGGGGATGGGGAAAGAGGGAGGAGCGCCCCGGATGCGCCCTCAATTTGAAACTCCCGCAGAATACCCGTCGCAGCGGATGCGACGAATAACCATTTTCCTGCACGGTCCATCGACATCCACGTTGGCTGAGTCACGTTCGCCACCGCATTTCCATGATTTCCAGCCTGCAGATTTCCAAGGCTAGTAATGGTATCCATGTAGACCGCGCCATCGCTCGTAGCAAAATACAGAAATCTGCCGTTGGGCGTGGCAGCGATTGCGGTGGGCGACCCGGGCGCGTTGACGACGGACTGAGCACCTATGCTGACACTGCCTGCAGCCACCGCAAACGTTCCAATGGTCCCTTTATTGGCGTTTGACACGTAAACGAAGGACGAGGCGCTGGGAGTAATTGGGCTGCTTCCGGTCGTTCCGGTCGTTGTTCCCGTGGTTGTCCCAGTGGTCGTTCCGGTCGTTGTTCCTGTCGTTGTTCCCGTCGTTGTGCCGGTGGTAGTCCCCGTGGTCGTTCCTGTGGTTGTTCCCGTGGTCGTTCCTGTGGTTGTTCCTGTCGTTGTTCCTGTGGTCGTTCCCGTGGTAGTTCCCGTGGTTGTTCCTGTCGTCGTTGCGGCGGTGCAGTTGTTATATTCCTGGCATTGGGGCACAAAAAATCCCCGGCATCCCGCGATGCCAAGGAAAGCTGCGACAACACTGAAAGAAATGATTCGCTGACGCGCAGTACGGAACAACGGCTTAAGGTGCATCGGGGGAAGGTCCACGTCTCTCCTTGTGCCTGTCGTGGACGCTGCCCCGCTGCATCATGCCTGCAACACCGGCTGTTCGATGGAACTGAACTCCACATCCAGCACCGTACCGATGGCGTGAACAATGGAGGCGATACGGACTGAGGCAATCATGATTTCTTCCGTGATTCCCTTTTGCCGTAACACGTTCTCATGCGCGTCAATACACTTGCCGCAACCGTTTATCGCGGAGGCGGCCAGACACCACAATTCAAAGTCCACCGGGTCAGCCTTGTGAGCGCGAATACCATTCATTCGCAGCCGTGCAGGCATCGTAGCGTACTTTTCATTGCTGGTTAGATGATGGAAACGATAGAAAATGTTGTTCATTCCCATCAGCGCGCCAGCGGTCTTCACTGCATCAACTTGCTCTGGCGTCAGATGCTCCGCCGCCGACTGCAGCGCGGCCTCTGTCAGGGCCGGCTGCCGAGTGGCAATGGCGCTTACCAGAAACGTTCCCCACGCCTGCGTTTTCGTGAGCTCCGTATTCTGACGAACCAGCGACGAGTAATTCAACTTCAGGTCCTTCGCATACTCCGGAAGGCCGTCGATCAATTCATCGAGAGACATGCATCGTCCTTTCCGATCCGGTTTTAGGCCTGCAGCGTGGCTTCGCCCTTTTGCCAGTTGCAGGGGCACAATTCATCCGTCTGCAATGCATCCAGCACACGCAGGACTTCCTGCGGATTACGGCCGACCGAAAGATCTGTCACGTAGATGAAGCGGATGATGTTGTCCGGATCGACAAGGAACGTAGCCCGCTGCGCCACGCCCGCCTTTTCATCCAGAATTCCGAGTTCCCCGGAAAGATCGCGCTTGATGTCGGACAGCATGGGGAACGGCAAATCCTTCAGGTCGGCATGGTGCGTACGCCATGCGGCGTGAACATATTCGTTGTCGGTACTGGCACCCAGAATCTGGCAATCACGATCCAAGAACTCGCGATTCAGCTTTCCGAAAGCTGCAATCTCAGTCGGGCAGACGAAAGTAAAATCCTTGGGCCAGAAGAAATAGAGCTTCCACTTGGCCGCATACGAATCCTGGGTGATCGTCTTGAAGGCCTTCGCCTCGTCCTTATCGGTCGAAATGGTGGCAGTCAAAGAAAAATCGGGGAATTTCTCGCCAATTTGTAGCATGTGTGTCGCCCTCTTTCAGTTGGTGTTGGATGGAAATCAGTTGGCGTTCATGTTGCGCCAAAAACGAAAATCACGGATCAATACCAGAATAACAAATCGATAACCGCACAAACGAAGAGGCGACCATGATGGGTCGCCTCATTTGATGCGGCTAAAACGAAATTCCAGCTTTATCCCGTAACAGAACCTTCAAGTCATGCTTGAGGATTCTCCGGCGCAGCTTTTCAGTTAGGTTTTTGCTTTTGTGAACGTCGAAATCGCTCATCCACCGCCTGGCGGCCGGCAAATCCGCCTTCCATGGTGTGCCAGTGGCGAATTTCAGTTTCACCCATCTTCCAGCACAGCAGGACAATCTCTTCCCCCAGCCGGCAAGGAAAATCCAGCAGCCCGGAATCGAGATCTTTTACCTGCACGCCGATGGAGTCAATCTCCGCCAGCGTATCTTTCGCCTGCTGTACGGACTTATCCTGCAGCGCGCGACGTTGCGCGACTGCGGCGATATGGACCAGCGTTCCACCGTTCAAAAAGATGTTTTGCGACAGCAACTGCAATTCCTGCGCAATGGATTCGGCCGTCTTCTTGGCCTCCATTGCGTTCTTCAACAGCGATTCCAGCACCGGAACCAGCGTCTGCGCTTCTTCCAGAGAAAAAGTCTTCACCGGTTACCCCCGTATCTCCAGCATACGGCTCAGGGCGACGCCCGCCCAGTGCTTCACGTCGTCACTAACTCGAATGCGATTGACGACTCGGCCCTCTACCAGGTTTTCCAGAGCCCAGGCAAGGTGTTGCGGCGATATCCGGAACATGGTGGTGCAGAGGCAGCCGGACTCGTCCAGAGTGATCACTTTCTTTCCCAGCGGAGCGAACCGCTTGCCAAGCCGATTCACCAGGTGAATCTCCGTGCCGACGGCGAACATCGACCCTTCCGGCGCGTCTTCAATAATCTTGATCAGCCCCTCGGTCGAGCCGATTGCGTCGGCCTTCTGGCAGACTTCTAGCCTGCACTCCGGATGAACGATGACCTGAATCCCCGGGTATGCCGCGCGGACCTTGTCGGCATGCTCCGGCAAGAACCGCTGGTGTACAGAGCAATGCCCTTTCCACAAAATCACTTTCGCCGCACGCAAACGATCCGGAGTCACGCCGCCGTTGATCTGGTACGGATCCCACACCACGGTTTCTGACAGCGGAATTCCCATGGCGTAGGCGGTGTTGCGTCCCAGGTGCTGATCCGGCAGGAAGAGAATCCGCCTGCCGCGCGCAAACGCCCAATTGAAAGCCGCTCTAGCATTGGAGGAGGTGCAAACCAGGCCGCCACGTTCTCCGCAAAATGCCTTGATCGCTGCCGTGGAGTTCATATAAGTCAGCGGCACTAAGCCACCCGCGGCCGGTGAATCCAGTCCGGCAGCATGCAGTTTGTCCCAGCATTCTTCCACCTGGGAAATGTCGGCCATATCGGCCATCGAACAGCCTGCGTTCAGATCCGGCAGAATTACTTGTTGCCACGGCCGCGCCAGAATGTCGGCGCTCTCAGCCATGAAATGGACGCCGCAGAAAAGAATGTAGCGGCCGTCAGATTCCGAGGCGATCTTCGACAACTTGTAGGAGTCGCCCGTGAAGTCGGCGAAGCGAATCACCTCATCCCGCTGGTAATGGTGCCCCAGGATGAGTGCTTCTTTGCCCAGGCGAGCCCGGGCAGCGGCAATGCGACCATCCATCGTGTGGTCTGGCATCGCAAGATAATTGTCCAGTGAGCACGCCTCAGGCGCAGTTTCAACCGGCATCGATACTACGGGTTCGACAAGTGTAGCCACGTTATTTCCGCCTTCAGTTCCTTGCCTGCTTCGCAATGGAACGGGGATGTTGAAAGCATTTCTGTACGCTGTTGCAGTGGGTTCACTGTGGCTCCGGCCCTGTTTCCGCCTCACCACCCAATCCACGGGGTTGTTGCAACACTTATTGGACGTTTCAAATGAGCGTCGGATTCAACTCAATTGAAAATTCCTGTAATCCAATTGTAATATGACCGACCCAGCAATTCTCACCCCAACCCGGTTGTCGAGCTGGTTTCCACATCGCGGAGGCACTGATTTGGCTGTTCCGAGTGGCTATTTCCGGCTCCCTGGAGGGGCCGCACGTAGCGGGTACACTGTTCCACCCTAAACTTTATGGCATATAGTGACTACGAACGTGATTCTGTGCCGACCGGCATCCTAAACTTCGGCAAAAGAGTCACACCCGCAAGAGACCGCAACGGTCCAGGAGGGATCCGATGAAAATCTCTGACACGGTTGGACTGGTACTGCGCAATAAGAGCCAGCGAACCGTTCTTTCCATATCCCCCGATCAGTCTGTCTATGAAGCCGTGGAAAAAATGGCAGAGAACGATATCGGCGCATTGCTGGTCCTCTCCGACAATAAGCTCGTCGGCATGCTCTCCGAGCGCGACTATGCGCGCAAAGTTGCCCTGATGGGCCACTCCTCCAAAGAGACTCAGGTCCACGAAATTATGACAACCCCGGTATTCTTTGTCACTCCGCAGCATACCGTGGACGAATGCATGGCCCTGATGACTCAGCACCATTTCCGCCATCTGCCTGTCTGTCAGGATGAGCGCGTTCTGGGTGTCATCTCGATCGGCGATTTGGTTAAGTGGGTGATTTCTGGACAGGCCCATGCCATCGAGCAATTGGAGGGCTACATTACCGGCGCGTACCCTGGATAGGTCTGTGGGATCGCGGCAATTCAGCGCCAGGAACATCCAAACGTAGCAGCGATACGTTCCTTCTGCGTAGGATTGTTCCGCCGCTCGCCACTTCAGTATGATGGAACTCGATGAGTCTGCCCGATACAGTCTTTATTTTCGTGCTTGCCCTGATTATTTTCGGGCCTAAAAAGCTGCCTGAAATCGGGCGACAGCTGGGGAAGCTGGTGGGTGAATTCCGCCGCGCCAGTAACGAATTCAAGTTTCAGATTGAAGAGGAACTTCGGCAGGCTGAGTTGTCGGATCGCAACAAGAGCACTCCTGCAAAGAAGGAACTGGAGACATCGGCTTCCGCTGAAGTCTCGACGGATGGTCAAGGTTCTCCGGCGCCAGATCTGCCGTATCCTGAAGAAACTTTGCCAGTCGGCCAATATCCAAATATTGATACTGTCAGTCCAGGGGATTTGACATCGCCAGAGTCCGTTGAAGGGGAGGCCGCGACGAATTCTGCACCGGAGCCGGAGGCTGCTACCGAAAACGACCCTGTACCCGCGGTAATTCAGCCTGCAATCGGCACCGAGTCTCGCACCGCTCCTCCGCACTACACGGAGACGTCTTCTGCTCCAGATTCGTCCATGACCCATGAGCCGGCGACGCCCGATACCACTTCCCTCCCGAATCACGAACCCGCCGATCCCTGTGCTGCATCCGCGGTAGCGGACGTCACTCATGGTTGATCTGCTGGACCGCGCCCGCACCGCTGTGGGCGATCGAGCCGAATTGCCCGGCATGAGCCTGCTGGAACATCTGCAGGAGCTGCGCAAACGCCTCGTCTATTCCCTGCTCTCGATCGGCGTTGCTTTTTTCGTCGCTTATGGATTTCACGACCGAATTGCATCGCTGATGATCGCACCACTGACTAAGGCTTTGAATGCCCATCATCTGCCCGCGAAACTCGTCTATCTGAACCCCATGGATGGATTCAATTTCTACCTGAAAATTGGGCTCTTCGGCGGCATCATTATCGCCTCGCCATTCATTCTGTATCAGGTGTGGCTCTTCATCGCTCCAGGTCTCTACCAAAACGAGAAGCGCTACCTGGTTCCCTTCATGACCGCAACCGTTGGCCTGTTCCTGACCGGTGCATTCTTTGGCTATCGGTATGTCTATCCCGGCGCGCTCGAATTTCTCATCGGCTACAGCAAACAATTCACGCCGATGGTAACCATTGGCGAATACACCGAGCTGTTTTTGACCGTGATCCTCGGCCTGGGTATTGTGTTTGAGCTGCCGATTCTCGTTTTCTTTCTGGCTTTGTTCGGAATTGTGAATTCCCGATGGTTGTGGAAGAACATCCGCTACGCCATTCTCATCATCTTTATCGTTGCCGGCATCATTACCCCCACGCCCGATCCGCTTAGCATGTGCCTGTTTGCAACACCAATGTTGATGCTCTATTTGATCAGCATTGGAGTGGCCCACATTGTGCACCCGGAAGCACGCAACCGGCGAAAGAAAGCGAAGCTGGAGGCTCAATGAAGCGTTGGACGAACTCGACAGGTCTGACGTTTCTCATCGCCGTTTGCAGTCTTGCAATTTCTTCGCTCGCCACTGCGCAGGCCCATGATCACACCCATAGTGCTTCGCGTATCGCGTTTAACGGCGGCCGTGCTTACCAGTATGCGCAGGATCTGGTGAACTGCGGCCCTCGATGGATTGGCAGCCAGGGTCACGTTTGCGCCGAAAACTTTCTAAAAAAACAATTCGCCAAAGACAATCTTGAAGAGGATACATTTACGACCACCACGCCCGCCGGCATGATGACAATGCATAACTTCATTGTGAAATTTCCCGGTAGAAAGCCGGGCATTATCGTCCTCGCTTCGCATTACGAGACCAACTATCCGCTGCGCGATATCCACTACGTCGGCGCCAATGATGGTGCGTCGACCAGCGGTCTGCTCGTTGAAATGGGGAATATTCTGCGCGGACACACGCTGGATGGAAATAGCGTTTGGCTTGTTTTCTTCGATGGTGAAGAGGCGATCCAACAGTGGTCCGCGACTGACTCGCTCTATGGCAGCCGTCACCTGGCGGCCAGATGGGATCGCGACGGAACTCTAAAACGTATCAAGGCATTTCTGCTGGTGGACATGATTGGCGACAAGGACCTTGACATCGCCCGCGATCAAAATTCCACTCCCTGGTTGCTGGATCTGGTCGACCAGGCGGCGAAGCAGGAAGGTGACCAATCGTATTTTTTCGCCACCACGAATGCAATTGAGGACGATCATCTACCCTTCGTGCAGCGCGGTGTTCCCTCTGCCGACCTGATCGACTATGACTACGGCCCCCACAGCGTGACGCTTCCCGACGGCTATCATCACACTGCCCAGGACACGATGGACAAAATCAGTGCCCATAGTTTGACCGTGGTTGGACAGACCGTTCTTGAAACCATCCATTTGCTGAATCAGAAATAGATCCATTCATGACATCTGGCAGCAACCTCATGCTCAATCACTTGTTCGGCTTCGCTCCGCTATGGTTGTGGCTGCTTTTCCACGCGCTGGTGTTTGGCCTATTGGTCGTCGATTGGGCTGTCACCAGGAAGGCGCGACAAGAGGCCCTGCTGATTCGTCGCGCAAATTGGCTGACTGGAGTCTGGATCTCCGCCGCGCTGCTATTTGGCTTTATCGTGTACCATGCGCTTTCTAAGCGCTACGCCTTGGAATACCTGACAGGATATGGCATCGAAGAATCTCTGAGCATCGACAATCTATTTGTCTTCCTGGTGCTGTTTCAAGCCTTCGGCCTGAAGTTGACGCAGCAGCGCAGAGTTCTTTTTTTTGGAGTGCTGGGTGCAATCATCATGCGGGCTGGCATGATATTCGCCGGCATTGGATTGCTCAACAGGTTCTCCTGGATGAACTACATCTTCGGAGCAATCCTGCTCTACACCGCGTTTCACCTGCTGCGAAAATCAATTCAATCCCGGCCGGAACGTCCGCTATTTTGGATGGATTGGCTTTCTCGGCATCCACCCATGGCTCGGGAGAAACATCCGTATCGATTCTTCGTCCGGGAAGAAGGCCACCTGCGTTTTACCCCGCTGTTTATCGCACTTCTGGCTATTGAAACCACGGATCTGCTGTTCGCCACCGACTCAATTCCTGCTGTGCTTGCGGTATCGCATCATCCGTTTATCGTCTACTCGTCTAACATTTTCGCGGTGCTGGGACTGCGATCGCTCTACTTTGCGCTCGCCTCGGTGATGCAACGGCTGCACAAGCTGCGCTACGGTTTGGTCGCGATTTTGTTCTTTGTCGGCGGCAAAATGATTCTCGGCAACGTCGTTACGGTTCCGATCTGGGTCTCGCTCACCGTACTGGCTTCGGCCGTGACGGTGACGGCGGTATGGTCGCTGATTTCGAAGCCATCCTCAAAGAAACTCGCGCGCCCGGTTACCTAGTCAGACGAAACAAAATCCACATGACCTTGGATCATGCGCGAGTGCTTCGCGATCCCTGGATCGTGCTGGGGAAAGTCTGTGCGCGCATGAGCGCCGCGAGACTCTTTCCGCGCCAGCGCCGATGCCACAATCAACTCGGCCACAGTATGCAGGTTGCGCAACTCTGCATTTTCGCGAGTGGTTGCAGCAGGCAATTGGCTTCGCATTGCCAGCAGTTCCCTCTGGATTGTCGACAGGCCCGCTTCATCTCTCAACAATCCTGCGTACTGCCACATCAAATTGCGCAGTTTATCTCGCAGCAAATTTACTCGGACCGTCTCCGCTTCGGTCACGGGAACCCCTGGGGCTCGCGGAGCCGCTTGCTCCGCCGCAATTGATGAGTCAACTCGGAAACCTTCCGTTAACATCGCCTCCGCCGCCCGCTGCCCGAACACCAGCCCTTCTAACAAGGAATTGCTGGCCAGTCGATTTGCTCCATGAACCCCAGTACAGGCAACTTCTCCGGCCGCAACAAGTCCGGGAACATTGGTTCGTCCGTACAAATCTGTCCGAACGCCGCCCATCAGGTAGTGCGCTGCCGGACGGATCGGAATCATATCCTTTGAAAGATCGAATCCATATTCATCCAACCGTGCAGAGATTCCAGGAAACCTTGCGCGCAAATCTTTGCCAGTCACGTGACGCATATCCAGATAGACCGGCAACGCCTCGCCGGAGCGTTCATCAATGCCCTCGCGCATAATGGCGCGAGCCACAACATCGCGAGGCGCAAGTTCAGCCATGGGATGGTAGCGATCCATAAATCGCTCGCCACGATGGTTACGCAGTAGTGCTCCTTCTCCCCGCAGCGCTTCAGAAAGCAGAAACCGAGGTGCACCCGGAACACTGAGTGCCGTCGGATGGAACTGATAGAACTCCATATCCGACACTTCAGCTCCTGCTCGATACGCCACGGCAATTCCATCTCCGGTAGCTACTCCAGGATTGGTGGTATCGCTGTATACCTGGCCTGCGCCACCGCTCGCCAGCAATACTCCATTGCCCAGAAACGTCAGCGGCTGGTTGTGTTCATCCAGCGCTTCAACCGCCAATCACCCTGCCATCGCGAACCACCAGGTCGCGCATTGTCACGCGCTCATGAAGATGGATGCGTGGCTGGTGCGCAACTCGCTGCAGCAGAGCACGCCCGATTTCTTTTCCCGTGGCATCGCCGTCGGCGTGCAAGATTCGCGGCAGACTGTGCGCCCCTTCGCGGGTTCGCATCAATTCACCTTGGCCATTTTTTTCACGATCAAAGTGGGTGCCCCAGGCCAGGAGCTCTTGAATGCGAGCGGGCCCTTCTTCCACTAGCAGCCGCGCCGCCTTTTCAAATACCAGGCCGTCCCCTGCCTGGATGGTGTCCTGACCGTGCAGTTCCACATCTTCCGGGCCGCCCATGGCGACAGCAATGCCACCCTGCGCATAGTGAGTGTTGGATTCTGACGCACCTTCTTTGGTGATCAATGTAACGTCTGCAGCTTCCGCCAGCGTCAGCGCCGCGCGAAGGCCCGTAATTCCGCCGCCAACCACCGTCCAACCGCGTGAATGATGCGTCTCCACGATTGTGAGGATAGCATGCACAGAACCACCGCAGCTCAGCGGCTCAGAGCCACACTTCGAGCCATCACTGCGGGTACGATACGATTAGAAAATCAGCATGTCGACAATTCTGGTCAAATCCGCCGCGGCGAATTATCCCGTACTGGTGCAGCCCAAACTGCTGGAAAGCCTGGCGCTTCATCTGCGCAAGATATCGGGCGAGCATCGGTCTATTTTCGTCGTCACTTCGCCGGAAATCTGGTCACGCTGGGGACAACTGTTTCAGGGCTCCTTCGCTGCGCGAAAAGTGGATATCGTGCCACTGTTCGTGCCTGCGGGCGAACGATTCAAACAGCTGAAATCCGTCGAACAACTGGCCGAAACCATGGTCATGGCAGGAGCCAAACGCGACGCATTTCTGATCGCTTTCGGCGGCGGTGTCATCGGGGATATGACTGGGTTTCTGGCGGCCATTTACATGCGCGGGATCCGCTATGCTCAGGTACCAACGACCTATCTTTCGCAGATTGACTCCTCCATCGGCGGTAAAACGGGAGTGAACCTTCGTGTAGGTAAAAATCTCGTCGGAAGTTTTCATCCGCCGGTTGCCGTCTTTACTGACCCTGTCGTCCTGACAACGCTGCCATCGAACGAGCTGCGTTCCGGAGCGGTGGAGAGCGTGAAGGCAGCCGTGCTCGGAGATGCCCGCTTTTTTGCATGGCTGGAGCAAAACATGACCAGCCTGCTGGCCGGCGATCAGGAGGTCATCACCCGCGCGATAGAAACCTCTGTGCGGATCAAAGCAGAAATCGTCAGCGCCGATGAACGCGAATCGAGCGAACGAATGCTGTTGAATCTGGGCCACACCGTTGGCCACGCCATTGAGGCAGCGACTCGCTATCGCACCCTGCTGCATGGAGAAGCCATTGCGTGGGGGATGATCGCGGCTTTGCATTTAGCAGTTGCGCGATCCGCATTGACAGCGACGGAGGCCAAACGCATCGAAGATCTGACATTTCGCCTCGGCCCATTCCCCCGCTTTCGCGCTACTGCGAAAGTTTTGCTCGATCGCACTGCCGGCGACAAAAAGCACCTGCAGTCGGCGCAACGCTTCGTTCTGCCGGTGGCCATCGGTAAAGCCGTTGTAGTTGAAGATGTCACCCAGCAGGAGTTGCTCTCGGCCATCCAGTCCATGTTGCGAACCATGAAAGAACGGGGCGTATGAGCGGGTTCGCAAGCGGCGCTGAGCCAACAGGACCTTCTGCCTCGCCTGGATCCACGCGCGACGAGCAAGATGTCAGCCAGGCCGTGCAATCCATGTTCAACGGGATTGCTCCACGCTATGACCTGTTGAACCATGTTCTATCCGCAAATGTGGACCGCATATGGTGGCGACGCACGGCGCGTATGTTCGCATCCATTCTGCGGAACCCAGAATCCGCCGTCCTGGATATGTGCTGCGGCACCGGAGATATGACTCTTGCCCTGCTGCGACAGCGACCTGCCAGCGGCAGGCCTGTTGTTGCGCTCGATTTTTCTCACCAGATGCTGGAACGCGCCAAACAGAAGTTTGCCGCTCCGGAGTTCGAGTCCTTCGCCGTCACTACTATCGAAGCTGACGCGCTGCACATGCCGCTGCCGGACGATTCTATCGATCTGATCACCACCGCTTTCGGCTTTCGAAACCTCGCCAACTATGAAGCCGGCCTGCGCGAGATGGCCCGCGTCCTGCGTGCAGGCGGAGAAGTGGGCATCCTCGATTTCAACGAGCCTGCTGGCCTGTTTGGCAAAATCTATGGCGTTTATTTCCGCCACGTTCTTCCCCGTATCGGAAAAACGCTGTCTGGCGCATCCACACCGTACCAGTACCTTCCACATTCCGTCCGCCGTTTTCCCAAGCCGGAAGAGATGCTGGCCATGATGCGCAACTGCGGGTTTGTACAGGCAACGTGGACACCCTATACGTTTGGCATTGCGGGCCTGTACCGCGCTGTGAAAGCATGAATCGTCTCCACGCAAATACCGCTTGGTCTCGCGGCTTTGGGGAATGACAGGTCACAATGGCGCGTCCCGTTTCCATCTCAAGCCGCAGGACATTTGACGCTTCGATAAAGCTGCGCACCGCCGGCGTTTCGGTTGCCGCGGCCGCCGTCATGACGTTCCTGAAACTGTGGACGGGCGTGCAAAGCGGCAGCATCGGCATGTTATCGGAGGCAGCACACTCCGGACTGGACCTTGTCGCCTCTCTTATCATTCTCGCTTCTATCACCATCTCCGACCGGCCGGCGGATGAGGACCATGCCTACGGGCATGGCAAAATGGAGAACCTGGCTGCCTTCACCGAAACGCTGTTCATGGTCGCGTCAGTCATTTGGATTCTTGCGGAGGCGCTTGAACGGATCCTTGGCCACTCGTCACCGTTAAATCTTTCCATCTGGCCATTCGCTGTTCTGCTGCTGTCGATGGCCGTAGACTTTGTTCGCTCACGTGCCCTGGGCCGCGTCGCTCGCCAGACAAAAAGTCAGGCGCTCGAAGCCGATGCGCTCCACTTCAGCATGGATATCTGGTCGAGCCTCGCCGTCATTGGAGGGTTGCTGGCCGGGGCCGCAGCGCAACGCTGGCACCTTCACTGGTTGCGATTTGGGGATCCGCTGGCCGCGGTGGTGGTGTCGATCATTATCCTCAAGGTCTGCTGGCGTCTGGCTCGCCAGACCGTTGATATTCTTACCGACGCGGCTCCCCTGACCACTCGGCGACGCGTCACGGAGTCTTTGCGCCAGTTGCCCGACAGCATTGGAGTGGAACGCCTGCGTCTGCGGCTCGCTGGAAATCATTACTTCGCCGACCTGACCGTGGGCATGCCGCGAAACTTGAGTTTCCAGCGCACGGAACAAATGAAGGAACAGGTCGCGGATGCAGTTCGCCTCGTTCTTCCGGAAGCGGATGTCGTGGTGAACGTCGTTCCACGCATCGGCCGCTCGGAAAGCATCTTTGACCGCGTGCGGGCGGTTGCGGCTCGCCACAATCTTTCGGTACACGATCTGAGCGTTCAGCATTATGATGGCAAACTTCACCTGGAACAGCATCTGGAAGTTCCAGAGTCGCTGAGTTTGCGAGACGCACATACCCTGGTCACCCGCATCGAAGGTGAAACCCGCGCCGACGTCCCAGAGATTGATTCCATCCTGACGCACATTGAGAGTGAACGCGGCACCATCGAAACCGAGGCGAGGCGCAGCGAAGATGCAGCTCTGGAAGAGGAACTGCGCCGCCTGACCAGTGAGTTTCCGGATATTCTGGATGTACATGCGGTGGTAGTTTCGAAAGCCGGCGAGCGCATGCAGATATCCTGCCATTGCACATTGCCCGACGATCGAAGCATGGCCGATGTTCACGCCCTGATCACGGCGCTGGAGGATCGAATTAAATCGGAGATGCCGCAGGTTGCGCGCGTCTTCATCCACCCTGAGCCGGCCACCGACAACCAACGCTGAACTTCCCCAAACGCAAAGGAGTTGGCCACGTGCAAGCCAGTGCAACATGGAAACAGGAAATGATTTTCGACGCTGTTTCGCACAGCGGCCATACCATCGTGTTCGACGGCGACGACGCGCATACCAAGGGCATCAGCCCGGTAGAATCCGTATTAATGGGACTTTGTGGATGCACCGCTATGGACGTGGTCTCCATATTGAAGAAAAAACGTGAGCCATTCACCGGGCTCACTGTTTCCGCTGTGGCAGATCGCGACCCGAACCCGCCCAAGGTTTTTACCCATATAAACCTGATTTACCGCGTTAGCGGAGATGTCTCGCATAAGGCTATGGAAGACGCAGTCCGGCTTTCAGAAACGAAGTACTGCGGCGTGGCGGCAATGCTCTCGAAAACCGCCAAGATTGAATTTGTGATCGAGTACGCAGATTGAGGCAACGAGGCGCTCCGCATGCTACGAGTCTTTCGCGCACTTTCGGCGGTTCTCCTGCTGGTGACCATCGCATTGGTTTCAGCGCTGATCACCATGCGACTTGCCGTTCATGGCGCTGAGGTTCAGGTTCCCGTTTTGAGAGGTCGCACGCTTCCACAAGCTGTCGCGGAGTTGCGCGCCAAAGATCTACAAGCCGGTATCGACGGCCATTACTATAGTGAGACGCAGCCGGCGGGTGTTGTCCTGACACAACGTCCGGCGCCAGGAACTCTGGTGCGCAAATCGTGGCGGGTGCGAGTGACTATAAGTCTGGGGCCCCAAAAAGTCGCCATTCCTTCCGTCGACGGGATGAATGAAACTCTGGCGAGCATCACCATCCGCCGGACAGGATTACAGGTGGGTGCGGTGGTCGGGGTGCCCTATGCCTACGCGCCGGAAAATACCGTGATCGCGCAAACACCTACGGGCCGCGCAACCGATGTCGAAGGTCCGCGCGTCAGCATCCTGACAGCACATCCGGCGCTTCCTCCGGAAGATGCAAGCGTCATGCCCGACATGATCGGCGAGAATTTTACCCAGGCTGCCCTGGCGATTATCCATGCTGGATTTAAGTTGGCTCCGCTCCAGAATGCAACCACCACAACCTCGGCCGCAGCGGCGACGGATCAAGCGGCCGCCGCGAATGCGACTTCTCCATCAACCAATGGCGCGACAACAGCGGTTCCCCCGGGCTCGGTAATTGCGCAAGTCCCTGCAGCGGGCACTCGTCTGCCAACGGGCTCGACAATACAACTCACCGTACAGCCCTAATCGTCGGAAAAGAAGACTACCCGCGCTCGATCAGCGCAGCAAAGAATCCGTCGCAAGGATGCACTCCGGGAAGCGTGCGCAGATATCCATCACGGAAGCCTGTGGCGCGTAATTCTTCGACCGCATCGCCTCGGACGATTCCTTCGCCTTCCAGCCGATCGAATTCCTCGCCCAGATTCAGGCGATTCCAGGAACCGCTCGGGGTCGATGATAAGCAAGCTTCCACCACGGCGGAATTCTCCTCCGGCTCCAGCGAGCAAGTGGAGTAGAGCAGGCGTCCTTCCGGGGCCAACAGGCGCAGAGCCGACGACAAGATTTCTCGCTGTCGCTCCGCCTGCCTGTCCAACTCCTCCGGCTTTAACCGATGGCGAATTTCCGGATTGCGCGCTAGCGTGCCCGTCCCCGTGCATGGCACATCACATAATATTCTGTCGAACGGTCCTACTCCTGCCAACTTCGCCGCGTCGGCAACGAGGAATTCAACGTGATCCAGATTCATCGTCGCGCTGAGACGTTTCCGCATCGTTTCCAGTCGGCCGGGATGAAGATCGCATGCAAGTAACTCCGCATCAGGATTGTTTTGCAGCAGCACTGCCGTTTTGCCTCCCGGCGCGGCGCACGTATCCAGGATTCGCTTTCCATGCTCCAACAATTCGGCTACTAGCTGGGATCCTTCGTCCTGTATCTGCGCATGGGTTGCAATTTCGACCGGGAGTTTAACCGACTTAACATCCCCCTCCGCGGTCCTCCGTGCTTCAGCTAAAAAAGCACCTGGCCGAAGATTCACTCCGTGCGATAGCAATGCGTTCTCAGCCTCGTCATTCAGCAGTCGCACCGCAGTCTCGGCCTCCATCTGGCCTTGCTCACAAATTCTCCGGCACGCCTCTGCGCCGTAAAATTTCTTCCATCGCGAAACCATCCATTGCGGATACGCTTGCTCCGCATCAAAAACACGCGTCTTGGGCAGCGCGGCAACCTTGCGCAACACGGCATTCACTAGCCCCGCCTGCCGTGCGCCCTCCGAATGCTTACACCACTCCACCGATTCAAAGAGGGCGGCGTGGATAGGAATGCGATCGAGAAATAAAAGTTGATAGGCGCCCACACGAAGCGCCAGCCGTGCGTCTTCCGGCAAATCCAGATCGGGTCGCGCAAGGAACTTTCGGCACTCGGCGTCCAGCACCAGCTGCCAGCGCAAGGTCCCAAGCACCAGCGTTGTACAAAGATTGCGGTCCTGTACCGACAGCTGGTCCACCTGCAAGGAATGCAGGAGCGTATCGCTGTTGCCTCTGCCTCGCCCTACTTTTCGGAGTATGTCGAAAGCTGCGCGACGCGCCGGCGCGATCGGAGCGGTGGTCATTGCGCGTCCAGCTGCTCGCCGTCAACTAGCGAAAGTCCATTCAAGAACGTATCGACGGGGAGACGGCGTTTCCCTTCGAACTGCAATTCGATCAGATCGAGCCATGTGTCACTTCCACAAGCGACCAGCAATCGGCTTCCTGTTCGATAAAGCGTTCCCTTGGCCGCGGAAGAAACAGGCGAATCCGTGGCTACATGCATCGCATGCAAAATCAATTTTTTCCCGCGAAAGTTGGTGAACGCTCCTGGCCAAGGTTGAAACCCTCGCCATCGGTCGAAGATTTCTTGCGCGGTCCGACCCCAATCGACGCGACCGTCTTCCCGCTGCAGAATCGGCGCCAATGTCGCCCGGCTATTGTCCTGGCTTGCCCCCACAATGCTCCCGTGCTCGAGCCCGGCTAATGTCTGCACCATTAATTCCGCGCCTACCTCCGCCAGCACGGGGGCCAGATCTACGGATGTTTGCTGCGGCAGGATTGGCACTTTCTGCTGCAGCAAAATATCGCCCGTGTCGAGCCCCTCGTCGATGCGCATGGTGGTGATGCCGGTCTCGGTTTCCCCGTTCGCAACGGCCCATTGTATGGGCGCGGCTCCGCGATACTTCGGCAGCAGCGATCCATGAACATTCAGATTTCCGTGCTTCGGCAGAGCCAACATCCACGGCGGGATGATGCGGCCGTAAGCGACGATGACAATCGCATCCGGCAACAATTGTTCCAACCGCTGCTGAAGATCAGGATTGTTACGAATTTTTTCGGGTTGCGCAAGGGCCAGACCGTGCTGCTCAGCAAAGCGTTTAACCGGCGAGATCTTCACTTCCATGCCACGACCGCTGGCGCGATCCGGTTGCGTTAGCACCAGGTCCACACCATGGCCCGCGTGCAATATGGCATTCAGGGTGGGAACAGCGAACTGCGGAGTGCCGCAAAAGACCAGGCGCATGGGTTCGAGCACGGCTCCTAAGAACGTTCGCGAAAAGACGTCATATGAAGGCCCGGCTTTACCACTCGCCGGCCCGCTGCATCTTGCGAATTTTCCGCAGTTGCAGATCGCGCTTCAACCGGCTCAGGCGAAAGATGAACAGGATTCCATCCAGATGGTCAATCTCGTGTTGGATGGCACGAGCCAGCAGTTCCGTGCCTTCCACTTCAATGGGATTGCCCTCCGCATCCTGGGCACGCACTTTCACTTCTGCGGCTCGTACCACTCGATCGCGAATCTCCGGCAGGCTCAGACAGCCTTCTTCTTCCACTTGCTTGCCCTTGATCTCGATCACTTCCGGATTGATCAGGACGATCTTGTCTTCGGGCTTTTTCTGGAAACTCAGGTCAATGACAGTCAGCCGCTTCGAAATCCCAATCTGCGGTGCTGCCAGGCCAATGCCCTGCGCGTCGTACATGGAGGTGAACATGTCGTCGACCAGCTTGCGCAACTCAGCATCGAAAACGGTGACCGGCTCAGCAGGCTTCTGCAGGATCGGGTCTGGAAATTTTACAATCGGATAAATCATGGAGAGAGTCTTGTCTTTCTACTTTCTGGCAGATCAAAATTTACGGATCTGATCGCAGTACCCTTGATAGTTTCTCACCATTTCGCGCAGCGAGTCGCCGCCAAACTTCTCGATGGCAAGTCTCGCCAGTGTCAGAGCCACCATGGCTTCGCCGGCAACGCCGGCCGCAGGAACCACGCAGACATCTGACCGCTCGTAGGCAGCCTTGGTTTCTTCTCGCGTCTCAAAACTGACTGAGCCCAGAGGGCGTCGCAGGGTTGAGATTGGCTTCAGATAGCCGCGCACAATCACATCTTCGCCATTCGAGATGCCGCCTTCAATGCCACCGGCATTGTTCTGGTCGCGGACGAATCGAGTATGTCTCTCCCCTTCGTTGTCGGCCGCGTAGTGAATCGCATCGTGCACGACGGATCCGAACGCTCCCGCAGCCGTCACTCCACGCCCAATCTCGACCGCCTTGACCGCCTGCAGCGACATGACGGCGGCCGCCAGCATCCCGTCCAGACGTTCGTCCCAATTGGCGTAGGTTCCCAAGTCCCGGCGGAACTCCATGGGCTACCACCTCAAACACGCCGCCCACCGAGTCCCCGGTTCGCAGCGCCTTGTCGACAACAGCCTTCATGCGCTGCTCAGAAGCTTCGTCCACGCAGCCCAGCAAAACTTCTTCGCGTGACTGCAGCGCCGATATCTCCGACCAGTTCGCATCGCGATCCAGTTCTGCGTCCCCGACGCGAATCACGTGACTCGCAACGGAAATTCCCAGGGTCTCGAGCAATTGTTTCGCGATGGCTCCTGCTGCCACGCGTGCCGTGGATTCGCGCGCCGACGCCCGCTCCAGCACGTACCGCGCATCGGGAAAATCATATTTCAGTGCCCCGGCAAGATCGGCGTGGCCAGGTCGCGGAGAAGCGACAGCCTTGTGTTTCGCGGGGTCTCCGGCCGCTACCGGTAAAATCTCCGTCCAGTTTTTCCAGTCACTGTTCTCGATACGAATCGCGATCGGCGATCCGATTGTTTTTGCGTGCCGCACACCCGAGAGAATTTGCCCCTTGTCGCGCTCAATCTTCATACGGCCGCCGCGGCCATATCCTTGCTGCCGACGCCACAACTCATGATTCATTTTGGCTTCATCGATGGGCACACCGGCAGGCATCCCGGAAACCATGGCAATCAGGCATTCCCCGTGAGATTCTCCTGAGGTGGCAAAACGAAACATGCAGTAAATCCTTAGATTTCCATTTTATTTGATTGCACAGTCAGTAGTTCTCTGAATTGCTAGGCCTTTGTGATCCACCGATATTGCTGGTCGGTCAACGGCACCACCGACAGTCTTCCCTGACGCAACAATGGTGAATCCCGAAACAGAGGTTCATTCTTTATGGTATCCAACGTCTTTGGTGCGATTGTTTTTCCAAATCGGATGCGGACTATGGGAACCTTAGGATCTCCGGCATCGACGCTCAACACTGTAGCCGTCCCTACTGCCGCACGCACATCGCCGGTGTGATAGATGATCAATCGATCCTTTGGATGCATCTCGCGCAGGTTTTTCACCGCCGCCGCATTGGTCACTCCATCCCAGGTGGTCTCGCCATCCCGCTTCAAGTCGTCGATCGAGTAGGCGCCGGGCTCGGTTTTCAGCAGGTAGTTCATCGCGGCAATTCCTTCGCCTCGACCTGCGCCAAAAATGCACGCGTGTTCACCAATGGCCGTTCAAGAGCACGCACACGATCGACGTAAACCGGGGCCGCACCCCCTTCCAGGGGCGGCCGACAAGCTTCCTGAATCGCCAGCATTTTTGCCTCTGCATCATCCAGATAATGCAGCAACACTGCTTCCGGAATCATGGGCAGTTTCGGCGAGCCAAACTCGAGCGATCCGTGATGACTCAAAATCAGGTGCTCGACCAGCATATGCACCGGCTTTGGAAATCCCGGGAGCGCGTTCACCTTTTCATCCAACAGCCGGGTTGCAATCGAAATGTGACCGATCAGCTGACCCTCCAGCGTATATTCAAATCCGCGCTCCCAGCTCAATTCATAAATCTTGCCAATATCGTGCAACACCGCCCCGGTCAGCAACAAGTCGCGATGGATCAAGGGAAAATGAGTGGCGGCGAGTTCGCAGAATCGAATCAAATCGACGACATGTTCCAGCAATCCGCCAATCCAGGCATGATGCATGAACTTTGCCGCGGGCGCGACTTTGTATCGCCGTGCAACTTCCGGATCATCCAGAAATGCGAAAACGAGCCGCTTCAAATCTGGATCTGTAAAACTGTCCACTGTGTTGCGAAGTTCCATCCACAGCGTTTCGATATCCCTCGTGGTGCTTCGCTGAAAATCTGCCAGGTCGATTTTTGCCGGATCGACCCGTACGATCTCCAAAACCTTCAACTGAAGTTTTCCATTGAACTCATCGACGCAAGCGCGCACGTCGACAAAATCGTTCTGCTCAAACTTGGCAGCCCAGCTCTCAGCGTTATCCCACAAGCGCCCCTCGATGCGGCCACTACGGTCGCAGAGAGTCAAGGAAAGATATTTCGCAATGCCATCATTTCGGTCACGCAGCTGTTTTTGCGCTACCAGGAAATGGGAGCGAATGTTGCGTCCGCGATGCTTGGCGGCGTCGGCAAGGAAGAAATCTTTCATGCTCTCCTCTACCGGAATCGGGCGCTTTCCGGGATCACCAGTTACAGCCCAACTCTGGGCCGTTGTCCATTTCAGAAAAATCCAACCGAATCCAGATGCGTGTGGCAAACATCCTCAGCATACGCATCTCGACAAGCCGACTGCGACAGCGTCCAACTGTGCGATTCACGCTACGGCTGGTCGGTGGACGATGATGCCCCTGCAGGCACGGTCGATGCAGGCGTTGTCTGATCGCTGGAATTTTTCTTGGACTCCGTTTTTTTCTGGTCGCTAAGCCGCGTTTTTTGCCCGTTGTTTTCTGCAGCAGGTTTCTTCTTCTTAGTCTTGCTCGCGGTCGAGCCGTTCAGGCCAAGCGGAGCGGATTCCATCTGGCGTGTGGCAGTTTCGTTTGTTGTCAACGGTGCGGGCTTGGCGTTGTCGTGCTTGGACTTCTTGGCCTTGGCAGATTTCTTGTGCTGCTTCTCCGACTTATCGCGCGCTTGATCGCTGAACCGCGTCTTACCCACCTTGGGCTGCGTGATCAGTGGAGCATGCTCAAGATCAGGCCCCAGCGGCTGAACATCCGTCGCCGGAGCGGCATCTGCTGTACTCGTCGGGCTTACTGGAGATGGTGGCGGCGGAGCATTGGCCGACGTTGCAACCTGCAAGGTAGACACCGGGGCAGCGGGCGCGTGACCATAACGGAATTTCTCGCGCTTGGGCTTCGGCTCCTTCTCGTAGTGGCTCTTTTTCGATGCGGAAGGCGAACTAACGGCCGCAGCTGTAGGGGCTTCTGGCGTTTTCTCGGAGGCGACCTGGACCGGAGCATTCGTGGTCGCGTGGCCATAGCGGCCCGTTTGCACGTCGTAACGCGCCTTCTGCTTTTTCTTCTTTTTCGGTTGCGGCGGAGTGTACGCCGCAAAAGTAGGCTTGGTCTCGTTGGGACTGGCTCCGGAATCGGAGAACCCCGGCCGGATGTCGATGTAGGCTTCATCGCGCAGACGCGTCAGGTAGGCTCGAACCGCCGGCCCGATCTTCTGCATATAAATCGCCTGCTCAATTTGTGGTTCTACCTTTTGCAGCGGCTGCGTTCCACCCGGAATATGCTCCGTGACCTGCAAAATGATGTAGCCCTGGCGGGTACGTATAGGCGCCGTGTGGCCACCTACTGGCAAATCGAATGTCTGGTCTTCCAGCACCTTGGCGAGCGCCCCACGACGAAAATCGCCCAAGTCTCCCCCTTGTCCTGCCGTAGGCCCTTTGGAATATTTCTTAGCCAGATCGGAAAAGCTGGCTCCAGCCTTCAGTTTGGCTTCCAGATCCTTGGCTTCTGCATCTGCATCCGCAAGTTGTGCGCTGGTCGCGTCCTCCGGCGTCGGAATCAGAATCTCGTTCAGATGTACGGATTCCTCATGCGTAAAATCGGCCTTGTGATCGTCGTAGTAGGCGCGAATTTCAGCCTCCGACATTTGGATTTTGCTGCCAACCTGATCGCGCACCACCTGCTGGGTGATGATGCTGTTGCGAATGTTGGCTTTGAAATCCTCGTACGAAATTCCCTGTTGTTCAACTGCCTTTTGCAGGTCGTCGAGCGAATCTAGATGGTTTTCTTTGCGAATCTCATCCAGCCGCTTGATCAGCTCCGTGTCACCGGTAATACCGAGCTGTTTGCCCTTGGAGATTAAAAGCTGCTGATCGATCAGGTCGCGCAACAGAGTTGACTGCCCCTGTTTCACCTGTTCGAGAGTCCAGTTATTCTGGCGTGCTTCCTGATCCAACTGTGTCTGCGCCCGGGCCACGTCGGAATTGGTGATCACCTGGTCGTTCACGCGCGCAACGATCTGCTCCACCGGCATGCCGTACAGGCTGGCCAGGGTGTTCGAATCCGCGCCGAGATTGGTGCTGGCGCCGATCGTCGATGCGCCCTCAACCGGGACGGGGGCATCCGGGGCTGTTTGTGCCACGCCGTGAAAGCACAGACTGGTGGCAACGGCCACAGGAAGAACAAAGCGCACAACTGCTCGTAACATCATTTGTTGGTTGGTACCATCCATGCCTGCCGGTCACTATGACGATCTCGAATCCGATGGCTTTCCATTGAAGATCGATGCCGGTGCGGATACAGCAACTCGATGCAGGTCGATTCCGTTGCTTTCATTCTAACCGCATCCGGGGCCGCTTTCCCAACCCATCCAAATTCTATGTTTTCAACTGATGCACGCTGCTGGTCCCAGCATCGATGAATGGGCACTCGAATGTTACACTGAGCAATAGTTTGGGCAGTTCCCCCTGCTAGCTAACCGCGTCGTGCTTTCCATCCACGGTGCAAAAGGAATTCACGGTACATGAGTCCCCGTAATCGCCGTTCGATATTGTTCGTCGTCGTATTTCTGGTCGTCTGCGGAGTTGCAGGCGCTTTTCTCGATCGCAATGTTGGTGCACAAACTTCGAGCGACCAATCCACACTGCGGGACAGCTTGAAGCAATTTACCAACGTCTACAGTGTCGTCGAACAGAACTATGCCGAACCGATGACCAAGGACAGGGTTAACACCGCCATCTACGACGGCGCGATTCCCGATATGTTGCATGTGCTCGATCCCCACTCCAACTTCTACGATCCCAAAGCATTTGCGGAAATGCGGGAAGAGGAGAGCGGAAAGTATTACGGGATCGGCATGGAAATCATGCAGCAGAACGACAAAATCGTGGTGGTCAATCCATTTGAAGGCACCCCTTCCTACAAGGCTGGAATTCGGCCGGGAGATGTGATCCTGGCAGTCAATGGCAAGCCCATCAACGGCGTCGGGCCAGACGGAAAAGCTGTCAAGAAGGCAACCACGCTGGACGTAGCCAACATGCTGAAGGGCCCGAAAGGCACTCCAGTCGACGTCACAATCGGGCGTGAGGGCAAGCCTGAGCCGATGGTGTTTCATTTGATCCGGGCGGAAATTCCCCGCGCCAGCGTGGATCTCGCTTACGACATCCAGCCAGGCGTCGGCTACATGCACATCAAAGACTTCGCCGAAGAAGAAACTGGCCAGGAAGTCTTAAACAATTTGCAAAAGATGGGCCCAATTCATGGCCTGGTCATCGATCTGCGCGGCAATCCCGGTGGCCTGCTGAGCGAAGCAGTTTCAGTCTCTGGAGATTTCCTTGAGAAAGGACAGGTCATCGTATCGCAGCGTGGCCGCGCCTTTCCACCGATCACCTATCGTGCCACTCGTGGTGAGCAGAGCCGAACTTACCCCATCGTTGTGCTGGTGAATCGCGGCACCGCCTCGGCCGCAGAAATTGTCAGCGGTGCGCTGCAGGATCATGACCGCGCCCTGATCGCCGGCGAGACCACGTTCGGTAAAGGCCTGGTGCAAACTGTGTATCCGCTGTCGGACAACACGGCTCTCGCCTTGACCACCTATCACTACTACACGCCCAGCGGTCGCTTGATTCAGCGCAACTATACCGGCGTTTCCATGTACGACTATTTCTACAACCCTGCCGACCGGCCGCAGAGCGACGCTAACCGCGAGGTCAAGCTCACCGATTCCGGCCGCGCGGTATACGGGGGTGGGGGTATCACTCCCGATGTAAAGATCGACACTCCGAAATCGAATAATTTCCAGGACGTGTTGATGGAGCAGTTCGTATTTTTCGATTTCGCCAATCACTATCTGGTGAACCATACCGTAGGCAAGGACTTTAAAGTCGACGACGGGGTAATCCACGAGTTTGAAACGTATCTGACCGGCAAACATATTCCCTGGACGGCGGAGGACATCAGCGGGGCTCGCGGCTGGATCGATATGAGCATCAAGAGCGAGCTCTTTACCTCTGTGTTTGGCCAACAGGAAGGTTTAAAAGTGCGCGCCGCCTGGGATCCTATGATCAATAAGGCCATCACACTGATTCCACAGGCTGAAAGCCTTAAGACTACCGCCCAGAAGACCATCGCGATGAAGGCCAGCCAAGCTTCCAACGCAGTTCACTAAGCCTTGATTTACGACACGAATGGGTGTGAGTAGTTCCCTGCGAGCATTTGGATTTGCGCGTTCCTTCCCCGCCGGTGATTCCAACTCAAGCTGCGCATCCGTCGCATCAAATGTAGTACTAGTATTTTCTTTCTGCGAATGGACACTCGTCGCCTGTTTCCGATAAGCTTGCAAACAAATTACCGGTTCACGTGGAACATGCAGTGCGAAGCGCAAAGATATTGGGTCCCGCCTGGGCGCGCTTTTGGCTACCCAACTTGTTCCATGGTCCGTCTATCCAGTAATTCCTCGAGGAGGCAGGTTTGCCACTCTTAGTCGTCGAGACCGAGGCGCCCGCTTCGTCACTCCTCTCCCGCTCGCTTGCAGACCCAGCCTCGCTCCCCGCGTCGCGGAATTTTTTGCAGCGCCCTGCAATCTTCATATCAGGCTTGACACTCTTGGCACTCTTTATCCAGGGCTACCATCCATTTGTTGACGATGCTGCTATCTACGTTGCCGGCATCGAAAAAGTGATTCATCCCTCGCTGTTCCCTATGCACGCAGAATATGTTCTGCCGCATCTGAAGCATTCTCTATTTTCTTTCGCTCTCGGATGGCTGGTGCGCGGCCTTCACATTCCGCTTCGATATGCGATGTTTTTCAGCTACCTGGCGTCACTTTGGATCATGCTCTACGCTTGCTGGCGGCTAACGCGACTACTGTTCTCAACAGCGCGCGGGCGAGCGGGAGCCATGTTATTGATGACCGCGACACTAACCCTTCCGGTCGCGGGCTCCGCGATTTTCATCCTCGACCCCTACCTGACGGCGCGGTCCTTCTCTACCCCGCTGACGCTTTTGGCAATCGCCTACGCCCTGCAGCGCCGTCCGCTCGCCACGGGGCTCTGCCTGCTGGCAGCGTTTATCCTGCATCCGCTGATGGCAGCCTACGCAATCGGCTTTGTCATCGCCTTGGTCCTGGTAAGCAGTCGCCGCTGGAAAACGCTTGCTGTTGCCGGTGCCGCAGTGATGCTGCTTGGCTTGGTCGCATCTCACGCTGGCGCGCTGCTGGGTTCCTCACCCGCCTATCGCGTCGCCACCGTCAGCCGGGATTATTTTTTCCTCGACAAATGGGAATGGTTTGAAATTTTCGGCCTGTTCCCTCCGATGGTGGCCGCCTTGATTTATCTCTCTCGCAGCCAATTTCGAATCCGCTCCAACTATGGCCTGATTGCAGCTGTCTCGTTATATGTGGGCTGCTTGGCGATTTTGTTTGCGGTTTGTTTCACGCGCACCGATGCTTCCTTCCTGCTGGCTCGACTGCAGGTGCTGCGTAGCTTCCAAATCATCTATATCCTGTTTTTCCTGCTGCTGGGCAGCCTGCTCGGGCAGTATGTTCTTGGGCGCCGCTGGTGGGTATGGGGGGCCGGGTTCACTGCGATTGCTTCCCTGATGTTCGCGGTGCAGTTGTCGCTCTACCCTGCTCTGAAACATGTGGAGTGGCCGTGGGCGCGTAGCCACAATCCCTGGGCCCAGGCATTTCTCTGGATTCGCCACAACACCCCCGAGGACGCCTACTTTGCGCTGGATCCCAACTATCAGCAAGAGGAACAGGAAGATACTCTCGGCTTTCGCGCCATGACCGAACGCAGCGTTTTGCCGGATTGGAGTAAGGACGGCGGCATCGCGGCGATCGACCCTGCACTCGCGCAACAATGGTGGAATCAAGTGACCCAGACCAGGGATTTTTCCCACTGGAACGACGTTCAGCGAATTGAGACTCTAGCGCCGTACGGCGTCGATTGGGTCGTGTTGCCAGCCAGCATGCCAACTCAGTTTGCCTGCCCGTATGAAAACGCGGCCGTGCGCGTCTGCCACCTTCCCTCCGACGTCGCCTCCCTAGCCCAGGCATCCGCCACCCAGACGGACTCGCGCCCCTAGACGCAAATTTTCTTTCGACCCACATCGGGTTGGAAAGGAATTCTCCCAGAGCAGCGTAAGTGTGCATGGTAACGTTGGTAGGTCTCATTAGCAGGTAGCGGCACTGTTGTTCGCGATTCAGACTTAATGGAAAATCCGATAACTGGAGGTCCCGTGACCATTGAATATGCACTGACGCGAACGGAGGTCGTTCAGGGGTTTTTTCGAAGCGTGGCCGCATCTTCAAAATATCGAGTAACCATCCTCGTCTATGCGGTGGGGCTAGTTACCATTTTCTTAGCCAGTAATGCTGTATTTGCCCGAACGTTCTCTCTAAGAGAACTCCTCATCGCGTTAATGCAGGGAATTGCATGCTTGGCGTTTATACCTTTTGGCTCTTTCTCCGCGCCAAGACATCTATGCGTTCTTTGACAGCTTCACCCGAAGGCATCTCAACACAGATCGACTCAATGAACGTGCGAATCCCTTGGCAAAAGGTCAAGGTCATCTCGGAGACTCCCAGATTTGTTCTCGTTTCTGGATCGAGCGGGAACGCCTTCTACATACCGAACCGAGCGTTCACAGATCCAGATCAAAAAGCTCAGTTCGTTGACCAATTAAAGCAATGGTCGAACGAAAATCATCCCAAAGCTCGACTTTGACCGCAGATCAAGCGCTCTTCCCCGGTCCACGGCACCTCTTCTCTTCCCACGTCGTTGGGTTGTGACCGCCCCAGGAAGCCCCTCCTCCCCTAATTTCACCCTGCCATTTATCATGGAAGTATGACCTTGATCGTGTACTCGGCGTCCTGGTGTGCGGACTGCCGCGAAGCCAAACGCTTTCTTCAGCGCTACAACATTCCTCATACCGAAATCGATATCGAGACCACGCCTGGTGCTGCGCAGGAAGTCATCGCGCACACCGGCAAGCGTGCCATTCCACAGTTCGTCATCGACGGCAAGTGGGTGCAGCCGTACCGGCCCGGCGAGGGATTTCTCTACGAAGACATGGCAATACTACTCGGTGTCGCACAACCGGACAGCAGTGCCGCGACAACTCAGGTTGACTCCCGCCAGGGACTACGCCGGTGATTGCACGCTACACTCGCCCCGCCATGGGCAACATCTGGACGGAAGAAAACAAGTACCGCATGTGGCTGGAAGTTGAGGCTGCAGCTTCGGAGACCCTGGCCGAGTTCGGCATCGTTCCTGCCGAGGCGGCGCACGCCATTCGCGAGCGCGGTAGCATCGACGTCGCCCGCATCCAGCAGATTGAGGCGGAGGTCCGTCACGACGTGATCGCGTTCACTACCGCGGTCGCGGAAAAGATTGGTCCCGAAGCGCGCTGGCTGCACTTTGGCCTGACCTCGAACGATGTGGTGGATACCGCCCAGGCACTGCAGGTGAAGGCCGCCTCCAGCATATTACGCGCCGACATCCTGCGCTTTCTGGATGTCTTAAAGCGTCGTGCGATCGAATTCCAGCACACTCCAACCGTCGGCCGTACCCACGGCGTGCACGCCGAGCCCACGACATTCGGGCTAAAGCTGCTGAACTGGTACGCGGAGATGCAGCGCAATCTTCGCCGCTTCGACATGGCTGCAGAAGACATGCGTGTCGGCAAGCTTTCTGGCGCCGTAGGCACCTTCGGTCATCTGAAACCAGAGCACGAAGCTCGCATCTGCGAGCGGCTCGGTCTTATACCTGCTCCAGTCGCAACCCAGGTATTGCAGCGCGATCGGCACGCGTTCTATATCGGCACGCTGGCGTTGATCACCGCCACACTGGACAAGATCGCTGTCGAAATTCGCCATCTGCAGCGCACTGAAGTGCGCGAGGCGGAAGAATATTTTTCGGAGAAGCAAAAAGGCTCCTCCGCCATGCCGCACAAGCGCAACCCCATCACCAGCGAGCAGATCAGCGGCCTGGCTCGAGTGGTTCGCGCCAACCAGCAGGCGGCACTGGAAAATGTTGCCCTGTGGCATGAGCGTGATATTTCACACTCTTCCGTCGAGCGTGTCATCCTTCCCGACTCCACTATTCTCACTGACTATTTGCTGGAAAAAACCACCAACCTGATCGATAAGCTGGTCGTCCATCCTCAGCGCATGCTGCGCAATCTGGAACTTACCGGTGGCCTCATTTTCTCCGGGCAGTTATTGCTTGAACTCGCCGAAGCCGGCATGTCGCGCGAAGATGCGTATAAGTTGGTCCAATCTCACGCCATGCGAGCTTGGCAGCAGGATTTAAACTTTCGCGAAGAAGTCGGCAAAGATCCAGCGATTGCAAAATTGTTGTCGCCGGGAAAACTTGCCCATGCGTTTAACATGAAACGTCAGCTCACCAATGTGGATACAATTTTCGATCGCGTCTTAAATCAGCCAGCATAAGAGAGCAGGTCCCGCGATGTCCTCTGCTAGAACCTTGACTGTCGCGATGACGGGCGCAAGCGGCGCCATGCTGACTCGAGAGCTACTCGGCCTGCTGGAAAAGGACCCCCGCGTCGGACGCGTGCATTTCATCGCCTCAGAGAGTTCCCTTCGCGTCCTGGCTGAGGAACTTGAGGTCAGCGGCCGCAACGACCTGATCTCAAAACTGCTAGGGCAAGCCAGTGGAAAAATCGTGCAGCACGCTCCCGCTGACATCGGGGCGCCCATTGCCAGCGGCAGTTATCCCTGCGATGGAATGATCGTTCTTCCCTGCAGCATGGGAACACTCGCGGCCATCGCCAACGGGCTTGCCGACACCCTAATAGCTCGCGCCGCGGATGTCTGCCTGAAGGAGCGCCGGCCACTCACTCTCTGTGTCCGCGAAACTCCGCTCAACAAGATACATCTGCGTAACATGCTGCAGGCTGCGGATGCGGGCGCGACCATCTTCCCCGTAATTCCAGCGTTCTACAACCATCCAGTCGACACGCTGGATATGGCGCGGCAATTTGTTTGCCGCGTCCTTGCCCACATCGGCCTGCCGCAAGACGGTGCGTATCAATGGAGCGGCAAATCTAAATAACCACTCAGCGATTCTTCAGTAGTGGAACGCCGCGCCCGCTCTGGGTGGCTGACTCCGCAAGAAATCCATCACTCGCGGGACCATGCGATCGGCACAGGTTGCGGGACCCATGTGTCCACATCCGGAATATAACTCCAGCACAGATTGCGGGATGGCGCGGTGCATTTGCTCGCCAACGCTCGGGCGGAATCAGTTCGTCCTGTTGTCCCCATACCAGCAGCACCGGCATCCTCAGCTGGTCGAGACGTCCCGCGAAATTCCCTTCTTCGCGCAACAGCGATTCAAGAGTCCGGTGAACCACGGCGCGATTGCGCAGCATGTTTCGCAACAGATCTCGCTGCACAAATCCTGGAATGTAGTAATGGTGCGCCATCAGCACCGCTTCCAGCCGTTCTAACTCGGGTACCGTATTTGGCTCCAGGATTTCCGGCGTAAGCTTGCTCTCGAATTTCAGTCCGGCGCTATCCATCGCTACCAGCCGGTTCACCCGCGCTGGATGCTGCAGGGCAAACTCCAGCGCTACCCAACCCCCCATCGACCAGCCAATCACATCCGCCTTTTCCAGATGCACGGCGGTCAAAAATCCCTGGATGAGTTCAACCTGCTGTCCGATCGTGTAGTCGATGTCGGGTCGATCCGTCCGCCCACATCCCAGGAGGTCCACCGCGTAGACGCGAAAACCGTTCTTCGCATACTGCGGCATCTCCGCCGTCCAGTCTTCGCTGCGAGCGCCCAGGCCATGAATCAACAGCAGTGGAGTTCCGTGGCCGCCGACAAAATAGTGGACTCGATAGGGTCCGACGCGCACGTACTTGCTGCGAAAGCCAGCGAGTCGCAGCCGCGCATTCATAATCCGGGTGATCATCGCAACAGGATGGCGATAAAACGCCACGCTCATGACGACGTCGGCCACCATCGCGATCAGAACAACCGCGACACCGATTCGTTTCAGCCCTCTGAAGGTACGAGAAGGCGATGCAGTAGGCCGTGGGGTTGTAGGAGCTTGTAGTCGCCATGATTGACAGTGGAAGTGCAAAAGGTTCAGAACGGCGACACGCCTTCAATCGATCGCGAGGATAAACTCCTGATGCTGTCGATCCGCCGTCCCCTGTCCGTAGTTATAGATGCAATTTTCTGGCGAATCGTCGGTAAACCTGATTTGCGCCGTGTTTCCGCTGCGATAGCGGCATTGTTGCCAGTCTCACTACTGGCCGACTGCGCCTGGGCCCAACAGTCTCACCTGTTGCAGCGTCCACCAATAGCCGCTTCCTGCCGGGTCGGACTTCATTCCATGGTGCAGGTACCCATTCGTAAAGTTTGCTGAGTACGACATCCACAGAGTTCGTCCATCCTTGCTGATGAACTTGGATGGGAAATTCACGAAGTATGCCTGCTCGCCAAAATTGCGCATGTAGGTGACAAGCCGCCAGGGCCCGGTGATCTGCGGCGATTCAAGAATGTAGGTGTTGTATTTGCCAATCGTATTTCCGCCGTCCGTCACTGCCATCAGATATGTTTTCAGCGGAGCATCAAAGGTTACCGAAACATTGCCAGTGTGATTATTCCAGTCGATCAGAGGTTTGATTCTTGAGAAATCTCGACGTCCATTGTGCATGGCCCTGTTTATCGCAGCCGGCAAAATATTCATACGCGGATCGGCGATTGATATTTGCGATACTCGGTTTCACTCGCGCCAGGTAGATCTGGTCTCCCGTGATCCAACTTAAATTCGCGTCTCTCGGGCTTGGATCGTTCGCCGTCGCTCCTTGCGAAACGATGTACGCTTTGCCGTCGGGAGAATATTCCATGCTCTTCCCAAAATCGACGAAGTGCGGTAGACCCAGCTTGACTGGCCCGTCTTTCTTCGCAGGTTCATCAAATAACGGATGCCCTGGACTGTGCGGCGATTTATGCCAGGTCTTTCCGAAATCGGTCGAGTAGCGGAACCCCACAAATGGCCCGAGAATGTCCCAGTTCAAGCCTTTGCCAGGCGTTTGATCGAGCAGATACGTGCCGTAGTACCACACGCCGTTGTATACCAGGCCGCCGGCAGGATAGCGGCCTCCGTACGGAAGCGGGCTCGCTGGATACGTACCGACGTTTGCGATGGTCAAATGCAGTGGGTCATCGCCGAGGACCGTGGCAGATCCTGTGGTCGCTTGCGGCCCGAGAGACGACGAGGCGATTCCATTCACCTTCCCGTCTGTCCACGAAGAATAAAGATTGCCGTTCGCGGCCCAGGTTGGAAACCATGTGTCGGCGTTTCCGTAGTGAACGTATGACCCGGTGAATTCGATACCGGTGAAGCTCTTCGAAGCGGCAAATGGAATTCCTGGCGGCGGCTCGGAAGGCCACAGGTGCTTTGAATCTTGGCTCGCGGGGGCAGCCGCCCAGAGATTTCCGCACATCATCAAGAGCAATAGAAAAACCGCTTTGATCCCTGTTTTCATCGCCAAATGTGTTTGTAATCCTGGCTGCCTCGGGTCGGAAGATGTAACGGAAAAAACATTTGGCTGCCCCTCAGGGATTCGAACCCCAATATGCTGATTCAGAGTCAGCTGTCCTACCATTGAACGAAGGGGCAGTGCAGGTACACACGCAGAAAAAGCGTCCCTTCTGAATATATTGGCCGAGCGCTTTTCGGTCAATATATCCGCGATCGATGGTAACGATCAGAGTCTGCGGAGATGACTCTTATTCTTCGCGCAGCACCTCGAGCGGCTTTTGCTGCAGTATGCGATACGACGCCAGCCATCCGGTTACGCTGGCCAGAACAGCGGCCGCAATCATGGCACCCACTGAAACCGCCCAGTTGGGATGAAAGCTGACATCCAGACGATGCAGCAGCACACTCGATAATCCCAGCGCGCATACAACTCCAGCGAGACCGGCAATGCCGCCCAGCATTAAAAATTCAATACTCAGCATTCGGATGACCTGGGCGCGCAATGCTCCAAGCGACTTTAAAATTGCAACCTCACGCACCCGTTGAAAGCGAGTCGCCGTCACGCTCGACGCCAGGATGATTCCGCCGGCCAGTAAAACAAATCCCGCCACAAATCTCAGAATCATCGCGATCTGGTCGACCACTTTACGCACCACCTCCAGCACATCCGCCATGTTGATCACTGTCACCGTGGGATACGCCGCAAAGAGGCTCTTCTCCACCTCTCCGACACGCAGCGGATCAGCGTGAAACGCGCCGTACCAGACCACCGCTTGTCCAGTCAGCACACGACTGGGCAGAATAAATTGGCTGCGCGAGTAAATGTGATCCCCGTCCGCGCGAACAATTGCGGCTACCTCCGCGACAAATATCTTCTCTCCCGTCGCAAACCCGATGGCAGAACCGACGCTCAAGTGCAACGCCTTTGCGGTTGAATCTCTGACGGCTACCTGCGCCTTGTCGCTTCCGCTATTCCACCACTTCCCGTTTACAACCTTTTCGCCCGCAGGTAACTTGTCCGCCCAGGTGAGAGAAGTCGACCGCAGCATCCGCTTTGGATAATGTTGGATACGCAATTGATCCGTCGGCACACCATTCAGTGATGTAATGCGCGCCGCAACAATCGGGATGGTCTCAACTCCGCCCTTCACCGCCGGTTGTGCTGCGACCAGCTTCTCCACTCCAGCAAGCTCATCGGCGCCTACATCCACCAGAAATACGTTGGGTACGCTGGGTGATCCGCTATTCATCTGCAGGTCCCGGACGATGGCGTGCTGCACGAAATAGATCGTCATCATCAGCATCACGCCGAGTCCAAGCGCTGTCAGCACAGCCGCCGACTGATTCCCTGGGCGCTGCAGATTCACCAATCCCTGCCGCACCATGGGACTGAACCGTCGCCGTTGCCGCTGCATCATCCATCGCACCGCAGCCAAGAGGCCGGAGGCAGCCAGCAGCAGAATAACCAGCACGCCAAGCAATCCGCCGGCGAACCACTCGCCGACCATGGTCGACTCCGTCAACGTGCTGGCGATGACCGCCAGCCCGACCAGGATGATTGCAATCGCGCCCAACTGCATAGGATCGCGGGGAAAAATATTGGCCAGATGAGTTCCCTGCTCCTGCTCAACATTCCTGCGCAGAATTCGCAATGGCCGAAAGCTACGAATCTCCAACAGCGGCGGCAGCGTAAACAACAACGTCGTCAGCACCCCAGTGCAAAGCCCGATTATCACCGGGGAAAACGCTAGATTGCCTTCGACTGGGAGAGACACCAGTCTCTCCAGCAAAATCGGGAAGGCGCGTGCCACCCCAAATCCTGCCACGACTCCCAGCAACGCGCCTACTACTCCAAGGAACACGGTCTGAAGCAAGTAAATGCGCATCACCTGCGAAGAACGCGCACCCAATGCTTTCATGATCGCGATAGTTTCCAGGCGCTGCTGCAAGTGGGCATGCATCGCCATCGCCACCCCGATTGCGCTCAATACCATGGTTACAAGGCTGACCAGCGTCAGCATCGCAGTCGAGCGTTCCAAGCCATGCACCAGTGCCGGATTCGCTTCACGATAATCCGTCACCTGCGCTTCCGGCAGAATCGTCTCAACCTGTTTGCGAAGAGTAGAAATATCCATGCCGTGCTGGGCAGCCTGCGGCGTCAGTCGAAACAGCATGCGCTCCGATGCACGACTGCCAGGACGAACCAGTCCGGTAGAGGGCAGCACAGATTGAGTGAGCATCACACGCGGACCAATGCTGAAAGAGGAAGAAATTCTGTCCGGCTCCGATCGCATGACATCGATGATCGTGAAGTATCGATTGCCTACATGCAGAGTGTCGCCGACATGGGAGTGATCGCGCAGCAGGAATTCTTCGCTGACCACGGCGGTATTGTCGTGCAGCACGGCGCGCAACGACTTGCCGGATGCGAGTACAACGCTTCCGTAATATGGATACTGTGCAGGATCAACCGCCTTCAACGACACCAGTACAGGATCGGGATTCGATGCCGTTGTTGCCATCGATACTGTCTCGGTCACCAACGTGTGGTCGACGCCGCGCGCATTCAATCGATCGAGAGCCGCCAGTTGCTCCTCGGGATATGGATGAAAATCTCGCGCCGACAAATCCGCAGCCATCAAGGTGCGTGCCTGCGCCAGCAATGTTCGCTGAAAGATAAGGCTGAAGCTGCGCACGCCCGTCAGCGATCCCACGCCCAACGCGACAGCAATCACGACGAAAGTGAACTTGATCCAGGAAGCGTGCAGGTCTCGCCATGCGATCTTCCATGCCGTTGCCCAGGCCAATCCTCCGGCGGCAGGCTTCATGCATCCGCTCCCACGTCGTGCCGGGCCGGTTGGCACACTTCATCCGCCTCAATCCGTCCATCGCGCAGCAGAATTCTTCTTTCGGCATGCGCCGCCAGGCTGGCATCGTGCGTTACCAGAACCAGGGTGGTTCCTTCTCGACGATTCAATTCAAGCAGCAATTCCATCACGCGGGCGCCGGTCGCAGAATCCAGGTTGCCAGTGGGTTCATCTGCCAGGATTACAGGAGGCCGCAGCATAAACGCCCGTGCCAGCGCGACTCGTTGCTGCTCTCCTCCAGACAACTGCACCGGATAATGATGCAGCCGTTCCGCCAATCCAACACTTGCCAGTAGCTCCTGCGCTCGCGGCTTGCCGTCGTCCGCGGCATGCAGTTCATGCGGCAGCAAAACGTTTTCCAGCGCAGTCAGCGTCGGGATCAGTTGATAGGATTGAAAAACAAATCCAAGCTTGGTGGCGCGTATGTGAGCCAGCGCATCCTCACTGAGATGGCTGATTTCTTCTCCATCAATCGTGACCGTGCCACTGGTTGGCGCATCCAATCCGGCAAGTAGTCCAAGCAGCGTGCTTTTGCCGCTGCCGGAAGCACCCATAATGACGACGAATTGACGCGACGGAATGCTGAGATCGATTCCCTTCAGAATCTCAAGAGAAGTCGATCCGCTGCGTAAAGTTTTTTTCAATCCGCGGACTGCAATGATAGCGTGAGTTTCAGAGGACATGGGTGAGTGGTGTGGATGAAACCTAATTTAAAAGCATTTCTTTCTACTGTCTTGATGATCGCATGGCTTCTCGGTTGCAACGGCTCAAACTCGCAACCACAGCAGGCCGCTTCCACCGAATCAACACCGCGTGAGGTCTGTCTCGTCGCAGCCCATGACCGCACCAGTGGACTCATCGCTGCCCGCCATCGTCGCCTTTGGCGATAGCCTGACCGCAGGTCACGGAGTCAATCGCGACGAAAGTTATCCTGCCGATTTGCAGCGCGAACTGGATTCGCTTGGATATCGATACCGTGTTATCAACCTCGGAATCAGTGGCAATACGACCAAAGACGGCGTGCTTCGCATTCCTGAAGTTCTGAAGTTTCACCCTTCCGTGGTAATCGTTGCGTTCGGCGGGAACGATGGCCTCCGTGGACTACCCATACGGGATACCGAGACGAACCTGTTCTCCATTATTACTGCGATGCAGGATGCGCATGCCAAAGTGATCCTGGGCGGAATAACCCTGCCGCCGAATTACGGAAGCGACTACATCGAAAAATTCAACGCAATCTATGCGAAAGCGTCCAGACAGTACCACGTACCGCTGCTGCCCTTCATGCTGAAGGATGTCTATGGTGTCCCTGGCTCCATGCAAGACGACGGCATCCACCCCACCGCGCAAGGATGCAAACAAGTTGCTAAGAATTTCCTTCCGCTGCTGCTGCCGATGCTGCACAAACCAGCGCACAGTCAAAGCAAATCGCGCAAACACTAGCCCAGCACGGCCATCGGCTGTATCAACGTTCCGGCAATGCGGCGTCCAATCGCAAAAAGTTCCCGCTGGCTGGTAAATATCTTGATGAGCGGGGCGTTCGAATATTCCGATAGATTGCACGCCATCCCATTCTTCAGTCGCGAGGCCGTATTTTCATCCACCGTCACTGCCGGCATCTGCGGCAAGAGGAGGCGCGGATGAGGTAACCGCTGCGCCAGTGCATCGTCTTTCTGCCACGCAGCAATCTCTTCCAGCGTCGCGGCTTGATCGAGTGTAAATTCGCCTGCCTGTTCGCGACACAGGCTGGCAAGATGTGCACCGCAACCCGCCAGTTCGCCCATTTCATGTGCGATCGAGCGAATATAGCTTCCTGAAGAAACCTCCACGGTAAAGTCGGCATTCGGAGCGCGATAAAGCGGAATTTCAAATCGATGGATCTCGATTCTTACAGGCCTCAACTCCACAGCCTTGCCTTGCCGCGCCAGTTTATATGCGGGAACGCCACCGGACTTTTTCGCCGAATATGGCGGCGGCATCTGGTCGATCTCACCTTGGAAATTCTCTGCGAACTGGCGAATTTCCTCCAGCGTCAATTGCGGATCCACGCACTCGCCAACGGCTTCACCATCTGCATCGTAGGTATCGGTGGCAAAACCAAACCGGATGGTCCCTGAATAGCGTTTGCGGTCCTGTTTGAAAAATTGCGCCAGTCGAGTAAAGCGTCCCAGCAGCAGCGGCAGCACGCCTGTCGCCATGGGATCCAGCGTCCCCAGGTGGCCTACGGAGGATTCGCCCGTCAACCTGCGTACTGTGGCGACAACGTCGTGCGAGGTCATCCCAGCGGGTTTGTTGACGATTAGAAGGCCATTCATAAAGTTCGATTCAGAATAGCCGATGGGACGCTGCTGCCCGGCACGCACCTAAATCTATGCGAAACAATAATCCACGCACGACAGCCAGTGAGTCGCTTCAAATGCCGTTCTCTCCCCGTCCATGAACCAGCGACAGGAATTCGTGACGTGTTTGCTGGTTGCTGCGAAAGGCTCCGAGCATGGCGGAGGTCACGGTTGAGGAATGCTGCTTCTCGACGCCGCGCATCATCATGCATAAATGCCGCGCCTCGATCACAACGCCAACACCCTGCGGCTCAATCGCACTTTGGATAGCATCGGCAATCTCGCGGGTCAGCCGCTCCTGCACCTGCAACCGGCGCGCATACACGTCCACTAAACGGGGAATCTTACTCAGCCCGATCACTTTCCCGTTAGGGATGTAGGCGACATGTACCCGACCAAAGAATGGCAGCATGTGGTGCTCGCACAGAGAGAACACTTCCACATCCTTCACGATCACCATCTCGTCGTAGTCCACCTCGAACATGGCGCCACGTAGAATTTCGCCAGCATCCTGCTGATAGCCCTTGGTCAGAAACTCCATCGCCTTCTGCACGCGTTCCGGAGTTCGCAATAAGCCGTCGCGCGTCGGATCTTCGCCAAATCTGACGATCAATTCGCGGTAGAGATCGGCGGTCGAAAACTCGGCTAACGCATTCCCCGTTGATCTATGAAGCAATACTGGCTCTGCCATCGAACAACCTTTCATCTCGCCTGCGCAACATTCTCTAGGCCTTGCTACGCGCTCGCCGGTTCATCCGGCATATTCAAAGTAATTGTTGCTGGTCTCTTCCACTCGGACTTTTTCAAGCGTCGCTTCGCGGAAGCCCGCGCGTATGATCCCGTAAATTTCTACGCACAAATTTTCCGTCGTAGGAACAATGGTTTCAAAGCTTCTATCCAGGTTTAGATTCTGCTTGTCGAACCTATCGACAATTTCGCGCCGTACAAACCCATCCAGATCGCCAAGATTGCACACCATCCCGGTCACCGGATCAACGATTCCGCTCAACATCACTTCCACGGTGTAGTTATGTCCGTGCCCGTGGGGGTTATTGCATTTCCCATATACGGCTTCGTTCTTCTTCGCGGAAAACAGCTCTGTGTGCAATCGATGCGATGCGCTGATCCGGTACCGTCGTGACAGATAGGCTTTCATCACTCTCCACAATAGTCAGCGAACAGGTCCGGCATCTCGTACACTCGCACGCGCTGGAGTCGAGCCCCGACGATCTTGCTCTCCAACCGTTTCCAAATCGCGATCGCAATATTTTCGGTGGTCGGAATCTGCGTGTGAAATTCCGGCACCTCTAGATTCAAATGTCGATGGTCGTACACCTGGATGACTTCGCGCTCAATCACATCCTTCAAAGCTTTTAAATCGACAACGAAGCCTGATATCGGATCGATCTCACCTGCAACCGTCACCTCCAGGGTGTAGTTATGTCCGTGGCCGTTGCGATTGGCGCATTTGCCAAACACCTTCTCATTCTCTTGTTGCGACCAGGCGTCGTTCCAATAGTAGTGAGCTGCGGAAAACTCCGCCTTGCGCGTCAATAGCACCATAAACCTAGCATATTGGATTCAGGGAGTCGCCGTCTTGACGCAATATTTCTCTGCCTGTACCGGGTGCGCAAACGCTTAAGCCTTGTACTCGCGGCCTTTCCACGTCACTCTATGGCGGACGTGCTGCTGCACCCAACTGTCAATCAGCAGCCACGCATACAGCGGCAACGCCACAGGAGATAGCAGAACGTCAGCGACCGGGAAATGCGCTTTCGCAGTGTTGGCATAATGCACCCGCACCCGCCATGCCCACCACAATCCAACAGCCCAGATGACCGGAGTGCGTGCCACCGTAAGGTAGAGCCAGATTGCCAGTAGCGGGAGACCGAACAGGAGCGCCGTCTGAAATACCTTCCACACTCCTCGAGTCAACGCATCCGGAAATAGCAGCGCCAGATTCTTTTTCCATCCCGAGCAGGTATCAGCCAGCGATCCATACATCCGAGTACTCGCGGCATCGGCAGCAAACCGCAAGCGCAGCGCTTCTCCGGCATGCTTGGTATGTCGCGCCAGTTCCATGTCTTCAATCAACGAGCCGCGCACAGCTTTGTGGCCGCCAACCCGCATGTACGTATTTCGTCGAATCAAAATGAATTGCCCGTTCGCCCCCGCTACGCGCGAGTCGGAAAGGTTCACCAGTCGCGGCGGATAGGTCTGCGCCAGGTCCGCAAAAATCAAAGCCATCAGTGTCCGCTGCAACACGCCCCGAACGAGTTGCCGCGGAGAATACGAGAGCATCGCGACCTTGTAACGCTCCGCTTCATGCATGGCGCGGCGCAGGTCACCGGGCTCATGCACGGTATCCGCATCGGTAAACAGCAGCCACTTTCCCCGCGCCTGCTGCGCCGCAAACCACAGCGCATTCGTCTTGCCTGTCCAACCCTCTGCAAGTGGCGGCGCTTCCAGAACTGTCACTCCAGCGAACTCCATCGCAATCTGGCGGGTAGCATCTGATGATGCGTCATCGACAACGATCAGTTCCCAATCGCGGCCCAGGGCAAAATCGTCTTCGCTCTGCACAACTAAGGAGGCGAGGCACTCCCGAATCATCACAGCCTCATTTCGCGCCGGAATGATCACCGAAAGCTGCAGTTGGGTGGATTCGCCTTCTGCCGGTTCTGGGGAAATAGTCATGTCCGATTTCGTATCCATCCAACAAATTCGTATCATAGATATGACATGCAGAGACGGCAGAAGTCGAGAGCGATTCAATTCGGGCGTTGGATGTCATGCTGCGTAGTTTTTGGGGCCCTGATGCTGGCTACCGGATGTAATAGGGGCCAGCTGCCGCACGAGCTTGGAAAGGTGGCCCCGGCCTTCACCCTGCACGATGGCGCCCAGACCGTTAGCCTGAGCCAGTATCGCGGCAAGGTGGTGCTGGTCACATTCTGGGCCAGTTATTGCGCTCCTTGTATGGAAGAGTTTCCTTCCCTGTTGGCGCTGCACCAGCGTCTGCCACAATTGAATATTCTCGGCGTCAGCATCGACGATAACGCGCAGGCTTATCGAAATTTTCTGGCGGCCTACCACGTCGATTTCCCCACCATCCTCGATCCCTCCCAGGATGTGATGCATCGCTACGGCACCGTACAAATTCCGGAAGCCTACGTGATCAATCGTTCCGGCCATATCGTTCGCAAGTACGTCAGCGCGCAGGATTGGAACGATCCTGAAATCTACCGAACCTTGTCCGCCACCCTCAACGCGAATCGCTAAGGCGCGTTTATGGGTCGCGCGCCAGCTCGGCAATCGAACGTAACATCCTCACCGGCACCAGCCATTTATGATGGAAGTATGACCACCAACATCGATATCCAGTTTCGCTACGCCCAGCACCCAACCGAAGACACCATGCGCGCTGTCGCGGAACTTTACGATGTTTATGGAATCCGTCGCGTACGCCTCAACCAGACGGACCGAACCGTGCTGGTGGAGTATGACGCCACCCGGCTTAGCGGCGCAGTTGTATTCCAACTGCTTCGTCGCGCCGGTCTTTCCGTCACCGAGCAGATTTCTGCCTTTGCTCCACCCCCGCCTCCCGCAGCCGTGCCCGATGGAAATACCAGCCCGCAAGCGTAAACATTTGCGCCGAAACACGCCTCCTGATAAGTTAGAAACTGCTGCTTTTTACCGAAGCACGCACATTCTTGTGCGCCCCTAGCTCAGTTGGATAGAGCGTCTGGCTACGAACCAGAAGGCCGGGAGTTCGAATCTCTCGGGGCGCACCACTTCCAAACACATCCGCAAGTTAGTCCCGCCTGAACCCTTAGCTTTTGCTTTGCGGGAAGGCCGTAATGCGCAGCTTGGCGGGCGCGTACGGGATCAGGGTGATCGCTTTCGCAGGCTCGTTGCTAGCAACCGGGATTGGCGGCAGCGGGTTGGCCGCACCGTCCTTTGCGCGCCACTCCACCACCTGACGAGCCTTGACCGTAATGCGTACTGGGGCGTGTTTTCGAGTGAAAGGGGCTTGTCCCACCTCCCCCTCCTCGACCGCAATGCTCTCCGCCAGCGAGTCTGTATCCAGCTGCAGCGCATAATTCCATGCGTCCGTTGGGGAGACTTACCAGTCGGCCGTCATGCCTCGATCACGCAGGCATTCAACCGAGCGACGGAGCACCGCGGAGAAGGCTTCTCCCCGGCATCGATGATCCTAATCCGACCATGCCGAGCCAGTGCAGAAATTGCCGGCGTGTGGCGAAGATTCGCGATGAGGAATGCATGGAACTCCCGGCCAAAGATGGTGCCATCCTACCAACACCTGACTGCCTCTTGAAAATATCCTGAGTATCGGCCGCCGCACATCCCGATTTGCACTACACTCCAGCAGGAGGATTTTGTATGCCGAAATTTTTGATTGAACGGGAAATACCAGGCGCAGGTTCTTTATCGGCGGAGCAGTTGCAGGGGGTCGCGGAAAAATCATGCTCAGTCCTGCGGGATTTAGGACCGAAGATTCAATGGGTGCAGAGTTACGTCACCGACAACAAGATCTACTGCGTCTATATCGCTCCAAATGAGGAAATTGTGCGCGAACACGCCAAGCGCGGAGGATTTCCAGCCAACTCCGTGGCAGAGATCAAACGAGTGATTGACCCAACGACTGCCGAGCCTGTCGGGTCACATTAAGCGTCATGTGATGCTGTTCCCAGCGCACGGGTCCGACCGCTTAATGGACCACAGACTGAAACAGCTGAGAGTTCAGCAGCGAAGCAAACTCATCATCGGACGTGGCGAACCTGACCTCTAACACATTGCCACTGGAGGTAATGTTCGTCGCCGCAATCGCCTGCTTCTCGGTAGGGGTGGCGTTCATCTTCTCCATCAGGGCTGCAGCTCCCATCAGGGATGACATAGTGGCAGCCGTAACCGTATCGGGCGTAACCACATCGAGAGAGAACCTAACCCCCTGGTTGAAGTCCATTGTGTATCGGGATCCAACCAGGCTGTTCTTCACTGTGCTGTAGTCGGCAACTTCCGCAGCCTGTCCGAGCACGGATTTCATCATTTCCTGGGTGCCCTTCTGATCCAGGATGCTCCATACCGCTTCATCCTGCTGCGCCGGCATCAGGCTCTGCATAGCGGTATTCGTTAAATAGCTTGGACGGATGCCGTCACGGGCGTCCAGCGAATCCCGAATCGCTTGCAGCGAGCCGAATACCATGGTGGTCTGATCCAGAAACACCACGCTCAATCCCGTATTGCCCATGGGATAGATCATTTCGTTCCGTACCTGGATGCCTTTGATGTGGTGCTTCTTGAAATACTCATTGAACTGCTGCGCCGGAAATTGTCCCGAGGCGATGCCCACGATCCTTGGCGAAACATCGGTCGGGATACGGTAGGACGCGAAAGCCAGCTGGACAACGCTCTGATTCACGTTCATGCCCGACTGCTGCAAAGCATCCTGCAGCCGTTTCAGCTCTGGCGGCAAAACTTTGGCACGCAGCTTCATCGCAATGTCAGAGTTCTCCATTGCCTGATAATCCACGACGATCAACTGCTGCACGTCCTTGGGGATTGCAGCCTGGGACTCGGTTGCCAACTGCGACGCCGAGGCCGAGAGCGTCAACGCCGAAAGGGCCATCATCCCGGCGCCATAGCTCAGAACTTTTTTCCAACGATTCATGTACATCTCCTCAAAGAATTTGGGTGCGGTCCGATTGCCGCCCGTCAATATCGCAGCGCTGTCATCTTCGACGCGCGATGGCTCCCGAAGTCATACGGGTCGCCTGTATTTAAGCCAATTATGGCCAGATCATTGGTGTTTCCAGTTTACTCTCCAGCGTCCGCGCGACCGAGAAGTTGGTTGCCAGCTCCATCCATTCGCTGCCCTGTTCCACGGCAGCTTCCGGTACCAGTCCAATCAACTCCACTCGATCTGGTTGCGCCCCCAAATGCATCGCCGCGTCTTTTACCGCCTGGTAAACCTTGCTGACGGGAGTGGCATGAAAATCTGTAATGTTCATCGACACCTGCGCCCTGCCACTGACCAGGACGCCCATGGCTTTCAGTCCAGCCAGGCCGCCGCTGGCTCCGCGAATGTCCCGCGCAATCGAACGCGCAACACCGACATTCCCGGTGCTGAGGAACACGTTGCAGGCAATCAAGAGCTCTCGTGCTCCCACCGCAACCGCTCCCGCTGTGGGATGCAAAGAAGGACCGCCGACATCCGGCCGGCTGGCCGCATCTTGCTGCACCTTTTTCCGCAGCCCTTCGAATTGCCCATTGCGAATATTCTCCAGCAATCGCCGATCTGGACGCAGTGCCGCCGCTTCATAGAAGTACACCGGAACATGATGGCGTTTCCAAATCTCCTGGCCGAGTTGATGCGCCAGCGCGGCGCATTCCGGCAAAGAAATATTGCGTATCGGCACCAGCGGAACCACGTCGGCCGCGCCGATGCGAGGATGAACGCCATGCTGCTCCGTCATGTTGATCAATTCGGTTGACTTCCCTACCCCTCGCAAAACAGCTTCCATCACTGGCCCGGGAGCGCCCGCAAGAGTGACGACCGAACGGTTGTGATCCGGGTCGAGTGAATAGTCCAGCAAGGAAACGCCATCAACCTGCATGGCATGTACAATCTCGCGCACCGCAGCGACATTGGTTCCTTCAGAAAAGTTGGGAACACATTCGATAATGGATTCTTTGGTATTCATCGCGCCGCGCCTGTCATTTCCACCAGGTGTAACCAATTTGGAGTTGGACAGTTGCATTCACACCCGGGTTAGAGTCGCCCAGGCTGGCGTTCGAAATATGAACCGCATTCGCACCAAAAGTAATGGCCCGGTTCGGCTTCAAAAAATAATGCATGCCGACACCAATCTGCGGCTCAAAGTTCCACACGCTTGTTCCTTTGGAACCATTGGGCGGGAATTTATGATTCGTCCAAATCAGGCCGCCACCACCTTGCACCCATGGCATCACGCGCTTCCAGCGAACCAGGTTCCAGCGAAGAATCACCGGCGTCATGCTGAGGCCGGTGTAGGTTCCCCCTGTGGTGACAGAAGGCAACTGGGGTCCAAGAGGGTATGTATCTTCCGGAGTGAACGCCTGCCAATATGGAATCAGCTCGATCGCGTACTCGAATTGCCCACGGAGAATTCCCGGGCCGGCTGCACCTGTCAACACTTTGCCAATGCGCACGCCCGCGTTCAGAAAGTGATCGCTGGTTTCTCCCGAGGTCCCAAATCCGCCATCAAAGAAAACCCCGAGATCCCACGGGTCACGCTTCATCACATGCGAAACAAAATCTCCATCTGCGACTGCCAGTGTTGACGCAGCTTGATCCGGATTGGAAGAGATCGATGAGGAACTTGTTTGGGAAAGAGAGACCGGCACCAAGCCAAGCAGAAACGCAAAAAACACAATCATCTGCTTCTTCAAGAGAGCTCCGACGTACCGCAGCCATCGCCCAGGCCGAGCGCCCGGGCATCCATCGTATTTGCTTTTGCGTGTGTCAGGACAGGTCTTCCTCAGCCCGCGACTTCTTCCATCTGCTTGGCGTCGATGTCGAAGTTGGAATACACATTCTGCACATCATCCTGATCTTCCAACGCTTCCAGCAAGCGAATCATCTGCGCCGCTGCTGAGCCTTCGAGCTTGGTATAGGTCGATGCCAGCATCGTCACTTCCGCCATCTGCGTTTCGATCTTCGCACCCTTCACGGCGGCGAGTACGGCTTCAAACGCATTCGGTTCAGTAATGATTTCCCAGGAATCGCCTTCATCGCGAATATCGTCGCCGCCGGCTTCCAACACCAGGTCCATCAGCTTATCTTCGCCCGCAGCCGACTTGGCAACGGAGATGAGACCCTTCTTCGAAAACATCCATGACACGGAATTCGACTCGCCCAGGTTGCCGCCATTCTTTGAGAACCCATGACGAATTTCGCTGACCGTCCGATTGCGATTATCGGTGGTCGCTTCCACGATCACAGCCACGCCACCGGGACCATAGCCCTCAAACGTGATTTCCTCGTAGGCCGCACCTTCCAACTCGCCCGTACCACGCTGAATCGCCCGCTTGATGTTGTCCTGCGGCATGTTTTCCGCTTTGGCAGCAGCAATGGCGCCACGAAGCCGCGGATTGCCATCTGGATCTCCGCCGCCGGCTCGCGCTGCCATGGTGATTTCCTTGATCAGGCGCGTGAAAATCTTGCCGCGTTTGGCGTCGGTCGCGCCCTTCTTATGCTTGATAGTGGCCCATTTTGAATGGCCGGACATGGAAGACCCTCGTGAACTGCTTTCGATGAAGATTTAGATGGTACCGCGGCCGCAAGCCGTCCGCACAAAACCTGATTTTATCACGCTAGGAAAGAACCGTTTCTGCCCTTCCCCTCAAGCCAGCCGTCTTGAAAAAGGCGGCCAAAAACAACACTCCCAGCAGGAAATCCACAGCCGCAACCAGCAGCAGCGCGGAGATTGCGCGGCCACCCAGCCACACCACAATCACCACAAAGACAAACACGAATTTTTCCATCACCGCGAACACCATCATCGGACGGAAGCGCACCGGGTCGGTCGCGATCCAGCAGAACGCCGCGTGCCAAACCTGCACCACCGCGATGAATCCGTAGTAGAAGACGGGATGCGTAAACGGAGGTGGAATCCTGGCGCTGAGAAAATTCAAAAGAAAATACGCCGGAGTCAAGGCGACAATGCCGGCAACGCCTCCCCACAAAAAGACCCTCTTTGCGAATTTCACCTTCGCCTCCAAAACACGAGCAAGTTGGAATGGCGTGGCTAGTCTACGCCTTCTGCGCCCGCGGTTTGCGAAATGCGAAGATGACTGCCAGCAAGGGGGGCGCCAGCAATACTCCCCAGAACGGAATGATGATCCCCAGAACGATTGGCCCGAAGATCGATGCCCAGATCGGCACCCGGGTATTTTTCTTCATCAACCAGGGCTGCAACCCCAACTGATCGATGACAACGATCACCGCGTATAGGCCCAGCAATAGCCCAAAATTCTCCCAGCCGCTACCCGTGAACAGCAGCGTAAGGCTGGGACCAATCAACGCCAGCGTGCCGCCGAAGCTGGGGATGAACTGCACCAATGCCGCGATCAGCGCCCACAGCGGCGCCAGGGGAATATGCAGCAGCCACAATCCAATCAGCCACAGAATGCCAACCAGGATGGCGTCGATGAAAGTCGCCCGCAGCCAACGCAGCAGCGCTCGACCGGCCTTCGCCGCCGGAGGCCCAAGCCTTGCCGGATGAAGATTGGATCGCCGAATCTGTGGCTCGTTCATCGAAGACTGCCCCGCTCATGAGACTGGAAAAATCCGCCCCGCATAGAATTCTGTGATGATAACAACCTGAAATCCGCTGATAAACTACATGTAAATGAAATTTGGCGTGCTTGTTTTTCCCGGATCCAACTGCGATCACGATACCTACCACGTCATCTCTGAAGTGGTGGGCGAGCCGGTTGTCTTTCTATGGCACGAAAGCGAACAGCTTGAGAACTGCGATGCCATTCTTGTGCCCGGCGGCTTCGCCTATGGGGATTATCTCCGCACCGGCGCCATCGCTCACTTCGCCCCCATTATGCAGTCGGTCAAGAAATTCGCTGCGTCGGGCGGCCTGGTGCTCGGCATCTGCAATGGATTTCAAATCCTGACGGAGAGCGGTCTCCTTCCCGGCGCACTCATGCGCAACTCTGGACTGAAATATATCTGCAAACAAATTTATCTGCGCACAGAAACCAGCGATTCGCCCTTCACCAACCTGTTGCAGCAAGGCCAGGTCCTGAAGATTCCCATCGGCCACATGGAAGGCAATTATTTCTGCGATGCCGCCACGCTAAAGCAACTCGAAGACCAGCGCCGCATTGCCTTTCGCTACTCGACGGCCGCTGGCGAGATAACAACGGAAGCCAATCCGAACGGATCGCTGCAGAACATTGCCGGCATCCTAAGTGAAGGGCGCAACGTGCTGGGCATGATGCCGCATCCTGACCGGTCAAGTGAATCGCTGCTGGGCTCGGCAGACGGACTGCGTATTTTCCAGTCGATGGTCGCCACATTGGCGGGACAGGATTGAAACAGGAACAGCCGTTCGGCAAACTATGATCGACATTCATCACCACCTGCTGCCCGGGCTCGACGATGGCGCTACAGATTTAGAGACCTCGCTCGAAATGGCGAAGATTGCCATCAAGGATGGGATCACCCATATTGCCTGCACACCCCACGCCAACAGCGACTACCTATTTCGTCCCGAAGAAAATGCTGCGTTGATGGCGGAGTTGCAACGGAAGCTTGGCGACCGCCTGACCCTCGGCCTGGGCTGCGACTTCCATCTGAGCTTCGACAATATTGAAGATGCGCTGACCCACCCGACCAAATACACAGTCAATGGCAGAAAATTTCTGTTGGTGGAGTTTCCCGACTTCGGCATTCCGCAAAATATTTCTTCCAGCTTTTATGAGATGGCCGTCGCCGGCATGACTCCAATCCTGACCCATCCGGAACGCAACCTGACACTGATGCAGAAACCAGAAAAACTGGCGGCATGGCTTCGCATGGGCTGCCTGGTGCAGGTAACCGCTGGCTCGCTTACTGGCGGATTTGGCCGCGGACCGCAACGCATCGCTCGCGAGCTTCTCGATTGGGGATGGGTGCACATCATCGCCACCGACGCCCACAATACAACCTCACGGCCTCCCGTGATGAGCAAGGCCTTCGAGTTTCTCTCTCAACACTATGGAGAAGAAACCGCGGAACGCCTGTGTGTGAAAAATCCCGAGGCGGTTTTCGAGGGCAACGAATTGCCGGAGCAACCGGAACCCTCGCGCGCCTTTGAAGAAGACGAAGAATTCTCCGCGCCAAAAAAACGCGGCCTCTTCTCCATGTTTCGCCGCGGATAGTCGACGCAGAAGCCAAACTTCCTGCCGATCTACGGAACCAGCAGTAGTTTTCCTGTCGTCGCGCGAGATTTTAATGCCTCCTGCGCCTTCGCCGCTTCGGCCAGCGGAAAACTGTGATCAATTCGCAGTTTCAGCGTGCCGCGCTCGATGCGAGCAAACACGTCTGCAGAGCGGGCTTCCAACTCTTCCCTGCTTTCCACGTAATGAGCCAGGCTGGGCCGCGTCAGGAAAAGCGATCCGCCCCGCGACAACTGAATCAGATCAAATGGCGGTACCGAACCACTCGAAGCGCCGAACAACACCAGCATTCCCCGATGCCGTAGACACTTCAAGGATCGCTCGAAGGTATCCTTGCCAACCGAATCATAAACAACGTCTACACCGCGTCCGCCAGTGATCTTTTTTACTGCCAGCTCAAAGTCATCCTGAGAATACAAGATCACGTCGTGCGCGCCGGCCGCTCGCGACAACTCCGCCTTCTCTGGCGTCGATACGGTGGAGATCACGTGCGCTCCCGCCTCGACAGCCATCTGCGTCAACAGCAATCCAACGCCACCGGCTCCGGCATGCACCAACGCCGTATCGCCGCGCTTGAGCGGAAATGTTGTGGTACTTAAATATTGTGCGGTCATGCCCTGCAACAGGCTCGCCGCTGCCTGCTCAAAAGTCACCTTGGCAGGAACCGCAACCAGCGCTGCCTCGGGAACGACGGCAAACTCCGCATACGCGCCCAGCGACGTACACCAGCCGACGCGATCGCCCACGCGAAACCGTTTCACGCCATCGCCGACCGCAACCACAACGCCCGCAGCTTCCTGCCCCAGTGTTAGCGGTAGCGGCGAAGGATAGACGCCTTCGCGGTAGTAAATGTCGATGAAGTTGACGCCGATGGCTTTTATTTCCACCAGCACCTGTCCGGCGCCGGGCGCGGGACGATCCAATTCGACCGCGTGGATCACTTCCGGTCCACCGGTCTTGGTGATTTGCATGGCTTTCATGGCTGTCTCAGATGGGTAGGACGGAAAACGCAGCGCGGAGAATTACTCTCCGCGCAGGATGCTGGCTTCTCCCGATGCATTCAAGCGAATGACTCGGTCAATCGTATATGGAGCACGCCCCTGTCCCTGATAGAAGTGCCGCACCAGCAGTTCGCCAATCAAACCGACGGCCAGCAACTGGATGCCTGCCACAATCAGAACTCCAGCGACGACAAATAAAGGGCCGTGCTGATCCATGATGTGCTGATGCGTCAGCACCTTCATCACCAGCAGCCACATGGATAGCGCAAAGCCACCCAGCATCGCGGATGCGCCCAGCGAGCCGAAGAAGTGCATCGGCCGCGACATGTACTTCAGCAGGAAGCGGATGGTCATCAGGTCAAAAAATACCCGGAACGTACGCGAGATGCCGTAGTGCGATTTTCCCTGCTCACGATTGATGTTCTTGATTGGGATTTCGCAAATCGAAGCGCCATACCAGGATGCCAGCGCGGGAATAAAGCGGTGCATCTCACCATACAGCGGAATGTTCTGTATCACTTCCCTGCGATACGCTTTGTAGGTCGTCCCAAAGTCGTGGATATCAACCCCGGACAACTTTGCCATTAACCAGTTGGCGCAGCGGGAGGGAATGCGGCGCATGATGAAGTTGTCGATGCGCTCTTTCCGCCATCCACTGACCACGTCGTAGCCCTCTTCCAGCTTGGCAAGAAAGTTCGGAATCTCGGACGGATCGTGCTGCAGATCGCCATCCATCGCCAGGATGAAATCGCCCTGGGCATGATCGAAGCCGGCGGCCAGGGCGCAGGTCTGGCCAAAGTTGCGACGCAGCTTCACCACCATCACACGGCTATCGACAGCGGTAATCTCTTCCAACAGGCGATACGTGCGGTCCGTCGAACCATCGTCGACAAAGATCAGCTCAAATGTGTCCCCCACCTGCTCCATAACGGCTTTCAAAGTGTCATAGAGGGCGGTGACACTTTCTTCCTCGTTATGGAATGGAACGACGACCGAGTATTTTGGCATATATCAAAGTATACCGCTGCGGCCTCAAGATTTCTCAAGAAATCATGCGTTTTCACCCTGCGAGAATGGCTATCTGGATACGCGGTTTCAGGCTTCAAATCTCCCTGATTTGCAGGAAGGATTTGGTCGAGGGCAGACTCTGACTGTCCAACAAATGTAAGCGACAGCGAACCTTGATTATGCCGGCGCACAGCCTTCTCTGCCATGCACGCACTCCTGTCCATGTGGTAGATTCAAGTGTCAACGCCCTTGTCTGGAGAGGTGGCCGAGTGGCTGAAGGCGCACGCTTGGAAAGCGTGTTTACCGCAAGGTAACGTGGGTTCGAATCCCACCCTCTCCGCCATACCGCAATCAAAACATGGGAACTCCAGAGCCCATC